>NZ_FOHB01000012.1 GCF_900111375.1 Pedococcus cremeus
CCTGCTCACCCTGGTCCGCCGTGCGGTCGCGGCCGGCGACGAGGTCGGCAAGACCAAC
Organism: Pedococcus cremeus; assembly: GCF_900111375.1. Lineage (GTDB taxonomy): Bacteria > Actinomycetota > Actinomycetes > Actinomycetales > Dermatophilaceae > Pedococcus_A > Pedococcus_A cremeus. Next base: position 59 of record NZ_FOHB01000012.1, read on the forward strand.
AAGACCACCCTGCTGCTCACCATGAGCTACGACGACCTCAAGGACCGGCTCGGGGCCGCCACCACCCTCGGTGGGCTCGATGCCGGCACCCACCTGCCCCCCGAGACCGTTCGACGGCTGTGCTGCGACGGGTCCGTCATCCCCATCGTCCTCGGCGCCGACGGCGAGGTCATGGACTGGGGCATCGAGAAACGCTTCTTCACCGACGCCCAGACCAAACGGCTCTGGCTGCGCGACGGCGGCTGCACCTACCCCGGCTGCGGGGCACCGCCGCAGTGGACCGACGCCCACCACCTGGTGCACTGGGCCGACCTCGGCCCCTCCGACCTGGACAACGGGGCCCTGCTCTGCGAGCGGCACCACACCATCGTGCACAGCCGGCGTCTGGCCGGCCGAGTCGTGCAGGGGTCGTTCGGGGAACGGGTTGAGTGGGACCTGACGCCGGGTTCCTACGACGAGCTGCTCGCCAGGCGTGCGGCGCAGGAGCCAGCGTGACCCCGCCCCACACCCCGCCCACCACCGGCGGGGCCACAGGCATGTCCGAACCTGCGCCCGACCGCCTCAGGTCACCTGGGCGAAGGCGCGCGAGACGTAGCCGATGGTGCGCAACGCCTGGAACTCTCCCGGCACGCTGGTCTGCCCGAACGCACGGTACGCGCCCACCGCCAGCTGCACGGCCGTGAGGTTGGCGCCCGTCGGTGTGTAGGTGGTCCCGCCGGCGGTCTCGTCCGGCGCCCGGGTGAAGCGCAGCACCCGCACGGCGGCTGCCCTGACCCCGGCAACGATGGCCCTATGGTCCGGGTGCGCCGACGCCGCGTGCCCGCAGATGTAGTGCTCGACGTCCGGGGCGTAGATCTTCTCCAGCGCAGACGCGTAGACCTGCACCACGCTCGACGAGACGGAGCCGTCCGGCTGGCCCAGGCGGCGGATGTCGACGGCGGCGGTCCGCACGAGGTACTCCCAGGCAGCACGCTGCTCCGCCGTCCTCACCCGTTTGAGGTCGTCGACGGTCCAGCTGCTCGGCTTCGCCCCGGAACCCTCACCGTCCGTGACGGCCGCGAGCACCACCCGGTCGCCTCGCGTGACGCACATGGCGACGTAGGCGCCGGTGTACAGCACCTCGTCGTCGGGGTGCGCAGCCCAGATGATCGTCGTGCGCATGGCTCCCCCTGACCTCCCCGGCCCCGGCCCCCGTGCCCGGACTCTCCTCTCAGTGTGCGCCCGGTGGCCCCTGCCGCGGGTCCCGTTCGGTGACGCAGTAGCGGTGCCCGGCAGGCCCTTGCAGGACGGTCCAGCCGTCGCCCGGCCCCTCCACGCGCGCCCCGAGGCCGCAGTGCCGCGCCACCTCAGCCGCCGGGTCGACGGCGGAGAGGTCGGCGTGTCCGCGCACCGTCCCCTCCTCCTCGTCGAGCCGTTGCAGGAGGAAGCGCACGGGTGTGCCGTCGACCCAGGCGAGCCGCGCGAACTCGTCGTCGGGGTCGGGGTCGTCCACCGCCCACCCGGTGAGCTGCGACCAGAAGGCGAGCTCGGCGGCATACCGGCTGGAGGGGACGTCGAGGCAGGCCTGGTCGACGAGGCTCTCGACGCCGGCGCGCACCTGGCCGCGCGCGAGAGGGTCCGGCGACCACCGGGTGAGGCAGAAGACGAACCCACCCGGTGAGCGGCAGACGATGACGTCACCGAGGTCTCCGACGACCGTGGCGCCGAGTGACACCGCGCGCTCCGCCGCTTCCGGCAGCGGCTCGTCGACGTCGAGGTCGAGGTGGATGCCGCCCTCGCCGCCGACGCGCTGCACCTTCAGCCACGGGTCCCCTTCAGTAGGCAGCAGCGTCGCGAACTCGCCGTGCTCCCCGCGCCACGCGGAGAGCTCGGTGCGGGTCACCTGCCGCCAGAACTCCACGGCCGTGTCGAAGTCCCGCTCGGGCAGGTCGAGGAACAGCCACACCCAGCGCACGCTCATCGGTCGTCTCCTTCCAGCAGCCCGCCGAGGTCGGCGAGGAAGAGCGCCTGCGCGAGCGCGGTGCGGCGCAGCTCGTCGGGGTCGACGCTCTCGTTGGGTCCGTGGATGCGGCAGCCGGGCTCCTCCACCCCGAGGAGGAGGATCTCCGTGTCGGGCAGCAGCTCGGCGAGGGCGGTGGCCAGCGGGATGGAGCCACCCTGGCCGGTGGTCACGACGTCGCGGCCGAAGGCGTCGCGCATGGCGCGGGTCATGGCTCGGTATGCCGGGCCGTCGGTGCGTGCCTCGAACGGCTGGCCGAGCGAGACCGGGCGGACGTCGACGTGGGCGCCGAAGGGCGTGTGGCGCACCAGGTGGTCGGTCAGCAGCTGCTGGGCGTGCGCGGCATCGGTGCCGGCCGGCACCCGCAGGTTCACCACGGCCCGCGCCTCCCCCTGCACCGCCGCTGTCACCTGCGAGACCGGTGGGCAGTCGATCGCCAGCACGGTGGCGGCTGGGCGGGCCCACAGCAGGTCGGCAGGGCCGGCGTCCCGACCCGGCAGCGGGTCGACGCCCTCGAGCAGCGCGGCGTCGGCGCGCAGCCGCTCCTCGTCGAGCGGGGCGCCCTGCCACGTGCCGTGGTGGTCGAGGCCGTCGACGGTCGTCTCGCCGGTCTCGTCGCGCAGGGTGGCCAACGTCATCAGCAGCGCCTGCAGGGCGTCGGGCACGGCGCCGCCGTACATGCCGGAGTGGGCCGGCCGCTCCATGGTGCGCACGGTCACCAGCACGCTGCCGGTGCCGCGCAGCGAGGTCGTCACCGTGGGCAGGCCGAGCTCGACGTTGCCGGTGTCGGCGAGCACGAGGGCATCGCATCGCACCAGCTCGGGCCGCTCGCGCACGAGGGCCTCCGTGCCGCCGCTCGACTGCTCCTCCGAGCCCTCGCACAGCACGGCCACGCCCACCGGCCACTCGCCACACACGTGCGCGAGCGCCCGCAGTGCCAGCAGGCTCGCCACGAAGTTGCCCTTGCAGTCGGCGGATCCCCTTGCGTACCAACGGCCGTCGCGCTCGGTGAGCTGCCAGGGCGGCGTCTCCCAGGCCTGCGGGTCGCCGGCCGGCACGACGTCGTAGTGGGAGTAGAGCAGCACGGTCGGCGCGCCCGGAGGGGCGGCGCTGCGCGCGACCACCGCCGTCGAGCCGTCCGGAGCCGGCAGCTGGTCGACGTCGGTGAACCCCTCCTCCACCAGCAGGGAGGCGACCAGCGCGGCCGCGTGGTGGCACTCGTCTGCCGGCTCGATCTCCGGGTTCGCGACCGAGCGGAAGGCCACGAGGTCCTCGAGGTCGGCGCGGGCACGCGGCATACCGTCGTGCACCGCGCGGGCCAGGGCCGCCCGGAGGTCATGCGCGCCCGTCACGGCACCAGCTCGTCGAGGTAGACCGGCAGCATCTGCCACCAGGTCGCCCAGTCGTGGGGATACGCCGGCCCCCAGTCGTCGACCCGGTTGGGCACGCCCTTGGCGCCGAGCACGTGCGCCATCGCCCAGGCCTCGCCGATGTCCTCCCACTCGCCGGTGCCCGACGCCAGCACGACGAACCGCCGCCGCAGCTCGTCGAGCTGGGGACCCTCCAGCCCGGGCAGGAAGTGCATTGGCGAGGCGAAGTAGAGGTCCTCGGTGACGGGGCCACCGATGAGCGTCTCCAGCCGGTAGGTACCGCTCATGCAGATCGCCGCGCCGAACAGGTGTGGGAACCGGCAGGTCATCGCGAGCGCGTTGAACGCCCCGATCGACGAACCGGCCGTCACGATCGGCAGGGCTCCGCGCACGTCGGCGTGGATCGCGGGGACGACCTCGTGGGCGACCGCGTCGTGGAACTGGTTGAACAGCCACATCCGGTGCTCGGGCGACCCCTCCCGTCGCACCAGCGCCATGCCGGCGACGCTGTCGCAGGAGTAGACCTTGACCCGGCCCTCCTCGATGAGCGGCGCGAGGTGGGCGAGCAGCTGGTTGCGCTCGACCTCCTCGGCGTCTCCCCCGGCCGTCGGAAAGAGAAGTACCGGCGTGCCGAAGTGGCCCCACCGCACCAGGGTGATGTCGCGGTGCATGCGGTGCGAGAACCAGCGCTCGGTGACCTTCACGGGTCTCTCCTACTCGTAGACGTACTTCTGCGGCCCGGGGAACACCCACGACAGGCCTTCGCGGAGCCGGTCGCGCCAGTTCTCCCAGTTGTGGCCGTCGCGGGCCTCGGTGTAGTTGACCGTCATCCCAGCGGCACGGAAGACCGGCACCATCGAGCGGTTCGGCGTGATGAGCGGCTCGTAGGTGCCGCACGACATGAAGACCCGCTCCACCGGCCGGGTCGGACGGGCGCGGTAGCGGTTGACGAACTTCACGACCGGGTCGAAGTAGGGCCCGCCGCCGTGCTCGAAGCCGATGTCGGTGAAGACGAGCGAGGCCGACTCCAGCAGGAGGGAACCGAACATGCCCGGGTAGCGCACCGCCGTCGACAGCGACGCGATGCCGCCGAAGCTGCTGCCCATGAGGCACCGGCCCTCGGGCGCGTCGAGCAGTGGCAGCCGATCGGTCAGCAGGGGCACCAGCTCGCGCGCGATGAACCGGGCGTGCGGTGCGTGGTTCGGGTACTCCTTGAGCCGGTCGCGCGGCGGCACGAACGCGACCACCAGCGGCGCGACGTCGAGGCGGTGGATCAGGTTGTCCAGCACCGTCTTCATGGCTGCGAAGTTCAGGTAGTCGGTGCCGTCGTGCACCACCAGCAGCGGGTAGCGCATGGCCGGGTGGAACCGGGCCGGCAGGTAGACGTGGACGGGTTGCTCGCGGCGCAGGGCCTTGCTGCGCACCACCTCCTCGTGCAGCTCGCCGGGCCGCGCCTCCGGGTCGTGGTGCACCCACTCCGGCATGGCGTAGCCGACGGCGGCGCACACCGAGCTCGACCCCATCGGGCTGTGCGCCACCCGCGGGTTCAGCGGGTCGTTGAACCGCTCGTGGTGCTCGCCGTGGCGGGTCTCGAGCTGGTACTCGACGCGGGACCCCTCGGGCAGCACCATGCTGGTCGCCCACAGGTCGGTGCCCTCGACCCGCCGCATCTCGAGCGGGTCCGGCAGCCCGACCACCCGGTGCCGCACCGAGACACCGTCGGCCTCACCGCGGAAGAGGAACGTCGCCCGCTCGCCCTCGACGATGGGCGAGCCGTGCCGCGCGACGAAGCGGTCGACGGCGGCCGCGTCGACGGGCAGCCGGTCGCGCAGCCGGTTGATGGCCATCCGCCGCTCGCTCACGGGGCCACCACCTCCTGCACCACACCGTCGGTGGTCAGGACCCGCACGCCGTGCGGGAGGGGCCCGTATGCCGCGTGCTCGCCGCCCGCGCCCACCTCACCGCCGGACGCCACGGACGTGCCGCCGTCGAACACCGCGGAGGTCCCGTCGTCGAGGAGCAGCAGCCGGTGGTGCGGGAACCGGCGGGCCAGCACGCCGCAGCGTTTCTTGTCGTCGAGCCGCAGCCGGCGCCGCGCGTGCGGCAGCGCGATGATGCCCGGCACCCGCCCGAGGCCGCGGTCGTAGACCTCCGCCTCGTGCGAGCCCTGCGGCGCGTGGTCGTGGAAGAGCACGACCTTGTCGGTGAGGGCCATCGCGCCGGCCGACCAGGCGATGACGGGCAGCTCCGGGCTGATCGGCAGGGCGAACAGCCGCAGCGCCCGCAGCAGGGAGCCGACGTGGCCGCCCGTGATGACGAGCGCGGCGCTGTCGGCGAGCATCCCCGCGAGCTCGCCGCGGTGCCAGGCGATGAGCTCGCTCTCCTGTGCGGGCGCCTGCGCGTCGAACTCGCGGTAGAGGTCCTTCAGCTGGGCGGAGTACCAGTCGTCGAGGTGCCGGACGGCTGCGACCGCGTCGTCGAGCGCCGCCGCGGCGGTGCCGTGTGTGGATGACCGGCGCTGCACGGCATACACGGTCTCCAGCGCACCCTCGAGGCGCAGCCGGTAGAAGGACTGGAGCTCGTCGTGCCGGTCGCGGAACGCGATCGCGGCGGCGGCGAACCGCTCGTCCTTGCCGAGCACGTCGAAGGTGCGGTGCCAGAGCCTCAGGTTGCGGCTGCGGCCGTCGAGCACCTCGCCCAGCTCACCGTCCTGGTCCTCACGTTCCTCCCACCCGGCGGTGATGGTCGCGACCGGCCCCTCGACGGCGAGCGCGCGCAGCGTCGAGCCGGCCGTGGTCATGAAGCGCTGCGGACCCAGCAGCACGGTGGCGGCGGGCACGGGTCAGCCGGCGTAGACGTGGATCGTCTGGCCGACGTCGTCGAGCATGCCGCGCAGGGTGTCGTAGTCGGGGTGGCGCATGCGCACCCACGCGTTGGCCATGTAGCCGGCCTCGACGGGCTGGGTCGGCTGGCCCTCCGGCGGGAAGTGGCCGTCGATGACCCAGTCGCGGTAGCGGGCCTGGATCTCCTCGATGCCGCTGTAGCCGCGGATCTGGCCGTCGGCGTCCGGGCGCAGCGCGACGATGCCGGCGGAGTAGAGCCGGCGCATCGGCTGGTCGGTGGTGCCGTGCGTGATGACGTGGGCCCACTCGCGGTAGACGTCGACGTCGTTGCTCGCCGAGTACAGGTCCCAGCAGCCCACGCCCGGTGGGCGGCAGCCGATCTCGGAGAACCGCAGCCCCTTCGGCCCGTGGAACCACTCCATGTGGGTGGCCGACGTGCCGATGCCGAGTGCCTCGATGACCCGCTGGCCGAGCTCGCGCACCTCGCCGTAGAAGGGCGCGTCGTCGATGCGGTTGGTGGTGACGAACTGCGGCGAGATCCAGCGGTACCGCATGGCCTCGAGCACGTTCGGGTAGTAGTGCGTGACCCAGTCGTGGGCGACGTGCCCGTCGACGGCGATGGTGTCGTAGAAGCCCTCGTGCCCCTCGACGAACTCCTCGATGGCGATGGAGGCGGCCCCCTCGCCGCCGAAGATCCCGAGTGCGTGGTCCAGCTCCTGGTCGGAGTCCACTCGCGTGGTCCCCTGGGCGCCGGCGCCCGCCCGGGGCTTGAGGATGAGCGGGTAGCCGACCCGTTCGGCGAAGTCGTGGGCCTCTGCCGCGGACTCGATGGCTGCCGACGCGGCCGTCGGCACCCCGGCCTGCCGCAGCGCCTCCTTCATCGACGGCTTGTCGCGGCACAGCCACGTGGTGCGCACGCTGGTGCCGGGGATGCCGGTGGCCTCGCGCACCTGCGCCGCCGGCATCGTGTGCGCCTCGACGGTGGCCTCGAGCCGGTCGACCCAGAGCTGTGACTGGATGTGGCGGACCGCGTGGGTCATCTCCTCGACGTTGGTGACCGAGCCGACCTTGTGGTAGCCCCCCATCGCGCCGCGCAGCTCGTCGCCGAGCGCCCACTCGTCGGACTCGCCGACGCCGATCACGTTGGCACCGACCGCGGCGAGCGCGTGCACGAACCGTCGCTGGTTCGCCGGGAAGTTCGGCTCGACGAAGACGATGTTCACGGTCCCGACTGTATTGGCCGGAGCCGGGCCCGTCCTGTCGTCGTCGGCACGCCGAGCCGGCCGCACGCGGCCCACGGGATGCCGTGGTCAGGTGCGCTGCAGCTCGGCCCAGCAGGCGCGCACGCGTTCGCGCCACCACGCCTGCCGGTCGGCCGGCGCAGCCCACCGCTCGAGGAGGCCCTCGTCCGTGGCCACTCGTCGCACGGGCAGCTCGCCGCCGCGGGGCACCAGCGGGTCGGTCGCCACGTCCCCCTCGAGCAGGGCGACGGTGCCGAGCCCGCAGGCGTGCGGCAGGTCGGGCAGGGCCGCGGCGAGGGCCACGCCGGCGGCCATGCCCACCGAGGTGTCCAGCGCCGAGGAGACCACCGCCGGCAGGCCGCACTCCTGCACGACCTCGAGAGCGCGTCGCACGCCCCCGAGCGGCGCGACCTTCACCACCACGATGTCGGCCGCCTGCTCCCGCGCCACGAGCAGCGGGTCCTCCGCCTTGCGGATCGACTCGTCGGCGGCGACTGGCACGTCGATCCCTGCCCGGGCCAGGGCGAGCCGCAGCTCCTTGAGCTCGGCGACGGTGGCGCAGGGCTGCTCGGCATACTCGATGTCGTATGCCGCGAGCGCTCCGAGCGCGTAGCGCGCCTGGTCGACGCCCCAGGCGCCGTTGGCGTCGACCCGCACCCGTGCCGCCGGACCCATCGCGTCGCGCACGGCCGCCACCCGGCTCACGTCGTCGGCCAGCGTCTGTCCCCGCTCGGCGACCTTGACCTTGGCCGTGCGGCAGCCGTCGAACCGGGCCAGCACCGCCGGCACCTGTTCGGCCGGCACGGCGGGCACCGTCGCGTTGACCGGCACCGAGTCGCGCCGGGGCTCCGGCCAGCCCCGCCAGGCCGACTCCACGGCTGCGGCCAGCCACCGCGACGCCTCGCGCGGCTCGTACTCCAGGAACGGCGAGAACTCCCCCCACCCCGCCGGACCCTGCAGCAGGGCCGCCTCGCGCAGCGTGACGCCGCGGAAGCGGACCCGCATCGGGATCGCGACGACGCGCAGCCCGGTCAGCACGGCGTCGAGGTCGACGTCGGCACGACCGGGCTGCGCGGGGTCAGTCATGGAGGTCAGCCAACCACGTCAGGCGCCGCGGACCGCCTTCTGGAGCTCGTTGACGGCGAGCGCGATGAAGGCCAGCGCGCACAGCACCATGGCGACGTTCGAGGGCACCTTGTTGCGCCACTCGCGGGGCACCCGGTCGGTGTTCAGCAGCCAGAGCAGGGTCACCGACAGGAACGGCATGAAGAACGCACCGAGCACGCCGTAGGCGAGGATGAGGTAGACCGGCTTGCCGAGGAACATCATGACCATCGGCGGGAAGGTGAGCCAGAGGATGTACGCCCTGTAGTACCGCCCACCGAGGCGGCTGTCCGGGTGGTCGGCGCCGTGACCGCGGACGTGGCCCACGAAGTCGGCGAACATCATCGAGACGCCGTTCCAGACGCCGACGAGCGAGGACATCGCGGCGGCCCAGAAGCCGACGAGGAACACCTTGCCGGACCAGACGCCGTAGCGGTCGGCCAGCACGTTGGAGAGGTCGAGCAGCCCCTGGTCGCCGGTCTTGATCGCGACGCTCGCCGAGTAGAGCAGCTCGGCGCCGACGATGAGCGTGGCCAGCACGAACAGGCCGGTGACGACATAGGCGACGGTGTTGTCGAGCCGCATGACACCCATGTGCCGCGTGGTCGTCCAGCCCTTCTCGCGAATCCAGTAGCCGTAGGCGGCCAGGGTGATCGTGCCGCCGACGCCGCCAGCCAGGGCGAGCACGTTGACCAGTCCGCCGTCCGGGATCAGCGGCACCAGGCCGGTGACGAGCTCGGGGATGTTGGGCACGGTCATGATGGCGGCACCCACCATGGTGACGAACATGATGCCGACGAGCGCCGCGCAGATCTTCTCGAACAGCCCGTAGTGGCCCCACCAGACCAGGGCCAGGCCGATGAGCCCGGAGAGGATGCCCCACGCGGGCACCGACAGGAACGGCAGCAGCGAGTGCAGCGGGAGGCCGGTGCCGGCCATCGCAGCGGCGCCGTACACGAAGCCCCAGACCACGATGTACGGGCCGAAGTACCAGTGCGTCCACTTCCCGAGGCTGGACCAGCCCTCGTAGATGGTGCGCCCCGTGGCCAAGGAGTACCGCCCGGCGCCCTCGACGAGCACGATCTTCATGACGCAGCCGACGACGACGCACCACAGCAGCGCGTAGCCGTACTTGCTGCCGGCCACCAGCGTGGCCACGAGGTCGGCGGCCCCGACACCGGTGGCCGCGACCACGAGTCCCGGGCCGACCAGCTTCCAGGTGGGTCTGGTCCCCTCGTCGACGGGGGCGGAGGTCTGGGTGGCCATGAAGGGGCTCCTCGAGTCGGCGCTGACAGTGCCGAGCACGTTACCGATTCACGACAAACCGATCCATATCGGACACCACCTTCGAGACGCCTCGTCGCCCGACGAGGGAGAACCTGCGACCAGTGGTCGCGCCAGGAGCGCCGTGCGTCAGCGGTCGCGGGAGGAGAGCACGCAGAACTCGTTGCCCTCGGGGTCGGCGAGCACGGTCCACGTCACGTCGTCGGGCTGGCCGACGTCGACCCTCGTGGCACCCATGTCGAGCAGCAGGGCGATCTCGGCCTCGCGGTCCTGGCTGGTGTGCGGTGCGAGGTCGATGTGCAGCCGATTCTTGACCGTCTTGCCCTCCGGCACGGGCACGAACACCAGCCCCTGCGGCTGCCTCATCCACTCGCGCCCGTCCGTGATGGGGTCGACGCTGAGGTGCTTCGGGATGATGGCGACCTCGTGCTCGTCCTCGTAGACGATGACGAAGTCGAGGACCTCGGCCCACCAGCGAGCCTGGGCGGCGATGTCATGGGAGTCGACGACGACGGAGTACCAGCGAAGAGCCATGCCGGGACGCTACGACGTGGCACCGACACCCACCACCGCTTTTCGGGCGCCCGGCTAGGCTCGCGCGGGTGAGCGAGCAGAACAGCGTGAGCGAGACCTTCGACCCGGCGGCGTGGGAGGAGGTGCCGGGCTTCGGCTTCACCGACATCACCTACCACCGGGCGCGTGAGGTGGGTGCGGTGCGCATCGCGTTCAACCGCCCCGAGGTGCTCAACGCGTTCCGTCCGCACACCGTCGACGAGCTCTACCGGGCGCTCGACCACGCCCGCATGACCCCCGACGTCGGCTGCGTGCTCCTCACCGGCAACGGCCCGGGACCGGAGGGCACCGGGTCGGCGGGCAAGTGGGCCTTCTGCTCCGGTGGCGACCAGCGCATCCGGGGGCGCTCGGGCTACCAGTACGCCACGGGCGAGACCGCCGACACCGTCGACGAGGCACGGGTCAAGGTGATGGGCGGACGGCTGCACATCCTCGAGGTCCAGCGCCTCATCCGCACCATGCCCAAGATCGTCGTCGCCGTGGTAAACGGGTGGGCGGCCGGTGGGGGGCACTCCCTGCACGTCGTGTGCGACCTGACGATCGCCAGCCGTGAGCACGCGCGGTTCAAGCAGACCGACGCCGACGTGGGCTCCTTCGACGGCGGCTACGGGTCGGCCTACCTCGCGAAGATGGTCGGGCAGAAGTTCGCCCGCGAGATCTTCTTCCTCGGCCGCACCTACTCCGCCGAGGACATGCACCGGATGGGCGCGGTCAACCTCGTGGCCGACCACGCCGACCTCGAGACCGAGGCGCTCGCCGTCGCACGGGAGGTCATGGGCAAGAGCCCGCAGGCGCAGCGGATGCTGAAGTTCGCCTTCAACCTCGTGGACGACGGGCTGATGGGTCAGCAGGTGTTCGCCGGCGAGGCCACCCGGCTGGCCTACATGACCGACGAGGCCGTCGAGGGCCGCGACCAGTTCCTCGAGAAGCGCGACCCCGACTGGTCCCCCTTCCCCTGGTACTTCTGACCGGGTCGGCGCCTGCTCCGGCGACGGCAGATTTTCCACGGCTCAGGCCGGGTTAATATGGCAGGGTGAGCACGAGAGCAGCTCAGCAGCCGGCGCAGACGTCCCAGGCGGCAGCAAAGCCGCGGCGGAAGCGGTCGCCCGGCTGGGTACCCAACCAGCACGGCGCCTGGGCCATGCTGGCCACGCCGCTGCTCGTCGGCGTCCTGGCGAGCGAGCCACGGTGGGTGCACCTGCCGCTGGCCGCCTTCTGGGTCGTGGGCTACTTCGCCTTCTTCGCGACCGGCCTGTGGCTGAAGTCGCGGCGCAAGGCCCGCTACCTCCCGCCGGTGCGCGCCTACGGGGTCGCCACGCTGGCGCTCGGTGCGCTGGTGCTCGTGCTCGACGCCGGTCTGGCCGTCTGGGCGCCCCTGTTCGTGCCGCCACTGGCGATCGGTCTCGCCGCCTCCGCGACCCGCCACGAGCGGGCGCTGGTCAGTGGGCTGGCCACGACCGTGGGTTCCTGCCTGATGACGGTGGTCGCCTACGACGCGGGCGGGGGCACCCACTGGGCGACAGCGTGGCTGCTCGCGGCGGTGCTCGCGGCCTACTTCGCCGGCACCGTGCTCTACGTCAAGACCCTCATCCGCGAGCGCGGCAGCGAACGCCACTACTGGCTCTCGGTCGGCTTCCACGGGGCCGCCACCCTGGCGCTCATCCCCGTGAGCGGCGCCCTGGTGGCCGTCTTCGCCCTCCTCACGATCCGTGCGGCGGTCGCCCCCGCGTTCGGCATCTCGCCGAAGCAGGCTGGCATGGGAGAGATCGTGGCCACGGTGGCCGTGGCGGTCACCGCCCTCGTCGCGCTGACCTGAGCTACCGCTGACCTGAGCTACTCCGAGCCGCCGATGTCGACCTCGTAGGCCTCGAACACCACGTCCGCGCCCCGCTGCCGATGCCGCACGAGCTGGCCCATGAGGGTGGTGACCTCCTCGCGGAACGTGGGCAGGTCGCCGACCGGTCCGTCACCGTCGAGGCGGGCCAGCAGGCTGTCGAGGTGGGCGGCATACAGGCCGTGCTCGTCGGTGAGCCGGCGCACCTGGCCGGTGAGGCGGGGCGCGGTGCGGCCGACGTCCTCGTAGAGCCCGCCCTCGCCCTCGGTGAGCGCGATGTGCTCGCGGAAGTCGTGCGAGAGCTCCGCCAGCGCCGCGTGCACCCGCTCCAGCCACTGGTCGCGGCGCGCGACCGGCGTGGCGAGGGCGTCATCCACCGCCGCCACGGAGTCGCGCAGCTCCGAGCGGTGGGCCTGCACCCGCTTGAGGTAGGCGGCGAAGTCACCCTCCACAGAAGTCATGGTCCCGCCGACGACGGGCGCCGTCCAGCGGGCGGCCACGGGCGGCATACCCTGACCGGGTGACGCGCCTGCAGCCCCTCGAGGTCCCCTCCGGGACCGCCGCGGCGCAGGTGCTCCCCGCCCTGCGCGCCGCCCTCGACGGCGGCCCGGCGGTCATGCCGTATGCCGCGGGCGCGCAGGCGCCCACCGCCCCCGACGCGGGTGGTCCCCTCCCCGACGGGCTGGCCCTGGTGGTCGGCACCTCGGGGTCGACCGGCAGCCCCAAGCTGGCCATGCTCACCCGCGACGCCCTCCTGGCCAGCGCGACGGCCACCCACGAGCGGCTCGGCGGACCGGGCCAGTGGCTGCTGCCCATGCCGGCGCACCACATCGCCGGCATCCAGGTGCTCGTGCGCTCGATCGTGGCGGGCACGCGGCCGGTCGTCGCCGACCTGTCGGCCGGCTTCACCCCGGCGGCGTTCGCCGAGGCCGCCGCCGGCCTCGACGCCGGGCTGGACACCGGTCTCGACAGCGGGCGCCGCTACACCTCCGTCGTGCCCACCCAGCTGGTGCGCCTGCTCGCCGACAAGGGGGGCACCGAGGCGCTGCGCCGCTTCGACGCCGTGCTCGTGGGCGGCGCCGCCACTGCCCCCGCCCTGCTCGCCCGGGCACGGGAGGCCGGGGTGCGGGTGACCACGACCTACGGCATGAGCGAGACCGCCGGCGGCTGCGTCTACGACGGGCTGCCGCTCAGCTGCAGCCGGGCGCGGGCCGGCACCGACGGCCGGATCCAGCTCGGCGGCGACACCCTGGCCGCCGGCTACCTCGGGCGGCCGGACCTGACCCGCGAGGCCTTCACCACCGACCCCGACGGCACGCGCTGGTTCACCACCGACGACGTCGGCCACCTCGACGCGCAGGGCCGCTGGCACGTCGACGGCCGCATCGACGACCTCGTCACCACCGGCGGCCTCAAGGTGGCGCCGCGGCTGGTCGAGGAGGCCATCGGCTCGCGGCTGCCTGACGTGGCCGAGTGCGCCGTCGTCGGCGTGGCCGACCCCGAGTGGGGCGAGGTCGTCGCGGCGGCGCTCGTGCTCGCCGACGGGTCCCCCGCCCCGGGCCTCGCCGACGTCCGCGACGCCCTGCGCGACGCGCTCCCGGGCCATGCCCTGCCGCGCCGGGTGGCCGTCGTCGACACGCTGCCCCTGCGCGGGCCCGGCAAGCCCGACCGGGCCGCCCTGCGTGCCCTCCTCGCCGACTCCTCGTGACACGATTGACCCATGCTGCGCGTGCTTCCCTGGCTTCTGGGCATCGCCCTGACGGTCTACGCCGCGGTCGACTGCATCCAGACCGAGGAGGACCGGGTGCGCAACCTGCCCAAGCTGGTCTGGGTCTTCCTGATCCTGCTCTTCGCCGTGGCCGGGCCGCTCGCCTGGTTCATCGCCGGCCGTCCGAAGGGCCAGTGGCCCACCCGCGGACCGGGTCAGCGGCCCTCCGCCCCGCGTGGCCCCGACGACGACCCGGACTTCCTCCGTAACCTGTAGCCAGCAGCCGAGCCGCCACCAGCAGCTCCCTGCACCCCGCCGTCACAGCGTCGTGGCGCAACCCACCCCTTCGCACAACCGAGTGAGACCAGCACCCCCATGGCCACCATCGCCCAGTGGATCGAGGGCGCCCGACCGCGCACCCTCCCCGCCGCCATCGCCCCCGTCGTCGTCGGCACCGGCGCCGCAGCCGCCGTCGACAAGGCCAACCTCGCCCTCGCCCTGCTCGCCCTCGTGGTGTCGGTGTGCCTGCAGGTCGGGGTCAACTACGCCAACGACTACTCCGACGGCATCCGCGGCACCGACGCCTCCCGGGTCGGTCCGGTGCGCCTGGTCGGCCAGCACAAGGCCGACCCCGAGAACGTCAAGCTCATGGCGTTCTCGTTCTTCGGGTTCGCCGCCCTGGTCGGCCTGGCCCTGGTCGCCCTGAGCGCGGCGTGGATCATGATCCCGCTCGGAGCCCTCGCGATCCTGGCGGCGTGGCGCTACACCGGCGGCGACAACCCCTACGGCTACCGCGGCCTCGGCGAGGTCTACGTCTTCGTCTTCTTCGGGCTCATGGCGACGCTCGGCACGCTCTACACCCAGGCAGGCAAGGTCACCACGGTCGGCGTGCTCGGGGCCGTGGGCGTGGGCGCCATCGCGTCGGCGATCCTCGTCGCCAACAACCTGCGCGACATCCCCACCGACCGTGCGACGGGCAAGGTGACCCTCGCCGTGCGCCTCGGCGACCGCGGCACGCGCCTGCTGTATGCCGCGCTGCTGCTGGTGGCGCTCCTCGCCGTGGTGGGCATCGCGTTCACCCACCCGTGGGCGCTGCTGGCGCTGCTGGCCTTCGGCGTGGCGTGGAAGCCGTTGCAAGTGCTGCGCTCGGGCGCGACCGGCCTCGCGCTGGTGCCCGTGCTCGCGGCGACGGGCCTCTTCGAGGTCGCGTATGCCGTGCTGCTCGCGACCGGGCTCTGGGTCGCCTGAGCGCGCCGGCTTGGTCACCGGTCTGAGCGCGCTGGCTCCGGCACCGACCTGAGCCGACGCCCCCGACGCCCCCTGCGGCCCCGCAGCCGCCGAGCCGTCCGGCCTAGCGGTATTCGACGGGGCCGCTGTCGCGGCTCTCGTCCTCGGCGTCCTCGGCCTGCTCGTCGAGGTCGCCGCGCTGCTGCTTGGCCTGGACCCGGCGCTCGAGGCGCTCGGCCAGCTGCTGGCTGTAGTCCTCGCGGAACCGCCTGAGGACGACGACCGAGATCGCCATGGAGATCAGCGCCGAGAGCACCAGCAGCAGGATCTGCTGGTCACGGTCGCGCAGGCCGAGCAGCCAGAGCGCCGACATGACGCCGAAGAAGATGAGGATGCGCAGGAGCGAGTAACGAACCATCGGATCTCACAGCCCCGAGTAGGAGTGCTGGCTGACGAAGAACACGTTGACCACCGTGTAGTTGATGATGATGCAGGCCCAGCCTGCGAGGGCGATGTAGTTGGCCCCCTGCCGGCTCCAACCGCTGGTGGCACGGGCGTGCAGGTAGGCCGCGTAGACCACCCAGATGACGAAGGTCCAGACCTCCTTCGGGTCCCAGTTCCAGTAGGAACCCCAGGCCTGACGGGCCCAGATGGCACCGGCGATGACGGTGAACGTCCACAGCGGGAACGCCACGACGTGCAGGCCGTAGGAGAGCCGCTCGATGCTGCGCGCAGGCGGGAAGCGGTCGAGCACCGACGCCCGCCCGGAGCGCTCGAAGCTGTCCTTGAGCAGGTAGATCAGCGCGGCCGAGGCGCCGATGGCGAAGATGCCGACCGACAGGGTGGCCACGGTGACGTGGATGACCAGCCAGTAGCTCTTCAGCGACGGCAGGAGCTCGGCGGCCTCGGTGTACCAGACCGTGATGGCCAGGCCGAGGGTCAGCAGCACCGGGCCGGTGACGAGCAGGCCCAGCCAGCGCAGGTCGCGCTTCGTCGACCAGATCGAGAACGCCAGCACCGTGAACATGGACCCGAAGACGGCGAACTCGAACATGTTGCCGAGCGGCCACCGGTGCACCGACGCACCGCGCAGCGCGATGGAGGCCACGAGCAGGAAGCCGGTGAGCCACGTCATGGTGCCGGCGATGCCGGCGGCCTTGCGGGCCCGCAGGGGCACGTCGTCCGCCTCGCCGTCGGCGGCCGCCGACGCAGCAGGTGACGCGGCGCTGGGTGAACCAGGGCCGGCGACCGGGCCACCCGGCATACCGGCGCCCGTCCCGGCGCCCACCAGCTCCTCGTCGCGGCTCCGCGTGGCCTCGGCGGCGAGCGCCGCCTTGCGGTCGCGGTGCGGGACGAGGGCCGCGAGGTAGAGGGCGTAGCCGAGCATGGCGACCGTCAGGACCGCCATGGCGGAGTAGAGCGCCAGGTTGGCGTACTGGGCCAGGGTCTCGTTCGTCATCGCGATGTGCCCGTCCGTCGTTGCACGGCGGCGAGGATGTCCTC
This sequence comes from Pedococcus cremeus, assembly GCF_900111375.1. Lineage (GTDB taxonomy): Bacteria > Actinomycetota > Actinomycetes > Actinomycetales > Dermatophilaceae > Pedococcus_A > Pedococcus_A cremeus. The sequence continues at coordinate 16,745 of NZ_FOHB01000012.1, forward strand.
GACCGCCTCGGTGAGTGTGTCGTCGTCGTCCTTGGCCATGCCGCCGACGGAGACCACGGTACGTCCCGCCTCGGCCGCGGGGGAAACCCGTACGAAGACCCGCCGCCGGCGCACGACGAGGCTGGAGATGAGGCCGGCCAGCGCCAGGAGCGCGGCGACGAGGGTGAGCCCCTTGCCGGGGTCGGAGCGGATCGACAGGCCGGCGAAGCGCTCGACGCCGTCGAAGGTGATGCTGCCGCGGCCGCCGGGCAGCTCGAAGGTCTGGCCCGGCTCGAGCCAGATGCGCAGGGGCTCGGTGCCCTTGGCGTTCTTGATCTGGGTCAGCTCTTTGGTGTCGAGGGTGTAGACCGACTGGGGCCGACCGTCGGGGAACAGGTTGCCCTCGTAGAGCCCGAGCGCGAGGGCCGGCTTCTTGGCGTCGGGGAAGATCGACGTCGGCCCCTGGTCCTTGGTGATCACGGCGGTGGGCAGGAACAGGCCGAAGAAGCCGAGTTGCTTCGGGGTGGCGCCGGTGACCTTCACGGCGCCGACGGACTTGTAGTTGTTGTCCTGCGCCAGGAAGGGCGTGGCGTCGCGGTAGACGACGTTGCCCTCCTTGTCGCGCACGGTGATGACGGGCGCGTAGCCGTTGCCGAGCAGGAAGACCGAGGCACCCTTCATCTCCAGCGGGTGGTTGACCTTGACGGTCTCCTCGTGGGGCTTGGCGCCGGGTTGGTCGGCCACCGAGACGTGCGCGGTGAAGTCGCGCGGCTGCCCGAACTGGCCGCGGCCGGTCACGTTCTCCTCGAACTTCGCGTCGAGCCGGTCGAGCTTGAGGGAGAAGGGCGAGAGGTTCTCGGGCTTGACCCACGGGCCGGGGCTGAAGGTGTCGTAGCGCGAGAGCGTGTTGGCGAAGCCCTGCCCGACCGGCACGATGACGTCGCCCTTCCACCCGAGCAGGTGTCCGATGGCGACGCCCACGATGACGAGGATGAGCGCGAGGTGGAAGACGAGGTTGCCGGTCTCCTTGAGGTAGCCACGCTCGGAGCTGACCGACGTCTGGTCGTGGCGGTGCAGCCGGAAGCGCCGCTTGCGCAGCACCGCCTCCGCGGCCGCCAGCGCCTCCTCGGGGGTCGCCTCGACCTCGGCGGTGGCGTGCGCGGAGAGCCGCTCGAGGCGGGCGGGGGTGCGCGGCGGCGTCGAGCGCATGGCGCGCCAGTGCAGCCTCGTGCGCGGCAGCACGCACCCGACGAGCGAGATGAAGAGCAGCAGGTAGATCGCGGCGAACCACGGCGAGGCGTAGACCTCGAAGAACCCGAGCCGGTCGAGCACGGGCCCGAGGGTCTGGTGCTGCGCGATGTAGTCGGCGGTGCGGGCCGAGTCGATGCTGCGCTGCGGCCAGATCGAGCCCGGCACCGCGCCGACGGCGAGCAGCAGCAGCAGGAACAGCGCGGTGCGCATGCTCGTCAGCTGCCGCCACGCGAACCGCAGCCACCCCACCAGGCCGAGCTGCGGCTGGTTGACCGGCTCGTCGGGTGGCGCCGGCTGGGTGCTGAGGGGGGTCTGGGTGGCCAAGGTCAGATCACCGTCCGGAAGCCGTTGACGAGCTCGGTCTGCAGGGCACGGGTCCAGTCCTCCCAGACGCCGCTGGCCATCAGCACGCCGACGGCGAGCAGCAGCGCGCCGCCGAGCAGCTGGATGAGCCGCTGCCGCCGGCGCAGTGCGGCCGACACCCGGCCCCACCGCGAGAAGCCGCCGGCGATGAGGAGGAACGGCAGGCCGAGGCCCAGGCAGTATGCCGCCGCCAGGACGATCCCGCGGGTCACCGCCTGCTGGTCCCCCGTCGTCGTCGCGAGGAGCATCACCGCGCCGAGGGTGGGGCCGGTGCACGGCGCCCAGCCGATGCCGAACACCGCCCCGAGCAGGGGTGCCCCGGCCAGGCCCGCGGCGGGCTTGACGTGCAGCTTCAGCTCCCGCTGGGTGCCGGCGCCGAGGAAGACGAGGGCCATGAGGATCACGAGCACGCCGCCGACCCGCATGAGCAGGGTGCGGTGCTCGACCAGCGTCGCGCCGACGGAGGCGAGGAAGGCGGTGGTGGCGATGAAGACGGCGCTGAAGCCGGCCACGAACAGCAGTGCGCCGAGCAGCATCCGGCTCCTGGCCCGCTTGGCGAGGGCGACGTCGCCCAGTCCGGTGACGTAGCCGAGGAAGCCGGGCACGAGCGGCAGCACGCAGGGCGACGCGAACGAGACCAGCCCGGCGAGCAGCGCGACGGCGAGGGCCACGGGCAGGGCGCCCGCGGTCACGGTGTCGACGACGTCGAACAGCATGGGAGGAGGCCCGCCTAGCCTTCGGCGAGCACGTCGTCGACGAGCCCGGTCAGCGTCGAGGTGCTGGTCTCGCCGTTGACGCGGGCGGCGATGCGGCCGGTCTTGTCGAGCACCAGCGTGGTCGGCACGGTCGGCGCCTTGCCCTGCAGCGCGAGGATGAGCACGCCGGACTCGTCGGTCAGCGACGGGTAGGTGATGTTCTTGGCCTTGGCGAAGGCGGCGCCGCGCTCGGGGGCCTCACGGAAGTCGATGCCCATGAACTGCACCGGCTTGCCGGCCTTGGAGATGCTGCCCCACGCCTTCTGCAGGTCCGGCGCCTCCGCAACGCAGGGCCCGCACCACGAGCCCCAGACGTTGACGACGACGACCTTGCCCTTCTCGTCGGCGAGCGACCAGTCCTTGCCGTCGAGGGTCTTGCCGCTGAGCTTGACCGGCACCTGGCGCTTGCCCGGGGCGATGTTCTCGACGCTGCCGTCACCCGAGACGTAGCCCTTGCGGTCGCCGGCCTTGGCCTGGGAGGCGAGGCTGTTGGGGTCGCTCGAGCAGGCGGCCGCCGAGAGGGCGAGCACACCAGCAAGCGCCAGCGCGGCAGACCTCACGCGCCGGCCCCCTGGTGGGCCTGGGGAAGCAGCGACCCGGCGGGCTCGCTGTAGGTCACCGACTCGAGCTCGCTGCCGGCGTAGGTGAGGCTGGTCAGCGACGCCAGGGAGCACTGGCGCGTGCGCGGGTCGTGCCAGAGGCGCCGGCCCATGAGCCGGTTGCGGGCGGTCCAGATCGGCAGCTGGTGCGAGACGATGACCGCCTCGTGCCCGGCAGCCTTCTCCTTGGCGGCCTCGATGGCCTCGAGCATCCGGTCGGCGATGACGGCGTAGGCCTCGCCCCAGGACGGCTTGAACGGGTTGACGAGCTTGCCCCAGTGACGGGGGTGGGCGAAGGCCGACGGGCCCGCGTTGACCCGCTCGCCCTCGAACCGGTTCGCCGCCTCGACCACCCGGTCGTCGACGGTGACCTCGAGCCCGTGGGCGGCGGCCACGGGGGCGGCCGTCTCCTGCGCGCGGATCAGCGAGGAGGCGACCACCAGGGTGACGTCGTGGTCGGCGAGGTGCCGGGACACCAGCTCGGCCATCTGCCGGCCGAGCTCGGAGAGGTGGTAGCCGTCGAGGCGTCCGTAGAGCACCCCTTCGGGGTTGTGGACCTCGCCGTGGCGCAGGAGGTGGACGACGGTGCGCACCGGCTCGCTCATGCGTCGATTCTCGCAAACGCCGCCGCGGCCTCCGACGCCGCCGCCGGGAGGGCGGCCAGCACGCGGTCGACGGCCGCGTCGTCGTGGGCGGCGCTGAGGAACCAGGCCTCGAAGGCGCTCGGCGGCAGGTGCACGCCCTGGCTGAGCATCGAGTGGAAGAACGCGGCGAACGCGGGCACGTGCTGGTCCTTGGCGTCGTCGTAGTTAACCACCGCGCCCTCGCGGAAGAAGACGCTGAACATGCTGCCGGCGCGCTGGATGACGTGCGGCACGCCCGCCTTGCCCAGCTCGTCGCCGAGGGCAGCGGTCAGGGTGTCGGCCACCGTGGTGAGCCGGTCGTAGACCTCGGGGGTGCAGTGCTGCAGCGTGGCGAGGCCGGCCGCGGTCGCCACCGGGTTCCCCGACAGCGTCCCGGCCTGGTAGACCGGGCCGAGCGGCGCGAGCATCGCCATCACGTCGGCGCGGCCGCCGAAGGCGGCCGCGGGGAAGCCGCCACCCATGACCTTGCCGAAGGTGAACAGGTCGGGCGCGCCCGCGGCATACGGGCCCTCGAGCCCGTACCAGCCGGCGGCCGAGCAGCGGAAGCCGGTCATGACCTCGTCGGAGACCAGCAGCGCGCCGTGCTCGGTGGTGACGCGGCGCAGGCCCTCGGTGAACCCGGGGGCCGGCGGCACGACGCCCATGTTGCCGGGCGACGCCTCGGTGATGACGGCGGCGATCTCCTGCCCGCGCTCGGCGAAGGCGGCCTCGAGCGCGGCGAGGTCGTTGTAGGGCAGCACGATCGTCTCTGCGGCCATCTCCTTCGGCACGCCCGCGGAGTCGGGCAGCGCGAAGGTGGCCACCCCGGACCCGGCGGCGGCGAGCAGCGAGTCGACGTGGCCGTGGTAGCAGCCGGCGAACTTGACGATGACGGAGCGGCCGGTGAAGCCGCGGGCGAGGCGGATGGCGCTCATGGTCGCCTCGGTGCCGCTGGAGACCAGGCGCACCTGCTCGACCGGCTCGACGCGGGCCACGATCTCCTCGGCCAGCGCCACCTCGTTCTCGCTGGGGGTGCCGAACGAGAAGCCGCGGCCGGCGGCGGTGGTCACGGCCTCCAGCACGGCCGGGTGGGCGTGGCCGAGGATCATCGGTCCCCAGGAGCAGACCAGGTCGACGTACTCGCGACCGTCGGCGTCGCGCAGGTAGGGCCCGTGGCCGCTCACCATGAAACGGGGGGTGCCGCCGACGGCGCGGAAGGCCCGCACCGGCGAGTTCACGCCACCCGGGGTCACCGCGAGGGCGCGGTCGAGCAGGGCCTGCGAGGCCGGCGCCTCCATCGGGTATGCCGCGATGCTGGCTGTCGTGCCGGGACGGTCAGTCATGCCCGCATTGTCTCAGCAGAACCTGTGTGGCCTGACCGCCCCCTCAGGCGCCTCTCAGCGCAGCGAGGACGCCATGGTGCCGCCCTCGGGCGCCTCGGCGGCGCCGCTGCGCAGGATCCCGGCCGAGATGGCGTCCATGGCGGTGCCGAGGGCGGCGAACAGCTCGGGCGGCATGGTGTCGACGAGGTGGCGACGCACGCTCTCGACGTGCACGCGGGCCATGTCCTGCACGGCCTGCCAGCCCTCGTCGGTGAGCACGAGCTCGACGCCGCGGCGGTCCTCGAGGCACGACTCGCGGCGCACCCAGCCGCGGCGCTCCAGCCGGGCGGCGGTGTGGGTCAGCCGGCTGCGCGACTGCACCACGAGGTCGGCCAGGCTCGACATGCGCAGCCGACGGGCCTCCGCCTCGGAGAGCATCGAGATGATCTCGTACTCGGACAGCTGCACGCCGTGGGACTGCAGGTCCTTGTCGAGCGCAGCCTCCAGCAGCCGGCTCCCACGGAGGTACGAGCGCCAGGCGTGCTGCTCCTCGGCGGTGAGCCAGCGGGGCTCGACGGAGGTGTCGAGGGTGTCGACGGTCTCGGACATGTCCTCAGTATCCCACGGGCTGCACATAGTTGAAATATAAACGATCATTGCTATGTTGTACCCCGTGACAGCGAAGGAACCCCTCCTTCACCACCACCCCGCAGCCTCGTAGGAGATCGCATGACCACCACCGCCAACACCACCCTGCTCCCCACCGGCACCTGGACCGTCGACGCCTCGCACACCGAGGTCGGCTTCACCGCCCGCCACCTCATGGTGACCAAGGTCCGCGGCAAGTTCACCGACGTCGAGGGCACCGTGACCGTGGCCGAGCCCTTCTCCGCCTCGCACGTGCAGGCCTCCGTCAAGCTGGCCTCCGTCGACACCGGCTCCGCCGACCGCGACGCCCACCTCAAGAGCGCCGACTTCTTCGACGTGGAGAACAACCCGGAGATGACCTTCGTCTCCACCGAGGTCTCCGAGGACACCCTGAAGGGCGACCTGACCATCAAGGGCGTCACCCGTCCGGTCGAGTTCGACCTGGAGTTCGGCGGCGTCGCCACCGACCCGTGGGGCAACACCAAGGCCGGCTTCGAGGCCGAGACCGAGATCAACCGCAAGGACTGGGGCCTGGAGTGGAACGTCGCCCTCGAGGGTGGCGGCGTGCTCGTCTCCGAGAAGATCAAGATCAAGCTCGAGGTCCAGCTGCTCAAGACCGCCTGAGCCCCCTCTCTTCGGAGACTCAGAGCACAGCGCGCGAAGAGGGCGGTTCCCCCACGGGGAACCGCCCTCTCGTCGTGTCCGCCGGTGGACCCACGGCACTGTCGCGTATGCCGTGAGCGGGCTACTCGCGGACGGCGCCTTCCAGCATCCCGGCGATGAAGTGGCGCTGCAGGAACAGGTAGAGCAGGACCACCGGCGTCGCGACGATGCAGGCGCCGGCGGCGAGCAGGGTGAAGCCCTGGGTGTACTGGCCCTGGAAGAAGGCCAGGCCGAGCGGCGCGGTGCGCAGCGACTCGGAGATCACCATGACCAGCGGGATGAGGAACTCGTTCCAGGTCCACATGAACACCAGCACGGTGAGCGTCACGATCGCCGGACGCGCCAGCGGCACGAGCACGCTCCACAGGATGCGGCGGGTCGATGCCCCGTCGAGCCGGGCCGCCTCGACGAGCGAGCGGCTGCTGGTGCGGAAGTAGGCCCGCATCCAGAACGTGCCGAACGCCACCGACTGCGCGACCTGCGGCAGCACGACGGCCCACAGGGTGTCGGTCAGGCCCAGCGTGCGGAGGTCGAAGTAGAGCGGCACGACGACCGCCTCGCTCGGCATCATGATCCCGAGCAGGAAGACGTAGAACAGCACCGTCGAGCCCGGGAAGCGCATGGTGCCGAACGCGAAGCCGCTCAGGATCGACAGCGTCACGCTGATCACCACCACGGTCGCCGAGACCACGACGCTGGTGCGCAGGTAGCTGCCGAAGTGGCCGTCCTGCCAGGCCTTGGCGAAGTTCTCCGGGTGCAGGCCGAGCACCCCGCCGCCGACCTGGCCGCCGGCCGCGTCGTCGGGGCCGAGGGCCGCGACGACGATGGTCAGCACCGGGTAGAGGGCGAACACCGCGAAGGCGATGAGGATGGCGTAGTTGGCAAGCCGCTCGCCCCGGCTGACCCTCATGCGCCCTCCCGCTCCGCGACCCGGGTGATGCCGAACGAGATCACGAAGATGATGAGGGTCAGCACCACCGCGACCGCGGCCGCCGAGCCGACACGGCCCTGCTGGAAGGCGCGGTTGTAGACCTCGAACGAGGGCACCGACGTGCTCTGCCCGGGCCCGCCGCGGGTCGTGATGTAGACGAGGTCGAAGGTGCGCAGCGCGGCGATGACGGTCAGCGTGAGGGCCACCGCGATCTCGCCGCGCACCGACGGCAGCGTGACGGCGAAGAACTCGCGCACCGGCCCGGCTCCGTCGAGCCGGGCCGCCTCGTACAGCTCGCCGGGGATCCGGCCCATGCCGGCCAGCAGCAGCACGGTCACGAGGCCGATCTCGAACCAGGTGCCGATGAAGCCGACGGCCGGCAGCGCCGCGGTGTAGTCGCCGAGCCAGCCGCGGGCCAGCGAGTCGAGCCCGACCGCCCGGAGCAGGTCGTTGACGCTGCCGTCGGGGGCGTAGAGCCGGCGCCATGCGACACCGATCACGACCATGGCGACCACCTGCGGCAGGAAGATCACCGTGCGGAAGAACGGCAGGCCGCGCACCCGGGCCCGGTTGAGGATCGAGGCGAGCCCCAGGCCGACCACCAGCGGCAGGACGGCGTAGAAGAACACCAGCACCAGCGCGTGCCCGAACGCCGCCCGCAGGGCGGGGTCGGTCACCACCTCGGCGTAGTTGTCGAGCCCCGCCCAGGTCGCGAGGGTGTTGCCGTCCCAGTCGTACAGCGAGATCTGCACGGCACGCCCGAGCGGGTAGAGCAGGAACGCGGCATACACGAGGAACGCCGGCAGCAGGTAGAGGTAGGCGATCCTGCGCGGCTCCCCCGGCGGCCCGGCGCTGCGGGTCCGCGCGCGCGCCGGCGACGTGGAAGTCCGCCGAGCGCGCGCGACCTGCTGGGTGCTCACTGGTTCGACGACACGAACGAGCTGTAGTCCTTCTCGAGCGTGTCGAGGAACTGCTGCGGCGTGGCCTTCTTCGCCAGCAGGTCCTGCAGGGCCGCGCCGATCGTGTCCGACATCGTCGGCGTCGCGTAGTCGAGGTAGGGCACCAAGGCGTTCTTCTGCACCGCGGTGCCGAAGGCCGCGAACACGTCCTTGCCGAGCGCGTTCGGTGCCTGCTGCGCGGCCGTGTCGGCGATCGGGAGGTTGTCGGTCTTCGCGAGCACCGCCATCGCGTCCTTGCTGGTGATGAAGTTGATGTATGCCGCGGCGGCGTCCGGGTGCTTGCTCTTGCTCGAGATGGCCCACGGGATGCCGGTGCCGCCGGTGGCGGCGGGGCTGCCGGACGCGGAGGGCGGCAGCACGAACGTCACGTCGTTGCCCATCTGCTTGCCGAGGTCGGCCTGCAGCCAGGTGCCGGCGATGAGGTAGACGCCCTTGCCCTTGGCGAACCCCTGCCAGGCCGGGTCGTAGCCGAGGCCGTTGACGTCCTTGGAGAGGTAGCCCTTGTCGACCCAGTCGACCAGCGTCTGCGCGGCCTTGGTGTTCTCCGGCGTGGTCCAGGAGCCGCCCTTCTGGCCGAAGCCGAGCTTGCGGATGGCGTCGGGCTGCACGTTCTGCGCCTGCACCGTTCCGAAGACGTGGATGGCCGGCCACTTGTCCAGGTTGCCGAGCACCAGGGGCAGCTCGCCCTTGGCCTTGAGGGTGGCCAGGCTCTGCTGGAACTGGTCCCAGGTCTGGGGCATGCTCACGCCGGCCTTCTGGAGCTTGGCCTTGTTGACGTAGATGCCCACGACCTCACCGACCTGCGGCAGGCCGTAGAGGCTGCCGGTGCCGAAGGTCTTGCCGTCGGTCGAGTACGACGAGTACTGGCGCACCGACTCGGGGTAGCGGTCCTTCCAGCCGTACGCGTCGGCATACCGGTCCAGCGGCACCAGCTGGCCGGCCTTCACGAAGGAGCCCATCTGCGGGCGGCCGTTGTTGGCCTGGAAGACGTCCGGGGGCGTGTTGCCCGACAGCGCCAGCTTCAGCGTGGTGTTGAGGTCGTCGGTGGAGCGGGAGACCCGGTCCAGCTTGATGTTCGGGTACTTCGCCTGGAACTCCTTGTTGAGCTCGGTGATCTGCGCCTTCTGGCCGCCGCGGATCTCCTGGTCCCAGACGGTGAGGGTGACGTCGCCCATCTTCGAGGGGTCGGTGCTCACCTGGCCCGTGGGCGCGGAGGACTTCCCGCTGTCGGAGTTCGAGCCCGGGGCGCAGGCCGACAGCGCCACGGCGCCGATCAGTCCCGCGGCGGCGAGCAGGGTGGTGGGTCGGCTCCTCATGACAGCTCCTCGTGTGGTCCCAGTGACAGTCCGTGTCGTTCCATCACAGCATCCGTCCGGAAGTGGCCGGCCGGCACAGCTTCAGTGCGCAGGGCATCAGGTGCCCGCGATGTCGGCGTGGCGCGCAATCGTCGCACTCGCCCGTCGCCCGACCCCCAGCGGGACGTTCGGGACGAGGTCGTCGAGGAAGGCGTACCGGCGCAGCAGCGAGCGGTGGTAGGAGCTGGAGTCCGTCCTCGCCTTCTGCTGGGCCCACCAGTCGGCGAGGTCGCCCCAGCCCGGCGCCGCCAACGAGCCGCCGAACTGCTGCACCGCCAGCGACGAGCACAGGGCCGCGAACGCCAGGCGCTGCTGGAGCGGCCAGCCCGCGATGGTGCCCAGCACGATGGAGGCGCCGAAGACGTCGCCGGCGCCGGTGGGGTCGAGGGCGTTGACGCGCAGGGCCGGCACCACCGCCTCCTCCCCCGTCGAGGAGTCGATCGCCATGGCACCGTTCTCTCCGTTGGTGACGACGGCGAGCGGCACGAGGTCGGCGAGCGCGTAGAGCGCCTCGGTGGGGGTGGCTGAACGGGTGTAGGCCATGGCCTCGCCGGCGTTGGGCAGGAAGCCGTGGCACACCTCGAGCTGGTCGAGCACCTCGCGGGGCCACGTGCCGGTGGGGTCCCAGCCCACGTCGGCGAACACCAGGGCGCCCTCGTCGCGTGCGAGCTGCACCCAGGTCGGCTCGTCGCGGCCGATGACGCCCTCGCCCTCGCCGAGCGAGGCCATCACGGCCCGGGCTCGGGGCGGCCGGCCGATGAGCTCGGTCGCCCCCACCGGGGCCGGGTGGCCGTGGCTGACCATCCCGCGGTCGCGGTCCACCGCCATCGAGATCGTCACGGGCGAGTGCCACCCCTCGAAGCGGCGCGAGCGGCTGAGGTCGATGTGCTCGAAGGCCTCCAGGGTCTCCCAGCAGAAGTCGCCGTAGGCGTCGTCACCGAAGGCGGCCGCCAGCGAGGTGCGCAGGCCGAGCCGCCGGGCGGCCACGGCGAGGTTCGCGATGCCGCCGGGGCACGAGCCCATGCCGTCGGCCCAGACCTCCTCGCCGCCCTCGGGGAGCCGCTTCAGCCCGGTGAAGATGATGTCGAGGAAGACTGTGCCCCAGACGAGCACGTCGATGTCCGGGTCTCCCGGGGCGCGCAGGGACGCCAGGGGGTCGAACACCTGATCCGCCATGCGGGCCAGCATGCACCGCCTCACCGGCGACTGACAAGCACAATCGCGCAGAAACGTGCAGGAACGCGCGTGCCCTGCACACAACTGCGCGTACAGTGGCCTGCCATGCGGGTACCCCGGCAGCGCTCCATCCTCGGTCGCCTCACGGCGCAGGGGATGGCGACCACCGAGGAGCTCGCCGCGCTCTGCGACGTGAGCGCGGCGACCGTGCGGCGCGACCTCGTCGAGCTCGAGCGCCAGGGGGCGCTGCGCCGCGTGCACGGCGGGGCGGTCGCCCTCGACGGCCCGGACGCCGACGCGACCCGCGGATTCGCCGAGGTGGCGGCCAGCGACGCTGCGCACAAGGCGGCCGTGGCCGCCCGCGCCGCCGGCCTGGTCGCGGACGGAGACTGCGTCATCCTCGACATCGGGACGACCACCATGATGCTGGCCCGCGCCCTGCGGGGCCGGCCCGTCACCGTGGTGACGGCCAGCCTGGCCGTGCTCGACGTGCTGCGGGACGACGACGACGTCGAGCTGGTGCTCCTCGGCGGCATGGTGCGACGCCACTACCACTCCCTCGTGGGCGCGCTCACCGAGGACGCCCTTCGGCAGGTGCACGGCAGCCACGTCTTCCTCGGCGCCAGCGGCGTGCGGGGCGACGGCACGGTGCTTGACACCACCATGGTGGAGGTGCCCGTCAAGCGCGCCCTGCTGCAAGCCGCCGACCGCTCGGTGCTGCTCGTCGACCGGCACAAGTTCCCCGGCACCGGCACCCTGCGCGTGTGTGGCGCCGGCGAGGTCGACGTCGTCGTCACCAACGAGGGTGCCGACCCCGACACGATCACCGTCTGCCGCGAGGCGGGCACGGAGGTGCTGTACGCATGAGGCTCGCAATCCTGGGGGGCGGCGGGTTCCGCACCCCGCTCGTCTACGGCGCGCTGCTCACCGACCGCCACGAGCGCCGGGTCGACGAGGTCTGGTTGCACGACGTCGACCAGAGCCGGCTCGACGCCATCGCCCGGGTGCTCGCCCAGCTCGCGGCCGACCACCCCGACGCCCCCGCCGTGCACACCACCGACGACCTCGACGAGGCGCTCGCGGGCTCCGACTTCGTCTTCTCCGCCATCCGCGTGGGCGGTCTCGAGGGCCGCACTGCCGACGAGCGGGTCGCGCTCGACCTCGGCCTCCTGGGCCAGGAGACCACCGGGCCGGGCGGCATCTCCTACGGCCTGCGCACCGTGCCCGTCGCCCTCCACGTGGCCGAGCGGGTCCGGGCGGTCGCGCCCGACGCGTGGGTCATCAACTTCACCAACCCGGCCGGCATGATCACCGAGGCCATGCAGTCGGTGCTCGGCGCGCGCGTGGTCGGCATCTGCGACTCCCCCATCGGCGCCGCCAGGCGGGTGGCCGCCACCATGGGGGTCGACCCCGCAGCCACGACCATCGACTACGTCGGCCTCAACCACCTCGGCTGGCTGCGCGGCGTCCACCACGAGGGGCGCAACCTCGTGCCGGCCCTGCTCGAGGACGACGCGCGCCTGGCCACCACCGAGGAGGGCCAGCTGTTCGGCGCGGAATGGCTGCGCACGCTGGGCTCGATCCCCAACGAGTACCTCTACTACTACTACTTCACCCGCGACGCGGTCGCCTCGATCCGCAGCAGCGAGCAGACCCGCGGCGAGTACCTCGTGCAGCAGCAGCGCTCGTTCTACGACGCGCTCGCGAGCGGCCCGGACCACGCGCTGGCGGAGTGGGACCGAGTGCGCATGGAACGCAACGCCACCTACATGCGCGAGGCACGCGACGAGGGCGAGGAGCGCGACGAGCAGGACGTCCAGGGCGGCGGCTACGAGGGGGTCGCCCTGGCCATCATGGCGGCCATCTCCCGGGGCGAGCCGGCGACGCTCATCCTCAACGTCCGCAACGGTTCCACGCTCGCCGGCCTCCCCGCCGACGCCGTGGTCGAGGTGCCCTGCACGGTCGACGCCGACGGCCCCCATCCCCTGCCGACGAGCCCGCTCGAGGGCCACCCGCTCGGGCTGGTGCAGCAGGTCAAGGCCGTCGACCGGCTCGTCATCGAGGCGGCCACCACGGGGTCGGAGCGCCGCGCGGTGCAGGCCTTCGCCCTGCACCCGCTGGTCGATTCGGTCACCGTGGCGCGCGAGCTGCTGCGCGGCTACCGCGCGCGGATCCCCTTGGTGGACGCGGTGTTCGGCGGAGGACGCAGCCGCCGCTGACGCCCAGCGGTATGCCGCCCGCTCACCCGTGCGGGTGAGCGGGCGTCCCGCAGGTCACCGGCGCAGGAGCGCGGCGGCCTCGAGCGCGTAGTAGGTCAGGATGATCTGCGCACCGGCGCGGCGGATGCCGAGCAGCGACTCCAGGATGGCCCGCTCGCGGTTGATCCAGCCGTTGGCGGAGGCCGCCTCGATCTGGGCGTACTCGCCCGAGATCTGGTACGCCGCAACGGGAACCGGCGACATCTCCGCGGCGGCGCGGATGATGTCGAGGTGCGGCGTCGCGGGCTTGACCATGACGATGTCGGCGCCCTCGGCGATGTCGAGCTCGAGCTCGCGCACCGACTCCGTCGCGTTGGCCGGGTCCTGCTGGTAGGTGTTGCGGTCGCCCTCCAGCGAGGACTCCACGGCCTCGCGGAAGGGGCCGTACAGCCCGGAGGTGTACTTCGCCGAGTAGGCCAAGATGATCGTGTCGGTGAAGCCGGCGGCGTCGAGCGCCTCGCGGACGTGGCCGACCTGGCCGTCCATCATCCCCGAGAGGCCGAGCACGGGGGCGCCGGCACGGGCCTGCGCGAGGGCCATCGCGGCATACCGCTCGAGGGTGGCGTCGTTGTCGACGCGCCCCTCGCGGTCGAGCACGCCGCAGTGGCCGTGGTCGGTGAACTCGTCGAGGCACAGGTCGGCCATGACGACCGTCCGGTCGCCCACCGCGTCGACGACCGCCTCGATGGCGACGTTGAGGATGCCCTCGGGGTCGTCGGCACCGGTGCCGGTGGCGTCCTTTTCCTCGGGCACGCCGAAGAGCATCAGGCCGCCGATGCCGGCCTCGACCGCCTCGCGGGCGACCTCGACCACCGACTCGAGGGAGTGCTGGACGACGCCGGGCATGGCGCCGATGGCCACCGGCTCGCGGGCGCCCTCCTTCACGAAGACGGGCAGCACCAGCTCAGCGGGGTGCAGCCGCGTCTCGGCGACGAGGCGTCGCACCGCTGCCGACTGGCGGAGCCGCCGTGGGCGGACGACCGGGCCCGGCACGCCGGGACGCGGCGACACTACTTGGCCCGACGCCGCGACGCGGCGCGCTTGGCGCTGGGCCGGAGCACCGGCTCACCCGCCTCCGCGGCTGCCGCGGCAAGGCCGAGGCCGTAGTCGGCGAGGGCGTCGACCAGCGCGTTGGAGGAGGCCTCCGGCGCCAGCACGTCGACCCGCAGGCCGTGCTCCTCGGCGGTCTTGGCCGTGGCCGGGCCGATGCACGCGATGACCGTGGACGGGTGCGGCTTGCCGGCGATGCCGACGAGGTTGCGCACCGTCGACGAGGAGGTGAAGACCACCGCGTCGAACTGCCCGCCCTTGATGGCCTCGCGCACGGGCGCGGCGGGCGGGGCGGCCCGGACGGTGCGGTAGGCCGTCACGTCGTCGACCTCCCAGCCCATGTTCTGCAGGCCGGCGACGAGGGTGTCCGTCGCGATGTCGGCGCGCGGGAGGAAGACCCGGTTGATCGGGTCGAGCACCTCGTCGAAGGGCGGCCACGCCTCGAGCAGGCCCAGCGCGGACTGCTCGCCGGTGGGGACGAGGTCGGGCTCGAGACCCCACTCGCGCAGGGCACCGGCGGTCACGCCGCCCACGGCGGCGATCTTGAGGCCGGCGAACGCGCGGGCGTCGAGGCCGAACTCGGCGAACTTCTCGCGCACGGCCTTCACCGCGTTGACCGAGGTGAAGCCCACCCACTCGTAGCGTCCGGTGACCAGGCCCTTGACCGCCCGCTCCATCTGCTGCGGCGTGCGCGGCGGCTCGACGCTGATGGTGGGCACGACCTCGGCCGTGGCGCCGTAGGAGGCCAGCCGGGCGATCGTGGTGCCGGACTGCTCCTTGGTGCGGGGCACCAGGATGTTCCAGCCGAACAGCGGCTTGGACTCGAACCACGACAGCTGGTCGCGCAGCGCCACCGTCGCGCCCACCACCGCGAGGGCGGGGAACTCGACGTCCTTCATGACGCCGGCGACCTCACCGAGGGTGGTGCTGCGGGTGGACTGGCGGATGGTGGTGCCTCGCTCCGTGAGAGCCACCGGGGTGTCGGCCGAGCGACCGGCCTCCAGCAGCTTCGCGAGGGACTCACCGAGGTCCTCGGGAGCACCGAGCAGCACGACGGTGACGTGGTCGGAGACCGACGCCGACCAGTCGACCTTGCGGTCGTTGGCGGCCACGACGTGCACCGCCTGCGAGGTGCTGGAGGTCAGCGGGACGCCGGCGTAGGTCGGCACGGCCGAGACCGCACTGACGCCCGGCACCACGTCGAAGCCGAGACCGGCCTTGCGCAGGGCCAGCGCCTCCTCGGCGAGACCGTTGAAGAAGCCGGGGTCGCCGTCCATGAGGCGCACGACGAGCCCGCCCTTGGTGGCCTTGGCGGCCTTGACGACGAGCTTGGCGCGCATCGCGTGGGTCAGCGGCTGGCCGTGGTCGCCGTGACCGGCGTCGACCACCTCGACGTCGTCGCGGCAGTAGCGCGCAACGACGTCCTCACGGCTGAGCTGGTCGATGACGACGACGTCCGCGGCGGCGAGGTACTCGACCGCGCGCACGGTCATCAGACCGGCGTCACCGGGGCCGGCGCCGACGAAGGCGACCCGGCCGGGCTGGCGGCCGGCGCTCGTGGTGGCGGAACCGGTGGTCGAGGTGGCGGAGTTCGCTCCGGTGGGGGTGGCGGACTTCGAGCGCGAGGGGCTCACGTTGCACGCTCCGTGGCGGTTGGTTCTGGACGGGAGTCGGTGGGGGCGGCGAGCGGAGGCCTGTCTCCGGTCGCCTCGGCTGGGTCTGGGTCCCAGTGCGTGTGCGCGGTGGCTGGGGGCCGCTCCTCTGGACCCGTCAGGTGTTCGGCACCGTCCTCGAGGAGGACTGCCGCGAGGTCGGCGCCCAGCCGCTCGGGGGCGGCCACGGGGCCGACGAGCGAGCGGCGCAGCTCGACGGAGCCGTCGGTGGACCCGACGAACGCACGCAGGGAGAGCTCCAGGCCGTCCTCGCCCTCGACGACCTCGGCGAGGGCGCCCACCGGGGCGGAGCAGCCCGCCTCGAGGGTGGCGAGGAGGCTGCGCTCCGCGGTGACGCACGCACGTGTGTCGGCGTCGTCGACCTCGGACAGCAGTGCGACCACCTCGGCGTCGTCGGCGCGGCACTCGACCGCCAGCGCGCCCTGGCCCGGGGCCGGCAGCATCTGCAGCGGGTCGAGGGTCTCGGTGATCTCGTCGAGGCGGCCGAGGCGGGCCAGGCCGGCGCGGGCGAGCACGACCGCGTCGCAGGTACCGGAGCGGGTCAGCCCGATGCGGGTGTCGACGTTGCCGCGGATGTCCTTCAGCTCCAGGCCCAGGCCGAGCGCGGCGAGCTGGGCGACCCGACGCGGCGAGCCGGTGCCGACCACCGAGCCGGTGGGCAGCTCGCCCAGGGTGAGGCCGTCGCGGGCCACGAGGGCGTCGCGCGGGTCCTCGCGCTGCGGGATCGCGGCCACCACGAGGCCGGGCTCCGGCGTCGTCGGCAGGTCCTTGAGGGAGTGCACGGCGAGGTCGACCTCGCCGGCGAGCAGTGACTTGCGGATGGCCGCGGCGAAGACGCCGGTGCCACCCAGGGTCGCGAGCGGCGCGGCGTTGACGTCGCCCTCGGTGACGATCTCCACGAGCTCCACCCGGTGGCCGCGGGCGCGCAGCAGGTCGGCCACCCACCCGGACTGGGTGGTGGCGAGGGCGCTGCGGCGGGTGCCGAGACGGAGGGTGCGGGTCACGGTTCGCGACGTCATGGTCGGAGTGGTCACGGCATACCCCCTCGCTCCCGCGGCGGCACGGAGACGGCGGCGGTCTCGCCGGGTCCGAGGTCGAACAGCTCGCGCAGCGCCTGGGCGTAGTCGTCGCCGTGCCCGCTGGTCGCCCGTTCCTTCATGCGCACCGTGGGCGTGTGGAGCAGCTTCTCGACGATGCGGTGCACCGCGCGCTGCACCTCGTGACGCGTGGCGTCGTCCATGTCCGGAAGCCGCTGCCCGAGCCGGCCGAGCTCGCTGTCGACGACCTCCGCCGCCCGCGAGCGCAGGGCCGCGACCGTGGGGGCGACGGACTCTGCGGCGCGCGTCGTCAGGTAGGCCGCGACTTCCGCGATGACGAGGTCGGCGACCTCCTGCACCTGCGGGGTGGTCTCCCCGGCGCTGAGGTCCTCACCGAGCGCGGCGAGGCCGGCGACGGTGACGCCCGTGAGCGAGGCGACCTCGGAAGCCACGTCGTGGGGCAGGGCGAGGTCGATGTAGACCTGCGGGCGTCCGCCGCGCGCCACCTGCGCGTCACCGGCGAGGGCGAGGTCGACGACGACGCCGGTGGAACCGGTGCACGAGATCACCACGTCGGCCTCCGCCACCGCGTCGCGCAGCTCGGCGAGGGGGCGGGCCCTTCCGCCGATGCGCTCGGCGAGGCGCTGGGCCTTGCTGGCGGTGCGGTTCGTGATGACCAGGTCGGCGCAGCCGAACCGCGCGACCGTGGTGGCGGCCAGCGAGCTCATGCCGCCGGCGCCCACGACGAGCACGCGCTGCTGCGCCATCGGGCCGAGCTCGCGCTCGACGACGCCCAGGCCGGCCTCGACGAGCGAGACGCTCACCGAGTCGATACCCGTCTCGGCGTGGGCACGCTTGCCGACCCGCAGGGCCTGCTGGAAGAGGCTGTTCAGCGTCGGTCCGGCGTGCCCGGCCCGCTGCGCGACCTGCAGGGCCGTACGCATCTGGCCCAGGATCTGCGCCTCACCGACGGCCATGGAGTCGAGCCCGCAGGCGACCGTGAAGGCGTGAGCGATGGCGCGGTCCTCGTAGTGGACGTAGAGGTGCTCGCGCAGGTCGTCCCGGTCGACGCCGGCCACGTCGACGAGGCTGTCGGTGATGTCGGTGACGGCCCCGTGGAAGGTGTGCGCCTCGGCATACACCTCGGTGCGGTTGCACGTGGAGACGACGATGGCCTCGGAGACGTTGTCACGCCCCACGATCCGCTCGGCGAGGTCGACCCGGCCGGGGTCGCCGAGCGAGACCGACTCGAGCAGCGACAGCGGCGCGGTGTGGTGGGAGAGGCCGAGGACGACGAGGCTCACGGGGCCACCGCCTTTCTCAGCGCGGCCGGCGAGGCGAGCGCCTTGCGCTGCTCGTGGAAGGCCAGGATCTGCAGCTCGGTGGAGAGGTCGACCTTGCGCACGTCGACTCCATCCGGGACGACGAGGACGCAGGGCGCGAAGTTCAGGATGGAGCGCACACCGGCGGCGACGAGGGCGTCGCACACGTCCTGCGCGGAGGCGGCCGGGGTGGCGATGACGCCGATCGCCAGGCCCTGCTCGGACACCAGTGCGGTGAGCTCCGACATGGGCTGCACGGCGAGACCGGCGATCTCCTGCCCGACGATGGCCGGGTCCTGGTCGAGCAGGGCGACGACCCGAAAGCCACGGGTGGCGAAGCCGCTGTAGGCGGCAAGCGCGTGGCCGAGGTTGCCCATCCCGACGATGGCGACGGGCCAGTCCTGGGTGAGGCCGAGCTCGCGGGAGATCTGGTAGGCGAGGTGGTCGACCTCGTAGCCGACGCCGCGCACGCCGTAGGACCCGAGGTAGGAGAGATCCTTGCGCAGCTTGGCCGACCGGACTCCGGCCGCCGCGGCGAGCTCCTCCGAGGAGACGGACGTGATGCCCCGCTCTGCCAGACCGGTCAGCGCACGGAGGTACTCGGGCAGCCGCGCGACGGTGGCGTCAGGAATGCCGCGACGGGCGCTGGGATCTGCAGACAAGGGGGTTCTCCGGCTCCTCTCATGCGAAGAGTCCGCACCTGGCTGGAGCGGACGGGAGCACCGTCAGGTTACGCGGTTGTGAACCGATGCACAAAGTCACAAGCGTCCGCCCCGCCCCATGGCCGGATGGGTGTGAGCCAGGTCACCGAAGGCTCAGCGTCCGGCGCCGAGCGCCGCTCGCAGCCGCGCCTCGTCCACCCGCCAGTAGTCGTGCTGCCGGCCGTCGACGAAGGTCACCGGGATCTGCTCCCAGTACTCCTCCGCCAGCGCCGGGTCGTCGGAGATGGACCACTCCTCCCAGGTGACGCCGAGCTCCTCGGCCACCCGGGAGACCACCGCGCGCGCGTCGTCGCACAGGTGGCAGCCCGGCTTCCCGACGAGGGTGATGCGGGCGCGGTGCTCCGGTCCGGTTGCTGCCACACCAGAACTGTATGCCGCGCTGCGCCCGCCGCGCCGCACTCTAGGGTTGGACCATGATCGAGTACGGCCCGGATGGCGAGGTGGTGGCGGAGGCTGTCACCGTGCCGTCGGAGCCGCCGGCGTCGGAGCCGGCCCGCACCGAGACCGCCGCCTTCTTCGACGTCGACAACACGGTGCTGCAGGGCGCCAGCATCTTCCACCTCGCCCGCGGCCTGTGGAAGCGCGACTTCTTCACCACGCGCGACATCGCAGCCATGCTGTGGAAGCAGGCCAGCTTCGCCCTCCTCGGCGAGAACCTCGAGCACGTCGCCCAGATCCGGGAGCAGGCCCTGGGCTTCATCGCCGGTCACACCGTGGAGGAGATCGGCCGCATCGGGCGGGAGATCTACGACGAGGTGTTGGTCGACAAGATCTGGCCCGGCACCCGCGCGCTCGCGCAGGCCCACCTCGACGCCGGGCACGACGTGTGGCTCGTCACCGCGACCCCCGTCGAGGTGGCCACCGTGATCGCCGACCGGCTGGGCCTCACCGGCGCTCTCGGCACCGTCGCCGAGAGCGTCGACGGCGTCTACACCGGCCGGCTGGTGGGCGAGTTCCTGCACGGACCGGCCAAGGCGGTGGCCATCGAGGCGCTGGCGTCCGAGCGGGGCTACGACCTCGCCGGCTGCTCGGCCTACTCCGACTCGGCCAACGACATCCCCATGCTGTCGATGGTGGGGGATCCCTGCGCCGTCAACCCCGACGCGAAGCTGCGCCACCACGCCAAGGCGCACGGGTGGAGGGTCCGCGACTTCCGCAACGGCCGCAAGGCGGCCAAGGTCGGCATCCCCGCCGCCGGAGCCACCGCGCTCGCCGGCGCGCTGGCGGCAGCGGCCTCACGGCGCCGCTCCAGCCGCTGACGGCCACGCCCCACCCGCCGACGGCCAGGGCCCGACGAGGCCAGGAACCCGGGATGGGACGGGGCTCTCCTGACATTTCACGCGATTTCGTGGAAACTGGCCGGCGGGAGGTGGGTCGTATCCGCATGCCGAGCAGCCGTCGCGTCGCGAGTGTCATCGCGGCCCGTCGTCATGCCCGCTTCCCCGGGGGCCCCTTCCCTGCCGCCTGGTCAACGAGCCTGGTGCCGGCAGGTCACGCGCACCGGCCCGCGAGCTCCCGCGACCACGGGCTGCCCGGGGCCACCACCCAGATGCTGGGCTCGCTGCGCGTGCTGCTCAGCCTGGCCGAGGGCGCCGAGGTCACCGGTGGGGGCGTCGGAGCCGGCGGTGGTGACGGAGCCAGCCGGGCCGGCTTCGCCCCGGGCGCGGCACCCCAGGACTTCGAGCGGGTCTCGGCGCTGGTCGAGCTGGCCCAGAAGGGCGACGCCGAGGCGTTCGGGCTGCTCTACGAGCGCTACGTCGACGTCGTCTACCGCTACGTCTACGTGCGGGTCGGCAGCACCCAGGTCGCCGAGGACCTCACCTCCGAGACGTTCCTGCGCGCCCTGCGCCGGATGGACTCCTTCTCCTGGCAGGGCCGCGACATCGCGGCGTGGTTCATCACCATCGCGCGCAACCTCATCACCGACAACGCCAAGTCGGCCCGCTTCCGCCTCGAGGTGACGACCGCCGACATGCTCGACGCCGACGAGCACGTCGACGCCCCGGAGGCGGAGGTGCTCCAGCGGCTGCGCGACACCCGGCTCCTCGAGGCGGTCAAGAACCTCAAGCCGGAGCAGGCCGAGTGCGTCGTGCTGCGGTTCCTCCAGGGCCTGACGCTGGCCGAGACGGCAGCCGTGCTCGGCAAGAGCGAGGGCGCCGTCAAGCAGCTCCAGCTCCGCGCGGTGCGCGCCCTCCACCGGGAGCTCGCCGATGTGGACCTGTGACGCCGTGACAGCCGTTCCGTTCCGCTACGGCGTGGAGCGTAACCTCCTGCCCCACCCGTCGTTCTCATGGCGGCAGACGTCGACCGAGTCGGGGGAGGAGGTTCCGGCATGCTCATGACCCGCCGCACGGCGGACCGGCTTCAGCGCGCCCTCGAGGGCGAGCAGGTGGCCGACCCGCAGACGGCTCGTCTCGTGCGCACCGCCCAGGCTGTGGGCACCCTTCCCAGCGGAGCCGGCACGCCCCGCCCCGAGTTCGTGGCCGCCCTCCGCGAGCGCCTCGAGGCCGAGGCCGCCACCCTGCCGGTCGTCGACCGGGCCGCCGCGCGCACCCGCACCGAGACCTCCCCCCGCCGCTCCGGCCCCGTCGTCCTCGTCGTCGGCCGCGGTATGCCGCGGGCCCTCGCCGGCGTCGCCGCGTCGCTGGTCGTCGTGGGCGCCGTGGTGGGCGTGGCCTCGCGCAGCGCCATCCCCGGCTCCACGCTCTACCCCGTCAAGGGCTGGCTCGACTCGGTGGCGGTGCAGATGGCCGGCTCCGACCTCGACCGCGGCCTCACCCACCTCTCCCAGGCGCAGGAGCACGTCTCCGAGGCGCGCGAGCTGGCCGACCGCAACGAGCGGGACGCCGACGGGTACGTCGAGGCCCTGCAGAAGGCGGTCTCCGACGTGCGCGCCGGCCAGCGGGACCTCGGCCGGGCGTTCGACCGGACCGGCAACCCGCAGGCGCTCATCGCGATCCACGACTTCGCCGCCCGCACCAGGCCGCAGGTCGAGGCTCTCCGGCCCGAGGTCCCCGCCGCGGCCCTGCCCGTGCTCGGCGAGCTCGAGTCGCTGCTCGCCGACGCCGATGCCGCCGCCCTGCGGCAGCTGGCGGCCTGCGCCCCGACCTGCGTGACCCTCAAGCCGGTGGGCGCCGGCCCGTCCGACCTCCCCTCCCTGAGCCCCGCCACCGCGGTCGCCCCGAAGGCGGAGCAGCCGGCTGCCGGGGGCGGCGTGACCGTGCCCGGCACCCCCGTGACGGCCGACCCCGACGGCAGCGGTGCCGCGCCGGGCCTCACGGCCGGTTCCGGCGGTCTGGTGGTCGGTGGCGACAACGGCGGCGCCACGCTGTCGACCGGGGGCGCGAACCTCAACGGACCCTCGGTGAGCGCCTCGGTCCCGGGCCTGCCCGGCGTGGACGCCACCCTCCCCTCGGCGAGCATCAGCAGCGACGGCGTGCAGGCCACGGTGCCCGACACGACCCTCGGCGGTATCACCCTGCCGGGCGTCACCGCGACGGTGTCGGTGCCGCTCGACTCGCTGGGGCTCCTGGGTTCCCGTTAGCACGAGGCTCGCGCCAAGCAGAGGTCGCGCAGGGGAACGCGCCTCGGAAGAGCTCGCCTAGAAGAACACCGAACGGCGCTGCATGAGCAACGAGTAGAGGGTCTGCTGGATCGTCTCGCGCACCTGGTCGGTGAGGTCGAAGACCAGCATGGGGTCGTCGGCGGCACCCGGCCCGAGGTCTGCGGTCTCCACGGGTGACCCGAACTCGATGATCCACTTGCTGGGCAGCGGCACCAGGCCGAGCGGCCCCAGCAGCGGCCACGTCGGGGTGATCGGCGCGTAGGGCGCCCCGACCAGTCGGGCCACCGTCCGCATGTTGCCGATGATCGGGTAGATCTCCTCCGCCCCCACGATGGAGCAGGGGATGATCGGCGCGCCGGTGCGCAGCGCCGCGGAGACGAAGCCGCCCCGGCCGAAGCGCTGGAGCTTGTAGCGCTCGCTGAACGGCTTGCCGACGCCCTTGAAGCCCTCGGGCCAGACCCCGACCAGCTCGCCCTGCGACAGCAGGCGCTCGGCGTCGGGGTTGGCCGCCAGGGTGGAGCCGGAGCGTCGCGCCACCTGCCCGATGACCGGCGTCTGGAACACCAGGTCGGCCCCGAGCATGCGCAGGTGCCGGTGGGTCGAGTGCTCGTCGTGCACCGCCACCTGGGTCATCAGCGAGTCCATCGCGATGGTGCCGGAGTGGTTCGCCACCACCAGGGCACCGCCCTGCGTGGGGATGTTCTCGATGCCTCGGACCTCGACCCGGAACCACCGCCGGTAGAGCGGGCGCAGCAGCGGCAGGTAGGCGTGCTCGGTGAAGTCCTCGTCGAAGCCGAACTCGTCGACCATGTAGTCCCCGGTCAGCCGGCGACGCACGAACGACAGCGTCTCGGCGACTCGCTGCTCGACCTCCTCGGGCGCCAGTCCCATGGCCTCGGCGGCCACCCGCATGGCGGCGACGCCCGCCTTGAGCAGCTCCTCGATGCCGGGGGCGACGGCCACGTGCTGTGAGCGCGGGGTGGGCGTCTCGACGCGCACGCTCTCGTCGGGCACCGCGACCAGCTTCCCGCGAGTCGCGGGTTCGACCACGACGGGGCGCGCCTCCGTGGAGCGGCTGGCGGCACGGCGCTTCGGCCTTGTCGTGCGGGTGCCGGACTTCGCGACGGCCTTCTTGGTGGGCACGGCCTTGGCCACCGGGTGCGGTCGGTGCGGCTTGCGCTGCGGCGCCGACCCGGAAGGAGCGTTCGCGGTCGTCGTCTCGCCGACCGTCGCCTCCGTGGCCGACGCCTCCGCGGCCACCGTCTCTCTCGGCTCGGTGTCGGAGATGGACGAGACCACGCCCAGCGCCGGGCGCTCGGGAGCCGCGGCGATCAAGGGGGTGCTGCGCCGCTTGGCGCGCTCCCCGCTGGCCCGTGCCGCGCCGGCCGCCAGGGCGCCGCCGCCGGCCTTGCGGCTCGTCGCCTTGACCGTCGACTTCGCTGGGGACTTCGCGGTCGACTTCGCGGAGGACTGTGCCGTCGACTTCGCGGTCGACTTCGCTGGGGACTTCGCGGTCGACTTCCCTGCCGACTTCCTTGCCGGGCGCTTGCCCCCGGCACCGCCTGTCGACGCCATCAGTCGTTCCTCCCCGGGACACGCAGGTGCCCGATCGCGTGGACGGCGCCGCCGGCCACCCCCGTCACGGCCGAACCCACCAGGGACCCCACGGCGGAGGCGCCGGGCAGCACCGGACCGATCCCGCGGGCGAAGTCAGCGAAGGCCTCACGCGTCGTCCACCGGGGCTCGAAGCCGAGCACCTCGCGCATCCGGGTCGTGTCCAGCCCTCGCCCGAAGGCCAGGAACTGCAGCTGGTCGGCCGAGAAGTCGGCGAGCCCCGAGCGCTTCAGCGCGTTGCCGAGCATGCCGGCCGCGAGCCGCGGCACGGGCAGGATGGGCCGCCCGGCCATGCCCACGGCCTGGGCGACCGTGATGACGCCGTCACCGGCGATGTTGGTGATGCCCACGCTGGGGCCGGTGGTCGCCCGCAGCAGGGCGCCGATCGCGTCGTCCTCGTGGACGAACTGCAGCCGGGCGTCGAAGCCCAGCGGCACCGGGACGACCGGAAGGCTGAAGTAGTCGGTGAGGGAGGTGCGGATGCCGGGGCCGATGATGTTGGCGAACCGCAGCATGGTGATCTCGGTGTCGGGGCGCCGCCGGGAGAAGCCGCGCACGTAGCCCTCGACCTCCACCGAGTCCTTGCCGAACCCGGCCCGGGGCAGGGACTTCGGGCCCATGTCCTCGGTGAACATCGCGGGGTCGCGCGGGCTCGAGCCGTAGACGGCCGCCGACGACTTGACGACGAGCCGCCGCACGCTGGGCGCCTTCTGACACGCCGCCAGCAGCTGCATCGTGCCGATGACGTTGATCTCCTTCTGGGAGCTGCGTCCTCCGGCGTGCGTCGGCGTCGCGATCACGTTCATGTGCACGACCGTGTCGACCTCGGCCTGGGCGATGATCTTGCCGATCATGGGGTTGCGGATGTCGGCCCGCACGAACTCCGCCCGCCCGATGTCGTGCGGCGGGGGAATGACGTCGACTCCGATGACGCGCGACACCGACGGTTCGGCCGTGAGGCGCCGCGCGAAGTGGCCACCGAGGTAGCGGGAGACGCCGGTCACCAGGACGACATCAGCCACCGCTCACCCCTTTCCGCCACGTTCGTCGAGCACCCCACTGGGTCCGTGCCAGCCTAGCCATGGCTGACCGAACATGGCACCGGAGGTTGGCAGGCTCACACCGTAGGGCCCCCGCACGATGAATGCCCCAGCACGACGAAGGCCCCCACCTGGAGGCGGGGGCCTTCGTCGTGGACCGGGTGGTCCTACTTCTTGTTGCGACGCTGGTGGCGCGTCTTGCGAAGGAGCTTGCGGTGCTTCTTCTTCGCCATGCGCTTGCGGCGCTTCTTGATGACAGAGCCCATAGTTGTCCTCGCGTGTCTGTGGTGTCGTGTTGCCGGACGGGGCAACGAACTACGCACCACGCCGAACAGTGCGGGTCACTCTACCGGCCACCTGCGGCACAGCCCAAACCGGGGGCCAGTAACCCCGGGCCTCCCGCCTCGTTTTCCGGTCAGTCGGGCCGACGGTGCCCGCACCACGACAGGAGCAGCGGTGAGAAGATCGCGCACTCGGCTGATGGCTCGCAGGGGCCTCATGGGCCGCATGGGTCTGACCACACTCGGGGTGGGGGCGCTCACCGGAGCACTCGTCACCGCCCCGGTCGCCACGGCCACGGCCTCGTCGCCGGCCACGGACCTGACCGCCCCGGTGCTGACCGGGCTCGGCGACGCGGTGTCCGACCTGACGGCCACCCTCGACACCCGGGCGGCGAAGGACGCCGTCGTCCCGGGCGCCGCCGCCCGCACGGCCCTGAGCACCCTGCTCGCCGACGCCGGGAAGGGCGCCCGGGCCACCTGGGACGAGCGGTTCGGCACGCTGCGCTCGCTGCGCGGGCCGGCCCCGCTGACCGGCCCGCACGACGGCGAGGCCGTCGACATCGCACGGGCCTGGGTCGCCGACAACGCCGCGGCCTTCGGGCTGGACGGCAAGGCGGTCAGGGCGCTGCAGGTCGCCCGCGACCACACCCTGCCCGGCACCGGCACCCACGTCGTCAGCCTGGTGCAGACCGCGGGGGGCGTGCCGAGTGCCCGCGGTGGGCGGCTCAACGTGGCCGTCACCCAGGACGGACGGGTGCTGTCGTATGCCGGCGACCCCACACCGAGCTCGGACCTCACCGGCGGCTGGGTGATCGGGGAGGCCGGCGCGGTGCTCAAGGCGGCGGGCACCCTGGCCCCCGGAGTCGCCTACGTGCCCGACGCCGACGGCACGCAGGCCGGCTACACGACCTTCGCCAAGGGTCCGTTCGGTGGTCCGTCGTACGCGAAGAAGGTCACCTTCGGCACGCGCACCGGCCCCGTGGCGGCATACCGGGTGTACTTCATCAAGAGCCCGCAGGAGGCGTGGGAGGTCATCCTCGACGGCACCACCGGCAAGGTCCTCTACCGGACCTCGGTGGTGCAGAACGAGTCCGACCCGCAGGGCACCGTCTACGACAACTACCCGGGCGCCGCGAAGGGCGGCACGCCGCGCCAGCAGTCCTTCGGCCCGACCGCCGAGTCGCCCAAGGGCTGGGTCGACCCCACCGGCCTGGCCGGCACCGGCGTGACGACGTTCGGCAACAACGCCGACACCTACGCCAACTGGTCCAACTACCTGGCCCCGGTCGACAACGCACCGCGCCCCGTCTCCCCGACGGGCAGCTTCAGCTACACCTACACCAACCAGTGGGCCGCCACGAAGGGGCAGACGGTGCCGCCCTCCTACGCCGAGGACCTCAACCCGGCGGCGACCAACCTCTTCTTCCAGCACAACCGGATCCACGACGACTACTACGCCCTGGGCTTCACCGAGACGGGCGGCAACTTCCAGCTCGACAACGGCGGCAAGGGCGGCCTGGGCGGTGACGCGATCAAGGGCCTGGTGCAGGCCGGTGCCGCCTCGGGCGGGTCGCCGACCTACACCGGTCGCGACAACGCCTACATGCTCACCCTCGACGACGGCATCCCGCCGTGGAGCGGCATGTTCCTGTGGGAGCCGATCAACGACGCGTTCGAGGGCCCCTACCGCGACGGCTCGATGGACATGACCGTGATCCAGCACGAGTACACCCACGGCCTCTCCAACCGCTACGTCGCCGGGGGCAGCGCGCTCGGCTCGCAGCAGGCCGGGTCGATGGGCGAGGGCTGGGGCGACTGGTACGCCCTCAACCACGCGGCCCGCACCGGGCTGGAGCCGACCCGGGCGGTCGTCGGCGCGTACGCGACCGGCAACGAGGACCGCGGCATCCGCAACTACGACTACAACAACAACCCCAACACCTTCGGCGACATCGGCTACGACCTCACCGGGCCGGAGGTGCACGCCGACGGCGAGATCTGGACCGCGACGCTGTGGGACCTGCACAAGGCCCTCGTCGCCCGCTACGGCCTCGCCAAGGGGGCCGAGGTGGCCGCTCGCCTGGTCACCGACGGTATGCCGCTCACGGCGCCGGACCCGTCGTTCCTCGACGCGCGTGACGGCATCCTGACCGCCGACCTCGACCGCAACCACGGGGACAACACCGACCTCATCTGGTCGGTCTTCGCCAAGCGGGGCGCCGGAGCCTCGGCCGTCTCGCGCACGGGTGACGACACCGACCCGACGCCGGCGTTCGACCACCCCACGGCCTCCCGCAACGGCACCGTGGCGCTGACCCTGGTCAACGCGAGCACTGGGCAGAAGATCCCGAACGCCAAGGTCATCCTCGGCCGCTTCGAGGCGCGGGTGAGCCCGCTCGGGCGCACCGGCTCCACCGGCGGGTTCTCCGTCAAGGCCGTCGCCGGCGCCTACCCGCTGACGATCCAGGCCCCCGGGTTCGGCGCGCAGACCATCGAGGGCTTCACCGTCGCCGCGGGGAAGCACGCCGCCAAGACGATCTCGCTGGCACCGAACCTCGCCTCGACGGCGGCGGGCGCGACGGTGGTCTCCGCCTCCAGCCAGGACGACGGCTCACCGGCGAAGTTCGCCTTCGACGACACCGCCGCCTCGGTGTGGTCGACCAAGGCGGGCGACACGGCATACAACGCGGGTCCGGACCAGCGGGTGACGGTGAAGCTGGCCGCGCCGGCCACCGTGTCGTCGGTGCGGGTGAGCGCCTACAAGGCCACCAACGCCTCGCGCTTCGCGGCGCTGCGCGACTTCACGGTGCAGACCTCCACCGACGGAGTCACCTGGACCACGGCCCGCAAGGGTGCCTTCGGCTACGAGGCGCCCCGCCCCACGGCGGCCGACCTGAACTACCGGACCTTCGCGCTCGACAAGCCGGTCAAGGCGGCCTACGTCCGGTTCTTCATCGACTCGGTGCAGGGCGACACCACCACCTACGCGCAGGTGGCCGACATCCAGGTGTTCGGCTCGGGCGCCACCGTCGTCAACGGCACGGTCACCCCTGACCCGGACTACACCGACTCGGGCACCATCACGGCGCCCAACCCGGCCGCGGGTGACCCGACCGGCCTGGCGAACGTCTTCGGCGTCACCGGCACGGAGATGAGCACCACGTGCACCTTCCCTCCGGCCAGCCAGGGCGCGGACGCCTGGGTGACCAAGTTCCCGCTCGGCTTCTCCGACGGGCTGCACTCGGTGTCGGTGAAGGGCACGAGCGACGCTGACGCCACCGTGGGCCACGACCTCGACCTGTACTTCCTCGACAGCGACTGCCAGGTGACCGGCTCGTCGGCCACCGCGGCCGCCGACGAGTCGGCGGTCATCCCTCCGGGGTCGGTCTACCTGCTGACCCAGCTCTACACCGGCGCGAACGTGGCGGTGAGTGTGCGGGCGGTCGACAACCGCTGACGGCACCGGCGGCGCTCGCCGCTCGGGCGAGCAGGCGAGCGGAGTCACGACAGAGAGAGGGCGGGCCGGGGAGATTCCCCCGGCCCGCCCTCAGTCGTTCTTGTCGTCTGCCAATCACGCGGTGTCGACGTACGACGTGCGCAGGTACTTGTGCACGGCGTCCTCGGGAACGCGGAACGAGCGACCCACGCGAATGGCGGGGAGCTCTCCGGCGTGCACCATCCGGTACACGGTCATCTTCGACACGCGCATGATCGAGGCGACCTCGGCGACGGTCAGGAACCGCACCTCGGCGAGCTGGCGCTCGTTGGACATAGCTACCTCGATCTTCTTCACGTGCGCATCGCCGGCTTCCCCTCCGGCGGACTCCTACGCTCGTGCAAGTCGCAACGATAGGGGCTGATGTGACCACTGGGGAAGCGGATGGGGAAAGAAAGTCGACGCTTCTCCCCCACTGTCCAGTCGACACGCCGTCTGACCAGTGAAAAGGCGACGGCGTCAGTCGAACCAGAGGTCGAGCCCGAAGTGCTCGAAGACGGCCTGCCGGGTGGCCATGATGGCCCGGTCCACCTCGCTGTGCGGGTTGTAGCCCATGTCCCACGGCTGGTGCCAGATCGGGCCCTCCGAGGGGTCGAGGTCGCCCATCCGGCGCGGTCCCTGCCGGCCGAGCTCCATGAGCACGTGCTCGAGCCAGCCGTCGGGCACCGGCGCCGTCAGCGGGATCGGCCGGTGCGTCGCGATGCCGGTGAGGTGGGTCCAGGTGCGGGGCACGACGTCGACGAGCTCGTAGCCACCGCCCCCGAGCGCGACCCAGCGGCCCTCGCAGACGTCGTGGGCCAGCCGGTGCAGCGCGTCGGCGGCGGTGCGCTGCGCGTCGACCGAGAGGGCCATGTGGGCCAGCGGGTCCTGCGCGTGGGTGTCGCAGCCGTGCTGGGTCACCATCACCTCCGGCTTGAACGCGCGCACGATCGGCAGCGCCGTGGCGTGCAGGGCCCGCAGCCAGGCCGAGTCGCCGGTGCCGGGCGGCAGGGCCACGTTGACCGCCGAGCCCGGTGCGTTCGGGCCACCGGTGTCGCCCGGCCAGCCGGTGCCCGGGAACAGTGCCCGGCCCGACTCGTGCAGCGAGATGGTGAGCACCCGGGGGTCGTCCCAGAAGATGCGCTCGACGCCGTCACCGTGGTGCACGTCGATGTCGACGTAGGCCACCCGCTGGGCGCCGTGGTCGAGCAGCCACTGGATGCCGACCGCGATGTCGTTGTAGATGCAGAACCCCGAGGCGCTGCCCGGCATCGCGTGGTGCAGGCCGCCGCAGAAGTTGACGCCGTGGCTCGACCGGCCGGTCCAGACGTCCTCGCAGACCTGCCGGGTGCCCTCGGCAATGCGGGCGCTGGCCTCGTGCATGCCGGCGAAGGCGGGGTCGTCCTCGGTGCCGATCCCGAAGCCGCCGTCGGCGCCGGCCGGGTCCTTCGAGGCCGCCTTCACGGCGTCGATGTAGTCCGGGTCGTGCACCGTCGCCAGGAGCGCGTCGTCGGGCAGCGGCGGGTTCACCAGCTCGACGTCGGTGTGGGAGAACAGGCCGAAGGCCTCGCACAGGCGGGCGGTCAGGTCGAGGCGCACCGGAGCCATCGGGTGCGTGGGACCGAAGTTGTATGCCGTGAAGCTGGGGTCCCAGATCACGCGCGCCTGAGTGGGCATGTCACGCACGCTACCGGGCGGGTACTGTCCGTGGACAGGACGGCCCGGTGGCCGACACCGGACGCGGCCGGAGGCGGCCCGACACCCGCTCGACGCCCGCTCGACACCGCTCGACCCCACGTCGACATCGCGTCGCCACCGGCCCGACACCCAGACGACACGTGCCGACACGACGGAGGAACCCTTGCCCAGGAACCGGCTCTTCGAGGAGGACGTGCTCGTCATCGGCCTCGGGCGGTTCGGTGCCGCTGCCGCGCTCGAGCTGCAGCAGCTCGGCCACCACGTGGTCGCGATCGAGCAGGACGCCGTGCTCGCCGAGACCTTCCTCGGGAAGATCACCAAGATCGTTCAGGCCGACGCGAGCCAGCCGACGGCGATCGCGGCGATCAAGGCGCGCAACTTCAAGCTGGCCGTGGTGGGCATCGGCTCGTCGGTCGAGGCCTCGGTGCTCGCCTCGCTCAACCTGGTCGACGCCGGCATCCCCTCGATCTGGGCCAAGGCCCTCTCCCCCGAGCACGGCCGGATCCTCACCCGCATCGGGGTGCACCACGTGATCTTCCCGGAGGCCGAGACCGGGCGCCGGGTCGCACACCTCGTCAACGGCAAGCTGATGGACTACATCGAGTTCGACGACGGCTTCGCGATCGTCAAGATGCGGCCGCCGCAGGAGACGATCGGCTTCACGCTGGCACAGACCCAGGTGCGCAGCAAGTACGGCGTCACCGTCGTGGGCGTGAAGTCACCCGGCGAGGACTTCACCTACGCGCAGGCCGACACGAAGGTCAGCGCGCACGACACCCTCATCGTGAGCGGCCCGACCGACCTCATCGAGCGGCTCGCGTCCCGCCCCTAGAGGGTCGGCATCCCCCGGTCCTGGCCGAGCGCCAGCACCATGGCGATCTCCTCGTCGCCGTCCTCCGACGCGACGCGCATCGGCCGGCGGCTGTCGGTCGGGCGGAACCCGAAGCCCGAGGCGAAGGCGACCGCTGGCCCGTTGTCGGTGTTGACCCAGTAGGCGAGGTGCGTGCGCCCCTCGCGGCGGGCGGTGTCGGCACCGGCCTGCACGAGCTGGGACGCGACGCCGGCGCCGCGGAAGTCGGGCGCGACCCACAGGCCGAACAGCTCGGCGACGGTGGGGCTGTCGGGTCCGGCCTCACCGAGACTGGCGACCCCGACGGACCGGCCGTCGACCTCGGCGAGCAGGCGCCGGGAGCGGCGCATGCGGGTGCGCCAGAAGGCCTCGTCGTAGGCCTCCTCCTCGGCGTAGGTGGCCACGAACGCCTGCGGCGACTCCTCGAGCGCGGCCAGCCGCACCCGGCGGTAGGTCTCCCACTGGTCCTCGGTCAGCTCGCGCACGGAGATCTCGCTCATGGCCACTACTCTCGCACGACGCCCCGGCCCGGCGGTCACTGGCGGGTGACGCTTTACCCGCCGTTCACAGTTCGCGAGCCATCTCCAGCTCGCGCACGTCGGCGGCGTGGGGCAGGACCCCGGTCCGGCCGGTGGGCCGGAAGCCGTGGCGCTCGTAGAGGCCGCGGGCGTGGACGTTCGCCTCCGCGACGTCGAGGGTGACGCGGCGACAACCGGACTCCGCGGCATACCGCACCGCCGTCTGGACCAGGGCGTCACCGACGCCGCGTCCGCGCGCGGACGGGCGGACCCACATGGCGATCAGGCACGTCTCGTCCTCGTCCTGCTCGGGAAAGCGGAACAGGCTGACGGCGCCGAGCGGCTCGGAGCCCTCGTCGGCGGCCAGCCAGGTCGGCATGGTCCGCAGCCGTTCGCGCCAGCCGGACTCGGGCCGGGCCGCGGACTCGGCATGCGTGCCCCCGAAGGCCATCGGCGCGTCGAGGAGCATCTGGAGGCGGATCTCGCGGTAGGCCGCCCAGTCCTCCTCCCCCAGCCGGACGACGGTGACCCGCGGGGCGTCGACGGCCCCGGCCTGCGGCTCAGTCATTGCCGGAGGCGAGCTGGTGCGAGCGCTCCGCCGCGGCCTCCATGGCCGTGATGAAGGCGGCCCGGACCTTGTGGTCGTCGAGCTGACGCAGGGCGGCGGCGGTCGTGCCCCCCGGGGAGGTGACCTGCTCGCGCAGCACGGTCGGGTGCTGCTTGGTCTCCTTGATCATCGTCGCGGCGCCGTAGAGGGTCTGGACGACGAGCTCCGTGGAGGTGGCGCGGGGCAGGCCGAGCAGGACGCCGGCCTCGATCATGGCCTCGACGACGTAGAAGATGTAGGCCGGCCCGGAGCCGGAGATCGCGGTGACGGCGTCCTGGTGCTTCTCGGCGACCTCGACGACCTTGCCGCACGAGCGCATCAGCTCGGCCGCCTCCGCGAGGTGCGAGGCGTCGCAGTGCTTGCCCGGGCTGACCGCGGCCATGCCCTGGTCCACCAGCGCGGGCGTGTTGGGCATGACCCGCACGACCGAGCTGCCGCCGGGCAGCCGCGACTCGAGGAACTCTGTGGTGATGCCGGCCGCCAGGCTGACCACGAGGTTGTGCTCGGCGACGTGGTCGCTGATCTCCTCGAGCAGGGCACCCATGTCCTGCGGCTTGACGACGAGCACCAGGGTGTCGGCCGCGGCGGCCGCCTCGGCGTTGCCCATGGTGCGCACGCCGTAGCGTTCGCGCAGCTCGGCCAGGTGCTCGGGCCGGCGGTCGGTGACGATGAGGTCGTCGGCGCTGCGGCCGGCCCGGACGAGCCCGGACAGCAGGGTCTCCCCCATCACGCCGGCCCCGAAGATCGCGACGGTACCCATGGGTGCCTCCTCTCAGCCCCGCGAGGCCAGGCCGCGCAGGAAGAACATGGTGTTGGCGGGACGCTCGGCCATGCGGCGCATGAGGTAGCCGTACCACTCCTCGCCGTAGGGGATGTAGACCCGCATCTGGTCACCGCGGTCGGCGATCCGCTTCTGCTCCTCGGGACGGATGCCGTAGAGCATCTGGTACTCGAAGGTCTGCGGGTCACGGCGGTGGTGGGCGGCGAGCGCCCCCGCGATCTCGAGGAGCCGGGGGTCGTGGCTGGCCACCATGGGGTAGCCGTCACCGGCCATGAGGACCTTCAGGCACCGCACGTATGCCGTGTCGACCTCCTCCGAGGACTGGAAGGCCACCGACTCGGGCTCCTTGTAGGCGCCCTTGCAGAGCCGGACCCGGCTGCCCTCGTGGGCGAGGTCGCGACAGTCGGCCTCGCTGCGCCGCAGGTAGGACTGGATCACCGCGCCGACCCACGGGAAGTCCTGGCGCAGCTCGCGCAGGGCCTCGAGGGTGGCGTCGGTGGTGGTGTGGTCCTCCATGTCGAGGGTCACCGTGGTGCCGGCGTCGGCCGCCGCCTCGCAGATCTCGCGGGCGTGCTCGAGCGCGATCTTCGCGCCGTCGCCCGGCAGTGCCTGCCCGAGGGCGCTGAGCTTGAGGCTGACCTCGCCCATGCCCATCTGGCTCAGGTCGGCCCGCTTCAGCTCGCGCAGCAGGTGCACGTAGGCGTCGCGGGTGCGGATGGCCTGCGTGAGGTCGGTGGTGTCCTCGCCGAGGTAGTCGATGGTGGCGAGGCGGTTGGTCATCCGCAGCTCGGCGGTCGCCGCGACGGCGTCCTCCGTGGTGGACCCGGGGACGAAGCGGCGCACCACCTGCCGGCTGACCGGCGCCGTCTCGATGGTCCGGCGCACGCCGTCGCTCTTCGAGAGCTGCAGCAGCGCGTTGCGCAGCAGGTCACCTGCGTCCACGAAGGGTCCTTCCGACGTCCGGCCGCGTCGGTCGCGACCGCCGCCAAGGCTATCCCCCCTGCGCCTCAGGCAGTGCGGCGCCGGAGGGTGAGCGACCCGAGCAGCAGGGAGGCCACGATCCAGGCCGCGATGACCACCAGGTCCGGGCCCACCTGGCCGAGCGGGTCGGCCGCGGCCGCCACCTCGTTCATGGCGTCCACGGCATACGACAGGGGCAGCGCGTCGGAGAAGGGCTGCAGCACCTGCGGCAGCTGGTCGCGCGCCACGAGCAGCCCGCACAGCAGGAACTGGGGCAGCACGAAGGCCGGCATGAACTGCACCGCCTGGAACTCGGTGCGCGCGAAGCCGCTGGCGAGCAGGCCGAGGGCGGTGCCGAGCACGGCGTCGGCCACGGCGACCACGACGAGCACCCACACGGGCCCGGCGAGGTCGAGACCACAGACGTAGATGGCGAAGGCCGAGGCGACCACCGCCTGCAGCACCGCCATCAGCCCGAAGGCCAGGGCGTAGCCGATCATGAGGTCGGTCTTGGCCATCGGTGTGGTCATGAGCCGCTCGAGGGTGCCGGAGGTGCGCTCGCGCAGGGTCGCCACGCTGGTGACGATGAACATGACCACGAACGGGAAGACGCCGAGCAGCGCCGGCCCGATGTGGTCGAACACCGGTGTCCCGTTGTAGATCCACGCGAGCAGCCCCATCAGCACGACGGGTACGAGCAGCATCAGGGCGATGGTGCGGTGGTCGGTGCGGAGCTGGCGCAGGACGCGCGCCGTGACCACGAGGGTGCGGTGCACGCTCACGAGGCCGCCTCCTTCTCCGCGGCGTCGATGAGCGACAGGAACGCCGTCTCGGCGTCCACCGCGCCGGTGCGCTCGAGCAGCGCCGGCAGCGGCTCGTCGGCCAGCAGGCGCCCCTCGCGCAGCAGGAGCAGGCGCTCGCACCGGGCCGCCTCGTCCATGACGTGGCTCGAGACGAGCATCGAGGTGCCGGCGGCGGCGAGCTGGTGGAACAGCCGCCACAGGTCGCGCCGGAGCACCGGGTCGAGGCCGACGGTGGGCTCGTCGAGCACGAGCAGCTCGGGGTGGTTGACCAGGGCCGACGCCAGGGAGACCCGCGAGCGCTGGCCGCCGGAGAGCCGTCCGGCGAGCACGCCCGCATGGCTCTCGAGGTCGACCGCGGCGATGGCCTCCTCCGCCGAGGCGGTGTCCGCACCGACCATCCGGGCGAAGAAGCGCACGTTCTCGCGCACCGTGAGGTCGTCGTAGATGCTCGGCGCCTGCGTGACGTAGCCGACGCGCGACCGCAGCCCGGGCGACCCGGCGGGCTCGCCCAGCACGGTGACGGTGCCCGACTCGACGACCTGGACGCCCACGACGGCCCGCATGAGGGTCGTCTTGCCACCGCCGCTGGGTCCGAGGAGGCCGACGACCTGGCCGGCCGGGACGGTCACACTGAGGTCCGGCAGCACGACCCTGCCACCCCGCACGACGCGGAGGTGGTCCACCTCGACCGCAGCAGCCGTGGCGCCGGGAGCCATGGTGGGAATCTACGCCCGCGCCGCTGCGCTCAGGAGGACTTCAGGCTGGGCGCCGTGGCCAGGTGCAGCCGGGCGAACGCGAGCGCCTCGCTCAGGTCGATCTCGCGCTGCTCCTCGGTCAGCTTGCGGGTGCCGACCTCGACGACGATGGCTCCCGAGAACTGCCCAGCCGCAAGGCCCTCGAGGAAGTCGGCGCACGGCTGGGCCCCCCGCCCCGGCACCAGGTGCTCGTCGCGGGCGGTGCCGGTGCCGTCGGCGAGGTGCACGTGCGCCAGCCGCGCACCGAGCTCCTCGGCCATCTGGAGCGCGTCCGACCCGGCCGTGGCCGTGTGCGAGAGGTCGAGCGTCACGTTGTCGTAGGGCAGCGGCACCGGGTCCCACCCGGGCAGGTAGGCCTGGTACTCGCGGTTGCGCGCGCGCCACGGGAACATGTTCTCGACGGCCAGCTTGATGCCGCTCTCGTGCTCCCGGAGCGCCACGCCGTCGAAGAACTCGCGGGCGTAGTCGCGCTGCCACCGGAACGGCGGGTGCAGCACCACCGTGCCGGCGCCCACCTCCTGGGCGAGCTCGATGGACTTGTCGACCTTGGTCCACGGGTCGGTGCTCCACACCCGCTGGGTGAGCAGCAGGGTCGGTGCGTGCACCGACAGCACCGGTATGCCGTGCAGCTCGGAGAGCGCCTTGACGGCGCCCGGCTCCTGCGAGACCGGGTCGGTCCAGACCATGACCTCGACGCCGTCGTAGCCGAGCCGTCGGGCGGTGGCGAAGGCGGCCGCGCAGTTCTCCGGGTAGACCGATGCGGTCGACAGGGCGACCGGTGCACCGGGCACGGAGACTGCGGCGGACATGCCCTGAGGGTATCGAGCCCGTCGCCACGCCCCCATCGGTCACCCCGGCGGAGCCGCGGTGGCAGCGGTCACCCCATCTGGTCGAGGCGCCCGAGGATGATCCCCTCACGCAGCGCCCACGGGCAGATGTCGAGCCGCTCCACCTGGAGCAGGTCCATCGCGGCCTCGGCGACGAGACCGCCTGCGAGGAGCTGCCGCGCCCGTGACGCCGACACCCCCGGCAGCTCCGCGCGCTGGGCTGCGGTGGTCCTGCCCAGCAGCTCCACGACGTCGGCGAGGTCGGACCGCGCCAGGCTGCGCGCGGCATACGGGCCCTCGCTGCTCGGCGCGGCACCGGCGATGCGGGCCAGCGAGCGCATGGTCTTGGAGGTGCCGACGGCGCGGTCGACCGCGCCCACCTTGGTGAGCGGGCGCAGGTCACTGGCGATCCGGGCGCGGATGGCCTTACGGGCGGCGCGCACCGTGCCTGCGTCCGGCGGGTCGCCGGGCAGCAGGTCGCGGGTGAGCCGGCCCGCACCGAGCGGCAGGCTCAACGCGGCGTCGGGCTCCTCGTCCATGCCGGCGGCCAGCTCGAGCGACCCGCCGCCGATGTCGACGACGAGCAGGGTGCCGCTCGACCACCCGAACCACCGCCGGGCGGCGAGGAAGGTCAGCCGCGCCTCGTCGGGACCGCTGAGCACCCGGAGCTCGGTGCCGGTCTCCTCGCGCACCCGGGCCAGGACCTCCTCGCCGTTGGGGGCCTCGCGAATCGCACTGGTGGCAAAGGCGACCAGCTCCTCGACGCCCTGGTCCTCGGCGACGTCGAGGCACTCGCGGATGAAACGGACGAGGTCGTCCGCCCCCTTCTCGTCGATGTGGCCGTCGTCGGTGACGTGCTCCGAGAGGCGCAGCTCGATCTTGTGCGAGGTCGCGGGCAGCGGCTGGGCGCCGTGGTGGGCGTCGACCACGAGGAGGTGCACGGTGTTGGAACCGACGTCGACCACCCCGAGGCGCATGACGCACACGCTAGCGGCGTCGAGGGCTGGCCGGAGGGTTGGACGTAGGGTGGGCGGCGTGGCTGAGACCCCGCTCGAGACCGCCCGCATCTGGGTCGAGTTCACCGATCCCGCCGACAGCGAGCAGCGGTTCCGCTGCGACCTCACCTGGCTGACGTCGAGCTGGACCTGCATCTTCGGCAGCGGCTGCCAGGGCATCTACGCCGACCGTCCCGACGACGGCTGCTGCACCCTCGGCGCCCACTTCACCGACAAGGACGACGTCAAGCGGGTCAAGGCCGCCGTGCGCGAGCTCGGCGAGGACGAGTGGCAGCACCACCCCGGCAGCACCCGGCTCTCGGCCTGGACCGAGACCGAGGACGACGACCTGAAGACCAAGGTCGTCGACGGCGCCTGCATCTTCCTCAACCGCCCCGGCTTCCCCGCCGGCGCGGGCTGCGCGCTCCACCAGCACGCGGTGCTCACGGGCAAGGCGCCGCACACCGTCAAGCCCGACGTCTGCTGGCAGCTGCCGATCCGGCGCACCTACCGGCGCGTGGAGCTGCCCGACGGCACCTCCTGGCTCGAGACGACGATCACCGAGTACGACCGGCGCGGCTGGGGCCCGGGCGGCCACGACCTCGACTGGTACTGCTCGGGCAACCCCGAGGCGCACGTCGGCCGCGAACCGGTCTTCCGCAGCAACCGGGCCGAGCTGGTCGAGCTGATGGGAGAGGCGGCGTATGCCGAGCTGGAGCTCCGCTGCGAGGCGCACCTCGCGAGCGTGAAGGCAGTGCGCGCCAACGGCTCCCGCAAGCTGCTGCCCCTGATGGTGCACCCGGCCACGCTGGCCGCGCAGGACGCGTCGACCCCGGACGCCGCGCAGGTCGCGCAGACCCCGGACGCCGGGCGCAGGCGGGCCTGATGCCGCACCGGCACACCGGGCCGCACCAGCCTCTCGACCCGCCCCCGCACCTCGACCCGCCCCGCCCGACGCCGAGCCCCAACATCTGGGGCTCGCCCGACGTCTACGAGGTCGAGAACCTCGGCGTCGACCGCGCCGGGCGCATCGAGGCGGCCATGGACCGCATCCACCCCCTGGCCGGCGCCGACCTCGTCGACATCGGGTGCGGGAGCGGCTTCCACCTCCCCCGGCTCGCCGACCTCGGTGCCCGCACCGTGGTGGGCGTGGAGCCCTACCAGCCGCTCCTCGAGCTGGCCCGCGCCCGCGTGGCCGGCCTCGACGGCATACAGGTCCTCGACGGCACGGCGCAGGCGCTGCCGCTCGCCGACGGCTCGGTCGACGTCGCGCACGCACGGTGGGCGTACTTCTTCGGGGCCGGCTGCGAGCCGGGCCTGGCCGAGCTGGCGCGCGTGCTGCGGCCCGGGGGAACGGCGTTCGTCATCGACAACGACGCCACCCGGTCGACGTTCGGCACCTGGTTCCGGCGGGCGTACCCGACCTACGACGCGCTGGCCGTCGAGCGCTTCTGGGCCCGGCAGGGCTGGAGCCGCGAGCGCCTCGTCATCGAGTGGGAGTTCGACTCTCGCGCCGACTTCGAGTCGGTGGTGCGCATCGAGTTCCCCGAGACGGTGGCCGAGGGCATCCTCGCCGAGCACCAGGGCTCGGGCGTCGACTACGCCGTCAGCCTCTGGTGGCACCGCTTCTGACGCCGGTCCCTGGTGACACAAGGCCCATGCCGGCACGACGATGGGTTGATCGGACCGAGGAGGAGAGCCATGACCGGACTCCACGCCCAGGCAGCCGTCGACGTCGACGCTCCCCCGGAGCGGGTGTGGCAGGCCCTGACCGACCCCGCCGAGATCGCGCGCTACATGATGGGCAGCCGGGTCGAGACCACCTGGGAGCCGGGCAGCCCCATCACCTGGTCCGGCGAGTGGCAGGGGAAGCCCTACCAGGACCGCGGTGAGGTGCTCGAGGTCGAGGCACCACGGCGGCTGGCCGTCACCCACTGGAGCCCGCTGACCGGCGAGGACGACGCCCCGGAGAACTACCACACGGTGCGCTACGAGCTGTCCGGCGCGGACGGCGGCACGCGGGTCACCCTCGACCAGGACGGCTGCACCAGCGAGGAGCAGGCGGAGCAGTTCTCGCGGAACTGGCAGGGCATGCTCGAGGGCCTCAAGCAGGTCGCCGAGTCGCGCTGAGAAGGCCCCCGAGGGTCCATGGTCCCTGTCCTGCGGCGGCGCCGCACCCCTAGCGTGGACGCAGACCCGAGGAGGACGCCCATGTACGAGGTCACGTACGCCCACGAGACCGGTCGCCAGCTGGCGGTGGTCTCCTACGAGGCCCGGCCCGAGGACATCGGGCGCAAGGCGGGTGAGGCGTTCGGCACGGTGGCCGCCTACCTCGCCCGCATCGGGGTGGCCGTGACGGGTCCGGCCCTCTCCTGCTACACGATGGGTCCGGAGTTCTTCCAGGTCGCCTCCGGCTTCGTCGTGAGTGGCCCGTTCGAGCCCGGAGAGGGTGTCGAGCCCTACCGGCTGCCCGAGGGCGAGGTGGCGACCACGACCCACCTGGGGGCGTACGACCAGCTCGGCAAGGCCTACGACGCGCTGCGGGAGGGCGTCGCCGCGCAGGGTCGCCGGCTCGTCGAGAAGGGCCTGATGTGGGAGGAGTACTGGAGCGGACCCGAGGCTCCTCCGGAGGAGACCCGCACGGTCATCTTCTGGCCGGTGGAGCCGCAGGAGGGCTGACCTTGCCCGACCGGCTGGGCGGCTGACCGGGCTGAGCGGCTGGGCGACGGACCGGTATGCCGCCGGGGGCCCCGCTCCTCAACGCGGCGCGCCGCTCACGGCTGCCCACCGCGGCGCGCCGCGCACCCCTCCCCTGCCGGTGCCTGTCGGTGCCGCCACGTAGGTTCCCCGTCCATGGCGTCCAAGACATCGACGAGGCAGAACGGCTTCCGCTGCTCCGAGTGCGGCTGGTCCACGGTGAAGTGGGTCGGCCGCTGCGGCGAGTGCCAGTCGTGGGGCAGCGTCAGCGAGGTCGGCGCCGTCACCGTGCGCACGACTGCGGCCACCCGGGTCGACCGGCCGGCCGTGCCCATCGGCGAGGTCGACGCCCGCCGCGCCGAGGCGCGGACCACCGGCGTCGGCGAGTTCGACCGCGTGCTGGGCGGTGGGCTGGTGCCCGGCGCCGTCGTGCTCGTCGCCGGCGAGCCGGGCATCGGCAAGTCGACCCTGCTGCTCGACGTCGCCGCGCGGGCCGCCCGGTCGGGCGAAGGGCGCACCGTGCTCTACGTCAGTGGTGAGGAGTCCGCCGCCCAGGTGCGGCTGCGGGCCGAGCGCATCGAGGCGATGGCCAAGACGCTCTACCTCGCCTCCGAGACCGATCTCGCGACAGTGCTCGGCCAGGTCGAGGCCATCAACCCCGACCTGCTGGTGGTCGACTCGGTGCAGACCGTCTCCAGCGGCGAGGTCGACGGGTCCGCCGGCAACGTCTCGCAGGTGCGCGAGGTGACCGCGTCGCTGATCCAGGCGGCGAAGTCCCGAGGCATGGCCACCCTGCTCGTCGGGCACGTCACCAAGGACGGCTCGATCGCCGGCCCGCGGGTTCTCGAGCACCTCGTCGACGTCGTCGTCCAGTTCGAGGGCGACCGGCACTCGCGGCTGCGCCTCGTCCGCGCCGTGAAGAACCGCTACGGCCCCACCGACGAGGTCGGCTGCTTCGACCTCTCCGACGTCGGCGTCGTCGGGCTGCCCGACCCGAGCGGCCTGTTCCTCTCGCACGGCACCGCCACCGTGCCCGGCACCTGCGTCACCGCCACGCTCGAGGGCAAGCGGCCGATCATGACCGAGGTGCAGGCGCTGGTCGCCGAGAGCCAGATCCCGACCCCCCGACGCGCCACCAGCGGCCTCGACTCCTCACGCGTGGCGATGATCCTCGCCGTGCTCGACCGACGGGCCAAGGCGCCTCTGGGCAAGGCCGACGTCTACCTCTCGACCGTGGGCGGGGTGCGCCTCTCCGAACCGGCGTCCGACCTCGCGGTCGCGCTGGCCGTCGCGAGCGCCATCCGCGACGAGCCGCTCGCGCCGGGCAGCATCGCCTTCGGCGAGCTCGGGCTCGCCGGGGAGCTGCGTCCGGTGACCGGCATACCCCGCCGGCTGGCCGAGGCCGCGCGCCTGGGGTTCCGCCGCGCGTTCGTCCCGGCGGGCGTGCTCGGCACCGGTCCCACGCCGGAGGGAATACAGGTCGTGGAGTGCACCGACATCAGCCGAGCCGTGGTGGCAGCGTTGTCGCCGGCGCGCGGATAGACTTCCGCCAGACCAGCCGGCAGTGGCCGGGAGGCGTGAACACAGGGGTCCAGCGAGTGGAACAACGCGATGACGAGCTGCTGCTCGCCACCCTCGCCGCCGTCGCCCCCGGGACCGAGCTGCGCGACGGCCTCGAGCGGATCCTCCGCGGCCGCACCGGCGCCCTGATCGTCCTGGGGCACGACAAGCTCGTCGAGCAGATCTCCACGGGTGGCTTCCCGCTCGACGTCGAGTTCTCGGCCACCCGCCTGCGCGAGCTCGCGAAGATGGACGGCGCGATCGTCGTCGACCGCGAGGTCTCCCGCATCCTGCGTGCCGCCACCCAGCTGCTGCCCGACTCCTCGATCGAGACCAGCGAGTCCGGCACCCGGCACCGCACCGCCGAGCGGGTGGCCAAGCAGACCGGCTATCCCGTCGTCTCGGTGAGCCAGTCGATGCGCATCGTCGCCCTCTACGTCGCCGGCCGGCGCCACGTACTCGAGGACTCCAGCGCCATCCTGTCGCGCGCCAACCAGGCGCTGCAGACGCTCGAGCGCTACAAGTCCCGCCTTGACGAGGTCACCGGCACGCTGTCGGCCCTCGAGATCGAGGACCTCGTCACCGTGCGCGACGTCGCCAGCGTGCTGCAGCGCCTCGAGATGGTCCGCCGGATCAGCGAGGAGATCGCCGGCTACGTCGTCGAGCTCGGTGTCGACGGTCGCCTGCTCACCCTCCAGCTCGAGGAGCTCACCGGTGGGCTCGGCAACGACCGCGAGCTCGTCATCCGCGACTACCTGCCCGAGGCGCGCGGCGGCCTGACCGTCGAGGAGGCCCTCGCCGCGCTGGAGGAGCTGACCTCCACCGAGCTGCTCGATCTCTCCGCCGGCGCGAAGGCGCTGGGGTTCACCATCGTCGGCGACGCGCTCGACTCGGCCGTCAGCCCGTGCGGCTACCGCCTGCTCAGCAAGGTGCCGCGGCTCCCGGGGGCCATCGTCGACCGGCTCGTCGAGCACTTCGGCAGCCTCCAGAAGCTGCTGGCCGCCAACCTCGAGGAGCTCATGGACGTCGAGGGCGTCGGCGAGGGCCGGGCCCGCGCCGTCCGCGAGGGCCTGTCCCGCCTCGCCGAGTCGAGCATCCTCGAACGCTACGTGTGAGCACCCCTCACGAGGCGGCGCAGCTGCACAGCCGCCTGCTGGGCTGGTTCGCCGAGGCGGCGCGCGAGCTGCCGTGGCGCGGAGGTGCCACGCCGTGGGGGGTCTTCGTCTCCGAGGTCATGCTCCAGCAGACGCCCGTGGTGCGGGTCGAGCCGGTCTGGCACGAGTGGATGCGCCGCTGGCCGACGCCCACCGCCCTCGCAGCGGAGGCACCGGGTGAGGCGGTCCGCGCCTGGGGCCGGCTGGGCTACCCCCGCCGCGCGCTGCGCCTGCACG
Organism: Pedococcus cremeus; assembly: GCF_900111375.1. Classification (GTDB taxonomy): domain Bacteria; phylum Actinomycetota; class Actinomycetes; order Actinomycetales; family Dermatophilaceae; genus Pedococcus_A; species Pedococcus_A cremeus. The sequence continues at coordinate 59,848 of NZ_FOHB01000012.1, forward strand.
CCGCCGCCACCGCGATGCGGGACGAGCACGGCGGCGAGGTGCCCCCGACCGAGGCGGAGCTGCTGACGCTGCCCGGCGTGGGCGTCTACACCGCGGCGGCCGTGGCGGCCTTCGCCTTCGGCGAGCGCACCACCGTGGTCGACACCAACATCCGCCGCGTCCTCGCGCGAGCCCGCAGCGCCCAGCAGTACCCCGCGCCGGCCCTCACCCGGGCCGAGCTGGCACTGGCCGCCTCGCTGGTGCCCGAGGACCGTGAGGAGGCCGCCACCTGGAACGTCGCGGTCATGGAGCTCGGCGCGCTCGTCTGCACGGCCCGCTCGCCGCAGTGTGACGCCTGCCCGATCGCCGACCTCTGCGCCTGGAGGCTCGCCGGCAGCCCCGCCCACGACGGTCCTCCGCGCCGCGGCCAGGCGTGGCACGGCACCGACCGCCAGGCGCGTGGTGCGCTCCTTGCGGTGCTCCGCGAGAGCGACGGACCGGTCACCCGGGCGGCCCTGGCCGCCGCGGTGCCCGACGAGGTGCGCCGTGAGCGGTGCCTCGACGGCCTCGTCTCCGACGGCCTCGTCGAGCCGCTGGCGCGCGGGCGCTTCCAGCTCCCGGGCGCCTCCCAGGCCGGTCCAGCGCCTGAGCGGGCCGTGGAGGCCCCGGCGGTGCCCGAGCCGGCCGAGGCGCGGTATGCCGGGTGAGCCGGACCGTGGCCGGCCCGCCTCCGCGAGCGGCCGAGGTGGCCGCGGCGCCCAAGGCGCCCAGGCCCTGAGGCACGGCGCCTCGCGCGTCAGTCGGGCGGCCGGTCGGGCGGGCCGGGCGGGTGCCCGCCGGGCCCGGGCCTGGACCACCTGGGGCGGCGCAGGGGAAACCGGTCTCGCCAAGGCCATCGAGCTGCACTTCGTCAACCTCGCCGGTGACGCCGCGGTCACCGTCGCCCTCGCCGGCACGGTCTTCGCGATGCCGACCGACGAGGCCCGCGGCGAGGTGGCCCGGTTCCTGCTGCTGACCATGGCGCCTTTCGTGCTGCTCGCGCCCTTCGTCGGGCCGCTGCTCGACCGGTTCCGTCACGGCCGACGCTGGGCGATCGGCACCACGCTGGCGGTACGCGCCTTCCTCTGCTGGGTGCTGGCCGACGCCCTCGCCTCCGACTCGGCGTGGCTCTTCCCCGCCGCCCTCGGCTGCCTCGTGGCGTCCAAGGCCTACAGCATCACCCGCTCGTCGGCCGTCCCGCGCCTGCTGCCGCCGCACTACACGCTGGTGCAGGCCAACTCGCGCAACGCGTTCGCAGGCGTCGTGGGCATGGCGGTTGGCGGTGGGTTGGCAGGCGCGGTCGCAAAGGTGGGTCCGGAGTGGTCGCTGCGGCTGGCCTTCGTCATCTTCGTCGTCGCTACGGTGCTGGCGATCCGGCTGCCGGCATGGGTGGACTCCTCGGTCGGCGAGCGTGACCTCGACGACACGCTGCCCCTGCCACTGGGGGTCCCTGCTACGGGGCGCCGCACCCTGCGGCAGCGCGTGCGCGGCCAGGTCGGTGCGCTTCCGGCGGGGCTGCGGGCGGCGCTGGTCGCCTCGGTGGGCACCCGGATGCTCGTCGGCTTCCTCACCCTGTTCCTGACGTTCCTCATGCGACGCCACCCGCTGCCCGACCTGTCGCCGACGCTGGTGCTCGCGCTGGCTCTGGGTGCCGCCGGGCTGGGCAACGCGGCCGCCACGCTGTTCGGTCGCTCCCTCGGCACCCGGCGACCCGAGGCCATCGTCGCCGCCGCGCTCGTCGCCGACCTGGTGGCGGCCCTGCTGACGGCGGTCTTCTACTCGCTGTGGACCCTCATCCTTCTCGGGCTGGTCACCGGGCTCGGCGTGCAGCTGTCACGGGTCGGCACCGACGCCCTCGTGCAGCGCGACGTGCCCGACGCGATGCGCACCCGCGTCTTCGCCTGGTGCGAGACGGTGCTCCAGATGGCCTGGGTCCTCGGCGGGGCGGTCGGCATCGCCCTGCCGCTGGTGCCCGAGCTCGGGTTCGGGGTCGCCACGGCGCTGCTGGCGGTCTGCCTGGCCCTCTCGGTGCGGATCCGGGTGGTCGCCCGCCGCCCGGCCCAGGCCTGACGACGGCTCAGAACTGGCGGAGCATGCGGGTGTTGCCCAAGGTGTTGGGCTTGACCCGCTCGAGGTCGAGGAACTCGGCCACGCCCTCGTCGTAGGAGCGCAGCAGCTCGGCGTAGACGGCCGGCTCGACGGCCTGGCCCTCGATCGGCTCGAAGCCGTGCCGACGGAAGAAGTCGACCTCGAAGGTGAGGCAGAACAGCCGCTGCACGCCCAGCTCGCGGGCGTCGTCCACCAGCGCCTCGAGCAGCCGGGAGCCCACTCCGGCGCCCTTGGTCTCGGGGAGCACGGCCAGCGTGCGGATCTCGGCGAGGTCCTCCCACATCACGTGCAGGGCACCGCAACCGACGACGCGGCCGTCGATCTCGGCGACCCGGAACTGCTGCACCGACTCGTAGTAGGTGACCGCCTCCTTGGCGATCAGCACCCGCGACTCCGCCATGGGCGCGACGATGGCGCGGATCGCCCTGATGTCGGCGGTGCGGGCGGCGCGGACCACCACGCGGGCCGACGCAGGGCCAGCAGACGAAGGGCCAGCAGACGAAGAGCCAGCAGGCGAGGGGTCAGCCGCCAAGCCGACCGTCCTTGATGTCGTTGAACAGCGCCTGCGCGCCACCGCCGAGGAGCACCACCGACTGGCCGCTGCGCATGCCCACCCCGCCCGGGGTGACCTTGTTGGGCACCTTGGAGGAGTCGGTGAAGAGGGCGGCCGCGGAGAGGTTGAGCACCTGCGCCGCCGTGAGGTCGGTCTCGACGTGCGGCCACATGGCGCTCAGGTACTTCGGCAGCTTGGCGGCACCGCCGGCATGCGCCATGCCCATGCCGGCCAGGATCAGGCGACCCTGGTTGGCCGAGCGGCCGAAGTCGCCGTTGGCAAGCGTGTGGCGCTCACGGGCGACGTTCAGGGCCGGCTCACCGCGCAGCAGGTTGACACCCTTCTTGAGCAGCGTGGGCCCGTGGCTGCTCTTGAGGACCTCGGAGGCGACGAACCGGATGCCACCCATGGTGTTGACCATGCCCCGGAAGCCCTTGAAGCCGGTCAGCAGGTAGCCGTCGATCGGCACGCCGCTGTTGTTCTGGACCGTGCGCGTGACACCCGTGGGGCCACCGAAGGCGAGGGAGGCGTTGATCTTGTTGGTGCCACCGCTCGCGAGCGGCACCCATGAGTCGCGCGGGATGCCCACGATCCCGCCGACGCCCTTGGCGTCGACGCCGATGATGTGCAGGGAGTCGGCCCGCGTGCTCGACACCTTCTCGTTCGGGCGTGCGTCGGAGCCGATCGCCAGGACCCGCATGGTCTTGGTGGGCACCCGCTGCTGGAGCCCGAGCGAGGGCCACCATCCTCCGACGACGGTCCAGGTCTTCTTGTCCTTGACGAGCAGGGTGACGTCCTTGCCGTACCCGACGGCGGCGATCCGGGTGTTCTTCCAGCGGCCGGTGGAGCCGGTGAGCGCCACGCTCTTCTTCAGCGGCTTGCGCTTGGCGACGTAGCCGGCGACGTCGCCGGTGGTCGGCACCTTCCCGCCGAGGTAGACGACCTTCATGGTCGCGAGGAGGTCGTTCGGCAGCCCCTTGGCGGTCACGCGCAGCGGTGGCGGCGTGGGGGTGGACGGCGTAGCGGTCGTCGACGTGGGACTCGGCGCCGCCTTGTCCTTGGAGTCGCCCGAGCAGCCGGAGGCCAGGAGCGCGAGGGTGACGACGCCTGCGGTCACGGCGTGTCGGGGCATACGAGACAGATCAGCCACGCGCCCCAGAGTACGGGGGCGCGTGGCCGGATCCGGTAAACGCGCTGGTCAGCGCGTCGTCTCAGCGTGTCTCACGCCGTCTCAGCCCAGGTCGTAGACCGGCTGGGACTGCACGTTGAGCTCGTCCATCGGGACCTGGTCGGCCTTCTTCAGGCTCGGGTCCGTGATGTCCAGGACGTCGAAGCCCTGGCCGAGGTCGGACGAGTACACGTTGCCGCGGTAGAAGTACGACGACCAGGTGCCGCCGCCACCACCGTTCGGCATGGGCCCACGCTCGAAGTAGCCGATCTCACGCGGGTTGTCCGAGTCGGTGAAGTCCCAGAAGCTCGTGCCGCCCATGTACCAGGACTGCACCATGACGTCGCGGCCCTTGACCGGGATGAGCGAGCCGTTGTGGGCGACGCAGTTCTCGCTGTCGAACTGGTGCCGCGGGATCTTGTAGTACGACCGGAAGGTCAGCTTGTTGTCCTTGCTGAGGTCGTAGATGCCGTTGGCGCCGCGGGTCGGGCCGATCTTGGCGTTGCAGGTGGCCGCACCGCCGCCCCCGAGCTCGTCGGTGAAGACGACCTTGGTGCCCTTGGTGTTGAACGTCGCCGAGTGCCAGAACGCGAAGTTCTCGGTGTCGGTGACCCGGTCGATCACCTTGGGGGCCACCGGGTTCGAGATGTCCATGATGATGCCGTCACCCATGCACGCGCCGGCCGCGATCTTCTTGGCCGGGAAGGCCGTGATGTCGTGGCAGCCGGTGGTGTTGGTGTAGCCACCGTCAGGGAACAGGTTCGGGGTGGCCACGACCTTGGCCGTCGTGGGCGCCGCGATCGGCACGTCGACGATCGAGATCGAGTCGTGCGGCGGCTGGCAGTCCGGGAACTCGGCACGCGGCGAGTAGCTCGAGACGTACAGGTAGACGCTCTTCCCGCCCGGCACGACGGTGTGGGTGTGCGAGCCGCAGTCCGTCTCGACGGACTTGATGTACTTCGGGTTCGCCACGTCGGAGATGTCGAAGATCTTGATGCCCTCCCACGACTCCTTGACCGCCGCCGACTGGGCCGTGGAGGAGCAGGAGTCGTCGCTGCGCGAGGAGTCGGTGGAGAGGAACAGCAGCGTGCCGTAGACGCTGATGTCGTTCTGCGAGCCGGGGCAGTTGACCTGCGCCACCATGGTCGGCTCGGCCGGGTTGCTGACGTCGTAGACGACGAACCCGTTGTAGTTGCCGACGAAGGCCTTGCCGTCCTGGAAGGCGATGTCGGTACCGGTGCCGCCGGTCAGCGGGCCGGACTGCTGGATGTTCTTCAGGTGCTGCACGTTGGCGCTGCGGCCGATCTCGTAGGGCCCGAGCTGGGTTCCTGACTTCCCGACTCCATCCCCTGCACTGGCGCTGGCGGCGCTGACTCCGCCCACCGCCACGGCCGCCGCGAACACGCTGGCGACCAGTCGACGAACTCTCATCGGTGTCTCTCCTCGATCTGTCGAAGGTCCGATCACCCTCTCGGCGCAGGCTTTACGCAAACAAGACCGAATCCCTCTGGATTGGGTAAAAAGTCCCACCTAGCCTCGTCTGCGTGAGAGTTACCCCCCACGCCGTCGTGGCCGCCGCCGGCCTCGCGCTGCTGACCGCCGTGCCGCTATCGGGCTGCACCAGCGGCAGCGAGGCCGCGAGCGCCGCCCCGGTGGTGACGTCGCCGACCGCTCCTGTCCTACAACCCGGCAAGCCGGGCCAGCCGAACGCCTCCCTCACCGGCACCGCCGCCGCGCCCACCCCGACGTCGGCACCCGACCCCGACGACGTGCGGTTCCTCCAGGACATGGTGGTCCACCACGCGCAGGCCATCGTCATGGTCGACCTCGCACGCGGCCAGCTCACCGACCCCCAGGTCAAGGCCCTCGCCAGCAGGATCGCCGACGAGCAGGAGCCCGAGATCGCCTACATGGCCAAGCTGCTGCGCGAGCGCGGACAGCGCGTGCCGCCGCAGGCCGAGAACCCCCGTTTCGGGGTGCGCGACCACAGCGCCCACGGCTCGATGCCCGGCATGGCGACCCCGCAGCAGCTCGACCAGCTGGCCGCCGCGCGAGGGGTGCAGGCCAACCGGATGTGGCTGACCCTCATGACCGCCCACCACCGTGGCGCCCTCGCCATGGTGCTCGACCAGCAACGCAACGGCCGTGACGACCTCGTCACCCAGCTCGGCGACGAGGTGCACGTGACCCAGCTGGCGCAGATCAACCACATGAAGCAGATGCTCGACCGGCTCGCCTGACGGCGGGGCGGTTCGTCGAGCGGCAGGACTCGCGGCGGGAAGGGACTCAGCGCGCGGAGGAAGACTCGCCTGGCGGGGAAACGGAGAGGCCCGGGACCAGATGGTCCCGGGCCTCTTCGCGTGGTGCTGAGGGTGGAGGCGAGGTATGCCGGGTGGCGGCCACCCGGCATACCTGCGGTCAGTCGCTGGTGTCGCCCACCGTCTCCACGACCGGGAGGTCGAGGGCGCTGGGGTGCGGGTTCCCGACGAAGGTGAAGGTCTCGGCCTTGCCCTCGCCGGTGGTGCCGACCGCGACGATCTCGCCGGCCTTGAGCTCGCCGTAGAGGATCTTCTCGGACAGGACGTCCTCGATCTCGCGCTGGATCGTCCGACGCAGCGGACGGGCGCCGAGCACGGGGTCGTAGCCCTTCTTCGCCAAGAGGTTCTTGGCGTCGGGGGTGAGCTCGAGGCCCATGTCCTTGTCCTTGAGCCGCTTGTCGAGCTTGGCGATCTCGAGGTCGACGATGGCGACGATCTCGGCCTGCGTGAGCTGCGGGAAGACGATCGTGTCGTCGACCCGGTTGAGGAACTCGGGCCGGAAGTGCTGCTTGAGCTCGTCCGTCACCTTGTTCTTCATGCGCTCGTAGTCGCTGCGGGTGTCGGGACCGGCGGTGAAGCCGAGCGAGCCCTTGGAGATGTCCCGCGTGCCGAGGTTGGTCGTCATGATGATGACGGTGTTCTTGAAGTCGACCATCCGGCCCTGGGAGTCGGTGAGGCGGCCGTCCTCGAGCACCTGCAGCAGCGTGTTGAAGATGTCCGGGTGGGCCTTCTCGACCTCGTCGAACAGCACGACCGAGAACGGCTTGCGGCGCACCTTCTCGGTGAGCTGGCCGCCCTCCTCGTAGCCGACGTAGCCGGGAGGCGAGCCGAACAGCCGCGACACGGTGTGCTTCTCGGAGTACTCCGACATGTCGAGCTGGATGAGGCTGTCCTCGTCACCGAAGAGGAACTCGGCCAGCGTCTTGGCGAGCTCGGTCTTACCGACGCCGGTCGGACCGGCGAAGATGAACGAGCCACCGGGACGACGCGGGTCCTTCAGGCCGGCGCGGGTGCGGCGGATCGCCTGGGACAGCGCCTTGATGGCGTCGTCCATGCCGACGATGCGCTTGTGCAGCTCGTCCTCCATGTGGAGCAGTCGCGAGGACTCCTCCTCGGTGAGCTTGAACACCGGGATGCCGGTCGAGGCGGCCAGCACCTCGGCGATGAGCTCCTCGTCGACCTCGGCCACGACGTCCATGTCGCCGGACTTCCACTGCGACTCGCGCTCGGCCTTCTGGGCCAGCAGCTTCTTCTCGTCGTCGCGGAGGCGGGCGGCCTTCTCGAAGTCCTGGCCGTCGATGGCCGACTCCTTCTCGAGCCGCACCGAGGCGATCTTCTCGTCGAACTCACGCAGGTCCGGCGGAGCGGTCATCCGGCGGATGCGCAGTCGCGCGCCCGCCTCGTCGATGAGGTCGATCGCCTTGTCCGGGAGGAACCGGTCGTTGATGTACCGGTCGGCCAGGTTGGCCGCCGAGACCAGCGCGGCGTCCGTGATGGACACGCGGTGGTGGGCCTCGTAGCGGTCGCGCAGGCCCTTGAGGATCTCGATCGCGTGCGACAGCGTCGGCTCGGCGACCTGGATCGGCTGGAACCGGCGCTCGAGGGCCGAGTCCTTCTCGATGTGCTTGCGGTACTCGTCGAGGGTGGTCGCCCCGATGGTCTGCAGCTCGCCGCGGGCCAGCATCGGCTTGAGGATGCTCGCCGCGTCGATGGCGCCCTCGGCGGCACCCGCACCGACGAGGGTGTGGATCTCGTCGATGAACAGGATGATGTCGCCGCGGGTGCGGATCTCCTTGAGCACCTTCTTCAGCCGCTCCTCGAAGTCACCGCGGTAGCGGCTGCCGGCGACCAGCGCGCCGAGGTCGAGGGTGTAGAGCTGCTTGTCCTTGAGGGTCTCCGGGACCTCGCCCTTGACGATGTCCTGGGCCAGGCCCTCGACGACGGCGGTCTTGCCGACGCCGGGCTCGCCGATGAGGACCGGGTTGTTCTTGGTGCGGCGGGACAGCACCTGCATGACCCGCTCGATCTCCTTCTCGCGCCCGATGACCGGGTCGAGCTTGCCCTCGCGCGCCGCCTGGGTCAGGTTGCGGCCGAACTGGTCGAGCACGAGGGAGCCCGCGGGGGTGCCCTCCTGCTGCGCACCGGGGCCCACGCCTGCCGCGGCACCCTCCTTGCCCTGGTAGCCGGAGATCAGCTGGATCACCTGCTGGCGGACCCGGTTGAGGTCGGCCCCGAGCTTCACGAGGACCTGGGCGGCGACGCCCTCGCCCTCACGGATCAGGCCGAGCAGGATGTGCTCGGTGCCGATGTAGTTGTGGCCGAGCTGCAGCGCCTCGCGGAGGCTCAGCTCGAGGACCTTCTTCGCCCGCGGCGTGAAGGGGATGTGGCCGGAGGGGGCCTGCTGGCCCTGGCCGATGATCTCCTGAACCTGCTCGCGGACCGACTCCAGCGAGATGCCGAGGCTCTCCAGAGCCTTGGAGGCGACGCCTTCACCCTCGTGGATGAGGCCGAGCAGGATGTGCTCCGTGCCGATGTAGTTGTGGTTGAGCATGCGCGCCTCTTCCTGCGCGAGCACGACCACCCGACGGGCACGGTCCGTGAACCGTTCAAACATCTCTCTGCTCCTGCCTAATCGAGATCACCTCGATGCTATCCGTGTGGGCCGACCCCGGGTAACGGGTCGAGCGGACCGATGCGGGATCGGAACCGTCTGGCGTCGAGCCACCGGGCTTCATACATGGGGGCAAACGCGGCGTCCCATCGGGGTGTTCCCCCTGCGGCCCGTGTCACGCACGTGTTCGCCGTGGGCGGACATCAGCTGTCGGGCCCCTTCCGGCGGACCTCCTCGACCTGCTGCACGGCGGTCCGCAGCTCGCCGAGCCAGGTCTCGGACCGCTCGCCGACGAGCCGCACGCACCAGGCGAGCGCCTCGGCCCGCGACCGGGCCACCCCGGCGTCGACGAGGGTGTCGAGCACCTTGCGCTCGGGTTGGCGCAGCCGCGTCATGACCGGTGCCGCGAGGTGCGTGAACAGCGCCTCGCGGTCGCCGACCCTGACGCCCCAGGACACCTTCTTGCCGCTGAGGTGCTCGAGCTCACGGGCGATCTCCATGCGCCGCTCGCGGGTCTCCTCGCGGAAGGACTTGATGCGGGCGCGGGCGGCGACCTCGTGGTCCGCCTCGTCCGCGTCCTCGGGCAGCTGCGGCTCGCGCAGGGTTCCGATGACGACGATCTCGTCGCGGTCGCGGCGCACCTCGACCGGGCCGGTGAACCACTCCTCGGGAAGGCGGCCGGCCAGCCAAGCCTCTGCGGTTGTTGTGTGTGTAGTCATGTAATCAAGATTACAACGCTGCACTCAGGAGGCAATCCGCTGTGGGCGAACGCTCGCCCACCTGCCGGCCTGCCCGCCCGCCGGCCTGCCCACCTGCCGGCCCGCCCACCTACCACGACAGACGCACTGCCGAACTTGTTCAAAGTTTTGAAGAAATGAAGCGGTTCGGCCATCCGGCGTCTGCCCTGGACCGAACTGGAGGTGTCAGGCACCCGCCGGGGGATGCCACGACCGAAGGGAACACCTCATGAAGGCTTCACGGAACCCAGCAGTCCGCGCCGTGCTCGCAGCGGCCGGCGTCCTCGCCGCCACCGGTGCGGCCACGCTGCCCGCGCAGGCGGCGTCGACCGCGACGGTGACCGTCGTGCACGGCATACCGAACACGCCGGTCGACGTCTACGTCGACGGCAAGCGGGCGATCTCGGACTTCACCTTCAAGACGGTGACCGACCCGATCAGCCTGCCCGCCGGGTCCCACGACATCCAGGTCCGCCCTGCCGGTGCCGCCAGCGGCTCCAAGCCGATCCTCGAGCTCTCGCCGGACCTGCCCGCCGGGGCCAACGCCACGGTCGTGGCCTACCTGAACGCGTCCGGCAAGCCGGCGCTCAAGCCGTTCGTCAACCCCACGACCGCCGTCCCGGGCGGGATGGGCCGCCTGGTCGTCCGCCACACGGCAGCCGCACCGGCCGTCGACGTCCTCGCCGGCGGCAAGCCGGTCATCACCAAGCTGACCAACCCCAACGAGAAGATGCTCATGGTGCCTGCGGGCACCGTCTCCGCCTCGGTCGCAGCCACCGGCACGACCAAGCCGGTCATCGGCCCGGTGGACCTGCCCATCGAGTCGGGCCGGACCCTGGTGGTCTACGCCATCGGCAGCCTCGAGGGCGGCAGCCTTACGGCGGTGACGCAGAGCTACGCCAGTGGCGGTGGCGCTGCGCCGAGCTCGGTCAACGCCGGCACCGGCGGCCAGGCGGCCGACGGAGGGCCCGGCGCGGCACTCCTCGTGCTGGCCGGTGTGGCCGGGGCGGCCCTGGTCGTCGGCGGGTCGCGTCGCCTGGCGACCGCCCCCGCCAAGCGCTGACCGTCATCACCGACCACCCACGAGGCTGACGCGGAGGCGGGTCGTGCGACCCAGCAGGCACCGGCGACCGGGACTGGCTCCCGTGGTCGCCGGTGCCCTGCTGCTCGCTGCCACCGGCGTGGGTGCCGCGGTGCGGGCGGCCGACCGACCGGCACCGGACGCAGGCGTCGTGCCCACCGGCTCGGCCAGGGCCGGCGCCCCGTCCGGGACCGCGCCCAGTGCCGGCGCGCCATCCGGGACCGCACCCGCTCCCAGCGCCACCTCACGCACGGCAGCCAAAGCCGCCGGAGCCGCGACCCTGACGCCAGCGCCGGACCGTTCCTTCCTGCCCTCGAACCTGCGCGTCGCCGCCATCGGGGCGGTCGCACCCGTGGTGCCGACCACCGTCGACGACAAGGGTGGTCTGGGCATCCCCGACAACCCGCGCCAGGTGGGCTGGTGGTCCGGGGGCGCGGCGCCCGGCTCCCCCTACGGCACCGTCCTCCTGGCCGGCCACGTCGACTCGGCGGAGGAGGGGCTCGGCAGCCTGGTCGACCTCAGCCGCACACCGATCGGCGCCACCGTGCGGGTGTCAGGACCAGCCGGCGTCTCGCAGGCCTACCTGGTGGTGGCCCGACGGTCCTACCCCAAGGCGACGCTGCCCTGGCGCGAGCTGTTCCGTCAGGACGTCCCGGCCCGCCTGCTGCTCGTCACCTGCGGCGGCGAGTTCGACCGCAGCACCGGGCACTACGAGCGCAACGTCGTCGTCTTCGCCGTGCCGGCCTAGCGGCCCTCCCGGTACCGACCCCGCCGTCCCTCAGCGCAGGTGGCGCTGGTCGTCGATCCGCTTGGCCTTGCCCAGGGAGCGCTCGAGGGCGTGCGGCTCGACGACGTCGACCCGGATGGTCACGCCGACGCGGTGCTTGACCCGCGACTGCAGCTCGCGGCCGAGCTGGACGCGCCGCGCCTCGTCGACCCGCTCCTGCGCGGTCTCGACCCGCACGGTCAGCTCGTCCATGCGCCCCGGCCGGGTCAGCACGCAGACGTAGTGCGGCGCCAGCCCCTCGATGGCGAGGATGTGCTCCTCGATCTGCGAGGGGAAGACGTTGACCCCCCGCACGATCATCATGTCGTCGCTGCGTCCGGTGATCTTCGCCATCCGGCGGAACTGCGGGTATGCCGTGCCGGGCAGCAGCGTGGTCAGGTCACGGGTGCGGTAGCGCACCACCGGCATGGCCTGCTTGGTGAGGGAGGTGAAGACGAGCTCGCCCTCCTCGCCGTCGGGCAGCACCTCGCCGGTGATCGGGTCGACCACCTCGGGGAAGAAGTGGTCCTCCCAGATGTGCAGCCCGTCCTGGGTCTCCCCCGACTCCTGGCTCACGCCCGGGCCCATGACCTCCGAGAGGCCGTAGATGTCGACGGCCTTGAGGTGCGTGCGCCGCTGGACCTCCTCGCGCATCTGCTCGGTCCACGGCTCGGCGCCGAAGATGCCGATCTCGAGCGAGCAGTCCTTGGGGTCCATCCCCTGCACCTCCATCTCGTCGAGGATGGCGAGGAAGTACGACGGGGTGACCATGATGATGCGCGGCTCGAAGTCGCGGATGAGCTGCACCTGGCGCTCGGTCATGCCGCCCGAGACGGGCACCACCGTGCAGCCGAGCCGCTCCGCGCCGTAGTGGGCGCCGATGCCGCCGGTGAACAGGCCGTAGCCGTAGGCGACGTGCACCATGTCGCCGGGTCGGCCGCCGGCGGCCTCGATCGAGCGAGCCATGACCTCGGCCCAGGTGTCGATGTCCTCCCTCGTGTACCCGACCACCGTGGGGCGGCCGGTGGTGCCGCTCGAGGCGTGGATGCGCGAGACCTGCTGCCGCGGCACCGCGAACATCCCGAACGGGTAGTTGTCGCGCAGGTCGGCCTTGGCCGTGAACGGGAAGCGGCCCAGGTCGGCGAGCTCGCGCACGTCGTCCGGGTGGACTCCCGCGTCGTCGAAGGCCTTCCGGTAGTGCGGCACGTTCTCGTACGCGTGGCGCAGGCTCCACCGCAGCCTCTCGAGCTGCAGCTCGCGCAGCGCGGTCAGGTCCGCGGGCACCGCGGGCGGCCGCAGGAGGGAGGCCGACCCGGGGCCGGACGGAGGGGTGTCGACGCCGTTGTCCATGGAGCTCTCCATGAGGCCGAACCTAACCCACGAGGACTGCGTCATATGGGCCCTCCCGGAGCGGAGGTGCCTGCGTCATCTGCCCGTGGGCGGGACGGGTGACCGCACGTACCGTCGAGAAGGTGGCCGGGATGCTGCCGTCGACGGCCGCCGAGCCCCCCACGGTGGTGCCCCCGGCGGAGTCCGAGCGCGCGGAGGGGGGCCGGGCAGCCCGGCTGCTCCGCGGCATACGGGCACGTCGGTGGCGGCGACTGGCAGCGGTGGCCGTCGTGCTCGCGCTCGCGGCCACGCTGGGCGCCCTCGTCCTGCGGCCCGACACCCCCGCACTGACTCGCCGCGACGTCGAGCGGGCGGTGGACCAACGTGTCGGCAGCGCCCTGGAGCAGCAGCAGGAGAAGCCGCCACCGGCGTCCGTCGTCTACCAGGCGGTGCTGCCCTCGCTCGTGCAGGTGGTGACCCGCTCGGGTGACGGCTCGGTGGGCACCGGGGCAGGGGTCGTCGTCAACGCGGCGGGCGCGGTGCTCACCGCCCTCCACGTCGTCGACGGGGCCACCTTTTTGCAGGTGCGGTTCGCCGACGGCACGCGGGCCCGGGCCACCGTGGCCACGCGCCGCGACGCCGACGACATCGCGGTGCTCACCGTCGACCGCCTGCCCGACGTCGTGGTGCCCGCCGTGCTCGGGGGCTCCGCGCAGGTGGGGCAGCCGGTCGTGGCGGTGGGCCACCCGTTCGGCCTCACCCGCACCGTGACGTCCGGCGTGGTGTCGGGCCTCGACCGCACCGTGCGGCTCGACGACGGCGGCACCCTCGACGGGCTCATCCAGTTCGACGCGGCGGTGAACCCCGGGAACTCCGGCGGCCCCCTGCTCGACGAGGCGGGCCGCGTCATCGGCATCGTCACCGGGCTCGCCAACCCGGCCGACCAGGCCTTCTTCGTCGGGGTCGGCTTCGCCGTGCCCATCGAGAACGCCGCGGCCGCCGCCCACGCCCCACCCGTCTAGCCGAACCCGTGCGCAGGAGAGCCATGGACCCGCACCGACCCCACAGCCCGGACGGACAGCACCCGCTCGAGGAGCTGCTCTACGAGGTCAAGAAGACGATCGTCGGCCAGGACCAGCTGCTCGAGCGGATGCTGGTGGCGCTGCTGGCCCGCGGCCACCTGCTCGTCGAGGGGGTGCCGGGGCTCGCCAAGACGATGGCGGTCAAGACGCTCGCCCAGGCGATGGGCGGGCAGTTCCAGCGCATCTCGTTCACCCCCGACCTCGTGCCGGCCGACGTCGTGGGCACCCGCATCTGGAACCAGCAGGAGGGCGAGTTCCAGGTCTCGCTCGGTCCGGTCTTCGCCAACCTGCTGCTCGCCGACGAGGTCAACCGGGCTCCGGCCAAGGTGCAGAGCGCCCTGCTCGAGGTCATGCAGGAGCGGCAGGTCACCATCGGGCGGCAGACCTACCCGGCGCCGGACCCGTTCCTCGTCATGGCGACCCAGAACCCCATCGAGTCCGAGGGCACCTACGAGCTCCCCGAGGCGCAGGTCGACCGGTTCATGCTCAAGGTGCTCGTCGGCTACCCCAGCCCGGCGGAGGAGTTCGTCGTCGTCGAGCGCATGACCGGGCGCCTCGACCCGCCCCAGCAGGTGCTCACCACCGACGACCTGCTGGCGTTCCAGCGGCGCACCGACGCCGTCTACGTCGACCCGGCGGTGACCGAGTATGCCGTCCGGCTGGCCGGCGCGACCCGCGCACCGGCCGTGGTCGGGCTGCCCGACCTCGCGCGCTACCTGTCGTTCGGCGCCAGTCCCCGGGCGTCGATCAACCTGGTGAGGGCCGCCAAGGCGCTGGCCCTGCTGCGCGGTCGCGACTACGCGCTGCCGTTCGACGCCCGCGAGCTGGCGCTCGACGTGCTGCGCCACCGCGTCGTGCTGTCCTACGAGGCGCTCGCCGACGGCCTCGGGCCCGACGAGCTGCTCCGCCCGGTGGTCGACGCCGTGCCCGTTCCCGAGGTCCCGCTGCGCGAGGAGCGGACATGGACCACCCTGCCGACCACGCACCCCCGCTGACCGCCGAAGGCGTGCTGCGGCGCCTCGAGTGGCGGGTCGTCCGCCGGCTCGACGGCCGGCTGCAGGGCGACTACCGGACCCTGTTCCGGGGCGAGGGCGTCGACTTCCACGACCTGCGCGAGTACGAGCCGGGTGACGACCTGCGCCACGTCGACTGGAACGTCACCGCACGGATGGACACGCCCTACGTGCGGCAGTACACCGAGGACCGCGAAGCGACCGCGTGGCTGCTGCTCGACCGCTCCGCCTCGATGGCCTTCGGTCCGGTGGACCGCCAGAAGGACCGCGTGCTCGTCGAGCTCGCGCTCACCCTCGCCCAGGTGCTGGTGCGGGGCGGGAACCGGGTGGGTGCGGTGCTGTTCGACAACGCGGTGGAACGGGTCGTCCCCCCGGGGCAGGGCCGGCGCCAGGTGCTGCGGGTCGCCCACCACCTGCTGCAGCCGCCGCGCTCCCCCACCGGCGCGACCGACCTCGCCGTGCTGTTCCGCGCCGCCTGCGGGGTGGCCCGGCGGCGCTCGCTGGTCGTGGTGCTCTCCGACTTCGTCAGCGTCCCGGGGTGGGGCCCGTCGCTGGGCCTGCTGGCCCGCCGGCACGACGTCGTCGCGGTGCAGGTGCTCGACCCGCGCGAGTCACGGCTGCCGTCGGTGGGGATGGTCTACGTCGAGGACGCCGAGACCGGGGAGCAGATCTTCGTCGACACCGACGACCCGGGCTTCCAGCGCCGGCTGCGCGAGGCCGCCCGGCAGCGGCAGGAGGAGCTGGCCGCGCAGGTGCGCTCGGCAGGCACCGAGCTGCACACCGTCAGCACCGACCAGGACCTGGTGCGGGCCCTCGCCCGGATCTCCGAGCTGCGCCGCAGGATCCGTCGATGACCTTCGCCTGGCCCTGGATGCTGCTGCCGGCCCTGGCCGGCACGGTGCTCCTCGTCCTCGGGTACCGGCGGCTGTCGGCGCGGCAGGAGCGACGCCGACAGGAGCTGGCCGCCCTCGGGCTGGTGGGTCCCGCCCCGGCCCGGTCCGCGCACGGGTGGTCGAGGCGGCTCGCGCCGACCATCCTGCTGGCCGCGCTGGCACTGCTGCTGTTCTCGCTGGCCCGGCCCCAGGCCACCATCGCCGAGCCGCGGCGCGAGGGCACGGTCGTGCTGGCCTTCGACGTGTCGACGAGCATGACGGCCACCGACCTACGGCCCTCCCGCATCGAGGCGGCCAAGGCGGCGGCCCGCCGGTTCGTGCAGCAGCAGCCGTCGACGATCCGCATCGGCGTCGTGGCCTTCGGTGACAGCGCCGTCGTGACCCAGCGGCCGACGACCAGCCGCGGACTGGTCCTCGCCGCGGTCGACCGGCTCACTCCCCAGGGCGGCACGGCGGTCGGCCGCGCCATCCTCACCTCCCTCTCGGCCATCACCGGACGGCCCGTGCTCGCAAGCCAGGACCCCAACCAGGACCCCAGCCTCGGCACCCTCGACAGTGCCGACGTCGGCTACCACGGCTCGGCAGCGGTCGTGCTGCTCACCGACGGCGAGGACACCTCGGGCAGCGACCCGCTCCCGGCGGCCGAGCTGGCGTCCGTGGCCGGGGTCCGCGTGCACACGGTCGGCATCGGAAGCCCCGCGGGCACGGTGCTCCAGGTCGACGGGTTCCAGGTCGCGACGTCGCTGGACGAGGCACTGCTGAAGGCCGTCGCCGCCACGACCGACGGCACCTACTTCCCGGCCCGCGACGAGCAGGCGCTGCGCAAGGTCTACTCCTCGATCCACCCGGGCTGGACCGTCCAGCGCGCGCACGTGGAGGTCACCGCGGCCTTCGCCGCCACCGCCGCGGTGCTGCTCCTCGTCGCGGCGCTGCTGTCCGTCGCCCGCACCGGCCGGGTGGTGTAGCGATGACCTTCCTGTGGCCGTGGGCGCTGCCGCTCCTCCTCGCCGCGCCGGCCCTCGCCGCGGCATACCTGTGGCAGCTGCGCCGGCGCCGCCGTAAGGCGGTGCGCCACCCGGACGTCTCACTGGTGCGGGCCGCCGCGCCGCCGTCCAGGCGCTGGCGCAGGCACGCGCCGGTCGCCCTCGTGCTGCTCGCGCTCGCGCTGCTCGGCCTGGCCGGCGCACGCCCCCAGGTCGAGGCCGCGGTGCCGATGCGCGAGCGGGCCGTCATCATGGCCGTCGACGTGTCCGCGTCGATGTGCGCCACCGACGTGGACCCCAACCGGCTCACCGCGGCCCAGCAGGCGGTGCGGCGCTTCGTGTCGCGCCAGGACCAGGAGACCCGCATCGGCCTCGTGGTGTTCTCGGGCTTCGCGCAGCTCGCGGTGGCGCCCACCACCGACCGGCAGCCCCTCCTCGAGGCCATCGACTCCCTGACGACCGGCCGCGGGACGGTCATCGGTGCGGCGATCCTGAAGTCCGTCGACGCCATCGCGGAGATCAACCCCGACGTCGCACCCGCCTCCGTCGACGACCCTGCCGGGCTGATGCCCGGCGGGCCGGTCACGAGCGGTGTGTCGCCGACCCCCAGCGCCCCTGGTGGGCCGGGCGGTGCCGGCTCGCCCGGCTCCCCCGGCGGCCAGGCTCGCGCGGGCGGCACCGTCCCGGAGATCGTCGTCCTGCTGACCGACGGCGCCAACACCCGCGGGGTGAGCCCGCAGGCTGCGGCGAAGGTCGCGGCGGCTCGAGGGGTGCGCGTCTACCCGATCGGGTACGGCACGACGCGCCCGGTCAGCCTGGTGTGCACGCGGCAGCAGCTCGGCGGCATCGAGCACAGCCTCCCCCGATGGGGTGGACCTGGGACCCGCGGGAGCGACGGCCGCAGCTTCCTCGTCATCGACGAACCAGCGCTGAAGGAGGTCGCCAACACCACCGGCGGGCAGTACTTCCGCGCCAGCAGCGCCGACCAGCTCCAGGGGGTGCTCGACGACCTGCCGGCGAAGGTGGAGGGCGAACGGCGGCAGGTGGAGGTCAGCCCGGCACTGGCCGGACTCGGGCTGCTCGCCGTGCTGGGCGCGGTCGGCCTCTCGGTCCGCTGGCGCGTCTTCCCCTGACCGACGACCGCGTCAGTGAGACGCCGGTCCGGTCAGCGGCGGCGCTGGCAGCGCCCGCACCAGAACAGGTTCCGCCCGGCGACGACCTTGGTGCGCACCGTGGAGCCGCACACCCGGCACGGCTCCTGCGCCCGTCGGTAGACGAGGTAGCGACGCTCCCCGGGGACGACCGGGTCGCCCGCCGCGAGCGCCTCCCTGGCCTCCTCGACCTGGTCGGGCATGGTCAGGATCTGGCCGGCCGCGAGACCGAGCGGCATGAGGTCGCAGATGTCGCGCCACATCGCGTCCCACGTCGCCCGGCGGATCTCACGGCCCGGGCGGAAGGGGTCGACCCGGTGCCGGTACAGCAGCTCGCACCGGTAGACGTTGCCGATGCCGGCGACGACCGACTGGTCCATCAGCAGCTCGGCGATCGAGCGGTTGCTGCGGCTGACCCGCTTCCACGCCGTCTCGGAGTCGGGGTCGGGCCGCAACGGGTCGGGCCCGAGCCTCGCGGTGACGCCCTCGACGTGCTCCGGCGTCACGACGGCGCACAGGTTCGGCCCGCGCAGGTCGGCGACGTGGTCGTCGGTCAGCAGCCGCAGGCGCACCTGGCCCTGCACGGGTGGCACGGCCTCTCCAGCGCGCAGCAGGATCGAGAAATTGCCGATCAGCCCGAGGTGCACGTGCAGCCAGGCGTCGGCCTCGAACTCGACGAACAGGTGCTTGCCCCACGCCGAGGCCTCGAGCACCTTGCGGCCGTCGAGCAGGGCCGCCCCCTCCGCGAACTTGCCCTGCGGGCTGGTGACCTCGGGGGTGGTGCCGGCGAACGCGGCATTCAGGTCGCGGGCCAGCCCGTGCAGGGTGTGGCCCTCAGGCACCGGCACTCCCGGCGTCGTCGGTCGTGCTGGCTGCGTCGTCGGCCGTGCCGGCGTCGCCGTCGGCCGGCACGCGGGTGCCCTGGTGGTGCCGCAGCTGCCACCGGCCGCTCTCCCGCAGCCAGACCGACGACCGGCGCGCGTGTCCGGCACCGCTGCGGGTCTCGTAGGTCACGAGCACGACGTCGGGGGCCAGGCCGACGGCCGCCATATCGCTGGCCTCGATGCGCACCGGCGCCGCCGCGGCGTCCTCCTCCATCATGGTGAGGATGTGCTCGCGGTCCCAGATGCGGCCGGAGGCGCCCACCTCACGGAAGTCCTCGTGGATGAGCAGCCCGGCACTCATGCGGTCGCCGCGCACGGCACCGGTGAGCAGGGCGCGTTCGCAGTCCTGGACGACGTCGAGCTCGTCGTCGGTCGGTAGGTGCACCACTCAGCTGGCCTTCTTCGCGGTCTTCTTGGCGGCGGTCTTCTTCGCCGGCGCCTTCTTCGCCGGCGCCTTCTTGGCCGCAGCCTTCGAGGCGGTCTTCTTCGCCGCGCCCCTCGAGGTGGCCTTCTTCGCGGCGGTCGCCTTCTTCGCCGGCCCCTCGCTCTCGGTCGACGGCGCCTCGCCCCGCGCGGCCTTGGCCTTCTCGACGCTCTTGGCCAGCGCGGCGAGCAGGTCGACGACCTCGCCGGTCTCCTCCTTGCGCTCGGGCGCCTGGCGGACCTCGCCGCCCTCGAGCTTGGCCTTGACGAGCGCCTCGAGCGCGATGGCGTAGTCGTCCTCGTACTCGTCGGGGTCGTAGTCGCCGGCGAGCGACTCGACCAGCATGTTGGCCATCTCCAGCTCCTTGGCCGTCGCGTGCGCGTCCTCGTCGAGGGTGGCGAAGTCGGCGGCGCGGATCTCGTCGGGCCACAGCATCGTCTGCATGACGATGACGCCGTCCTTCACCCGCAGCACCGCCATGGTCATGCGGGTGCGGATCGAGACCGTCACGACGGCCATCCGGTCGGCGTGCTCGAGCGCGTCGCGCAGCAGGATGTAGGGCTTCGTCGCCGACTTGTCGGGCTCGAGGTAGTAGGAGCGGTCGAGGAGCATGGGGTCGATCTGGTCGGCCGGCACGAACTTCTGGACGGCGATCTCCTTCGAGCTGGCCGCCGGCAGGTCCTTGAAGTCCTCGTCCGTGAGAACGACCATGTCGCCGTCCTCGGTCTCGTAGCCCTTGGCGATGTCGTCGTAGGAAACCGGCTCGTTGTCGATGCTGCAGACCCGCTGGTAGCGGATCCGGCCGCCGTCCTCGCGGTGCACCTGCCGGAACGACACGTCGTGGTTCTCGGTGGCGGAGTAGAGCCGCACCGGCACGTTGACGAGTCCGAAGGAGACCGCGCCCTTCCAGATCGCACGCATGACCTGTCCTCCCAATGCCGTCTCGTGTCGCCGTGTCCTCGGGTATGCCGTGAGCTGGCCAAGAGCCTACGGTCGCCGCCGCCCGCCGACCACAGATATAGAGCGCAGCCGGCAGCGCGACGCGACAGGATGGGCGCATGCGCCCGATGCTGGCCTCGCCCGCCACCGCCGTGCCCACGGGCACGCAGTGGCTGCACGAGGTCAAGTGGGACGGCATGCGGGTGCTGGCCGACGTCCACGACGGCAGGCTCACGCTGACCTCCCGCAACGGCAACGACGCGACGGCCGCCTTCCCCGAGCTCGACGGCCTCAAGGACACCTACGACGACCTGCTGCTAGACGGCGAGGTCGTCGCCTTCGACGCGGGCCGGCCGTCGTTCGCGATGCTCGCCGAGCGCATGCACGTGCAGGAGCGGCGCAGGGCGGAGCGCCTCGCCGCGGCGAACCCGGTGACGTACCTGGTCTTCGACCTGCTCCGGCTCTTCGGCCAGGACCTCACCACCCAGCCGCTCTCGGCGCGCCGCGAGCTGCTCGAGCGCCTCGGCCTGTCCGGACCGCACTGGCAGGTGCCGCCCGTCTACGACGACGGCCAGGAGCTGTTCGCGGCGACCCTCGACCAGGGCCTCGAGGGCGTCATGAGCAAGCGACGCTTGTCGCCGTACCTGCCGGGCCGCCGCTCGGCCGACTGGGTCAAGGTGCCGCACCACCGGAACGTGTCGGCGGTCATCGGCGGGTGGCGGCCCGAGAAGACCAACGACGCGGGCCGGCTCGGTGCCGTGCTGCTGGGTGTGCCGAGCCCGGACGGGTGGAGGTATGCCGGGAAGATGGGCAGCGGCATCGCCGGCGCCGCGCAGCGACGCCTCACCGACCTCCTCGCCCCGCTCACCACCGACACCTCGCCGTTCTGCGACGAGGTGCCGGCCCTCGACGCGAAGGACGCGACGTGGGTGCGCCCGGAGGTCGTCGTGGAGGCGCGCGCGCTGGGAGTGACGCGGGAAGGGCGGCTGAGGCAGCCGGCATACCTCGGGGTGCGCACGGACGTGACGCCCGACGACCTCATGGCGGATGCGACCGGAGCAGGAGGCGACCTGTGACGGAGGCGACCGCGGTGCAGGTGGCGGGTCGGAAGCTGAAGCTGACCAGCCTCGACAAGCTGCTCTACCCCTCCACCGAGACCACCAAGGGCGAGGTGCTCAGCTACTACGCCCAGGTGGCCGACGTGATGCTGCCGCACCTGGCCCACCGGCCGGTGACGCGCGTGCGGTGGCCACACGGCGTCGGCGACCAGAGCTTCTTCGAGAAAAACCTGCCGAGCGGCGCCCCGTCATGGCTGGCGCGGGTGCCGGTCGACGACGTGACCTACCCGCTCGTCGACGACCTGGCCGCGCTGACCTACCTGGTCAACCTCAACTCCATCGAGTTCCACGTGCCGCAGTGGACGGTCGACGACGAGGGCGTGGCCCAGAACCCCAACCGGCTGGTCATCGACCTCGACCCCGGCACCGGCGCCGGGCTGCACGAGTGCGCGGTGGTGGCGCTCATCGTGCGCGAGAGGCTCGAGGCCCTCGGCCTCGACCTCTTCCCGGTGACGAGTGGCAGCAAGGGGATGCAGCTGTATGCCGCGCTCGGCGGCGACCTGACCTCCGACCAGGTGCGCGACCTCGCGCAGCAGCTCGCGCAGGAGCTCACCAAGAAGCACCCCGACCTCATCCTGTGGAAGATGACCAAGTCGCTGCGACCCGGCAAGGTGTTCCTCGACTGGAGCCAGAACGTCGCCGCCAAGACGACGGTCTGCCCCTACTCGATGCGCGGCCGGGAGACGCCCACATGCGCCGCCCCGCGCACCTGGGACGAGGTCGAGGCGGGTGCCGACGACCGGGAGGCCCTGCAGCACCTCATGTTCGACGAGGTGCTCGAGCGCATCGACGCGCACGGCGACCTGCTCGAGGGCCTGTTCGACGCCTGAGGTGGCAGAGGCGTCAGCGACGCCGCAGGCGGGGGCAGCCGGCACACTCGTGGGTGCCCGGCAGGGCGTAGATGAAGCAGCAGGAGTCTCGCTGCGGCGGCGGTGCGGGACGCTCGGCGACCGCTTGGTGGGCGCGTTGAAGGGCCATGGCCCAGACGTCGTCGACCATCGCCAGCCGCTGGTGGGGGCCGAGCCGGACCCCCGGCTCGTAGGTGGCCGCGAACGGACGGGCCAGCGCCTCGTAGGCCGCCCGCGCGGCGGCCCGTCTCGCCTCACCTGTGGCGGTGGCGGGTCGGGCGGCGCGGAGCCGTAGGTGGCCGGGGAACAGCTGCGGCGTGAGGTCGAAGCTGAGCGACGCCGCCGAGAGGTCGGGGTCCCACGGGCCCAGCACGACGGCATACGCGGCCACGGTTGCGGGCACCTCGAGCGCCCACTGGAGCACGAACGCGGCCGGCACCGCGGGAGGGGCCGGGCGGCCGTACTGGCGCGCAGTGGAGGCGGCCAGCGCCTCACGCCAGGGTGCGGTCGGGTCCTCGCCCGACGCCTGCGCCGCGAGGAGGTCGTCCCAGCGCCAGGCCAGTCGCGTCGCGTTCGCGACGGTGCCGCTTTCCGAACTGGCCGAGACACGCACCCACGGCAGGTGCGTGTCGATCAGAGCGGCGAGCGCGACGGCGTCACCGAATGGCCCGAATGCACCCTCAGGAAAAACCGAGGAGGACGCATTTCCGGCCGGGTTCTGCGAAATGCCGGAAATGCGTCCTCCTGAGGTGGTCTGCTCGGGTCAGTTCGCCTTGTCGTAGGCGGCCTGGATCTCTGCCGAGATACGACCGCGGTCGCTGACCTCGTAACCATTCTTGCGGGCCCAGTCACGAACGGCCGCGAGGTCGGTGCGCTTGGCGGCCGACGACGAGGACCCGCGGCCGGAACCAGAGGTCTTGCGACCACCGGAGCGACGCGCGTGCCCCACCCACGGGGCCAGCTCGTCACGCAGCTTCGCGGCATTGTCCGTGCTGAGGTCGATCTCGTAGGTGACACCGTCGAGGCCGAAGGTCACGGTCTCGTCGGCGGGGCTCCCGTCGAGGTCGTCCTCGAGAATGATCTTCACGCGCTGCGCCATGGAGTTTTCCCTTTCAGCTGAATGGACGCGCACAAAGTACTACCCATTCCACTGCCGGAGAAAGTCGCTCTCAGGAATCGTTCGGGAAAAGTCACCCTCAGGAATCGGTGTCCTGCTTTTTCGGCGCCTCTGACTCGCTTTTCTCTGCGACTCGCCTTTTCTGTTCAACCAGCGCTGCCTGCTCGGCCTCCCACTGGGAGTGCGCGAGCCTTTCCTTCCGGTCGCCCTCGATCATGTTCTTGATGACGATCCAGAAAAGGATTCCGACACCGATGGAGGGGACCAACGCGATGACGTAGGGCATCACGTCGTTCATGAGTGCGCCTCGGGCTTCAGGTGCGGGAACAGGATCGTCTCGCGGATGTTCGCGTTCGTGAACAGCATGATGAGGCGGTCGATGCCGAGCCCGAGGCCACCCATCGGCGGGGCGCCGTACTCGAGCGCGCGCAGGAAGTCCTCGTCGAGCTGCATGGCCTCCGGGTCGCCGCCGGCCGCCTTGAGCGACTGCTGCTCGAGGATGCGGCGCTGGATCACCGGGTCGACGAGCTCGGAGAAGGCGGTGCCGCGCTCGACGCCGGCGATGATGAGGTCCCACGCCTCGATGAGGTTGTCGGGGTCGTCGCGGTGCGGTCGGGCCAGCGGCTGGGCGTGCGGCGGGTAGTCGCACAGGAAGGTCGGCTGGAGCAGGTTCGGCTCGACCAGCTCGCCGAGCAGCTCGGTGACGATCTTGGACGCCTCCCACGCCGGGTCCACCTCGACGTCGTGGCGCTTGGCGACCGCGCGCAGCGTCTCGACGTCGGTCTCCGGGGTGATCGTCTCGCCGACGGCCTCGCTGACGCCCCGGTAGACGGGCAGCCAGCGCCACTCGCCGTCGAGGTCGACGACGCCCTTGGGGGTCTCGATCTGCCGGGTGCCGACGGCGTCGGCAGCCGCGAGGAACATGTCGCGCATCAGCTCGGCCATGGTGTGCTGGTCACCGTAGGCCTCGTAGGCCTCGAGCATCGTGAACTCGGGGCTGTGCGTGGAGTCGACGCCCTCGTTGCGGAAGATGCGGCCGATCTCGAAGACCTTGTCGACGCCGCCGACGACGGCCTTCTTGAGGTTGAGCTCGAGCGCGATGCGCAGCGTCATCGCCTGGTCGAAGGCGTTGATGTGGGTGTGGAACGGCCGAGCCGTCGCGCCGCCGTGGATCAGCTGCAGCACGGGGGTCTCGATCTCGAGGAAGCCGCGCTCCTCCAGCGTCGTGCGGATGGCCTTCACGATGGCGGCGCGGGTGCGCACCATGTCGCGGGCCTCCTGGCGCACGATGAGGTCGGCGTAGCGCTGGCGCACCCGCGACTCCTCGGAGAGCTCCTTGTGCAGCACCGGCAGCGGACGCAGCGCCTTCGACGCCATCTGCCACTCGCTGGCCATCACCGACAGCTCGCCCCGCTTGGAGGAGATGACGCGGCCGCGCACGAAGACGTGGTCGCCGAGGTCGACGTGCGCCTTCCAGTCGGCGAGCGCCTCCTCGCCCACCTCGGCCAGGCTGAGCATGACCTGCAGGCGCGTGCCGATGCCCTCCTGGAGGGTGGCGAAGCAGAGCTTGCCGGTGTTGCGGATGAAGATCACCCGACCCGCGACGCCGACGACGTCCTGGGTCTCCTCACCGGTCTCGAGGTGGGCCCACTGCTCGCGCACCTGCTCGAGGGTGTGCGTGCGCTCGACCGCGACCGGGTAGGCCTGCTTGCCCGCCTCGAGCAGCTTCTCGCGCTTCTCGTGGCGCACGCGCATCTGCTCGGGGAGGTCGCTGTCGGGGTGCTGGGTGGGGGTCTCACTCACCCCCAAAGGGTACCCACCGGCATACAGTGCCCCTCATGGCGGACTGGACGGTGCCGCTGCCCGTGCGCAGGGTGGAAGCGAGCCCGTATGCCGCCCTGCCGGAGGACCGCTGGCCGCTCACCGTGCCCGCGGTCGCCCAGTTCATGCGCGACGGTCTCGACCTCGAGCCGGCCACGATCCTCGTAGGCGAGAACGGATCCGGGAAGTCGACGATCGTCGAGGCGGTCGCCATGGCGTACGGCCTCTCGGGAGAGGGCGGCTCGGTCAACGCCCGTCACTCGACCCGCGCGACCGAGTCGCCGCTGCACGAGGCGCTGCGGCTGGTCCGCGGCGCGGGTGCGTCGAGGTGGGGCTACTTCCTGCGTGCCGAGACCATGCACGGCCACTTCACCTACCTCGAGGACGTGGGAGTGGACGGAGACGAGCTGCGCCCCGACCGTCCCCGTCGGGATCCGGCGTTCCACGAGCTCAGCCACGGGGAGTCGTTCCTCGAGATGCTGCGGACCCGGCGGTTCGAGGGCGAGGGGTTCTTCGTCATGGACGAGCCCGAGGCAGGGCTGTCGTTCTCGGCGCAGCTCGCGCTCGTCGGCACGCTCGCCCAGCTGTCCGGCCAGCGGGGCACGCAGGTGCTGGTGGCGACGCACTCACCGATCCTGACCAGCCTGCCCGGCGCACGGATCCTCGAGCTCGACGAGACCGGTATGCACGAACGGGCTTGGGAGGACCTCGACGTGGTGGACCACTACCGCCGGTTCCTCGAGGGGCCGGCCCGGTACCTGCGCCACCTGCTGCCGGCCGACGACGCCTGACCTCACAGCAACGATCGGCACCAGGGCGACCGTTGCTGCTCTTCTGCCGCGATCGGCGCAACGAGTGGCGCGCTGCCGGTCGCTGCGGTCACCGCTGGAACACGTCAGGCGTCGACGAAGTCGAGGGCGATGTCGAGGATCGGCGAGGAGTGGGTCAGCCCGCCCACCGAGAGGTAGTCGATGCCCGTGGCGGCGTAGTCGTGCGCGACGTCGAGGGTGAGGCCGCCCGTGGCCTCGATCTCCACCTGCTCACCCGTGGCGCGCACCGCCTCGACCGTCTCGCGGAGCAGCTCGACGGGCATGTTGTCGCACATCACGAACCGCGCGCCCATCCGCACCGCCTCGAGCGCCTCGTCGACCGTGGTCACCTCGACCTGCACGGGCACGTCGGGGAACCGCTCGCGGATGGCCCGGTATGCCGCGGTGAGGCTCCCAGCCGCCAGCTTGTGGTTGTCCTTGATCATCGCCGTGTCGTAGAGGCCCATGCGCTTGTTGGTGCCGCCACCGGCGCGCACGGCGTACTTCTGCAGCGACCGCATGCCCGGCGTGGTCTTGCGGGTGTCGAGCACGGTGCAGCGGGTGCCCTCGAGCGCGTCGGCCCAGCGCCGGGTGTGGGTGGCCACCCCGGAGAGGCGGGACAGGATGTTGAGCATCGTCCGCTCGCCGATGAGCAGCACCTGGGTGCGCCCCTCCACGGTGGCCAGCACCTCACCCCGGGTGACCCTGTCGCCGTCGGAGGCGGAGACGGTGACCACGGGCTCGGGCAGGCCGAGACGGGCTGCCACCTCGCGGAACACGAGGGGAACCACGGGCAGCCCGGCGACGACCCCGTCGGCGCGGGCGACGACCTCGGCGCGGCAGGTGGCCTCGGCGTCGAAGGTGGCCAGGGTGGTGACGTCGAGGTCGTCCGGCCCGAGGTCCTCGTCGAGCGCGGTGCGCACCAGGGCCTCGGCGTCGGGAGCCGGGAATCCGAGATCGGCGGGGGTGTCGCTCATGTGAGGTCCTGGGGTGGCACGGGCTGGAAGGACGTGGTGACCGAGCCGTCGGGGCGGCGCTCGGCGCAGCTGTGGCCGCGCCAGTGCTCGCCGTCGCGCTCGGGGAAGTCGGAGCGGACGTGCCCGCCTCGGGTCTCCTCGCGCAGGGCGGCCGTCAGGGTGAGCAGCTGGCCGACGTGCAGCAGGTTGGTCGTCTCCCAGGCACCGGGCCCGGGCACGGTCGCCGTCGTCGAGAGGGCCAGCTCGGCGAGGCGGCGGGCGGTCGACGCAAGCGAAGCTGCCGAGCGCACTGCTCCGGCACCGACGGTCATGGCGTGCTGCACGGCAACGCGCTGCGACGGGTCGAGCAGCGCCGCGGGGCCGGACGGCTCGACGGGCGTGGTCTGCGGGAGCTCACCGGAGGCGAGCCGGGCGGTGATGTCGTCGGCGATCCGGTTGGCGAAGACCAGACCCTCGAGCAGGGAGTTGGAGGCCAGCCGATTCGCGCCGTGCACGCCGCTGCAGGCGACCTCTCCGCAGGCGTAGAGGCCCGGTAGGGAGGCCCGCCCGTCGAGGTCGGTGCGCACACCACCGGAGGCGTAGTGCTGCGCCGGCGCGACGGGCAGCAGGTCGGTGGCCGGGTCGAAGCCGAGCTCACGACACCGCGCGACGATCGAGGGGAAGCGCTGCTCGAGGAACTCGCGGCCGAGGTGCCGGGCGTCGAGGTAGACGTGGTCCTCCCCCGTGTCGCGCATGCGGTCGACGATGGCGCGCGCCACCACGTCGCGCGGTGCGAGGTCGGCCATGGGGTGACGGCCCTCCATGAACCGCACCCCGTCGCGGTCGACGAGGAACGCGCCCTCGCCGCGCACCGCTTCAGAGATGAGCGGCTGCTGGCCCGTGCTGCCCTCGCCCAGCCACAGCACGGTCGGGTGGAACTGCACGAACTCGAGGTCGGCCATGAGCGCACCCGCGCGCAGCGCGGCCGCCATGCCGTCACCCGTCGCGACCGAGGGGTTGGTCGTCGACGAGTAGACCTGGCCCAGGCCACCAGTCGCCAACACCACGGCTCGGGCGTGTGCAGCGCCGACGCCGTCGATCTGCCCCTCGCCGATCACGTGCAGGGTCACGCCGCAGACCCGCTGGTCGGCGTCCTGGAGGAGGTCGACGACGAGGGCGTGCTCGATCACCTCGATGCCCGGGTCCTCCCTGACGGCCTCGAGCGCGGCGATGAGGGCGCGGGAGATCTCCCGACCCGTGGCGTCGCCCCCGGCGTGCGCGATGCGGTCGCGGCCGTGGCCGCCTTCCCTCGTCAGCTTCAGCGCACCCTCGGCGTCGAGGTCGAACTCGGCACCGAGACCCACCAGCTCGCGCACCCGCCGGGGTCCCTCGTTCACGAGCGCGGTGACCGCGTCGACGTCGCAGATGCCGACGCCGGCCACGAGCGTGTCCTGCAGGTGCTCCTCCGGGGTGTCCTCCGGCGCGAGCGCGGCTGCGATGCCGCCCTGGGCCCACAGAGTCGAGCCGGCGCTGAGCACCGTCTTGGTGACGAGCAGCACCCGGTCGACCCGCTGGCGCAGGCGCAGCGCGGCAGTCAGCCCGGCGATGCCCGAGCCGACGACGATGACGTCGGCGGCGACCGTCCAGCCCGGGGCCGGCGCGACCAGCCTGGCCGGCAGGCGCAGGTCGTGGCGCTGGGGCCGCTCCCGCGAGGCGTCGCTCATGTCGGCCTCGTCGGCCTCGTCGGCCTCGTCGGCCACGGCCGCCACGTCGACGACCTCACCCGGGCCGTCAGCCACCGAGGACCCCGACGGTGTCGCTGCTGCGCGGGACGGCCGAGGTCAGCAGGCCGTAGCCGTCGGGCACCTGGCCGGCGTCGTGGCCGACCTCGACCACCCGGTTGTGCTCGTCGACGAAGACGACGTGCGGCTCGAAGGTGCGGGCCTCGGCGTCGTCCATCGCGGCATACGCGATCACGATCACCTTGTCGCCCGGGGCGATCAGGCGGGCGGCCGCCCCGTTGACGCAGAGAGTGCCCGAGCCGCGCTCCCCCTCGATGACGTAGGTCGTCAGCCGGTTGCCGTTGTCGATGTCGACGACGTCGACGCGCTCTCCCGGCAGCAGCCCCGCGGCGTCGAGGAGGTCGCGGTCGACGGTCAGCGACCCCACGTAGTGCAGGTCGGCCTGGGTGACCGTGGCCCGGTGGATCTTGGCGTAGAGCATGAAGCGCTGCACGAGGGCCTCAGTCCTGTGCCGGCGGCTCGGCGTGCACGTCCGAGAAGACCTCGAGAGCGCCACCACCGGGGCCGACCTTGATGGGCAGGTTGTCGATGAGCCGGGTGGTCCCGACCCGGCCGGCCACAGCGAGCAGGGCCTCGCCGCGGTACCACTCGGGGACGTCCTCGAGCGTCGTCGGGTGCACCAGAACGAGGTAGTCGATGAGCGCCAGCGGCTCGGCCACCAGCACCGCCCGCGCGGCACGCCGGATCGCGGAGGGTCCCTCGGCCGCAGCATCGGCGCCCGCCCTCAGCGCCTGCGACAGGCACAGGGCGACCTCGCGGTCCGACGGTGTGAGGTAGGTGTTGCGCGAGCTCATGGCGAGGCCGTCGGGCTCGCGCACCGTCGGCACCGAGACCACGTCGACCGGGAAGTCGAGGTCGCGCACCATGCGGCGGATCAGCAGCAGCTGCTGGGCGTCCTTCTGCCCGAAGTAGGCGCTGTCGGCCCGGGTCAGGTGCAGCAGCTTCGCCACCACGGTGAGCATGCCGTCGAAGTGACCGGGCCGGGCCTGGCCCTCGAGCACGGCACCGAGCGGGCCGGCCGAGATGCGCACGCCGGGGTCACCGTCCTGGTAGATGACGTCAGGCGTCGGGGCGAAGACGAGGTCGACGCCGGCCTTGCGGCAGATCTCCATGTCGGCGTCGAAGGTGCGCGGGTACCGCGACAGGTCCTCGTGGGGTCCGAACTGCAGCGGGTTGAGGAAGATCGTGACGACGACGTGCCGAGCGCGCCTGCGAGCCGTGCGGATCAGGGTCGCGTGCCCCTCGTGCAGCGCCCCCATCGTCATGACGACGGCGACGTCCCCGTCGCCGAGCTCGGCACGCGCCGCGCGCAGCTCGTCGCGCGTGCGCGCCACCACGATGGCGCTCGTGCTCAGGTCACTCACCTATCGCTCCTGATCGCTCGCAAGGATGTCCAGCAGGGGTTCGGCCGCCGTCGGCCGCAGCCGCCCGCTCGCCAGCGCCCGCTCCGCCGTCGCCCGGGCGAGGGCCACGTAGGTGGCCCGGATGTCCGGGGAGAGCGGCTCGAGCTGGCGCAGGTGCTCGGCAACCGTACCGACATCGCCCCGTGCGACCGGACCGGTGAGAGCGGCGTCACCCGCGCGCAGGCTGTTGTCCAGGGCCGCGGAGGCCAGCGGCTCCAGCATCCGGTGCGGGTCGGTGACCCCGGCGGCTGCCAGCGCCTCCATCGACTGGGCGATCAGGGTGACGAGGTGGTTGGCGCCGTGGGCCAGGGCTGCGTGGTAGAGCGCCCGGTGCCGCTCCTCGATCCAGACCGGCTCCCCGCCGACCTCGAGCACCAGCGCCTCGGCCACCGGCCGCAGCGGCTCGGGGGCGGTCACACCGAAACAACAGTCCGCGAGCCGGTCGATGTCCATGGCGGTGCCCGTGAAGGTCATCGCCGGGTGCACCGCCAGACCCAACACGTGGAACGGCAGCGCCGGCTCGAAGACGTCGAGGCCGTGCCGGCCCGACGTGTGCACCACCAGCTGCCCCGCCTGCCAGGCGCGGGTCGCGCTCAGCCCGGCGACGAGGTCGGTCAGGGCGTCGTCGGGCACGGCCAGCAGCACCAGCTCGGCCTGCGCCACCACCTCCTCGACGGGCACCACCGGTATGCCGGGCAGCAGCTCCGCGGCCCGGCGCCGCGAGGCCTTGCTGACGCCGGACACGGCCACGACCTGGTGGCCGGCGCTGCGCAGGGCGGCGCCGAGGACGGCGCCGACCCTCCCTGCACCGACCACGCCGACCTTCAGGCGCGCGGGGCGCTCCTCGGCGGAAGTCACGGCGGCACGCTACCGCGCGGACGTGCGACCGGATCTACGCCGCCCGACGGAAGGCGTGGACGACGCTCGCCGACTACGGTGGCGCCGTGGGTGGGTTGGCGGCAGGGGTGCCGTGGCGCGAGGCGTGGTACGACGCGCTCTACGGCCGCGCGGGCTTCTACCGCTCGACGTCCGGACCGGCCGGTCACTTCACCACCGCGACGCACGGACCGCTCGGGCCGGTGCTCGCCGGCGCGCTGCTGCAGCTCGCCGCCGACGAGGGCTGTGGCCGCATCGTCGACGTCGGCTGCGGGCGGGGGGAGCTGCTGACCCAGCTGCGCACCCTCGACCGCGACATCGCGCTCACCGGTGTCGACGTGGTGGAACGCCCCACCGTCCTGTCCTCCGACGTCGACTGGCTGGTGTCGCCCGGGGGCGAGGCGCTCCCCGACGCCTTCGCCGGGTTCGACGCCACCCTGGTCGTCGCCCACGAGTGGCTCGACGTCGTGCCGTGCACGATCGCCGAGGCCGACGACACCGGGCGGCTGCGCGAGGTGCTCGTCGACCCCGCCACGGGTGGGGAGTCGCTCGGCGACGAGGTGACCGACGACGAGATGCGGTGGGTGCGCAGCCACTGGGACACGGTCGCTCCCGGTGACCGGGTGGAGGTCGGCACCAGCCGCGACTCGGCCTGGTCGGACCTCCTCGGGCGGGTGCGCAGCGGCGTGGCGGTCGCGGTCGACTACGGCCACCGCGGGGGCGAGCGTCCTGCGGGAGGCACGCTCACGGCATACCGGGAGGGCACCGTCGTCGACCCCGTGCCGGACGGGAGCTGTGACCTCACCGCCCACGTGGCGATGGACAGCCTCGACCACGACGAGCTGGTCGACCAGCGCACCGCGCTGCGCGGACTCGGCGTGCAGGGCGCACCCCCGCCGCGGCAGCTGGCCGCCGACGACCCGGCTGCCTACCTGCGGGCGCTGTCGCACGCCTCGGCGGCCGCGTCGCTGACCGCGCGGGGCGGGTTCGGCGACTTCTGGTGGGCGCTCAAGCGCGTGGGCTGACGACCAGCCGCTCGAACCCGCGCAGGACGAACGTCGGCCGCCGCTCCGCCGCGACGACGTCGAGGTGGGGGAACCGGCGCAGCAGCGTGCGCAACGAGATCTGCAGCTCGAGCCGGGCCAGGGGCGCACCGATGCAGAAGTGGATCCCCGCGCCGAAGGCCAGGTGCGGGTTGGGGTCGCGGCCCGGGTCGAAGCGGTCGGGGTCGGCGAAGACCGCGGGGTCACGGTTCGCCGCGCCGAGCAGGGCGGCGACCTTGTCGCCCGGCTCGAGGTGGATCCCCGCCACGTCGGCCGGCTCCTTGGCGGTGCGCTCGAACAGGTGCAGCGGCGAGTCGTGCCGGAGGAACTCCTCGGCCAGCCGCTCCACCGCTGCCGGGTCCTCGACGTCCACCTCCGGACGCGGGTCGGCGGTGAGGAAGGAGTGCAGCCCGTTGCCGAAACCGTTGACGCTGGCCTCGTGGCCGGCGTTGAGGAGCAGCACTCCCGTGGCGACGAGCTCGCGCGCGGACAGGCGGTCGCTGCCGTCGCGGGCCTGCACGAGGTCGGTGAGGAGGTCGTTGCCGGGGTGGCGGGCGCGGTGGGCGGCGAGCTCCTCGACGTAGGCGGAGAAGTCGGCGCTGGCCCGGCGCGCCTCGGCCTCGTGCTCCGGCGTGCGGTCGACCTCGTACATCTTCACGATGGCCTGCGACCAGGGCCGCAGCGGCTCGCGCTCGGACTCGGGCACCCCGAGCAGCTCGGCGATCACGAGGACGGGCAGCGGCTCGGCATACGACGCCAGGACGTCGAACGGCTCGGTGCTCCCGGCGGGGGCGGCCTCGTCGAGGAGCCGGCCGGCCAGCTCCTCGATGCGCGGGGCCAGCCGGGCGACGTGGCCGCGGCCGAACGCGCCGGACACGAGCCGGCGCAGGCGGGTGTGCTTCGGCGGCTCGCTGTCGAGGATCGAGTCGGCGTGCAGCCAGTTGAAGGTCTCCCAGTCGTCCTCCGGGGTACGGGGACCGAAGACGCGACCGAGCCGGCGGTCGCGGAGCACCGCGCCGCAGGCCTCGTGGCTGGTGGCGAGCCAGGTGCCGAGCCCGCTGTGCCAGGCCACCGGCGCGGTGTCGCGGAGCCGGGCCAGGTGCGGGTACGGGTCCGCGACGACGGCGGGGTCGGTCAGATCGAGCAGGTGGGCGGCATCGACATCGACGGGAGCAGGGGCCACGGGACAAGCCTGCACCACCGCCTTCGGCGTCATGACGCGTGTCCACCGCGAGGGTCGGCGGGTCACCGGGACGGTCGCCGGTTTTGTCGCAGGTGTCCGGTCCCGGCACACTGAAGGGCTGCTGGACCCCCGCCTGCACCCGACCGAAGGACCCCCGTCCCTCATGACCCGGCGAACGACCATGACCTCGCAGAAGAGCCCGCGCGTGACCGCGCACGTGCTGCTGGCCGCCGCCGCGGCTGCCTCCCTGGCGCTGACGGCCTGCGGTGGTGGCTCGGCCCAGAGCGGCTCCCCGGTGACCGTGACGGTCACGCCCACCGTGACCGCGTCGCCGAAGCAGTCGTCGGGGAAGGCGAAGACGTCGGAGCCGGCCAAGCCCACCAGCGACGTGGTGGGGCGCACCTACGACTTCGGCACCGTCACGGACCTCAAGGACGTCGGCGGCACCCCTGTGCTCGTGCTCGACCGGTGGACCTGGAAGGGCCTCGACGACGCCAAGCTCGCCCGCGACGGCGTGCCGCTGTCGCCGTTCAAGGGCAGGCCCTTCACCAACCAGAACGACAAGCTCGTCTACCGCATCCCGGTCACCGCCGATGCGCGGGTGCTCTACCACCACTGCGTCAAGGAGGGCGAGCCGCAGCAGACCCGCTCGGCCACGGTCAAGGAGATGGCCG
The DNA here is from genome assembly GCF_900111375.1 of Pedococcus cremeus. GTDB lineage: Bacteria > Actinomycetota > Actinomycetes > Actinomycetales > Dermatophilaceae > Pedococcus_A > Pedococcus_A cremeus. The sequence goes on from NZ_FOHB01000012.1 coordinate 93,557, forward strand.
CCCTCAGGAAGGGCGAGGACCTCGTGCTGGTGCGGCTCGACGACCAGGGCCGCGCGGTCGCCGTCGACAACCTGCCCGGCTGCCCGAGCTGAGCCTCCGGCTGCCCTGGCTCGGCTGCCCTGGCTCGGCAGCCCTGACTCGGCAGCCCTGACTCGGCGGCCGCTGAACGCGCCCGCGAAAGGTGCGCACGCGGCATACCGACGCGGTGTCACGGTGATGGGGCAGGATGGCGGCATGACCTCGTCGGCCGGGCAGCGGGAGCTCACTGTCGGCATGGGCGCGGGCGGGCTCGCGACCGCCGACATGGTGCTCAACATCGGCCCCCAGCACCCGGCGACCCACGGTGTCCTGCGCCTGCGCATCGTCGTCGACGGTGAGCGGATCGTCTCCGCGGAGCCGATCGTCGGATACATGCACCGCGGCGCCGAGAAGCTGTTCGAGGTGCGCGACTACCGCCAGATCGTGGTGCTGGCCAACCGGCACGACTGGCTCTCGGCGTTCTCGAACGAGCTCGGCGTCGTGCTCGGTGTCGAACGCATGCTCGGCATGGAGGTGCCGGAGCGCGCGGTCTGGGCGCGCACGCTGCTCGCCGAGCTGAACCGGGTGCTCAACCACCTGATGTTCCTCGGCTCCTACCCACTCGAGCTCGGCGCGATCACGCCGGTCTTCTACGCGTTCCGCGAGCGGGAGGAGCTGCAGGCCGTCATGGAGGAGGCCTCCGGCGGCCGGATGCACTACATGTTCAACCGCGTCGGCGGGCTCAAGGAGGACCTCCCGGCCGGCTGGCTGGAGCGGGTCAGGTATGCCGTGCGCGCGGTCCGCGGGCGGCTGCCGGAGCTCGAGTCGCTCATCGTGGGCAACGAGATCCTCGAGGCACGGACCCGCGGCGTGGGAGTCCTGACGGCGGAGCTCATTGGTGCGTATGGGGTCTCAGGCCCGATCGCCCGCGCTTCGGGGGTCGACCTCGACCTGAGGCGCGACGAGCCGTACCTCGCGTACGGCGAGCTGTTCGGGCCGAGTGGCCCCGGCCGCGTCGTCACGCGTACTGCGGGTGACTGCCTCTCGCGCCTCGAGGTGCTCCTCGAGCAGGTGCACGTCAGCCTCGACCTCGCCGACGCGTGCCTCGAACGGCTGCACTCGCTCCCCCAGGGTCCGGTGAACGTGCGGCTGCCGAAGGTGCTCAAGGTGCCCGAGGGTGACCTCTACACCGCGACCGAGAACCCGTTGGGGCTCAACGGTTACTACCTCGTCTCGCGCGGCGAGAAGACCCCGTGGCGACTGAAGCTGCGGTCGGCCTCGTTCAACAACGTCGCCGTGCTGGCCGAGGTGCTGCCGGGCAACCTCATCGCCGACATGGTGGCGATCCTGGGCTCGATGTTCTTCGTCGTCGGCGACATCGACAAGTAGGTCTGCCGCGCGCACGGGGCGGGTTGCAACGACTGCCCGGCCCGAAAGCCCTTGATTCCCAGTAAGATTCCCTCTCCCGAACCCTTCCACCCCGCACTGCCTTGCGCTACACTCGAACATACGTTCGAAGCGGGGGGGTCCGATGAGCGGCGCGAGGTCAGCCACGGAGGCAGGAGTGTTCAGCCCGGCTGCCGTGGAGTGCGCCGACCCGCGCGACCTGATGGCCACGCTTGCGGCGATGTCACAGCGTGAGGTCGCGGCGCTGCCGGCGGACCAGGCCGAGGGGTATGTGCTGGCCTGTGACCGGGTGGTCGCTGCGATCCGGGGTCGGCAGGCGGTGGCGATGGACACGCTGGCCGCCCAGGTGGATGAGGACCTGCAGCGACGAACCCAGGACCAGCGGCGCGGCGGAGTGCCGGTGCACCCGGGGCCTGAGCTGCACGGGTTCGTCGCCTCGATGCTCGCGCCGGGGCTGCACTGCTCGACGCGGACCGTGCAGCGGCGGCTGGAGGGGGAC
>NZ_FOHB01000007.1 GCF_900111375.1 Pedococcus cremeus
GCGTCCGAACCTTGAGAACTCAACAGCGTGTCAAAAATCGATGCCAATTACCTCGTCTCGAGGTGGCGGCGAACCGGGCTAAAGGTCTGGGGATGCGGTCATGTCGAACGAAAATCCTTTGGTTGACAATGAATTTCTAGCAATGGCTAGTTGTTCTTGCTCAGTCAGTGAAACAACCCTTCTTGGGTAGCAGTTTCGTGGTCTTCGGGTCACGAGCTAAACATCAATGGAGAGTTTGATCCTGGCTCAGGACGAACGCTGGCGGCGTGCTTAACACATGCAAGTCGAACGGTGATCCAGGAGCTTGCTCCTGGTGATCAGTGGCGAACGGGTGAGTAACACGTGAGTAACCTGCCCCTGACTCTGGAATAACCCCGGGAAACCGGAGCTAATACCGGATATGACACCAATCCGCATGGGTATGGTGTGGAAAGTCTTTCGGTCTGGGATGGACTCGCGGCCTATCAGCTTGTTGGTGAGGTAATGGCTCACCAAGGCGACGACGGGTAGCCGGCCTGAGAGGGCGACCGGCCACACTGGGACTGAGACACGGCCCAGACTCCTACGGGAGGCAGCAGTGGGGAATATTGCACAATGGGCGAAAGCCTGATGCAGCGACGCCGCGTGAGGGATGACGGCCTTCGGGTTGTAAACCTCTTTCAGCAGGGAAGAAGCGCAAGTGACGGTACCTGCAGAAGAAGCACCGGCTAACTACGTGCCAGCAGCCGCGGTAATACGTAGGGTGCGAGCGTTGTCCGGAATTATTGGGCGTAAAGAGCTTGTAGGCGGCTTGTCGCGTCTGCTGTGAAAATCCGAGGCTCAACCTCGGACTTGCAGTGGGTACGGGCAGGCTAGAGTGTGGTAGGGGAGACTGGAATTCCTGGTGTAGCGGTGAAATGCGCAGATATCAGGAGGAACACCGATGGCGAAGGCAGGTCTCTGGGCCACTACTGACGCTGAGAAGCGAAAGCATGGGGAGCGAACAGGATTAGATACCCTGGTAGTCCATGCCGTAAACGTTGGGAACTAGGTGTGGGTCTCATTCCACGAGATCCGTGCCGCAGCTAACGCATTAAGTTCCCCGCCTGGGGAGTACGGCCGCAAGGCTAAAACTCAAAGGAATTGACGGGGGCCCGCACAAGCGGCGGAGCATGCGGATTAATTCGATGCAACGCGAAGAACCTTACCAAGGCTTGACATATGCGAGAACGCTGCAGAGATGCAGAACTCTTTGGACACTCGCATACAGGTGGTGCATGGTTGTCGTCAGCTCGTGTCGTGAGATGTTGGGTTAAGTCCCGCAACGAGCGCAACCCTCGTTCTATGTTGCCAGCACGTGATGGTGGGGACTCATAGGAGACTGCCGGGGTCAACTCGGAGGAAGGTGGGGATGACGTCAAATCATCATGCCCCTTATGTCTTGGGCTTCACGCATGCTACAATGGCCGGTACAAAGGGCTGCGAAACCGTGAGGTGGAGCGAATCCCAAAAAACCGGTCTCAGTTCGGATTGGGGTCTGCAACTCGACCCCATGAAGTCGGAGTCGCTAGTAATCGCAGATCAGCAACGCTGCGGTGAATACGTTCCCGGGCCTTGTACACACCGCCCGTCAAGTCACGAAAGTCGGTAACACCCGAAGCCGGTGGCCCAACCCCTTGTGGGAGGGAGCTGTCGAAGGTGGGACTGGCGATTGGGACTAAGTCGTAACAAGGTAGCCGTACCGGAAGGTGCGGCTGGATCACCTCCTTTCTAAGGAGCACTGGTCGCGCAAGCGATCCAGAGCCCGGTCTGTCCCCGAGTGTGGGGCAGCGGGTGCTCAAGGGTGGAACATCGATTAGTTGGCGCTGACACCGTCTCGTGTCGCAAGTACAAGCTCTTCCTCCGTCGTTGATGGGGGCAGGGCAGTGGAACGCGGTGGGGGGTGGGGGAGGCGCCTGGCACGTTGTTGGGTCCTGAAGGCTCGGGCGAAAGCCTCCTTCGGGTCGTCTTGGACGGCTTATCGGACCCTCACTGCGGTCGAACCGCCACACGGTCAGCTCCTGGTCACCTTGATGGGTGAAGAGGGGTTGGTGTGGTAGGCGCCGGTTGTGTGGGGGGCCGCCCGTTTTTTGAGAACTGCACAGTGGACGCGAGCATCTTTGTGGCTCAAGTTTTTAAGGGCACACGGTGGATGCCTTGGCACCAGGAACCGATGAAGGGCGTAGGAATCTGCGATAAGCCTCGGGGAGTCGATAACCAGACTGTGATCCGAGGATGCCCGAATGGGGAAACCCGGCTGGAGGCAAGTCCAGTCACCCTCGTCTGAACACATAGGGCGATGGGAGGGAACGTGGGGAAGTGAAACATCTCAGTACCCACAGGAAGAGAAAGCAACCGCGATTCCGTGAGTAGTGGCGAGCGAAAGCGGATCAGGCCAAACCGTATCTGTGTGATACCTGTCAGGGGTTGCAGGTACGGGGTTGTGGGACGTCTTGGTCAGCGCTGACACGCTGGCAGGGAGTTACAAATGCGTGTGATAGTCGAAGGGCATTGAAAGGCCCGGCACAGAGGGTGCTACCCCCGTAGACGAAATCGCGACGCACTCCCAAGACCCATCCCAAGTAGCACGGGGCCCGAGAAATCCCGTGTGAATCTGGCGGGACCACCCGCTAAGCCTAAATATTCCCTGGTGACCGATAGCGGACAAGTACCGTGAGGGAAAGGTGAAAAGTACCCCGGGAGGGGAGTGAAATAGATCCTGAAACCGTGTGCCTACAATCCGTCGGAGCCTCCTTGTGGGGTGACGGCGTGCCTTTTGAAGAATGAGCCTGCGAGTTAGTGCTCCGTGGCGAGGTTAACCCGTGTGGGGAAGCCGTAGCGAAAGCGAGTCCGAATAGGGCGTTTTAGTCGCGGGGTCTAGACCCGAAGCGGAGTGATCTACCCATGGCCAGGTTGAAGCGACGGTAAGACGTCGTGGAGGACCGAACCCACTTAGGTTGAAAACTGAGGGGATGAGCTGTGGGTAGGGGTGAAAGGCCAATCAAACTCCGTGATAGCTGGTTCTCCCCGAAATGCATTTAGGTGCAGCGTCACGTGTTTCTTACCGGAGGTAGAGCTACTGGATAGCTAATGGGCCTCACCAGGTTACTGACGTTAGCCAAACTCCGAATGCCGGTAAGTGAGAGCGTGGCAGTGAGACTGCGGGGGATAAGCTCCGTAGTCGAGAGGGAAACAGCCCAGACCACCAGCTAAGGTCCCTAAGCGTGTGCTAAGTGGGAAAGGATGTGGAGTTGCATTGACAACCAGGAGGTTGGCTTAGAAGCAGCCACCCTTTAAAGAGTGCGTAATAGCTCACTGGTCAAGTGATTCCGCGCCGACAATGTAGCGGGGCTCAAGCACACCACCGAAGCTGTGGCATTGACATATTTGCTCGGCACCGACACCTGCGGGTTCGGTGTCCAGGCGTGTTGATGGGTAGGGGAGCGTCGTGTGGCCAGGGAAGCGGCGGAGTGATCCAGCCGTGGAGGCCACACGAGTGAGAATGCAGGCATGAGTAGCGAATGACGGGCGAGAAACCCGTCCGCCGAATAACCAAGGGTTCCAGGGTCAAGCTAATCTGCCCTGGGTAAGTCGGGACCTAAGGCGAGGCCGACAGGCGTAGTCGATGGACATCCGGTTGATATTCCGGAACCGGCGAAGAACCGCCCATGATGAACCTAGTGATGCTAAGCGCCCGAAGCCGCCGGCACCGACCCTTCGGGGAAGGACTGGTGGTGGAGCGCGCGACCCGATCTAGTAGTAGTCAAGCGATGGAGAGACGCAGGAAGGTAGCCTCCGCGTGGCGATGGTAGTCCACGTCCAAGGGTGTAGGGAGCGACATAGGCAAATCCGTGTCGCACATATCCTGAGACCTGATAGTGACCGCGTATGCGGGAAGCAGGGTGATCCTATGCTGCCAAGAAAATCTTCTAGCGAGGTTCGAGCCGCCCGTACCCCAAACCGACTCAGGTGGTTAGGTAGAGAATACCAAGGCGATCGAGTGAATCGTGGTTAAGGAACTCGGCAAAATGCCCCCGTAACTTCGGGAGAAGGGGGGCCCGGACCCTGAAGGAGCTTGCCTCCTAGGGTGAAGGGCCGCAGAGACCAGGGAGAAGCGACTGTTTACTAAAAACACAGGTCCGTGCGAAGTCGCAAGACGATGTATACGGACTGACGCCTGCCCGGTGCTGGAAGGTTAAGAGGACCGGTTAGCTCTTCGGAGCGAAGCTGAGAATTTAAGCCCCAGTAAACGGCGGTGGTAACTATAACCATCCTAAGGTAGCGAAATTCCTTGTCGGGTAAGTTCCGACCTGCACGAATGGCGTAACGACTTCTCCACTGTCTCAACCACGAACTCGGCGAAATTGCACTACGAGTAAAGATGCTCGTTACGCGCAGCAGGACGGAAAGACCCCGGGACCTTTACTACAGCTTGGTATTGGTGTTCGGTACGGCTTGTGTAGGATAGGTGGGAGACTGTGAAGCATGCACGCCAGTGTGTGTGGAGTCAACGTTGAAATACCACTCTGGTCGTTCTGGATATCTAACCTCGGTCCGTGATCCGGATCAGGGACAGTGCCTGGTGGGTAGTTTAACTGGGGCGGTTGCCTCCTAAAAGGTAACGGAGGCGCCCAAAGGTTCCCTCAGCCTGGTTGGCAATCAGGTTTTGAGTGTAAGTGCACAAGGGAGCTTGACTGTGAGACAGGCATGTCGAGCAGGGACGAAAGTCGGGACTAGTGATCCGGCGGTGGCTTGTGGAAGCGCCGTCGCTCAACGGATAAAAGGTACCCCGGGGATAACAGGCTGATCTTGCCCAAGAGTCCATATCGACGGCATGGTTTGGCACCTCGATGTCGGCTCGTCGCATCCTGGGGCTGGAGTAGGTCCCAAGGGTTGGGCTGTTCGCCCATTAAAGCGGTACGCGAGCTGGGTTTAGAACGTCGTGAGACAGTTCGGTCCCTATCCGCTGTGCGCGTAGGAAACTTGAGAAGGGCTATCCCTAGTACGAGAGGACCGGGATGGACGAACCTCTGGTGTGTCAGTTGTCCTGCCAAGGGCACCGCTGATTAGCTACGTTCGGAAGTGATAACCGCTGAAAGCATCTAAGCGGGAAGCACGCTTCAAGATGAGGTTTCCACGGGGCTTGCCCCGAGAGGCTCCCAGCTAGACTACTGGGTTGATAGGCCAGATGTGGAAGTGCAGCAATGCATGCAGCTGACTGGTACTAATAGGCCGACAACTTGACTACACACTTCTGCTGAAAAGGCAGAGAAGATTGCTTCGCGTCCACTGTGCGGTTCCCGAGAAACGGTCGGGAACACCTGATTGACATCTCCATAGAGTTTCGGCTGTCATAGCGAAGGGGAAACGCCCGGTCCCATTCCGAACCCGGAAGCTAAGCCCTTCAGCGCCGATGGTACTGCACTGGTGACGGTGTGGGAGAGTAGGACGCAGCCGAACATACTTTGAAGAAAGGCCCCGCACTCAGTGCGGGGCCTTTCTGCATTTGCGTCATTCAATGAGGTGGCGTCATTCGATGAGGTTGGGGTGGCGCTACGTCTGCGACGGCACATGAGGAAAGGCCCGGCTCTGGTGAGCCGGGCCTTTCCTCATGTGTGGGTGCGTCAGGTCATGCGTGAATGCGTCAGGGTTGGCTGGCGCGGGTGACGAAGTCCGCGAGGTCCGCGCTCTGCTGCAGTCGGCTCGGCTCGTGCACGTACATCATGTGGCCGGCCTCGTAGTAGGCGTGCTCGATGTTGTCGACCAGGGACTGCGGCACCTGCAGGTGGGCGATGACGTCCTGCGCTGCGAAGTACGGGGTGGCGCCGTCGTGGTAGCCGTAGGCCACGTGAACCCGCAGGTGCGGGTTGGCGCGCATGGCCCGGGCCAGCTTGGGTGCGACGTTGACCGCCCGGCCCTCGAACTCCTTGTACGACCACTCCTCGTGCGCCTTGGCCGAGATCTGCACGTAGGGAAGGTCGTTCTTGTACTCGAGCTCGCTGCGCACGTAGTGGTTCCAGGCGGCGGCATACGGGCCGGCGATGGCGTCGTGGCTGGGGTCGGCGTCGTAGGCCTCGGCGAGAGCGCTGCCCAGCGGCCCGGTGAAGCGGCTGTCGAGCCGTCCGACGGCCAGGCGCTGGTCGCGCAGCAGCTCGGTGAAGAAGCGCACGTGCTCGATGCGCAGGTCGGCGCGGTCGACGTAGTCCTCGCTCAGGCCGGTGAGCCGGGCGAGGGTGGTGACGGCCTCGGCGCGCTCCGCGCGGGTGAGCCGGTTGCCGCGGGAGAGCACCCACGGGTAGTCGCGCGCGGCATACCCCTCGGCCTCAGCGAGCACGCTGCGCAGGCTCCGCCGGCCGTGCTTGCCGTGGTAGTGCGCGACGGCGGCATAGGTCGGCAGGAAGTTGGCGTACCCGCGGTCCTCCGGCTCGTGCAGGCCGATCGACCCGAGGTCGAGCACGCTGGAGATCAGCATGACGCCGTTGAGGTACATGCCGTGGCGGGTCTGCAGGTGCTCCGCCAGCGCGGCGGCTCGCAGGGTGCCGTAGGACTCGCCGGCCAGGAACTTGGGCGACATCCAGCGGTTGTGCCGGGTGGTCCACAGCCGGATCAGCTCGCCGACGCTCTCGATGTCGCCGGTGTAGCCGTGGTAGTCCTTCGTGGTCCCGCCCTCGACCGCGCGCGAGTACCCGGTGGAGACCGGGTCGATGAACACGAGGTCGCTGACCGCGAGCAGCGACTGGGCGTTGTCCTCGAGGGCGTACGGGGGAGCGAGGAGCTCGCCGACGTCGCCCATGACGACCCGCCGGGGACCGAACAGGCCGAGGTGCAGCCAGACCGAGGACGAACCCGGCCCGCCGTTGAAGGCGAACGTGACCGGGCGGTTCGTCCCGGCCGGGGCGTCGACGACGTAGGCGGTCAGGGACATCTCGGCCTTGGGCTTGAAGCCCGTGAACTTTCCGTCCTCGAAGACCTCGTCGCGCAGCACCACGCGCCCCGTGGTTGCGGTGTAGCGCAGGGTGCGGCGGCCGACCCGGAGCGTGTGCCGGGTGGTGACCACGTCGTCCTGCGGCGAGGCCGGGGTGGTCGTCACGGTGTGTCCGCCGTTCTGGTGCCCGGTGTCGTCGGGGGCCTGCCCCGTGGACGGAGCAGGTGCGGGGCGGGTGTCGGCGGTCTCGTCGGCCATGGCGGTCACCCTAGTGCGGAGCAGCCCTGCCGAGCACGGACAATAGGGACATGCGAGTGATCACGGCCAACGTCAACGGCATCCGGGCCTGCGCCCGACGCGACGGAGTGCAGTGGCTCGCCGACCAGGGGGCCGACGTGCTCTGCCTGCAGGAGGTGCGGGCCACCGACGCCCAGCTCGGCCAGGCGCTCGACGAGGCCGGCCTCGGTGGCTGGCACGTCGCGCACACCGAGGCGGCGGACAAGGGGCGCGCCGGGGTCGCCGTCATCAGCCGGCTCGAGCCGCTGCGCGTGCAGGTGGGCGTCGGACCCGAGGAGTTCGATGCGAGCGGCCGATGGGTCGAGGTCGACCTGCCCAGTCCTGCGGGCGTGGTCAGCGTCGTCTCCACCTACGTGCACACCGGGGAGGCCGACACCCCACGGCAGCTGGAGAAGTACCGCTTCCTCGACGCCGTCACTGCCCGGCTGCAGGCCTGGGCCGCCGAGGGCGCCCTGGCCGTGGTCACCGGTGACCTCAACGTCGCCCACCGCGAGGACGACCTGAAGAACTGGAAGGGCAACCTCAAGAAGGCCGGCTTCCTGCCCGAGGAGCGCGCCTACTTCGACCGATGGTTCGAGTTCGGCGACTGGGTGGACACGCACCGCGAGCTGCACGGGCCCGGGCCGGGTCCCTACACCTGGTGGTCGTGGCGAGGGAAGGCGTTCGACAACGATGCCGGGTGGCGTATCGACTACCAGCTCGCGAGCCGGGCGCTGGCGAAGACCGCGGTGGCTGCCTCCGTGGGCCGCGCCGCGGCCTACGACCAGCGGTGGAGCGACCACGCCGCGGTGACGGTCGACTACGACCTGGGCTGAGCGCGCCCCGCCGGGCCGGACGGCACGGCTTCCAGGACCTGCGGTGGCCGCCACCCGCGTGCCTCGAAGGCGCCGGCCACGGCGTCCGCCACCCGCGCCCCCTCGTCGTGGCGCACGAGGGCGATCGCGGAGCCGCCGAAGCCGCCACCGGTCATGCGGGCCCCGGCCGCGCCACAGCCGAGCGCGGTGTCGACGACGACGTCGAGCTCGGCGCACGAGACCTCGTAGTCGTCGCGCAGCGAGACGTGCGACGCGGTCATGAGCGACCCCAGGGCCGTCACGTCGGCCGAGCGCAGTGCCACGGCGGCCTCGCGCACCCGCTCGATCTCGGTGACGACGTGCCGGGTGCGACGCACCAGCACGTCGTCGGGCGCCAGGTGCTCCAGCGCGGACGACAGGTCGGGCACCGCGACGTCGCGGAGCGAGGGCACGCCCAAACGGACGGCCGCCTCCTCACAGCTGCGTCGGCGGGCGGCGTACTGTCCGTCGACGAGGGCGTGCGGCGCCCGGGTGTCGACGACCAGCACCGTCCAGCCGTCCGCGCCCACCGACCACGGCACGTGCTCCACCGTGAAGTCGCGGCAGTCCAGCAGCATCGCGTGGCCCTCACGGGCCCGCAGTGCCGCCGTCTGGTCGAGGCCACCGGTGCTCGCTCCGGCCACGACGTTCTCGGCGGTGACGCAGGCGGCCGCCAGGTCGGTGACCTCGAGCGCCGCCACCGCGGGCACGAGGTCGGCGAGCGCGACGGCGACCGAGCACTCCAGCGCCGCCGATGACGACAGCCCGCTGCCCAGCGGCACGTGGCCATCGACGACCACGTCGACACCGGGCAGGTCGATGCCCTGCCCGTGCAGGGCCCACAGGACCCCCACCACGTAGGCCGCCCAACCGTCCGGCCGTCCCGGGCCCACCTCGTCGAGCGTTCCCGCCCAGGCGTCCTCCTGCTGGAGCGAGGCCACCCGGACGAGGCGGTCGGTGCGCGGCCGCACCGCGGCATACGTGCGGTGGGGGAGGGCCATGGGCAGGCAGAGGCCCTGGTTGTAGTCGGTGTGCTCGCCGATGAGGTTGACCCGGCCCGGTGCGGCCCACACCCCTGACGGCGGCACGCCGAACCGCTGCGTGAACGCCTCGACGAGCGTGTGCGCCACCTGGGCGGAGTCGGGTGCGGGGAGCCAGAGGGGCGCCGTCACCGGCCAGCCTCGCGCGGTTCGCCCACGTCGCCCGTCTTGCCCACCTCGCGCAGCCGCGCGGCGATCCGCTCGGGCGGCACGTCGTTGACCCAGCCGCCGACGCCGGACTCGGAGCCGGCGAGGTACTTCAGCTTGCCGGGGGAGCGCAGCACCGACATCACCTGCAGGTGCAGCCGGGAGATGTCGCGGCCGACGTGCACCGGCGCCTGGTGCCAGCCGGCGATGTAAGGAAGCCGTGGGCTCTGGCCGTCGCGGGCGGGGTAGTAGCGGTCGAGCCTGCGCAACAGGTCGAGGTAGACCTCCGCGAGCTCGTCGCGCTCCTCGCCGGTCAGGGCGACGAGGTCGGGCACGTCACGGTGCGGCGCGAGGTGCACCTCGACCGGCCAGCGGGCGGCATACGGCACGTAGGCGCTCCAGTGCTCCCCCTCGAGCACCATGCGCGAGCCGTCGGCGCGCTCGGCGGCGAGGACATCGGCCCCGAGCACCCTCCCGGTGCGGTCGTGGTGGCGGCGCGCCTCGGCGAGCAGCGACTGCGTGCGCGCCGGGACGAAGGGGTAGGCGTAGATCTGCCCGTGCGGGTGGTGCAGGGTCACGCCGATCTCCTGTCCGCGGTTCTCGAACGGGAAGACGTGCTCCACCCTGGCCTGGCGCGAGAGCTCGGCGGTGCGGTCGGCCCAGGCCTCGACGACCGTGCGCGCCCGCGACGGCGTGAGGGAGGCGAAGCTGGCGTCGTGGTCGCTGGTGAAGCAGACGACCTCGCACCGGCCGTGGGCCGGCACGTGCTCGAGCAGCCCGTGCGCGGCGGCTCCCTCCTCGGCGTGGGCGGAGAAGGACGGGAAGCGGTTCTCGAAGACGACCACGTCGTAGTCAGCCTCGGGGATCTCCGAGGGCACGGTGCCGCGGCCCGTGGGGCAGAGGGGGCACTCGTTCTTCGGCGGCAGGAAGGTGCGGTTGAGCCGGTGCCCGGCGATGGCGACCCAGTCGCCGGTCAGGGGGTCGCGGCGCAGCTGGCCGGCGAGGGCCCGCTCGCCGAGGTCGCGGGAGTCCTCCGCGGTCCTCGGCGCGGACGCCCGGTCGTCGTAGTAGAGGATCTCGCGCCCGTCGGCGAGCAGCCGGCGGGTGCGGCGGATGGTGGGGGTCGCCTGGGTCATGCCGTGCGTCCCTGCCCGGCCGCCTCCGGCAGCGGCGGTGCCACGACGAGCTCACCGACGAGGTCCTTCAGCGTGGTCCGGGCCCGCTCGGAGAGGCCGCTGTCGGTGACCAGCTGGTCGACCTCGCTGAGCTCGGTGATGGTGCTGAGCCCTACGGTGCCCCACTTGGTGTGGTCGGCGAGCACGCACAGCCGACGGGCGGTCTCGATCATGGCGCGGTTGGTCTCCGCCTCCACGAGGTTCGGGGTGGTCAGCCCGGCGCGGGCGTCCATGCCGTGCACGCCGAGGAAGAGGCGGTCGACGTGCAGCATGCGCAGGGCCGACACCGCCACGGGTCCGACGAGCGCGTCGGACGGCGTGCGCACCCCGCCGGTGAGCACCACCGTCTGGCCCGGGGTGCCCGACTCGTGGAGCAGCTGCGCCACCGGGATGGAGTTGGTGACGACGGTCAGGTCGGGCACGCCCCGCACGGCACGGGCGAACTCGTACGTCGTGGTGCCCGCGGAGATGCCGATCGAGGCGCCCGGCTCGACCAGGGCGGCGGCCGCGGCGGCGATGGCCTCCTTCTCGCGGGTCATGAGCGCGGACTTCGCTGAGAAACCCGGCTCCTCGCTGCTGCGCCCGCCGACCGCCATCGCCCCGCCGTGCACCCGCTCGACGAGGCCCTCGCGGGCCAGCTGCTCGATGTCGCGGCGCACCGTCATGTCGGAGACGCCGAGGTGCTGCACGAGGTCGGCGACGCGGACGGCGCCGGACTCGGCGACGAGGGCGGCGATGGTGGCCCGGCGCTGGCTGGCGAGCATCTCTCAGCCCTCTCGCACGACGGCGACGTCGCCGGGCTCGAGCCGCACACCGTCGACGGGTCGGTCGGCGACGAGGTCGTGTCCGGACGCGTTCACGGACTGGGGCTGGTCGGTGTGGTTGGCCAGGAAGAGCCAGGACCCGTGCCCGCTCCTGCGCCGGACGGCCTCGACGCCGGGTGGGACCTCGGCCGCGGGCGTGACCCCGCCGGCGTCGAGGACCTGCCCGAGCAGCGCGTTGAAGGTGGCGTCGTCGGGGAGCGTGCTGAGGTACCACGCAGCCCCCCGGCCCTCGGCGCGGCGGGTGGTGCAGGGCCGGCCCCGCAGCGGGCCCGCGGCATACCGGTCGAGGACCTCGGCGTCGACGGCGGTGAGGTCCTCGCTCCACAGGTGGCCCGAGCCGGAGCCGAGGGCGACGGTCTCGCCGGGCATGAGGGGGAAGAACTCCTCGACGCGCACACCGAGCACGTCGCGGAAGGCGCCGGGGTAGCCGCCGAGGTGGACGTGGTCGTGCTCGTCGCTGATGCCGGAGAAGAAGGTCACGAGCACCTGGGCGCCCGCCTCGGCCGCGGCCGCGACGGCGGCCGCGTGCTCGTCGGTGACCAGGTAGAGGGTGGGCACGACCACCACCCGGTAGGCCGTGAGGTCGGCCGACGGGTGCACCACGTCGGCGACGACGCCGCGGTCGCGGAGGAGCCGGTGGACCGTGTGGGCGACCGCCGGGTACTCCAGTGCCGAGGACGGCATGGCGGGGCCGGACGCCGCCCAGCCGGCCTGGTAGTCCCAGAGGATCGCGACGTCGGCCTCGACGGTGGAGCCGCGCAGCTCACCGAGCCGCTCCAGCACCTCGCCGAGCCGGCACACCTCCCGGAAGCGCGCGCTGTCGGGTCCGGCGTGCGGCACCAGGGCGGAGTGGAACTTCTCCGAGCCCGCCCGCGACTGCCGCCACTGGAAGTAGCCGACCGTGTCGGCGCCCCGGGCCACGTGGGCGAGGCTGTCGCGCAGCGTCTGCCCGGGAGCCTTGGCCGGGTTCACCGGCTGCCAGTTCACCGCGCTCGTGGAGTGCTCCATGAGCATCCACGGCTGCCCTCCCGCCAGGCCGCGGGTGAGGTCACCGCTGAAGGCGAGCTCCGCGGCCGGGTGCTCGAGCGTGTTGACGACGTAGTGGTCGGTGCTGACGACGTCCTGCTCCGGCGCCCACTGGTGGTAATCGAGCAGGTCGAAGTGGGCGAGCGTCATGAAGTTGGTCGTGACGGGGACGCCGGGGGAGCGCTCGGTCAGCACGGCCTTCTCGGCACGGTAGAAGTCGAGCAGGGTGTCGGACCCGAAGCGCGCGTAGTCGAGCTGGTGCGTCGGGTTGGCGAAGGTCGTCGTGCGCCGCGGCGGCAGCACCTGGTCCCAGTCGGTGTAGCGCTGGCTCCAGAAGGCCGTGCCCCAGGCGTCGTTGAGGCCCTCGAGGCCGTCGTAGCGCCCGCGCAGCCACCGGCGGAAGGCAGCGGCGCAGGTGTCGCAGTAGCAGGGGAGGTTGTGGCAGGCGTACTCGTTGGAGACGTGCCACATCGCCAGGGCCGGGTGCTCGTGGTAGCGCTCGGCGAGAGCGGCGGTCAGCGCGAGGGCGTGCTCGCGGTAGACCGGCGAGCTCGGGCACCAGGCCTGCCGGCTGCCCGGCCAGAGGGTGTGGCCGTCGCGGTCGACCGGCAGGATCTCGGGGTAGGCGGCCGAGAGCCAGGGCGGCGGGGTGGCCGTGGCGGTGGCGAGGTCGACCGCGATGCCGGCCTCGTGCAGCAGGTCCATGACCTCGTCGAGCCAGCCGAAGTCGTACTCGCCCTTGGCCGGCTCGAGCCAGGACCAGGAGAAGACGCCGAGGGTCACGAAGGAGACCCGGGCGCGCCGCATCAGCTCGATGTCCTCCCGCCAGGTCGCGCGGGGCCACTGCTCGGGGTTGTAGTCGCCACCGAAGGCGATGCGGTCTGCTGGCCAAGGGCGCATGGGGGACAGTGTTGACCCCGTTCCGCACAGATGTCAACAGAACTCAACATCCCCGCGAGGGTCCTCGAACTGGCCGCGGGCCACCGCTCGCGGTGGGTGGCGGCGACAACCGGCGCCACGGCCCGTCCAGCCCAATTGGGCTGGGCCGGTGCGGCTTTCGGCGAGAACTTGCGCAGCCTGAAGAGGAATGCGTGGGTGGCGGAGCCCGGCCGCCCAGTCCGCGACAAGGGTCTTGACAGCGCGACGCCGGACCTTCATCCTCGTTCGTTAATGGTGGTTTTTGATCGAACTTGTTGAGCGACGCGAGACCACCGGACCCCCTGCTCCGCTGCGTGCACCTGCGTGCACCCATGCCCGTCAAAGGAGACGACATGCCGCGCCCCGCCACCCAGGACGAGTACCTCGCCAGCCTCGTGCCCGACTCCGTCAAGGGCGTCTCACGCCGGACCCTGCTGCGCGGCGCCCTCGGTGCCGGCGCGCTCCTCGCCACCCCGTCGCTGCTCGCGGCCTGTGGTGGCGGCAGCAGCTCCAGCGGCAGCTCGGCGACCGGGACGGTGACCCTCGGGTCCAACCAGTCCGACGCCGTGCCGAAGGCCGCCGTGCAGAGCATGGTCAACGCCTTCCAGAAGGCGAACTCCGGGCTGACCGTGAAGATCAACACGATCGACCACAACTCGTTCCAGGAGAACATCAACAACTACCTGCAGGGCTCGCCGGACGACGTCTTCTCCTGGTTCGCCGGCTACCGCATGCGCTTCTTCGCCAAGCGCGACCTCGCCGGCGACATCTCCGACGCCTGGAAGGGCATGTCGGGGATGACCGACGCCTTCAAGAAGGCCTCCACCGGCGACGACGGCAAGCAGTACTTCATGCCGGCCACCTACTACCCGTGGGCGATGTTCTACCGCAAGAGCGTCTTCCAGAAGCACGGCTACGAGGTGCCCAAGACCCTCGACGATCTGCGCACCCTCGGCGCACAGATGAAGAAGGACGGCCTGGTGCCGATCGCCTTCGGGGACAAGGACGGCTGGCCGGCCATGGGCACCTTCGACCAGCTCAACCTGCGGGTCAACGGCTACGACTTCCACGTCAGCCTGATGGCCGGCCGGGAGCCCTGGAACAGCGACAAGGTCAAGAAGGTCTTCGACACCTGGGCCGGCCTGCTCGACCTGCACCAGCCCGACGCCCTCGGCCGCACCTGGCAGGAGGCCGCCCAGACCCTGCAGCAGGGCAAGGCCGGTACCTACCTGCTCGGCTCCTTCGTGGCCCAGCAGTTCAAGCAGGGCGCGGAGCAGGACGACCTGGACTTCTTCGGCTTCCCCGAGGTCGACTCGACCATCGGTGCCGACGCGGTCGAGGCGCCCATCGACGGCTACATGATGTCCAAGCGGCCCAAGAACGAGGCCGGGGCGCTGAAGATGCTCAGCTACATCGGCTCCCCGGAGGCGCAGAACGTGCTCGTCAAGGCCGACCCGAGCGTGGTGGCCTCGAATGGCAAGGCCGACACCTCCGGTTACACCGCGCTGCAGAAGAAGTCGGCCGAGTTCGTGGCCTCCGCCAAGTCGATCGCGCAGTTCATGGACCGCGACACCCGCCCCGACTTCGCGTCGACGGTGATGATCCCGGCGATCCAGCAGTTCCTCAAGAACCCCAAGGACATCGACGGGCTGGTCAACAGCATCGAGAAGCAGAAGCAGAGCATCTTCGCCAGCTGACCGCTGCCGACGACGACCGAGGAAAGCTCCATGGCCAAGTACAAGGGAATCAACCAGCTCTCCGGCCTGGACCGGGTGGTGGTCGGCCTCATGGTCGTCGTGCCGACGCTGCTGGTGGTGTGGCTGGTCTGGGCGCCGGCGATCGGGTCGGTGCTGCTGTCCTTCACCAACTGGGACGGTGTCGGCCCGATCTCGGACGCGAAGTTCATCGGCATCCAGAACTACCGCGACGTGGTGAGCATCTACCCGCCGTTCTGGCCGGCGGTGCAGCACAACCTCATCTGGCTGGCGGTGATGTTCCTCGTGGCCACCCCGTTCGGCATGTTCCTCGCGGTGCTGCTCGACCGCGAGCTGCGCGGGACGCGGGTCTACCAGACGGCGATCTACCTGCCGGTGGTGCTCTCGCTGGCCCTGGTCGGCTTCATCTGGCAGCTGATCTACAGCCGCGACCAGGGGCTCATCAACCAGGTCACCGGCAGCACCATCGACTGGTACGGCGACCCGAGGTACAACCTGTGGGCCGCGCTGGTCGCCTCGAGCTGGCGGCACGTCGGCTACGTGATGCTGCTCTACCTGGCCGGCCTCAAGGGCGTCGACCCGTCCCTGCGCGAGGCCGCGAAGGTCGACGGCGCCAACGAGCGGACGACCTTCTTCAAGGTGGTGTTCCCGGTGATGGCCCCGATCAACATCATCGTCCTCGTCATCACGGTCATCGAGTCGCTGCGCGCGTTCGACCTTGCCTGGGTGATCAACAAGGGCCGCAACGGGCTCGAGCTGCTGGGCACGCTCGTGACGTCGAACGTCGTGGGCGAGGCGAGCCGGATCGGCTTCGGCTCGGCCATCGCCACGATCATGCTCGTCCTCTCCTCGTTCTTCGTGGCCCTGTACATCCGCTACATCATGAGGGAGCAGCAATGACCGCCACCGCCCACCAGGCGAACGACGCGCCCCGGCAGGTGAGCACCCGCAACCCGGTGACTGCGCGTCGCACCAGCAGCGGCCGCCGGAGCAGGCGCGGACGCCTGGCCGTGCAGGGCTTCCTCGCCCTCGTCGCGGTCCTGTGGATCTTCCCCGTCGGCTACGCGGTGCTGGCCAGCTTCCGCGACTACTCCTACACGGCGCAGCACGGCTACCTCTCGTTCGGCGGCTTCACCCTGCAGAACTACAAGGACGCCTGGGCGCAGGCGAACTTCTCGCAGACGATGGTGAACTCGGCGATCGTGACCATCCCCGCGGTGGCCCTGACGCTGTTCCTGTCGTGCTGCGTGGCGTTCGTCGTGGCGCGCTTCTCGTTCAAGTTCAACCTCGCGCTGCTCGGCCTGTTCACCGCCGCGAACCTGCTGCCCCCGCAGGCGCTGCTGATCCCGGTCTACCGGATGTTCCGGTCGATCGAGGTGCCCTTCTGGTTCAGCGAGTCGGGCACCCTGCTCAACAGCTACTGGGGCCTCATCGCGGTCAACGTCGCGTTCCAGACCGGCTTCTGCGCGTTCGTGCTGTCCAACTACATGAAGGCGCTGCCGCGCGAGCTCTACGAGTCGGCCGTCGTCGACGGCGCCGGGGTGCTGCGCCAGTTCTTCCAGCTGACCCTGCCGCTGTGCCGACCGGCGCTCGCCGCCCTGGCCACCCTCGAGGTCACCTGGATCTACAACGAGTTCTTCTGGGCGACGGTGCTGCTGCAGTCCGGCGACAAGTACCCGGTGACCAGCTCGCTGAACAACCTGCGCGGCGAGTTCTTCACCGACAACAACCTGGTCGCGGCCGGCTCGGTCGTCATCGCGCTCCCGACGCTCATCGTGTTCTTCGTGCTGCAGAAGCAGTTCGTCGCCGGCCTCACCCTGGGAGCCACCAAGGGATGACGTCCTCCTCCGCCGCCCACACCACCGACCTCACCGACAATCCCGACCTCACGGTCCTGCGGGCCGCGGGCACCGCGCTGGTCCTCGACACCCGTGGCCCCGACCTGCCACGCGTGCTCCACTGGGGCGCCGACCTGCCCGACGAGGCCGTGCGTGCGCTGCCGCTGCTCGCGCAGGGTCCCGTGCCGCCCAGCGCGCTCGACCGGCCGTGGCCGCTCACGGTGCTGCCCACCGACGCCGACGGCTGGCTGGGCACGCCCGGGTATGCCGCGCACCGCGGCGGGCGCGCGACCGCACCGAGGTTCGCGGTCACCTCCACCACCGCGACGGTCGACAGCGTGGAGGTGGTCCTGGGGGCCGACGGCGCCGAGGTCACCCTCGTCTACCGGCTCGACGAGCACGGCGTGCTGACCGCCTCCGCCGCGGTGGCGAGCACCGTCGAGCCCGACGGGCCCGAGCTGGTGCTCGACCTCGCGGCCCTGCGGGTGCTGCTGCCCGTACCCTCGCGCGCCACCGAGGTGCTCGACCTGACCGGCCGCTGGTGCCGGGAGCGCTCGCCCCAGCGCCGGGCGCTGACCGATGGCACGCACCTGCGCGCCTCGCGGCGTGGTCGGACGGGACACGACGCCACCCTGCTGCTCTCCGTCGGCACACCGGGCTTCGGCTTCCGCGCGGGCGAGGTGTGGTCGGTGCACGTGGCGTGGAGCGGCGGCCACGAGCACCTGGTGGAGCGCCTGCCGGAGGGCGCGGGCATGCACGCGGCCGTGCTGGGTGGCGGTGAGCTGCTCGAGCCCGGCGAGGTCCGGCTCGGTCCCGGTGAGCGGTATGCCGCGCCCGACGTGGTGTTCGTCCACTCGGCCGAGGGGCTGGACGGCATCTCGCGACGGCTGCACCGCGCCCAGCGGGCCACGGCCACCCGCGCGCGCCGTCCCCGCCCGCTGGTGCTCAACACGTGGGAGGCGGTCTACTTCGACCACGACCTCGGGCGGCTCCGCGAGCTGGCCGACACCGCCGCCGCCATCGGGGTGGAGCGGTTCGTGCTCGACGACGGCTGGTTCGGCGGTCGTCGCCACGACAGGGCCGGCCTGGGCGACTGGTGGGTCTCGCCGGAGGCGTGGCCCGACGGGCTCGGCCCGATCGTCGAGCACGTCAAGGACCTCGGCATGGAGTTCGGCCTCTGGTTCGAGCCGGAGATGGTCAACGCCGACTCCGACCTCGTCCGGCAGCACCCCGACTGGGTCCTCGGCCCGCGGGCCGGCCACCCCCGCGAGTGGCGCCACCAGCAGGTGCTCGACCTCGCCAACCCCGAGGCCGCGGCACACGTCGAGCGGCAGATCAGCACGCTGGTCTCCGAGCTCGGCATCGACTTCATCAAGTGGGACCACAACCGCGACCTGCACGAGGCCGTGCGTCCCGGCGACGAGGGCGAGGCCGGCGACCGCCCGGCGGTGCACACGCAGACGGCCGCCTTCTACGACCTGCTCGACCGCCTCCGGGCGACCCACCCCGGCCTCGAGGTCGAGTCGTGCGCCAGCGGCGGCGCGCGGGTGGACCTGGGTGTGCTGGCCCGCACCGACCGGGTGTGGACCAGCGACTGCAACGACGCCCTCGAGCGTGCCCAGATCCAGCGCTGGACCTCGCTGCTGGTGCCCGCGGAGGTGATGGGCACCCACGTCGGGCCGCCCACCGCCCACACGACGCACCGCAGCCTCGACCTCGGCTTCCGCACGCTGATGGCACTGCAGGGACACGCCGGCCTCGAGTGGGACATCACGACGTGCGACGCCTCGGAGCGGGAGGCCCTGACCCGGTGGTCGGCGCTCTACCGCGAGCTGCGGCCACTGCTGCACGGCGGCGACCTCGTGCGGGCCGACCTGCCCGCCGAGGAGGGCCTGCTCGTCACCGGGACGGTGGCGGCGGACGGCGCGCACGCGGCATACACGGTGGTGCGCACGCACACGGGGCCCCGGGCGGTGCCCGGGCTGGTGCCCCTGCCGGGGCTCGACCCCGAGCGGGAGTACACCGTGCGGGTGCGGCCCGAGGCGGGGCTGCCGCACACGGTGCAGACCGCGCCGCCGGTCTGGTGGGCGGACGCGCTGGGTGACGGCCTGCGGCTGAGCGGTGCCGTGCTGGGGACGGTCGGGCTCCCGCTGCCGGTGCTGGCCCCGGCCCAGGGACTCCTGCTCCACCTCACCTGACACAATGGCGGGCATGTCTGCGCCCACCCCAGCCCGGCTGCCCCGGATCCTGTCCGGCATGCAGCCGACCAGTGACTCGCTCCACCTCGGCAACTACATCGGTGCCCTGGTGAACTGGGTCGGGCTGCAGGAGGGCTTCGACGCCTACTACTTCGTGGCCGACCTGCACGCCCTCACCGTGCCGACCGAGCCGGAGGTGCTGCGCCACCGCACCCGCGTGACGGCAGCACAGTTCATCGCCGGCGGCGTCGACCCGAAGCGTTCCGCGGTCTTCTGCCAGAGCCACGTCACCGAGCACGCCGAGCTCGGCTGGGTCATGAACTGCCTGACCGGGTTCGGCGAGGCGAGCCGGATGACCCAGTTCAAGGACAAGATCGCCAAGGGGCAGAACGCCAACGTCGGGCTGTTCGCCTACCCCATGCTCATGGCCGCCGACATCCTCATGTACGACGCGGACCGTGTGCCGGTGGGGGAGGACCAGCGCCAGCACCTCGAGATCACCCGTGACCTGGCCGAGCGGTTCAACACCCGTTTCGGCGAGACGCTCGTCGTGCCCGAGCCGCACATCCTCAAGGAGTCGGCGAAGATCATGGACCTGCAGGACCCCACGTCGAAGATGAGCAAGACGGGGTCCACCGACCGCGGCGTGATCTGGATGATGGACGAGCCGTCCAAGACGGCCAAGAAGATCCGCTCGGCGGTCACCGACACCGAGGCGGAGGTGCGCTACGACGTCGACGCCAAGCCCGGGGTGTCCAACCTCCTCGTGATGCACAGCGTGCTGTCGGGCACGTCGATCCCGGACCTCGAGCGGCGCTTCGAGGGCCACGGCTACGGCGACCTGAAGAAGGAGGTCGCCGAGGTCGTGGTCGAGGCGATCACGCCGTTCCGGACCCGGATGACCGAGCTGCTCGACGACCCGGCCGAGCTCGACCGGGCGGTGGCCGAGGGCGCCGACCGGGCCCGGGAGGTCGCCGTCGCCACCATGGCGCGGGTCCGTGACCGCGTCGGGTTGCTGCCGGCGGCGCGATAGGGTCGCGGCCGTGCCCACGATCGGCGTCAGCATCGCGATCCCCGCACCCCACGGGGACCTGCTCCAGGCCAAGCGCGCGTCCTTCGGCGACCCGCTGGCCGACTCGATCCCGACGCACGTGACGCTGCTCGGCCCGACCGAGCTGGCGCCCGCCGACATGCCCGCCGCCGTCGAGCACCTCGAGGAGGTCAGCGCGATCAGCAGGCCGTTCCCCATGCGGCTGCGCGGCACCGGCACGTTCCGGCCCATCTCGCCGGTCGTCTTCGTGCAGGTCTCCGGTGGGCTCGCCGAGTGCGAGGTGCTCGAGCGCGCGGTGCGGCAGGGTCCCCTCGAGCGGCACCTCGAGTTCAACTACCACCCGCACGTCACCGTGGCGCACGACGTCAGCGAGGAGAACCTCGACCGGGCCCTGGCCGACCTCGCCGACTTCGAGGCGACCTTCGAGATCGAGGAGTTCCACCTCTACGAGCACGGCGCCGACCAGGTGTGGCGGCCGGTGCGTTCCTTCCCGCTGCGAGGCCGGTGACCGGTTGACCACGCTGAGGCGGTGGTGGGCCGCGGCCCAGCGCACCCGCCTCTACGGCGCGTGGAAGCGGTACGGCGACAGCCGGGGCAGCGTGCTGGCCGGCGGCGTGGGCTACTTCGCCTTCTTCTCGATCTTCCCCGCCGTGCTGCTCGCCTTCACGGTGTTCGGCCTCGTGCTGAGGGACCAGCCGCAGCTGCTCGAGGAGGCGAAGAACGCCGTCAACGACCTCGTGCCCGGTTTCGTGAAGTCGCAGGACAACCCCAACGGGGTGATCGACGTGACCGCCCCCACCAGGGCTGCGCTCACGGTCAGCGGTGTGCTCTCGGTCGTCGGCCTCGTCTTCGCCGGGGTCGGGTGGCTCGGGGCGATGCGCGACGCCATCCGCGCCATCTTCGGCGTGCCCGGCCCGACGGCCAACGCCGTCGTGGTGAAGGCCCGCGACCTCGGCGTCATGCTGGTCCTCGGTCTGGGCATCGTCCTGTCCGGGGTCGTCGGCGCCGTGACCGGGGCCGTGTCGGCCTGGGTTGCCGGCCACGTGGGTCTGGGTGGCCAGGGCTGGGTGCTCACGGCGTCCAGCGTCGTCCTCGGGGTGGTCCTGGACGCGGTGCTCGTCGGGTTCCTCGTCCGGGTCGAGTCGGGGGTCGAGGTGCCCTGGCGGGTCTTGCGCACCGCCGCGCTCATCGGCGGCGTGGGCCTCACCGCTCTCAAGAAGTTCGGCACGGTGCTGCTCTCCGGCACGCTGCACAACCCGCTCTACGCGTCGTTCGCCCTCGTCGTGGGCCTGCTGCTCTGGCTCAACCTGATGTCGCGCGTCATCCTCGTCGCCGCCGCGTGGGCCGCCAACGACCTCGACCTGTCCACCGGCACCGGGACGCTGAGCCCCGGACAGCGGGAGAAGCTGCTGGAAGGGCCGGCGCCCGTTCCGGCGACGGCGCGGGACCGTCTGCAGGAGGGGTTGCCGGTCCTCGGGCAGCCGGCGACCGCTCGCACGGCGATGCTGGCCGGGGCGGTGCTCGGTGCGGTCGGCGCCGCGATGCTGGGAGCGGTGCTCCGCGGCATACGGGGCCTGGCTCGCAGGGAGTGACCGACCCCGCGTCAGCGGGCGCGGTGCCGGCTGGGCGGCCGACCGGCTCTACCGCCGGTGATGCCGCGGACGGCGAACAGGGCCACCAGGAGCACTGCGGCCGCGAGGCTGGCCACGCCGACCCACGGCGGCACCCGCTGGCTGCCGAGGGCCGAGGGGATGGCCGCCGCGGCTCCGTCGGCACGGCCGTCGCCCTTGGCCACGTCGGCCGCCGGCGCCCCTGGCGCGTCGGTTGCGGCCGGTGCCGGCGTCGGCGGCTCGGTGACCTCGCCCGGGTGGACGAGGCGGCCGACCGGCCTGGCCTTGTCGCCCCAGCGGAACGCCCAGTCGTACATCGCGGCCTGGGGTCGCCAGCTGTTGTCCAGGCCGTACATCTCGGTGAGGATGTACGTCTTCCCGCCGCGGGTGACGGCTGAGATGAACGTGCGCTTGGCGGCGTTGGTGTAGCCGTTCTTGATGCCGATCGTGCCGTCGTAGTTGTAGAGCAGCCGGTTGTGGTTGCTGATGACGAAGCTGGCGCGCTTGCCGTTCCTGCCCTTGGCGCCGGGGAACTTCATCTGCTTCGTCGTGACGTAGGTGCGGAAGTCGGGGAGCTGCATAGCGGCGCGGCCGATGAGCGCCAGGTCGTAGGCGCTCGAGGTCTGCCCGGGGGCGTCGAGGCCGGAGGGGTCCTTGGCCACCGTGTCGTGCGCGCCGAGCTGGCGCGCCTCCTGGTTCATCGCCGCGAGCGTCTCCTGCCTGCCACCACCGGCCCGGGCGAGGGCGTAGGCCGCGTCGTTGCCCGACGACATCAGCAGGGCACTGAACAGCTGTCGCCCGGTGTAGGCCTGGCCGGGCAGGAGGCCCACGCGGGTGCCGTCGGCGTTGGCGTCCTCGGCCGTGGCGCGGAAGGGACGGTTCGCGTCCACCTTGGGGATGAGCGTCAGGGCGGTCAGGGTCTTCAGGGTGCTGGCGGGCAGCATCCGGGCATGCGCGGCCTTGGCGGCGACGACCTCCCCGGAGTCCATGTCGGCCAGCACCCAGGAGACGTCCTTGAGCTTCGGGGGAGCGGGCACGCCCGCCGGGAGGTCGACGACGAGGCCCATGGAGGCCAGCCGCTCGCCACCGACGGAGAGCTTCGGGTCGACCGTCGGCTTCGGGACCGGCAGCGTCGGCGTGCTAGGCCTCGGTCTCGGCTTCGGGGCCGCGGGCACGGCGGCCGTCGCGGCCTCGGGGGCCGGTGACACGACGGCGCCGCCGACTGCCAGCACGAGGCCGGCAGCGGCGGCGCAGAGGATGCGTCGCACGCGCTCAGAACTTGTTGGTCAGCAGGGCCCGCTTGACCTCTTGGATCGCCTTGGTCACCTGGATGCCGCGTGGGCAGGCGTCGGTGCAGTTGAAGGTCGTGCGGCAGCGCCACACGCCCTCCTTGTCGTTGAGGATCTCCAGGCGCTGGGCGGCGCCGTCGTCGCGGCTGTCGAAGATGAACCGGTGCGCGCCGACGATCGCCTGCGGGCCGAAGTACTGGCCGTCGTTCCAGAACACCGGGCAGCTGGTGGTGCACGCGGCGCACAGGATGCACTTGGTGGTGTCGTCGAAGCGCTCGCGGTCCTCCTGGCTCTGCAGGCGCTCGCGCGTCGGCTCGTTGCCGGTGGTGACGAGGAAGGGCATCACGTCGCGGTACGCCTGGAAGAACGGCTCCATGTCGACGATGAGGTCCTTCTCGACCGGCAGGCCCTTGATCGGCTCGACGGTGATCGGCTTGCCCGGGTTGACGTCCTTGACGAGCGTCTTGCAGGCGAGCCGGTTCTTGCCGTTGATCCGCATGGCGTCGCTGCCGCAGACACCGTGGGCGCAGGAGCGGCGGAAGCTCAGCGAGCCGTCCTGGTCCCACTTGATCTGGTGCAGGGCGTCGAGCACGCGGTCGGTGCCGTGCACCGTCACGCGGTAGTCCTCGAAGTGGGGTGCGTCGTCGACCTCGGGGTTGTAGCGCTCGATGCGCAGGGTGACCTCGAAGGTCGGGACGGCTCCCGGCTTCGCCTCGGTGTTCTCTTCGACAGTGGCAGTCATCAGTACTTGCGCTCCATCGGCTGGTAGCGGGTCACGGTCACCGGCTTGTAGTCGAGGCGGACCTCGTCGGCGAAGCGCGGTCCGTTGTCGACCTCGGTGACAGGGGCACGGTAGGCCATGGTGTGGCGCATGAAGTTCACGTCGTCACGAGCCTCGTAGTCCTCGCGGAAGTGGCCGCCGCGCGACTCCTTGCGGGCCAGGGCGCCGAGGGTGATGACCTCGGCCAGCTCGATGAGGAAGCCGAGCTCGACGGCCTCGAGCAGGTCGGTGTTGTAGCGCTTGCCCTTGTCCTGGACGACGACGTTGGCGTAGCGCTCCTTGAGCTCGTCGATGACGCCGAGGGCCTCCTTCATCGAGGCCTCCGTGCGGAACACCTGGACGTTGCGGTCCATGGTCTCCTGCAGCTCGCGGCGCAGGTCGGCGACCCGCTCGCCGGTCGAGCGGCTGCGGATCGACTCGACCATGCCGACCACCAGGGCCTCCGGCGCCTCGGGCAGGTCGACCCAGTCGGCGGTCGCGGCGTACTCGGCGGCGGCGATGCCGGCGCGACGGCCGAAGACGTTGATGTCGAGCAGGCTGTTGGTGCCCAGGCGGTTCGAGCCGTGCACCGACACGCACGCGACCTCGCCGGCGGCATACAGGCCGGGCACGACGTCGGTGTTGTTGCGCAGCACCTCGGCCTCGACGTTGGTCGGCACGCCGCCCATCGCGTAGTGGGCCGTCGGGTAGACCGGCACCGGCTCGGTGTAGGGCTCGACGCCGAGGTAGGTGCGGGCGAACTCGGTGATGTCGGGCAGCTTGGCGTCGATGTGCGCCGGCTCGAGGTGGGTCAGGTCGAGCAGGACGTAGTCCTTGTTCGGCCCTGCGCCGCGGCCCTCGCGCACCTCGTTGGCCATGGAGCGCGCCACGATGTCGCGCGGCGCGAGGTCCTTGATGGTGGGGGCGTAGCGCTCCATGAAGCGCTCGCCGTCGGCGTTGCGCAGGATGCCGCCCTCACCGCGGGCCGCCTCCGACAGGAGGATGCCGAGGCCGGCGAGGCCCGTCGGGTGGAACTGGAAGAACTCCATGTCCTCGAGGGGCAGGCCGCGGCGGAACACGACGCCCATGCCGTCACCGGTGAGGGTGTGCGCGTTCGAGGTGGTCTTGAAGACCTTGCCGGTGCCGCCCGTGGCGAACACGACGGACTTGGCCTGGAAGATGTGGATCTCACCGGTCGCCAGCTCGTAGGCGACCACGCCGGAGGTGCGCTGCACGCCGTCCGGGCCGTCGGTGAGGAGCAGGTCGAGCACGTAGAACTCGTTGTAGAACTCGACGCCCTGCTTGATGCAGTTCTGGTAGAGCGTCTGGAGGATCATGTGGCCGGTGCGGTCGGCGGCGAAGCACGAGCGACGGACGGCGGCCTCGCCGTGGTTGCGCGTGTGGCCACCGAACCGGCGCTGGTCGATCTTGCCCTCGGGCGTGCGGTTGAACGGCAGGCCCATCTTCTCGAGGTCGATGACCGCGTCGATGGCCTCACGGCACATGACCTCGGCAGCGTCCTGGTCGACGAGGTAGTCGCCGCCCTTGACGGTGTCGAACGTGTGCCACTCCCAGTTGTCCTCCTCGACGTTGGCGAGGGCGGCGCACATGCCGCCCTGGGCCGCGCCGGTGTGGGACCGGGTGGGGTAGAGCTTGGTGAGCACCGCGGTGCGAACGCGCGTGGAGGACTCCAGCGCCGCGCGCATGCCGGCGCCGCCGGCTCCGACGATGACGACGTCGTACTTGTGCGTCTGCATCAGTGTCGTTTCCTTACTTGCACTGCGAGAGGGTTGATCCGGGGTCGACGCACGGGTCGAAGGTGAAGATCACCAGGGTGCCCAGCACGAGCACCACCAGGGCGCTCACCACGAGCAGCGTCTTGAGGACCCAGCGGGTGCTGTCCTTCTCGGTGTAGTCGTTGATGATCGTGCGGACGCCGTTGAAGCCGTGCAGCTCGGCGAGCCACAGCATCAGCATGTCCCACACCTGCCAGAACGGGTTCGACCACTTGCCGGCGACGAATGCGAAGTCGATGGCGTGGATGCCCTGGCCCAGCATCAGGTTGACGAACAGGTGCCCGAAGACCAGGAAGAGCAGCAGGACGCCCGAGCCGCGCATGAAGACCCAGGACCACATCTCGAAGTTGCCGCGGCCCTTGGACCGGCGCTTGTAGCGGGACTTCTGGACGGGGCGGAGGCCGGGCTCGCTCGTGGTTGCAGTCATGAGACCAGGCCCTTTCAGTGCGAGAAGACGATGCTCAGGTGCCGGATCGCGAAGGGCGCGAAGAGCACGACGAAGCCGATGACGACGGCCCAGAACATCTGCCGCTGGTGGCGCGGGCCCTTGGACCAGAAGTCCACCGCGACGACGCGGAGGCCGTTGAGCGCGTGGAAGGTCACCGCCGCCACGAGACCGGTCTCGCCGAGGCCGACGACCGGGTTCTTGTAGGTGTCCATGATCGAGTTGTAGGCGTCGGGCGAGACGCGGACGAGGGCGGTGTCGAGCACGTGCGCGAAGAGGAAGAGGAAGATGAGCACACCGCTGATCCGGTGGGCCACCCACGACCACATGCCCTCTCGATCGCCACGGTAGAGCGTGCCGGTAGCTGACTGGGCCACTGCGCGTCCCTTTCAAGCCGAGGAGGTGGACGGCGGCAGGCGTCCGTGCTGGACGACGGCGGCCGTAGTTCGTCCGTCAGATTATCTGTCCGCGGAGGTGCATCGCCCGGCGGGGCCTGTGAGAAACCAGACAGATCGGGTTACCAGCGGGTATGCCGTCCCGAGCCAGTCACGCCGCCCGCGCCGCGGGCGCGGTG
Source organism: Pedococcus cremeus (assembly GCF_900111375.1). Taxonomy (GTDB): domain Bacteria; phylum Actinomycetota; class Actinomycetes; order Actinomycetales; family Dermatophilaceae; genus Pedococcus_A; species Pedococcus_A cremeus. Next base: position 26,480 of record NZ_FOHB01000007.1, read on the forward strand.
AGGCTGCCGTAGTGGGCGAGCAACTGGTCGACGAGCGACGGCCAGGAGCGGTGTGCGACCAGGGCGCGGCCCCGGGCCGCGAGGCCGGCTCGCAGGGCGTCGTCGTACAGGCTCGCCACCGCCTCGGCCAGTCCTCCGGCGCGGTCTGGGTCGAACAGCAGTCCGCTGCGCCCGTGCTCCACGAGGTCGAGCGGGCCGCCGCTCGCGGGTGCCACCACGGGAAGGCCGGTGGCCGCCGCCTCCTGGAGCGTCTGGCCGAAGGTCTCCCGGGTCCCGGTGTGGACGAAGACGTCGAGGGCGGCGTAAGCCCGGGCCAGGTCGTCGCCCTCCCTGCGTCCCAGGAACACCGTGTCGAGGCCGGCGGCCGTGAGGGTGAGGCGGTCGCGCCCGGCGCTCGGCCCGTCGCCCACGACGGCGACCCGCAGGTGCGGCAGGCCGGCGAGCTCGGCCAGGCGGTGCAGCTCCTTCTCGGGTGCCAGTCGGCCGACGTAGCCGACCACCAGCTCGCCGTTCGGTGAGAGGTGGCGGCGAAGGGCTGCCGTCCCGGCGTCGCCCCGCCAGCCGGGGTGGAACTGCGCGGTGTCCACGCCCCGGCCCCACAGGGCGGTGCGGGGTATGCCGTGGCGCCGCAGGTCGGCCAGCGCGGGCGTCGAGGGAGCCAGCGTCAGCGCCGCCTGCCGGTGCACCCAGCGGACCCACCGCCAGGCGGTCCGCGCGGCGCCCCGCCCGGCCAGGCCGGGCACGTGGCGCTGCAGGTAGCCCGGCATGTCGGTCTGGTAGACGGCGACCGCGGGAAGGCCGCACCGGTTCGCGGCGACGACGGCGGCGGCGCCGAGGACGAACGGTGAGGCGACGTGCACGACATCGGGTGCGAACGAGGGCAGCAGGCGCTCCATCTCGGCGGTCGGCAGGCCGACGGGGAACTGACGGACGGGCACCGAGGCGACCGCGTGCACCGGGCACCCCGCGAAGCTGCGCGGCGCCGGGCGAGGGGCGACCACCATCACCTCGTGCCCCGCCCGGTGGAGGCACTCGACCACCCGGCAGACACTCGTCGTCACGCCGTTGACGCTGGGCAGGAACGACTCGGTCACGATCGCCACGCGCACGGCCACCACGGTGCTCGCCGCCGGTGAGCGGGACCCGACCTGACCGAGGAGGGGGAGTGGCCGGCGGGTGACGAGTGGGGTGGCAGGCGGTGCGTCCGGGCGCCGCTCGCTGGACCTGCCCTGACCCCAACCGGCCGCCGGGGGCGAGCCCGCCCGGTAGCGTTCCGCGCATGTCTTGCCTCGACCGCTTCTGGGCGGTGATCCCGGCCGGTGGCGCGGGCACGCGTCTCTGGCCCCTGTCGCGCGCCGCCTCCCCGAAGTTCCTCAAGGACCTCACCGGCACCGGGCGGTCGCTGCTGCAGGGCACCTGGGACCGTCTGGAGCCGCTGGTGGGGGACCGGGTCGTGGTCGTCACCGGCACCGCCCACGCCGACGCGGTGCGGGACCAGCTGCCCGGGCTGCCGGCCGAGCAGCTGCTGGCCGAGCCGTCGCCGCGCGACTCGATGGCCGCCATCGGCCTGGCCGCCGCGATGCTCGAGCGCCGTGACCCCGAGGCACTGCTCGGCTCCTTCGCCGCCGACCACGTCATCACGGACCCGGAGGCGTTCCGCCGCTGCGTTCGCGACGCCGTCGTGGTCGCGGACCAGGGTTACCTCGTGACCATCGGCATCGAGCCCACCCACCCGGCCACCGGCTTCGGCTACATCCGCATGGGAGAGGTGCTCGGCGACGGGCCCGCCTGCCTGGTCGGGCAGTTCGTGGAGAAGCCGGACGCGCGGCGGGCCGCCGAGTACGTCGCCAGTGGCCGGTTCCGTTGGAACGCCGGCATGTTCGTCGTCCGCGCCACGGTGCTGCTCGACCTGCTGGCGACCTGGCACCCGGCGCTCGCGGCGGGGCTGCGGGAGATCGCCGCCGACCCCTCGCTGCTCCCAGAGCGGTGGGCCGACCTGGAGAAGATCGCCATCGACCACGCGGTGGCCGAGCCCGCCGCCGACCAGGGGAGGGTGGCGGTCGTCCCGGGTTCCTTCGGCTGGGACGACGTCGGCGACTTCCACTCGTTGGCGACGCTGCTGCCCCGCGCCGCTGACACCGGTGAGGTGCGGGTGCTGGGCGACGAGGCGCTCGTCCGCGCGCTCGACGCGACGGGCATCGTGGTGCCCGCCTCTGGTCGCCACGTCGCCGTCGTCGGCCTCGAGGACATCGTGGTCGTCGACACCCCGGACGCCGTGCTGGTCACCACGCGACAGCGGGCCCAGGACGTCAAGGCGGTCGTCGACGCGCTCAAGGCCGAGGGGCTCGACGAGCTGGTCTGATCCTGCCTGGTTCCGCGCTTCGCTCAGGTGGCGAGGTCGCGCCGCCGGAAGGTGACGGCGCCCAGGGCCGTGACCGCGGCGGCGAGGACCAGCAGCACCGCCAGCCCGGTCGGGTTGGCGTCGCCGCCAGGCAGGCTGCCGAGGTGGTCGAACGGCGAGAGGCCGAGCGCCCAGTCGGGCAGCTCGAGCAGGGCGCCGAACTCACCGAGCAGCAGGAAGGCTGCCAGCAGCCCCCAGGCCGCGGGCGTCCAGCGCGGCAGCAGGCCGAACAGCGCCACCGTGAGGCCCACGCACACCAGCACCGCGGGTGCTGTGGCCAGCGCAGCCGGCAGGAGCTCGCCCACCCCGGTCGGGCTCACCGCTCCGGCCGCGGCCCCGGCGCTCAGGCCGCCGACGAAGAGCAGCCACAGCGCCCCTCCCATCGCGATGGTGACGTGGCTGGCGAGCCAGCTCCACCGGGTGACCCGGGTCGCGAGCACGACCTCTGCCCGACCGGCGTCCTCCTCGGAGTGCAACCGCAGGGCGGTCGTGATGCCGTAGGCGGCGACGCCGACGGCGAGGAAGCGCAGCTCGGTGCCGAAGAACGCGTCGAGCACCGACCCCTGACCGCCGCTCATCTTGCGCAGCATCTGCTCCATGCCCGGGCTGCTCGCGATGTCGGAGACCGAGGCGGCGAGGCTGCCGACCACCGAGCCCAGCACGGCGTACGCGATCGTCCACCCGAGCAGGGCGCCGCGGTGCAGCCGCCAGGCGAGCCCGAAGGGGCTGCCGAGCCGCGCGCCGGCGCGGGCGGGACCGGGTCGGGAGGCCCACAGGCCGGCGCCAAGGTCACGGCGCTGGAGCAGCACGTCGGCGGCGACGAGCAGCGCGGCGGTGACGGCGAGGGCCGGCAGCACCATCCACAGCCGGTTGTCCCCGAAGGGGCTGACCCGCTCGGCCCAGCCGAGGAACGAGGCGTAGACGAGGTCCTGCCCGCTCTCGGAGGTGTCGGCCCCGGCGCGCACCACGAAGGCGAGCCCCAGCACGGCGAGGGCAACGCCCCCGGCGCCGCGCGTGGTCGTGGTGAGCTGCACCGCCACGGCGGTGATGCCGGTCATGACGAGACCGGCGACGACGATGGTGACCCCCAGTGCGACCGAGCCGACCGGGTCGACGCCGGTGGGCAGGAGTGCGAGCGCGCTCAGCGCCCCGGTCGCGAGCACCGACAGCACCGCCAGCGACACGGCGGCCGCCAGCGGCGCCCTTCGTCCCACCACACCGCCGCCGACGAGCTCGAGGCGTCCTTCCTCCTCCTCGGTGCGGGTGTGGCGACGCACGAGGGCGAAGGCGAGGAAGGCGGCGAACAGGCTGCCCATCATGATCGTCTTGAGCACCCCGACCCCGGCTGCGGTGAGCGAGGGGAGTGGGCCGTAGAGGGCCGCCACCGAGGGAGTCGCGGCCATGAGGCGAGCGCCCGCGGCCGCCTCGGCGTCGCTGGGGTACAGGTCGAGGGTGGCCGCCATGGCGGCGTAGGCCATGGCCGCCATGGCGAGCACCGCGGAGGTGACCACCCAGCGGTCACGCCGCCAGGCGAGCCGCAGCAGGGCACCGGTGCCGGCGAAGGTGCTCATGCCGAGACCTCGGCCTCCGCCGGGGCTGCCCCTGGTTCCCCCGTGAGCTCGTCGCGGTACTGCGAGAGGAAGAGCTCCTCGAGGGTCGGCGGCTGGCAGGTCAGCGCCTCGATGCCGTGGGGGCCGAGGCGGCCCACGACGTCGCCCACGGCGCTCGTGTCGACCGAGAGCACCAGCCGGTCGCGGTCCTGGCGCACGGTGTGCACGCCCGGCCACTGCTCCACCTCGGCCGGCGGCAGGGGGCGGGCGAGCGTGGCGTCGACCGTCGACCTGGTCATGTGTCGCAGGTCGGCGAGGCTGCCGGAGTCGACGATCCGGCCGGCCCGCACGATGCTCACGTGGTCGGCCGTCGCCTCCACCTCGGACAGGATGTGGCTCGAGAGCAGCACGGTGCGTCCCTCGTCGCGCGCGGCCGTCGCGTAGCGCTCGAAGACCTTCTCCATGAGCGGGTCGAGGCCGGAGGTCGGCTCGTCGAGGAGGAGCAGCGGCACGTCCGAGGCCAGGGCGGCGACGAGCGCGACCTTCTGCCGGTTGCCCTTGGAGTAGGAGCGCCCCTTCTTGGTCGGGTCGAGCTCGAAGGCCTCGAGCAGCTCGGCGCGCCGGCGCTCGTCGAGGCCTCCGCGCAGCCGGCCGAGGAGGTCGATCACCTCGCCGCCGGTGAGGTTCGGCCACAGGGCGACGTCGCCGGGCACGTAGGCCAGCTGCCGGTGCAGCTCGGTGGCGTCGCTCCACGGGTCGCGGCCCAGCAGGGTCGCCGTGCCGCCGTCGGCGCGGATCAGGCCGAGCAGGACGCGGATGGTGGTCGACTTGCCGGCGCCGTTGGGGCCGAGGAAGCCGTGGATCTCGCCCTGGCGGACGGTCAGGTCGAGCGAGTCGAGGGCAACGGTCGTCCCGAAGGTCTTGCGCAGCCCCCGGGTCTCGATGACTGTGGTCATGCGTTCACGATACGCATTCTTCAAAAGAATCTGAATGCTTTAAAGTGACAGTCATGAGCTCCCGTCGTGTCGCACCGGCCCCTGCCCGGTTCGTGGAGCGGTTCGGCTCCGCGCTCACCGCAGCCGGTATGCCGCGGCTGCCCGCTCGCGTCTTCGCCTGCCTGCTCGCGGACGACGACGGTGCGATGACCGCCGCGGAGCTCGGCGAGGTGCTCGAGGTCAGCCCGGCCTCGGTGTCCGGTGCCGTCCGCTACCTGCAGCAGGTTCGGATGATCCACCGTGAGCGGCAGCCCGGTACCCGGCGCGACCTCTACGTCGTCGCCGACGACGCCTGGCACGACGCCGTCATCAGCGCCGGGCAGGTCTACCAGCCGCTGCGTGCCGTCCTCGCCGAGGGCGTCGACGTGGTCGGCGGGAAGCGAACCACGGCCGGGAGGCGGCTGGCCCTGTCGGCCGAGTTCCTCGACTTCCTCACCGAGGAGTTCGAGGGCGTCGCCAGGCGCTGGGAGAAGCGGCGGGCCGAGCTCACCGGCTGAGCTCGCCGGCTGGGGTGGTGAGGTTGGCCACGGGCCGGGAGCACGCGGCATACCTCGCCACTAGTCTTCGGCCCATGGCCGAAGCACAGTCCGCGCAGAGCGAGTCGAACCTCCCCATCCAGCCCGTCTACGACGCGTCCTCGCTCGCGGGCTTCGACTCGGAGGAGAAGCTCGGGGAGCCGGGCTCGTACCCGTACACCCGCGGCGTGTACCCGACGATGTACACCGGCCGCCCGTGGACGATGCGGCAGTACGCCGGCTTCGGCACCGCCAAGGAGTCCAACGAGCGCTACCACGAGCTCGTCAACAACGGCACCGGCGGCCTGTCCGTGGCCTTCGACCTGCCGACCCAGATGGGCTACGACTCCGACGAGTCGATCTCCCACGGCGAGGTCGGCAAGGTCGGTGTCGCGATCGACTCCATCGACGACATGCGGACCCTCTTCAACGACCTGCCGCTCGACCAGGTCTCGACCTCGATGACGATCAACGCGCCGGCCTCGACGCTGCTGCTGATGTACCAGCTGGTGGCCGAGGAGCAGGGCATCGACGGCACCAAGCTCACCGGCACGATCCAGAACGACGTGCTCAAGGAGTACATCGCGCGCGGCACCTACATCTACCCGCCGAAGGAGTCGCTGCGCCTGATCAGCGACATCTTCGCCTACTGCGCCAAGGAGATGCCGCGCTGGAACACCATCTCCATCAGCGGCTACCACATGGCCGAGGCCGGGGCGACGCCCGCGCAGGAGATCGCCTTCACCCTCGCCAACGCCAAGGAGTACGTCCGGGCCGCGGTCGCCGCCGGCCTCGACGTCGACGACTTCGGGCCGCGCCTGTCGTTCTTCTTCGTCGCCCGCACCACGCTGCTCGAGGAGGTCGCGAAGTTCCGCGCGGCCCGGCGCATCTGGGCCAAGATCATGAGGGACGAGTTCGGCGCCAAGAACCCGAAGTCGCAGATGCTGCGCTTCCACACCCAGACCGCCGGCGTGCAGCTCACCGCCCAGCAGCCCGAGGTCAACCTCGTGCGCGTCGCCCTCCAGGGCCTCGGCGCGGTGCTCGGCGGCACCCAGTCGCTGCACACCAACTCCTACGACGAGGCCATCGCGCTGCCGACGACGAAGGCCGCCCGCCTCGCGCTGCGCACCCAGCAGGTCATCGCCTACGAGACCGACGTGACCAAGACGGTCGACCCGTTCGCCGGCTCCTACGTCGTCGAGTCGATGACCGACGACCTGGAGGCCGCGGCGCTCGAGCTGATCCAGGCGGTCGAGGACCGCGGGGGAGCGGTGGCCGCGATCGAGCAGGGCTTCCAGAAGTCGGAGATCGAGCGGTCGGCCTACCGGATCGCGCTCGAGATCGACCACAACGAGCGCACCGTCGTCGGCGTCAACCGGTTCACGCTCAAGGAGGAGGAGCCCTACGAGCCGCTGCGCGTCGACCCGCAGATCGAAGCCGACCAGTGCGAGCGGCTCGCCGCGCTGCGCGCCGAGCGTGACAACGAGGCCGTCGAGCGGGCGCTCGAGGCCGTGCGCGAGGCGGCCCGGGGCACCGACAACCTCCTCTACCCGATGAAGGAGGCGCTGCGGCTGCGCGCCACCGGCGGCGAGGTCAGCCACGCGCTGCGCGACGTGTGGGGCCTCTACGTCCCGCGCGACAGCTTCTGACCTGCCGCACCTTCTTCTGGACGTCTGCAGCTTCGCAGCCGGTCGGTCTGCGGGCGCGCGGGTACAGTTCGCCCTGAGATGACTGACAACTCCCTCCTGTCCGCCGTGGTCGGCAGCGTCGACCCCCTCCTGCCCGAGCTCGTCGAGATCCGCCGCGACCTGCACGCCCACCCCGAGCTCTCCCGCGAGGAGACCCGCACGACCATGGTGGTCAGCCAGCGGCTGGCCGCCGCCGGCGTGCGCGTGCGGCCGCTGGCCGGCACCGGGCTCGTCGCGGACATCGGCGCCGAGCAGCCGGCATACCGGGTGGCGCTGCGCGCCGACCTCGACGCCCTGCCGGTGCGGGAGCGGACGAACCTGGAGTGGGCCTCGACCAACTACGGGGTGTGCCACGCGTGCGGGCACGACGTGCACGTGACCTCGGTGCTCGGAGCCGGGCTCGCGCTGCGGGCGCAGGAGGAGCGGCTGCGCGAGCAGGGCGTCGCCGCGCGCCTGATCTTCCAGCCCGCCGAGGAGGTCATCCCCGGTGGTGCGATCGACGTCCTGGAGCAGGGCGGCATGGAGGGCGTCGACGCCGTCTTCGCCGTGCACTGCGACCCCAGCATCGAGGTCGGCCGGGTCGGCCTGCGCGAGGGCCCGATCACGGCGGCCTCCGACCGCGTCACCGTGCACCTCAGCGGGCGCGGCGGCCACACCTCCCGCCCGCACCTGACCGAGGACCTCACCTTCGCGCTCGCGAAGGTGATCACCGAGGTTCCCGCCGTGCTCTCGCGGCGGCTCGACCCCCGGTCGGGGCTGGCCCTGGTGTGGGGCGAGGTGCGGGCCGGCATGGCCAGCAACGTCATCCCCTCCTCGGGCATCGTCGCCGGCACGCTGCGCATGCTCGACGCCGAGGCATGGAAGAGCGTGGGCCCCCTCCTCGAGCAGGTGGTGCACGCCGTCGTCAGCCCGTATGCCGTGACCGCCCGCCTCGAGCACGTGCCCGGCGTGCCGCCGGTGGTCAACCACCCCGACGCCGTCGACGTGCTGCGCCAGTCGTGCGTCGGGGGAGGGCTCGAACCGGTGCCGACGCCGCAGTCCCTCGGCGGCGAGGACTTCGCGTGGTACCTCACCTCCGTGCCGGGGGCCATGGCGCGGCTCGGCACCCGCACCCCGGGGGGCCGCACCTATGACCTGCACCAGGGCGACCTGGTCGTCGACGAGGGGGCGGTGGCCGCCGGGGCGCGGCTGCTGGCCGGCGCGGTCGTGGCCGACGTCATCAAGGCGGCGGCGTCGGGCGACCCCGGCACCACGGAGTCCTGACCGAAGTCTCCTGAACGTCTGTCCTGGCCGTCTGTCCTGGCCGGCTCTCCCTGACCTGTCGCTGACCCTCTCCTGACCTCGTCCATACAGTCGCGGATTCGTAACAGTTCAGCCGGGTTTCCCGAAGGCGTCCGAGTCTCACAGCGTGGACGGCTATTGTCCTGACGCGGGAGTGCAGCGCGTGCCTCCTCCAAGACCTAGAACAGGAGAACGCCTTGCGTCACACGATCAAGGTTGCGGCGGTCATGTCGGCCGCTGCGCTGGCACTCGCCGCCTGCGGTGACTCCGGCGGGACGAGCAGCGGTGGCGGGTCCACCTCGTCCGCAGGAGCAAAGAAGACCATCAAGGTGGGCATGGCCTACGACGTCGGCGGTCGTGGCGACCAGTCGTTCAACGACTCCGCCGCCGCCGGCCTGGACAAGGCCAAGAGCGAGCTGGGAGTCGAGGTCAAGGAGGCCGCGGCCGTCAACGGCGAGAACGAGGCGGCCCGCGAGGAGCGCCTGCAGCAGCTCGTCGACGCCGGCTACACCCACATCGTCGCCGTCGGCTTCGCGTACGCCAAGTCCGTGGGCAAGGCGGCCAAGGACAACCCGGACGCCCACTTCGCGATCGTGGACGACGCCTCGGCGGACTCCAAGGGCCCGAACGTCGACCAGATCACCTTCGCCGAGAACGAGGGCTCGTTCATCGTCGGCGCGGCTGCCGCGCTCAAGTCGAAGGCGGGCAACATCGGCTTCGTCGGTGGTGTGAACACCCCGCTGATCAAGAAGTTCGAGGCCGGCTACGTCGCGGGCGCCAAGGCCGTCAACAAGGACATCAAGATCCAGATCAAGTACCTCACCCAGCCGCCGGACTTCTCCGGCTTCGCCGACCCGGCGAAGGGCAAGACCGCGGCCGAGGGGATGTACCAGAGCGGCGCGGACGTGGTCTACCACGCGGCCGGTGGCTCCGGCGGTGGCGTCTTCACGGCGGCCAAGGCGGCGAACGCCATGGCGATCGGCGTCGACTCCGACCAGGCCCTGACGGCCCCCGCGGACGTCAAGGACGTCATCATCACCTCGATGATCAAGAAGGTCGACGTCGGCGTCTTCGACTTCATCAAGTCGGCCACCGAGGGCAAGGAGCTGAGCGGCAACAAGGTCTACGACCTCAAGTCGGGCGGTGTGGACTACTCCACCACCGGCGGCAAGATCGACGACATCAAGGCCAAGCTCGACGACTACAAGAAGCAGATCATCGACGGCAAGATCACGGTTCCCACCACCCCGTGACCTGAGGCTGACGGACAGGGCCCGGGCGGCGCGGTAACGTGCCACCCGGGCCCTTCGTCGCCCGCCACCACTGCGGCGAGACGGTGCTTGCCTGACCGCCGCCAGCCTGACAACCTCCCCGCGCACCACCGCGGGCCAGACCAGGAGTGTGCGTCATCGCTTCCTCCACGCAAAGCCCGGCTGCGGCCGGTGTCGGCGACCTCGCCGTCGAGCTCGAAGGCATCACCAAGCGCTTCCCCGGCGTCGTCGCCAACAAGGACATCGCCTTCTCGGTCCGCCGGGGCACCGTGCACGCGATCGTGGGGGAGAACGGTGCGGGCAAGTCGACGCTGATGAAGATCCTCTACGGCGTCCAGCGACCCGACGAGGGCAGCATCAAGGTCAACGGCCAGCCCGTGAACCTCCATACTCCGGCGGATGCCATCCGCGCCGGCATCGGCATGGTGTTCCAGCACTTCATGCTGGCCGACAACCTGACGATCCTCGAGAACGTCGTCCTCGGGGCCGAGTCGATGCACGGCATCGGCAACGCCGCCCGCGAGGAGATCCGGCGGATCTCGGACGACTACGGCCTCGACGTCGACGCCGACGCCCTCGTCGCCGACCTCGGCGTCGGAGCTCGCCAGCGGGTGGAGATTCTCAAGGTCCTCTACCGCGGTGCAAAGATCCTCATCCTCGACGAGCCCACCGCCGTGCTCGTGCCACAGGAGGTCGACGAGCTCTTCGACAACCTCCGGGAGCTGAAGAAGGAGGGCCTCACGGTCCTCTTCATCTCGCACAAGCTGGACGAGGTGCTGAAGGTCGCCGACTCCATCACGGTCATCCGCCGGGGCACCACGATCGACACCGTCGACCCGAGCAGCGTCAACGCCCGGCAGCTCGCCGAGCTCATGGTCGGCTCCGAGCTGCCGTCCCCGAGCACCGAGGAGTCGACCGTCACCGACCGTCCCGTCCTTCGGGTCTCGGGACTCAGCCTCCAGGGCACCGAAGGACGTCCTCTGCTCGACGACATCTCCTTCACGATCCATGCCGGCGAGGTGCTCGGCATCGCTGGGGTGGAGGGCAACGGCCAGGCCGAGCTCGTCGAGGTGATCATGGGGATGCGCGAGCCCACCTCCGGCCAGGTGGTCCTGGAGGACACCGACATCTCCGACTGGGACGTCCGCGAGATCCGGGAGGCGGGGGTGGCCTACATCCCCGAGGACCGGCAGCGCCACGGTCTCCTGCTCGAGGCCCCGCTCTGGGAGAACCGGATCCTCGGCCACCAGACCGAGGCGCCCAACGTGCGTGGCCCGCTCATCAACGCGTCCGGTGCGCGCGCCGACACCGAGCGCATCGTCCGGGAGTACGACGTACGCACGCCCTCCGTCTACGTGACCGCCGCGTCGCTCTCCGGCGGCAACCAGCAGAAGCTCATCGTCGGGCGCGAGATGAGCCACGACCCCAAGGTGCTCGTCGCCGCCCACCCCACGCGCGGCGTCGACGTCGGCGCCCAGGCAAGCATCTGGGACCTCATGCGACACGCCAGGGCCAAGGGCCTGGCCGTGCTGTTGATCTCGGCTGACCTCGAGGAGCTGATCGGCCTGTCGGACACCATCCAGGTCATCCTGCGTGGCCGGCTCACCGGACCGTTCGACCCCGACACGGTGACCAGCGAGGAGCTCGGTGCGGCGATGACGGGCGCGGCGGCGGACACGGCATCCACCACCGACCGGCCGGCGACCGGGCGACCGACCGGTGACACCAGCCACGAAGGAGACCACCGATGAGGACGTTCCAGCCTCGCCGGATACTGCTGTCGGTCGCTGCGCCGGTCCTGGCCCTGCTCGTGGCGTTCGTCATCACGTCACTGATCCTCTGGGCCGTCGGTGACCCCGTGGCGGAGGTGTGGAAGACGCTCCTGGGTGCGCCACGGCCCCGCCAGGTGGTGAACATCGTCAACAGTGCCAGCGTGCTCTACCTCTCGGCCATCGCCGTGGCGGTCGGCTTCCGGATGAACCTGTTCAACATCGGCGTCGACGGGCAGTACCGGGTCGCCGCCTTCGCCGGTGCGCTCTTCGCCGGCCAGGCTTGGCTGCCCGGCCCGCTGAACGTGCTGCTCACCCTCGTCGTGGCGATGGTTGCGGGTGGCCTCTGGGCCTCCATCGCGGCCTGGCTGAAGGTGCGCCGCGGGGTGTCCGAGGTGATCTCGACGATCATGTTGAACGCCATTGCCACCGGACTGGTGCAGTGGCTGCTGCTCAAGGTCTCCAGCCAGGAGAAGGGCAGCAACGCGATCGGCACCAAGCTGATCCCGGAGTCGTCGCGCCTCGACGGCTTCGCCCTCATCCCCAACGCCAGCAACCGCGTCTACACGCTCGTGCTCCTGGCGATCCTGGTCGGGGTCGCCTACTGGTTCGTGCTGGGCAAGACCCGCTTCGGCTTCGACCTCAGGGCCACGGGCCGCAGCGAGTCGGCCGCCGTCGCGAGCGGGGTCAAGGTGCCCCGCATGGTGATGACCGCCATGATCGCCTCGGGTGCCCTCGCAGGCCTCGTCGGCATGCCGCTGCTGTTCGGCCAGGACTACCAGTACGGCACCACCTTCCAGGCCGGGCTCGGCTTCGCCGGCATCGGCATCGCGCTGCTCGGTCGCAACAACGCCATCGGGATCGCGTTCGCCTCGCTGCTGTGGGCCTACCTGGACCAGCAGTCGAACGGTCTGCAGATCCGCGCAGGCGTGGCGCCGGAGCTGGTCAACATCATCCAGGGCGTCATCCTCTTCGCCGTGGTCATCGCCTACGAGCTGATCCGCCGTGCGGACCTCCGGCTCGAGCAGAACCGGGTCGCGCGCGAGCTCGCCGCCCAGTCACCGTCCACCCCCGCAACCCAAGGAGCCTCGGCATGAGCGCCGCTGGACTCGAGGTCGGAACCCAGCCGGTCACCACCCCGCGAACCGGTCGCCAGCGTTTCACGCCCGCCCAGTGGGCGATGGTCGTTGCCGGTGCGATCGCCGTCGTCTCGCTGCTGCGGATCGTCACCGGCGCCGAGGACATCGACTCTTCGGGGGCGCTGTCAGCGGCGGTCGGCCTCGCCGTGCCGATCGCCCTGGCGGGCCTGGGTGGCCTGTGGTCGGAGCGGGCGGGTGTCGTCAACATCGGCCTCGAGGGAATGATGATCCTCGGGACCTGGTTCGGTGCCTTCTTCGCCATCCACGCGGGCGCCTGGATGGGCATCGTCGGCGCGATCGTCGGCGGCGTCCTCGGGGGTCTCATCCACGCCGTGGCCACCGTGATCTTCGGCGTCGACCACATCGTCTCCGGTGTCGCGCTCAACATCATCGGCCTCGGTGCGGCGAAGTACCTCGCGGCCCGCTTCTTCTCCGGCCTGAAGGGCGGCGGCCCGACGCAGTCGCCGCCGCTGCCCAACCTTCCGACGATCACCATCCCGGGACTCTCCGACGCGCTCGGCACCATCGAGAAGAAGCAGTGGTTCTTCGTCTCCGACGTCGCCTCGGTGCTGCGGGCGCTGTGCACCGATGTGTCGGTGCTGACGATCCTGGCCGTCCTCCTCTTCATCGGCACGTACTGGGTGCTGTGGCGCACCGCCTTCGGCCTCCGGCTGCGCTCCTGCGGTGAGTCGCCGGTGGCGGCCGAGACGCTCGGCGTCAACGTCATCCGTTACAAGTTCCTCGCGGTGCTCATCTCCGGTGGCCTGGCCGGCCTGGGTGGCGGCTACCTCTCGCTGGTGGCGGCCAACATCTACCGTGACGGCCAGACGGGCGGCCGCGGCTTCATCGGCCTGGCGGCCATGATCTTCGGCAACTGGCGCCCCGGCGGCCTGCTGGCCGGGTCGGGCCTGTTCGGCTACACCGACGCCCTGCAGCTGCGCGGTGGCGGCGAGACCGTGCACGCCTTCCTGTTGCTGTTCGCCATCATCCTGCTCGCCATCGGCGTCTGGCAGATCGTCAAGCGCCACAACCCGGTGCAGGGCGGCATCGCCATCGTCGTCGGTGTGCTCACAGGACTCTGGTACGCCCTGACCGAGACGGTGCCGGCCGAGCTCACCGGTATGACGCCCTACGTCACCACCCTGTTGGTGCTCGCGTTCGCGTCCCAGCGCCTGCGCATGCCGGCCGCGGACGGCCAGGTCTACCGCAAGGGCGAGGCGTCGTGACGGGGGAGGCCGTGCCAGCCGCCTCCGTTGCGTCAGTGGACTGGGACGCCCTCCAGGCGCAGGCGGTCGCCGTCATGCGCAAGGCCTACGCGCCCTACTCGAAGTTCCCCGTCGGCGTGGCCGGCCTGGTCGACGACGGCCGGGTGGTCGTGGGCTGCAACGTCGAGAACGCGGCCTACGGCGTCGCGCTGTGCGCCGAGTGCGGCATGGTCTCGCACCTGCACGCGAGCGGTGGCGGCCGGCTGGTCGCCGTGTCGTGCGTGGGTGGTGACGGCCAGGCGCTGATGCCGTGCGGGCGGTGCCGCCAGCTGCTGTGGGAGCACGGCGGCCCGGACTGCCTGCTGATGACCCCGAAGGGCGTGCTGCCGATGAGCGAAGTGCTGCCGCAGGCCTTCGGCCTCGAGGACCTCGAGGCGGCGGCCGCCCGCGGGCAGGGAACGCCGGCCTGAGGTCCCGCAGACCCTGGTCTCAGGAAGCCTTGCGGGACGGGCGCCACCGGGCTTGGGCGCCCGAGCGCTCGGCCTCCTCGGCGGCCTTGGCGATGTTCTTCTGCATGCCCCCGAACACGATGCCGTGGAAGGGGTACACCGCCGCCCAGTAGGCGTGCCCGGCCAGCCCGCGCGGGTGGAACAGCGCCCGCTGCCGGAAGACGGTGCGGCCCTGCTGGTCCTCCTCGGCGATGAGCTCGAGCCAGGCCAGACCGGGCAGGCGCATCTCGGCCCGCAGCCGCAGCAGGTGGAGGTCCTCGATCTCCTCCACGCGCCACCAGTCGAGCGCGTCCCCGACCGCCAGGTCCTGCGGGTGGCGCCGGCCGCGGCGCAGCCCGGGACCGCCGAAGAGCCGGTCCATCAGGCCGCGGGCGACCCAGCCCAGCCGCCAGGAGTACCAGCCGTTGTCGCCGCCGATGCCCTCGATGACCGACCACAGGGCCTCACGGCTGGCCCGCACCACCGACGAGCGGTCGTCGGTGTAGAGGGAGCCGCCCGCCCAGTCGGGGTCGCTGGGCAGCGGGTCGCTGGGGGCGCCGAGGGGCACCGCCGACGACCACCGGGTGGCGACGTCGAGGTCGCGGACCTTGGTGAGCGCCAGCTCGACGGCCCGGTCGAACCCGACGAGGCCCTCGGGCGGGTCGGGCACGTACCGCGCGATGTCGTGCTCCTCGCAGACCACGTCGTGCACGAGCGAGTCGACCAGCGGTCGCGCGATGCTGTTGGGCACCGGCGTAACGAGCCCGACCCAGTGGCTCGACAGCGAGGGGCTGAGCAGCGGCGTGGGGATGATGCGGCGCGGCTTCAGGCCGGCCACCGCGGCATACCGTTGCATCATCTCGCGGTAGGTGAGCACGTCGGGTCCGCCGATGTCGAAGGCGCGGTTGACGTCGGCCGGCATCGACGCCGACCCGACGAGGTAGAGGAGCACGTCGCGGACCGCGATGGGCTGGATGCGGCTGCCCAGCCACTTGGGCGTCACCATGACCGGCAGCCGCTCGGTGAGGTAGCGCAGCATCTCGAACGACGCCGAGCCGGAGCCGAGGATGACGGCGGCCTGCAGCACGGTGGCCGGGACACCGCTGGCGAGCAGGATGTCGCCCACCTCCTTGCGCGACGCGAGGTGCTCGGAGAGCCGCTCGCCGCCGGGGTAGAGGCCGCCGAGGTAGACGATGCGGCCGACGCCCGCGCGGCGCGCGGCTTCGGCGAAGGTGCGCGCCGTGTGCCGGTCTCGGGCGGCGAAGTCGGGACCCGTGCCGAGGGAGTGGATGAGGTAGTAGGCGACGTCGACGCCCTCCATGGCCGACGCGAGCGAGTCGGCGTCGGACGCGTCGCCCTTGACCACCTCGACGCCCTCGGCCTCGCGCCAGGGCTGGTCGCGCAGGCGCTCGGGGCGCCGCGCCATGGCGCGCACGGCATACCCGGCCTTGAGCAGCTCGGGGACGAGGCGGCCACCGATGTAACCGGTGACCCCGCTGACGAGGACGAGCTTCGGCGAGGGGGACGTCGCAGCCATGCCGCCAGTCTGCGCCACCCGTCACGGAGTCGCGCGGCCATCTGGGATGCTGTGCCTCGTGAGCGAGTCATTCGATGCGGTCGACGTCATCACCACCAAGCGCGACAAGGGAGAGCTGTCCGACGGGCAGATCGACTGGGTCATCGACGCCTACACCCGCGGGGTCGTCGCCGACGAGCAGATGAGCTCGCTCGCGATGGCCATCCTGCTCAACGGCATGAACCGGCGCGAGATCGCCCGCTGGACGCAGGCGATGATCGACAGCGGTGAGCGGATGGACTTCTCCTCGCTCTCGCGAGCGACCGCCGACAAGCACTCCACCGGCGGCGTGGGCGACAAGATCACGCTGCCGCTGGCCCCGCTCGTGGCGGCGTGCGGTGTGGCGGTGCCGCAGCTCTCCGGGCGCGGGCTCGGCCACACCGGCGGCACGCTCGACAAGCTCGAGTCCGTGCCCGGCTGGCAGGCCGCGCTCAGCAACGAGGCGATGATGCGCCAGCTCGAGGACGTCGGCGCCGTCATCTGCGCCGCCGGCGCGGGCCTCGCTCCCGCGGACAAGAAGCTCTACGCGCTGCGCGACGTCACCGGCACCGTCGAGGCCATCCCGCTCATCGCCTCCTCGATCATGAGCAAGAAGATCGCCGAGGGCACCGGCGCCCTGGTGCTCGACGTCAAGGTCGGCAGCGGCGCATTCATGAAGAACGTCGACGACGCGCGCGAGCTGGCCCGCACGATGGTCGACCTCGGCACCGACGCGGGCGTCAAGACCGTGGCGCTGCTGACCAACATGCAGACCCCGCTCGGCCTCACCGCGGGCAACGCCCTCGAGGTGCGCGAGTCCGTCGAGGTGCTCGCCGGTGGCGGCCCCGAGGACGTCGTGGAGCTGACGGTCACGCTGGCCCGCGAGATGCTCGCCGCGGCCGGCAAGGACGACGCCGACCCGGCCGACGCCCTCAAGGACGGCCGAGCCATGGACGTCTGGAAGGCGATGATCCGCGCGCAGGGCGGTGACCCCGACGCCGCGCTGCCGACCGCGCGCGAGACCCACGAGGTGCTCGTGCCGGCCGACGGCGTGCTCACCCAGCTCGACGCCTACAAGGTCGGCGTCGCGGCCTGGCGTCTCGGCGCCGGGCGCGCCCGCAAGGAGGACCCGGTGCAGGCCGGCGCCGGCGTCGAGATGCAGTACAAGCCGGGTGCCAGCGTCCGCGCGGGGGAGCGGCTGCTCACGCTGCACACCGACACCCCGGAGAGGTTCGAGCGCGCCCTCGAGGTGCTCGACGGCGCGTTCACCATCGCGCCCGAGGGCTCGCGGCCCGACCTGCTGCCGCTCGTCATCGACCGCGTGGGCTGACCCGCAGCGTCGACGCGGCCGGTTCCTCGTCGGAGCCGGCAGTCCCGCGCCCTGTCGCGAAGGCGACGGCCCGCTCCACCACCTCGGGGTCCCACAGGACCCGCCGATGGCCGAGTCCCTCGGTGAGCAGCAGCTCGGCTGCCGGCCACACCTCCGCCAGGGACTGCGAGCCGCGGGCGGGGGTCTCGACGTCGTCGCGGTCGTGCACGAGCAGCAGCGGCGGCTGCCCTGAGCGGCGCCGCGTCATGGCCACGGCGTCGAAGTGGTCGAGCGGCCACCCGACGCGGTCCTCGGCGCGGGTCAGGAGGTGCCGCACGGCGTCCCCGCCGAGGCCGAGCCCGCCCGCGAACCACCGCAGGATGGGCGTCATGGCCACCGGCGGCGCGACCAGGACGAGGCGCCCCGGCTGCAGGCCGAGCTCGTGGGCGTGCAGGGTCGCCGCGCCCCCGACCGAGTGGGTCACGACCACCTCGGCCGGGCCGTGGGCCTCGACGACGGCGGAGAGCGACTCGGCCAGCTCGACGAGGGACGTCGAGCGCGGGCCGAACCGGCCCGGCCCGGAGTCGCCGTGGCTCGGCCCGTCGAACGCCACCACCTGGAAGTCCGCCTCGAGCAGGGGTGGCACGAAGGCACCGAGCTGCTGCCACCAACCGCCCCAGCCGTGCACGAGGTATGCCGTCGGCGCACCTTTGCTGCCGAACCTCCGTCCCGAGACGGAGCCGCCCGCCCACTGGAGCGTGAACGGCTCCCCGCCAGGGGGTTGGTGGCGCGCCCGCCGCTGCGCGCTTGCCCGGGGTGGCAGGCGGAACCACAGGTCGGCTGCGAGGCGTCCGGCGGCTCGCGGTGAGACCCGGTGGACGGCACGTACCGCCTGTGCCACGACGGCCGGCACCGGCACGGACGGTGGTGTCACCGACGGTGGCGGCACGGACGGTGGCGCCAGGGGCGAGTCAATACGATCGATCGTGCTTTTTTCTGGCGCCATGGATGCTCCGTCCGGGGAGAAAGGTCAGCTGCGGATGGTGGCGAGCAGGTGCTCGAAAGCCGCGTGGGTGCGCGCCGATGCCTCGGGGTCGCGCATCATGCGGGCGGCGAAGTGGTGGGCGAGCACGATGCCGTACAGCTCGTGCGCCACCTGCCCGGCGTCGGTGTCCTCGCGGAAGTGACCGTCGGCGACGCCGGCCCGCACCATCGTCTCGATGCTGTCGAGCAGGTCGCGCTGCGTGCGCACGATGTGGTCACGCACCGGGCTGTCGGGCTCGTCGTCGAACTCCGTGGTGACGGTGATGAAGATGCACCCGCCCGGCTGGGCGTAGTCGGCGTCGCCGTCCCAGCCGAGCCAGCGCTCGAACACCGCGCGCAGGCGCGGCTCCCCGCGCGGCTGCTGGAGCGCAGGTTGGACGACCAGCCGCCCGAACGCCTGGGCGGCGTGGTCGAGCACCGCCTCCTGGAGGGCCTCCTTGGAGCGGAAGTGGGCGAAGAGCCCGCTCTTGGACATCTCCAGCGAGTCGGCGAGGGAGCCGATGGTGATCCCGCGCAGCCCGACGCGGCTGGCCTGGGCCAACGCCTCGCGCAGCACCGTCTCGCGGGTCACCTCGCCTTTGCGCATGCGGCCAATAAAAGCACGACCGTTCGTGAGTGACAAGGCCCCCGCTGTGCCTTTCGCGCGAGGTGGCGGGTTCGGCTCGACCCCCACGATCGTCGTCGCGGGGGTCGAGCAGAAGGAGGCGGCGCGCCCGCCCACCGACGGGGACGCCATCCGGCCGTCACGCCTGGCTGGCCGGCACCTTGTTGACGGTGCAGACGAACAGCTTCACGACGCCGAGGTCGGCGGCGTCACCGGCGGCCATGGCGGCATACACCTCGTTGGCGGCGTCGAGGACGCCGTCGTGGTCGAGGTCGCCGGAGGCGAGCGCCGCGGCATACCCGTGCGGGAGGCCGACCGCGTGCACCTGCCAGCGTCCGCCGTTGAAGCCCGGGTCGCCGGGGGCGGCGGTCGCGACGCTGCGCTGCGCCGACCCGAAGCTGTAGATGGTGTCCCAGGACTGGTCCGGCGCCCCGGTGCCGGTGAGGTCGGTCGGGGTGGCGACCGTGCGGTACAGCACGTGGTCGACGTAGAACGCCGGGCCGGAGACGCCGGCTGCCGGAGCCGCGGACGATCCTGCGACGAGGCCGCCGAGGGCTGCGGTCGCAACGGCGCCGATGGTGAGGAAACGCTTGAGGGCCATGGGTTTTCACCTCCACTGCCGACCCCGGTGGTCGGCTCTCCTCGATTCAACTGGTGCTCGGGGCCGCACTCCATGACAGCGGGATTACCCGGTTCTTACAGGGTCGTGACGTGGGCGCAGGAGCGCCCGCGGCATGCGTCTGCCCACCTATCCTGAGCAGGTGGCCCGGGTCCTGGTGATCGACGACGACGCCACCGTGTCGGAGGTGGTCGTGGCCTACCTCGAGGCGGCGGGGCTGGAGGCGCGACGTGCGGGCGACGGCCCCTCGGGGTTGGCGGCAGCGGCCGCCGAACCACCCGACGCGGTGGTGCTCGACCTCATGCTGCCGGGCATCGACGGGCTCGAGGTGTGCCGACGGCTGCGGCTCGAGCGCCCCGACCTCCCGGTCGTGATGCTGACCGCGCGCGGCGAGGAGGAGGACCGCGTCCTCGGGCTAGAGGTCGGTGCCGACGACTACGTGACCAAGCCGTTCAGTCCTCGCGAGCTGGTGCTGCGGCTCCAGTCGGTGCTCCGGCGCACGATGCGCCCGGCGGCAGGTCTGGCGCCGAGCCCGGTGCCGCCCGCCGGGGCCGGGCTCGCGGACGGTGACCTGCTGCTTGACCGGCTGGCCCACCGCGCCACCCTCGGTGGTCGCGAGCTGTCGTTGACGACACGGGAGTTCGAGCTGCTCGCGTGGCTGCTGGCCCACCCGGGCCAGGCCTTCGCCCGCGAGGAGCTCATGCGCTCGGTCTGGGGCTGGGAGTACGGCGACCAGTCGACCGTCACCGTGCACGTCCGGCGGCTGAGGGAGAAGGTCGAGGCCGACCCGTCGACGCCGACGCGCCTCGTAACCGTCTTCGGGGTCGGCTACCGCTGGGACCCGGTGTCGTCGCCCGACGCAGCGGCCTCGGCGGACGCGGTGCCGTCGCCCGACCCCGCGGCTCCGTCGCCCGACTCGGCGGACTCGGCCGAGTCGCCGCACTCGCCATGAACAGCGTCGAGGTGCAGGCCGTCCTGCTCTCGGCCCTGGTCGCCGCCGCGACGGGGCTGCTCGGCGCGGTGGTCGTGGTGAGGCTGGCCCGCGTGCGTCCGGCGTGGGCGGCCGCGACGGCGCCCCTGGTCGTGGTGCTCTCGCTGGCCGCCGGCGTCTACGCCAGCGCCCGCGCGATGCTGCTGACCGAGCGCGAGTCCAACACGGTGCTGCTCGTGCTGCTCGCCGCCCTGCCGGTGGCCGCCGTGCTCGGGGCGGCCACCGCGTTGCGGGTGCAGGACCTGGCCCGGGCACGGGCCCGCGAGGCGGCCGAACGCGACCGCGACCGCCAGGTGGAGGAGCGACGCAGGGAGCTGGTGACCTGGGTCTCGCACGACCTGCGCACGCCCCTGGCCGGGATGCAGGCGGTGACCGAGGCGCTTCAGGACGGCGTCGCGCCCGACCCGGCGGAGTACCTCGCGCGGATGCGCGCCGAGGTGGCCCGGATGAGCTCGATGGTCGACGACCTGCTTGCGCTGTCGCGGCTCCAGTCACCGACCCTGCGGCTGCGGGTGCAGCGGGTCAGCCTGGCCGACGTGGTCTCCGACGTCGTGGCGTGGGCCCAGCCGCTGGCCGACGCGCGAGGCGTCCGGCTGAGCGGCGGGGCCGAGGGGCCCGTGCCGGCCGACGTCGACCCCGGAGAGGTCGGCCGCGCGGTGGGCAACCTCGTCGTCAACGCGCTGCGTCACACACCCGCCGGCGGCGACGTCCGGGTAGCGGTGCAGCTCGAGCCTGCTGGCCGGGCCGGTGGCGCCGCCGCGGCGACCGTCGTCGTGCGCGACGGCTGCGGTGGCATCGCCCAGGAGGCGCTGGGCCGGGTGTTCGAGCCGGGCTGGCGTGCGGCGGCGTCGCGGTCGCCGGAGGACCGGTCGCCCCAGGACGGCGGCGGGGCAGGCCTCGGCTTGGCCATCGTCCGCGGCGTCGCCACCGCCCACGGCGGCACGGCGGAGGTGGCGAACGAGCCGCCGGGGTGCCGCTTCACCCTCCGGCTGCCGGTGGCGTCGACGAGCCCCGGCTAGGGTTTGCCCATGCCACGTCTGATCAGCTCACCGACCTCCATCCCCGTCCCCGGCGGGAAGATCATCAACGAGCACGTCGGCCGGGTGAACAGCGGCACCGAGGCGGTCTCGGTCGCGCACATGGTGGCTCCGCCCGGGTGGGAGGAGCCCGCGCAGACGCCGCAGTTCGACGAGATCACCTTGGTGCTCAAGGGCGAGGTCGTCGTCGACCACGACGGCGGCCCGACGACGGTTGCGGCCGGCCAGTCGATCATCACGTCGGCGGGGGAGCGGGTGCGCTACTCCTGCGGCCCCGAGGGCGCCGAGTACGTCGCCGTGTGCCTGCCCGCGTTCTCGCCCGAGACGGTCAACCGCGAGGACGAGGCGTGATCTGGGGACGCCGCGATGGCGACGGCCAGGCGCAGGAGGGCGGTTCGACCGCCGACGACCAGACCGGGGCCGGCGCTGTCGCCGGGCAACAGGGCAGGGGCGAGCTGACTCTCGCGGAGAAGATCAAGCAGGCGCCCAAGGCGCTGCTGCACGACCACCTCGACGGTGGTGTGCGGCCGCAGACCATCCTCGAGATCGCCGACGAGGTCGGGTATGCCGCGCTGCCGGCGTCCGACGCCGAGTCCCTCGGGACGTGGTTCCTCGAGAGCGCCGACTCGGGCTCGCTCGAGCGCTACCTCAAGACCTTCGACCACACCCTCGCCGTCATGCAGACGACCGAGGGCCTGCGCCGGGTGGCCCGCGAGTGCGTGCTCGACCTCGCCGAGGACGGCGTCGTCTACGCCGAGAGCCGCTACGCCCCCGAGCAGCACCTCGAGGCCGGCCTGCAGCTCGAGGACGTCATCGAGGCCGTCAACGCCGGCTTCCGCGAGGGCGAGGGGCTGGCCGCCGAGGTGGGGCACCCGATCCGGGTCACCGCGCTGCTGACCGCGATGCGGCACGCCGCCAAGAGCACCGAGATCGCCGAGCTGGCGGTCCGCTACCGCGACGAGGGCGTGGCCGGTTTCGACATCGCGGGCGCCGAGGCCGGGTTCCCGCCCACCCGCCACCTCGACGCGTTCGAGTACCTGCGCCGCGAGAACGCCCACTTCACCATCCACGCCGGTGAGGCGTTCGGGCTGCCGAGCATCTGGGAGGCGATCCAGTGGTGCGGCGCCGACCGGCTCGGCCACGGCGTGCGCATCGTCGACGACATCATGGTGCGCGACCGCGCGTTCGGGGACGACGTCGCGGCGGCGATCGCCGCCGAACCGGGCGAGGTGCACCTCGGCCGCCTCGCGGCATACGTCAGGGACATGCGCATCCCGCTGGAGATGTGCCCGAGCAGCAACGTGCAGACGGGTGCCGCGGACTCCGTTGCGCTGCACCCGATCTCGCTGCTGAAGCGGCTGCGCTTCCGGGTCACCGTCAACACCGACAACCGGCTGATGAGCGGCACCAGCATGTCGCGCGAGATGGGCCTGCTGGTCGGTGAGGCGGGCTGGACCCTCGAGGACCTGCGCTGGGTCACCATCAACGCGATGAAGTCGGCGTTCATCCCGTTCGACGAGCGGCTGGCGATCATCGAGGAGGTCGTCAAGCCGGGCTACGCGAAGCTGCTCGACTGAGCGGTCAGGGGCGCCGGGCTGTCAGCGTGAGCCCGGCTCCAGCACGTCCGGTGGCACGACCTTCGCCCGCAGCGCCTGGTCGCGCTCGAGCCGGGCGGCGTCGCGGCTGCGGCGCTCGGCTAGCAGGGCCATGAGGACCCACTCGGGGTGGTTGCCCGGCGGAGGCGCCGGGGCCATGAACGGTGTGGCCTCGGCGAGCAGGCGCTGCCCGAGCTCCTCGCGGATGCCGGGGGAGAAGCTGCCGGTGCGCGACAGGAACTGGCGGATGGCCGCGGCCAGCGCGTCGGGCAGCGGTGCGATGTCGGCGCCGGCGGCCCAGGCCGCGAGGTGCGGCGGCATCTGCGGTGGCGGTGGCAGGGCGACCTTCTGCCGGTCGCGCACGACGTAGGTGCCGGCCAGGAGGTCGCCGAACCGCTTGGCGCGCCGGTTGAAGACGGCGCAGATCAGGGCCGGCATGCCGAGGCAGCCGTAGATCTCGATCACCCCGACCATGGCCCGGGTCACCGCGTGCCGGAACGAGATCGGGCCGGCGTCGTCGCGCACCGTGCGCAGTCCGAGCGCCAGGTGGCCCAGCGTCTTGCCGCGGGTGAGCGTCTCGAAGGTCGTCGGGATGGCCACCATCGCGCTGATCGTGGCGATGGTGATGGCGGCGCCGACCAGCGCGTCGTCGCCGGCCCCGGCCAGGGAGTAGGCGACCCACTGGAGGCCCCACAGCGCCGCGAACCCGACGACCAGGTCGATGATGCCCGAGCAGATCCGCAGGCCAAGCCCGGCGTGGGGCAGGTCGAGGGCGACCGCCTCGCCGGTGACGAGGTCGTCGGCACCCACCCCCACGGTGCTGCTGCTCATGGCGGCTCACCCTACAGCGGGTCCTCCGAGAGCGGCCCGCCCTTCGGGGCCGGGCACTAGGGTGTCGCCCGTGGACCTCGACGCCTACGTGGCAGCCCACCAGGGGGACTGGGAGCGCCTCGAGGAGCTCACGAAGCAGCGGCGCCTGAGCGGCGCCGAGGCCGACGAGATCCTCGACCGCTACCAGCGGGTGGCAACGCACCTCTCGCTCGTGCGCTCCACCGCGCCCGACCCCTCGCTCGTGGCCTACCTCTCCATGCTGCTGGCCAAGGCCCGCTCGAAGTCGGCCGGCACGCGCACCATGTCGTGGTCGGACGTCGGCCGCTTCTTCGGGCAGACGTTCCCGGCTGCGCTGTACCGGATGCGCCGGTGGTGGATCACCGTGCTCGTCCTCGACGTCGTCCTCGTCGTGCTGATGGGGTGGTGGTTGCTCTCGCACCCGTCGGTGGAGAGCTCCCTGGCGTCACCGGCGCAGATCCGCCAGCTCGTCGGCAACGACTTCGAGCGCTACTACAGCGAGTACGCCGCCACCTCCTTCGCGCTGCGGGTGTGGACCAACAACTTCTGGCTCTCGGCCCTGTGCATCGCCTCCGGGGTCTTCGGGCTACCGGTCGTCTACCTGCTCGTCACCAACATGGCCAACCTCGCCGTCGTGGGGTCGATCATGATCCGCCACGACCGGGGAGGTCTGTTCTTCGGGCTCATCGCCCCGCATGGGCTGCTCGAGCTGACCTGCGTGTTCGTGGCGGCTGGCGTCGGCCTGCGGCTGTTCTGGGCGTGGGTCGAGCCCGGCGCTCGCACGCGCGCCCAGGCCCTCGGTGCTGAAGGGCGCGCGGCACTCGCCACCTCGCTCGGGCTGGTGGTGCTGCTGCTCATCTCGGGCCTCATCGAGGCGTTCGTGACGCCCTCGCCCCTGCCGACCTGGGCCCGGGTGGGCATCGGGGTGCTCGCCGAGGCCGCCTTCTTCACCTACGTCTTCACGGCGGGGCGGTGGGCCCACCGCCGCGGCGAGACCGGCGACCTCGCCGAAGCCGACCGGGGCGCCGAGCTCCCGGTCGCCGGCTGACGCCGAACCGGTATGCCGCACGACTCGGGCTCGCCGTCCCGGCGCGCCGCTGCCTCCATCTGTAGCTGTCCGAAGGTCGTGCTTCAGCCCGGCCCGTCGGGGTGCGCGAGATCGTAGGCACGAGACACCTTCTTGGGCACGACCATGCGCCACGCGTCGACGACCAGCTCGCGGGCCTCGGAGGCCTCCAGCGCCACAAGGTCGGCGTGGACCCAGTTGAAGCGCAGGTCCGACGGTGGCGGCAGGTGGAACTTGTGCGGCTCGCTCGCGACGAGGGCGGCACGCTCCTCCTTGGGGAACGCGAAGCCCATGACGGTCTCGTCGCGGGAGAACGCGACGTAGACGATCTGCTTGACGCGGAACTTCAGCCTGCCGTGCACATGAACGGGGTAGGAGCGCTCCAGTTCGGTGCCCAGCGGGAGAAGGTCGTCGAGCGCCGCCATGATCAGAGTGTCTCGGCGCTGACGAAGGCACGTCGAGTTTCGGCACGCGGATCCGTACCTGCAACTCGCGCGGCTGGGGTCTTGTCCATCGATTCTGCTCCTGGGTGGGATGCCTACACAGCATCGACTCCGCCGACCGCGCGGAGTCATCGGCCCTGTGGGCATTCCCGGCTCAGTCTGAGGGGCTCAGCTTTGGCGCCGATTCTTTGGCCGGTCCCCGCGGTGCCTTGACGGGTCTGGCCCTTTCGCGGCGGAAAGACGCCGCGGGGGGAAGAGATCGCGGTACTCCTGGCGCCGTCCCCCATTCCCTACGCCAATCGCGGCCGGTCCGGCGGCGAAGCCCGACACAGTTCGGACGGACCCACCGAGTCCAACTCCACTCTCGATGGTCGAACAGCCGTGCTGGTTACCGTCGGGCTGGCACACCGTGACGCGCGGCGCCGTCCGAACCGTTCGAGACCCGTCCACCGCAACTTGGGACTTGGCCGCTGGGTGTTTGTGCCCTTAGCGTCGTCGGCGACTCAGGCGTCGGATGTCGCTGAACAGGGGCGGGATGCGTCAAAGTGATGCGGTGATTATGAGGTCGAGGGGGCGGGGACCTTGGGAGTCGGAGACGATCTACGCGTGGTTTCTGCACGAGGAATTGCTCAGGACGCTGTTCAACGGCACGTCGCGGGGCCGGTTGGAACGTTTGGCTCGGCGGACGTGGGGCCTCGGGCGCGGTGATCACCTGGCCTACGCACGGGAACTTGAACGATGGCTGGCGAGGTATGCCGTGCAGCCGCTGGAGTTCGCTCTCGCCACTGGTCAATGCCATGTCGGCCAACTCGTTTGGCTTCAACGCGAGTTCGCTTGGAGTGACGTCGCTGCCGAACGACAGGCGCGGCGAACCGGTGCTGCTGAAGTACGGTCCTCGTTTCGAACGAGCCTCAGTGTCGGCGATGGCCGATCGATGCTGGTTCACGGAACCTTCAATCCATCGCGTCTGACCTCCAGCACCTCAAACATTGAGCTGAAAGGAGTCCGCCACCAGTTCATGCTCGGTCACGTCGCGGCTGTCGGGGAAGACGAAGTCGAGCTGCGGCCGCTTGCGATCGCAACGCGCCTTCTTCAGCCTCCGGACGGACGAGGAGCCGAGTGGACGCCCCACCCGCGATGGCAGCGAGTCGACGTGAGTGAGGTCGAGCAGTTCGCCAACGTCAAGTTCGAGGTCATGCCTGAGGCGCTCGACGCGATGCGCACGTTGGCGGAGGCTGAGGTAAAGCAGGCACTCGCAGCGCTCATTGGTGAACCGACGATTCCCAAGGACTGGGGCGGTGAGCAGCACGATCTGTGGACGACGCGACTGAGGCTCGAGGGTCGAGGGCATAGCGCTGCGTTCGTCTTGAAGGGGCCTGCTGGCGGATCGATGTGGCGACCAATGACGATCGCAATGCTCGGCAAGAACGGGGACCAGCTTCAACGGATGGCTTCGTCACCGGCGGAGGTCCTGGTCCTGCAGCACTGTCATGAAATTCGTCCCGAAGTTGTGTCAATGCTAGAGAGCCTGGCTTCCGACATGCGCAATCCGCGTCGCTACATGGTGATCGACGGCTATCACAGCTACGCGTTGATGCGGGCTGCAGGAGTGATCAACTAGGGACCCGACAACCAGACGTGTTGTGACGCACGGCCAGTAGTGCCTCGCCACTTGAGAACGGTTGGATCCGAGCGCGTTCAAGGACGGCGGTATGACGCATCTCGGCCGCGGCAGGAGTGCTCCTTCGACCCGCGGCAGTCAGGCTCCCCTACTAGTCGAGCGCAAATCGAAGCGACACGGCAGCGACGCCTCGCCGTACCATCGGGCCGACGGCCCACAGCGGAAGGTTGCCATGGAACTGGACAGCAAGAATCTTGGTCGCCTCAAGCACGTTGCAGATCCGCGCGAAGTTTGGACGTCAGAGTCAGGCGACTTCACGCCCTGGCTTGCCGAGAACATCGACGTCCTCGCGGACGAGCTGGGCATGACCCTCACAGTCGTGGGCACCGAGGTTCTGGTAGGTCAATTCCGACTCGACATACAGGCTCAAGACGATGACGGACGAGTGGTCATCGTGGAGAACCAGCTCGAGAGGACCGACCACTCACACCTCGGGCAATGCTTGGTCTACGCAGCCGGCCTTGAGGCGTCGACCGTCATTTGGGTGTCACGCCAATTCCGGGACGACTTCCGGAGGGCCTTGGACTGGCTGAACGAACGCACCGACCAAGGCATCCAGTTCTTCGGCGTAGAAGTCGGAGTCGTCCAAATCGGTGAGTCAGGTCCCCGTGCGCCGGTCTTCGAAGTGGTATCCAGACCAAACGACTGGGCGAAGGGGGTCAAGACGAACCCTGGCGGGGGTGCCGGCGCATCCACCGAGACGCCGTTGAATCAGGCGCGGCAGGACCTCTTTGCTGAGATTCTCGACGCCGTCAACAGCGCCAGGCCCGCTGTCCGGGTGCCGGCACGTAACACGAACAACAGCTGGATCAACTTTGCGTCGGGACCCTTCGGCGCTTGGGGGTTGGCGCAGATCAACGACGGTCGTGTTCGCGTTGAGGCCTACCTAGACAGCGGCGACGGCATCCGAAACAAGGCACTCTTTGACAAGTTCGCTGCAGAACCGGACATGTGGAACGAGAAGGCGGGCATCGACCTGACGTTTGAGGAAATGGATGGGCGCCGCGCCTGTCGCATCGCCACTCACTCCGCGCCGACGAACCTACTCACCCTGTCGCCGATAGACCGTGAGGCGCTGAAGGCTTGGGCGACTCAGGCCTTCTTGGCCATGTACGACGCTCTCGACGGCCCACTACGCCTGACGGCCAAAGCCGTCCGGAACGCCACGGCACAGTCACACCAAGTGAATGCTGAGTCTGCACTCGCCCCAGGCGCGGACATGGCCGACTGAGAAGCGTGGGTCACGCTGCTACATCGCCGCGGGCGGAATGGGGGCGGCGAGAAGGATGCGCAGGATCCCGCTTGTGCCACCCTTCCGGAGGCACGATGCAGGAATGAACAACACGTGGAGCATCTCAGATCTGCTGAATGAGCTGGACCGATTCGAGCGAGAGGCTCGGGCGGCAGGACTCAAGGAGGCCTCGGTGCAAACCTATGTGGATCGATCGCGCCGCTTCGTCCGGTGGCTGGCCGGCGACTTCCAATTCCAAGGACCGCACTGATTGGGCCCCGGCAGCCTTGGCGGCGGTAAGACGCACTCCCGTTGCGCTCGCGTCGAGGGGATGCCGCTATAGGGCGCTTGGCGACGCGGAGGCCGTGGTTGCTGGCCCCAAGGGTTCACCCGTCAGTTGCGAGGCCACTGCTGCCGTCAGGGCGACTCACTGCATCCCTCCAGAACACAGTCGCGAAGTCGTTCTCCCTAGAAGGTGAAGCATTCGTGCCAGTGCCATGAGACACCCAAAGCGTGGGGGAACCGCTCGCACTGCCGCTGCGGCGGTGAGACCATCTGGCCGTGAGCGACGCGAAGGCCCCAGGAAGTGGTGTCAAGGAGGAGGGTGACCAGAAGGGCACCAAGAAGCGCAAGGGCAAGGTGCGGACCAAGCAGCGGCACTCCAATCACATCGCCGGCGACCTTGGTGTCGAAATCGTTCGACGAAAGTTGCCGGTGCACTGGGTGGTGCGGCCCATCAATCCGGACTATGGGCTGGATCTGCACGTCGAAGTGTTTGAGCCCGACGATGGGGACCCGGGCAGCGGAAACACGCTCGGTGAACATCTCTACATACAGGTGAAGACGGCCAGGACCGTCGCTTTAGAGAAGGTGACCGTCCGGAGCCGGGGGAACGTTACGAAGTACGACCCTGATCCGACGCTTGGAACCCCGGTCGAAATCGATGTTGCGAAGTTCACCCTCGATACCGAGACATTGCTAACTGTCGAGACAATGGGAGCAGCCATCCCTGTGCTCTTGTGCTACGTCGACTTGTCCTCGGAGAACGTCTACTACGTCTGCTTGAACGACTACATCGCAAAGGGCTTGCTGCCCTATAAGCCTTCGTACGAGGAACAAGGCAGCGTCACCATTCTGATCCCGAGTTGGAATGTGCTGGATACCGCCGACCTTGGCTTCTCCTACATTCGGCTGCTGGCGCGTAGGGCCAAGTACTACGCGGCGTTCAACACGCTCGGTTACCAGTTCCATGAGCTCACTTGGGCGCGCTCGGAGCATCCGAACCTCGCCCACGACAAGCGCCCAGGCGTCATCCCCGCCCCCGAGATGCTGACCATGGCACGGACCTTTCTCCGCGCTGCCTTGCGTCTCTCGATCTGGAACCCTGCTGGTGAGGCCTACTGGGCTCCCCTGGAGGATGTTCAGAAGAACTTGCTCTTCCTGCAGGAACACCTGCCACCAATGAACCAGGTACTTCCAGAGGAAGACGTGCTCCGGTATCAGCACTACCTGCTCGATGGTTTCCGACGAGCCGCCAACTTGGGGCGGATGTACGAGGAACTGGTTCGGGAGTGGCGTCTGCCCACGTTCCTAGCCACGTTGTCCGACTACCACGTGGGCCACAAGTACAACCCACCGGAGCCTCCGGATGATCTCCTTGCCGAGGCGTAGCCTTGGTGAGCGACCAGCAGTAGCCTCCTTTGAGTTGGACTTGAAGAGGAACCCAGGCACGTTCTTTTGTGGTTGGCCGGCCGTGCAGAGGCTAGAGGCCTAACGGTGCATCCCTGACAGACAGACCGCTGCCTGGCGGCGTAGCGATGCGCCCGCGGAGGAAGGTTTGTCGGCGCCGGATGACAGCATAAGGCGCGTGGTCGGAACTGTGGTTGTTGACGCTCCAGCGCACGTCGGTGGTCCCGCGATTGTTCGTGCTGCGGCCGGGCTGATGCTGCTGCCGTCCAACGCGTCACGTCTGGTGCGGTTACATCGCCTCGCCGCGCTGGGAATGGCGATCCCAGACGACTCGCAGAAGCCGCTGAGTTCGAGCACTGTGCGGGGTCTGCTCAAGCGCGATGACATCGGGGGCAGCAGAATCACGAGTCAGGAGGATCCGTATTCCGAGATTCTCATCCAGAGCATGAGCTTCTTTGGCGGTGAATATCTGGTGTCGCCTGGCTCTGGCGAGCACACAGTCGCCGATCTGGAGAACCTTGCGGATGCAGCCTTCCGTGAGGACTGGATGCCGAAGGACCTTCGGGTTCCTATGCGGCAACTCATCCAAGGTCTTCTCACAGTGAGCAACCTTGTACTGACACGCTCCGGCCTGGCTAGGGGGACACGTCCGGGCCGAGATCCGCGTACGCCGGTGGAGGTGCCAAGTGCGGCGAGACTCAATGAGTTGGGGCACGCGGCCCTCCTCACTCATAAAGACTTGGAAACGCATGGCCCTTGGTTGCGCATGGTTGTAGACACATTCGCCTTGGACCCCGGCGACCTGACTGACCCCTGCGACGACGATGTCGTGGAGGACCGACTTCTGCAGACGCCCTTCCTTCGTCTGCCGGATGGCTATCAAGTTGTGGTGCCCCTCGATCTGCTGCTGACCGTCCGCTATCACCTGCTTCGCTTCGCCTACCAGGAGACGCAACTCGCGGAACTCGGGAAGAGGTACCGTGACGCTGCTCTCCGTCGAGTTGAGCGTCTGCTTCCTCCTGACGCAGAGCGACAGATTCTGTCGGAGGACACGTCGATGAACAGGTACCTATGGTCCATCGACGCCACAACCGACCTACACGTCATCGGGGCTACCGACCCCCTCACGGATTGGGCGCCGGACGAGGTCTGGGGCGTCCACGACACCCACGCGGTCCTCGAGCGCATCGGCCAACTTATTCAACCCAGCGTGCGTTCCACATACTCATCGGCAGAGACGGTGTTGCACCTCATCGTTACTGACAGTCCGGGCCGGTCCGCCTTTTGGGGTGTCCCGCACATGGAAGGGGCCGATCCGGTGCTCATGGCGCGGGGCGACGACCTTGAGGTCATGCTCCACAGGGAGCAAGACGGCGCCCTCGGCTTGCTGTACTTCGCTGAAGCCGCCGATCGTCGTCCAGGACAATCGATGTCGACCAACATTCTTGACGAATACACGTCTTATGTAGACAACGAGAAGTCGTTCTACTTCTCCGATGATGGTCTGCCTAGCATCGTTGTCTTTGAGGCAGGGGATGGGTTCTTCGAACGGGAAAGGTATTTCGAAGAGACCGATCGTCACGGGGTAGAGGCACCGGTTGAAGGCCGGCCGATGGTCCAAGTCAGGCGGCGATACAACCGAGACGCTCCCGAAATATTCATCACCGGCCCGGCCAGCTCGTTCGTTGGGTATGTGGTGGAGTTCGGGACCCATCTGATCTTCGTGAGCCCTGACCTGGGTGGCCAACCGCGAGCAGATGTAGCCGCATTGCTCCTTGAAGCTGTCTCGTACTGGGTCCGTGAGTGCGTCGTCCGGGGTGGGCTCACGCCGCCGACCCTGAGATGCCACCTGGTTGTGTCGCCAGGCCCCGCGGAACAATGGACACGCCTCAAGGATGCGGCCACCGCCAGACAACCGGTGCTTGCGATTCGCGCGGACAGCACCGTCAACCTCCGATTCACCGACCTGTTCGTTGCCGAGCTCCAAGAGGAAACGAACGTTGCTGAACGGCACCTTGTCGCAGCGCTCCTAACGGACTTGTTCGCTGTTGATGCTCGTGACGTCAACCCGCTCGTGAATGCGGTCGCGCCGCTCGGCCCGAAACGGATGCTCAACGCCTTCAACGAAAACGACACACCCGACATGCGAGCTGAACGCCTCCCCGCTCCGCTCACCGGGCACGGGCAAGTCACCGCACAAATCCTCGACGAACTGGGCGAGTGGCTCCGCGACCCGTCCGGTGCCGGTCTCCCAGTAGGACCGCTCACGGGGAGTGACAGGTCCGGAACCTTGAACAAGGCCGTTGGCCACCTGTTCACACTCGTGGAAACGGAGATCGCTCGGTATGACCAACAAGCGCTGCTGAAGTACCTCGTCGCGCAGAACGAGGCACTCATCCACTTCGCGAAGTACAACGCAAGAGTGCTTCGGTCACGGCTTGCTTGCTTCGGCGCCGGTGCTGAAACGACCAGAGAACTCGTTGAGCACCGCAGCGAAAGCGCCACGGCCCAACGAGCGAATAGGTTCCTCATCGAATACGTCGCCGCCCAACCACCGCTCGGCGAACGGCTGCCGACTACACGGGACTATTACCGGCTCCTCGGTCTCGCTCAGGAAATCATCGAGCGCGGAACAGCGTCCGACTTCCTCCACTACAAACTCGCAGACTTCGACGTGTCCATCCTAGAGTCCGGACGCCTCGGCATGAGTCGGGACGAACCTGTCGACAAGGCGATGCAGACGTACGTCGAAGCGGCCGGTGCGAGGGCAATTCGAACGGCTACTGAGCCACCACCGGATGGACCCAAAGTGGCACCCGGGCCCGACATCGTCACAGAAAGCGCGGATGCGATGCGCAGCGAGTACGGGTTCACCCTGCGGGACCTACGCGAAGTTTGCGGTGGACTGCTAGACCTTGGAACCGCAGACCAAGTCACACGCATCGCCCGCGCCGACGCACTCGCCCAGGTCGCTTCGAGCCGGGACCTCAACCCAGGTGTCGTCGACACTGTGCTAAAAGCAATGTCGCTCACCGCGCGGCGCGAGTTCATGGAGATCGGCCCCGACGCGGTGCCATGGCGCTTCAACCGCAATATGTCATACGTGCGCAGGCCACTGATCCTTCAAGGCGACGAGTTGGTGTTCGGGTTCCGCAGTGTTCTAAACACCGGTCCCTACTGGTTTACCAGTCTCATCTCGGGCCGACTGCAAGCCAACGCCAAGACTCAAGCGATGAAGGCGTACGTCTCCGAGGCACGCGGTCGCATCAACGACGGCTACGCCGCGGACGTTGCCGAACGACTACGCAGCCTCGGCTTCAGCGCCCAGCTCTCCGTGAGCAAGATCGGAGGGGCGCGCATAGCCGATTCGGACGGCCTAGACCTGGGCGACATCGACGTCCTCGCCTGGCACCCCGACACGCGCACCGTGCTCGCTGTTGAAGCCAAAGACTTTGAAGTTGCGCGAACTCCTTCGGAGATGTCGCACGAGATAGCCAAACTGTTCATGGGTAAGCAGGGCAAGAAGCCAGAGCGGTCGACCGTGGACAAGCATGCTCGGCGAATCGACTGGCTTGGCGCCAATATCGGCACCGTTCTAGCCCATGTCGGTGCGAATGCCGGCCTTGCCGTGACCACTGTGGCGGGGGTAATCGTGACAAGCGAGCCGCTAGTGACACCACTCGCTACATCGAGCTCCATTCCCATCATCCCGTTCGCTGACTTGAACCTGGACACGCTGGGTTTCAACGCGATGCCCGCAAAGAGCAGCGGGCGTCCTCGGCGACGCACCAGTTGACTTCTGTTGGGGGCCGGTCATGTCGCGGACGTTTGTCCGCGCGGCATTCTGGGCGGAATGACACACGTAGTCGCCGACAGAGTCGGTGGACGCGCATGCGCTTCGCGAAGCCAGCGATGACCAGAACTGGTCAGAGCAGGCCGCGGCTCTTGAGTAGCAGGTAGTGGTCGGCGAGGGCCACCGGAAGGTGCTCCGGGTCGGCATCGAGCACCTCGACACCGAGGCGGCCCAGCCCGGCCGCCGTGCGCTGTCGCAGCGCCACGCTGCGCTCGGCCGCCGCCGCGTCGTAGACCGCACGGGCGTCGCCCCGGCCGGCCCGCATCTCGCCGAGGGCGGGGTCGGAGACCGAGGCCACCACGACCCGGTGCCGCTGGGCCAGCACGCCGAGCGGCGGCAGCAGCGACTCCTCGATGGCCGCGGGCTCCAGCGGAGTGAGCAGCACGACGAGGCCCCGGTGTCGGCTCAGCCGGGTGACCTCCGAGGTGAGCAGCCGCCAGTCCGCCTCGAGCAGCGCCGGCTCAAGCGGGGCCATGGCGGCGACGAGGTCGGAGAGCAGCGTGGTGCGGCTCGACCCGACGACCTTGCGGTGCACCCGGCGGTCGCCCGCGATGAGGTCGACCCGGTCACCGGCTCGCGAGGCAAGGGCGCCGAGCAGCAGCGCGGCGTCCATGGCGGCGTCGAGGCGCGGGGTGTCACCGACCCTGCCCGCGGAGGTCCGCGAGGTGTCGAGCACGAGGACGATGTGGCGGTCCTTCTCCGGCTGCCAGGTGCGCACCACCGTCGAGCGGCGGCGGGCGGTGGCCCGCCAGTCGATGCTGCGCACGTCGTCGCCCTCGACGTAGTCGCGCAGCGAGTCGAACTCGGTGCCCTGGCCGCGCACCCGCACCGCGGAACGGCCGTCGAGCTGGCGCAGCTGGGCCAGTCGGGAGGGGAGGTGGCGACGCGAGTGGAACGGCGGCAGGGCGCGCACGTGCCCGGGGACGGCATACGAGCGCTGCCGTCCGGCCACGCGCAACGGGCCGAGCCGGCGCACGGTGACCCGGTCCGCCTGTCGGTCACCGCGCCGGGTGGGGGTGAGCGTGGTGCGCAGGGCGCGGCGCTCGCCACCGGGCACCACGACCTGGTGACGGTTGCCCACGGCCCCGGCCGACGGCTGCCACGCGTCGCGCAGGGAACCGCGGAACGTCCGCCGGCCGGTGTTCGTGGCCAGCAGCGTGGTGCTGCCGGTCTCGCCGAGGCGCACCTGCGCCGACGGGCGGCGCTCCAGGTGCAGGACCTTGGTGCTGCCGGCGAGCGCCACGTCAAGGGCCGTGGCCACGAGGAAGACGACCACCCAGAGCCAGACGGTGGTCACGGCCGGGCGCAGCAGCACGGGCACGACCCCGCACAGCACGAGCGCCACGAGGCGGCCGGTCACGAACACGGGCTGGGCCTCAGCGGGGCACGGGCACGGACCCGATGGCGCTGTCGAGCACCGCGGCCACGCCCACGCCCTCGAGCTCGGCCTCCGGGCGCAGCGTCAGGCGGTGGGCGAGTGTCGCCTGCGCCAGCGCCTTGACGTCGTCGGGGGTGATGAAGTCGCGGCCGTTGAGCCAGGCCCAGGCGCGGCTGGTGGCCAGCAGCGCCGTGGCGCCGCGAGGGCTCACGCCGAGCGACAGCGAGGGGGAGTGCCGGGTCGCCCGGGCGATGTCGACGATGTAGCCGATCACCTCGGGCGACGCCTCAACCCGGGCCACGGCCTGCGCCCCGGCGGCCAGGTCGTCGGCGGAGGCGACCGCCCGCAGGCCGGCTCCCGCGAGGTCGCGAGGGTCGAAGCCCGCGGCGTGCCGGGCGATGACGGCGACCTCGTGGTCGCGCGAGGGCAGCGGCAGCACCGCCTTGAGCAGGAAGCGGTCGAGCTGCGCCTCGGGCAGCGGGTAGGTGCCCTCGTACTCGACCGGGTTCTGGGTCGCCGCCACCATGAACGGCACCGGCAGGGGGCGTGGCATGCCGTCGACCGACACCTGCCGCTCCTCCATGGCCTCCAGCAGCGACGCCTGGGTCTTGGGGGGCGTGCGGTTGATCTCGTCGGCGAGCAGCAGGTTGGTGAAGACCGGCCCCTCGCGGAAGGAGAACTCCGACGTGGCGTTGTCGTAGACGAGCGAGCCCGTCACGTCGCCCGGCATGAGGTCGGGGGTGAACTGCACGCGCTTGGTCTGCACGTCGAGGGCGGCGGCGAGGCTGCGCACGAGCAGGGTTTTGGCGACGCCCGGCACGCCCTCGAGCAGCACGTGCCCCCGGCAGAGCAGGCCGATGAGGATGCCGGTGACGGCGGCGTCCTGGCCGACCACGGCCTTGCCGACCTCGGCCCGCACCGCGAGCAGTGCCCGGCGTGCCTGCTCGGACCGCCTCGCGTCGTCAGCGCCCGGCACGTCGGCGCCCGGCGCGTCGGTCAGGGTGGTGTGGGGCTGGTCCGTCATGGGCGGTGCACTTCCTTCTCCAGGGTGGACAGGTCGTCGGCGAGGGCCACCATCGCATCCTCGTCGGCAGGTGGGGGACCGGCCAGCAGGGCCAGCACCTCGTGCAGCGGGCGGCCGGACGCCGCGGCCGTGGCCTGCGCCACCGCCTCGGGCGTCGCCCCGACCGGCAGGCCGAGCCAGCTCGCGAGCCGGCGGGTGGCCGCGGCGCGCAGGACGGTGCCGGCCCGGCCGGTGTCACGGGCCCGGCGGTAGAGGCGCCCGCGGCTCTGGGTCGTCTCGACCGCCTTGACCACGGCCGGGAGCGGCTCGGTCACGAGCGGACCGAAGCGCCGGCCCCGCCACAGCATCAGCGCGAGCACCGCGAAGAGGGCCAGCAGGGCCAGCGGGCCCAGCGCCCTCGGCAGCTCGGAGGCCGGGGTGGTGTCGCCGGCGGAGACGTCGAGCACCGAGGGGACGTACCAGACGAGCCGGTCGCCCTGGCCGAGCAGCCGCAGGCTCACGCCGGCGTTGTCGTAGCGGGTGACCTCGCCGTTGCTGAGCAGGTCGCCGCTGCCGAGCACGACCACCTCCGGGGTGCCGGGGCTGGCGGGCAGCGACACCAGCTCCGAGCTGCCCTCGAAGCTGAAGCAGCGCGTGGCGCCGGGGGCGGGGCTCGTGTAGCCCGTGCCACCGGCCGTCACGGTGTCGGAGGCGGTGAGGCCCGCCAGCACGCAGCCGGCCCGCAGCGACCGGGTGGGGCTGCCCCCGCCGGCCGGCGAGACGGCGAGGTCGAGGGCCTGCAGGAGGAAGCGGTCGGGCTCGACCAGCACCAGCCGCCGGGCGCCTCGCACCCTGTCCCACATCGCGGCGGCCGTCTCCTCCGAGAGGGCTCGCGGGTCGGAGACGAGGACGGTGGTGGAGCCGTCGATGGCGTCGGTGTCTGCGAGCTCGGCCTGCCCGCGCGCGATGTCGACCGCAACGCCGCGCTGCTCGAGCACCCGCGCGACCGCCTGCGCGCCGTTGGCGCCGGGGTTGCGCGGGTCCAGTGGTGCGTCGTTGCCGCCACGACGGGCGAGACTCACCGCCACTGCCACGACCAGCCCGAGCACCAGCACCACGGCGGTGACGAGCACCAGGCGTCGCCGGCGCGAGCGTCCGCCCTGAGGCGACTCGGGTGTGCCACCCGGACTCGCGTCGGTGGCGGTGGCGGCTTCGGCCTCGTGGCGGTCCCACACGGTCAGGCTCACGAGGCACCTCCCGCAGCGACGGGCTGGCGGGTCGCCGGCCGGGTGCGCCGCAGGGTGGCTTCGAGCGCAAGCAGGTGCTCGGCCTGCTCGCGCTCGGGGGCGTGGTGCCCGTAGGCCACGGCGTCGAACAGGTCTGCCGCCCGGGCCAGCTCGTCGCGGTGTTCCGGAAACGGCACGGCGAGCTGCAGCCCCACCTCATGGGCGGTCAGCGACGGGGCGTCGTCGAGCAGGGTCCGCTCGGCGGCTCCCTGGGCGGTCGCCCGCATGGCGTCGAGCACGGCGTCGGCGAACCTGCCCTCGTCAAGGGCGCGGCGGCTGCGCTCGCGGAACTGCTCGGCGGTCAGCCGCTCCTCGCCCAGCAGGGCGGGTCCACCGACGTCGCCGCGGCGTGCCTCGCGGCGCACGTGGCGCAGGGCGAAGAGCACCAACGCCACCAGGCCGGCGGTCACGAGCCCGGCGATGCCGGCCGGCAGCGCGCCTCCCGCGCTGGGGTCGGCGTTCAGCAGGCTGTCGATGAACCGCTCGAGGGCGGCGAGGGCTCGGGCGATCGGGTCGTTGTGCTCGTGGTAGGCCGGACGCGACAGCTCCTCCTCGAGCCACCTGCGCGCCTCACCGTTGCCCGGGTCGAGGCGCGCCGCGACGTGCAGCGCGGCGCGCGCAGGCACCCCCGCGACGGACGCGGCTGCCGCGGGCAGCGCGGCCATGGCAGCTGCGGGCAGCGCGGCGGCAGCGGCCAGGGGCACCATCTAGCGACCGATGGGGCTGGCGCCGGCCGCGACCCGGGCGAGCGCGAGGTCGAAGCCCTCCTTGCGGATCCGCGCGTCGGTGTAGAGCAGGGCGAGCACCGCGGCCATGAACGGCTGGGTGACGACCCCACTGAGCAGGCTGCCGAGCACGGAGGCGCCGACCGTGACGACGCCGGCGACCAGGTCAGCGGCCTGGCCGCTGCCCATGGAGCCGACAGCGAAGCCGAGCAGCATGCCGCCGAGCTGGAACGCGAACGACAACACGTACTGCACGATGCCGATGAGGAGGCCGGACACGAACAGGATGCCGAAGGTGCGCCAGAACAGCCCGGGCGTCAGCCGCCACGAACGGCGCAGCGACGCGACGACGCCGAGGTCCTCGAGCACCACCGCCGGCGTGGCGAGCACCAGCCGGATGCCCAACCAGATGGTCGCCAGGGTGAGGCACAGCACGGCCACGACACCGAGCGCCCCGACGGCCGGGGTGCCACCGGCGAAGCCCCACACGGCCAGCGCCACCAAGCCGGCGAACACCACGGTGGGCGGGATGACGAGCACCACGCAGAGGCCGAGGAGCCGGGGCAGGAAGCGGCGGGTGCGCCGCCAGGTCTCGCCCATCGAGGCGGTGCGGCCCAGCACCGCCTCACCCACCGGGTAGGCGAGGATCCCCGACAGCGCGATGGAGGTCGCCGTGCTGGTGAACAGCAGCAGCGCGACGGACGAGGTCACGCCGAGGGCGAGCACGACGTCGAGCCCGTCGGTGCTGTTGACGGAGGTGCTGACGAGCCAGACCAGGCCGCCGATGGCGGCCATCACGAGCAGCACGACGAGCGAGGTCAGCAGGGCCAGGCCGAGGAAGGTGCGCGGGTTGCGGCGCAGGCAGGCGAAGCTCGCCTCGATGATGTCGCCGAAGGTCAGGGGCCGCAGCGCGATGATGCCCGGCTTGTGGGCCGGGACACCGCTCCACCCCGGCGGTGCGTGGGTGGGCGACGGAAGGGAGGGGTATGCCGCGGCTGGCTGCCCGTAGCCCACGTCGCCCCGCTCCGGGGCCGGGGCCGCACCGGGTGCGCTCCAGCCGGGCGTCGCGCCCGTGGCTCCGCCGGGCACCGTGCCCTCACTCATCCGACCCCCTCAGCCAGCCCGCTCGCGCGGTACGGCGAAACCTACCAGCGCAGAACGACGGAGGACGCTGGTCTGCGGCACGCGGTGGCCATGTCGTGCCCGGGACGTGGCAGGGCAGTGGCAGGACGTTGCAGGACGTGCAAGGGCTCGGCGGCGGTCAGGTGGCGACGGCGTCCGCCAGCGCGCTGAGCCGTGGCTCGAGGTGCGCCGCGCGGGCCGGCTCGGCGCCCAGGTCGACGTGCCGCTGCACGATGACGGGCTCCTCGCGCGCGAGGGCCAGCCCGCGGCGCACCAGCGTCAGCGGCGGCTTGCGGCGCTCGGCCAGGTCACGGGTCAGGCGCCGCGCGAAGGTCACCCAGCGGTGGTGGTGCACGCAGAAGGCGCCCGCCAGCAGCCCGAGCTGGCGCAGGTCGGGGATGATCTCGGCCGCGAAGATGCCCTCGGCCAGCACGATGTCGGTCGGGCGGGCGGTGAGCACCGTGGTGTCGACCGCGCGGTTGGCGGAGATGTCGTAGACCGGGGTCTCCACGCTGCCGTTCCGCACGAGGGTCTCGAGCGCCGACAGCGCGGCCGGCCGGTTCCACGAGTCGGGGTGGTCCCAGTCGATGATCCCGAGCTCCTCGCTGCGGGGCATCTGCGGGTCGTCCTCGTCGCGGTAGAAGTCGTCGAGGCGGACGATCGGCCAGCCGTGGGCATCGCGGAGACGGCCCGCCAGCCGCGACTTGCCGGCCCCGCTGGGGCCGGCAAGCACGACGACGCGGGCGAGCTGCTCGGTCAACGGCCCTTGGGGTGCCAGACCGTCTTGGTCTCGAGGAACGCCGTGAGCCGCGACAGGTCGGGCGTGGCCGTCCAGTCGGGCTCGACCGCCTCGGGACCGGTGCCGGCCGGGCGCACGACGCGCTTGAGGTTCTCGGCGGCAGCCGCCTCGAGGTCGCCCCAGACGACGCCCTCGGCGCCCGCGGCCCCGGCCAGGTCGATGGCGTTGACGTCGCGGTGCGAGGCGAGCCACGGCGCGACCTCGCCGGTGCGCCCGGTGACGATGTTGACGACCCCGCCGGGCACGTCGGAGGTGGCCAGCGCCTCCGAGAGGGTGATGGCCGGCAGCGGGCGCAGCTCGCTGCTCAGCACGACGGCGGTGTTGCCGGAGACGACGACCGGGGCCAGCACGGACACCAGGCCAAGCAGCGACGACGCCTGCGGCGCGAGCACGGCCACGACACCGGTGGGCTCGGGGGCGGAGATGTCGAAGTAGGGGCCGGCCACCGGGTTGAGCCCGCCGAGCACCTGCGCGTACTTGTCGCTCCAGCCGGCGTACCAGACCCAGCGGTCGATGGCCTGCCCGACGACCGCCTCGGCCTGGCGCTCGCTGACGCCCTCGCTGGCGCGGACCTCGGCGACGAACTGGGCGCGGCGGCCCTCCATCACCTCGGCGACGCGGTACAGGACCTGACCGCGGTTGTATGCCGTGGCGCCGGCCCAGGCGGGGAACGCCTTGCGGGCGGCGACGACCGCGTCGCGGGCGTCCTTGCGGGAGCCCTGCGCCGCATTGGCGAGGAAGGCACCGGAGCTGGCGCCGCCGGCATACACCTCGTAGGAGCGACCGGACTCGGACCGGGGGAACTTGCCGCCGATGTAGAGCTTGTAGGTCTTCTTGATCTCGACTCGGCTCGGGGCGCCGGTGGTCGGGCTCACTTGCTGTCTCCCGTCGTGACGTAGGCCTCGAGGCCGTGGCGACCGCCCTCGCGCCCGTAGCCGGACTCCTTGTAGCCGCCGAAGGGGCTGGTGGGGTCGAACTTGTTGAAGGTGTTGGCCCAGACCACACCGGCGCGCAGCTGGTCGGCCATCCACAGGATGCGCGAGCCCTTCTCGGTCCACACACCGGCGGAGAGGCCGTAGGGCGTGTTGTTTGCCTTGGCGACCGCCTCGTGCGGCGTGCGGAAGGTGAGCACCGACAGCACCGGCCCGAAGATCTCCTCCTGGGCGATGCGGTGGCCCTGGCTGACGCCGGTGAAGACGGTCGGGCGGAACCAGAAGCCCTTGCTCGGCAGCTCGCACTCCGGCGACCAGCGGGTGGCGCCCTCGGCCTCGCCGGCGGCGGTGAGCTCGGTGATGCGCTCGAGCTGGGCCTTGGAGTTGATGGCGCCCACGTCGGTGTTCTTGTCGAGCGGGTCGCCGACGCGCAGGGTGCCCAGGCGACGCTTCAGGCGTGCCTCGACCTCCTCGGCGATCGACTCCTGCACCAGCAGGCGGGAGCCGGCGCAGCAGACGTGGCCCTGGTTGAAGAAGATGCCGTTGACGATGCCCTCGACCGCCTGGTCGATGGGGGCGTCGTCGAAGATGATGTTGGCCGCCTTGCCGCCGAGCTCGAGCGTCGCCTTCTTGCGGGTGCCGGCGATGGAGCGGGCGATCATCTTGCCGACCGCGGTGGAGCCGGTGAAGGCCAGCTTGTCGATGCCCGGGTGGTCGACGATGGCCTGGCCGGTGGCGCCGGCGCCGGTGACGATGTTGACGACGCCCGCCGGCAGGTCGGCCTGCTGGCAGACCTCCGCGAACAGCAGCGCCGACAGGGGAGTGGTCTCGGCCGGCTTGAGCACCACGGTGTTGCCGGCGGCCAGGGCCGGGGCGATCTTCCACGCCAGCATGAGCAGCGGGAAGTTCCACGGGATGACCTGGCCGACGACACCGATGGCGCGCGGGTTCGAGCCGAGCGAGGCGTACTCGAGCTTGTCGGCCCAGCCCGCGTGGTAGAAGAAGTGCGCCGCGGCCAAGGGCACGTCGACGTCGCGGCTCTCGCGGATCGGCTTGCCGTTGTCGAGGCTCTCGAGCACCGCGA
The DNA here is from genome assembly GCF_900111375.1 of Pedococcus cremeus. GTDB lineage: Bacteria > Actinomycetota > Actinomycetes > Actinomycetales > Dermatophilaceae > Pedococcus_A > Pedococcus_A cremeus. The sequence goes on from NZ_FOHB01000007.1 coordinate 68,677, forward strand.
ACTCGCGGGCGCGCTCCTGCAGGATGCGCGCGATCCGGAAGAGGTACTTGCCGCGGTCGACGCCGGACATGCGGCCCCACGCGCCGGTGAAGGCGCGGCGGGCGGCGGCGACGGCGCGGTCGACGTCGGCCGACGAGGCCTCCGTGACCTCGGCGAGGACCTCCTCGCTGGCCGGGCTGATCGACTTGAAGGCCGACCCGCCCTCGGACTCGGTGAACTCGCCACCGATGAAGAGCCCGTAGGAGGGCTTGAGGTTGACGACGGCCCGGGACTCGGGTGCCGGTGCGTACTCGAACGTGGGCATGGGTTGGCTTCCTCGGAATCCGCGGGCGGTCAGTACAGGCTGGGGGAGTCGTCGGTCACGTAGTCCGACCCGGAGTAGGCGCCGATGCGCATCCGCTGGCGCTGCAGCAGCAGGTCGTTGAGCAGGCTGGAGGCGCCGAAGCGGAACCAGTGCGGATCGAGCCAGTCCTCGCCGGCCACCTCGCTCACCGCGACCAGGAACTTGATGGCGTCCTTGCTGGTCCGTATGCCGCCGGCCGGCTTCACGCCGACCATCTCACCGGTCAGCTCGCGCCAGTCGCGCACGGCCTCGAGCATGATCACCGTGACGGGCAGCGTCGCGGCGGGGGAGACCTTGCCGGTCGAGGTCTTGATGAAGTCGCCACCGGCGAGCATCGACAGCCAGGAGGCCCGGCGGACGTTGTCGTAGGTGACCAGCTCGCCGGTCTCCATGATGACCTTGAGCCGCGCGGCGGTGCCGTCGGGCCGGACGCAGGCCTGCTTGACGTCGGCGATCTCGTTGAACACGTCGAGGTAGCGGCCGGAGAGGAACGCGCCACGGTCGATGACCATGTCGATCTCGTCGGCGCCGTTGGCCACGGCGTCGCGGGTGTCGGCCAGCTTGACGGGCATGCTGGCGCGGCCCGAGGGGAAGGCGGTGGCGACCGCGGCGATGTTGACGCCGCTGCCCTCGCCGAGCACCTCACGGGCGAAGGGCACCATGTCGCCGTAGACGCACACGGCCGCCGGGCGGGGGGTCGACGCGTCGGTGGCGTCCGGGGTGAGCGCCTTGGCGCACAGGCCACGCACCTTGCCGGGGGTGTCGGCGCCCTCCAGCGTCGTCAGGTCGATCATCGAGATGGCGGTGTCGATGGCCCAGGCCTTCGACGTCGTCTTGATCGAGCGGGTGCCCAGCATCGCGGCGCGGGCCTCGCACCCCACCTGGTCGACGCCCGGCAGGCCGTGCAGCCACGCGGTCAGCGACTCGTTGGTCAGCCGGGAGGCGCCGAGGATGTCACGGGCCCGAGATGGTGCGTCGACCGCGTCACGCGGTGCGGTGGAGGTACTCACCGCTGGAGTCTATCGGTGTCTCAGAGTGTGGTCGTCAGCCGTCGCGCTGCGCACGTGACGGCTGACGACCCTCTGTCTCTCAGACGGTGGTGAGCGCCTGCATGGACTCGCGGATCGCGGCCAGCCGCGCGGTGGCCGTCTCGCGGGCTGCCGCCAGCGCCTCGGGCCCGGCGAGCGGCTCAACCACCTCGAGGTAGACCTTGAGCTTCGGCTCGGTGCCGGACGGGCGGACGATGACGCGGGACCCGTCGGCGAGGTGGTAGCGCAGCCCGTCGGTGGGCGGCAGCGCCTCGCTGCCCTCGGCCAGGTCGTCGGCCCGCTCGACGGCCGTCCCGGCGACCTCGGTGGGCGGGTTCTCCCGCAGCCGCGCCATGACGGTGCCGATCAGCGACAGGTCGGCCACGCGCACCGAGAACGCGTCGGTGGCGTGCAGACCGTGCTCCACCGCGAGGTCGTCGAGCACGTCGGTGAGGGTGCGGCCGTCGGCCTTGAGCCCGGCGGCCATCTCGGCCACCAGCAGGCAGGCGCTGACGCCGTCCTTGTCGCGCACGGTGGCCGGGTCGACGCAGTAGCCGAGGGCCTCCTCGTAGCCGTAGCGCAGGCCGGGCACACGGGCGATCCACTTGAACCCGGTGAGGGTCTCCTCGTGCTGGATGCCGGCCTTGGCGGCCATGGCGGCGAGCAGCCGCGAGGAGACGATCGAGTTGGCGAAGACGGCGTCCTCCGGCACGCCGCGGCGCAGCAGGTGGGCGCCGAGCAGGGCCCCCACCTCGTCGCCGCGCAGCATGCGCCAGTCGCCGCCGTCGAGCACGGCGACGGCGCACCGGTCGGCGTCCGGGTCGTTGGCGAGCACGAGGTCGGGCTCCACCTCCCGCGCCAGCTCGAGGGCGGCGTCGATCGCGCCGGGCTCCTCGGGGTTCGGGAACGACACGGTGGGGAAGGCGGCGTCCGGCTGCTGCTGGCTCGGGACCGGGATCGGTGCCGGGAAGCCGGCCTTCTCGAAGACGCGCAGCAGGGTCTCGCTGCCGACGCCGTGCAGCGCGGTGTGCACGGTGCGCAGGTCGCGCGGCGAGTCGGCGGCGACGATGGCGGCGGTCGCGTCGACGTAGGCGTCGAGCACCTCGTCGTCGAGGGTCTCCCAGCCGTCGTCGGCCATCGGCACCTCGGCCACGGCCCGCACGTGGGCGATGTGGCCGGCGATGCCGCTGTCGGCCGGCGGCACGATCTGGCTGCCGTCGCCGAGGTAGACCTTGTAGCCGTTGTCCTGCGGCGGGTTGTGGCTCGCGGTCACCATCACGCCGGCGTCGGCGCCGAGGTGGCGGATGGCGAACGCCAGCACCGGGGTCGGCAGGGTGTGCGGCAGCACCGCGGCGCGCCCGCCCGCCCCGACGACCACGGCCGCGGTGTCGCGGGCGAAGACGTCGGAGTTGCGCCGGGCGTCGTAGCCGATGACGACGAACGGCTCGGCGTCCCGCTCCTTCAGGTATGCCGTGAGGCCGGCGGCCGCGCGGATGACCACTGAGCGGTTCATCCGGTTGGGACCGGCGCCGAGGGCGCCGCGCAGGCCGGCGGTGCCGAACTCGAGCATCCCGGCGAAGCGGTCGACCAGGTCGGGCAGGGCGGACTCCTCGCCGGCCTTGGCGCGGGCAACCAGCTCACCCAGCTCGACCCTCGTCTCGTGGTCGGGGTCGTCGTCGATCCAGGCCTGCGCGGCCTCGATCAGCTCGTCGCGGTGGTGCACCGCACCACTGTCCCCGTTCTCGGCGCGCCCGTGCCGCCCGGCATACGTCATGTCTGCAGTCCTCTTCTTCGTGGCGGCTCAGATGGCGGCGACGATGTCGGCGAGCAGCCGGCCGCAGCGTCCTGCGGCGGCCTGGCCGGCCTCGATCACCTCGGCGTGCGAGAGCGGCTGGTCGCTGATGCCGGCGGCGAGGTTCGTGACGAGCGAGATGCCGAGCACCTCCAGGCCCGCCTGCCGGGCGGCGATCGCCTCGAGGGTCGTGGACATGCCGACGAGGTCGCCGCCGATGGTCTTGGCCATCTGCACCTCCGCCGGGGTCTCGTAGTGGGGACCGCGGAACTGCACGTAGACGCCCTCGTCGAGCGTGGGGTCGACGGTGCGGGCCAGCTCACGCAGGCGCGGCGAGTACAGGTCGGTGAGGTCGACGAAGTTGGCGCCCTCGATGGGGGAGTGGGCGGTGAGGTTGATGTGGTCGCGGATGAGCACCGTGGTGCCCGGACCCCACGAGCGGTTCAGTCCGCCGCAGCCGTTGGTGAGCACGATGGCCTTGCACCCGGCGGCCGCAGCCGTGCGCACCGCGTGGACGACGGCCCGCACGCCACGGCCCTCGTAGAAGTGGGTGCGGGTGCCGTAGACCAGCGCGCGGCGACCGGTGTCGCCGATGGCGACCGAGCGCATGGTGCCGGAGTGGCCCTCGACGGCGGCCTTGGCGAAGCCGGGGACGTCGGCGTTGTCGACCGTGGCCAGCGTCTCGCCGACGAGGTCGCCCGCCTGGCCCCAGCCCGACCCGAGCACCAGGGCCACGTCGTGCCGCTCGGCACCGGTCCTCTCGGCGATGACCGAGGCGGCGGCGCCGGCCACCTCGAACGGGTCGGTCGCCGGGTCGTTCAGGTCCGGCACGGTGGGAAGGCTGGCGTTGTCGGTCACGGCCGAAGCGTACAGACCGCCCGAGCGAGCCTTGAGAAATCGCTCAGGTTGTCGTGCCACGCTTCCCCGGTGACCGAACCGGAACCCCTCGACCCGGACCTCCCCGCACCGGACGAGCACCCCGCACCCACCGTGCTCGGCCGACGGGCCTTCCTGGGGGTCGCGGCCGCTGCCGCCACCCTTGCCGCGTGCTCCGCCCCCGGCACCGGGTCCGACTCGGCGGCGGGCCCGTCCTCCGGGGCGACGAGCGCGGCCGGCGGTGGCGGCACGTCGGGCACGCAGCCCGGGTCCACGGCATCCGCCTCGGCCACCCCGACCGGCTCCGCCACGGCGTCCGGCCGCCCCGCACGTCCCTCGCTCCTCGACACCGCGGGCCCGGACATCGTGCACGGCCCCCGCAGCCGGGAGGAGGTCGCCCTGACCTTCCACGGCCAGGGGCCCGCCTCCCTCACCGACCGGGTGCTGGCCCACTGCCGCGACGCCGGCGCCGCCATCACGGTCTTCGCCGTGGGCACCTGGCTCGCGGACGACCCGTCGCTCGGCCGGGCCATCGTCCGCGGCGGCCACGACCTGGGGAACCACACCTGGAGCCACCAGCAGATGCCCTCCCTCGACGCCGCCACCGCGCGCCAGGAGGTGGCTCGCGGCGCCGCGGCGCTGAAGAAGGCCGTCGGGACCACCGGCTGGTGGTTCCGCCCCTCCGGGACCCCGCGCAGCACCGCTACCATCCGGGCCGCGGCCCTGGCGAGCGGCTACCGCCGGTGCATCTCCTACGACGTCGACCCCGAGGACTACCGCGACCCGGGCGCCGCCCTGGTGCGCTCGCGCACGCGCAAGCAGGTCCGCCCGGGGTCGATCGTGAGCCTGCACCTGGGGCACCCCGGCACGGTCGAGGCGCTGCCCGGAATCCTGGCCGACCTGTCCCATTCCGGACTCCGGCCGGTGACCCTGTCGACCCTCCTGCGAGACTGAGCCCATGCATCCAGGGGGAACCCGGGGGCGCGTCGCCCTCATCCTGCTCTCAGCCGTGCTCGCCGCAGCGGGCTGCTCGTCAGACGGCACCTCGACCGGCCCAGCCGGTGGCACGCCGTCCAGCTCTGGCTCCGGGCGGGCGCCGAGCTCGCCGGCGACCGCCACGGGCAGCGCGTCCCCGACGACCAACGTGTATGCCGCGGACGCCGCCGGCGCGCTGACCGGCGCCGCGCGCACGGCCAAGCCGATGGTCTACGTGCCCAACACCATGAGCAACACCGTGCAGCTCATCGACCCGTCGACCTACAAGGTCGTCGGCAGGTTCAGCACCGGCCGCGAGCCGCAGCACGTCGTGCCCTCCTGGGACCTGAAGACCCTGTGGGTCAACGACGACCTGGGCAACGACCTCATCCCCATCGACCCGAAGACCGGCAAGGCGGGGAAGCGGGTCGCGGTGGACGACCCCTACAACCTGTACTTCACGCCCGACGGCAAGTACGCCCTCGTCATGGCCGAGCGCCTGCGCCGCATCGACGCCCGCGACCCCCACACCATGAAGCTCAAGCACTCGGTGTCGGTGCCCTGCCACGGCGTCAACCACGCCGACTTCAGCGCCGACGAGAGCTTCTTCATCGCCAGCTGCGAGTTCAGCGGCAAGCTCCTCGTCATCGACGCGCATGCCACCAAGGTCCGCAAGGTCATCGACCTGAACAAGGTCAAGACCCCCGGGGCGACGTCACCCCACCAGGCGATGAACATGCCGGGCAGCCCCAAGCAGGGCCTCATGCCGGGCGCGTCGGCGATGCCGCAGGACGTCCGCCTCACCCCGGACGGCCGCTGGTTCCTCGCGGCGGACATGCTCCGCAACGGCGTGTGGGTCATCGACGCGAAGACGCTCCGGATCTCCCGGTTCATCCACACGGCCATCGGCGCGCACGGCATCTACCCCTCCCGCGACGCCAGCCGGCTCTTCGTCTCCAACCGGGACGCCGGCTCGATCACAGTCCTCGACTCCGCCACGCTGAAGAAGGTGGCGCTGTGGAAGATCCCGGGCGGCGGCTCGCCCGACATGGGCGGGGTGTCGGCCGACGGCTCTGAGCTGTGGCTGGCCGGACGCTACGACCACGTCGTCTACGTCTTCGACACCACGACCGGCAAGGTCACCCACCGGATCAAGGTCGACAGCGGTCCGCACGGGCTGGCCGTGTGGCCGCAGCCGGGCCGGTTCTCGCTGGGCCACACCGGCAACATGCGCTGACCCTGACTCACTCGGCCCGTACAGCTAGGGCGCGGTCGCCTCGAGCCGTGAGGCGCACCCGGGTGCCCGGTGGGTAGGCCGCGACGGCCGAGCTGGGCACCTGGACGACGACGTGGTGGCCGCCCGCGGTCTCGGCGGTCACCCGGCCGTGGGCCCCGAGGAAGCTGCCGCTGAGCACGGTGGCGTCCCCTGCCGGGTCGGCCGCGATGTCGATGCCCTCGGGCCGGACGAGCACCATGACCTCGCCGGAGGTGGCCGAGCCGTCCAGCAGGGGGACCCGACCACCGAGCACGTCGGCGTGGCCGTCGACCGCGGTCCCCGGGAGCCGGTTGGTCAACCCAACGAAGTCGGCGACGAACTCCGAGGTGGGCCGGGCGTAGAGCTCCTCCGGGGCGGCGAGCTGCTCGAGGTGGCCCGCGCGCATGACGCCGACGCGGTCCGCCACCGCGAGCGCCTCCTCCTGGTCGTGGGTGACGAACAGCGTGGTCGTGCCGACGGTGAGCTGGATGCGGCGGATCTCGTCCCGCAGCTGCGTGCGCACCTTGGCGTCGAGGGCCGAGAGCGGCTCGTCGAGCAGGAGCACCTGGGGCTCGATCGCCAGCGCGCGGGCGAGGGCCACGCGTTGCTGCTGGCCGCCGGACATCTGGTGGGCGTACTTGTCGGCCTGGTCCGAGAGCCCCACGAGGTCGAGCATGTCGGCCGCCCGCGTACGCCGCTCCTGGGTGCTCCGCTTGCGCAGCTGCAGCCCGAACTCGACGTTCTGCCGGGCCGTCATGTGCGGGAACAGGCTGTACGCCTGGAAGACCATCCCCATGTCGCGCCGGCTCGTGGGCACCGAGGTGATGTCGCGTCCGCCGACCTCGATGCGCCCGGAGTCGGGGTCCTCGAGGCCGGCGAGGCAGCGCAGGGCGGTCGTCTTCCCGCAGCCGGAGGGGCCGAGCAGGGCGACCAGCTCGCCGGGCGCGATGTGCAGGGTGAAGTGGTCGAGGGCGTTGAGCGCGCCGTAGGTCCGGCGCAGGCCGGTCAGCTGGACGGCGACGCCCTGGCCGTCGGTGCTGGTCATGCTGGTCACGGGCTCTCCTTGCGGGTGCGGCGGAGCCGGGGTGCGGCGGCGGTGGCGGAGCGGGGGCCGCCCACGAAGGACATGGCGAACAGGACGAGGAAGCCGAAGACCAGGGCGGCCAGGCCGACGGCGATGCTGATCTGGGCGTCGCTCTTGCCCAGCTCGTACATCGCGACCTGGAGGTTCTTGCGGCTGAACAGGTTGGCGATGGTGAACTCGCCGAGCACGAGGGCCACCGAGAGGAAGGACGCCGAGAGCACCGCGGTGCGCAGGTTGGGCAGGATCACCCGCATCATCACGGTGCCCCACCCCGCACCGAGGGAGCGGCTGGCCTCCGCGAGCGTCTTGACGTCGATGGCCCGCAGGCCGGCGTCGAGGGAGCGGTAGGCGTAGGGCAGCACGAGGATCACGTAGGCGAGGGACAGCCACAGGGTCGACTCGCCCAGCAGGTAGGTGACCCAGGCGTAGACCGGCGTCAGCCCGACGACGAGGACGATCGCGGGCACCGTCAGTGGCAGCAGGCAGAGGAACTCCACCGTGCGGGAGAGGCCCGGGAGGCGCAGCCGCACCCACGTCATGGTGGGGACGAGCAGCACCAGCATGATGAGCACGGTGAGCACCGCCAGGCCGACCGAGGCCAGGAACCCCTCCTTCAGCGCGGGGTACTCCGCGCTCACCTTGCCGAAGTCCAGCAGGGTCGCCCACGTCTGCGCCGAGCGGGTCCCCCCGGGCCCGCGGGTGGTGAACTCGAGCATCCCGTAGAGCGGGAGGGCGAAGAAGAGCAGGCAGACCCCGATGGTGACCCACCGGAAGACGTCCTGCTTGCGGCGCGCGGCCGCCCGGTTGCCGCTCACGGCGCCAGCCACTTCGACGAACGCCGGTCCAGCACGGCATACAGCGTCATGGCGACCGCCACGACGACCACCATCTCCAGGGCCATGGCCTTCCCGATGTTCTCCTGGCCCAGGATCACCTCCGAGGTGAGCGTGTTGCCGATGGCCAGCGGCAGCAGGGGGGAGCCCTGGGAGACGAGGGCGGCGGCGGTGGCGTAGGCGCTGAAGGCGTTGGTGAACAGCAGCAGCGTCGCGCCCACGAAGGACGGGAAGAGGATCGGGGCGGCCACCCGGCGCCAGTAGACCCAGGTGCTGCCCCCGAGGGTCTCGGTCGCCTCCCGCCACTGCGGCCGCAGGCCCTCGACGGCGGGGAGGAAGACGATCAGCATGAGCGGGATCTGGAAGTACAGGTAGACGAGCATCAGGCCCTTGTCCCACTCGTAGAGCCAGAGCCCGGGCCCGGTGTCGACCCCCACCTTCGCGAGCCAGGTCGTGAGGAAGCCGGTGGCCCCGAAGCTGGCGAGGAACGCGAAGGCGAGCGCCACGCCGCCGAACTGCGCCAGCACCCCGCACAGGGAGGCGACGAAGCGCCGGAGGACACCGTCGACGCGTGCCGTGGACACGGCATACGCCAGCACGGCGCCGATGACCGCGCCGCCCACGGCGGTGACCGCGGACAGCACCACGGAGTGCTGGGTCGCCGAGATGACCGCGGGCTCCGTGAGGGCCCGGACGTTGCCCAGGGTGGGACGACCCCCGCTCAGGAACGCCCCGATGACGACGACGAGCGTGGGGATGAGGAGGAAGACCGTGGTGTAGGCGAAGAACGGCACCACACCCGCGAGGGCGCCCGACGGCCGTATGCCGCGGAGCGCCCCCGTGCGAGCCCGGTCAGCCAACGGCGTTGGCCCAGTTCTTGGCGAGGTAGTCCTTGGCCTTGGCGTTCTGCGCCTCGGTCGGGATCACCGGCTGGCCGGCGACCTTCGGCAGAGCCGCGGCCGCTGCCGCGTCGGCGGTCCCCGCCTTCTGCATGGCCTCGAGGCGGACGGGCCGGGCGCCACCCTTGAGCCACAGGTTCTGGCCCTCGTCGGAGTACAGGAACTCCTGCCACAGCCGGGCAGCGGCCGGGTGCGGGGCGTCCTTGTTGATGGCCTGCACGTAGTAGCCGCCGACCGCCGCGTTGTCGGGCACGAAGGTCTTCCAGTCCATCTTGCCCTTGAGCTTGGCGCCCTGGGCGACGTTGAGGTAGTCCCAGTCGAAGACCACGGGAGTCTGTCCGGACTCGATGGTCGCCGGCGTCGGGTCCACGGGCAGGAAGTTCCCCGCGGCCTTGAGCTTGGCGAAGAAGTCGACGCCCTTGGTGATGTCCTCGACGGTGCCGCCCTGCGCGACGGAGACCATCTGGACGCCCGCGAAGGCGGCGCCGGCCTTGGTCGGGTCACCGTTGAGGGCCACCTTGCCCTTGTAGGGAGGCTTCAGCAGGTCGGCGACGGAGGTGGGCGCCGGGACCTTGCCGGCGTCGTACCCGATGCTCATGAAGCCGCCGTAGTCGTTGACCCACGTGCCGTTCGGGTCCTTGAGGTTCGCGGGCACCTCGTCGAACTTCTCGGACTTGTAGGGGGCGAACATCGCCGTGTTCGCCGCCGCCACGGAGGCACCGAGGTCGAACACGTCCGGCGCCTTCGACTGGCCCTTGAGCCGCTGGGCCGTGCTGATCTCGTCGGCGGAGCTGGCGTCGGGCTGGTCACTCGTGATGGTGATGCCGTACTTGCTCTGGAAGGCCTTGATGATCTCGCCGTAGTTGGCCCAGTCCGGTGGCAGGGCGATGACGTTGAGCTGCCCCTCCTTCTTCGCGGCCGCGACGAGCTTGTCCATGCCCCCGAGGTCCTTGGCGGACGTGGCGGAGGCGGCACTGGCCCCCGACGCCGAGCTGGAGCTGCTCTTCTTCTCGGGCGGGGAGCAGGCGGCGATGGCGGCGACCGCCACGACGGCGGCGACCCCGGCGCTGACGCGACGATGGTGGAGTTGGCTCACGACGGACCTCCTGCGAAGCGGCGAACCGGACATCCTGCCGGCTGGGGCGCCGCGCCGATGCTATGCATCCGATGATGGCCCAACGGCTCCATGAGCGTTCCGTTTCCCCGGAGTTCGCGCGATGTTGTCCAGTGGGCCGCCGGGGCCGCCGCGCGGTGGCCGGAGGAGCGGCAGTGGTTGGATGGGGGCCGTGAACGCGCGTGAGACCTCAGTCGTGATCCTCGGCGGTGGCCCCGGAGGCTACGAGGCGGCCCTGGTGGCAGCCCACCTCGGGGCGAAGGTGACCGTGGTCGACCGTGACGGCCTCGGCGGCGCCGCGGTGCTGACCGACTGCGTGCCGTCGAAGGCCCTGATCTCCACCGCGGACTTCAAGTCCCAGTTCGAGACGGCCGCCGACCTCGGCGTGCACCTCGAGGACCCCGAGGGCGACGAGGTCTCGGAGTCCGTGGCCGAGGTCGTCGCCGTCAACCGGCGCATCCTGGCCCTGGCCGCCGCCCAGAGCCGCGACATCGGCCAGCGCCTCGACGCCGACGGCGTGCGGGTGCTGCGCGGCCTCGGGCGGATGCTCTCCCCGACGCTGGTGCGGGCCGAGCTCGTCGACGGCGGCGTCGAGGAGCTCACCGCCGACGTGGTGCTGCTCGCCACCGGTGCCACCCCGCGCGTCATGGCGACCGCCCAGCCCGACGGTGAGCGCATCCTCACCTGGCAGCAGATCTACGACCTCAAGGAGCTCCCCGGGAAGCTGGTGGTCGTCGGGTCCGGTGTCACCGGCGCCGAGCTGGCCCAGGCCTACCTCGGACTGGGCTCGCAGGTCACCCTGGTCTCCTCGCGCGACCGTGTGCTCCCCGGCGAGGACGCCGACGCCGCCACGGTGATCGAGGACGTCTTCCGCAAGCGCGGCATGGAGGTGCTCAACCGGTCGCGCATGGCCGCGGTCGAGCGCACCGACACCGGTGTGCTCGTGCGGCTCGAGGACGGCCGCGAGGTGGAGGGCACCCACGCACTGCTGGCGGTGGGCTCGGTCCCGCAGACGGCAGGCATCGGCCTCGAGGAGGTCGGCGTGCAGCTGAAGCCCTCGGGCCACATCTCCGTCGACCGGGTCTCGCGGACCGCGGTGCGCGGCATCTACGCCGCCGGCGACTGCACCGGCGTGCTGCCGCTCGCGTCCGTCGCCGCGATGCAGGGCCGCATCGCGATGGCCCACGCGCTCGGTGACGCCGTGCACCCGCTCAACCTGCGGGCGGTCTCGGCGAACATCTTCACCGACCCCGAGATCGCCACGGTCGGCTACTCGCAGAAGGACGTCGACGAGGGCCTCGTCGACGCCGAGGCGCTCATGCTGCCGCTCGCGACCAACCCTCGCGCCAAGATGCAGGGCATCACCGACGGCTTCGTGAAGCTGTTCGCGCGCAGGGGCATCGGCACCGTGGTGGGCGGCGTCATCGTCGCGCCGCGGGCGTCCGAGCTCATCTACCCGGTGACGCTGGCGGTGCAGCACGGGCTGACCGTCGACCAGCTCGCCGGCACCTTCACCGTCTACCCGTCGCTGTCGGGTTCGGTCGCCGAGGCGGCCCGTCAGATGCACGCACCCCAGTAGCGCCGCCGCCCGTCGCTCGGCGAGCCGTCGGCACGGGCCGTCGCTAGGGTCGTTCGCGAGACCGACACCGACAGACGAGAAGAGGCACGACGATGGCCGGCGGATTCATGGACAAGGTCAAGGACTTCGTCAAGGGCAACCCCGACCAGGCGGGCAGCGCGATCGAGAAGGTCCAGGACCTCGTCGACGAGCGCACCGGTGGGAAGTACTCCGAGCAGATCGACCGCGGCGGCGACACGCTGCGCGACAAGCTCGGCCTGCCACCGGAGGCGCCCGAGGCGCCCGAGGGCAGCCACCCGGTACCGGGCGAGCCCATGCCGCAGCCTCTTCCGGAGCCCGGGCCCACGCCCGTCCCGGAGCCGGGTCCCACGCCGATGCCGGAGCCGGGCCCGTCGCCGACTCCCGAGCCGCTGCCGAACCCCATGCCCGAACCGGGTCCCGCGCCCACACCCGAGCCGGAGCCCTTCCCGCAGCAGCAGACCGGCAACGACCCCGTCGGTCCGGGTTCCATGACCGCCTCCGACGACTCCGCGCCGGACCCCGACGGGACGCCCGCGCCCAACCCCCAGCCGCTGCCAGGCGACGACGCCCAGCAGCCCGGTTCGCTCGACGAGCCGCTGACGCCCGGTGGCGGCCAGGAGCCCGGGCAGCCCGGCGGACCGCTGGAGGAGGGCCTGCGACCCCAGGGCGGCGACGCCGCCGAAACCGGCACTCCCGGTGGAGGTGCGGGCACGCCCCTGACCCAGGGCGGCCCCACCCAGCAGGGTGAGGAGCAGGCCACCCCCGGCACGCCGGGCGGCGACCAGCCCGACACCGGCGGTCCCCAGCAGCACTGAGCCGGCAGCACTGACCTCGCGCCATACCGCCAGGGCACACGAGAGCGGCCCGTCACCCACGTGGGTGACGGGCCGCTCTCATGTTCACGCTGGTATGCCGCGTGGCTCAGTCCTTGATGTCGGCGATGACGGCGCCGTTGGTCACGGTCTGGCCGACCTCGGCCGACAGGCCGGTGATGGTGCCTGCCTTGTGGGCGTTGATGGGCTGCTCCATCTTCATGGCCTCGAGCACGACCACGAGCTCGCCCTCGGCGACCTGCTGGCCCTCCTCGACGGCGATCTTGACGATGGTGCCCTGCATGGGGGCGGTCAGCGAGTCGCCCGACGCGGCCGCACCGGCCTTGCTGCCACCCGAGCGCTTCGGCGCCTTCTTCTTCGCTGCGGCACCTCCACCGCCGCCGAGGTTGAGGCCGCCGGGGAGCACGACCTCGAGGCGCTTGCCGCCGACCTCGACCACCACGGACTGGCGCTCGCCCTGCTCCTCGGCTTCGGCTGCCGGGCCGGCGAAGGGCTCGACGGTGTTGTCCCACTCGGTCTCGATCCACCGGGTGTGCACCGTGAAGGGCTCGCCGGCGTCGGCCGGGTCGAAGGCCGGGTCGTCGAGCACGGCCCGGTGGAACGGCAGCACGGTGGGCATGCCGTCGACGACGAACTCGGCCAGCGCCCGGCGGGCGCGCTGCAGCGCCTGCTTGCGGTCGTGGCCGGTGACGATGAGCTTTGCGAGCATGGAGTCGAACGCACCGGCGATGGTGTCGCCCTCGACGACACCGCTGTCGAGGCGGACGCCGGGGCCCGACGGCGGCTGGAACACGCTCACGGTGCCGGGGGCGGGGAGGAAGTTGCGGCCGGCGTCCTCGCCGTTGATGCGGAACTCGATCGAGTGGGCCCGGGGCGTGGGGTCGCTGTAGCCGAGCGGCTCACCGTTCGCGATCCGGAACTGCTCGCGCACGAGGTCGATGCCGGTGACCTCCTCGCTGACGCAGTGCTCCACCTGCAGGCGCGTGTTGACCTCGAGGAAGGAGATGGTGCCGTCCTGGCCGACGAGGAACTCGCAGGTGCCGGCGCCGGTGTAGCCGGCCTCCTTGAGGATGGCCTTGGAGGCGCGGTACAGCTCGGCGTTCTGTGCCTCGGAGAGGAACGGCGCAGGGGCCTCCTCGACGAGCTTCTGGTGGCGGCGCTGGAGCGAGCAGTCACGGGTCGATACCACGACGACGTTGCCGTGCTCGTCGGCCAGGCACTGGGTCTCGACGTGGCGCGGCTTGTCGAGGTAGCGCTCGACGAAGCACTCGCCGCGGCCGAAGGCGGCGACCGCCTCGCGGGTCGCCGACTCGAACAGCTCGGGGATCTCCTCGAGGGTGCGGGCGACCTTCAGGCCGCGTCCGCCACCGCCGTAGGCCGCCTTGATGGCCACGGGCAGCCCGTGCTTCTCGGCGAAGTCGATGACCTCACTCGCGTTCTCGACCGGGTCGGGGGTGCCGGCCACCAGCGGCGCCTTGGCCTTGGCGGCGATGTGGCGGGCCTTGACCTTGTCGCCGAGGCTGTCGATGGCCGCGGGGGAGGGGCCGATCCAGGTCAGCCCGGCGTCGATGACCGCCTGGGCGAAGGAGGCGTTCTCCGCGAGGAAGCCGTAGCCGGGGTGCACCACGTCGGCGCCCGAGCGCTTCGCGACGTCGAGCAGCTTCTCGACCACGAGGTAGCTGTCACCGGGGGTGCTGCCGCCCAGCGCGTAGGCCTCGTCGGCGACCTTCACGTGCAGGGCGTCACGGTCGGGGTCGGCGTAGACGGCCACTGAGCCGATGTCGCTGTCCTTGCAGGCACGCGCGATGCGGACGGCGATCTCGCCGCGGTTGGCAATGAGAACCTTGCTGATGGGCGCCATGGCGCGGAGCCTAGCCGCTTTCCCCGACGTCAACCGCCCGCCCCGGATGTGGGCTCCACAACAGCCGCAGGGCCTTGAATGTTCCGCCTCGTCCCGGCAGGTGACCCGACCTGTATGCCGCGCCCACGCGGCATACAGTCGAGGTCATGACTGCTGTCCCGAACCTTTCGCTGTCCGCCGGAACGACCAGAATCGAGATCCCGCAGCTCGGCTTCGGGGTGTGGCAGGTGCCCGAGGAGGAGGTCGTCGACGCGGTCACCACCGCCATCGAGACGGGCTACCGCAGCATCGACACCGCTCGCCTCTACGGCAACGAGCGAGGCACGGGCGAGGCGATCGCCAAGGCGTCGGTGCCCCGCGAGGAGCTGTTCGTGACCACCAAGGTGTGGAACGACGACCACGGCTTCGACTCGACCATCGCGGCGTTCGAGGGGTCGATGCAGCGGCTCGGCCTCGAGACGCTCGACCTGTTCCTCATCCACTGGCCGGCCCCCAAGCAGGACAAGTACGTCGACACCTGGAAGGCGCTGCTCCGACTGCGCGAGGAGGGTCGCGTGCGCGCCGTCGGCGTCTGCAACTTCCACGTGCCGCACCTGCAGCGGCTGCTCGACGAGACCGGCGAGCTGCCCGCCATCAACCAGGTCGAGCTGCACCCGTACCTGCAGCAGAGCGAGCTGCGCGAGTTCCACGCCGCCAACGGCATCGTCACCGAGGCGTGGAGCCCGCTGGCTTCCGGTGGTGACGTCCTGGAGGACGAGACGATCGGCAAGGTGGCGAGCAAGCACGGCGTCACCCCGGCGCAGGCGATCCTGCGCTGGCACCTCGACATCGGCAACGTCGTCATCCCCAAGTCGGTGACCCCGAGCCGCATCCGCGAGAACTTCGACGTCTTCGGGTTCCGCCTCGACGAGGAGGACCTCGCCGCCATCGCCACGCTCGACCGCGGCCACCGCACCGGCCCGGACCCCGACGCGTTCGGGTGACGGCGACCGTCACCAGGGCCGGCTGACCGCGCTGGGCCCGGGTCTAGGGTGTGCGCCATGAGCGACACCCCCGAGGCCCGGGTCCAGCGCGAGCTGGAGGAGGGCATCCAGCGGGACTTCTCCGCGAGCATGTCCTACGGGTCCTACCTCGACCTCGACCGGCTGCTGTCGGCCCAGCACCCCCGGAGCGTCCCGCCGCAGCACGACGAGCTGCTCTTCATCGTGCAGCACCAGGTGGCCGAGCTGTGGCTCAAGCTCATGCTCCACGAGCTGCGCTCGGCCCGGGTCCTGCTCACCACCGACGACCTCGCCCCGGCCCTCAAGCGGCTGGCGCGGGTCAAGCACATCCAGAACCAGCTGACCGAGCAGTGGTCGGTGCTGGCCACGCTCACGCCGAGCGAGTACGCCCAGATCCGGCCGTTCCTCGCCACCTCGTCGGGCTTCCAGAGCTACCAGTACCGCGCGGTCGAGTTCATGCTCGGCAACAAGAACCGCGACATGGTGGCGGTCTTCGACCACGACCCGACCGCCAAGGACCTGCTCAGCGAGGCGCTGGGGGAGCCCAGCCTCTACGACGAGTTCCTGCGCTACCTGCACCGGCGCGGGTACGCGATCCCGCAGGCGGTGCTCGAGCGCGACGTGACCACGCCGTACCGGATGGACGACGACCTCGTCGACGTCTTCGCCGGCGTCTACGCCGACCCGAGCCAGCACTGGGGCGTCTACGAGACCTGTGAGGAGCTCGTCGACATCGAGGACAACTTCCAGACCTGGCGCTTCCGCCACCTGCAGGTCGTCACCCGCACCATCGGCCACAAGACCGGGACCGGCGGTTCGTCGGGCGTCGACTTCCTGCGCCGGGCGCTCGACCTCACCTTCTTCCCCGAGCTGTATGCCGTGCGCACCCGGATCGGCGGCTGACGACCACACCCGGGCCGGTGGGCCAGTGCGGAGCCTGAGGCCACCGCGTCAGCCGGGCAGCCAGCCGTCGGGGCCGGCTGAGCCGGCGGCATACGTCTCCATGGGCACCGTGCCCTCCGCCCAGGCCCGCAGCACCGGCTCGACGATCCGCCAGCACTCCTCCGCGGCGTCGCCGCGCACCGTCAGCAGCTGGTCGCCGTCGAGGATGTGCGCCAGCACCTCGCCGTAGGGGAGCAGGTCGGCCGGTGCCAGCGTGGCGGTGAGAGCCTTCTGCTCGAGGTCGAAGGGGTCGCCCTCGGCGTTCATGGTCAGGGTGAGCGAGACCGCGCCCGTCTTGAGGTCCAGCACGAGGCGGTCGGTGTGGGAGCCGGCGCCGGTGAACCCGGCCGGCAGGTGGGCCACGTCGCGGAAGTGCACGACCACATCCTTGCGGGGAATGCCCAGCGACTTCCCGCTCCGCAGGAGGAAGGGCACCCCTGCCCACCGGTTGTTCTCCACTGCCAGGGTGACCTCGGCGAGGGTCTCGGTGCCCCGAGCGGGGTCGACTCCCTCCTCGTGGACGTAGTCCGGGATCGTGCGCCGGCCCAGCGCGCCCGACGTGTACCTCGCGCGACGCGAGGACCGCTCGGGGGATCCGCCCCACACCGTGGTGGCACGCAGCACCTGGGTCTTCTGGTCGCGCAGCTCCCGGGCGTCGAGCGTGGCGATCGACTCGAGCGCGAACAGGGCCAGCACCTGGAGCAGGTGGCTCTGGATCATGTCGCGGAGTGCGCCGGCATGGTCGTAGTACCCCGCGCGGCCCTCGAGGGTGAGGTCCTCGTCGTAGACGATCTCGACCCGTTCGATGTGCTCGGAGCTCCAGACCGGCTGCAGGAGCCGGTTGGCGAACCGGAGGCCGATGAGGTTGAGCACAGCGGCCTGGCCGAGGAAGTGGTCGATGCGAAAGACCTGGTCCTCGTCGACCACCTGGTGCAGCAACGTGTTGAAGGCGGCGGCGCTGGCGCGGTCGGTGCCGAACGGCTTCTCCAGCGCCAACCTGGTCACCTCGGGCAGGTGGATGTCGCGCAGCAGCTCGCACACCTTCATCGAGATGTGCGGCGGGAGGGCGAAGAAGATCACGAGGGGCCCGTCACCGCAGCTCGCGACCAGCTCGCCGAGACCGTCCGGGTCCAGCACGTCGGTCGTGAGGTATGCCGTGTCCTTCACCACCGCGCTCAGCAGGGTCGCGGTGGGGTCCACCGTGGCGAAGGCGTCGCTGACGCGGTCCTGCCACTGGGCCTGGGTCAGCTCGGTGCGGTCCGCGCCCACCACGCGAACGTCGCGGCTGGGCTCCGCGACGAGCAGGCTCGCAAGCCCGGGCAACAGCAGCCGGTGGGTCAGGTCACCGCCCGCACCCAGGATGAGCACGGTCGTCCGAGGGGGAGGTGTGGCCATGGTTCGCAGCATTCCACGGGGAAGTGGGCCCCGCAGGTGCGCAGGCCGGTGGCTCGGGCGGGTCGGTGTCGTCGCGAGGTGCCGGGCCCTCACACGAAGGGCGGTTCAGCGCACGAGGTCGAGCAGCACCCTGGCTGCCACCGCGGTCGCTCCAGCGCACACCAGCGCGAACGACGCGGTCCAGAGGGCGCGGGGCACCCGGGTCAGGGCGGCCAGGACCGCCGAGTCGCTCCCTCGGTCGCGGCTTCCGGCGACGGCGGCCAGGTGGCGCCAGGCCCCGACCACGAGCACCACCCCCAGGCCCACGAGGACGGTCGCCTGCAGCCGGTCGTTGCGCCACCACCACAGGGCCGCGTTCGCCCCGAGGACCAGCAGCATGACCAGCGCAGTGAGCGCCGACCGCACGCGCAGCAGGGCGACGACGAGCACGACGAGTCCGGCGGTGACCATCGGCGCCGACCAGCCGCGCCCGGCGGCATACACCATGGCGGCGCCCACGACGGCCGGGGCGGGGTAGCCGGCCCACGTCGTGACCAGGCGGCCGGCGCCTCGTGTCGGGCCCACGGTCACGGCGTGCCCGGACATGTCCCCACGCAGCACGAACCCGGTGAACCGGCGGCCGACCGCGATCCCGACGACGGCATGGCCCAGCTCGTGCACGAGGGTCACGACGAGCCGGACCGCCCGCCAGACGGGGCCGACGCCGACCACGACCAGGGCGGCGACCAGGGCCGTGAGGACGATGGGCGCCGTCAGCGTGACCGCGTGCGTGGGCACGAGCCGTGCGCCGACCTCACCCCAGTTCACGGCGGCGAACCTAGCCGACCGGGCTGGGCGTGGGCTGGGACGGGGTGGGGCTCAGCCGAGGCGGTCGAGGTCCTCGCGGCAGCGGCGCTCGAACTCGCCGAGCTCGGAGAGCGCGTCCTCGATGTCGCGACGGCGCTGCTCGAGGTCCTCACGCCGCTCGTCGATCTGGCCGAGCACGTACTCGAGCTGGCTGGCCTTGCCGCGCGGCCGGTCGTAGAGGTCGATGATCGTGCGGATCTCCTCGAGGGGGAACCCGAGGCGCTTCCCGCGAAGGATGAGGTTCAGCCGGGTGCGGTCGCGGCGGTGGTAGACGCGGGTGGTGCCGCGGCGCTCCGGGGAGATGAGGCCGAGGTCCTCGTAGTGCCGCACGGTGCGGTGGGTGACCCCGAACTCGTCGGCGATCTCGCGGATCGTCCAGGTCCGGTCGGACGAGGTGCGCTCGCGCTGCTCGGCGCCGTCGCGGGCACTGGATGCGCGCTCCTGCTCCCGGGTCGGGGTTGTCATGGCGCCCATCATTGCTTTACGTTTACGTCAACGTCAAGCAACGCCGCGCGGCCACCACCTCCGGCCACGATCACCAACAGCCACCACCCCGGCCCTGATCACCAACAGAAGTGGGAACGATGATGTTCGAGCTGAGCAAGGACCACGAGGACTTCCGCAAGGTCGTCCGGGAGTTCGCCGAGGCCGAGGTGGCCCCGCACATCGCCCAGTGGGACCGCGAGCACCACTTCCCGGTCGACCTCGTGCCCAAGATGGGCGAGCTCGGCCTGTTCGGCCTCGTCGTGCCCGAGGAGTTCGGCGGCATGGGCGACGACGGCGACTTCACCAGCCTCTGCGTGGCCATCGAGGAGCTCGGACGCGTCGACCAGTCGATCGGCATCACCCTGTCGGCCGGCGTCGGCCTGGGCATCAACCCGATCCTCACCTACGGCAGCCAGGAGCAGAAGGAGCGCTTCCTGCCCGACCTGGTGGCCGGCCGTGCCCTCGCCGGCTTCGGCCTGACCGAGCCCGACGCCGGCTCGGACGCCGGGGCCACCCGCACCAAGGCCGTGCGCGACGGCGACGAGTGGGTCGTCAACGGCGCCAAGGCGTTCATCACCAACTCCGGCACCGACATCACCTCGGTCGTCACCGTCACCGCGCGCACCGGCACCAATGACGACGGGTCGGCGCAGATCAGCGCGATCATGGTCCCCAACGGCACCCCCGGCTTCACGGTCGAGCCGGCCTACGACAAGCTCGGCTGGCACGCCTCCGACACCCACGGCCTGACCTTCCAGGACTGCCGTGTCCCGGTCGGCAACCTGCTCGGCACCGAGGGCAACGGCTTCAAGCAGTTCCTCAAGACCCTCGACGACGGCCGCATCGCCATCTCCGCCCTCGCGGTCGGCATGAGCCAGCGGATGCTCGAGGAGACCACCTCCTACGCCAAGACCCGCAAGGCGTTCGGCAATCCGATCGGCGTCAACCAGGGCGTCTCGTTCCAGATCGCCGACCTCGCCGTCATGGTCGAGGCCTCCCGCCAGCTCACCTACAAGGCGGCATGGCTCAAGGACGAGCTCGAGAAGGGCCGCCGCTCGGTCGCCGAGGTCAAGCAGGCCGCCGCGATCTGCAAGCTCTACTCCACCGAGGCGGCCGTGACGGCGACCCGCATCGCCACCCAGGTGTTCGGCGGCAACGGCTTCATGGAGGAGTACCCCGTGGCCCGCTTCTACCGCGACGCCAAGATCCTCGAGATCGGCGAGGGCACCTCCGAGGTGCAGCGCATGGTCATCGCCCGCAACCTCGGCCTCCCGACGGCGTGAGCGCCGAGACGAAGGTAGGACGACAGATGACCGTGCGAGAGGGTATGCCGGTGACCTCCTCGAGCTCGAAGGCCCCGTTCGCGACCGGTTCCGACTCCGGCGTCGACCCGAAGGTGACGGACGTCCGCGAGCGGCTCGCCGCGGCATACCTCGCCTCCGACGTCCCGCCGGAGAAGGCGAAGGCGAAGCTGGACTCGCAGAACAAGCTCTTCGTGCGTGAGCGCATCGCGCTGCTCTTCGACGAGGGGTCGTTCGTCGAGGACGGCCGCTACGCCAACGCGATGGCGAGCGGACTGCCCGCCGACGGCGTGGTCACCGGCCGCGGCACGGTCGACGGCCGCCCGGCGGTCGTCGTGGCCAACGACCCCACCGTGAAAGCGGGGTCGTGGGGCGCACGCACCGTCGAGAAGATCGTCCGCGCGACCGAGACGGCGCTGCGCGAGGAGCTGCCGCTCTTCTGGTTCGTCGACTCCGCCGGCGCCCGCATCACCGACCAGGTCGACCTCTTCCCCGGCCGCCGCGGCGCCGGGCGGATCTTCCACAACCAGGTCGCGCTGTCGGGCAAGGTGCCGCAGATCTGCTGCCTGTTCGGGCCGAGTGCCGCCGGTGGTGCCTACATCCCGTCGTTCACCGACATCGTGATCATGGTCGAGGGCAACGCCTCGATGTACCTCGGCAGCCCGCGCATGGCGGAGATGGTTGTGGGAGAGAAGGTCTCGCTCGAGGAGATGGGCGGCGCCCGCATGCACTGCACCGTCTCCGGCGTCGGCGACCTGCTCGCCTCCGACGACACCGAGGCGATCGAGCTGGCCAAGCTCTACTTCTCCTACATGCCGCAGAACTGGCACTCGGACCTGCCGTCGTATGCCGCGGAGGAGCCGGCGGAGCCGCTCACCCGGCACACCGTGCCCGAGCGGGAGAGCCAACCCTTCGACATCCACGAGGTCATCGACGGCCTGCTCGACGACGACTCGTTCTTCGAGATCAAGCCGCTATTCGCGGCCGAGCTCGTCATAGGGCTCGGGCGCATGGCCGGGGAGACCGTCGGCGTCATCGCCAACAACTCGGCCGTCAAGGGTGGCGTGCTCTTCACCGACAGCGCCGACAAGGCGGCCCGGTTCATCTGGCTGTGCGACGCCTTCTCGATCCCGATCATCTACCTCGCCGACGTGCCGGGCTTCATGATCGGCTCGGAGGTCGAGCGCGGCGGCATCATCCGCCATGGCGCCAAGATGGTCTCGGCGGTGTCGTCGGCGACCGTGCCGCAGTTCTGCGTCATCGTCCGCAAGGCCTACGGCGCCGGGCTCTACGCCATGGGCGGGCCGGGGTTCGCGCCCGACGCGACCATCGCGCTGCCCACCGCTCGCATCGCCGTGATGGGCCCGGAGGCGGCCGTGAACGCCGTCTACGCCAACAAGATCGCGGCGGTCGAGGCCGAGCAGGGCGCCGAGGCGAGGGATGCCTTCGTGCAGGAGAAGCGCGCCGAGTACGAGGAGGACGTCGACCTCGAGCGGCTCGCCTCGGACCTCGTGCTCGACCAGGTCATCGAGGCCGACGCGCTGCGGGCCGAGCTGCTGCTGCGGCTGCGCTACGCCAGCGCGCGCGACCGCCACTTCGCCACCAAGCGCCGCGACATCCCGCCCGTCTGACGGAGAGGCGCGTCAGTGGCGGCGGGGGAGGACGCCCCGCCAGAACAGGACGTGGCCGCCCGCCAGGAACGGTGCGGCGACCAGTCCCGCGCGGCGCAGCCGCGCGACCGTGGTGGGCCGGGGCGAGCCCGGCTCGGGACGCGTCGCGGCGTCGACCGCGGCGAACCCCAGGCCCACGAGCGCGGTGAGGACGCCGGCGCGTCGCCCGTCGTCGAGGCGGGGACCGCCGTGGGTCACGTCGGGATCCCGGGGGCGCGCAGGGTGTGCCAGGCGATGCCGACCTCGCCGAGGAGCTCGCGCAGCAGCGGCAGGCTGAGGCCGACGACGTTGCTCGGGTCGCCCTCGATGCCGGTGACGAAGGGCGCCCCGAGCCCGTCGAGGGTGAACGAGCCGGCGACGCGGAGCGGCTCGCCGGTCTCGACGTAGGCACGGATCTCGTCGTCGTCGATCGCGGCGAAGTGCACGGTGGTCGACGCGGTCGCCCCGAACGTGGCGCCGGTGCCGTCGTCCTCGCGGGTGTCGATGAGCCAGTGGCCCGTGTGCAGGACCCCCGACCGGCCCCGCATGAGCTGCCACCGCTCGATGGCCTGCTCCGGGGTCTGCGGCTTGCCGTGGCCGTCGCCGTCGAGCTCGAGGATGGAGTCGCAGCCGATGACCAGCGCCTCGTCGCACTGGGGGGCGATGTCCTCGGCCTTGGCCCGGGCGAGCACGAGGGCGAGGTCCGCGGGCTCGAGCGGGCCGTAGGTCTCCTCGGCCTGGGCGGTGGCGGCGTCCTCGTCGACGCCGCTCACCATGATGCTGGGCTCGATCCCGGCGGCGTGGAGCAGCTTCTTGCGGGCCGGGGACGCCGAGGCCAGGACGACGTGGACGGGGGAGGGGCGCTCGCTCATGGGGCGAGCGTAGCGACGACGGTCCGGTCAGCCCTCGGGGCCGGCCTCCTCCTCGGGCTCGGCGGCGGGCTTGGCCGCCTTGCCCTCCGCCTTCTTCTCCGGGCGGTGCAGCTCGTCGAAGATCTCGGCGCCGAGGTAGCGCCGCATCGCCGCCTCGGTCCGGCTCTCGCCCTCGCGCGGTGGCCGGTTGCCGACCGACTCACGTGCCTCGTGGCGGATGCGCTCACTGTTGACGTCACTCATGGCTGACACCTCCCGGGTGCGCCCTCCCCACCACAGGAGGACTTTCACTCAGGCTGTCACCCCGGCGGGGAGGGCACCCGGGTCTTCGGTCCCGCTCTGGCTGCCGTTGTCCTACGGTGGCTCCATGAGCGGCTGGGCGGAGGTTGCCGACGGGGTGTTCCAGCGGCGCTACGACCCCCTCGACATCAGCGTCTGCGTGGTCAGGGGCAGCGACGGGCTGCTCGTGGTTGACACCCGTTCGTCGCCGCGCCAGGCCGACGAGATCCGGACCGACCTGCGCGCCCTCGGGCCCCTCCCCGTGACGGCCGTGGTCAACACGCACGCGCACTTCGACCACTCCTTCGGCAACCAGAGCTTCGTGGGCGTGCCGATCTACGGCCACGAGCGGGTGCCCGCCCACCTCGACGCCTACGAGCGGCCCATGCTGGCCGCCTGGGTGGCCCGCGGCGAGGAACCGGCGGAGGAGTGGGCCGAGGTCGTCATCACGCCGCCCACGGTGCTCGTCGGCGACCACCACCGGCTCCTCGTCGGTGGCCGGGTCGTCGAGCTGCTGCACCTCGGGCGCGGCCACACCGACAACGACATCGTGCTCCACGTGCCCGACGCATCGGCCTGGCTCGTGGGCGACCTCGTCGAGGAGTCGGGGCCACCCATGTACGGCTCCGGCTGCTTCCCGTTGGAGTGGCCCGGCACCTGCGCCGAGCTCGCGGGGCGGCTCACCGCCTCGGACGTCGTCGTGCCCGGGCACGGCCGACCCGTGGACCGGTCGTTCGTCGTGGGGCAGCAGGCGGAGCTCGCGCAGGTGGCGTCGAGGATCGCCGACCTGTATGCCGCCGGCGTGCCGGTCGAGGAGGCCCGCCGGGCGGGCGGAGCGTGGCCCCTGGAGCAGGACGGCCTCGACCTGGCGGTCGCAGCCGGGTATGCCGCGCTCGACGCGGGCGGCGAGCCTCAGCCGAGCACCTCGTCGACGTAGCACCAGCGCCACGCCTCGCCGGGCTCGAAGCTGCGGATCACCGGGTGGCCCGTCTCCTTGAAGTGGCGCTCCGCGTGCCGGCCGACCGAGGAGTCGCAGCAGCCGACGTTGCCGCACACCAGGCACAGCCGCAGGTGCACCGGCACCAGGCCCTCCCGCTCACAGTCGGGACAGCCCCGCGGCGTCAACGGCTGCACCGGGCGCCGGTACTTCTCGAGGTGCTTGCACGCGGCGGCCAGTGACTCCGGGGCGTGCAGGGGGGTGTCGCGGACGGCCTCGGAGCGGTCCTCGAGCCGCTCGAGCAGCGACTCCTCGATGTCGAGCTGCACCATGACCGTGCTGAGCACGTGGTGGTCGGCGGCCCCGGAGTCGCGCAGGCGCAGCAGCTCGGCCCGCTCGGCGGCCAGGGTGAGCAGGCGGGCCCGGCGGTAGGCCTCGCTCGGCGTCTCGTTCTCGTCCTCACGGCCACGGCCGAGCCGTTCCCAGGCCGCGGTGGTGCGGTCCTCGGCCCGCTGCCGCAGGCGCTCGGCGGTGTGGTGGTCGATCTCGGGCACCGCGTCGAGCACCTTCAGCCCGGCGGCCACCGCCTGTTGGAGCACCGTGGCCTCGGCCAGGGCGTCCTCGCGGAGGTCGGGACCTCGCACGCCGAGGCGTCGGGCGACCCACGGCAGCGTGAGTCCCTGCACCAGCAGCGTGCCGACCGTCACCACCATGGCGATGAAGACCAGCACGTCGCGGTGCGGCGTGCTGAGGGGCAGCACGAGGGCGGCGGCGAGGGTCACCACCCCACGCATGGCGGCCCACGACAGCACGGTCGTGTGCTGCCACGGCACCGGGCCCCCGGTGGTGCCACCGATCCGCGGCGCCAGCCACGAGAGGGGGAAGACCCACACCGGCCGCAGCAGCATCACCGTCAGCAGGACCGCCACGCTGGCGCCGACGATGAGGCCGAGGCCCAGGTCGGAGGACGCCACCCCCGAGACGATCCGGCGCATCTGCAGGCCGATCATCAGGAAGACGGCGTTCTCGAGCAGGAACTGCAGCGTGGCCCAGTTGATGCGCTCGCTGGTGCGGGACGCCGCGCTCTGCAGCACGGGGGAGCGGTGGCTCAGCAGCAGCCCGGCGACCACGACGGCGAGCACGCCCGAGGAGTGCAGCTCCTCGGCCGGCAGGTAGGCCAGGAACGGCGTCATGAACGACAGCGAGGTGTCGATGACGGGGTCCTCGACGAAGCGCCGCACCGTGCCGACGACCACCGCGGCCGCCAGGCCGAACGCGACCCCGCCGAGCACCGCCCAGCCGAAGTCGAGGGCGACCGACCCGAAGCTGACCGCCGCGGTGGCCGAGACGGCGGCGATGGCCGTGCGCAGCGAGACCAGGGCGGTGGCGTCGTTGACGAGCGACTCGCCCTCGAGGATCGTCACCAGCCGGCGGGGAAGGCCGATTCGGCGAGCGACCGCGGTCGCGGCCACGGCGTCAGGTGGCGCCACCACGGCCCCCAGCGCGAACGCCACGACGAAGGGGATGGGCAGCAGCCACCACGCGACCACCCCGACCCCGAGCGCGGTGAAGACCACCAGGCCCACGGAGAGCGAGCCGATCACCGCCTTGTTGGCGCGGAAGTCCACCAGCGACGTGCGGATCGCCGCGGCATACAGCAGGGGCGGCAGCAGGCCGACCAGCACGACCTCGGAGCTGAGCCGCGGCTCGGGGATGAAGGGCAGGTAGGAGCCGACGACCCCGGTGACGATGAGGGCGAGTGGCGCGGACAGGCCGAGCCGGCGGGAGAGGCCCGCCACTGCCGTCACGGTCGCCACCACCGCGAGGAGCGTCAGGGCGAGGTGCACGGCGGTCATTCTCGCAAACCCGCAGGGGACCGCCCGCCGAAGGTGGGCCGCCAGAAGGTGGAGCCGCCTGCCCCGGCTCGCCGTGACGAAGGACCCTAGAGGCGCACGCGCGGCGCGGGTGACGATCGGGGGGACGTCGACGAGGCGGCTGCGAGCAGCCCGCCTCACCAGGAGGGGATCGCGTGACGACAGGCGACCGGGACCTCACCCCGCTGGCGCCGCTGGGTCTCGGGCGGCTGCGGTCCGGACCGGTGCGGGAGCGCCGCCCGGTGTACGTCGACCTGCTGCCGCCCTGCAACGCCGGCTGTCCGGCCGGGGAGAACATCCAGGGCTGGCTCGCCCTGGTGCGGGCCGGGGACCACGAGGGCGCCTGGCGGCTGCTCACCGCCGACAACCCGCTCCCCGCCGTGCACGGCCGCGTCTGCTACCACCCGTGCGAACGCGTGTGCAACCGCGCGGAGCTCGACAGCGCCATCTCGATCCACGGCGTCGAGCGGTTCCTCGGCGACCTCGCCATCGAGCGCGGCTGGCAGCTCACCCCGCCGGAGCGGTCGTCCGGTCGCCGGGTGCTGGTCGTCGGCTCCGGGCCCAGCGGGCTCTCGGCCGCCTACCACCTCGCCCGTCTCGGGCACGAGGTCGTCGTGCGCGACAACGGCCCGGCCCCCGGCGGGATGATGCGCTACGGCATCCCGTCGTACCGGTTGCCGCGGGAGGTGCTCGACGCCGAGATCGGGCGGATCGCCGCCCTGGGCGTGGTCTTCGAGCAGGACCACCGGGTCACCGACCTCGCCGCCGAGATGCGCGACGGAGGCTTCGACGCGGTGTTCGTGGCGGTGGGCGCCCACCTGTCGAAGCGGGTCGACATCCCCAACGAGGACGCCAGCCGGGTCATCGACGCCGTCTCGTTCCTGCGCGAGGTCGAGTCGGGGGAGCAGGGCGCGCTCACGAACCGCCACGTGGCCGTCTACGGCGGCGGCAACACCGCCATGGACGCCGCCCGCGTCGCGCGTCGGCTCGGCGCCGAGGACACCGTCATCGTCTACCGCCGAACCCGCGCCCAGATGCCGGCCCACGAGGAAGAGGCGGTCGACGCCGAGCGCGAGGGCATCCGCATCAACTGGCTGCGCACCATCAGCTCGATGAACGAGCACGAGCTGACCGTCGAGGTCCAGGCCCTCGACGAGCACGGCCGGCCGCACGGCACCGGCCACTTCGAGAAGCTCGCCGCCGACACGGTGATCCTCGCCGTCGGACAGGAGAGCGACACCGGCTTCCTGCGGTCCGTGCCCGGGGTGCAGCTCGACGGCGACACCGTGCAGGTCGACCCCGTGACCCTCATGACGGGCGCGGCCGGTGTCTTCGCGGGCGGTGACGCCGTGCCGAGTGAGCGGACCGTGACGGTCGGTGTGGGGCACGGCAAGAAGGCGGCCCGCAGCATCGACGCCTGGCTGGCAGGCCGGGAGCACGCGCCCGCGCCGAAGCACCCGATGGCCGACTTCGGGAAGCTCAACCTCTGGTACTTCGGTGACCACAGCCGCCGCGAGCAGGCCGAGCTGGACCCGGCCGAGCGGGTGCACGCCTTCGTCGAGGTGACCGCCGGGCTCACCCCGCAGGAGGTCGCCTACGAGGCGGGCCGGTGCCTGTCGTGCGGCAACTGCTTCGAGTGCGACGGCTGCCTCGGGGCGTGCCCGGAGGACGCGGTCATCAAGCTGGGCACCGGCCACCGCTACCGCTTCGACTACACCGCCTGCACCGGCTGCGGCACCTGCTACCGGCAGTGCCCGGTGCACGCCATCGAGATGGTGGCCGAGGAGAGCGCGGCCGTCCCGGACACCGACCCGTATGCCGCGGGCGACCGAGGCGTCCTCGGCGCCACCGAGGGGAGCTGACGTGCGCGTCACCATCGACGGCAACGAGGCCGCGGTCAGCGTGGCCTACCGGCTGAGCGAGCTGTGCGCGATCTACCCGATCACCCCCTCGTCGCCGATGGCCGAGCTCGCCGACGAGTGGTCGTCGCGTGACCGGCCCAACATGTGGGGCACCGTGCCGACCGTCATGGAGATGCAGAGCGAGGGTGGTGCCGCCGGAGCCCTGCACGGCGCGCTGCAGGGCGGTGCGCTCAGCACCACGTTCACGGCGTCGCAGGGCCTGTTGCTCATGGTGCCCAACATGTACAAGATCGCCGGCGAGCTGACCTCGACGGTGTTCCACGTCGCCGCCAGGTCCCTTGCCGCACAGGGACTGTCGATCTTCGGCGACCACTCCGACGTCATGGCCGTGCGCCAGACCGGCTTCGCGATGCTGGCCTCGTCGTCGGTGCAGGAGGCGCACGACCTGGCGCTGGTCGCGCACGCGGCGACGATGCGCTCGCGGGTGCCGTTCGTGCACTTCTTCGACGGCTTCCGCACCTCCCACGAGCTCACCACGGTGGAGCTGCTGCCCGACGACGTGCTGCGCGCGCTGGTGCCGGAAGAGCTCGTCCGGCAGCACCGCTCGCGGGCCCTGACCCCCGAGCGGCCGTTCGTGCGCGGCACGGCGCAGAACCCGGACGTCTACTTCCAGGCCCGGGAGACGGTGAACCCGTTCTACGCCGAGACACCGGGCATCGTGCAGGCCGTCATGGACGAGCTCGCCGAGCACTGCGGCCGGGCCTACACGCTGGTGGAGTATGCCGGTCACCCCGAGGCCGAGCGGGTGCTCGTGGTCATGGGGTCCGGTGCCGAGACCGCCCGCGAGACGGTCGAGCACCTGGTCGCCCGCGGAGAGCGCGTCGGGGTGGTGCAGGTGCGCCTCTACCGGCCGTTCCCGGCCGCCGAGCTGGCGGCGGCGCTGCCGCCGACCGCGACCCACGTGGCCGTGCTCGACCGCACCAAGGAGCCCGGCTCGGCTGGCGAGCCGCTCTTCCTCGACGTCGTGGCCGCCCTGGCCGAAGGGCACCAGCGTGGCGACCTGGCACACCTGCCCGCGGTGGTCGGTGGTCGCTACGGCCTGTCCTCCAAGGAGTTCACGCCGGGCATGGTGGCCGGCGTGCTCGAGGAGCTCGCGAAGCCCGAGCCGCGGCGCCGCTTCACGGTGGGCATCGTCGACGACGTCAGCGGCACCAGCCTCGACTACGACGCCGACCTCGACATCGAGGACGCCGACACCGTGCGGGCGGTCTTCTTCGGCCTCGGCTCCGACGGCACCGTGGGGGCCAACAAGAACACCATCAAGATCCTCGGCGCCGACCCGCAGATGCACGCCCAGGGCTACTTCGTCTACGACTCCAAGAAGTCAGGCGGCCAGACCGTCTCGCACCTGCGCTTCGGGCCCCACCCGATCCGCGCGCCCTACCTCGTGCAGCGGGCCGGCTTCGTCGGCTGCCACCACCTCGGACTGCTCGAGAAGGTCGACGTTCTGGCCCGGGCGGCCGACGGCGCGACCCTGCTGCTCAATGCCCCGCAGCCACCCGCCGAGGTCTGGGACGCCCTGCCCGGGCCGGTGCAGCAGCAGATCATCGACAAGGGGCTGCGCCTCTACGCGATCGACGCCGACCGGGTCGCCCGGGACTGCGGCCTGCCGGGCCGCACCAACACGGTGCTGCAGACCTGCTTCTTCGCCATCTCGGGGGTGCTGCCTCGTGACCGGGCCGTCGAGCAGGTGAAGGCCGCCATCCACAAGACGTACTGGAAGCGGGGGAGCGAGGTCGTCCGCCGCAACGAGGAGGCCGTCGACGCCGCCGTCGCCGCGCTGCACCGGGTGCCGGTGCCCGCGGTGCCGACCTCCTGCCGGCTCCCCGCGCCCGTCGTCCCGGCGTCCGCGCCGCTCTTCGTCCGCGAGGTGACCGCCGCGATGATGGCCGGCCGCGGTGACGACCTCCCGGTGAGCGCGCTGCCGGTGGACGGCACGTTCCCCAGCGGCACCACGGCATACGAGAAGCGGCGCATCTCCGACCTGGTGGCGGAGTGGGACCCCGACACCTGCATCCAGTGCGGCACCTGCAGCTTCGTGTGCCCGCACAGCGTGATCCGTTCGAAGTACTGCGACGAGACCGAGCTGGCCGGCGCCCCGGAGGGGTTCAAGAGCGCACCCCTGGACGCCGTCGGCCTGCCGTCGACCCGCTACTCGCTGCAGGTCTACGTCGAGGACTGCACCGGCTGCGGGCTGTGCGTCGAGGCGTGCCCGGTGAGCCCGCTGACCGGCACCGGCCGCAAGGCGATCAACCTCGCTGACGCCGACGAGCAGGTCGAGCGGGAGCGCCCCAACATCGCGTTCTTCGAGACGCTGCCGGTCAACGACCGCTCGCGGGTCGACTTCGGCACCGTGCGCGGCACCCAGTTCCTGGAGCCGCTGTTCGAGTTCTCCCTGGCGTGCGCCGGGTGCGGCGAGACGCCCTACCTGAAGCTGCTGACCCAGCTCTTCGGCGAGCGGCTCACGGTCGCCAACGCCACCGGCTGCTCGTCCATCTACGGCGGCAACCTGCCGACCACGCCGTGGACCAAGAACGCCGCCGGCCGCGGACCCGCCTGGTCGAACTCGCTCTTCGAGGACAACGCCGAGTTCGGCCTCGGGCTGCGCCTCGCCGCCGACCTGCACACCCGCCTGGCCCGCGAGCGGCTGGCCGAGCTGCGCGACGAGGTGGGCAGTGAGCTGGTCGACGCGATCCTGGGGGCCCCGCAGGTGCGCGAGTCCGAGCTCGGGGCGCAGCGGGAGCGGGTCGCCGAGCTGCTGCGCCGGCTCGACGCGCTCGAGGACGGCCGCCCGGCGGTGGAGGACCTGCGCAGCGTCGCCGACCACCTGCTGCGGCGCAGCGTGTGGATCGTCGGCGGTGACGGCTGGGCCTACGACATCGGCTCGGGCGGCCTCGACCACGTGCTCGCGAGCGGCCGAGACGTCAACGTCCTGGTCCTCGACACCGAGGTCTACTCCAACACCGGAGGCCAGTCGTCGAAGGCGACGCCGCTCGGCGCGGTGGCCAAGTTCGCCGCAGCCGGCAAGACCGCGGCCAAGAAGGACCTCGCCCTGCAGGCCATCGCCTACGGCAACGTCTACGTCGCGCGCGTGGCGATGGGGGCCGACGCGCAGCAGACGCTGACCGCCTTCCGCGAGGCCGAGGCCTACGACGGACCCTCGCTCGTCATCGCATACAGCCACTGCATCGCCCACGGCATCGAGATGAAGGACGGGCTCGACCAGCAGCACCGCGCCGTCGCCAGCGGCCACTGGCCCCTCGTCCGCTACGACCCGGTCGCACGCGCCCACGGCCGCAACCCGTTCCAGCTCGACTCGCCTCGGCCGCGGATCCCGCTGGAGGACTACGTCTACCGCGAGCTGCGCTACCGCATGCTCCGCAACACCGACCCGGTCGAGGCCGAGCGCCTCCTGGCACTGGCCCAGGAGGCGGTCGACCAGCGCTGGGCCACCTACGAGGACATGGCGACGCGCAGCGCCAGCCAGTTCACCGCCGATGCACGAAGGAGCTCCTGATGGACCTCTCCACGACCTACCTCGGCCTGCGGCTGCGCAACCCGCTCGTCGCCTCGGCGTCGCCGATGACCCGCAGTGTCAACGGGATCCGCAAGCTGGCCGCAGCGGGCATCGGTGCCGTGGTGCTGCCGTCGCTCTTCGAGGAGCAGCTGCGCAAGGAGCAGGACCGCGACGACGCCCTCGCCGAGGGTGGCTCGGAGGCCTTCAGCGAGGCGCTGACGTACTTCCCCACCGGGTACAGCGGGCTGCCGGGTCGCCCCCAGCGCTACCTCGACCTCGTCGAGCGGGCCGCCGGCGTCGTGGACGTGCCGGTCATCGCCAGCCTCAACGGGAGCACGGCCGGTGGCTGGGAGGACTTCGCGCGCTCGCTGCAGGAGGCCGGCGCGGCCGCCATCGAGGTCAACGTCTACTTCGTGCCGGGCGACCCGCACGTGACCGGCCGGGAGGTCGAGGAGACGCACGTCGCGATCCTGCAGCGGGTGCGCTCGGTCGTCTCCATCCCGGTGGCGGTCAAGCTCAGCCCGCACTTCAGCTCGCCCGGGCAGATGGCGTTGCGGCTCGACGACGCCGGCGCCGACGGGCTCGTGCTCTTCAACCGGTTCCAGCAGCCCGACATCGACGTCGAGACCCTCGCAGTGCACCCCGCGACTGGCCTGTCCCGGCCGGCCGACGCGCAGCTCCCGCGGACTTGGATCGCCATCCTGCGCGGCCACGTCGTGTGCTCCCTCGCGGCCACGACCGGCGTCGACGAGTGGGACGACGTCGTCAAGTACCTGCTCTCGGGCGCCGACGTCGTGATGACCGCCTCGGCCCTCATGCGCCACGGCGTCGACCACGTGCGCGTCCTGCTCGACGGCCTGCAGGAGTGGATGGCCCGCAAGGGCTTCACGTCGCTGGACGAGGTGCGCGGCCTGCTCGCCGTGCCCCGCGGCGTGGACGCCACGGCATACGAGCGGGCGGGGTACGTGAGCGCGCTGGAACGGGCGCGCGGCACGTACGGCGACCTCCGGGTCGGTGTGCACCAGTAGTGGCCCAGCCGCTGCTCAGGTGGGCCCGTAGGCGCCGGTGGCGGCCTCCTGGAACAGGGGTAGGTGTGGTGGCACGAACGTGAGCGCGGCGAAGAGGAACACCAACAGGACCAGCGCCGTGACCGACACGGCGACAGGGACGGGTGCACTTCTCGGTGAGCTGATGACGCGATAGCTCAGCAGTTGGCCGCCGGCGACCGCCCCGACGAAGGTCAGGATGTCGACGCCCACGATGCTGTGGACCCCGAGCGCGCCGGTGTAGGTGTAGAAGAACGCGACGATGACCGTGCATGCGGTCGCGACCTCGACACACTTTGCCCACCACAGCCTCGGACGGTCGGCCACCCACCTCGCCTCCACCAGTCCCAGAGCCCCCACGGGGACCACCACCAGCTTGAGGTGCTCCCACACGCTCTCGTTGGCAGGCGCGACTGCTGCCACCAAGGGGCTTCCACCTGACCAGTCGTAGACGAAGTGCCACAGCACCCCCGCCACGACGACTGCGACGGCGCCGACGGTCTCGACCCGTCGGAGGGACCACGTGCTCATCGGACCCGCGTCCACCCGACCATGACACCGTGCTCGGTTCGCAGCGGCCAAGGGTCCAGCGGCCCGGACCTGACCCACGACGCCCCTGTCCGGAAAGCTCCGGCCGTGAGCGTATGGACCGACGCGGCGGGGATCCGTAGCGTGAAACAAGAGGCGGCGCGGAGCCGGCTCACGGCGAGACGGGGAGAAGCTCATGGCTGGTGCAGGTGACATCGAGAAGGCAGTGGGGGCCGGATCCGTCGCGTTCGGTGCAGTAGCGACCCTGAGCCCACGGCTGTTCCTGGGCATGTACGGCGTGCCGGACGAGGCGAGCGTGCGGACGATGACGCGGCTCTGGGGCACCCGCACCGCCGTCCTCGGCGCACTGCTGTTCGCCCTGGAAGGCACTCAGAACAGGCAGAGGCTGATGACCATGAGCGCCGCCATGAACGCCGCGGACGCGCTGATGGTTGCGGCCGCTCGTGGCATCCCGGCGCGAGCGCGCGTTCTCGGGTCACTCACCTCGGCTGCGTTCGCCGGCGCGCTCGCCTACGCGTCGAACCAGTAGCCGGGACTGGGCGGGAGGCGCGTTCGCCTGGCCCTCAGGCCCGGTGGGCGCGTGCTCGGCCGAGGGTGCCACAGCCCCCGGCCGCCCGCAGGTCGGGATGCCGCGAAGGTCAAGCCTCGGTCAAGAAGGGTGGCGCAGCCGTGCCGTGCCCGCCTGGTCGTCGTTGGTCAGGGCGCCGGACGGCCCGCGCCCCACCCGAGGAGGACCCCACCATGGGAGCACCCACCATGGCCGCCCACGCCAGGGCCGCCCACGTCAGGAGCCGACTGGCGCGCGTGCTGGTGACGGCGCTGCTCGTCGTGGCGGGGACTGGCGCGCTGGCCACGAGCGCGCAGGCGTCCGGCGCGTTGCCGGCCGCGGCGGGCAGCGACGACCGGCCCGCCTTCTACGAGCCACCGGCCGGCGTGCCGGCGCAGCCCGGCCGGCTGCTCCGCTCGGAGCCGATGGACTTCTTCCTCGACCCGGCCCGCACCGTGCGCGCACCGGGCACGGCCACGCGGGTGATGTACGCGTCGACCGACCGGTCCGGCAGGCCCGTGGCGGTCACGGGCAGCGTGCTGGTGCCCTCCTCGCCCTGGCGGGGCAGCGGGAGCCGCCCACTGGTGGCCTTCGCGGTGGGCACGCAGGGCATGGCGGACCGCTGCGCGCCGTCGCGCCAGCTCTCCGCGGCCAGCGAGTACGAGGGGGCCTTCCTCTCGGGCCTGCTCAGCCGCGGGTATGCCGTGGCGGTCACCGACTACGAGGGCCTCGGCACGCCGGGCGTGCACACCTACATGGCCCGCCGGTCGCAGGCGGCCGCCGTGCTCGACAGCGTGCGGGCGGCTCGCAGCCTGACCGGGGCGGGGGTGCCGGCCGACGGCCCGGTCGCGCTCGCCGGCTACTCCCAGGGCGGAGGTGCAGCGGCCGCCGCGGCCGAGCTGGCCCCGACGTACGCGCCGGAGCTGCCCGTGGTCGGGGCCGTCGCCGGTGCTGTGCCCGCCGACCTCGCCGCGGTGGGCAAGGCGCTCGACGGGGGTCCGTATGCCGCGTTCGCGCTCTACGCCGTCGGCGGCCTCGCCGCTGCCTACGACATCGACCTCACCTCGCTCCTCGACGAGGAGGGGCTGCGCCGGGTGCACCAGGCCGAGGACGAGTGCGTGGGCGACTCGCTGCCCCGGCACGCGTTCGTGCGCTCGACCGCCCTGACCCGTGACGGCCGGAGCCTGGCCGACTACTTCGACGAGGAGCCGTGGCGCTCGGTGCTCGCCGACAACGTCATCGGCGAGCGGCGCCCTGCGGCACCCGTGCTCGTCACCCACGCGCTGGCCGACGACGTCATCCCGTATGCCGTGGGCCGCGACCTCGCGAAGCGCTGGTGCGCGCGTGGAGCCACGGTGCGGTTCTCGACCACGGCCGTCCCGACGCACGTCGGGGGAGTGGTGCCGAGCTTCGCCGAGGAGTACGCCTTCCTCGAGGCCCGGGTGGCCGGGGTGCCTGCGGTGTCGACCTGCGCACTGCTCTGAGGGCCTCCGCCTCTACTGCCGCCCCCGAGGGGGCGGCCTAGCGTGAGGTGGTGGGGTGGGGCGTCCGTTCGGCGACGTGCTCCACCACCCAGGCAGTGGAGGCGACAAGGATGACGTCATACAGAGGTAACGCGACCCACAGAGGCAACGCGATCGCGGTCGGAGTGCTGTTCATCGCCTGTTCAGCCGCGAGTATTCTCAGCGCGGTGCCGTTGGGATCGACCCTCGACGGACCCGGCTACCTCGCCAAGCTGGCGGTGAGCAACGACAGAGTGGTCCTCACGGCGCTCATCGAGCTGGTGTGGGCGGCGACCGGCGCGGCCATCGCCATAGGGCTGTACCCGGTGCTTCGGGAGCACAACCCGGCCCTGGCCCTGGGGTCTGTCGCTGCCCGAGTGGTCGAGGGGGTGTTCGTCCTGGTCGGGACCCTCAGCCTGCTCGCCCTGCTGACCGTGAGCCAGCAGTCGCCGGCGGCGGGTGCCGCCGCCTCGTCGCAGGCCACCGGGGACGCCCTGCTTGCCGTGCGGGACTGGGCGCTGGGGTTCGTCGGACTGCTCGCGTTCGGCATCGGAGCCCTGTTGTACTACTACGTCCTCTACGCCTCACGGGTCATTCCGAGATGGCTGTCGGTGTGGGGCCTGGCCGGAGCCGCGTTGATGGTGGTCGCCACCATCCACTCCGGCTTCACCCAGGACTTCGGCTTCTCGACGGTCACGACCGTCCTCAACATCCCGATCGGCCTCCAGGAGCTCGTCCTGGCCGTGTGGCTGATCGTCAGAGGGTTCACGGCCTCGACGGCTCGTTCCGTCGCGCCCTCGGCCGTGCCTGCGACGACGCCGTAGGGCCGACCGTGACAACGCAAGCGCCCCCGGGGTGGTCCCCGGGGGCGCTTGCGTCGTGGGTGCTGCGTCAGTCCAGCGTGCCGAGGACGGCCTCGCGCAGGGTGTCGAGGCCGACGCCGCCGATGTCGAGCGCGCGGCGGTGGAACGCCTTGATGTCGAAGGCGTCGCCCTCGCGGCGCTGCACCTCGTCGCGCAGCTCCATCCAGAGGCGCTCGCCGATCTTGTAGGCCGGGGCCTGGCCGGGCCAGCCGAGGTAGCGGTCGAGCTCGAAGCGCAGGAACGCCTCGTCCATGTTGGCGTGCGCGCTGAGGAACTGCCACGCCTTGTCGTAGGTCCACTCCCCGCCGCCGACCTCCTCCGGCGCCTCGAAGCCGCAGTGCACGCCGATGTCGAGCACCACGCGGGCCGCACGCAGTGACTGGCCGTCGAGCAGGCCCATCCGGTTGCCGGGGTCGTCCATGTAGCCGAGGTCGGCCATGAGCCGCTCGGCATACAGCGCCCAGCCCTCGCCGTGGCCGGAGGTCCAGGCGAACATGCGGCGCCAGCGGTTGAGCAGCTCGGAGCGGAAGACGGTCTGCGCGACCTGGAGGTGGTGGCCCGGGACGCCCTCGTGGTAGACGGTCGTCAGCTCGCGCCAGGTGCCGAACTCGGTGACGCCCTTGGGCACCGACCACCACATGCGGCCGGGCCGCGAGAAGTCCTCGCTGGGGCCGGTGTAGTAGATGCCGCCGGTCTGCGTGGGCGCGATGAGGCACTCGATGGTGCGCACCGGGTCGGGGATGTCGAAGTGGGTGCCGGCGAGGTTGGTGATGGCCTCGTCGGCCTTGGTCTGCATCCACGCCTTGAGCTCGTCGGTGCCGTGCAGCTGGTATGCCGGGTCGGCGTCGAGGGCGGCGATGGCCTCCTTGACGGTCGCACCAGGCTTGATCCGCTCCGCCACCGCCTCCATCTCGGCGGTGATGCGGGCCAGCTCCTCCTGGCCCCACCGGTAGGTCTCCTCCAGGTCGACCGCCGCGCCGAGGAACGCGCGGGAGAGCAGCTGGTAGCGCTCGCGGCCACAGGCGTCGGACTCGGGGGCCTGGTCGAGCAGCTCGGCGCGGAGGCGGTCGCCCAGCGCGCGGTAGGCCTCGGAGGCACCGGCGACCGCGGCCTCGAGCTCCTCACGCACCGGGTCGGCGAGGTCGTCGTCGCCCGCCTTGGCGCCGGAGAGCAGGTTCGCGAAGTAGCCGTCGTCGGCGGTCAGGTCGCCGCACTGCTTGATGCACGCCTCGACCTGACGCCGCGGCGCGACGTTGCCCTTGCCGGCCGCCGACTTCAGGCTCTCGACCCACTGGTCGAGGGCTGCGGGCACCTTGGCCAGGCGGCGCGCGATGACGCCCCAGTCCTCGTTGGTGGCGGTCGGCATGAGGTCGAAGGTGCCGCGGATCTCCTGCAGCGGGGAGGCGATCACGTTGAGCGCCATCTCGTCGAGCCCGGCCTGGTGGGTCTCCTCGGCCAGGCCCAGCCGCTCACGCATGGCGGCGATGGTCACCCGGTCGATGTCGTCCACCGGCGTCACGCGGTCGAGCTCGGCCAGGGTGCGGCGCCGCAGCTCCGCCTGCGCCTCGTGACCGGCCGGGGAGAAGTCGTCGAGGTCCTCGTCGTGGCCGGCGATGCCGAGGTAGGTGGCGGTGATGGGGCTCAGCGCCACGAACTCCTCGAGGAACCGGTCGGCGATGCGGTCGACGTCGGACTCGGGGCGGGCGGTCTGGGAAGCGTCAGTGGTCACCCGGCCGAACCTACCCCGCCCGCCCGGGGCCGTCCCACCGAATAGCGGTGGCCCCAAAGGCGCTGGCCTGAAACGCAGTGCCGGCCAGGGCGCCGCACGGCATACGCTGCCGCCCATGTCCTCCTCCGCCCGCATCCACTCGCTCAACGTCGGCCGGTCCGAGCCGAACCCGGTGAAGAAGGCCATCCCCACCGGCATCGGCAAGCGTCCCGTCGACGAGGTCGAGGTGCGCGCCCCCGGCCCGAAGAAGGGTGGCCTCGGCAGCGGGCTCGTCGGTGACTTCGTCGGCGACCAGCGGCACCACGGCGGGGACTTCCAGGCGGTCTACGCCTACGCCCGCGAGGAGCTCGACGCGTGGCAGGACCGGCTCGGCCGCGAGCTGCCCGACGGGATGTTCGGCGAGAACCTCACCACCACGGGGCTCGAGGTCGACGGTGCGATCGTGGGGGAGCGCTGGCAGGTCGGCGACGAGGTCGTGCTCGAGGTCGCCGGTCCGCGAATCCCGTGCAGCACGTTCGCCTC
Organism: Pedococcus cremeus; assembly: GCF_900111375.1. Lineage (GTDB taxonomy): Bacteria > Actinomycetota > Actinomycetes > Actinomycetales > Dermatophilaceae > Pedococcus_A > Pedococcus_A cremeus. The sequence continues at coordinate 106,949 of NZ_FOHB01000007.1, forward strand.
CCGCATGGGCGAGAAGGGCTGGGTGAAGCGGTTCACCGAGGTCGGCAACACCGGTGCCTACCTCGCGGTGGTGGTGCCGGGGACGGTGCGCCGCGGCGACCCGGTGCGGGTGCTCTCGCGACCCGACCACGGCATCGACGTGCGGGTGGCGTTCCGCGCGTTCACCGGCGACCTCGACGCGGCCCGGCGGGTGCTCGAGGCAGGGGTGCTGAACGCGGTCGACCACGCCGAGCTGCAGGAGACCTACGACAAGCGCTCGCGGGCCGGGCTGGCCGGATGACCGCGAACGAGGCCTGCGCCGACGAGCCCGCTGCCGGTCCACTGACGGGTGTGCGGATCCTCTCCACCGCGGTCAACGTGCCGGGCCCGGTGGCCGTCGCCCGGCTCGTCGCACTGGGCGCGGAGGCGGTCAAGGTCGAGCCGCCCGACGGCGACCCGCTCGAGGCGGCCTCGCCGGCCTGGTACGAGGAGCTCTCGGCAGGGCAGCAGGTGGTGCGGCTCGACCTGAAGGACCCGGCCGGGCGCGACCGGCTGGAACAGCTGCTCGCAGCCGCCGACGCGCTCATCACCTCCAGCCGCGCCCGGGCGCTCGAGCGGCTCGGTCTCGGCTGGGAGGCGCTGCACGCCCGGCACCCCGGGTTGTGCCACGTCGCGGTGGTGGGTCACCCGGCGCCGGCCGACGACCTGCCGGGCCACGACCTCACCTACCAGGCGGCGCTGGGGCTGCTGGGCTCCGGCGCCCCCGGTGACGAGCCCCGTATGCCGGTCGTCCTGCTGGCCGACCTCGCCGGCGCCGAACGTGCGGTCACCGAGGCGCTCGCGGCGCTGCTCGCCCGCGGGACCACGGGGACAGGCAGCCGCTGCGAGGTGGCGCTCTCCGACGCCGCCGAGACCATGGCGGCGCCGCTGCGCCACGGCCTCACCGTCCCGGGTGGTGCGCTGGGTGGCGGGCACCCGGCATACCGGCTGTATGCCGCACGGCACGGCCACGTGGCCGTGGCCTGCCTCGAGCCGCACTTCCTCACGCGGCTGCTCGAGCTGCTGGAGGTGACGGACGACGCGGGCGATCTCGTGGAGCGCCTGGCAGGCGTGTTCGGGACGCGGACCGCCTCGGAGTGGGAGGCATGGGGCCGCGAGCACGACCTCCCGCTGGCCGAGGTGCGCCGGGGTGAACGGCTAGGACACCTACGACACTGATCACGCAGCGCGATCAGTGTCGTAGGCGTTGCCGGAGAGGTCCGCTCAGTGGGGGAGGGCCGAGGCGCGCCAGGCGCCCGGGCCCGGGTGCAGCGGGCCGCGCGGGCCGTGCGGCCGCGAGGTCCACCGCGACGGGGGCCTCGGCGGCTCTGGCTCACCAGCGCCACCGGAGGCAGCGCTCAGCACCGCTACGAGCGCGGCCACCTCCTCCGACGTGGGCGCACCGCGCACGACCCGCAGCGTGGGACGCCGTGGCTCCTCCCGCGACTCCTGCACGTCGGGCGACTCCGCCGAGCCGTCCACGGGCTGGTTCCCGTCGCCGCTCACAGCGGGATGTTCCCGTGCTTCTTGGGCGGCAGGGTCTCGCGCTTGTTGCGCAGCGCCCGCAGCGCCTTCGTGACGTTCATCCGGGTGTTCGACGGCGTGATGACGGTGTCGATGTAGCCGCGCTCCGCCGCGACGTACGGGTTGGCCAGGGTGTCCTCGTACTCGGTGATGAACCGCTCCCGGGCCTCGTCGACGTTCTCGCCCCGCTCGGCCGCCTCGGCCAGCTGCTTGCGGTAGAGGATGTTGACGGCGCCCTGGGCGCCCATGACGGCGATCTGCGCGGTCGGCCAGGCGAGGTTGATGTCGGCGCCGAGGTGCTTGGAGCCCATGACGTCGTAGGCGCCGCCGTAGGCCTTGCGCGTGATGACCGTGACCAGCGGCACGGTCGCCTCGGCGTAGGCGTAGATGAGCTTCGCGCCGCGGCGGATGATGCCGTCCCACTCCTGGTCGGTGCCGGGCAGGAAGCCCGGCACGTCGACGAAGGTGAGCACGGGGATGTTGAAGGCGTCGCAGGTGCGCACGAAGCGGGCGGCCTTCTCGGAGGCGTCGATGTCGAGCGTGCCGGCGAACTGCATCGGCTGGTTCGCCACGACACCGACCGAGTGCCCCTCCACCCGGCCGAAGCCGCAGATGATGTTCGGCGCGAACAGCGGCTGCACCTCGAGGAACTCGCCGTCGTCGAGCACGTGCCCGATGACCGTGTGCATGTCGTAGGGCTGGTTCGGCGAGTCGGGGATGAGGGTGTCGAGCTCGCGGTCCTCGTCGGTGACGGTGAGGTCGTTCTCGACCTCCCAGGCCGGCGGCTCCTCGAGGTTGTTCGACGGCAGGTAGGACAGGAGCGCCTTGACGTACTCGATGGCGTCCTCCTCGTCGCTGCCCATGTAGTGCGCCACACCGGACTTGGTGTTGTGGGCACGCGCGCCGCCGAGGTCCTCGAAGGAGACGACCTCACCGGTGACGGTCTTGATGACGTCGGGACCGGTGATGAACATGTGCGAGGTCTGGTCGACCATCACGGTGAAGTCGGTGACCGCGGGGGAGTAGACCGCCCCGCCGGCGCACGGCCCCATGATCAGCGAGATCTGCGGGATGACCCCGGAGGCGTGCACGTTGCGGCGGAAGATCTCGCCGTAGAGGCCGAGGGAGACCACGCCCTCCTGGATGCGGGCGCCGCCGGAGTCGTTGAGGCCGATGACGGGGCAGCCGACCTTCATGGCGAAGTCCATGACCTTGACGATCTTCTCGCCGAAGACCTCGCCGAGGGAGCCGCCGAACACGGTGAAGTCCTGCGCGAACACCGCCACCGTGCGGCCCTCGACGGTGCCGTAGCCGGTGACCACGCCGTCACCGTAGGGCCGGTGCTGGTCCTGCCCGAAGGCGTTGGAGCGGTGCCGGGCGTACTTGTCCATCTCGATGAAGGAGCCCTCGTCGAGCAGCATCTCGAGGCGCTCGCGGGCCGTCTTCTTGCCGCGGGCGTGCTGCTTCTCGACGGCCCGCTCGGACCCGGCGTGCGCGACCTCCGCCACCCGGCGCTTGAGGTCGGCCAGCTTGCCGGCCGTCGTGTGGACGTCGATGTCGGACGGGACCTCGGTGCCCCCGGTGACGAGGGAGTCGGTGCTCTGGGCCATGGCGGGAGCCTAGCCTTGCCTTCATGCGCGAACCGCTCGACCGTGAGGCATTGCACGAGGCGTTGGTCACGCCCGGATCACCGTGGCAGGGGCTCGACGTCCATGCCGAGCTCGGCTCCACCAACGCGGCGGCCGCCGAGCTCGCCCAGCCCTGGCGGGTGGTGGTCGCCGACCACCAGAGCGCCGGCCGGGGCCGGCTGGGCCGCTCCTGGGAGGCACCGCCCGGCACCTCCATCGCCGTCTCGGTCCTCGTGCCGGCTCCCGCCCACGGCATCGGCTGGGTGCCGCTGCTGACGGGGCTGGCCGTCGCCCGGGCGGCCCACGACGTCGCCGGCGTGCACGCCGCGGTCAAGTGGCCCAACGACGTGCTCGTGGAGGAGGACGACTGGCGCAAGGTCTGCGGCGTGCTCTGCGAGGTGCACCCGGCCGGCGTGGTCGTCGGCTTCGGCGTCAACGTCACCCAGACCCGTGAGGAGCTGCCGGTCGAGAACGCGACCTCCCTCGCCCTGTGCGGCGCGCCCGACGTCCGGCGCGAGGACCTCGTGGCGGCCTGCCTGCGGCACCTCGCCGTGCTGCACGGTGACCTCATGGCGGGCGGGGCGGCGCTGGAAGCCGCCCGCGCGGCATACCGCTCCGCCTGCCGCACCATCGGCATGGTCGTCGACCTCAACACCGGCAGCGCCACCCACCGGTTGCCGGCGGTGGGGGTGGACGACGAGGGTCGCCTGGTCGTGCACGGAGACGCCGGCGAGTATGCCGTGGCCGCCGGCGACGTCGTCCACGTCCGGGAGACTCGCGGCTGAGGCGCCGCGCCGCGACGGCCCCCCGCCGGGCACGGGCGGCGCCGACACGGCATGATCGGCACCGCAGGTCAGGCTCTGTTGATTCAGGACGTGCTGATCAAGCACGTGGCGAGCACGAGGAGGTGTCGGCGGTGCGCAGGACCGGTCGCCACCGGCTGGTGCGCCCGAACGAGGGGCCCACGGCCCTGACCGACCCCGACAACATCGAGGCCCGGCTGCTCGGACGGCCCGCGACGATGGGTCGCCGCGACGTCAGCCGTGGGGCCCAGGTCTCGCTGCTGAGCGCGCGGAAGTTCTGGCACGCCCTCGGCTTCCCGATCGTGCAGGACGAGGACGCCGCGTTCACCGAGGCCGACCTGATGGCGCTGAAGTCCGTCGCCCGGCTGGTGCGCGAGCAGCACCTCGACGAGACGACGGCGCTCGCCATGACCCGCGCCTTCGCCCGCACCACCGACCGGCTCGCCGTCTGGCAGACCCAGCTGATGGCCGAGGCGCTGGCCGAGCCCGGGCAGGAGGTGGCCCTCGACGAGGCCGACGCCCGCGCGGTGCCCGACCACGACGCCGCGCTCGCTGCCGCGGTCACCCTCGCCGACATGGCCGACGACCTCGAGCCCCTGCTGGTCTACGCCTGGCGCCGACACCTCACCGCCGCCATCAGCCGAATGCTGGCCGACTCCGACCCCGACCACGCGGGCGAGGGCGTCACCCGGGTCGTCGGGTTCGCCGACCTGGTCAACTTCACCGCCCTGGTGCGCCGGATGACCGAGCGGCAGCTGGCCGTGATGGTGCAGCGGTTCGAGGCGCTGGCCACCGACATCGTCACCGCGCACGGCGGGCGCGTGATCAAGACCGTGGGCGACGAGATCCTCTTCGTGACCGTGGGTCCGGCGGCCGCCGCGGCCATCGCCCTCGACCTCGTCGAGACCATGACCGAGGACGACCTGCTGCCCGACGTCCGCGTCGGCATGTCCTACGGCAGCGTCATCTCCCGCCTCGGCGACGTCTTCGGCACCACGGTCAACCGGGCCAGCCGGCTCACCGCCGTGGCACCGCCGCGCACCGTCCTCGTCGACGACGCTCTCGCCGCGTCGCTGGCGAGTGTCTCGGGCTTCGAGATGACCGCCCTGCGACGGCGCACCCTGCGCGGCATCGGGCAGGTCACGCCCAGCGAGCTCCGGCGCGCCCGCGGGGAGCGCCGCACCACCTACAGAGAGGTCCACCCGTGAGCGACACGACGCAGACCGGCACCGGCGTGACCGGCGCCCGGCCCCTGGTGCGCATCGAGCGGCACGGCGAGGGCGGCCACGTCGCCGAGCTCGTGCTCGACCGGCCCGAGGCGATGAACGCCGTCTCCACCGACATGGCCCGAGCCATCGCCGCGGTCACCGGCGAGGTCGCCGACGACGAGACGGTGCGGGCGGTGGTCGTCAGCAGCTCCCACGACCGGGCCTTCTGCGTCGGCGCCGACCTCAAGGAGCGCAACCGCTTCACCGACGACGAGCTGCGGGCGCAACGCCCGCTGGCTCGGGCGGCATACCGGGGCGTCCTGGACCTGCCGGTGCCGGTGGTCGCGGCGGTCGACGGGTTCGCCCTCGGCGGCGGCTTCGAGATTGCGCTCTCCTGCGACCTCATCGTCGCGGGGGAGGGCGCCACGGTCGGCCTGCCCGAGGTGAGCGTCGGCGTGATCCCCGGCGGCGGTGGCACGCAGCTGCTGACCCGCCGGGTCGGCTGGTCACGCGCGGCCTCCATGGTCTTCACGGCACGGCGGCTCACGGCGGCGGAGGCCCACCAGCTCGGGGTGGTCGACGAGGTCGTCGCCGCCGGCACGGCACGGGACCGCGCGCTCGAGCTGGCCTCGACGATCGCCTCCCACTCACCGGTCGGTGTGCGCAACGCGAAGAGGGCCATGCGGCTGGGTTTCGACACAGACCTGGGCTCCGGGCTGGACGTCGAGGACGAGTGCTGGAGGGCCACCGCGTTCTCCGGTGACCGGGCCGAGGGAGTGGCTGCATTCGCGGAGAAACGCCGACCGGTGTGGCCGGGTCGCTGAACTTGCCTGCGGTTCCCTACGATCAGCCCATGACCCGAGTGCTGCTGGCTGAGGACGACCCCGCCATCTCCGAGCCACTGGCCCGCGCGCTGCGTCGCGAGGGCTACGACGTGGACGTGCGCGCCGATGGCCGCTCCGCCCTCGACGCGGCCACCGAGAACCCCGACCTCGTCGTTCTCGACCTCGGGCTGCCCTACGTCGACGGCCTCGAGGTGTGCCGGCGGATCCGCGCCGAGGGCCGCTCGGTGCCCGTGCTGATCCTCACCGCCCGCGCCGACGAGGTCGACACGGTGGTGGGCCTCGACGCCGGCGCCGACGACTACGTCACCAAGCCGTTCCGGCTGGCCGAGCTGCTGGCCCGGGTGCGGGCCCTCCTGCGGCGCAACCCCTCCGACGCCGCGCCCTCCAACGAGCTCGTGCGCATCGACCCCGAGGGCCGACGCGCCTGGTTCAAGGACGAGGAGCTCCAGCTCACCGCCAAGGAGTTCGACCTGCTGCGGGTGCTCGTGCGCGAGCAGGGCAAGGTCGTCTCGCGCGAGCAGCTCATGCGCGAGATCTGGGAGACCGCCTGGTTCGGGTCGACCAAGACCCTCGACATGCACATCTCCGTGCTGCGCCGGAAGCTCGGCGACGACGCGGCCCAACCCCGCTACATCGCCACGGTGCGCGGCGTCGGGTTCCGCTTCGAGCGCGGCGACGGGGCCTGACCCCGCGCCATGCGGCAGCAGCTGATCCGCTCCACGGTCCTGGCCGTCGCGCTGGCCATCCTCATCATCGGCGCACCGGTGTTCGCGGCCACCTGGTGGGTGACGGTGCACGACCCGTCGTCGCTGAGCGACTGGGCCGACCGGGGCACCTCCGCCTCGGTGCTGCTCATGGGCGTCGTGCTGGCGCTGTCGGTGGTGGCGCTCGCGGCGGGCGTGCTCGTCGCCAGCCGCCAGGCCCGCCGCCTGTCCCGCCCGATGACCCTGCTGGCCGAGCGCGCCGAACGGCTGGGCGCGGGGGAGTCGCGGATCCAGCCGCTGCACTCCGGCATCGCCGAGCTCGACCAGGTCTCCGAGGTGCTCTCGCGCAGCGCGCAGCGGCTCACCAAGTCGCTGGCGTCCGAGCGTGACTTCGCCGCTGACGCGTCGCACCAGCTCCGCACCCCGCTGACCGCGCTGCTCATGCGGCTCGAGGAGATCGCCGCCACCGACGACCTCGACGTCGTGCAGGAGGAGGCCAACATCGCCATCGCCCAGGTCGAGCGGCTCACCCGGGTCGTCGACGACCTGATGGCCCGGACCCGCCGCGGCGGCGACGAGCAGCGGGCCACCGTGTCCCTCGACTCCGTCATCGCCGCCCTCCAGCGCGAGTGGCAGCCGGCGTTCGAGCAGGCCCGACGCAGCGTGCGGGTGCACGGAGAGCGCGGCCTGGTCGTGCACGCCACTCCCGTCGCGCTCTCGCAGGTGCTCTCGACGCTGCTCGAGAACTCGCTGGCCCACGGCCGGGGCACCGTCGACGTGCACGCCCGCCGCAGCGGCCCCTCGGTGGTCGTCGAGGTCAGCGACCAGGGCGACGGCGTGCCGGCGACCATCGCGCCGCACATCTTCGAGCGCTCGGTGTCCTCGGGCGGCACGGGCCTCGGCCTCGCCCTGGCCCGCGACCTCGCCGAGTCCAACGGCGGACGCCTCGAGCTCATCCAGGCGCAGCCGGCGATCTTCGCGCTGTTCCTGTCGGAGTCCGACGAGAACGCGCTGATCGGCGCTCCCGCCTGAGCGGCTGGGCCCGTCAGGGAGTGCCGAGGGGTGAGCTGTCCTCGTAGATCTCGGCCTTGGTGAAGACGAACGTCCGGTAGGCCCAGAACCGGAACAGCGTGCCGAGCGCGATGCCGATGATGTTGGCGACGTTGTCGGCCGCCAGCGTCTTCAGGTCGAGCACGTAGTGCGAGAAGGCGATCGTGCCCACGCCGATGAGCATGGCGACGCCGTTGGTGGCGAAGAACAGCATCGCCTCGTGGGCGACGGGCCGGTTGTGCCGGTGCCGGAACGTCCAGCTCCGGTTGCCCAGCCACGCGACGACGGTGGCCACCGAGGCGGAGATGACCTTGGCGGTGGTCGGCTTGTCCTCGAGCACGGTCGCGCGCAGCAGGTTCATCAGGCCGACGTCGACGACGAAGGCGACGGCCCCCACGACGCCGAACTTGATGGCCTCGCGGTAGAGGAGCCCGACCGCGCCGCGCAGGCGGTCGAGCAGGCGGTTGACGGCTCCGAGCACCAGAGGAGCCTATCGGCCCGTGCTGTCCGGCACCGATCGCGCCGCGCTCGGACGCTGCCTCGGACTGCCCACGGGTATGCCGCGCGCAGGGCAGCCGCGGCGGAGCGCGCCGCTGCTCGATATCCTCGCGGGCGTGACCTCCCCCCAACGTGCACCCGGCGGGTTCCCCGTCGTCGGCATCATCGGTGGCGGCCAGCTCGCGCGGATGTGCGCGGCTCCGGCGGCCGAGCTCGCGATCACCCTCAGCGTGCTGGCCGAGGCGCCGGACGCCGCCGCGGCGCTGGTGGTGCCGTCGTCCCCGGTCGGCGACCACCGGGACGTCGAGGCGGTGCGCGCCTTCGCCCGTGAGTGCGACGTGGTGACCTTCGACCACGAGCACGTCCCGCCGGACGTGCTTGCCGCGCTGGAGGCCGACGGCGTCGCCCTGCACCCGAGCCCGTCCGCGCTCGTGTACGCGCAGGACAAGCTGGCCATGCGGCACAAGCTCACCGAGATCGACGTCGCCTGCCCCGCGTGGGCCCAGGCACGCACGGTCGCCGACGTCGAGGCGTTCGCCGAGCAGGTCGGCTGGCCGTTCGTGGCCAAGACGCCGCGAGGCGGCTACGACGGCAAGGGTGTGCGCGTGGTCGCGTCCGTCGACGAGCTCTCCGACTGGCTCGCACAGGCCGAGAGCGACGCCGCGCAGGGCAGCGGACCGCTCCGCGACGGCATCCTGCTCGAGGAGAAGGTCGACTTCGTGCGCGAGCTGGCGGTGCTGGTGGCCCGCAGCCCCTCCGACCAAGCCGCTGCGTGGCCGGTGGTGGAGACCGTGCAGACCGACGGAATCTGCGCCGAGGTGCTCGCCCCCGCCCCCGACCTCCACCCGCACCTGGCCGCCGTGGCGACCGAGGCGGGACTGCGCATCGCCGAGAACCTCGGCGTCACCGGCGTCTTCGCCGTGGAGATGTTCGAGGTGAGGGACCCCGAGACCGGGGGCCCGGCATACGTCGTCAACGAGCTCGCCATGCGCCCGCACAACAGCGGCCACTGGAGCATGGACGGCGCCGTGACGGGGCAGTTCGAGCAGCACCTGCGCGCGGTGCTCGACCTGCCGCTGGGGGCGCCGGCCCCGCGCGAGCCGTTCACGGTGATGGCCAACGTGCTCGGCGGCGACTACCCCGAGCTGTACCCGGCGTACCGGCACATCATGGCTCGCGACCCGGGGCTGAAGGTCCACCTCTACGGCAAGGGCGTGCGCCCCGGCCGCAAGATCGGCCACGTCAACGTGAGCGGCTCCGACCTCGGCGACCTGCGTGAGCGGGCCGGCCACGCCGCCGACTACCTCTCGGGAGTGATCACCGAATGACCGTGCAGTCCGCCGCCACCACGCGGCCCGTCGTCGGCGTCGTCATGGGCAGCGACAGCGACTGGCCCGTCATGGAGCAGGCCGCCACCGCGCTGGAGGAGTTCGGCATCGCCTTCGAGGCGGACGTCGTCTCGGCGCACCGCATGCCCGAGGAGATGATCGCCTACGGCCAGCAGGCCGCCGGCCGGGGGCTGCGCGTCATCATCGCGGGGGCGGGGGGAGCGGCGCACCTGCCCGGCATGCTGGCGTCGGTGACACCGCTGCCGGTCATCGGCGTACCGGTGCCGCTGAAGCACCTCGACGGCATGGACTCGCTCCTGTCGATCGTGCAGATGCCGGCCGGGGTGCCCGTGGCGACGGTGTCGGTCGGGGGCGCCCGCAACGCAGGCCTGCTCGCGGCGCGCATCCTCGCGGCCGGAGAGGGGCCCGAGGCCGAGCGGCTGCGCCGGGCCATGACCGACTTCCAGGCGTCGCTGCGCGACCAGGCGCACGCCAAGGGCGCGGCCCTGCGGGAGCGCCGCTCCAGCTGAGGCGACCTGCCCGAATCGTCCCGATTGCCGGACGGCTGGGGCAGGTGTGGCTAGGGTGAAAGCGAGCGACCAGTCCGCCCCGTCACCGTCGAAGGCCAGCCCATGCGCAGACCCGCCTCCCTGATCGCCGCCGCCCTTGTCGCGGGTGCCCTCGCCGTCCAGGCGGTGGCTGCTTCGGCCGCAACCACCAGCCGCCTCGCGGGCCCCGACCGCTACGCGACCGCCGTGGCGATCTCCAAGAAGCACTTCGCGGGCCCGGTCGACCGGGTCGTGGTCGCCTCCGGGCAGGACTTCCCCGACGCGCTCGGCGCCGGTCCGTTCGCGGCCCACTTCGGGGTGCCCCTGCTGCTCGTGCCCAAGGACGGCTCACTGCCATCGTCGGTGGCGACCGAGCTCAGCCGGCTGAAGCCCTCCTCCATCGAGGTGGTGGGCGGCACCGGCGCGGTCAGCGATGACATGCTCGCCCAGCTCGACGACCGGGTGCCGTCCCCCGGTCGGGCCTGGCGCTGGTCGGGCGGGGACCGGTACGAGACCGCAGCGCGGCTGGCCTACGGCGCCGAGCCTGGCTCGACGGTCTTCGTCGCCAGCGGCACGGGGTTCGCCGACGCGCTCGGTGGCGGCGCCGCGGCCGCCCACCTGAACGGTGCCCTCGTGCTCACCAAGCCGACCCAGCTGCCGCCGTCGGTCACCACGGTGCTCCAGAGCGTCAAGCCCGCCCAGGTGGTCGTGCTCGGCGGCACCGGGGCGGTCTCGAGCGCGGTCGAGCGGCAGATCCGCGCGGCGGTGCCGACGGCGAACGTCAGCCGCAGTGCGGGTGCCGACCGCTACGCCACCGCCGCAGCCGTCTCGCGTGCGACGTTCCCGTCCGCCACGACGGTCTACCTCGCGGCCGGCAGCAGCTTCCCCGACGCGCTGGCGGGTGCGCCGGCCGCCGGGTCCGTGGGAGCACCGTTGCTCCTCACCGCCAAGAGCTGTGCCCCGGCGGCGACCCGGGCCGAGATCACCCGGTTGGGCGCCACCCGCATCGTCGCGCTCGGCGGCACCGGAGTCGTGTCAGACGCGGCCCTGGCGCTCAAGCCCTGCTGAGGCCGCCCCACCGAGGCAGCCCGAAAGCCGGCCCTGCGGAGGCAGCCCTTCTGCACGGCCAGCGCTCGCCTCAGCGCAGCATGCCGTCGTGGCGGACCTTGGGGGCCTCGATCTTCGGGCAGGTGTCCATGACCACCCCGAGCCCGGCTTGCCGGGCTCGCTCGGCGGCCGCCTCGTCCATGACGCCCAGCTGCATCCAGATCGCGTCGATCTGCAGCCGGTCCTTGTGCTCGATCGCGTCGTCGACGACCGCCCCGACGTGCTCCGAGCTCACGAAGCAGTCGACCACCTTGATGTCGGTGCCGTCGGGGATGTCGGCCAGCGACGCGTAGCCCTGGGCGCCGTGGACCGTCTCGGCCCTGGGGTGGACGGGGACGAGGCCCTTGCCGAGCTCGTGCTTGAGCCAGCGGGCGACGTCCCACGCGGGCCGCTGCTGGTTCGTCGACAGCCCGACCACCGCCCAGATCCCCGGGTCCTCCATCAGCTGGCGGACGAGGTTCGGGTCGTTCTGGTGCTGCAGTGTCATGCGGCCACCTCCGCAGGGCGTCCGCCCAGGTCGGTGTGTCGCTCTCGAGTTCCCGGCTCGTGGTGAAGCGTCATCTGTTCATCCTCACACCGTCGCGCGGAGGCGCAACCGACGTGCGGGAAAGGGCTAACGGCCGGAGCCGGGTGAGGTCTCCTCAGGCGTGGGGCCGGCCGAGGGCGCGGTAGGTCCAGCCGGCGGCGCGCCAGGCGTCGCGGTCGAGGGCGTTGCGGCCGTCGATGATGGTCGGTTGCGCGACGAGGGTCTTCAGGGTGGCGGGGTCGAGGGCGCGGTACTGGGCCCACTCGGTGAGGTGGAGCACGACGTCGGCGTCGGTGACGGCCTCCTCGACGGTGTCGGCGTAGTCGAGGTCGGGGCGGGTTCGCATCGCGTTGGGGATGGCCTTGGGGTCGTGGACGGTGACCCGTCCGCCGGCGGCGCGGGCGGCCTGGGCGATGTCCAGGGCGGGGGAGTCGCGCACGTCGTCGCTGTTGGGTTTGAACGCGGCACCGAGGACGGCGACGCGTTTGCCGATCAGGGTGCCGCCGCACTCGGCGCGGGCGAGGTCGACCATCCGGGCCCGGCGGCGCAGGTTGATCTGGTCGACCTCGCGCAGGAAGGTCAGCGCCTGGTCGGCGCCGAGCTCGCCGGCGCGGGCCATGAAGGCGCGGATGTCCTTGGGCAGGCAGCCGCCGCCGAAGCCGACGCCGGCGCCGAGGAACTTGGCCCCGATCCGGTCGTCGTGCCCGATCGCGGCGGCCAGGGCGACGACGTCGCCGCCGGCGGCCTCGCAGACCTCGGACATGGCGTTGATGAAGGAGATCTTGGTGGCCAGGAACGCGTTCGCGGCGACCTTGACCAGCTCGGCGGTGGCGTAGTCCATCACCAGCCGCGGGGTGCCGGTGGCCAACGGCGCCTCGTACACCTGGTCGAGCAGGGCCACGTCGGCGCGGGCGGCGTCGCTGTCGGGGTCGCCGTGCACGCCGTAGACGAACCGGTCCGGGGCGACGGTGTCCTCGATGGCGAACCCCTCGCGCAGGAACTCGGGGTTCCACGCCAACCGGGGCGTGACCCCGGCCGGGACCCGGGCGGTGAGCTTGGTCAGGAGCTTCTTGGCGGTGCCGACCGGGACGGTGGACTTGCCGACCACCAGCGCACCGTCCTGGACGTGCGGGGCCAGGGCGTCGATGGCGGCATACACGTAGGTGGTGTCGGCGGCGTTCTCGCCGACCATCTGCGGGGTGCCCACGCACACGAAGTGCACCTGCGCATCCGCGACCGCCGCGAAGTCGGTGGTGAACCGCAGCCGACCGGTCTGCAAAACCTTGGCGAGCAGCTCGTCCAGGCCGGGCTCGAACAACGGCGCGGTGCCGTTGTTGAGCGCCTCGACCTTGGCCGGGTCGGTGTCGACCCCGACCACGGTGTGCCCCAGGTCAGCCATGCACGCGGCGTGGACGGCGCCGAGGTAGCCGGTGCCGATGACAGAGATCGTCAGACTCACGAGGCCGACAGTAACGGCTGTCCACTCGGGGAGCTGCCCCGGCGGGCACCCGGGGAGCCGCCCCGGCGGCGGAATGGGGCCTCCGAGCGGCAGGCTCTACTATCGACGGCGGTAACCCCGAGCGAGAAGGAACCCCTGTGAAGATCACTGTTGTGGGCCTGGGCAAGATCGGCCTGCCGTTGGCCGTGCAGTTCGCACGGTCCGGGCACGAGGTGTTCGGCGCCGATGTGAACGCGTCGGTGGTGGAGCAGGTGAACGCGGGGGTGGAGCCGTTCCCGGGGGAGGCGCACCTGGGGGAGTACCTGAAGGAGGTCGCCGGCGCTGGCGACGGCTCTGCTGAGGGCGCTGGTGAGGGTGGTCGGCTGTCGGCGACGACGGACACCGCTGCGGCGGTGGCGGACTCGGACGCGGTGGTCGTGGTGGTGCCGTTGTTCGTCGATGACCAGGCGCGTCCGGACTTCGGGTGGATGGACTCGGCGACGCAGGACATCGCCCGTGGGTTGAAGCCGGGCACGCTGGTGGTCTACGAGACCACGCTGCCGGTGGGCACGACCCGTACGCGGTGGAAGCCGATGCTGGAGGCGGGCTCGGGCCTGGTCGAGGGATCTGACTTCCACCTGGTGTTCTCCCCGGAGCGGGTGCTGACCGGTCGGGTGTTCGAGGACCTGCGCAAGTACCCCAAGCTGGTCGGTGGCCTCTCGGAGGCGGGCGCGGCCAAGGCGGTGGAGTTCTACGAGGCGGTGCTGCAGTTCGACGAGCGGCTGGACCTGCAGCGCGGCAACGGGGTGTGGGACCTGGGGTCGGCGGAGGCGGCGGAGATGGCCAAGCTGGCCGAGACGACGTACCGGGACGTGAACATCGGGTTGGCGAACCAGTTCGGGGCGTTCGCGGCCAGGCACGGCATCGACGTGTACCAGGTGATCGAGGCGTCCAACTCCCAGCCGTACTCCCACATCCACCGGCCGGGGATCGCGGTCGGGGGGCACTGCATCCCGGTGTACCCGCGGCTGTACCTGTGGAACGACCCGGACGCGACGGTGGTGCGGGCGGCGCGGGAGGCGAACGCGGCGATGCCGGCGTACACGGTGGGCCTGGCGGTCGGCGCGGCTGGTGGTGACCTGTCCGGCAAGCGGGTCGTGGTGCTGGGGGCGTCGTACCGCGGTGGGGTGAAGGAGACCGCGTTCTCGGGGGTGTTCGCCACCGTGCAGGCGCTGGGTGAGGCCGGGGCGGTCGTGCTGGTGCACGACCCGATGTACACCGCGCAGGAGCTGAAGGGCTTCGGCTGGGACGCCTACGAGCTGGGCCAGCCCGCCGACGTGGTGGTGGTGCAGGCCGACCACGCCGAGTACGCGGGCCTGTCCAAGGACGACTTCCCCGGGGTGCAGGTCGTCGTCGACGGCCGCCGCCTGCTGGACAAGGAGAAGTTCGGCGGGGTCCGCTTCCTCGTCGTCGGCCAGGCCGAGCACGGGATCTCCGAGCAGGGCGTGGCCGACCTCGACGTCGCCGGTGCGGCGCAGGGGGCCGGCGCGTGACCGCCCGCATCGTCGACTCGGCGGACGTCTCGCCCGAGGCGCAGGTCGGTGACGGCTCCTCCGTCTGGCACCTGGCGCAGGTGCGCGAGGGGGCCGTGCTGGGGGAGAACTGCATCATCGGCCGCGGCGCCTACGTGGGCCCGGGTGTGCGGCTGGGCGACAACTGCAAGCTACAGAACTACGCGCTGGTCTACGAGCCGGCCGTCCTCGAGGACGGCGTGTTCGTCGGGCCGGCCGTCGTCTTCACCAACGACCACTACCCGCGCGCGGTGACCCCCGACGGCACCCTCAAGCGCGGCGACGACTGGGAGGCCGTCGGCGTGACGGTCCGGCAGGGCGCCTCGATCGGTGCCCGCTCGGTCTGCATCGCACCCGTGACCGTGGGCCGGTGGGCCCTCGTGGCGGCCGGCTCGGTCGTCAACCGTGACGTCCCCGACTTCGCGCTGGTGGCCGGGGTGCCGGCCAAGCGGCTGCGCTGGGTGGGCAAGGCGGGCGTGCCGCTGGAGCGCGACCCCGACGGCGGCGAGGGCAGCTGGGTCTGCCCGAAGACCGGCGAGAAGTACATGGAGAAGGACACCGACACCCTCGTGGAGGCTGCACAGTGACTGCTGGGACGAACACCGGGACGAACACCGGGACGACCGCTGGGACCGAGGGGTTGGAGTTCATCCCGCCGGCCAAGCCGATCATCGGTGATGAGGAGCGGGCCGCCGTCGACCGGGTGATGCGCTCGGGCATGTTGGCGCAGGGTCCGGAGGTGGCGGCGTTCGAGGTCGAGTTCGCCGAGCACTTCGGGCTGGGCCGGGCGTGTGTGGCGGTGAACTCGGGCACCTCGGGTCAGCACCTGGGCCTGCTCTCGTGCGGGGTCAAGGCGGGCGACGAGGTGATCGTGCCGTCGTTCACGTTCGCGGCGACGGCGAACTCGGTCGCGCTGACGGGGGCGACGCCGGTGTTCGCGGACATCGCCGCGGATGACTTCGGCCTGGACCCGGCCGCGGTCGAGGCCGCGATCACGGAGCGGACGGTGGGCATCATGCCGGTGCACCTGTACGGGCACCCGGCGCAGATGGACGGCCTGATGGCGGTCGCGCAGAAGCACGGGCTGCAGGTGTTCGAGGACGCCGCGCAGGCCCATGGCGCGTCGCTGAACGGGACCCCGGTGGGCGCGTTCGGGTCGTTCGCGATGTTCAGCCTGTACCCGACGAAGAACATGACCTCGGGTGAGGGCGGCATGGTCTCGGTCGCGAACGAGCAGGTCGAGCGGATGATGCGGCTGTACCGCAACCAGGGGATGGAGAAGCAGTACCACAACGAGGTCGTCGGGTTTAACAACCGGATGACCGACATCCACGCCGCGATCGGCCGGGAGCAGCTGAAGAAGGTCGACGGCTGGACCAAGCAGCGCCAGGCGAACGCGGCGTTCCTGACCGAGAACCTGTCCGGCGTGGTGACCCCGCCGGTGGCGCCGGGTGCGGTGCACGTGTACCACCAGTACACGGTGCGGGTGCCGGAGGACCGGGACGGGTTCGCGGCGGCATTGAAGAGCGAGTATGCGGTGGGGTCGGGGATGTTCTACCCGGTGCCGAACCACCAGCTGGCGCCGTTCGCGGACGCCCCGCACGCGGACCTGCCGCAGACGGCGAAGGCGGCGGCGGAGTGCCTGTCGCTGCCGGTGCACCCGTCACTGAGCAGTGCGCACCTGGAGCGGATCGTGACCGCGGTGAACGCGCTGGCGAAGGCGGGTGCGTGATGGCGAACCTGCGGGCCGGGCTGATCGGGCTGGGCATGATGGGCCGGCACCACGCGCGGGTGCTGGGGTCCCTGGACGGGGTGGACCTGGTCGCGGTCGCCGACCCCGGTGGTGACCCGCACGGGGTGTCCGGTGGGCGTCCGGTGCTGGGGTCGGTGGAGGAGCTGATCGAGGCCGGGATCGACTACTGCATGGTGGCGGTGCCGACGGTCTACCACGAGCAGGTCGGGTTGGCGCTGGCCGCGGCGGGGGTGCACGCCCTGGTGGAGAAGCCGTTGGCGCAGGACACCCCGGGCGCGACGAAGCTGGCCCAGGCGTTCGCGGACGCCGGGCTGGTCGGGGCGGTGGGGCACATCGAGCGGTACAACCCGGCGCTGCAGCAGGCCCGGGCCCGGTTGGAGGCCGGTGAGCTGGGTGACGTGTACCAGGTGACCACTCGCCGGCAGGGGCCGTTCCCGGCCCGGATCGCCGACGTGGGGGTGGTCAAGGACCTGGGCACCCATGACATCGACCTGACCGCGTGGGTGACCCAGCAGACCTACACCTCGGTGTCGGCGCGCACGGCATACAAGTCCGGGCGTGAGCACGAGGACCTGGTGGCGGTGGTGGCGTCGCTGAGCAAGGGCACGGTGGCCAACCACCTGGTGAACTGGCTGTCGCCTTTGAAGGAGCGGGTCACCGTGATCACCGGTGAGCGGGGCACGTTCATCGCCGACACCCTGACCGCGGACCTGACGTTCTACGCCAACGGGGAGATCGCGACCACGTGGGACGCGATCGCGAAGTTCCGGGGCGTGTCCGAGGGTGACGTGGTGCGGTACGCGATCCCCAAGCCGGAGCCGCTGCGGGTCGAGCACGAGATGTTCCGTGACGCGGTGCTCGGCAAGGAGGGCGCCGACATCGTCACCATGGAACAGGGCCTGACCACGGTGCGCGTCGCCGAGGCCTGCATCGAGTCCGCCCAGACGAAGAAGACCGTCGACCTGACCTGAAGAGCCCCGCGCCCTTGGGGACCCACCTAGCCTGAGGAGGGTGGGCCTCCGGGCGGCGCTCGAGCGGTCGGCCTCCAGCAGGCCGGCCGACGTGGTGCGCCGCCTGCGGTTCCGGGGCAGCGGTCGCTACTGGGAGCAGCGGTACGCCCGGGGCGGCACCTCGGGCGCGGGCTCCTCCGGCGCCGCAGCGAGGTGGAAGGCGTCCGTCGTCAACCGCTGGGTGGCCGACCTCGGGGTCACCTCGGTGGTCGACCTCGGCTGCGGCGACGGCAACCAGCTCGCCCTCGCCGCCTACCCGCGCTACCTCGGGATCGACCGGTCGCCCACCGCCGTGCGGCGCTGCATCGCCCGCTTCCGCGGCGACCCCACCAAGAGCTTCCTGCGCTACGAGCCGGGCCAGCTCGTCGACCCGGCCGGCTGGCTGCGCGGTGACCTCGCGCTGTCGATGGAGGTGATCTTCCACCTCGTCGAGGACGAGGTGTTCGAGGACTACATGCGGCTGCTCTTCGCCTCCGCCGAGCGCTACGTGGCCGTCTGCAGCAACGACGCGGCACACGGCGATGCGGCCCCCCACCTGCGCTACCGCGAGTTCACCGCGTGGGTGGCGCAGAACCAGCCGGAGTGGGAGCTGCTGCGTCGGGAGGACCCGCCGCCCGGGCTGGACCTGGTGTCCTCGTGCTGGCTCTACGGGCGCGCCGGGCAGGCCCGGGCAGGCGTGCTGCCCGGGCGCGACGGGGTCGAGGGCAGCGCCTAGGGTGAGGACCGACCTCCCACGCAGACCCCGCACCACCGAGGAGCACACACGTGAAGTTCGGCTTGTTCATCCCCCAGGGCTGGCGCATGGACCTCGTCGGCATCGACCCGTCGCAGCACTGGGGTGTCATGGCCGGGCTCGCGCGCCGCGTCGACGCCAACGACGACTGGACCTCGATCTGGGTCTACGACCACTTCCACACCACGCCGCAGCCGACCAACGAGGCGACGCACGAGGCGTGGACCCTGATGTCGGCCCTGGGTGCCGTGACCGGTCGGGTGCGGCTGGGCCAGATGTGCGGGTGCATGAGCTACCGCAACCCCGCCTACCTCGCCAAGGTGGCCGCGACGGTCGACATCGTCAGCGAGGGCCGCATCGAGATGGGCATCGGCGCGGGCTGGTACGAGCACGAGTGGCGCGCCTACGGCTACGGGTTCCCTCGCGCGGGGGAGCGGATCAAGCGCCTCGAGGAGGGCGTGCAGATCTTCCGCGACATGTGGACCACCGGCTCGGCCACCTTCCACGGCGAGCACTACGACGTCGACGGTGCGATCTGCGCCCCGCAGCCGCTCCAGGGAACGGTGCTGCCGGGGTCGAAGTACAACGGCATCCCGATGTGGATCGCCGGTGGCGGCGAGAAGAAGACCCTTCGCATCGCCGCGCAGTACGCCGACTACACGAACTTCGACGGCACCCTCGAGGGCTTCCAGCACAAGAGCGAGGTGCTGCGCGGCCACTGCCAGGACGTCGGCCGCGACTTCGACGAGATCGTCCGCAGCGCCAACTACAACGTCGTGATCGGCCGTGACGAGCAGGAGGTCAGCAACCGGCTCGAGTGGATCCGCGAGCAGTACCTGCGGGCCGGCCTGACGCCGGAGAAGGCCGAGGAGGTCGTTCACGGCTTCGCCACGGGGCCCGCCGTGGGCACGCCCCAGCAGATCGTCGAGAAGTTCAAGAAGCTCGAGGGCGCCGGGCTGAAGTACGCCATCACGTACTTCCCCGAGGCGGCCTACGACATCACCAGCATCCAGCTCTTCGAGCAGGAGGTGCTACCCGAGCTGGTCGACCGCGAGGAGCACGGCCACCTGTTCCACCGCCGCCGGCACTGACGGAGCCGGCATCGCGGCCCCGGGCCGGGTCACCCCAACGGCCCGGCCCACCGCACCGCAGGGCCCGCCTGCTGCGCCCAAGGGGCGGCGGGACGGGCTACCGGCGCAGGTGCCGGGTGACCGCGTCGGCCGCGGCGGCTGCCACCGCGCGCTGGCTGGCGTTCTCGAGGGTCCAGACGGCCAGGCGCTCCCGCTCGGCCGGTGTGATCTCGGCCGAGAGTGCGGAGCGCAGTGCGGCGGTGGTCTGCTCGACGTCCCAGTCGCACGCCCAGCCGAGCCGGTGGTCGGTGACCATCGCGCGGCCGGGGCCGGGCCCGGCATACACGACCGGTGCGCCGCAGGCGGTGGCGGCGAACATCTTGGTGGGGAAGGCGTAGTCGTAGCCGACCCGCGGGTGCAACGAGGCGAGGCCGGCCTGCGCGGTGGAGAACGCCTGCGCGACCTCGCTGCCGCTGACCATGCCGCGGAACTCGACGCGTCCCGGGGCGAGCGACTGCGCGAGCGAGCGGAGGGTCTGCTCCTCGGCGCCCTGGCCGTACATGACGAGGGTGCTGTCGGGGAACTCGTCGGCGACCTCGGCGAAGGCGCGCACGAACACCTCGGCGCCGTGGATCTCCGACATGGTGCCCGCGTAGACGAGGGTGCGCCCGGCCGCGGTGGCCGACGGGCACGGGTGGAAGACGTCGGTGTCGACGCCCGTGCCGACCGTGGTGACCGGCACCCGGCCGCGGGTCAGCCGGCGCACCTCGTCGGCGACCCCGTCGGAGACCGCGAGCACCTCCGCCGCCCCTGACATCGCCCAGCCCTCCACCGCGGTGAGCACCCGCACGACCAGCGGCGAGACGCCGATCCCGCGCGCGGCGGTCGAGGAGACGTCGCCGGCGTAGTAGAGGTAGGGCACCCGGCGCAGCATCGAGACCAGCCGCACGACGGTGCCGGTGGTGGGCGGGGGCTCGACCACGACGGCGGCCGGGCGGCGGTGGAACAGCAGGCGCAGCAACAGCGGGCCGTCGAAGCTGGCGAACTGCACGTAGCCGCGGACGTTCCCGCCGGCGTCGCGCAGCACGGGCCAGCGGCGCACCCGGGTGCCGGGCGGGTCGGTGGGGGCGGCGCTGCCCACCGGGGGACGGGTGGTCACCACGTCGACCGGCACGTCGCGGGAGCACAGCGCGCGGGCCAGGGCCCCGAGCCGGTATGCCGCGGCGCCCGGCTCCGGGGGGAAGAGGCGGGAGGCGATGACGACGGGGGCTGGTCGGGTCATGGTGGCAGGGACGCTAACTCTTCGGGGTCAGGACGAGCGGCGGCGCCCGAGGGGCGACGGGAGGCCGGGGATGCGGGGGAGGTCACGTCGGCTGGCAAGCACCCAGCCGGTGAGGAACACCGCCGCCAGGAGGGGTTCGAGCCACAGCGGGAGGTCGGCGGCACGTCCCCCCAGGGAGAGCGCGCCCACCGCGAGGAGGGCGACCAGCACGCGCAGGAACAGGCCGGCCCAGCGGTGGTGGTCGCGCCGCCAGACGATCGTGATGGGGATGGCGGCGATGACGACCGTGCCGGCGAGGTAGCCCAGCGCCACGCCGAGGATGCCGAGGCGGTCGCCGAGGACGAGCCACACCACAACGCCGACGGCCATGCCGAGCAGGCTGGCGCCGGTGGTGATGCGCATGCCCTCGCGGGAGGTCGTCGTCAGCGCGTTGACGCTGGCCACGGCCAGGTTGGTCGCCAGCACCGCGAGGACGAGCACCGGCAGCACGGTCGCGGCGTCGGCGTACTTCTGGCCCCAGATCACGGCGACGAGGAACCGGCTGCAGAGGATGAGGCAGCCGAAGATGCCCACCATCACGGCGGCCAGGGTGCGGGTGGCGCGGTCGGTCTGGGCCCGGAAGCCGGCGTGGTCGCCACGGCCCCAGGCCTCGGCCAGTGACGGGAAGAGCACCAGGCTGAGCGAGGCGGCGAGCATGGAGGCGGGGGTGGCGAGGTTGAGTGCGGCGGCGTACTGGCCGGCGTCGTGCAGACCTGAGGTCAGCCGGGCGGTGATCTGCGACAGCTGGAGGAAGCCGGTGCTCGCGATGGACCCGGCAGCGCCGAGGGCGACGAAGGCGTCGAGCTCGCGGCGGTGCGCCCCGTCGGGACGGCCACGCACCCCGTGGGGCCAGCCGGCGAGGGCGTAGACGGCATAGCCGAGGGCCAGCGGCAGCACGAGCGCCGGGCCGCGCACGCCGGCCACCAGCACCGCGGCCAGGGCGCCGAGGCCCACGGTGACACTGATGAGGTCCCAGGCGGTGGCGCGCGGCACCTGCCCCGCCCCGAACTGCACACCGCGGGTGAAGCTGTAGCCGGAGTAGGCGATGGTCATCGCCGCGACGCACAGGGCCCCGGCCACCGTGCCGTGGTCGATGAGCACCCACACCGGGATGCTCGCGACGGCCAGGAGCAGCGACGTCTGCACGGTGCGCAGCGCGAGGTGCCGCGCGGTGGCGAGCAGCTCGGCGCTGTTGCCCGCACCGCGGGCCCGGGCGATGTACTTCGACGCCGCGCTGCCGGTGGTGGTGGGCCAGAGGAGGGCCAGCAGGGTGGCCGTGGCGATCGCCGTGGCCACCGCCCCCAGGGCCGCGGAGCCGGCGATGTGGGCGACGAGCCAGGCGGTCGCGAAGCGCAGGAACCCCTGCGCCAGCAGGCCGGCCGTGCTCAGGGCGCCGCCCTGCACCAGCGAGATCTGCGAGGGCCGGTCGAGCCGCAGGGGGCGGAAGACGGAGCCGGTCACGCCGCGGACGTCGATCACCGGGCCGCCACCACGCTGCGGTAGACCGCGGCGACGGTCTCGACGCCCTTGGCGGTGCCGTGCGTGGCACGCACCCAACCGCGCACCCGGTCGGGGTCGTGCCCCTGGCCTCCGGAGAGCAGCTCGGTCACGGCCTCCACCGCACCGTCGACGCTGCCGCCGACGACGGGCGGCGCGGACGCGGCATACAGGGGGAGCTCGACGGGCACGACCAGGGGCGCGCCGGTGCCCATCGCCTCCAGCTCGCTGGCCGAGAGGATGCCGGCCGACTGGCCGACCACCGCGCTCGCCCCGGCGAGCAGACGCAGGTATGCCGCGTGGTCCAGGCGGGGCACGAGCCGCACCCCGCGCCGTGCCGCCTCCTGCGCGTCGGGACCCCAGTCGAGGCCGACGACCTCGACCCGGTCGCCGAGGGTGGCGACGAGGCGCTCGGCGACGTCGAGCTGTGCCTCCAGGCCCTTGACCGCCTCCCAGCGCGACGCGAACACCACCTGCGGCCGCCCGGGTGCGGGCTGCCAGCAGGGCAGCGCGTCGACGTCCACCGGCACCGGCAGCAGCGTGGCGTCGGCCCGGTGCGGCAGGACGTGCTCGGCGAGGTCGGGCGTCGAGTAGAAGACCGCCTCGGCGTCGCGCAGGCCGGCGCGGATCTCGTCGGTGCGGCGCGGGTCGTACTGCGTGGTGCGCACGTCGGTGCCGTGGCAGTGCAGCACGAACCGGGGCGCGGCCGGGCGGGTGTGGTGCAAGGTCGATGCGGAGTGGACGTGCACGACGTCGTGGCTCCGGGCGGCGACGGCCAGCCGGGCGAGCCAGGAGCCGCCGAGCAGCGCCTTGCGGGCCCGGCCGATGACGCCGCTCCAGTCCTGCGCCTCGGCCGCCTTGGGCATGAGGTCCCAGCGCCAGCCGCGGCGCCGCGCCTCGGCGACGAGGTTCGCCCCGGTGTAGGCGGCGTCGTTGACGTGCAGCGCCGACGGGGAGCCGGCGTCGGGTCCCGTCACGCCGTGCCGCCGAGGAGCCGGGTGACGATGCCCTCGACCACCGTGACGTCGTGCTCGCTGCTCAGCTCGTGGGAGTGCTCGTGCGACGCCTGCTTGCCCGCCCGGACGGCGTCGGCGTCGAGGGTGCGCAGCGCCGCGACGAACGACTCCTTGGAGAAGTCGGCGGACACCACGCCGAGGCCGTACTCGCGTACCAGGCGGGCCATCTCGGGGGCCGGCCCGACGGCGTGGCACAGCCGCGCCTGCACGAAGTCGAAGAACTTGTTGGGCAGGGCGAACTCGGCGTTGATGTTGATCGGCGGCATGCAGAACGCGCCCACGTCGTACTGGTTGAGGGTGGTCGGCAGCTCGGCCGGGGCCACCGGCGGGTTGATCCGGATGCGGTCGCTGCCACGGGCCAGGGCCCGCAGCTCGCCGAGGTAGCGACCACCGTCGGCGGCGGGCACGAGGTAGAGGTCAAGAGTGCAGTGCGGCACCTCGAGGGTCGCCTCGATGAGCATCTCGAGGTTGCGGCCCCGGATGGCGGCGCCGCTGTGCACGAGGCGGACGCAGTCGTCCTGCACCGGCGTGGGCTGCAGGTCGCGCCAGGGACCGGCGTTGCGCACCACCTCGCAGGCGACGCCGTAGTGCTCGGTGTAGCGCTGGGCCAGCGGCTCGCACACGGTCGTGACGGCGGCCGACTGCGGCAGGTAGCGCTCGCAGAGGTGCTTCATCAGTGGGCCGACCAGCAGGCGCCAGGTGGCCACGTGGGAGAACTCCTCGGCCGCCCACTCGTGCATGTCGGCCCAGACCGGGGCGCCGTGGGCGACGGCGTGGGCCAGCGGGAGGGCGCGGGCGTCGTTGGCGATGACGAGGTCGAAGCGGCGGTCGCCGACGAGCTCGAGGCCGCGCTGGAGGCCCGGGGCCGCGAGCTCGGCGCTGCGCAGCCGACGGGTCGCCAGCTTCGCGACACCGAGGGGGGTGCGCGGCAGCGAGTTCAGCCCGTCCTCGACCCGCAGGTGCCCGGTGGCCGCCTCCGGCTTCTCGCCGTAGCCGAGCGTCGTGACCTCGCCGAAGCGCGCGAGGACCCCGACCTGCCGGAGCACCCGGGCGTCACCGGTGATGGGGGAGTAGGAGATGCAGAGGATCTGGGGGGCGGCCACGGGCAGTGAGTCTACGGTGGCGGCCACAGCGTGGCCGGGACCACACCACGGGGTGCTCCGCGGCGGCATACCAGCGGGTAGCCTTGCGGTTCGTGAGCACTGGTGACGCTGCCTTCGACCTGTTCAAGATCTCGGAGGACCACGAGGCCCTTCGAGAGGCCGTCCGAGCGGTGGCGGAGGACAAGATCGCGCCCTACGCGGCCGCGGTCGACGAGGAGTCGCGCTACCCGCAGGAGGCGCACGACGCCCTGGTGGCGTCGGACTTCCACGCCCCGCACATCCCCGAGCAGTACGACGGGGTCGGCGCCGACGCGCTCGCGACCTGCATCGTCATCGAGGAGGTGGCCCGGGCCTGCGCCTCGTCGTCGCTGATCCCCGCGGTCAACAAGCTCGGCACCATGCCGCTGATCCTCGGTGCCTCCGAGGAGGTCAAGGCGAAGTACCTGCCGCCGGTCGCCCGCGGCGAGTCGACGTTCTCCTACGGGCTCTCCGAGCGCGAGGCCGGCTCCGACACCGCGTCGATGAAGACCCGCGCGCGCCGGGACGGCGACGACTGGGTGCTGAGCGGCCAGAAGTCGTGGATCACCAACGCCGGCGTCTCCGACTTCTACACGGTGCTCGCCGTGACCGACCCGGAGGGCAAGCGCGGCAGCAACGTCAGCGCGTTCGTCGTCGAGAAGTCCGACGAGGGCTTCTCCTTCGGCGAGAAGGAGCGCAAGCTCGGCATCAAGGGCTCGCCGACCCGCGAGCTGCACTTCGACAACGTGCGCATCCCCGGAGACCGCATGGTCGGCGCCCCGGGTGAGGGGCTCAAGATCGCCCTGCGCACCCTCGACCACACCCGCGTCACCATCGGCGCGCAGGCCGTCGGCATCGCCCAGGGGGCGCTGGACTTCGCGGTCGGGTACGTCAAGGAGCGCAAGCAGTTCGGCAAGGCCATCGCCGACTTCCAGGGCATCCAGTTCATGCTCGCCGACATGGCGATGGAGCTCGAGGCCGCGCGCCAGATGGTCTACGTCGCGGCGGCCAAGTCCGAGCGCGGCGACAAGGACCTGCCGTTCTTCGGTGCGGCCGCGAAGTGCTACGCCTCCGACGTCGCGATGAAGGTGACGACGGATGCCGTGCAGCTGCTCGGCGGCTACGGCTACACCAAGGACTTCCCGGTGGAGCGGATGATGCGCGACGCCAAGATCACCCAGATCTACGAGGGCACCAACCAGATCCAGCGCATGGTGATGGCCCGCCAGCTCCTGAAGTAGGTCGTTGACGCTCTGACCTGCGGTGGTGCAAGCCGGAGCGCGATCGTGCAAGGCGAGCGTGCCGTCCTCCTCCTACGACGGCACCGACGTGTGGACGGCATCTGAGTTCATGCGTCCTGCCGCCGACTCGAGGTGGTCGACACCTGCCGCACTCGGCAGGCCCGGCCGAGGTCCGATGAAAGCCCTGTTGGCACGGGGTCCCACACCAGGACTCGGCATCGGCGCACGCGTCCCCGGCGGACGGCCGGAGGTTCGCCATCGGACGTGACCAACGCCCCTGACCGGCACGGCGCCGCGACAACACGCTGGAGGTGGAGAGGAGGTGGCGACATGGCACAGGCACAGATGACCTCTGACTACGAGCAGGCCCGGGCCCGGCTGCTGCGGAAGCGGAAGTTCCGTGGCGACGTGGTGGCCTACCTCGTCATCAACGCGTTCCTGGTCGGCCTGTGGGCCGTTTCGGGTGCCGGCTCCTTCTGGCCCGGCTGGGTGCTCGCGATCTGGGGTGTCCTGCTGCTGCTGGACGGCTGGGACGCCTACTTCAGGCACGACGTGACCGAGGACGACATCCAACGCGAGATGCACAGGACGCGGTAGCCGCGCTGCCAAGCCCTCGGCCCGACTTCGAGAAGAAGGCCCGCCAGCTACGACGCCGACGGGCTGAAGGAGGTAGGAGACAATGCGCCTACCGAAGAGAGACCTCATCGCCACAGCCCTCGTGGCCGCCGCAGTCGCGCTCTACCTGTTGTGGCTCCTGGACGCAACGCTGCCCGGCATGAGCAACATCCGGGTCACCGGACTGGCGATCCTGGCACTGGGCTTCGCCGCCTCGGCATCTGCGGTGGTGCCGGGCTTCGCGCAGCTGGTGCACGGAAACAAGACCTATCTGGCGGCGACGACGCTGCTCGGGCTGGTCGCGTTCGCCGGCGGCCTGGCCATGGTGCTGTGGGCCAGCAGCGCCGGTCTGGGTGTGCTGGTCGCCACCATGGCGGTGCTCTGGGCGATCGCCACCATTCATCACCTACGGCTCTCCAAGGGCCAGTCTGAACCAACCACCCAGATCGCCGTAGCGCCGCGGGAGCACCACCTGAGCAATCGGTGACCGCAGAGCCGTGGACCCTCAGCTCAGGTGCGGCTGGCCCCTGATGGGGCATCAGCGAGTGCCGTCTTCCTCTGCGTCGGTGTCGAGCGGAATGATGACCACCTTGCCGCGGACCTTGCCCGACTCGAGCAGTTCCATCGCGGTCCTGGCCTGGTCGAGGGGGTAGTTGTCGGCGAGGCTGGGGATGACCCGGCCGGCCTCGAGGTGCTCGGTGAGCTGTTCGAGGTCGCTGGCGCGTTCCCTGGCCATGAGGATCGCGAGGCGTTGGCGGACGAGGAGCGAGAGCAGCGCCCCTCGCAGCTGCCTGCCCATTCCGGTGATGCTTCCGGCGTTCTCGCTTCCCACGAAGACGACGGTGCCGCGCGGTTTGAGGGCGCGGCGCAGTCGCTTGAGGGATGAGCCGCCGCCGATGTCGAGGATGAGGTCGTAGGTGCGGGTGCCGTCGGCGAAGTCGTCACGGCCGTAGTCGAGCACGTGATCGGCACCCAGACTTGTCACGAAGTCGGCTTTCGCGGCGCTGGCGACTCCGGTCACCTGCGCCCCGAAGACCTTGGCCAGTTGCACTGCGTAGCTGCCGACACCGCCCGATGCGCCAATGACGAGAACCGTCTGCCCGGCCCGGACCTTGCCGACGTCCCGCAGGGCTTGCAGCGCCGTACCGGCCGAGATGGGGACGGCGGCGGCTTGGGCGAAGGTCAGGTTCGCGGGTTTGCGCGCGAGCTTGTTCTCTGGGCCGACGGCGTACTCGGCGAATGAGCCGGGCGCGACGCCGTACACCTCGTCGCCGGGCGCAAAACGGGTCACGGCCGAGCCGACCTTTACAACGGTGCCGGCCACGTCTCGTCCCGAGGTGGGCTGCTTCGGGCGTCGCAGCCCTGTCGCCATTCGCACGACGTAGGGCTTGCCAGTCATGAGGTGTTCAGTGCCGCGGTCCAGACCGGCAGCGTGCACCTTCACGAGCACCTCGTTGTCGCCGGGTTCGGGGATGTTGACGTCGCCGACGCGAAGGACCTCGGAGGTGCCGTAGCTGTCCTGGATGACTGCCTTCATGGCGACTCCTCGTCCGAGCGTGGTGTTGGTGTTCATGGTGCTCCTGTCGCTGTGTCGTGGTTGGCGGTTTCGGCCGGCGGTGAAGGGGTGGTGCCCAGCGCAGCACCGACCTGGGTGGCCGAACCGGCGAGGCCGGAGGTGAGTCCGGAGTGCGTTTCCGGCACCACGGAGGCGATGACCATGGTGGTACGGGTGACCTACGAGGGCACCAACCAGATCCAGCGCGTGGTGATGGCCCGCCAGCTCCTGAGGGAGGACGCGCTCGGCGGAGCTGCGGGGTGGTCGCTCACCGGATGTCGCGGTGGCGCCGGACGTCGCCCCGTTCGACCCGGCCCGCGGGGACCACGAGGGTCGGCCGGTCGGCGAACTCCAGCACGTGACGGGTGAGGGCCCCGACGTAGCCCTCACCGGTCGCCAGGCGCGCGGAGCGCCCGATGACGACGAGGTCCGCACCCCAGGTCCCGGCCCGGTCGAGGATCGCCGACCCTGCGCCGCCCGTCAGGACCGCGGTCTCGACGGCCACCTCGCTGGCCTGTCCCATGGCCGACACCCGGCTCAGCACCCGGTTGACCGAGTGGGCCCGTCCCGCCGGCGCGGCCGGTCCGCTCACCTGGCCGATCGCGGTGTCGACCTCGTGGTCGGTGAGCACGTGCACGGCCAGCACCTGTGCGCCCAGGGGTGCCGCCAGCGCGAGGGTCGTGCGGACCGCGGCCAGCGAGTCGGCCGAGTCGTCAACGGCCACCAGGATGCGTTCGATCATCGGGTGCCACCTTCCGCTGCAGCCCGGCGGAGCCGCAGACCGTCGTCCTGCTCGTCCTGTTCGAGGGCCAGCTCGAGACGTGCACGCTCCGCCTCCAGCCACGGGAGCCAGTGCGTCTCGATCGCCCGGAGCCGGCGTCGCGTGACGCCCACCTCCGCGTCGAGCCGGCGCAGTGCCTCCTCGGCGGCCGCCAGGCGCACCGCGGCGAGCACGGCCCGGCGCACCGCGTCGGTGGCGGGCACGACCGCGGCGTTCGCGGCCGGGAAGCGCGAGGGTGCGGGGAAGTGGACGTCGGCGTCGATCGGCAGGTCCACCCCCATGACCACCTGCCAGCTCACGCGGGCCTGTGCCTCGTCGACCGGCGCCGCCGACCGCAGGGCGTCCTCGCCCCCCAGCAGCGCGGCGCGCAGGACCCAGGTGCGGGCCTCGGCCCAGGTGTCGGCGCACTGCTGCTCCAGTCGTGAGGCGCGCATCCGCTGGCTCTGCTGCTGGGGCAGCAGGATCCGCAGCTTGCGGTCGAGCTGGGCCCGGCCGCGCTCGGCCACCGCCTGGCGACGCCGCAGCCAGAGCCGGCCGGCGCGGCCCGGCGGAACACGGGACAGGGCAGGCATGCTCATCGCCCCGCTTCCAGGTGTTCGCCGACGGGGTGCTCTCCGGTGGGGTGCTCTCCGGTGGGGTGCTGTCCGCCCAGGTGCTCCTCGACGAGGCTGTCGGACAGCATGGTCAGCTCGCGACGGGGCAGGAGGGCGGCGAGGGACCAGCCCCGGTCCAGGGTGTCGTCCAGGGTGCGGTGCTCCTGTGGCCGCTGGTCGAGCAGCCGGCGCTCGAACTCGTCGGCGAAGGTGAGGTACAGCTGGTCGGTCTTGGAGAGGGCGGAGACCCCGACGATCTCCGAGAGCTCGGCGACCTCCCGTGCCCGGGCCAGGGCGGCGAGCAGCTGGGCCGCGAGGTCGAGGTGGTCGTCGCGGGTCCGCCCCGGGCCCGCGCCGTGGCGCATCAGCCTGGAGAGCGAGGAGAGGGCGTCGACGGGTGGGTAGACGCCGTGCGAGTGCACGGCGGGGGAGAGCACGACCTGGCCCTCGGTGATGTATCCCGTCAGGTCCGGCACCGGGTGCGTGATGTCGCCACCGGGCATGGTGAGCACCGGCACGATCGTCACGGACCCGGCCCTTCCCCGCACCCGCCCGCAGCGTTCGTAGAGCGAGGCGAGGTCGCTGTACAGGTAGCCGGGGTAGGCGCGCCGGCCGGGCAGCTCCCCGCGAGCGCTGGAGATCTCGCGAAGCGCCTCGGCGTAGCTGGTGACGTCCGCCAGCACCACCAGCACGTCGCGGCCGGTCTCGAAGGCCAGGTGCTCGGCGACGGTGAGGGCGATGCGCGGGGTCAGGATGCGCTCGATGACCGGGTCGTCGGCGGTGTTGAGGAGCAGGACGAGCTCACCGACCGCGAGGCGGCCCTCGAGCGCCTGGCGCACCATCGCGGCGTCGGCGTGGGTGACCCCCATCCCGGCGAAGACGACGCAGAAGGGGCGGGTCCCGGCGCGGGCCTGGGCGGCGAGCTGCGCGGCCAGGGCCAGGTGGGGCAGCCCCGCCACCGAGAAGATGGGCAGCTTCTGCCCGCGCACGAGGGTCGTGAGCGCGTCGATCGCGGAGATGCCCGTGAGCACCGGGTCGCCGGGCGACTCGCGCCACACCGGGTTCAGGGGGTGGCCGGTGACGGCGGCCGACGTGCCGGACGTGACCGGTGGCCCGCCGTCCCTCGGCTCACCGCGCCCGTTGCAGGTGCGTCCCAGCCAGGCAGTGCCGACGGGCACGCGCACGGGGCGCCCGGTGAACCGGACCCGCGTGGCCAAGGGGTCGATGGCCTCGGTTCCCTCGAGGACCTGCACGACGGCGAGGCCCCGGTCGACCTCGAGCACGACACCGTGCCGGACCTGCCCGCCCGACCCGTCGTCGACGCGCACCACCGCGGCCTCGTCCCACCCGACACCCGTGGTGTCACGCACCACGAGCAGCGGGCCGTGCACCTGCGCGATGCTGCCGAACTCGACCGACAGCGCGGGGCCACCGCCGCCCGTGCCCGCCGTCGTCGCCGTCATCGCAGCTGCTCCAGGGCGGCGAGCACCCGGTCGCGCCGTGCTTCGACACCGGCCACGTCGTCGGGCGCGAGGTCGCCGCCCGCCCGCAGCAGGGGCGAGTAGTCCAGCTCCTCGACCTCCGCGGCCGTGACGCCCCGCTGGACCGCGGCATGGCAGGCCTCGATGACGCCGAGCACCGCCTCGAGGAGCGCCCGGGTCTTCTCCGGTGAGCAGTGCGAGTCGTTCGGCGACAGGGCGCTCTGCTGCAGGAACCCCTCGCGCAGGAGCCGTCCACCCCACAGCACGACCCGTTCCCGCGAGGGCAGCGAGCTGCTCCCGACGAGGGCCGCGAGGTCCGCCAGCCGGTCCGCCTCGGCGAGGACGGCGGTGACCTGGGCCCGCCGGGCCGCCCAGCCGGGGTCCTCCCGACCGGCGTACCAGTGCGCCACGGCCTCGGCGTCGAGGGAGAAGGAGCCCGACCACGCCACGGCGGGGTAGTGGCGGGCGTAGGCGAGGTCACGGTCGAGGTCCCACACCGCACGGACGAAGCGCTCGGTGTGCGTGGTGACCGGCTCGGTGGTGTCGCCCCCGGGAGGGGAGACCGCGCCGATGATGGTCACCGACCCGGTGCCACCCCCCAGCGTCGTGAAGCTGCCGGCCCGCTCGTAGAAGGCCGCCAGCGCCGACGGCAGTGACGCCGGGTAGCCCTCCTCCGCAGGGAGGGCCCCGGACCGGGACGCCCACTCGCGCATGGCCTCGGCCCACCGGGAGGTGGAGTCGGCGATCACGACCGCGTGGTGGCCCATGTCGCGGAAGTACTCCGCGACGGTCACCCCCGTGTAGATGCTCGCCTCCCGAGCCATCATCGGCATGTTCGAGGTGTTGGCGATGATGACCGTGCGCTCGACCAGACGGCGCCCGGTGCGAGGGTCCACCAGGTCGCCGAACTCGGCCAGCACGTCGGCCATCTCGTTGCCGCGCTCGCCACAGCCGACGTAGACGATGACGTCGGCGGCACACCACTTGGCGACCTGCTGCAGCAGCAGCGTCTTGCCGGTCCCGAACCCGCCGGGGACGGCTGCGGTGCTGCCGCGCGCCACCGGGAACACGGCGTCCAGGACGCGCTGCCCCGTCAGCAGCGGCTCACCCGCGTCGAGCCGGGTGGCCGTGGGGCGTGCCCGCCGGACCGGCCAGTCGGCCGTCATGGCGACAACGACCTCCCCGACCAGGGCGACCGGTTCGGTGGACACCCGGGCACCGGGGGGCGCCAGCCACGTGACCGCCCCCCTGGTGCCGGGCGGCACCAGCACGCGGAACTCGAGCGCGGCCGGGGTCGGCACCGTGCCGAGCACCGCGCCCTCCTCCACGAGGTCGCCCTCGCGGACCGCGGGCCGCCACTCCCACGTCCCGCCCGCCACCTCCCGGGTGCTCCCGGGTGGCAACCAGGTCGGGGCGTCGGCGAGCGGTCGCAGGAGTCCGTCGTGCACGCCCCCGAGCAGGTCCGGCCCCAGCCGCACCGAGAGGGGGCGGCCGAGGGTCCGCGCGGGGTCCCCGGTGCGCAGGCCGCCGGTGTACTCGTACGCCTGGACGGTCGCCGTGCCCCCGGAGATCGCGACGACCTCGCCGGGCAGCTCCGCCTCTCCCAGCGCCACGAGGTCCGCCATGGCAACGCCGGAGAGCCCCTCGACCTCCAGCAGGGGGCCGCTCACCCGCACGATGCGGGCCGTGCTCAGCCCGGGCACCACAGCTGCTCCAGGTCGAGGCCCTCCATCGCCTGGGCCACCAGGGTGCCGACCGAGCCGTCGACGGTGCGGCCGTCGGGCGCCCGGGCCCAGAGGCCGCCGTCGGCGGTGTCGCCCAGCTCCGCCTCACCGCCGAGGCTCGTGCGCAGTGCCGCCTCCAGGGCCGCCCTCCGGTCGGGCTCGCGCAGGGCGAGCGCCACGGCGCGGCGGGCCGCCTCCACCAGCTGACGGTATGCCGTGTGCTGGGCTTCCAGCACGATGGCCCGGGCTCGTTGCTCGGCTCGGCTGGCGGCTCGTGCCGCCAGCTCCCTGCCGTCAGCCTCGCCCTCGGCTGCCGCGGAGGCGAGTACCCGGGCTGCCTGCTCGCGTGCGCCGTCCACCAGGGCCTGGCCCTCCTCGGCGGCAGACCGCCTCAGCTGCTCCGCCTCGGCGCGCGCGGCTGCCAGCAGGGCTGTCCGCAGCGGGTCCAGGGCCTGCCGCTGGGCGTCGAGGACGTCAACCACCTGCGCCCTCCTCACCCGGGCCGGGAAGCGGGTCCGGTGGACCGCTGGTCGGCAGGACGACGGACAACGGGGCCCTGGGGGACCACCGTGCATCGCCCAGGTCGGCGGCGGCCTGGGGTGTCAGAACCACCACGGCCACCTCCGCCGGCAGCTCGTCCCAGGTCTGACGGGTCCCCGAGGCCGTGGCCGCGGACACCACCCGCACACCGGCCAGGACGAACCCGGCGACCTCGGCCTCCGATCCGATGGCGACGACCTGGTGGCTCGCGGCGACGGCCATCAGGCCCTGCCGATGAGGATGACCGACACGATGAGGCCGTAGATCGCGATGCCCTCGGCCAGCCCGACGATGACCATGGCCCGACCGAAGATCTCGGGCCGCTCGCTCATCGCCGCCAGGGCCGCGGAGCCGGTGTAGGCCACCGCGATCGCCGCGCCGATGGACGAGCCGGCGACGGCGATGGCAGCTCCGAGCAGTGCTGCACCGCTCGCGGAGGACGTGGTCGCGGCCGCGGCGTGGGGGAGGCCGGTGGCGGCCGCTTCCGGGGCCGTGGTGGCCAGGACGAGCAGCACCAGCGCTCCGACGAGCAGGAGCCCGTTGACGGCCAGCACGGCCCGCAGCACCGTGCTCGGGCGGCGGCGCCGGAGCCACACCCCGGCGAGGCAGCCGGCCACCAGGAGAGGGGCGGCGATCAGCCATGTGGTCATGCGACGTCCTCCTTGCCGTTCGAGCTCCTGCCGTTCGAGCTCCTGACGTGCGGGTCTCCTCCGAGCGGGGTCGGCTGCTCCATCGGCACGTGCCAGGGACGGAAGGGCACGCCTTCGCTGACGAACACCCGCGAGAAGAGCTCGTAGTACTCCAGGCGCAGCGCCTGGATCGCGGCGATGAGCCCCTCGAGCCCGAAGGCCACCGCCGTGCCGACCAGGAAGACGACGACCGCGGCGGCGAGGCCGAGTCCGCCTCGGTCCCACAGCGCCACGGTGGCCGTCCAGACGACCGCCGCCAGTGCCGCGTGGGTGAGGCCGAAGGCGGCGAGGCGGGCGAAGCTCACGAGGTTGGAGCCCAACCGGATGACGAGGTCGAAGAGCTCGATGCCGGCCTCGACCGCACCGCTGCCGCCGCCGCCCGCGGCGGTGAACAGCCCGGCATACGCCGCCGCCAGGCCACCGGCGGCCACCGCGCAGCCCAGGTAGACGGCCCAGTCGGCGCCCGCGTAGAGCCCAGCAGCGACGGCTCCGAGCCCCAGGAAGAGCGCGCTCCCGGCGAGGCCGGAGGGTGCGTAGAGCGTCTGCCGCCAGCCGCCCTCGCGGTACCGGTTGACGCTGCCCAGGGCGTAGGCGGCCGCCAGGAGCACGGCACCCACGGCCAGCGCGGCGGCCAGCAGCTCGACGGGGTGCTCGAGGGGCTTCAGCCACAGCGCCGGGACGACGCCGGTGGGGCCGAAGAACTCGCCGTACAGCAGGCCGAACACGACGCTCGCGGCGCCGGCTCCGGCGAGGAAGACCCACGCCGGCTGGAGCCCTCGCAGCCGGGGCCACCACAGCTGCCGCATGACCAGCGCCAGCAGCAGCAGCAGGATGCCGTGGCCCGCGTCCGCGAACATCATCCCGAACATCGCCACGTAGGCCAGGCCGGCGACGAGCGAGGGGTTGACGTCGGCATACGGCACGGTCGAGTAGGTCTCGACCAGGGGCGCGAAGGGCCGCCCCGGGTCCGTGGCGGGAAGCAGGGTCGGCGGTTGCACGCCCGGTGGCCGCGGGAGCGGCACCACCACGGCGCCCAGCGGCCGGAGTCGTTCCGCGAGGGGCGCCACGGCGCTGCTCGGCGCCCAGCCCGGCAGGCCGCAGACGCGGCCCCGCTCGACGCACTCGGAGGCGCGCCGGGCGATCTCGGCCTCGCCTGCGACGAGGTCGAACCGGCCGCGTTGCTCGCACTCCTCGAGGTCCGGGGCGGTGGCGGCCACCACGGGCTCTGCCCCGTTGGTCCGGGGCTCGGTGAGCCGGCCCGACGTGGCGCCCTCCGGGCTTCCGAGCCGGTGGCCGTTCCCTCCCGGACCGCTGGGTTCGGCGAACGCCACACAGCCTTCGTCGGCCACCCGCGCGAGCACGTCGCGCAGGACCTCGCGAGGGGCGAGCAGCGCCACCCGCTGCATCGTCACCGGGCCCAGGGCCTCACGCCGCGGCACGGAAGACCTCCAGCCCTTCCGCGCCATGGGCCGCGGCCTGGAGCGCCGCCCGCACACGCCAGGCGTCAGCGGCGAGCAGGCCGACCGCGCCGACGAGCACCTCGGGCCCCGGGCGTGGTGCGCGGACCAGCCCCTCGCTGTCGCGCTCGACCGCCAGCCACCAGCGGGCCTCCGCGCCCCACAGCTCAGCGGGCCCGGACACCCCCTCCAGCACCGAGCGGGTGGAGCGCGAGAGGGCCGGGGCCAGGTCGGTGAAGCGGCGGGCGTGGGCGGCCGACCGGCCGACGACGCGCGAGGCGGCCTGCGCTGCGGGGGACGGCAGGGGCCCCGCCCCCGTCAGGAGCTCACGGGCGAGCAGGAGGGCGGTCGACCGCGCGGCCCAGGTCGCTGCCGCCGGCGCCACCAGGGTCACGCGGTCCGCCACCGAGCAACGCAGCCACAGCAGCACCTCGCGTGGGCTCTCGCCACCGGGGTCGCCCCAGGCCGAGGTGGCGAGCGCGGCACGGACGGCTGCGGGCGTTCCCGTCCCGCGCAGGCGGGGCCACGCGGTGGCGAGGCCGCCGAGCTCCAGCGGGCTCAGGGCGGGGCCCGGCTCCGTCACCGGTCGGGTGAGCCGCTGCAGGTGCTCCTCGATGGCAAGGATCTCGAGCGGTGCCAGCAGCGTGCGCAGGGTGGCGACGCCGTCGCGGGTCGTCCATCCGGCCAGGACCCTGGCGTTCCAGATGAGCGCCTGGAGGACGCCGCGCTCCGCCTGCGCCGTCGACTGGCCGGCGTGCACGTGCCGGCCGTAGGTCGTGCGGGCCAGGAGCTCGACCGCGGCCTCAGGGGTCGGGCTCGTCGCGAGCTTGAGGGCGCCGTCTCGGCCCAGGCGACGGTTGGCCATCGCCCGCGCGCGCACGCTGCCGGCCACCCAGCCGACGCTCATGGGCCCACTCCGGTGTCGTGGCGCTGAGCGGGTTCGGCGGCGGACTCGACGGCGGGTTCGGCGGCGGGCTCGGTGGCGGGCTCGGTGGTGGGCTCGGTGACGAGCTCCCACACCCGGGCCACGACGAGGTCCACGTGGTGGGGCAGCTGCTCCTCGCACCTGCGACGGACCTGCTCGGCGCTCGCCTCCCCGCGCCCGGCCGCCGCAGCCGCCCGCTCGTCGGCGCTCCGCCGGGCCCGGACCCGAGCGGCCTCTCGTTCGGCGGGGACTCGCGCCTCGGCCGAGGCCAGCAGGTCGCGCACCACCTCGCGGTCATGGGCACGCTGGGCTTCGGCGTCGTGCTGCGCGGCCGCCACGATGCCCTGGCACTCGGTCTCCACCGGCTCCAGGAGCAGGAAAACGGGGGCCAGCTCGTCGGCGGCCTCGCGCGCCCGGTCGGCCGGGACGCCGGGTGGGTTGGCTGCGCCGGGGGCACCGGAAGGCCTGAGCCTGTACAACAGGTCCCTGACCCGGGGCATGGCCCCCACCTCCCTGGCGGGTGGCCGGGGCAGCCGCACGGGGTGGGCCGTCACCGCCACTCATCTTGAGGGTAGGAACTCAAGGCTCGGAGGCTGATGAGGCTTTGGTCCCGGCGGCGGGGAGCGGGGGTCCGTCAGGGGGGAGCGGGGGTCCGCCAGGCGGAAGCAGGGGTCCGCCAGCCGGGAGCAGGGTCCGTCAGGTGGGAGTGGGCTCGGGTCAGGACCACGGCCGACACTCGGACACGTCTGGGCGAAATCCCCGAAACCGGCTCAACCGCCACTTTTCGAACCTAGAGTGACGCGCGTGTCTGCGTGGGGCGGGGTCCGGTCGGGTTTGCGGTCACTGACAGGTGTGATGGCCACGTCCGCCCTCCTCGCGGCGGCGGTGGTGACCGCGGCGGAGCCGGCCCACGCGGCGGGTGGCGGACTGGTGGGAAAGAGCGCCGCAGCCATCCTGCCCGTGACGGTCCTCGGGTCCTCCGCGGTGGTTCCGGACGCGCACCTGACCCGGCTCCAGCGGGTCGGCGGCTCCGCCGTCCGGCTCGGCGGCTCCGACCGCTACGCCACTGCCGTCTCGGTCTCCAGGTCGGTCGCACCGTCCGGGACCAGGGAGGTGGTGCTCGCGACGGGCGGCGCCTTCCCCGACGCGCTGGCCGCCGGCCCCCTCGCGGCCAGGCTGTCCGGGGTCGTGCTCATCACCGCGCCGACGAGCCTGCCGCAGGTCGTCCGCGACGAGCTGAGCCGGCTCAAGCCGCGCCGCATCACCGTCGTCGGCGGCACCGGCGCGGTGTCGAACGCCGTGCTGGGTGCGGCCCGGACCGCCGCCGGGGGCGCGAGCGTCGCCGTCCGCCGGCTCGACGGCGCCGACCGCTACCTGACGGCCCGCCGGGTCGCGGGGGAGTTCCCCGCCGGAGTGCGCGGGACCGTGCTCGCTGCCGGAGCAGACTTCCCGGACGGCGTGGCCTCGGGCCCGGTGGCCGCAGCCCTGGGCGGGCCGGTCCTCCTCTCTCCGCGGGACAGTCTGAGCGCTGCGGTCCGCGACGAGCTGAAGCGCCTGGCCCCCGGACGGCTGGTGCTCGCCGGAGGCACCGGAGCGCTCTCGACCACCGTCGAGTCGGCGGCCGAGAGCGCAACGGGTCGTCAGGCCGAGCGGGCGGCCGGAGCCGACCGCTACGCCACCTCGGCCGCGCTGGCAGCGGTGCTCACCTCCACCGGCAAGGCGGGGGGCGCCTTCGTGGCCACGGGCACCGCCTTCCCCGACGCGCTCGTCGGCGGGGTCGCCGCAGCACGCAGGCACGCGCCCATCCTGCTCACCGCCGCGCGGGCAGCCGGGGCGTCGGCGACCGCCGCGGAGGTCGGCCGGCTTCGCGGCCTCGGCGACTGGGTGGTCCTGAGCCTCCAGGCGCTGGCGCGGCAGCAGTCACTGCCCACCGGACAGACCGCCTACGACGCCGCCCACCAGTGGAGCAGCCTCGGCATCCTCTACGGGTGGGACGACGCAGAGGCGAAGGCCCAGCTCCAGCGGCTGCGAGCCAGCCGGAAGCCCGACGGCGGCTACGGGGTCGACGGTGCGTGGGACGCCTTCCAGGACGGCAGCGTGAACCCTGCCTCCGCCAGCTACCTCATCACCGTCACCGACCACGCCGGCCGCGCCCTCCTCGAGGGCCACCGTGCCGGTGTCATCGCGGCGAGCGAGATCCAGCCGCTGGTCGACCTGGTGCTCAGCTGGCCCACCGTGCAGGGCGACCCCGACTGCCTCGCCTACACCCGTCAGCCCAGCGACCGTCGCTACTGCGTCTACAACGTGAACACCGGTGCCGCCTGGTTCCTCAAGGCCGCCTATGACGCAGGGATCCGGCGCCCCGGCCAGCTGGAGCTCTCGCGTCGGCTGTACACGCACGACGCGGCGCTGCAGCACGGCGGCTGGTGGCCCTACTCCTCGGCCGCGAAGCCGAGCACCTACCAGGACTGGAACCACAACGCGGCCATGGTCGACATGCAGCTCGACCTCGACCCGGCGGCCGGCCAGAAGACGCTCGACGCGGTCATGCCCGGCGGCTGGGTGCACCCGGTCGCCAGCGTGCGCAAGTACGACGACGCCATGGGCTACACCCGTCTGGTGCCCTCCGCCTGCGCGTACCGTTCCAGCGCCCTGGTGGCGGCCGACCGCGCGATCCTGCCGAAGCAGAGGGTCAACGCCGCCGACACGGGCCAGCTCACCTTGTGGGCGGTCCGCACCGCCCGCGCCTGCGGCGCCTGACCTGGGTCGCCGTCCACAGGGCGGTTGACGAGGCCACACCGTCCACAGGTCGCGCGGATGGGGTTGTGTGACAAGAGCCGGTATGCCGCCAAAGCCGTTGCGTTGCAACGGTTTCCGTTCATTGCGGCTTGAGGTGGGTTGTCGGTGGTCACCCCTACGGTTGTCGCCATGGAGGGGAACCAGCGCCACGGCGAGCAGGCAGGTCACTGCCTGAGCCTGGCCGAGCGCCGGGAGCGGTTCGCCGCCGCGCGGGAGGCGCTGCATGGGCTGGACGAGGTGACGTGGCAGTGCCCCTCCGGTGGTGGTGAGGACGGTCTGTCCGGTCTCATGGGCGAGGTCGACGCGCTGGGCATGGCGTGTGACGCGGGCCGGGTGGCGGTGCTGCGGGAGGCGATGCACCGCGGCGAGAGCTCCGGCGGGTCGGCGGCGCTGACCACGGCGCAGTGGGTCCGCCACCACGCCCCGTCGACCATCGCCGGTGGTGCGGCGGCGATCGTGTCGGTCGCGACCGCGTTCGGGAAGCGCGTCAACGCCCCGGTGAAGGAAGCAGTGGAGTCCGGCCGCCTGCCGGTGAAGTCCGCGGCGGTGGTGGTGTCCGAGGCCGACAAGCTGCGCCCGCTGCTGGCGGATGGGGCCGAGCCGCACGTGCTGGAGGGGCTGATCGGGATGGCCGAGCAGCACGGCCCGTCCGGGTGCCGGCTGCTGCGTGACGGGCTGATCGCCAAGTACGGGCGCCAGGACGTGCTGCAGGACCAGCAGAGCATGGGCAAGTCCTTCATCCGGCTCTCCCCACCGACCGACACCGGGGCGAGCACGTTCGAGTACCGGCTGACTCTCGACGTGGAGGGCAAGGCGGTCCTCGAGGCCGCCCTCGGCCCACTTTCGGCCCCCAGGCCGGTCGACGGCGAACGCGACCTGCGGTCCTCGGACCGCCGCCGCGGCGACGCCCTCATCTCCCTGGTCCGGCGTGCGGTCGGAGCCGGGGACGAGGTCGGCAAGACCAACAAGACGACGCTGCTGCTGACCATGAGCTACGAGGACCTGAAGGACCGCCTCGGCGCGGCCACCACCTTGGGCGGGCTCGACGCCGGCACCCACCTCGCCCCCGAGACCGTCCGGCGGCTGTGCTGCGACGGCTCGGTCATCCCGATCGTCCTCGGCTCCGACGGGGAGGTCATGGACTGGGGTCTGGAGAAGCGGTTCTTCACCGACGCCCAGACCAAACGCCTCTGGCTGCGCGACGGCGGCTGCACCTACCCCGGCTGCGGGGCACCGCCGCAGTGGACCGACGCCCACCACCTGGTGCACTGGGCCGACCTCGGACCCTCGGACCTGGCCAACGGGGCGCTGCTCTGCGAGCGGCACCACACCATCGTGCACACCCGCCGCCTGGCCGGCCGCGTCGTGCAGGGGGCGTTCGGGGAACGGGTCGAGTGGGACCTCACCCGCGGCTCCTACGCCGACCTGCTCGCCCGCCGGGCGGCCAGCAACACCGCAACCGAACCAGCGTGACCCCGCCCCACACCCCGCCACCCGCTGGCGGGGCCACAGGCATGTCCGTGCCCCGACGAGAAGGCATGTCCGTGCCTCGATGAGAAGGAGAGAGGGGCGGTATGCCGGCCACCCGGCATACCGCCCCTCTTGCTGTCCCTGCCACCACCGAGCGGCGAGGGAGGGGGAGTCGCTCAGCCCCCGGAGGGCTTGCCGTCGGTGCCGGGCGGCGGCTCCTCGAGCGGCTCGTCCTTGCGCAGCATGGTGAACAGCGCCTTGGCCCGCTGGGTGTTCCACTTGATGGAGCTGCCGGCCTGGGTCTGGTAGTTCTCGCTCTGGATCGGCACGACCAGGCTGAGGCCCTCGTCCTTGGAGACCGCGCGGAGCGCCATCAGGACACGGCCGGCGTCGGTCATCGAGGTGTCCTCGCCGACGATGAGGCCCTTGGCGGCGGCGTGGCTGAAGCCCCAGTAGCGGGTCGGGACCAGCACGGTCGAGGGGGTGGCGGCCTTCTTCATGATGGCGCCGAGGAACTGCCGCTGGCGGTCGGCCCGGCCGATGTCGCCGCGGGGGTCGGAGTAGCGGGCCCGGACGTAGCCGAGGGCGTTCCTGCCGTCGAGGTTCTGGCAGCCCTTCTTGAGGTTGATCCCAGCCTTGGGGTCGTTCATGTTGTTCTTCACGCAGATGTTCACGCCGTCGAGGCTGTCGACGACGGAGGCGAAGCCCCCGAAGCCGATCTCGACGTACCCGTCGATGTGCAGGTCGGTGACCTGCTCCACCGTGTGCACCAGCAGCTTCGGGCCGCCGAAGGCGAACGCCGCGTTGACCTTGTTGCTGCCGTGGCCGGGAATCGGCACGTACGAGTCGCGCGGCAGGGAGATGAGGGCGGGCTTGCCGTCACCGGCGGGCACGTGCACCAGGATGATCGAGTCGGTGCGACGTCCGGCGGCCTTGCCGGTCGAGTACTCCTTGCGCTGGGCCGCGGTCAGGCCCTCGCGGCTGTCGGAGCCGACGAGCAGGTAGTTGTAGCCCTTGCTGTCCGACGGGCGGGCGCCCTTGGGGGCGGTGTCCACCTTGGTCACGGCATTCCAGGCGTGCCACGGGGTGTAGACCATGAAGGCCAGCCAGCCGAGGATGACCAGCACCACGAGCCAGCCCCAGCGCAGGCGGCGTCTCGGTCGTGCCTGGTCGGCGGAGCGGGCCGGGCGCTGGCGTCCGCCACCACCGCCGTTCCCGCCACCGCGGCCACCGTTGCCGGAGCCGCCGTCGTCGTCGTAGCCACCGCCCCGGCGGTCAGGGCGCTCGGTCACCGGCAGCGGCCGCGTGCCACCGTCGACGGGGGCGCCGGCACCACCGCGTCGGCCCCGGCGCACGTCGACGGTGTAGACGTCGTCGTCCCCCGAGCTCATGGCAGCGCCACGCCCTCGTTGGGGGAGCGGGCGGGCGTCGTCCGGGCGGGTGTCGCGGGGCGTCATGCCGACATGATCCTCTGCGAGCCGTTCCCCGCCAAAAAGGACGCACCGCACCAACCCAGGAAAGACCCGCGCGCCTCAGGAGTAACACCCGTCACTTCCCTGATACTGAGCGACCATGAGCCGACCCCCTGCACCACCGGAGCTGGACGCCGAGGAGAGCGTCTACCTGTCGGGTCGGCCGGACCGCCGGCTCGCCGACCCGGAGCTGATGGGCCCCCGGATGCGCCGCCGCCGCGCCTTCTCGCTGATCCTGCTCACCCTCGTCTTCCCCGGGAGCGCGCAGCTCGCTGCCGGCAACCGCACGCTGGGCCGCGTCGCCGTCCGCTGCTGGCTGGGCCTGTGGGTGCTGGCCTTCCTCTCCGGGATGCTGTTCCTGGTGCACCGCACCGC
Source organism: Pedococcus cremeus (assembly GCF_900111375.1). Classification (GTDB taxonomy): domain Bacteria; phylum Actinomycetota; class Actinomycetes; order Actinomycetales; family Dermatophilaceae; genus Pedococcus_A; species Pedococcus_A cremeus. The sequence goes on from NZ_FOHB01000007.1 coordinate 148,983, forward strand.
CTTCCTCGGGCTCTTCGGTCGCTCCTGGTTTCTCACCGTCCTCCAGTGGGGCCTGTGGGGGTTCGCCGCGCTGTGGGGCGTGCTCTTCCTCGACGCCTGGCGCCTCGGGCAGCCTGGCCGCCTCGTCATCCAGGCGCGGCGCTGGCTCACCGGCCTCACCGCCGGGCTGCTCGTGGTCACCTCGGGCGGCCTCGTGTATGCCGCCAGCAGCGTCGGAGCCGGCAAGGACGCCCTCAACTCCCTCTTCACCGGCAAGCGCGCGGTCGCCGCGACCGACGGCCGCTACAACATCCTGCTGCTCGGCGCCGACAGCGGTAAGTCGCGCGTCGGCACCCGTCCGGACAGCATCCAGCTCGCGAGCGTCGACGCCGAGACCGGCCGCGCCGTCATGTTCGGCTTCTCCCGCGACATGGAGAACATCAACTTCCGACCCGGGTCGGTCATGCAGCGGCTCATGCCGGAGGGCTGGAACTGCGGCGACCAGTGCCTGCTCAACGGCATCTACACGTGGGCCGAGAACCACCGTGCGGAGTTCCCACCCGGTACCCAGAACCCGGGCGTGCTCGCCACGCGTGAGGCGGTCGAGGCGGTCAGCGGCCTCGACGTGCACTACTACGTCATGGTCGACCTCAAGGGCTTCCAGCGGATGGTCAACGCGGTGGGCGGCCTCGACGTCACCGTGCAGCGGCGCACCCCGATCGGTGGGGAGACCTCGCCCATCAGCGGGTGGATCGAGCCCGGCCGCCAGCACCTCGACGGCTTCCACGCCCTCTGGTACGCCCGGTCCCGCACCGGCTCCACCAACTACGACCGGATGGCCCGCCAGCGCTGCGTGATGACCGCGCTCGTCGACCAGGTCGACCCGCAGACGGTGCTCACCCGCTTCCAGAAGATCGCCGCAGCCAGCTCGGGCATGGTGCACACCGACCTGCCCCAGTCCGAGCTCGGCTACTTCGCCGACCTCGCGATGAAGACGCGGTCGCAGAAGATCAAGAGCGTCAACTTCGTGCCGCCGCTCATCAAGCCGTGGGACTACGACGCCAACTTCGTGAGGCAGCAGGTGGCCGCGACCATCGCCGCGTCGGAGAAGAGCAAGGCAGGTACGAAGACCCCGGCAGCGAAGGCTTCCCGGTCCTCGACCGGCTCCAGCGGCTCTGGTTCAGGCGGCTCCGGCTCCGGCGCGAAGAGCGGCAGCGGGAAGTCGGGCGGGACGTCCGCCGCGACGCCGCGGCAGGGTGGGGCGGGCCCCCAGGGGCCGGTGCAGGTGCGCGGGCAGGCGGCGGAGGCCGACCTGGCTTCCGTATGCTCCGCCTCATGAGTTCGCCGGACCGTCCGCACGAGCAGCACGACGAGGAGCCCCACCGGGCGCCGCAACGCGGCGCTCACGGCGCGGCCGCCGTCGGGGTGGTCATGCCGATCCTCAACGAGGAGCGGCACCTCGAGGAGGCGGTCGCCGCCGTGCTCGGACAGCGGTATGCCGGGTCCGTCACCGTCGTCCTCGCGCTCGGCCCGAGCACGGACCGCACCGACGAGATCGCCGCTGACCTCGTGCGCCGCGAGCCGCGGGTCCGCACGGTGCGCAACCCGTCGGGTCGCACGCCGGAGGCCCTCAATGCCGCGCTCGCGGCACTGCCCGACGAGGTCGAGGTCGTGGTCCGGGTCGACGGGCACGGCATCCTCGAGCCCGACTACGTCCGCACCGCCTGCGAGCTGCTGGAGCAGACCGGTGCCGCCAACGTCGGTGGGGTGATGCACGCCGAGGGCGTCACCACCTTCGAGCGCGCCGTCGCGGCCGCCATGACGTCGCGCCTCGGCGTCGGGAACGCCGCCTTCCACACCGGCGGGGCGTCCGGCCCGGCCGACACCGTCTACCTCGGGGTGTTCCGGCGCGAGTGGCTGCGCCGCATGGGCGGCTACGACGAGCGGTTCACCCGAGCCCAGGACTGGGAGCTCAACCACCGGATCCGTGAAGCCGGGGGACTGGTCTGGTTCTCGCCCGAGCTGCGGGTCACCTACCGACCGCGCCCCACGCTGGCGACCCTGGCCCGGCAGTACCGCGACTACGGCCGGTGGCGCCGCGTCGTCGCCCGGGAGCACCGCGGCACCATCAACCTGCGCTACCTGGCACCTCCGACGGCCCTCGTGCTGGTCGCGGGCGGTGCCGTCGCCGGCTTCCTGTGGGCGCCCGCGTGGGTGCTGCCGGCTGGGTACCTCTCGGTCACCACGCTCGGCGGTCTCACGATGAAGGGCCGGCTCGACTGGCGCGAGCGGCTGCTCGAGACGGTGGTGCTGCCGACGATGCACCTCAGCTGGGGCTGGGGATTCCTCAGCAGCCCGCGTGACCTCATGCCCGAGCTCGACCGCGAGCACGGCGTGCCCCACGACAGTGCTGAATCGCCCGCTACGCCCGGCAGCCTCGACTCGCCTGCTACGCCCGGCAGCGTCGACTCGCCGGCTACGCCCGGCAGCGGCGCGTGAAACCACCACTGCCGACGCTCAGCTGCGTCGTGCTCACCCGTGGCGACCGCCCGGCCGAGCTGAGCCGGTCGCTGCAGAGCCTGCGCGACCAGCAGGGTGAGCCGGTGCAGACGGTGGTGGTCGGCAACGGCGTCGAGCTGACCGGCCTGCCCGACTGGGTCGACGTGCTCTGCCTGCCCGAGAACGCCGGCATCCCCGCCGGCCGCAACGCCGGGGTGGCCCGCACCACCGGCGACGTCGTGCTCTTCCTCGACGACGACGGATGGCTGCCCGACACCGGCACGGCCGACCGGCTGCGCGCGGCCTTCGCGGCCGAACCCCGGCTGGGCGTGGTGTCGCTGCGGATCGTCGACCCCGAGGGCGGCACCACCCAGCGCCGGCACGTCCCACGGCTGCGGGCGGGCGACCCGCACCGGTCCTCGCTCGTCACGACCTTCCTCGGTGGGGCCAGCGCGGTGCGGCGGGTCGCCTTCGACGAGGCCGGAGGCCTGCCGGGCGATTTCTTCTTCGCCCACGAGGAGACCGACCTGGCCTGGCGCGTCCTCGACCACGGCTGGGACATCCGCTACGACGCCGACGCGCCCATGTGCCACCCGGCCACCTCACCGGCCCGGCACGACGTCTACTACCGCTACAACGCGCGCAACCGGGTGTGGCTGGCCCGGCGCAACCTGCCCGTGCTGCTGGTGCCGCTGTACCTCGGCACCTGGGTGGTGCTCATGGTGCTGCGCAACCGTGACGCCCATGCCCTGCGGACGTGGGGGAGGGGCTTCCTGGAGGGCTGGCGCACCGACCCCGGCCCGCGCCGGCCGATGCGGTGGCGCACCGTGTGGCGGATGACCCGCCTCGGTCGCCCGCCGGTCGTCTGAGCCAGAAGCCGCTCGGCACCGGTGCTAGAAGCCGCTCGGCACCGGTGCTAGAAGCCGCTCGGCACCGGTCCGGCCTGCTCGACCAGCTGGTCGAGGGCGGCCCTGAACCGCTCGGCGCCCGTCTCGGGTGGGGTGCCCAGCAGGTGCTCGCGCTCGACCGAGCGCTGCGCACGCGTGCGGTCCTGCCCGGCGAGCAGGTCGGCGACGATGGCGTCGAGCCCCGCGAGGTCCGGTCCGACCAGCAGGCCGGCGCGGCTGCTGGGAAAGCGCTCGCCGAACTCGGCGGCGTCCAGGCCCTCGGGGTTGGTGAGGGCGAGCGGGCGGTCGAGCGCCAGCCAGTCGGAGACGACGCTGGAGACGTCGGCCACCAGCGCGTCGCTCTGCTCGAAGCAGCTGGACAGGCCGGGCCAGCTGCCCTCGACGACGCGGTGGGTCGTGGCCGGCGCCTCGGCCCAGAACTGCGCCGTGGCACCCGGCTCGCGGTGCATCCCACCGGCGGCGCTGCGGGCCGCGGCGTCCATGAGGGCCAGCGCGTCTGCCTCGGCCGGCGAGGCCGAGGCCGTCGGCGCCGCGTCGCGGTGCACCTGGGCGCCGACCTCCTGGAGGAGGGCCACGACGTCGTGGTGGGCCTTGCGCACGCCCGCGTCGCGGGTGCCCGTGAGCGGGTGCGGCCGGTAGAGCACGCGGATGCCGTCGGTCGCCAGCAGGCGGCGGACCAGGTCCACGCCGAGGTACGGAAGGGAGGAGTGGTACGGCTCGTCGCCCCAGCCCTCCCAGGTCGGGGCGTACAGCACCGTCGCCGGCTCACCGGGGCAGCGGACGCGGTGTGGTGCGGCCACCGCCTGCGGGCGGCCCACGAGGCGGATGCGGTCGCTGACCAGCGCCGTCTCCCACCCGGCATACCGCTCGGCGCCCGCAGGGCCCGCCACCCAGATCTCGTCGTAGACCTTGGTGAAGGGGCTGCGGCTGCTGGACTTGTCGCTGTCGCCGTGGCCGATGAAGGCGGTGCGCATGCCGCCCTTGCGGATGAGGTGGATGTTGGTGGCGGCGTTGGAGACGAACAGCGCGCCGCGCACCGTCGACAGGTCGAACGCGACGAGGGCGGTGCCGGCCGGGATGCACACGACCGGCAGGGTCGTCGGCCGCAGCAGGCGCAGGGCCTCGCGGTCGCGAAGCACCACGAGGGTGCGGTGGCCGCTGGACTCGAAGGTGGGCAGCCACATCTCGAGCTGGTAGAGGGCGTCGGCGGTGCCGCCGTAGTAGAGGACGAGGTCGGGGGCCAGCTCGGTGACCGCTGCCTGCACGGCCTCCGGCACGCGTGACCGGGGGCGGGCGCGCCGGGTCTCGGCAGCGAGCACCAGCGACCAGACCACCACGCCCACCGCTCCGGCGGCGGCGCCGACGGCGGCCGTCGCGCCGAGCCAGGACGGCAGCATCGTGCCTGCGGCCAGGGCCGGCACGACGAGCAGCACCAGCACCGCGGGCCACAGCAGCCGTGACCGCTGGTGCAGCAGGGCCCGCGGCTCGCGGGGCAGCACGAGGCCACCGAGGGGCAGGCCGCGGCTGATCACCGGGCTCTTCCGGAGGTACTCCACGACCTGGGCCAGGCCCTCGACCACGCCACCGCAGATGCCGACGGCCGCGGCGCACACCACGACGAGCACGTCGAGGGAGGTGTTGGGCCCGGACAGGCGGGCCTCGAGCGCGGCGAGCGCGGCGGCGCCGATGGCCCAGCGCCACGGCAGCCCGAGCTGCACCCGGGCAAGGGCCCACGCCGACAGGGGCGCGACGCGCCAGACCGCGAACTCGGCACCCACGACCAGGAGGGCGAACAGGGCGAAGAGCGGGGAGCTCGGCACGGCCACGGCCGCGAACAGCCCGAGGTAGGCGAGCGCCAGCACGCCGGTGGCGGCGAGTCCCGGGGCGTCGGGCACCCCGGGCACGCGTTCCGTGCTCGTCAGGGAGATCCCGGAGGTCCTAGGCATCGACGACGCCTGCGCGGTCGGTGCGCGTGGTGTCTGCCATGGGGCGGTGCTGGAACCTTCCTGGGGCGGGGGGCGCCGGGCTCGGCGCAGGGCGAGGGTAGCGCATGGGGCTGGGCGGGAACCCGGCATCGGACGGGGCATCGCGCGGGTCCCCGAGCGGTGTCACGACCCGGCGCAGTCGACCACCTTGTACAGGCGGTAGGGACCGGCCCCAGCCACGTACTTGAAGGTGGGGGAGAGGCTCACGGCCGACAGCCCGGCATACCGCTTCTCACGGCTGGGGCCGAAGGTCGAGGAGTGGCCGCCGGTCAGGACGTGGGAGACGTGCAGCCGCCGCGCCGCGGCGCAGACCTGCGGGTCGCGGCCGATCTGGTCGAGGCTGCGGCCGAGCAGCTTCAGGTCGTCCGTCGTGCTGGCCTTCTCGCTCGTGAAGAGCACCCGGCGGCCGCTGACGAGGTAGAGGTAGGAGCCGCCGTTGTAGGGGTTCTCCGCGACGACGGCGTCGGCCGGCAGCTTCCGGCCGAGCGTGCGCAGCGCGGACAGCTCGCCGTTGCTGACCCACGCGTAGCCGGCGCGCTGGTTGAAGAAGGGCGTGAGCAGCTCTTGGTGGGCCTGCGTCGAGGCCCCGAGGGTCACGAGCAGGTATGCCGCGAGGACGCCGGCCGTGGCGGCCGTCACCCCCACCGGCCGCCGGCGGGAGGCGGCGAGGCGGCGCACCCCGTCGACGACCGCGGCGAGGGCGGCGGCGGCCAGCACCGCGGCCGGGGCGACCAGGAGCGCTGCGAGACGGGGGGTGTTGTTGTACCAGGGCCAGGTGAGGAGGCGCGTGGTGGAGGAGTCCACCGCCGCGTTGAGGAAGTAGAGGCCGCCCACCACGACGAAGGCCACGGGCAGCCAGAGCTGGCGGCGGTGCCGGACCAGGACCACGACGATGCCGGCCAGCACGAGCGCTCCCGTGACCCACAGCAGCTGCGCGTCACGTGGCCCGAACAACAGGACGTCGACCAGTGCGGCCGACGAGGTCATCTCCGGCCCGGGGGGGTTGGAGTCACGCATGGACCCCGCCCCCGCGGTGGCGACGACCCACGCGCCGCCGGCGGCCGCGACCAGGACGACCGCCGCCAGCACGGCCCCTACCGCCACGACCGGACGGCTGCGGGAGGCCCAGGCCTGCCGCACCAGGGCGAAGACGACGATGACCGCACCCATGATGGCCAGGGCGATGAAGGCGTTGGGGTGGGCCAGGGCCAGGCCGGGCACACCGAGGAGGAGCAGCAGCGACGCGTTCAGGCGGTCGGGACCGCTCGCGACCGCCACCAGCGCGGCCAGCATGGCCGGCAACAGCGCCTGCCCGAACAGGTTGGGCCACAGCACGCCGTAGCCCATGAACCAGTAGGGGAAGGCCGAGAAGGCGACGCTGGCGAGCGCCGCCGCCAACGTGACGGGGACGGTGGCCCCCAGGACCCGGCGGGCCAGCAGCATGACGCCGAGGGGCCACACGACCCCGGCGGTCACCAGGACGGTGGACGAGATGCTGGTGACCACGGTGGCGCCGCTCAGCTGCAGGACAGTGGTCGCGATCGCGTGGAAGGCGGCGGGGTAGAACCCGCTGCCCGTTCCGTTGGCGTAGCCGGCGGCGTGCAACGAGGAGATGTCACCGGTCTGGGCCATCCAGCGGGTCGTGCTGACGTGGAAGACGGTGTCGGGGTGCTGGGGGAGGGCGTCGGCGGAGCCCGACACCACCACCAGCGTGGCGGCCACGACGGCCAGGCCCAGGGCGGCGCCCACCGCCAGGGGCCACAGCGGACCGTCGTCGTACCGTTCGCGGATCCTGGGCACGAGGCCGGCCAGGCCGGTGACGAGCCACAGCGCGCCGAAGCTCGCGGCGAGGGTGGCCAGACCCCAGCGAACCCCCAGCTGGGCGGCCGCGATCCCGCCCATGGAGATGGCGGTCACGGTCAGCACCGGCCCGGTGGCCAGGGCAGTGGACGGGCGGGCGCGCAGCAGCAGCGCGGCGACGACACCCGGCACGAAGAGCACCAGCAGCGCGACGCCGATGGTGGGGACCGCCTCCAGCCAGCTGGTGTCGGCGACGCCCCTCACGAGGACGTCGCCCGGGGCTGGGGAGCCCGCAGGGGGCGCTCGGCAGAAGTCGGCGTCCCGTGCAGCATGACGGGCAGCATAACGAGGGTCACGGGCACCCACCGCGCCCGCCGGTGGGGGCCCGGCGACCGGGTAGTGTCTGGCCGGTGACAACCATGCGCAACGTGGCAGTGGTCCTCGCCGGTGGTGTCGGCAGCAGGGTCGGGCTGAGCATCCCCAAGCAGCTGATCAAGATCGCGGGACGCCCGATCATCGAGCACACCATCGACGTGCTCGACGCAAGCCCGCTGATCGACGAGGTCATCGTCATGATGACCCCCGGGTACCTCGACCCGGTCCGCGCGATCGTCACCGACGGCGGCTACAGCAAGGTCACGCGCATCCTCGAGGGCGCCGAGACCCGCAACGGCACGACCGAGCGGGCGCTGCAGGCCCTCGGCGACGAGGAGTGCAACGTCCTCTTCCACGACGCCGTCCGGCCGCTGCTGAGCCAGCGCATCATCGAGGACTGCGTCGCGGCCCTCGAGACCTACGAGGCCGTCGACACCGCCATCCCCTCGGCCGACACGATCATCGCCGTCACGGAGCAGCTCGAGATCAAGGACGTCCTCAAGCGGGCGGAGCTGCGGCGCGGGCAGACCCCGCAGGGGTTCCGCCGCTCGGTCATCAGCCGGGCCTACGAGCTGGCGGGACAGGACCCGGACTTCACGGCCACCGACGACTGCACGGTCGTGCTGCGCTACCTGCCGGAGGTGCCGATCGCCGTGGTCGCCGGCGACGAGCGCAACATGAAGGTCACCGAGCCGATCGACGTCTACCTCGCCGACAAGCTCTTCCAGCTGACCAGCCACGGCCTGCCGCAGGAGCTCGACGAGGAGCAGTACCGAGCCGCCCTGGCCGGCAAGACGATCGTCGTCTTCGGCGGTTCCTACGGCATCGGCGCCGACATCGTCGCGCTCGCCGAGCGGTACGGCGCGAGCGTGCACAGCTTCAGCCGCTCGGGCACAGGGACGCATGTCGAGCGGCGGGCCGACATCGTCAAGGCGCGCAAGCAGGTGCTCGCCGCCGACGGCAAGGTCGACTTCGTCGTGAACACGGCCGGCGTGCTGCCGCGGGGGACCCTCGAGGAGACGACCGAGGAGACCATCTACGCGGCCACCGAGGTCAACTACATCGCGCCCATCCTCATCGCCCAGGAGTTCTTCCCCTACCTGCGCGACACCAGCGGCGCGCTCCTGCTGTTCACCTCCAGCAGCTACACCCGGGGCCGCAGCGGCTACAGCCTCTACTCCTCGGCCAAGGCGGCCACCGTCAACCTGACCCAGGCGCTCGCCGACGAGTGGGCCGCCAGCGGGGTGCGGGTGAACTGCATGAACCCCGAGCGCACGGGCACGCCGATGCGCACCAAGGCCTTCGGCCACGAGCCCGCCGATTCGCTGCTCGACTCCGACACCGTGGCACGCTCGTCGCTGCGCACGATGCTGTCGGAGCTCACCGGCCACGTCATCGACATCCGCCGCGCCGACCCCTTCACCTCGCACGAGCTGACCGCGCACGTCGCCGACGACATGCACCAGACCGAGCCCCATGACGAGATGCCCGAGGGCGCCGAGGCCGCCCGCTCGCGCTGACGGGCCACAACCACACGTAAGGAGATGGCCATGGGCCTCGCCGACCGGCTCTTCCGACGCCCGCAGATCAAGATGAGCGTCGTCGTCGCCGTCTACAACACCGGGTCCTACCTCGAGCCCTGCGCGTCCTCGCTGCTGGGGCAGAGCCTGCCCGCGTCGGAGTACGAGGTGATCTTCGTCGACGACGGGTCCACGGACAGCACGCCGGCCCGGTTGGACGAGCTCGCCGCGAAACACCCCAACGTCACCACCATCCACATCCCGAACTCGGGGTGGCCGGGCAAGCCCCGCAACGTGGGCATCGAGGCCGCCAAGGGGGAGTACGTCTACTTCGTCGACCACGACGACTCGCTCGCCCCCGAGGCGCTGGAGCGCATGTACGACATGGCCTCGCGCAACCACGCCGACGTCGTCATCGGCAAGATCGCCGGGCACGGCCGGCGCGTGCCCCGCACCCTGTTCCGCCAGAACTACGAGGCGTGCACCCTGGAGACCGCTCCGCTCATGGAGAGCATGACCCCGCACAAGGGCTTCCGGCGCGAGTTCCTCAACGAGCACCACCTGCGCTTCCCCGAGGGGCGGCGCCGCCTCGAGGACCACGTCTTCGTCGTCGAGGCCTACCTGCGGGCCCAGGTCGTCTCGGTGCTGTCCGACTACACCTGCTACCACCACATCGCCCGCGACGACGCCGGCAACGCCGGCTTCGGGACCATCGAGCCGGTGGGCTACTTCGGCAACCTGCGCGAGGGGATCGACATCGTCGAGCGGCTGACCGAGCCGGGCCCGCTCCGCGACCTGGTGATGCGCCGTTGGTACAGCGTCGAGATGCTCAACCGTGTCGGCGGCAAGGGGTTCGCGGGCTGGAGGGACAGCTACCGCCGGCGCATGTACGAGGAGATCCGCAAGCTCGCCCTGGAGCGGTTCACCTCCCCGGGGATCTGGGAGCCCCTCGGCCCCCAACACCGGGTCCGCTCGGTTCTGCTGCGCGAGGGCCGCTACGACGACCTGGTGCGCCTCGCCGCGTGGGACGCCTCCCTGGTGCTGTCGGCTCGCCTCGACGACGCCCGGTGGAAGGACGGCCGGCTGCACCTCTCGGCGACGCTCGCCGTGGAGACCGGTAAGGGCGACCCGGCACTCACCGTGTCCGAGGCCGGCGAGCTGCGCTACGAGGGCCCGGCGAAGGACGTGCCGGAGCAGGCGCGGGTGCTCAGGCCGGTGGAGGAGCCACGCGTCGAGCTGCTCCTGCGCGACCGGGAGACCAAGGTCGACCGTCCCGTCGCCCTGACGGTGTCGGCCGCCCCCGGCGGGGGCTCGGGTCGGCAGCCGTTCCGGCTGGTGGCCGAGGGAGCCGTCGACCCCGGGGCCGTCGGCGGCAAGCCACTCTCGGCCGGGGTCTGGGACCTCTTCATCCGGCTGCGCGACTGGGGCGCCGGCAACAACGTCACCCGGCGCCTCGGCGCCGTGCGGATCGAGGGGCTGGAGACCGAGCTCGAGCCGGCCGTCGTCGGCGGCAAGCCGCTGGTCGTGGTGCCCTACTGGACCGAGCAGGACAACCTCAGCCTCGACGTGGGGCAGAAGACCCGTTCGCTCGGGGAGCGGCTCGCCGGGCGCGCGCTGTCGGCGACGGTCGACCGGGGTGCCGAGACCCTGCGCGTGCGGGTCGAGCTTCCCGTGCACGTGGGTCCGGGCGCTGCCCCGCTGGGCGCCCGCCTGTGCGCCGTCGACCAGGCCTCGGGGCTCGAGGTCTCCGCGCCGTCGCGCATCGAGGCAGCAGGGTCGGTGGCTGCGATCGAGGCGGAGCTGCCCCTGCTGGCCGCCGGGCTCGACCTCGCGGTCGAGGTGCCCGCCGGCCGTTTCGCACGGGTGAACGACCTCGGCGTCTCCGCCGAGCCCGGGCCCACGGCCTGACTCCCAGGGCCCGACGCGGCCGACCCAGGGCCCCTGACCTGCCGCACCGGACAGCCCGGCGGGGCAGGTCGGCGCCGGCTCAGGCGATGCGCTGGGCCGCCTGCGCCCGGACCGCCTCGACGGCCTCGTCGACGGCCCGGTCGAACCGGGCCACGAGGTCGGTCTGGTAGTCGCCGAGGAGGTATGCCGCGGTGCGGGCCCGCTGCTCGGCGAACGTGTCGACCGTCCGCGCGTCCTCGACGCACTGAGCCACGTCCGTGCCGTCGCCGGTGAGGACGTAGGCGCCGGCGGCGGAGGGGAAGGTGTGCCGGAACTGCTCGGGGTCCTCGGCGCTGGAGCTGGTGACCACGTAGGGCTTGCCGGACGCGAGGAAGTCGGTGATGACGCTGGAGATGTCGCTGACCAGCAGGTCGGCCCGGTTGAAGGCCGAGTACAGCCCCTCGGCCCCGGTCACGACCTCGTGCGGGGCGCCGGCCTGCTCGACCATGGCCTTGAGCCGCTCGACCTCCTCGCCGAAGGCGGGGTCGTCGGTGCCCGTGCCCGGGTGCGGCTTGAAGAGGACCCGCACCCCCGGCATACCCATCAGGGTGCGCAGGATGCCGGCACCCTGGGTGAGCACCGAGGAGTACTCCCACTCGGCGAAGAAGCCCTCACGGGTGGGGGCGTAGAGCACGGTGTAGTCCCACGAGGCGGTGCCGCTCCCACCGCGGTTGTCCTGCGCCAGGGGCGCCGCGACCCGCTGGATCTCAGCCAGCTGGGGGCGCCCGATCTCGCGGACCTGCTCGTCGCGGACGCCCACGTCGGCGACCCGGTAGCGGTCGCGCGCCGCCGGCCCGCTGACCCAGGCCTCGTCGAAGATGCGGGTCAGCACCGTGGCGCTGCCGCCCTTGTCGCTGTCGCCGTGGCCGACGAAGACGTCGACGATGCCGGGCAGGCGCAGCAGGTGGTTGTTCTTGGCCACGTTCGAGGGGTAGAGCGCGATCCGCACCGACTCCGGGACGACCCGCTCGATGTCGGTGGCGCGGGTGACCTGCACGACCGGGATGCGGTCGGTCTCGACGAGGGGCGCGTTGTGCGGCTCGCGCACCAGCACGACCGTGTTGCGGCCGACCGCCTCCAGCGTGGGCGTCCACACGTTGGCGATGTAGCCGATCGCCTCCGGGCGGCTGTAGTAGAAGAGCACCTCGGGTGCCAGCTCGCGCAGCGCCGCGGCGAGCAGGTCGACCGCCTCCTCGGCGGAGGTGTCGGCCCGGGCGCGCAGCGCGTCGGCGACCACCAGGGCCAGCAGCGTCGCAGCCAGGACGGCCGCCAGCACGGCTGCGACCACGACCAGGCCACCCGGACCGCCCGCCAGGTGGGCGACCACCCCTGCGGCGACCACCGTCCCGGCCGCGCTGTTGCCGTGGCCTGCGCGCCTGAGCAGTGCAGGGGCCAGCGCCGGGCGTCGCCGCACGCCCGGCACCTCGAAGTTCCGCCACGAAACCGGCAGCAGTCGTCGCGCCTCGCTGTCGGCCTGCAGCGCCACCTGCAGCAGGCGCGCGACCCAGATGACGGCCAGGGCGACGGCCACCGCGACGAAGAGGCCTCGGTCGCTCGCGGACCACGGCGCCACCAACCCGAGCAGGAGCACGCCCCGCAGGCCGGTGCGCACCGTGTGGCCGACCTGGAACCGTTCGAGCGCCTCGAACAGCACCGGCCGGCGGACCAGCCAGGCCTCGGCGACGTGGCCGGCGACCGCGCCGAGGCCGAAGAGCACCGCGGCGGCGACCGGCACACCGGTCGAGAAGGGGATGGCCAGCGCCTCGAGGCCGAAGCCGAGGGCCAGGAGTGCGACGGGCGGCAGGTAGCGGGTGAGGGACGGCCGGGACAGCCGGGCTGCGGGCGCGCTCATCGGGCGGTCTCCTCGGTGGTGCGGGGCTGGGCCCCGGCGTCGTCGGTGGCCAGCAGCTGGGCGTGGTCGGCGCTGCGGGCCAGAGCCGCCTGCGCCCGCTCACAGGCGCGGTCGACCTCGTCGGCGAAGTGCTCGACCGGGTCGGCGACCGGGGCGCCGAGGAAGTAGGTGGCCAGCTCCTCGCGGCGCGCGCGGTTGACGTCGGGACCCACCGCGTCGGTCAGGGCCGCGGCGAGGTCGGCGCAGTCACGGGCGATGACCGCGCCGCCGGCGGTGGAGGGGAAGTCGCGGTGGTAGTCCGCGAGGGCGGTGTCGCGGGGGTTGGTGACCAGGTAGGGCTTGCGCGAGGCGAGGAAGTCGGCGACCACGCTCGAGATGTCGGCGACGAGCACGTCGGCCTCGTTGAAGGCGTTGTAGAGGGAGTCCGGCTCGGTGCCGACCACCTGGTGCCGCCCGCCGCTGGACCTGAGTCGCTGCTCGATGGCCTCGCGCGCGGCGGCGGCGCGGGGGAGCCGGGTGCCGGTGGCCGGGTGGGCCTTGAACAGCACCCGCACCGGCAGCTCGGACCTCAGCAGCGTGTCGACGATGCGCTCGCCCATCGGGGCCACCGAGGAGTAGTCGACCCCGTCGAAGTTGCCCTCCCAGGTGGGGGCGTAGAGCACGGTGAGCGGCCGCTCCGGCGTCGGGGAGGCGGGGCCGGTGCGTGGCTGGATGTGCGCCAGCTGCGGGCGGCCGACCGTGACCAGCTGCTCGGGTCGCACGCCCTCACCCCGGCGCAGGTAGCGGTCGCAGGCCGCCTGCCCGGCCACCCAGATCTCGTCGAAGACGCGGTGCAGCGGGCTGTAGGTGACCGACTTGTCACCGTCACCGTGGTTGATGAAGACGTGCCGGATGCCGCGCAGCCGGATCATGTGGTTGTTCTTGTTGACCGTGGTCGGGTAGAGGGCCACCTTCAGCGAGGGCACCTGCATCGCCTCGACGTCGCGGGCCCGCGGCAGCACGAGGATCGGCGTGCGCGTCGGCAGCAGCGCCTCGAGGTGGAGGAACTCGCGCAGGATGATGACGGTCGGGCGGTGGAGCCGGTCGACCGTCTCGAGCCAGACGTTCAGCTGGTAGGTCGTGTCCTGGCCGCCGCTGAAGTACACGGCCACCTCGGGGGCCAGCCGCTCGACGGCAGCGAGCAGCTTGGCGTTGTCCTCCGCCGGGGAGGGCAGGCGGGCGATGGTCCGGCGCCGCTCGAGCACCCGGTAGGCGACGAAGGCCGACCCGGCGAGCAGCAGGGCCAGCCCCACGAGGACGGGAGCCGCGGAGCCGGTCGCCCAGCCGACCCACAGGCCGAGCAGCAACGGCACGTCGACGTGCAGGGCCACGCGCGGGCCCGTGATCGTGGCGACCTGGGGCAGCGTGGGCGGCAGGAGCTCCGGACCGGAGGTGCGCCCGTCGACGTCGAGGTTCGCCCAGCCGAGGCGCCCGCGGCGCAGCCGCTGGTTGCGCCCGGAGAGCACCCGGTATGCCGCGTGGGTCAGGTGCGTGGCGCCGACACCGGCCACCACGAGCAGGGCCACCCAGGCGTCGGGGCGGGCGATGACCGCCCACCCGAGCACCGCGGAGGCCTCCCGGAGGAACGCCCGCTGCGCGCTGGCGAGCTGCCGCTCGTTGAGCCACTGCACGACCCGCTCGTCGACGAGGAACAGCCGGGCGTCGGCCACGTAGTTGGCCACCAGGGCGAGCCCGAGGACCCAGCCCCAGCCGGCGGACCATCCCCCGAGCAGGGCGGCGACCACCATGAGGGCGGCCGTGGCGGCATACAGGACCAGCGCCCCCACGTCGCTGCGCAGGGTCCGGGCGAGTCGGTGCATGGAGTCCGTTCCGGTTCAGGGGCGGGTGCGTCGAGCGGGCGCCGCAGGCGTCGCGACCCGCCCGAGGATACTGGACCGGCCCGGACCGCCACCGTGGCGCGGAGCAGCCCCCGGTGTGGCGTACGCTCGGTCGCCGGGTACCGCACAAGGATGACCCGACAGGTGAGGCGGACGCCCGCCGCCGACCCGGCACTGGACAGGCAAGGACGAATGAGGCTGATCTCCCGGACCGAGGCCCTCGCGGCCCGGCGCAGCGTGTTGTGGACGCTGGTGATCCGAGACCTGCGGGTGCGCTACTCCCAGAGCGTGCTCGGCTACGTGTGGACGATCCTCGACCCGCTGCTGATGTCGTTGATCTACTTCCTGGTCTTCGTCTACATCTTCAAGCGCAACGACCTCGGCCACGAGCCGTACTTCCTCTTCCTGCTCATCGGCCTGCTGGCCTGGCAGTGGTTCTCCGGGTCCCTGACCGACACGTCCCGGGCCCTGATCTCCGAGGCCAAGCTGGTGCGCTCGACCAACCTCCCGCGCGAGATCTGGGTCGTGCGGGTCGTGGTGTCCAAGGGCATCGAGTACGTCTTCTCCCTGCCGGTGCTGCTGTTCTTCCTCGGCTTCTACCTGCTGCAGGGCAAGACGCACCTCAACGGCTGGCTGGTGCTCTTCCCCTTCGCCGTCGTCGTCGAGTTCATCGCGGCCGTGGGCCTGGGCCTCCTGCTCGCCCCGGTCACCGCCCTCATCACCGACATGCAGCGGGTCATCCGCATCGTCCTGCGGATGCTCTTCTACGCCACCCCGGTGATCTACTCGGGCCAGCTGGTGCCACAGCCCTACGACAAGGTCCTCTGGCTCAACCCGATGACCGGGGTGCTGGAGGCGATGCGGGCCGGCTTCTTCGAGCACGACAAGCTCCCCATCCAGTGGGGCGCGATCGCCACCAGCGCGGTCGTGAGCGTGGCCCTCGTGTTCATCGGCAACACCGTCTTCGGCCGCCTGGAGCGGCCGGTGCTGAAGGAGATCTGAGCCGATGTCCACCTCACAGGTCGACCTCACCGGGCCGGTCATCGCGGTCAAGGACCTCGGTATCGAGTTCTACCGCTCGCGCCGCCGCCGGATGCAGCTGCGCGAGATGCTCTTCCACGGCCGCAGCGGCGCCCCCAGGGAGACCTTCTGGGCCCTGCGGAACATCAGCTTCGAGATCCAGGCGGGCGAGGCGGTGGGCCTGGTCGGCGGCAACGGCGGCGGCAAGAGCACGCTGCTCAAGATGCTCGCCGGCGTGCTGCTGCCCGACGAGGGCGAGGTCACCGTCAACGGGGGAGTGGCTCCGCTCATCGAGCTCACCGGCGGCTTCGTCGGCGAACTGACCGCGCGCGACAACATCTACCTCACGGCCGGCCTGCACGGCCTGTCGAAGGAGCAGGTCGACGAGCACTTCGACGACATCGTCGAGTTCGCCGGTCCCGAGGTCCGCTCCGGGCTCGACACGCCCTACCGGCACTTCAGCTCCGGCATGAAGGTGCGCCTCGGCTTCGCCGTGATCACCACCCTCGACGAGCCGATCATCCTCGTCGACGAGGTGCTCGCCGTGGGTGACCGCAAGTTCCGCGAGAAGTGCTACCAGCGCATGGAGGACCTGCTCGTCGAGGGCCGCACCCTGTTCCTGGTCTCGCACTCCGAGCCGGACCTGCGGCGGTTCAGCACCCGCGGCCTCTACCTCCAGCGCGGCGCCCTCATGATGGACGGCCCCATGGACGACGTCCTCGACCGCTACAACCACGACCTGGACGCGACTCGGTGAGCGCGCCGGCGACCTCCGTCGGCACCGCCTCCTCGCGAGCCCTGCGGGGCCTCTCCCGCGGGGCCGACGTCGTCCTCGTCGGCGTCACCCCTCGTGCAGCCCCCGAAGCGTCGGCACACCTCGCCGCCGTGCTCGAGGAGGTCTGCGCCCCCACGTCGGTGCGTCACCTGCCGGGCGGCGCCTGCGCGGCGCTGACGGCGCTCGCCGACCTCGCCGAGACGTCCCGCGACACCCCCCTCGTGGTGGCCGCGGCCGACCTCGACACCGACCTGCCCGCCCTGCTCGACCTGCTCGACCGCCCCGGCGTGCGCACCGCGACGACCGTCGTCGCCCGTGACGGCGTCGACCGCGGACTCGAGGCGGCCACGCTCGTGCGGGTCGGTCGCGACGGCCGCGCGGTCGAGTCGGTCGGCTCGCCGGCCCACGTGGTCACCGCACCAACCCACGTGCTGCTCGGGGTGCTGCGGGTGGCGCCGGAGCACCGTGCGGAGGCGGCCCGCCTCTGGCGCGCAGCCGCCGCCGTGGCCTCCGACGGCTGGGGTGGCGACGTCGCCGCCCTCGCCGTGCTCGCCCTCGTACGGGGCGGCCTGCGGGTCGGCGCGGTGGCGCTCGGCCCGTTCCGCTGGGCCCGCGGCACGGCCGGTGGTGCCGGGGCGGCGGGTGACGCGTGGCGCCAGCGCCTGCGCGGTGCGTCCCGCGGCGGCGACGGGTTCTTCTCGACGTATGCCGTGCGGCCGGTCTCGCGGCGCATCACCGCGGTGGGCCTGCGCCACGACTGGCAGCCCAACGTCGTGACCGTCGTGTCCCTGCTCATGGGGGTGCTCGCCGCGCTGCTCGTCGCCACCGGCTGGTGGTGGGCCTGGGTCGTGGCTGCCGTGGTGCTGCTGCTGGCGCTGGCGGTCGACTGCGTCGACGGGGAGATCGCGCGGTTCACCCGCCGGTTCAGCCCGCTCGGCGCCTTCCTCGACGCGGTCGGTGACCGGGTGAAGGAGTATGCCGTGCTGGCGGCGGTCGCCGCCGTGGCGGTGCGTGAGGGGCAGCCGGGGTGGCCGGTGGCCATCGCCACCATGGTGGCCGTCACCGTGCGCCACCTCGAGAACGACACCTACGACCACCGGATCGGCTTCGCCCGCGCCAGCGTCGCCGACCTGCTGCCGGTCGACGCCACCCGTGACCTCGGGACCGAGGGGGCGCGCACGCAGCTCGCCCCGGCACCCACGCGCAGCCAGTCGGCCGTCTTCTGGGCCAAGAAGGTCATCCACCTGCCCATCGCCGAGCGCTACCTGCTCATCGCGCTCACCCTGCTCACCCGCCGACCCTTGCTCGTGCTCTGGGTGCTCCTCGTGGCCACCATCGTCGCGGTGGCGTGGACCCAGGGCGGCCGCGTCGCCGCCGTGGTCGTCGGCCGTGACCGCACCTGGGCGTCCGTGCCGCGCACCGAGGGCCCCGGCCACGTCGACGAGCAGCTCGACCTCGGCCCGCTCGCCCGGGCGGCCGCCGTGGGACGGGGCTCGTTCTGGACCGGCCTCGCCGGCGTGCTCGTCCTGCTCGTCGCCGCCCCGCTCGCGATCTGGGCGGACCTGCCCGGCGTCGCGCTCGCGGCCGCCGTGGTCGGCTCGCTGATGGTCGGGCAGGGCTGGCAGCCGCCGCTGCACCACCCCCTCGACTGGCAGGCGCCCGCCGCGCTCTGGGTGGCCGAGTCGCTGGTCGTGGCCCTGCTGGTGCACCACACCGCCGGGGTCATGTCGGCTGCCGGCTACGCCTACCTCTGCGCCGTCGCCTACCACCGCTACGACACCCTCTACCGCCAGCGCGACACCGGCGCCGCGCCGCCCGCCTGGCTGTCGACCGCCGGGCTGGGGGTCGACGGCCGCCTCGTGCTGCTGCTCGTGGTGGCGTGGCTCGTGCCCGGGGCCCTGGTCCCGCTGCTGTGGGTCGCCGCCGTCTACCTCGCCGTGCTCTACGTCGCGGAGTCCGCCACCGGCTGGCACCGCTGGATCGCCGCCCAGAACAGGGCGGCGCAGAACAAGGAAGGCGCCGCATGAGCCCGACCGACGACTCCACCACGCCCGCCGGTTCGGAGTCGCCGCCCACGGGGCCGGTGCACGACCCGCGCGACAACCACCCGAGTCTGGAGCAGCTGCGCGCGGTCGCCCAGCCCGCTGCCCACATCGGCCGCTACAACGCCGAGCACTGGGCCGGCGCGCTCTACATCCGGCACCTGAGCATCTACGCCACCCGCGCGCTGCTGCCCACCGGCATCAGCCCCAACGGCGTCACCTGGCTGATGATCGTCGTCGGTGTGGTCGGGGCCTTCACCACCCCGCTGCCCGGGCTCGTCGGCCCGCTCCTGTGCGCCCTGGCCATGCAGGTGCAGATCCTGCTCGACTGCAGCGACGGCGAGGTCGCCCGCTGGCGCCAGCGGTTCTCCCCGGCCGGCATCTACCTCGACCGCATCGGGCACTACGCCACCGAGGCGTCCATCCCGATCGCCGTGGGGCTGCGGGCCGACGGCTGGACCCTGTCCGACCCGCTCGACGTCGGGGGCTGGACCCTGCTCGGCCTGCTCGTCTCGGTCGTCGTGCTCATGAACAAGGCCTTCACCGACCTCATGCACGTCGCGCGGGCGAAGACCGGCCGGCCGCCGCTCGAGGACGTCGCCGAGACGGCCCGCCCCAAGGGGTCCGGGCTGGCCACGGCACGCCGGGCGTTCGCCTACCTGCCGATCTTCCGCGCCTTCGTCGCCATCGAGGCCTCGCTGCTCGTGCTGCTCGCCGGAGTCATCGACGTCCTCCGTGGCGACCTCGGCGGCACCCAGGGCCTGTTGCTCCTCATGGTGCCCCTCGCGTTCATCACGGCCGGGGGACACCTGCTGGCGGTGCTGTCCAGCTCGCGGCTCGACTGACCCAGCACGGTACCCTCGCCGGAGACCACCGGCAGCCGCGTGCGGAAGCCGGCCCACCGGCATACCAGGAGCACCGCTTGAGCCCTCGCACCGTCATCACGTTCGGCACCTTCGACGTGCTGCACGTCGGGCACATCCGGGTGCTCAAGCGCGCCGCCGAGCTCGGTGACCGACTCGTCGTCGGCGTCTCGGCCGACGAGCTGAACATCGCCAAGAAGGGCCGGGCCCCGGTGTTCACGCAGGACGAGCGGCTCGAGATCGTCAGCAGCCTGAAGATGGTCGACGAGGTCTTCGTCGAGGAGTCGCTGGAGAAGAAGCGCGACTACATCGTCGAGCACGGCGGCGACGTGCTCGTCATGGGCGACGACTGGGCCGGGAAGTTCGACTGGGTCTCCGACGTGTGCGAGGTGGTCTACCTGCCGCGCACCCCTTCGGTCTCGACCACCGGGCTCATCGAGCACATCGCCACCATCGCGCCCAGCGCCTGACTCAGAGGGTCCTCAGCCCCCGGGCCACCGCCAGGGAGAGTCCTCCCAACGCCACGGCGCACGCCGCGATCAGCGCCAGCTCCACTGTCAGGAGGGGCGACAGCGGTGCGACCGTCGCCAGGCCGAAGGTGGCACCCGCCGCGACCCAGGCGCCCGCGGCCCGCCAGTGCTGGCGCAGGGCCAGGCAGGCCGGCTGCAGCACCAGTGTCCCGAGGAACAGCGCGATCGAGACCGCCAGCAGCACGATGTCGCGCTGCGGCAGCTCGAAGTCGGGTCCGAGCAGGACCCGCAGCAGCTGGGGGCCGGCCGCCGCGCACAGCAGCACCCCGAGGGCACCGAGACCGGTCGTCGCGAGCAGGACTCGGCGAAGGCTGTGGGTGAAGCCGGCGGCGTCCTTCCGCACGACGGCCTCCACGAGGTGCGGCATCAGCACCGCCTGGACCGCCGCAAAGGCGAAGATCGGCAGCCGTGCCACCAGCGCTGCCGCGAGGAAGCGACCGCTGAGCTCCTGGTCGGCAGGACCGCTGAGCACGCGCACCACCACCGGTCCCAGGTTCACCAGCGACTGGGCGATGATCGAGCTGATCCCCACGGCAGCCATGGAGACGACCAGCTCGCGGACGGGGAGGTCGGGGACGGAGGTCGGCGGGGTGCGCCCACTGCGCGCGGTCAGCACCACGGCGACGAGGAGGGCCACCGTCACCACCAGTGCCCAGGGCCACGGCGACGTCACCGCCAGCCAGGCCAGGAGCAGCGCGACCACCAGCCGGACGGCGCCCTCGATGCCCAGCTGCCCGGCATACGCGCCGAAGCGCCTCCGACCCGAGAGCGCGCCGCGGGAGACGTAGGCGGCTGCCAGGCCTGCCACCGCGGCCACGGTCACGCCCCACAGGGGGAGCGCCTCGACGAAGCCGGTGTGGGTCAGGTGGGGGAGCACCGGGAGCAGGAGCAGGGCCACGGCCGCCACGACCAGGAACCCGAGCCGGTAGGCGGCCCGGAGCACGCCGAGCTCGCTGGTCCCGTGCTCCCGGCCGAGGGAGGTCCGCCGGCTGACCTCCTGCTCGAAGGGGTAGGTGGCCCCGAGGCCCACCCCGTAGACCAGTCCCCAGAACACGGCGAAGTCGGCGTAGGAGGCGGCGCCGAGGACGCGCGCCGCGATCGCGAGGAAGACGTAGGTGGAGCCGCCGTAGAACGCCAGGCCGACGGCGACCCGCACGGACCCCGCTCGCAGCGACTGGGACTGGACCCGGTCGCGCAGGCTCCGTCGGCTCATGTGGGTGAACCAGGCGTCAGTGTGGAACCGGGTGTCGGGCCGGGTGCCTCGGCCGAACCGGGTGTCCCGGTCCCGCGCAGCAGCGTGCGCAGGGCCACGCGCCAGTAGGCGGACAGCGCGAGGTTGACCAGGCCCATGCCCGGTGGCGGGCTGACCATCGGCGGCTCGATGCGCGCAGCCATCCGGAGGGCCACCACGTCCGGGCCCCGCCGCACGGCCCGCTGCACCCGCCGCCGGCGGTGGCGCACGAGCGACAGGTGGGAGAGCGCCCACCCCCACGCCTCCAGCTTCTGGCGTGGCCACCCCTGCAGCACGGCCAGGACGAGGAACAGCGGCTCGGTGACCAGCAGCGCCGGAGCGACGGCAAGGAGCAGCCCCGACGGGTAGTCCGTGAGCACGGTCAGGAGCCGGTTGCGTTCGAGGAGGTACATCTTGCGGGGGTTGCGCCCGAAGTCGTAGTGGTGGTCGGCGACGGCCTCGGGGACGTAGCGGACCCGCCAGCCGGCGAGCCAGCAGCGCACGCTGAGGTCGGTGTCCTCGTGGTAGGCGAAGTACGTCGGGTCGAAGCCGCCGAGCGCCTCCCACACCTCGCGCCGCACGGCGAAGAAGCCGCCCGTGCAGACCGCGACGTCGCAGGCAGTGGCGTGCCGCGAGGCGGGTTCCCCGCAGCCACCGGCCCAGGTGAGCCCCAGGAAGTGCAGCGGGTTGCCGGCCGAGTTGATGAGGTCTGGCGCGTCCGCCAGTCGCAGGCTGCCGCTCGCGATGCCCACCTCGGCGGCCTCGGCGACCCCCACCAACGGCGCCAGGGAGCCCGGGCGCACGATGGCGTCGGAGTTGGCGAAGACGAGGACGTCCCCGGTGGCCCGCGCGGCCCCCAGGTCGCACCCGCCGGCGAAGCCGAGGTTCGCGCCGTCACCCACGATGCGCACCTGGCCCGGGAACGGGGCCGAGCCGGCTGGGCGGGGTCCGACGCCGTTGTCGACGAGGACGATCTCCCCGTCCGCCGGCAGCTCCGAGGCGATGGCGTCGAGGCAGTGCTCGAGGTACGGCTCCGGGCCGTAGCCGAGCACGATGACGGAGACCCGACTGCCCACTCTTCCTCCTGTCCGGCCGGCTGCGTCCCGGCCGGCCGGGTGCTCCGTGTCCCGGAGCGCCCGGCCGGACCCACGCCCGGAGCCCCCAGCGTAGTTGTCACCTCCGGTCCCGCAGCCGCGACACCAACCGCCCACGTCGGCAAGTCGGGCGCGGCTCGGCTCGGTGGTACGTAGCATCAGGAGGGTCGGCGGCCAACCGCTCGACGCACCCACCGGAAGGACCGACGTGGACACGAACGACGACGTGTGGGTCGTGGTCCCGGTCTTCAACGAGGCGCCCATGGTCCGGGAGGTGATGGAGGGCCTGCGGACCCACTTCCCCAACGTGGTGGCGGTCGATGACGGCAGCACGGACGCCTCCGCCGCTGAGATCGAGGCCGCGGGGGCCCACCTGGTCCGGCACCCCTTCAACATGGGGGCAGGGGCGGCCCTGCAGACCGGTGTGAACTTCGCCCTGCTGGACCCCCGGGCGGCCTACTTCGTCACCTTCGACGCCGACGGGCAGCACCGGGTCGAGGACGCGGTGGCGATGGTGGAGCGGCTGCGCAGCACTCCGGTCGACGTGCTGATCGGCTCGCGGTTCCTGGGCTCCGCCACGAACATGCGGCGGAGCAGGAGGGGACTGCTGCGGGTGGGTCGCCTCTTCGAGCGGCTGTCCTCCGGCATCGCCCTCACCGACGCGCACAACGGACTCAGGGCGTTCCGGCGCAGCTTCGCGGAGGTGCTCAAGCTGAGCGTGGCGGACATGGGCTGGGCCAGCGAGTTCCTCACCCGGCTCGCCGAGAGCGGACTGCGGTATGCCGAGCACCCGGTCACGGTGCAGTACACCGCCTACTCCCTGTCGAAGGGACAACCATCGATCAACTCGGTGAACATCGGCATGGACGTGGTGGTCAACCGGTTGCTGAGGGGGCGACGCTGATGTCGTGGATCAAGGTCCTGCTCATCGCGAGCGCACTGCTGGTGCTGGTGGTGCTCTTCCGCCACCGCAACCGGGTGCTCCTCAGGGCGGGCACCCGCGTGGCCGCCGTCGTGCTGTTCCTGCTCGCCGTGGTGTCGATCGCAAACCCCGACATCCCCCAGGAGGTGGCGCAGCGGGTGGGTGTCGTGCGTGGCACCGACCTGCTGCTGTACCTGCTGGTCGTGGTCTTCACCCTGACCACGCTCGGCCTGTTCTTCCGGCTGCGCGAGACCGACGACCGCGTGCACCAGCTCGCGCGCGCCCTGGCGATCCAGGAAGCGCTCCGCCGGGAGGACCGGGCTGCGCTGGAGCGTGCTGACCCGGACGGCGACCGCTCGGACGCCGATGGCCCCGAGGGAAGGGCAGAAGCGGGACAGCCGGCGAGCCCTCAGCCGGCGGGCCCTCAGCCGGCGGGCGAGGTGACGGGCTCTCAGGCGGAGGAGGGGACGAGCCCTTCGCCGGCGGCGGAGGGGACGAGCTCTCAGCCGGCGGGTGACCGGTCCGCGACGACGACGAACTCGTTGTACGCGAACACCTTTCCCGCGGCGCGCGGGAAGGGGAAGGAGTAGGACCGCGTCACGGTCAGGCCCAGGGAGTGCGCCTGGCGTTCGAGCTCCCGCGCGTCGACGAACCGCACATGCGTCTCGTCGGTGCGGTAGCCGACCTCCTGGGGGGTGATGAGGACGACCCTGCCCCCCGGGCGGACGTAGGGGAGGTAGGTGCGCAGGAGCTCGTCCGCCGCGTCCGCGTGGAGGTGCTCCAGCACGTGCGCCACGAGCATCGAGTCGAAGCTGCCCTTCCGGGCGTCGGGGGAGCGGAGGAAGTCCTCCGGCACGTAGACCGTCAGCCCCCGCTGCCGGGCGACCGCGATCGAGTCGGGGTTGTGGTCCACTCCCACCCCGTTGCCGTCGAGGTGGCCGAGGTTGCGACCGATGCCGCAACCGACGTCGAGCACCCGGCCGAGGTGGAGGCGCCGGAGGTTCCAGCGGTACGGGGCCTGGACGCCCAGCAGGCGCTTCCAGGTCGACGACTCCAGGCGGGTCAGCCGTGCGGCGTAGTCGGCCCCCGACGTGGCTTCTCCACGACCGCCGTCCGTCTCGTCCATGAGCAACCCTCTCCTCGGTGCCGGCAGCGTCTCACGGCCTCCTCCTCGGATCCATCACCCCATCGGCCGCGTCCGTCACCGGGTGTGCCGAGGCGACTGACCGGGTCAGGTGCTCGCTGCCTGCTGGCACGCACGGCCCTTGTCGGTGACCTGCCACACCGTGACGGGCCCGTCCCGGTGGACGGGGACGAGGTTGGGGCTGCGGCGCAGCTGTTTGGCGTCATACCGCTTCGGCCAGTTCCCGGGCACGTGCGTGCGGCTCGTCACGACGTAGCGGATGCCGAAGTGCTGGACGAGGCAGCCCGCCGGTTTCGCAGGGGACCTGCCGACGAGCCAGTTCCACGCCACCCACCGGTCGCTGTAGTTCCGGGCCGACGCAGGTTCCGTGTGGGGCACCTGCCCCACCAGGACCAGCACTCCGTAGTCGATGTACGCCCAGGGCACGTACTCCCTGTTCCCGGCACCGGCGACCACATCCCCGGTCCTGGTGTGCTGCTGGAGCCACGTGAACACCCGTGGGTAGGCGGCGGCGCTGGGTGTGCGCCGGGCCAGGTCCGCACGCAGCGGCCGCCAGGTCTGCGGGATGACCGCCGTCGTCACGAGGATGCACAGGAACACAGTGGTCGCAGCCGCGGGGACCCATTCGGACCAGCCGCGCCGGGGCTCGGCCCGCTCTCGTCGCACCAGCGACACCAGGCGCACCGCCAGCAACGCCAGCGCGCAGATGCCGACGACCGCCAGGACCCCGTAGCTGTAGAGGATCATCGAGCGGAGCCGGTCCCGGGTGCCGTACCAGAGCCCGGCAATTCCCTGGGCGGTCGGTGAGTTGGAGCTGGAGGTCCAGATCCCCAGCCCGGTGAAGACGGCCCAGGTGAGCAGCCAGGGCCAGCCCCACCTGAGCCGCCGGAACACCAGGCACAGTGGTGAGGCGACGAGCCCGGCGATGGTGACGACCAGGGCCACCATGACCTGGGGCTCGTGCAGCGGGAAGTCCCGCCCGCTCTCCGGCGGTGGGTACCCGAGGAGGACGTACCGCAGGGGGTTGAGGACCCAGTAGTGGGCCGCCACGCCCACCCGGCCCACGTAGCTCGGCGGCGTCTGGCCCAGCGACGCCTCGGCCGAGAGGAGTCTCGTCAGGAAGGGCGCGATCGTCACGAACGACGCCACGGCGAGCGCGCTCGCACCCGCCACAGCGGGGCGCCACCGCAGCTGCCTGACACCGAGGGCGAGGAGCGCGCCGAGGGTGAGGACGGGTATCGGCAGTGCGTCGTAGCTGTGGGTCATGACGAGCCCACCTCCCGCGAGCCCCGCGAGGACCCCGAGCCGCAGGGCATCGGGTCCACGCACCGCCGCCACGACGAGCACCGCGATGGCGGGCGCCAGGGCAGGGCCGAACTGCTGGGTGGGGCGACCGATCAGCATCGACGTCCACATGGGCCCGACGAACGCGGGCGCCAGGGCGGCCGCGCCGGCGATGAACGGGTGCACACCGAACATCCGGACCAGGGCATAGATGCCGGCGACCAGGGCCAGGGGTGCGACGAGGACCAGCCAGAGCGTCATCACCTCCCCGATCCGGGCGCCGGAGAGGTGCGCCGCCTGGGCCCAGGTCACGTTGGCCGAGAGGGGGTACAGGGAGCACGCGACCGCGGGGTCCACGGGTCCGGTCGAGCACACGTCGGGGATGGAGGTGCTCCCGGTGTCGAGGATCCGGCGTGTCAGGAGACCATGGTTCATGGCGTCCCACCCGGGCGGTGCGTTGAACCGACCGAGCAGGTTCCACCCGTACACCGTGGCGACGGCTGCGGGCACGGCCAGCGCCACGACGTCCGGCAGGAGGCGGGTGCGGCGCACCGGCGGCTCGAGGGCGTCCGCGTGGCCGCCTCCGTCGGGCGCTGCGGTGCGCCTCCGTGAGAGGAGGCGCGGCGCGACCCGGCTGACGAGCACGATCGCGGCGGCCACCGCGACCTCGGTCACCAGCACGGCGACTACCCCGTTGGGCATGCCCACGCGAGGGAGCCAGCCCATCGCCAGGGTGACCAGGCCGAGCGTCAGGGCCGGTGCTGCGGCCAGGGCCAGCCAGCGCTGCCGTCCTCGGCCCACCGCGAGGCAGAGGATGGCTCCGGGTCCCCAGCCCACGGCCACAGCCACGACCGCAGCCGTCATTCCTGCCAGCATGCCGGCTCCCGCCCAGACGTGTTCAGATGGTCCGAGCGTACGAGTGGGATCCCGAGTGCGCACCGGGTTGTCGCCATCCGGGGTGGGCAGGCGCGCAGAGGGCCCGGCAGATGGGCCGCCAGGTGGGCCGCCAGGTGGGCCGCCAGGTGGGCCGCCAGGTGGGCCGCCAGGTGGGCCGGCAGATGGGCCGCCTGGCGCGCGCCGTCAGGCTGGGCTCGGGCTAGTTCCGACCGCCGGGCTCATCGAGCACCTCGCCGTCCTCGTGCCCACCAGCCGGGGCGTCGTCGTCGGGGGCGGGTGCGCCCTTGGCGCTGCTCCGGCGTCCGTAGGGGTAGTCGCGGGCGGCCTCGTCGAGGGCCAGGCGCCGGGCCAGCCGGGTGTAGCGGACCTCGAAGTCGCGGAAGCGCAGGTAGGTCGTCACGACATAGCTGAGGAACGCGACCACGAGCGCGTAGAGCACCATGTCGGTCCCGCGGCCGACGCCGACGAAGTGGGCGATCCGGTTCCACACGCCGGGGACCAGGATCGAGAAGACGGCGAAGGCGGCGAAGAGCAGCAGCCCGATCCGGCGGACCGCCTGGCTGCGCGCGCCCCCGGAGCGGAACAGCCGTGCAGCGACCGCCACGACGACGGCGATCAGCAGGACCTGGATCAGCACGAGCTTCATGCGGTCGCCTCCGTCTGGGCCGGGCAGTGCGGGAGGAGCCGGTGGACGCCGTTCATCGCAGGATCAGCTCCACCAGGATGTTGACGGCGTTCCACAGCGACTGCCCCTTCGCGCGCGAGTAGTCGGTGTAGAGGATGTGGGTCGGGCTCTCGCCGTACCGCACGTCCATCGCCCCGATCTGCTGGACGAGCTCGGACGCGTGCGCCATCCGGTTCTGGGTGATCTGGAGCCGGGAGACCACGTCGCGGGACATCACCCGCAGGCCGTTGTGCGCGTCGGTCAACCGCGTGTGCGTCGTCAGGTTCGTGTAGGCGACGGCGGTGCGCAGCACGAGGCGCTTGGCGAAGCCGGCCTGGGTGCGGTCGTCGAGGAAGCGCGACCCGAAGACGACGTCGAGGTTCTCGGTGCGGGCCTTCTCCAGCATCTCCAGCACGTCGGACACCTGGTGCTGGCCGTCGGCGTCGAAGGTGACGACCCAGCGCATGCCCGGGTCGGAGAGGGCGTACTCGAAACCGGTCTGCAGGGCGGCGCCCTGGCCGAGGTTCACCGGGTGGCGCACCACCACGGCGCCGGCCCGGGCCGCCTGCGCCACGCTGTCGTCCGCGGAACCGTCGTCGACGCACACCACGTTCGGGAAGACCGCACGGGCGGAGCGCACGACGTCGCCGATCACCGGTGCCTCGTTGTAGAGGGGGACGACGAGCCAGACTTCGTCATTCATCGGGGCACAGCCTAGTGGCCCGCCAGCACGGCACCGGCCACCCCGCCCTGCGCGGACGCCACTGCCGCCCCGCGCGGGCGCCACCGGAAACCGCGAGGCCATCGGCCGAACGGGCGAGGCGCCCCCTCGGACGTCTGCACCCATCCGTGCCAAACGAATGCGTAACGAATCGGCCACGGTCACCGTGACGGGTGGGGCACCTGTGAAGTGGTGTGTGACCCTTGACCGGTTCGTCCCGAACTCGACTCGAACCTGACTCCCGACTCCGACTGCGCGGGCTCTCTCCCGCGACCTCCACCGACTCCACCTGCCGCCGACTGCTTGGACCCGCCATGCCTCTTCCGCGCTTCTCCCGACCGAGGTTGCTGCCTGCCGTTGCGGCCAGCACCGGCGCCCTGCTCACCCTCTCGGTCGTGACGACCGGGCCGATGGCCGGCCTCGGCTCCTCGTCGCCACGCCCGGTCAACCCGCACTTCCAGGCGGTCTCGCTGTCGCCGATGCCCCAGGACGCGGTCGCCGGGGCGGCGAAGGCATCGAGCCTGCCTCCGCAGGACGGTGCGGGCAGCACCACGCCCAGCGCGGCGCCGAGCGCCGGGTCGACGTCCGCGCCGAGCGGCCGGACGGCTCACGCCCAGGCCGCACCGACGATCCGCTCCGGCGCGGTCAGCCCGGTGCAGCCGACCAGGGGCAGGCTGAAGGTGGTCGGCGTGACCTGGCCGCAGGGCCGGCTGGGCAAGGCCGACCGGGTGGAGTACCGCACGCAGGACAACGGTCGCTGGGGCCAGTGGCAGCCGATGGAGGTCTCCGACGACCACGCCCCGGACCCGGGCACGGAGGAGGCCAGGCACGCCCGTGGCGGCACCGACCCCTACGTCGTCACCGGCGACGACGTGCAGGTGCGGGTGCTGAGCGAGAAGGCCAGCGTCGCCCCCGACGTGCGGCTCGACGTGGTCGACCCGATGAGCTCCCCGGCCGACAGTGCCGCGGTCGCGTCGCCGGGTGCGGCCTCGGCCGCCGGCGCGCGACCGACGATCTACACGCGGGCCCAGTGGGGCGCCGACGAGAGCCTGCGAAAGGGAACGCCGGAGTACGGCACCATCAAGGCCGGCTTCGTCCACCACACGGTCGACTCCAACAGCTACACCTCGAGCCAGGTGCCGGCGATCATCCGCGGCATCTACGCCTTCCACGTCAACGGACGCGGCTGGAGCGACATCGGCTACAACTTCCTGATCGACAAGTTCGGCCGCACCTGGGAGGGCCGCTACGGCGGGATCGACCAGCCGGTGATCGGCGCGCACACCGGCGGCTTCAACTCCCAGCTCTTCGGCGCGGCCGCCATCGGCACCTACAGCACGACGACCCCGCCGACGGCCCTGCTCAACGCCTACAGCAAGCTGCTGGCCTGGAAGCTGAGCCTGGCCCACGTCGACGCCGCCGGCACGGTGCTGCTCGACGGCATGACCACCAAGGTCTAC
The DNA here is from genome assembly GCF_900111375.1 of Pedococcus cremeus. Taxonomy (GTDB): domain Bacteria; phylum Actinomycetota; class Actinomycetes; order Actinomycetales; family Dermatophilaceae; genus Pedococcus_A; species Pedococcus_A cremeus. Next base: position 178,372 of record NZ_FOHB01000007.1, read on the forward strand.
ACGGTCTCCGGGCACCGCGACGCCTCCGGCAGCATCAACGACACCGAGTGCCCGGGCAACGCCCTCTACGCCAAGCTGCCGACGTTGCGGACCAACGCCAAGGCGCTGCAGGGCACGATGTTCTACGGCCCGAAGGCGTCCTCGACGTCGTGGTACTACGGCTCGGCTGGCCCGACCATCACCGCGAAGCCGAGCACCAGCCTGACCTGGTCGCTTCAGGTGAACAGCCCCTGCCGCACCGAGACCCTGGCCACCGTCAAGGGCTCGGCCACCACGACGACCGGCATCAACGCCGCGTGGAACGGCAAGCTGGCCAGTGGCGCCTGGGCCCCGCCGGGCGAGTACGACCTCACCCTGACCGCCACCACCGGGTCGGGCACCCTCGTCAACGCGACCCCGTGGACCACCCGCGTGCGGGTCGTGGGCACGGCGACCTCCCCGCAGGGTTTCTGCCCCGACCGCGTCGCCGGGACCGACCGCTACGCCACCGCCGTCGCCGCCGCGAAGTCGGCCAACCCGTCGGCGAGGACCGTCGTGCTGGCGAGCGGGGCCAACACCGGAATGCCCGACGCGCTGGTCTCGGCGCCGCTGGCCAAGGCCCGCAACGCGGCCCTGTTGCTCACGGCGCCCACCAGCCTGCCGGCGTCGGTCTCCTCGGAGATCACGCGCCGCAAGGCCACGACCGCGCTCATCGTGGGGGGCACCGGCGCCATCTCGAGCACCGTGCAGACGCAGCTGAAGAACCTCGGCGTCACGAGCATCACCCGCTACAGCGGCTCCGACCGCTACGGAACGGCGGCAGCCGTCGCCAAGGGTGTCGGCGCGAGCAGCCCCGACGTCATGGTCGCCAGCGGCCTCGCGATGGCCGACGGCCTGGTGCTGTCGGGACCGGCGGCCGAGCTGAGGCGGCCGATCCTGCTGGTCAACGACCGGGGTGTCCCGGCGTCGACCGCCACGGCCCTGACGCAGCTCGGCACCGAGCGCACCGTGGTGGCCGGCGGCACCGGCGTCGTGCCCGACGCCGTGCTGGCGCAGCTGCCCAGCCCGACCCGGGTGGCCGGCGCGAACCGCTACGCCACCTCCAGCGCGCTGGCGACGTGGGCACGTGGCGTCATGCCGGTCTCGAGCGTGCTGGCGGCTTCCGGTGAGGACGCCGGGCTCGTCGACACCCTCTCGGGCGGGCAGTTCGGCCGGGCCACGCTCTACGTCACGTCGCTGCGGGTGCCGGCCGACGTCGCCTCGTGGCTCGACGGGGCACCGGACCTTCAGAAGGCCACCGTGCTCGGCGGCTCCGGCGTGGTCGACGACCTCGTCGCGGGCCGGGTCCAGCGGGCAGTTCTGCAGTGAGGACCGTGGCCGCGCGTCACGGGCAGGGAGGAACAGCAGTCATGCGACAGACACAGAGGTATGCCGCGCGCGGCCTGAGCGCGCTGGCCGTGGGAGCGCTGGGCGTGACCCTGGCGGTGCCGGCGACGGCCGGCCTCGCGGCCGAGCCGCCCACCCCCGGTCCGGAGTGGGGCGTGATGCAGGAGCGTCCGCCGCTGAGCCAGAGCCAGGACCCCGACGCCGGCCCCACGGTGGAGAGCCCGAAGCTCGCCAGCGGCGCCAACGGCTCCACGCTGGCGGCCGCCGCCACGACCCCGGGCTGGGTCCTGCACGGCGCCGGCTGGGGCCACGGCCTCGGCATGAGCCAGTACGGCGCCTACGAGATGGCCAGGGCCGGCTACTCGGCCCAGCAGATCCTCGGCCACTACTACTCGGGCACGGCCTACACGAAGGTCGACGACAGCGACTGGGTCAACGTCAACGTCGTCTACGGCGCCGCCACCGTCACGACGGTCTCGCAGGCCCTGGTCAGCGGGGGAGGGGACTTCACGGTCTCCCTCGGCGGCAAGGTGATGTCGGGCAAGGTCGGCGACGCCGTGTCCTACAGCGTCTCCAACAGCGTGGTGAAGGCGACCTGCTCCACGTGCTCGCCGACCAGCGTGACCGGCACCTCGAGCGCGCCGCTGGCGGTCATCCGGTGGGACGACCGCGCCGACGCCGGCCTGCCCGCGACCAAGGGCGACACCCTGATGAAGGTCGGTGGCACCTGGTACAAGGACGGCGCCGCCATCGTCAGCGCGAAGTCGGCGAGCACGCTCAACGCGGTGCTGCAGGTGCGCATCCACGACGAGTACCTCGACTACCTGGCGGAGTCGCCGTGGTCGTGGTCGCTGGAGGCCCTCAAGGCACAGGCCGCCGCGGCCCGTGGCTACGTGCTGCGCAAGCACGACGCCGGCATCCGCAGCACCTGCAACTGCCACGTCTACGACACGACGGCCGACCAGGTCTACGGCGGCTACCCGAGCTCGGGCAACCGCACCTACTGGCCCAACTGGCAGAAGGCCGTCCGCGCCACCGGCGAGGCGAGCACGGGTTACGTCTCGACCTACGACGGCAGCATCATCCAGGCCTTCTACTCGTCCTCGTCCGGCGGTCGCACGGAGAACAACGAGGACGTCTGGTACAACCTCTCGACCGGCACGGCCGACCCGATCGGCTACCTGCGCGGCGTCTCCGACTCCTGGAGCCTGAAGCCCAGCAACCCAGCCGCTTCCTGGCGGCAGGTCACGAGCGGGTGGTCGATGGCCAGCGTCTTCGGCCTGCCCGACGTCGCCCGCCTCGACCTGAGCGCGCGCACCGCCAACGGCGGCATCAAGAGCGCCACCGCGACCTCCTCGAGCGGCGCCACCCGCACCATCACCGGCGACCAGTTCCGCACGATCGCCGCGTCCGGCACCTCCTACTCGAGCCGGGTCAACTCGACCATGATCCGTCACCTCACGCAGCGGCTCGGTGGCGCGAACCGGTATGCCGTCGGCGCGGCCGTCGCCCGCTCCGTCGCCCCCGGTGCCACCTCGGTCGTCATCGCCAGCGGCGAGAACACCAACCTGCCCGACGCCTCCGTCGCGGGGCCGCTGGCGTCGACGCTCAGCTCGCCGCTGCTGCTGACCTCGAAGGACCGGCTCCCCGACGAGACCGGCGCCGAGCTGAGCCGGCGGGGGAGCGTGCTGAAGACCGCCTACGTCGTCGGCGGCGAGGGCGCCGTCTCCTCCACGGTGGTCGCCCAGCTCCAGCAGCGCGGGCTCACGGTCGTGCGGGTCGCCGGCGCGGACCGCTACCAGACCGCGGCTGCGGTGGCCCGTGAGATCGGCAAGCGACGCACGGTCACGGCCGTGATGCTGGCGGGCGGCTTCGGCCTCGCCGACGCCCTTGCCGGCTCGGGCCCCGCATCGGCGCTGAAGGAGCCCATCCTGCTCACCCCCGCCGACAGCCTCGCCACCGCCACGTCGTCGGCGATGACGGACCTGGGGGCGAAGTACGTCCACATCGTCGGTGGCACGGCCGTGGTCAGCCAGGGCGTGGAGGACACCCTGAGGAAGGACAAGACGGTGCGGCGCCTCGGTGGCGACAACCGCTACGACGTCTCGGCCACCATCGCGAACTACTTCCGCGGGCAGATGCCGTCGACCGCGGAGATGGTCGTCACCTCGGGCCAGGACGCCTCGCTCGTCGACTCGCTCGTCGCGGGCACCCGCCGCAGCCTCATGGTGCTGGTGAGCCCGACGTCGCTGCCGGCCACTGCTGCAGAGGTCATGCAGCGAACGCCCGGCCTCGAGACGGTGACGGCCGTCGGCGGCACCGCCGTCGTGGCCAACGGCGTGCTGACCAGGGCATCGCGAAGCTGACCCGGTCGTCAGCGGTCCGACGCCACTGACCCGGCGCCGACGCGAGAGAGCCGACACGAGAGAAGGGGCCCCGCTGGTGCGGGGCCCCTTCCCATGTGTGCCGCCACGCGGCATACCGGGTCCTCAGGTGAGGACCATGTGTGCCGCCACGCGGCATACCGGGTCCTCAGGTGAGGTCGACGGTGAACTCCGGCTCGGTCCTCTGGCGCACCTCGTCCTCGGTGACGCCGTGCGCGAGCTCGCGCAGCACCAGGCCGTCGCCGGTGACGTCGAAGACGCACAGGTCGGTGATGATGCGCTCGACGACGCCGCGCCCGGTGTAGGGGAGCGAGCACTCCTTCACGATCTTGTAGGAGCCGTCCTTGGCGGTGTGCTCCATCAGCACGATGACCTTCTTGGCACCGTGCACGAGGTCCATCGCGCCGCCCATGCCCTTGACCATCTTGCCGGGGATCATCCAGTTGGCGATGTCGCCCTTGGCCGAGACCTGCATCGCGCCGAGGATCGCGGCGTCGACCTTGCCGCCGCGGATCATCCCGAAGGAGGTCGCGGAGTCGAAGAAGGAGGCGCCCTTGCGCAGGGTCACCGTCTCCTTGCCGGCGTTGATGAGGTCAGGGTCCTCGTCGCCCTCGAAGGGGTACGCACCGACGCCGAGGATGCCGTTCTCGGACTGCAGCACGATCTCGACGTCGTCCGGCACGTAGTTGGGGACCAGCGTCGGCAGGCCGATGCCGAGGTTGACGTAGGCGCCGTCGGAGAGCTCTGCGGCAGCGCGGGCGGCCATCTCCTCACGGGTCAGGGCCATCTCAGGCCTCCTTGCTGTCGGTCGCGGGACGGGGACGGGTGGTGAGGCGCTCGATGCGCTTCTCGGCCGCCTGCTCCGGGCCGAGCGGCAGCACGCGCTGGACATAGATGCCCGGCAGGTGGATCTCGTCGGGGTCGAGGTCTCCCGGGTCGACGAGCTCCTCGACCTCGGCGATGGTGACCCGACCGGCCATGGCGCACAACGGGTTGAAGTTGCGGGCCGACTTGTTGAAGACGAGGTTGCCGTGGCGGTCGCCCTTCCACGCCCGCACCAGGCCGAAGTCGGCGACGATCGCCCGCTCGAGGACGAACTCCTTCTCCTCACCGTCGACCTCGAAGACCTTGGTCTCCTTGGGCGGGGACGCCACCGCCACCGAGCCGTCGGTGTTGTAGCGCCAGGGCAGGCCGCCCTCGGCGATCTGGGTGCCGGCGCCGGTGACCGTGTAGAAGCCGGGGATGCCGGCGCCACCGGCGCGCAGCCGCTCGGCCAGGGTGCCCTGCGGCGTCAGCTCCACCTCGAGCTCACCCTGCAGGTACTGGCGCGCGAACTCCTTGTTCTCGCCGACGTACGACGACACCATCCGCCGGATGCGCTTGTCGCGCAGCAGGATGCCGAGCCCCCAGTCATCCACGCCGCAGTTGTTCGAGATGGCCTCGAGGTCGCTCACCCCCGCGTCGTGCAGGGCCGCGATGAGCACGCTGGGCACACCGCAGAGGCCGAACCCACCGACCGCCAGGGAGGAGCCGTCGACGATCCCGTCGATGGCCTCGGATGCTGAGGAGACGACTTTGTCCATGAGCCGGACTCTAGCGCCGCCCGGGGCATCGACATGCGTGCCCCCGCACCATCACCAGCCCGATCGAGCGTGCTCCGCGCACACGGGCCCGAGGTCGGCTCCTGCGGCGGGGGCGGCGTGCGCGCATCAGCCGTTCGGACGAGGGCCGTAAGAATTTCACGTCTGTAGTTCACGTGAAGCGGTTGTGACCTGGTGCGACCAGTGGGACAAATGTCTCGCTCGGAGTCTTCTGTGGCTGCTGGTGACTCAGAGCCGGTTTGTCGTCGTGGTACCGATCAGCCTCCCGTGACCCGGGCGGCGTCGTCCCCTCTCTTCACCGCAGGAGTGCTCGTGTCCTTCGCCACCCGCGCGTTCGGTGTCCTGTCCGTGCCGGTCCTCGGCGTCCCGCTCGTGGCCGGGGCGGCGCAGGCCACGACGGTGCCGAGGCCCCCGACGAAGGCGCTGCCGTCGGCGCTCGACATCGCCCCGCCCTACAACGGCCAGAAGGTCTGCGACCCGCACGCCAAGCCCGGGGTGGTGGCCTTCGCCGAGCTGATGGTCAGCCACTACAAGGTCGGGTCGGCCCAGCCCTGGTACATGGAGCGCAGCTGCAACAACGGCGTCACCGAGCACTCCGACGGCCGCGCCTGGGACTGGATGCTCAGCGTCAACAGCACGGACCAGAAGGCGATCGCCGACTCCGTCGTCGCCTGGCTGTCGGCGCCCGACGCCCAGGGTCGTCCCGGGGCCATGGCCCGCCGCTTCGGGATCATGTACATCATCTGGAACAAGAAGATGTGGCGGGCCTACGACCCCGGTCGCGGTTGGGCCACCTACACGGGTTCCGCGCCGCACACCGACCACATCCACTTCTCGTTCACCTGGGACGGCGCCTACAAGCGCACGTCCTGGTGGACCGGCCGGGCGGTCACCACGGTCGACCCCGGCCCCACGCCGAGCCCGACCACGCCTCCCGCCGCGCCCTCCAGCGTCTACACGGTGCTGATCCAGGGCAGCTCCGGCCCCGACGTCGCCCTGGCGCAGAAGGTGATCGGTGTCCCCGCCGACGGCATCTTCGGGCCGATGACCCTGGCAGCGCTGAAGAAGTGGCAGGCCGCCAACGGCGTTCCGGTGACCGGCAAGCTCGACGCCGCGACGTGGGCCAAGATGGTCGCCCTCGGCAAGGTGCCCGCCCGCGGCACGACCTCCACGCCTGCCCCGGTCCCCTCCACGCCGGTCCCCTCCGCGCCGTCACCGACGACCCCGGCCGCCACGACCTCGCCGCTGGCGAGGTACGCCTCCACGACCCTCAAGCGCGGGTCCACCGGCGCCCCCGTGGTCGCGCTCCAGAAGGCCCTCACCATCACCGCCGACGGCCAGTTCGGCCCGCAGACCGAGGGTGCTGTGCGCGCCTTCCAGAGCCGCAAGAAGCTGCCGGTCACCGGGGTGGTGGCGACGCTGACGTGGCAGGCGCTCATGGGCAAGACCACTCCCTCCGAGCCCACGTCGTCGCGCAGCACGTCGCGGCCGCCGGTGACCACACCGCCCCCGGCGGCCGCCAAGCCGACCGTCACCACGGCATACACGGCGGTCTCGAAGGTGGTGCTGAAGCAGGGCTCGACGGGCACCGCGGTGCGCGTCCTCCAGCGCGCCCTCGGCGGGCTCGCGGTCGACGGCGCCTACGGGCCGCGCACGGCCGCAGCGGTGAGCTCGTTCCAGAAGGCCCACCAGCTCAAGGCGACCGGCGTGACCGACGCCAAGGTCTGGAAGGCCCTCGAGGCGCGCGACTACCCGCTCCTGAAGTACCGCACCACCGTGCTGAAGAAGGGCTCGTCCGGTGCCGCCGTCGTCGCGCTTCAGAAGGCGCTGCGCGTCGGTGCCGACGGCCAGTTCGGCCCGCAGACGGAGGCAGCGGTCAAGGCCCTGCAGGGGCGGGCGAAGATCGCCCGCACCGGCGTCGTGGCGTCGCTGACCTGGCAGGCGCTCGAGGCGGAGCTGCGCCGCCGCTGACCTCAGCGCGCGGTGTTCAGAGAGGCAGGGTGACGCCCTCGGCCTCCAGCCGCGCCCGGTCGCCCTCGGTCGGCGCGGGTCCGCGCGAGAGCACGAGCGAGCCGTCGAGCGCCCAGACCGCCAGCGCGTCGAGCAGCACCTGCCCGAGGTCGTCCGCGCGGGTGTGCAGGCGGGTGCCCTGTGGCCAGTCCCGTTGTGGCACAACGGCTGCGTATGCCGTGGGGCCGGCTGAGGTGCGCAACGCCGGGTCGTCGTCGGACGGCTCCTCCCAGGCGCTGAACTGGTCGCCGAAGGTGGACAGCTCGCGGGCCTCGTCCATGACGCCGGTCGGCGGCAGCTCGGGGGCGGAACGGGCCAGGGCAGGCAGCGTGACCAGGACGCCCGCGGTGGCGTCGGCCGCCACGTCGGGGTCGTCGGTGACCGTGAGGTCGGCGTCGCCGTCGGCACCACCGACGCTCACGCAGCCGCCGACCGACCAGACCGCCAGCGCCCAGTAGAGCGCGCGCCAGTGCGGGGGCAGGGCCAGCCGCACGGTCGAGCCCGGCTCGACGTCGAACTCGTCCTGCAGCGCGTTGGCCGCCTTGTTGACCCAGTTGGCGAGCACCTTCGCGCTGAGCTCGATGCGCTCGCCGGCGGTGGGCCCGGGGGTGTCGTCGTACCACGTGACCCGGGGTCGGGCCGGGTCGGAACGCAGCAGGTGGGCGAGGACGTCGGCAGGGGTGCGTGGGGCGCGCATGGACCCCAGCCTAGGAGCGATAGCGTGGCCGACCGTGAGCAGCCGCGCGCCCCGCAGCTACCCGATGGCTCCCGAGCCCACCGACCTGCCGCTCCTGCGGGGAGAGGCGTTCGCCGGGTGGCTGCTCGGGCGGGTGGTCGTCGGTGCCGCGGTCTGGGTGCTGCTCGGCGCCGCCGCCGGCGGGCTGCTCGCCCTGGCCGGCATCTGGCAGCCGTTGGTGGCCGGGGTCGTGCTGCTCGTCCTGGCCGCCGTGTCGGTCCGGGTGGCGGCGCTGGTTCCCTCGAGGCCGGTGCCGGTCTGGGCCGCGCTGGCCCTCACGGTCGTGGCGCTCGGGTCGACGCTGTGGGCCGGGCTCACCCACTCCGAGCAGGTGCTGCCGCGACGCGACTCCGGCAGCTACCTCCAGTCGTCGGTCGAGCTCTCCCGTGGCCACGACCGGCCCATCGAGATCGCGCCCGAGTCGGTCGGTGGGGCCGGGGTGCTGCGCATCGACGGCGTCACCCTGGCCAGCCCGGCCTTCTTCGAGGTCGGCACCCCGGACGCGCCCGCGATCCAGCCGCAGTTCCCGGCCGGGCCGTCGGCCTGGTACTCGGTGGCGTGGTGGCTCGGCGGGGCGGGTGCCACCTTCTGGGCGCCGGCGGTGCTCGGTGGCCTGGCCGTCCTGGCCTTCGGCCTGCTCACCGCACTGACTGCGGGGCGGCGCTGGGCGCCTGTCGGGGCCCTCGGGATGGCGCTGTGCTTCCCCCTCCTGCACGTCAACCGTGCGACCTACAGCGAGCCGCTCGCCATGCTGGTGCTCGTGGCCGCCATGTGCGCCCTCGTGCAGGCGACCCGGGCGGCTCGCGCCAACGATGCCGCTGCCGCGAGGTATGCCGCCGCGGTGGCCGGCGCGCTCGTGGGTGCCGGCGTGCTGGTGCGCGTCGACAGCCTGCGCGAGGTGGTGCTCCTCGTGCCGGTGGCGGCGCTCGCCGCGGCGCAGCGACAGCCCCACGCCAGGGCGCTCGTCACGGCCGCCGGGGTCTCCGCGGCGGCGGCGTTCGGGCTGACCTGGCTGACCTCGAGCGAGTACCTCAAGAGCATCGGCGGCTCGCTGCTCCCACTGGTCGCCTTCGGCATCGTGGTCGTGGTGGCCTGCGTCGTCCTGCTCCGCCTCGGGCGGCGCCGCGGCGTGCCGAACCTGGCCCTCGCCTGGGCCCCGCGAGCCGGTGCGGCGTTCGTGGTGCTGGTCGGGCTGGTCCTGGCGAGCCGGCCGCTCTGGCAGACAGTGCGGCAGTCGGCTGCCGACCCGGGGGCCCGGGTCGTGGCCGGCCTGCAGCTGCGCCAGGGACTGCCGGTCGACGGTGGTCGCACCTACGCCGAGCAGTCGCTGGTCTGGATGTCGTGGTGGGTCGGCCCCATCGCGCTGGTGCTCGCGCTGGTGGCAGCGGCCGCGCTGGTGCACCGCGCGCTCGAGGCCTGGACCTCGGGGCGCGCCCTGCAGTCGTGGATCGGGCCGCTCGTCGTCGGTCTGGGCTCGTCCGTCCTCACCTTCTACCGGCCGGGCATCACGCCCGACCACCCCTGGGCCGACCGGCGCCTGGTCATCGCCCTGCCGACGGTGGTGCTGCTCGTGGTGGTGGTGGCGGCGGTGAGCGCCCGCTGGTCGACGCACCGGCTGCCGGTCTGGGTCGGTGTGGCCACCAGTGGCGTGGCCGTGCTCTCCCTGCTGGTGCCCACGGCGCTGGCGACGTGGCCGCACGCCACCGAGCGGGTCGAGGACGGTGAGCTGGCCGCCGTGCAACGGGTCTGCACGGCGTTCCGCCCCGGCGACGTGGCGCTGATGGTCGACTCCCGGGCCGCGAACGAGTGGCCGCAGGTCCTGCGGGGGCAGTGCGGGGTCCCGTCCCTGTCGACGACCTCGGCGCTGCGCAAGGACGACGCCGCCCTCGCCGCCGCCGTCGCGCAGGTGCGTCAGGCGGTGGGGGAGCGCGGTGGGCGCCTGGTGCTGCTCGGTGCCGACTCCGCGGAGGCGGTCGGCGCGCTCTCCGGCGGCCAGGTCCAGCAGGTGCTCGACACCACGGTGCGCGAGGACGCCCGGCTCCTCGAGCGGCGCCCCGACCACCTCGTGACGCTCCCGTTGCAGGTCTGGGTCGCCCCCGCCCGCTGACCCCGCAGAAGGCGGCGGAGACGCCTGGGGGCAACGACGGAGGGGCCGGGCCGTGTCGGCCCGACCCCTCCGGTGGATCTGCTGTGCTGGTCTGTGCCGTGCGGCTCAGCCCTGCGACGCCGTGCGCAGGTCGCGCGGAGTGCTCGGCCGCGACGGGGCAGTGCCCGGGCGGTCACCCCCCGCCACACCGGCGGAGATGCCGGGCTTGCGGGCGGCGGAGGTCGTGGGGAACGCCGGGTTCTGCTCCCACGGCGTGGTCGGGCCCCAGAGGGCGGTCTGCCGGCCGGCCAGCGAGCCGACCTTGCTCTTGACCCCGTCCGACACCACCGCGGTGCCGCCGAAGACCAGCACGAGGTCGGTGGCGGCGCGGTACCGCTCCGCCTGCACCCGCACGAGGCTGGGGACCTCGGAGCCCTTGACCAGCAGCAGCGGCTCGGCCATGGCGCCCATGAGCGCGCCGCCGGTCAGGGCATCGGGGAACGACTGCCCGGACGCGTAGCCCACGAAGCTGCCGCCGGGGAAGAAGGTCCGGGCAACCTGCACGCTGGTCTCGTAGCGGTCCTGGCCGAAGACCTGGTAGCGACCCTCCTTGGAGGTGAACGAACGGCTCGCCGCCGCAGCGTTGCCGCCGATGCCGTAGACGTTCTTGATGGCGGACCGGCCGTTCACGTAGCCGGCGACGGAGGCGGGGACGGTCTTGCCCTTCGTGAGGAGCACCGGGGCGAAGAAGACCGACGCAGCCGGGCCCGCCGAGAGCGCGTCCGGGAAGTTCATCCCGTCGGCCAGGAACGCCGAGCTGCGGGGCAGGGGCAACCCCTGCCAACCGGCGTCGAGCACCTTGGCCGCAGCGACGCTGGTCGCGAAGCGGTCCGCGCCGGCGATGCGCTCGACGGCGAAGCCGTTGGACTTCAGCGACTTCTCGACGGCCGAGCTGATGACGCCGGTGCCACCGACGATGGAGACGAAGCGGTCCTCCGGGTTGGGCATGAGCCGCTTGAGCTCGGTCATCACCCGGCTGTCGAGGGCCTTGGGCCCAGTGAGGAGCAGCGGGATGCCGAACTGGCCGGCGACCGGCCCGCCGACCACGGCGTCGGCGAACGAGGCGGAGGAAGCGAGGACGGCGCCGTCCTGCGAGCCCTCGGGCCACCCCTCCTTGCTGCTGGCGATGCCGGTGGCGATGCGGTCCTTGCCACCGAGTCGCATGACCTGCGCGGCCGGGGTCGTGGCCCGCCACGACGGCGCCTCGAAGTGGGAGCCGGGGGCCGAGCTGGTCACGAGGGTGTCCTGGCCGGCGACGAAGGACCCGTTCGCCTTGTCGATGACGTGCAGCTCGGTGGACGTGCAGTCCGGGTTGGCGACCACGACGGCGAGGGAGCGGCCGCTCGGTGAGAAGGTGGGTCGCTGGCCCCGGCAGTCCGCGCCGAGGCTGCGGACCGCGACCGGGCCCTGCCCCTCGTCGACGAAGAGGGCCACGCCCTTGTCACCGGTACCGACGAAGGCGAGCGTGCCGTCCGCCGCGACGGCGGGCAGCCGGGCGTCGAGGTCGCCGTAACCGAGCGCCTGCGGGGCGTTGGCTGGGGTGTGCAGGGCGCTGTTGCCGTACCGCGGGAAGTCGACGTCGAACAGACCCAGGTCACGCTTGCCCGCCACGGTCGGGGAGCTCATCGTGAGGACCGCACCCATCCCGTCGGGCGTGGGCGCCGCCGCGTTGGTGTCCTTGGCAGTGCCGGTGGTCACCGTCTCGTTGCGGCCCGACCCGATCCAGGTGGCGACCTGCTGGCCCGAGGTCCCACCCGCGTTCCGCACCATGCTGTCGCCGAGGGGTGACCACTGCGCCGGGGTGGAGGTGCTCTTGAAGGTGAGGTACTCCAGGGGGGAGTTGAGCTGGGTCACCGTGAACGTCGGGTCGGTCCCCGTCACGTGGGTGGCGACCACGTCGCCGGCCGGTCCCCAGGTGTGCTCGCGGGCACCGGACTTGGTGGCGTAGGAGACCGCGGTGCCGTCGCGCTTGAACGACTGCATCGTGCCCCGGTCGTCGGCCGCCACCTGCGTGACGGTGATCTCCCCGTTGTCGGCCGCCGCCGTCGGCAGCCACGGCAGCGCGAAGTCGCGCGGGTTCCAGCTGCCTGCGGCCTGCGCCGGAGCAGCCGTCCCGACGGCGAGGCCGAGTGCTGTGGTCAGGGCGGTGACGGCTGCCCCCGCAGCTGTCCGTCGACCGCGACGAATGTGGTTGTTCCCCCTGGACGCCATGGTTCCCCTCGTTGTGGCGGTGAAGTGGCGCGATCGCGCTGCGCGAAACCTACGGGACCGATCGTCCCGAGAGGGCGCCTTTGTCCAGATTGGTGACCACTTGGTGGTCGGTGATTTGGGACGAATGGGTGGACCTGCGCCATCCTGCTGGGGTGACGTCCCCCGCCGCCACCCAACCCACCTCTGACCCCTTGGAGCCCGCCTCACGGGTCCGCGACCTCGCGTGGACCAGCTACCTGCGCGTCGCCGCGATCGTGGGCGTGGTGCTCATCCACGTCGCCGGCCTCTCCTTCGTCCGCGAGGAGCTGCAGGGCACGCCCGCCTGGGCGCTCGGCGGCGCCCTGGCCTACGGCAGCCGGTGGGCGGTGATCGTCTTCGTCATGGTGAGCGGCGCCCTGCTGCTCACCCCGCCGGTGGACCCGGACCCGCGGCGCTTCTTCCGGCGCCGGCTCGGCAAGGTGGGAATCCCGCTGGTCGTCTGGCACGCGGCATACATCCCGCTCTCGGCGGTGCGGGGCGACTTCACGCCACGCGAGCTGCTGGCCAACCTCCTCGAGGGCAGGTCCTACACCGCGCTCTACTTCTTCTGGCTCATCCTCGGCCTGTATGCCGTGACGCCGCTGCTGTGGCCGGTCGTCGCCTCCCTGCGCCCCCGCGGGCTGGCACTGGCCGGTACCGCGCTCGCCGCGCTCCCCGCCCTCGACGTGGTGCTGCGGGGTCTCGTCGCCGTGCTGCGCGACGAGCCGCGCGTGCTGCCCGAGCCCACGCTGGCGACGCAGTTCGTGCCCTACGTCGGCTTCTTCCTGCTCGGCCACGCCCTGCGCGGGGTGGTGCTGCGCGGTGCCCGGCTCGCGGCGTTGGCTGTGGCGTTCGTAGGGCTGCTGGTGCAGATGGTCTGGCAGGCCCTCACGGTGGAGTCGGCGGTCGACACGGGTGCCGGCCACGCGCCCGCGCTGCTGCCCGCGCTGCTGCCGCTCAGCTACCAGGGGCTGGTGGTCGGGCTCTCGGCGGTGGCGGTCTTCCTGCTCGCCCACGGCCTCTTCCGCCCGGGCTCGGTGTGGGCGGAGCCGGGCCGGGCAACCGCGGCGCGCCGCATCGGCGACCTCACCTTCGGCGTCTTCGCCGTGCACCTGCTCGTCTTCTGGCTGCTGGCCCAGCTGCCCGGGCTCGACGTCGAGGACGGTGCCACCTCGGCCGCCGGCGTGCTGCTGCTCAGCGCCGCCGTGGTCGCCGTGTCGTTCGCGGTGGCGTGGCTGCTCTCCCGCACGCCGGTGCTGCGCCGCGCGGTCTGACGCAGGGCGGTATGCCGCGGACGGCCCCGTCAGTCGAAGGCCGGGTCAGCGGTGGGCGAGCGCCTCGCCGGCGTACCGGCGCACGTGCGAGAACGTCCCCTTGTCGGCGGCCACGATGATGCCCGCGACACGGCTGCGGGGCGTGTAGGCCGCGCCGTCCGGGTGGCCGACCCAGCCGCCGGCCTCGTGCACCATCAGTGCGCCGGGGGAGTGGTCCCACGGGCTGTTGCGGCCGTAGAGCACGTAGTCGATCGCGCCCTCGATGAGCTTGGGGTAGTCGACGCCGCAGCAGACCCAGGAGCCGACCAGCGGCGGCATGGGGCCGAACGCGTGACCGCGCAGCGGCCACATCGAGGTGCAGCCGCGCGGCTCGTCGGCGTCCGGGACCGGGGTGCGGGTGACGCGCTCGCCGTTGCGGTAGACGCCCGCGCCGCGCTCGGCCACCCAGGCCACCTCGTGCTCGGGCTGCCAGATCCAGCCGCGCACCGTCACGCCGCCGCGCGTCTCGGAGACCATCACGGCGTGGTCCTTGGAGCCACCGACGAAGTTCTTGGTGCCGTCGACCGGGTCGACGGTGAAGGCGTGGTCGGCGGTGAGGTACCGCTCGAGCACCGTCGGGTCCGCCGACGAGCGCTCCTCACCGAGGACGAAGGCGTCGGGGTATGCCGCGTTCAGCGCGCGGGTGAGGAGCACCTCGGACTCCTGGTCGGCGACCGTCACCAGGTCGCCGGGGTTCTTCTCCATGACCTCCCCCGCGGAGAGGGAGCGGAACCGGGGCGTGATGACCTCGGCCGCGACGTCTTTCATCAGGTCCAGCACCGCGTTGGTGTCCACGACCACACACCGTTCCACACGCGCCCCCCTCGGCGGTAATCGGGTCGGTGCGCTAACCGGGTCGGCCGCCCCCGGCGGGTAGGCTCCTGAGCACGATGAACGAGCACACCACCACCGACACCCCCTCGGCGCCCGTCCCGGCCGCAGCCACCCCGCCCACCGAGCTGCTCCCGGTCGACCCCGGCCTCGGCGCGCCGGCCACCGAGGCGGGCCACCCGGCATACGGCCACGCCCCCGGCACCACCGCGGCGGAGGCCCACGTCGCGACGCAGACGGCGGCGCAGCGGGAGGGTGCGGATGGTCCCCGGCCGTACGTCACCATCGTGCTGCCCTGCTACAACGAGGGCGAGCACGTGCTGCGCGAGATCGACCGGATCACCGAGGCGATGAACGCGAGCGAGTTCACCTACGAGCTCCTGTGCATCGACGACGCGTCGACCGACAACACCCTCGAGGTGCTCAACGACGCGGCCCAGCGCTACGCGAACATCCGCGTGATGCCGTTCCGCCGCAACGGTGGCAGCGGCACGGCCCGCCGCATCGGCACGCAGCAGGCCTACGGCGAGATCGTCGTGTGGACCGACGCCGACATGACCTACGAGAACGAGCGGATCCCCGAGCTGGTGCGGATCCTGCGCGACGACGACTCCTACGACCAGGTCGTCGGCGCCCGCACCACCGAGGAGGGCACCCACAAGTGGGCCCGCGTGCCCGCCAAGTGGCTGATCCGCAAGATTGCCGAGCGCCTGAGCAACCAGAAGATCCCCGACCTCAACTCGGGCCTGCGCGCGTTCCGCCGCGAGGTGTCGCTGCCCTACCTGCGGCTGCTGCCGCCCGGGTTCTCCTGCGTCACCACGATCACGCTGGCCTTCCTGCAGAACCAGCACGACATCAAGTACGTGCCGACGTCGTACGCCAAGCGTGCGGGTGAGTCGAAGTTCCACTTCCTGCACGACGCCTACCGCTACATCCTCCAGGTGCTGCGGATGGTCATGTACTTCGACCCGCTCAAGGTGCTCATGCCGCCGGCCCTGTGGCTGTTCGTCATCGGCGTCGTCAAGGGCGTCGTCGACATGTTCCGGCACCCGTTCTACTTCCCGGCCAGCACCGTGCTGCTCGTGGTCAGCGGCATCATGATCGGCTCGTTGGCCCTGCTCGCCGACCTGGTCGTCAGATCGCGCGAGGGCGTGTGAGCGCGGCGGCCCTGCGGGTCGCCGTCGTCGGGCCGACCCACCCCTACAAGGGAGGCGTCGCCGCCCACACGACGACGCTCGCGCACGAGCTCGCCGAGGCCGGCCACGACGTCACGCTGGTGTCGTGGTCGCACCTCTACCCGAGCCGGCTCTACCCCGGTGAGCAGGCGGTGCCCGGCGGGGCGCCCGACGTTGAGCCCTTCCCGCGCACGGTGCGAGCCCTGAGCTGGGCCCGGCCCGACACCTGGGTGCGCACCGGACGACGGCTGCGCGGCTTCGACGCGGTGGTCGTCGTGCACGTCATCCCGGCCGTGGTGCCCGCGCACCTGGCGCTGCTGCGTGCCGCCGGCATCGGCACCGGCGACCCGTCCGCGCCGCGCGGAATCGCCTTGGTGCACAACGTGCTTCCTCACGAGACGCACCGGGGCGACCGCGCCCTGGTGAGCCGCTTCCTGCAGCGGGTCGACGCCGTGCTGGTCCACTCCACCGAGCAGGCCCGGCTGGCCCACGAGCTCGGTGCCGGCCGCGTCTCGGTGGCCGAGCTGCCCCCGCACCTTCCCGGTGGCGCGCCGGTCGAGCGACCCGACCACGACGGCCCCACCCGGCTGCTCGCGCTCGGTATCGTGCGCGAGTACAAGGGCGTCGACGTGCTGCTGCGCGCCCTCGCCCAGGTGCCCGGCCCACGACTCACGGTCGCGGGGGAGATGTGGGGCGACGCCGGCGAGCTCGTGAAGTCGCTGGCGCGCGACCCCCGGCTGCGTGACCGCGTCGAGGTGCACGGCGGCTACGTGCCGGCCGAGCGGCTCGCGCCGCTGCTGGCCAGCCACGACGTCATGACGCTGACCTACCGCAACGCCACCGCGTCGCAGAACGTGCTGCTCGCCCAGCGCCACGGCCTGCCCGTGCTGGCCTCCGACGTCGGCAGCTTCGCCGCCCAGGTGCGCGACGGCGTCGACGGCCTGATCGTGCCGCCCGGCGACGAGGAGGCCCTGGTCGCGGCGCTGAAGCGGCTCGCCGAGCCCTCGTATGCCGCGCAGCTGCGGTCCGCGGTCGCGGCACCCGACCTGTCGGGGCCGTGGGCGACGTACGTCGGCACCCTCGAGGCGCTCGCGTCGCGGGAGGTCGCCACCGAGCCGGAGCCCGAGCCGGAGCCCGACGCCGGTGCCGACGTGGGAGCGCCACCGGCCGGCACCCTGCGGGCGCGGCTGCTCGCCCAGGTGCACCGGGCCGTGGCCGCTCGCCGACCGACCCTCTCGCTGCAGGCAGCCGACCTCCCCGACTGGATCCGGGCCACCGACGTGCTCGCCGACGCCGAGGACTCCGACCACGCCCGCGCGTTCGCCCGGCGTGTGGGGCTGCCCCGGTGCGCCGACGGCATCGCCGCCTGGGCCGCCCTCGGCGCGCTGGCGGCGATCGTGCGGGTGCGTGACGACGGCCGGCGCAGCGCCGTCATCGTCGACGAGTCCGGCAACCGCTCACCACTGTCGCGCTGGGCGCGGGCCATCGGGTTCGCGCCCGTGGAGCTCGACCTGACCGCGGGCCGCTCCTCGGTCGAGGTGCTCGACGTCGACACCGCCTCGCTCGACGTCATCGCCCGGCTGCACCCCGGCGGGTGCGACGCCGACGACGTCGACGAGGCCATGAGCCAGGCGTCGTGGGCGCTGCGCTCCGGTGGCCTGCTGGTGCTGACCCTGCCGATCGGGCCGGCCGGTGCCGAGGGCGCGCTCGGCCCGGCCGACGTGCGCGGGGTCCTCGCCCGATCGCATGACCTGGGCTTCGTGCTCGTCGGCGACCTCGACCGCGACATCACCGAGCGCATGCGGCGGGCGTCGACCGCGTCGACCCGAGCCGACGCGGCATACGGCCTGCTCCGCCTCACCCTGAGGCGGCGCTGATGACCCGCGTGCCCCGTCACAAGGTCCTCAACGCCCTGCGCATCGCGCTCGCCGTGCTGGTGGTGGCCGCCGTGGCGCTCGCCGTCTACCGCAACTGGGCCGAGGTCTCCGCGGACCTGCGCAAGATCAGCGGCGGTTCGATGCTCCTGGCCGCCGCCTTGGTGGCTGTCGCGCCCGTGCTGACCGTGCTCGGGTGGCGTGTCATCCTCACCGACCTCGGGTCGCCGCTCCACCTCGCGCCGGCTGGGGGCATCTACTTCGTCGGGCAGCTCGGCAAGTACGTGCCGGGCTCGGTGTGGAGCATCGTGGCCCAGGCGGAGATGGGCACCCGGCTGCGCATCCCCCGCGCCCGCTCGGCCGTGGCGGGCCTGATCACCATCGGACTCGCCGCCGTCTGCGGGTTCGCCGTGGGCCTGCCCGCACTGCCGCTGCTGTTCCGCCGCGACGACACCCAGTCGGTCGTGTGGGCGGTGCTGCTGGCGCTGCCGCTGTTCGCGCTGGTGCTCTGGCCGCGGCTGCTGAACTGGGGCATCGGCCTGGGGCTGCGACTGCTGCGCCGCGAACCGTTGGAGCACAGTCTCTCCGGCCGCGCCGTGCTCCTGTCCGGACTGTGCTTCGTGGGTGCCTGGCTCGCGTCGGGGGCACAGGCGTGGGTGCTCGTGCGCGCCGTGGGGGAGTCGACCGTCTCTCCCGAGCGACTCGCCCTGCTGTCGGTGTGCGGCTTCGCGCTCGCCTCCTCGCTGGCCATGTTCGCCGTGGTGCTGCCCGCCGGTGTGGGCGCCCGCGAGGGTCTGCTGGTGCTGCTGCTCGCACCGGCGACGTCGACCTCCGCCGCGACGGCTGTGGTCGTGCTCTCCCGGTTCCTCACGGTGATGAGCGACGTGGTCTTCGCCGCCGCCGGATGGGCCTGGGCCCGCTCCCACCACCTGATCACCTCGCGCGCCGAGCGCGAGCACGACGGCCTGCCCACCGAGGCGGACGACCCGGAAGGAGCCGCGACCGACAGGGACGCGCTCACGGGCGACTCGGTCGGCGACGAGGCCAGGCGCGCGTCCGGCCACACCCCCTCCGGCGGATAGGTTTCCCTGCATGACCTCACCCGAGAACCTGCCCGACACCGACGGCACCGCGCCCGAGGGCCAGGTCGCCGCGCCCCCTGGCGGCCGCCTGCTCGCGGTCGCCAAGCGCGGGGCCGAGCACCTGCTGTGGGCGCGGGTCGGCGTGCAACGGCGCCTCGAGGGGCGCTGGCAGCAGCGTGACGGCGAGGGCCGCCCGGTGCCCACCACCGTGCCGCCCACCGGGGTGCTGCGCAGCCGCGCCGAGTGGGAGCGCGCCGTCAACGAGGCCCGCCACCTACGGCTGCCCCTGCACCGGGACAAGCCGAAGAACTGGGACGCCCTCGGAGCCGTGGCGGCGGTGCTGACCCTCGCCGACGACGGCTCGCGGACGGCGAAGGTCATGGACGCCGGCAGCGCGCGGTACTCGCCGGTGCTGCCGTGGCTGCGCCTCTACGGGTTCGGGAACGAGCCGGCCTCGCTGCTCGGCATCAACCTCGAGTTCGGGGAGCCGGTGCACCGCGACGGGGTGGAGTTCCGCTACGGCGACGTCACCTCAACGGGGCTGCCGGACGCCTCGCTCGACGCCGTCACCTGCATGTCGGTGGTCGAACACGGGGTGCCGGTGGAGCCGTTCCTCGCCGAGACGGCCCGCGTGCTGCGCCCCGGAGGGGTGCTCTGCCTTTCCACCGACTACGACCAGAACCCGCCCGACACCCGCAAGCACACGGCATACGGCACGCCGGTGCGCATCTTCGACCCGGCACAGATCCGTGAGCTGGTCGCCGCCGCGGACCGGGTCGGGCTCGAGCTGGTGGGCGACGTCTCGGCGCCGGAGGCGCTGGCCCACCGCGAGCGGCCGGTGCACTGGGCACGGCTGGGGCTCGACTACACGTTCATCCTGCTGACCTTCCGCCGCCGGTAGCCGGACGCGGCGCCATCGCCTCCACGGGGGAGGGGTGGCTCCGACCGGCTGTAACTACTAGTATGTACGGCATGGAGGCGAAGACACGGCTCGTCGAGTCGGCTCGTGAGCTCATGTGGGACCGGGGGTATGCCGCGACCAGCCCGCGGGCGGTGCTCGACGCGGCGGGCGTGGGCCAGGGGAGCATGTACCACCACTTCCGCGGCAAGGAGGACCTCGCCCGCGCGGTGGTGGAGGGCAACGCGGAGACCATGCGGGCGCAGGTCGACCGGGACCTGGCCGGCCCCGGCTCGGCGGTCGAGCGGCTGGCGCGCTACCTGCGCCGGGAGCGGGACGTCATGCGCGGCTGCCGGTTCGGCAAGCTGGCCCAGGACCCCGACGTCGTCGCCTCCCCGGTGCTCGGTCCCCGTGTCGCGGACATGTTCGGCTGGCTCGTCGAGCGGCTGGAGGTAGTCGTCCGGGAGGGGCAGGCCGCGGGCGAGCTGCGGGACTCGTTGGACGCCCACCGGGTGGCGTCCGCGGTGGCCGCGACGTTGCAGGGCGGCTACGTGCTCGCCCGTGCCGCGGGGGACCCGGCCGCCTTCGACTCGGCGGTCGAAGGCCTGCTCGGGCTGCTCGACACGGCTCGGACCACCTCGTGAGGCGCCTGCAGCACGCCGCCGGCGCCGAGCCGGCTCCGCCCGAGGTCGTGTCCGGCTCGGCCTGGATCCGGTCGCTCGCACACCCCGAAGCCCCCTCCCGGCTGGTCGTCGACGACGTGACGTTCGCCCCGGGCTCGCACACGATCTGGCACCGCCACCCCTGTGGCCAGGTCCTGGTTGTCACCGCCGGTGCGGGCTGGCTCCAAGCAAGGGGCCGGCCGGCCCTGGCCGTCCGCGAGGGCGACGTGGTGTGGGTCGAGCCCGACGAGGAGCACTGGCACGGCGCCGCCCCCGACCAGCTGCTGCGCCACCTGTCGATCCAGGAGCACGACGACGGCCGCGCCGCCGACCTCGGCGAGCCCCTCGCCGCCGGGACCTACCCGCCCCGCCCCCGCGACCCCGAGGAGGACCCGCGATGATCGCCGCACACTACGAGATCGCCCTGCCCACCGACTACGACATGACCGTCATCCACCGGCGCATCGCCGAGCGCGGCAGCGCGCTCGACCACCGGGCAGGGCTGGGGCTGAAGGCCTACCTCGTGCGGGACGTCGCCGACGGGTCGCCCTCCAACGCCTACGCGCCGTTCTACCTGTGGACCGACCCCAGGGCCCTGGCCGCCTTCCACTGGGAGGGCCAGGGCTTTGGGGGGATCGTGCGGGACTTCGGCCGTCCCGCCGTCCGGACCTGGGTCGGTGGCCGGTTCCGGAGGGGTCCGGCCTTCGAGGACACCCCGCTCCACGCCACCACGCTGCTGGTGCCGTTCGCGCCCGGGACGGACCCCGCGGACGAGGTGCCCTCCCTCGACCAGCGGGCCGCCGCGTTGAGCGAGCAGGCTGCTACGCACTCCGTCGCGTGGGCGGTGGACCCGAGCCGCTGGGAGGCGGTCATCCTGCGGTTGGCGACCACGCCCCCGAGCGGTGGCGACGCCGGCACGGCATACCGCGTCGGGCATCTGTCTGCACCGGAGATGTCCACGCTCTGACCACAGCGTGACGCCCTGCCTGACCGGCGGGTCAGGCAGGGCGTCACGACTCTCGGGTCAGGTCTCCCCGGGTCAGGCCCTCCGGGTCAGGCCGCGCCCGGCTCCTGGGTGTCGCTCGCCGGGTACTTCTTGATGAAGTCGACGATGACCGCGCCGGAGAGGTCGCCGCACAGCTGCCTGTGTCCGGCGTCCTTGGCCCAGTGGACGAGCGCGAACGGCTTGCCCTTGGGGAAGGCACCGCGGGAGTTGTCCCACTCGACGACGAGGAACTTGTCGCGCGACTGGCTCTGCTTGTTGGCCTGGTCGGCGATGTCGCGGAGCAGCTTCTCCTTGCCCTTGGTCTGGGTGCTGTCGTACCAGAGGATCGTGTAGCCGTGCTCGAGGTTGTGCACCAGCGTCTCGACCGCGGGACGGTCGGCAGCCGTGTAGAACTTGCGCGGGCTGACCGCCGGGGCCGCGAAGTGCGGGCCGTGTGACGGCGGCACGGTGTCGTACTTGACGGTGGTCTCGTTGGGCTTCGGGGTGCCCGGGCCGACGTGCTCGCCCTGGCCGCCACCGGTGTCGGTGGTGATCGGGTCGCAGGAGGCGGCTGAGGCGCCCACCCCGAGGTTGGGCAGCTGCTGGGACTTGGCGTCGTTGACGGCGAAGGCCACCACGCCACCGAGGCCGGCCAGGAGCACGAGGCAGCCGATGACGATGCCGACGACGACTCTCTTCTCCTTGGCCTTCTGGGCCTTCTGCACCTCCGCCAGCCGCGCCTTGCGGTCCTGGCTCGCCTTCTTGTTGCTCACGGGTTCCTCGCGTTCGGGGGGACTCGGGTCGGGCGCAGTCTACGTGCGCGCCTTGTGCGGGTGGGGCAGCCGCTGTCACGGGGTGCCGTGCGCCCTCGTCGGTGCAACGGGTCAGACTGTCCGTGTGTCCCCGACGTCCCGCCCTGCCGCCGATGCGGCGTCTGCGGAGACTGCGCCGGCGCGGGAGCGCGTCTGGCGACCGCGGCGTCCCGTGTCGCTGGGCGCCATCCTGACCATCTTCCGACGGGGGAGTGGCGACCCGACGTTCCAGAGCGACCGGGGCCAGGGATGGTGGCTGGGGCTGCCGACGACGCTTGGTCCCGCCACGCTGCACCTGCACGCGCGTCCCGCCGACGACGAGGTCGTTGCCCGCGCGTGGGGGCCGGGCGCGGAGTGGGTGCTCGAGCAGATGCCGGCGCTGCTCGGTGACGGCGACGACGCCGACGGGTTCGTGGCACACCACCCGCGCGTGGCCCAGGCCAAGGTCCGGTATGCCGGGTGGCACGTGCCGCGCTCGGGTCTCGTCCTCCACGCGCTGATGCCGGCGGTCATCGAGCAGAAGGTGACCGGGCAGGAGGCGTTCTCCGGGCAGCGGGTGCTGGTGCGCCGGTTCGGCCAGCCGGCCCCCGGCCCGGGTGCCGCTCGTGGGCTGTGGGTGCCGCCGGACGCGAAGGCCTGGGCGTCGATCCCGTCGTGGGAGTGGCTTCGCGCCAGCGTCGACGGCGCCCGCTCCGGCACCGCCGTGCGCGCCGCCCAGCGGGCCGGTCGGCTGGAGGAGGCTGCCTCACTCGACCTGGCCGAGGCGCACCGGCGCATGCGCTCGGTCGCGGGCATCGGCGTCTGGACCGCGGCGGAAGTGGCCCAGCGCGCGCTCGGCGACCCCGACTCCGTCAGCTTCGGCGACTACCACGTGGCGAAGAACATCACCTGGGCGCTCACCGGTGAGGCCCTCGACGACGACGCCTGTGCCGAGCTGCTCGAGCCGTATGCCGGGCACCGCTACCGCGTGCAACGGCTCCTCGAGCTCGAGGGAGCGATGCGCCCGAGGCGGGGACCGCGGATGGCCCCACGCCGCCACCTGCCCACCCGCCGCTGAGCCGCCTGTCCGCGCGGGCCCTGCAGCAACCTCTGCTAACAGGGGTTGCTGCCGATCGGACAGGTTGGTGCATACCCCAGGGGAAGCACCCTCTGCTGGGTTGGATGAAACGCACCCCGCGGACCGGCCGTGTCGTGCCATCCTTCACCCCGATCGTCGGAGCGGGGACTGCAAGGGGTGGCACGTGGAGATCACGGGCACAGCGGGGGAGCTGCTGGCACGGTGGGGATGGATCGTGGCGCTGGTCGTGATCTTCGCCCTGGTCTACAAGTTCGGCACAGGTGGCTCGTCAGGGTCCTCATCGCCTGCGGGTGCAGGCTGCCTCGCGGCCGTGGTGATCGCGCTGCTCTTCTTCGTCTTCGTGATCTTCTGAGCTCAGGCCTGCGGGTGGCCGTCCCATCGAGCTCAGCGCTTGGAGGGGCGCCAACCGGCGGCCTGAGCCTCGGACTCCGTGCAGAACCAGCGCTCGCCCTTGGACTCGCTGATCTTCGTCACGTCGTAGAAGGCGCCGCCCGGCACGTGGTAGATCTTCTCGCCGTCGCTGGCGATGTTGCCCTTGATGAGGCACGACTTGGGCGCGGCGGCCGGTGCCGGCGGTGCAGCAGGCGCCGGCGCCGGCGCAGGCGAGACGGCCGCGAGGCAGCCGCTGCTCCAGATCCCGCGGTGGGCGGCCTTCGCCGCGGCCTGGGCCCTCAGGTGGGCGGCCTGGCCGTTGTACGCGACGTCGTAGGTGTACTCCCGCCCGAAGCCTCCGGCGATGAGCAGCTCGGCGACGGACCGGCCGTCGGCCAGGCGCACGTGGCGCAGCAGTCGCCCGTAGCGGTCGCGGTCGTCCTGGGTCGGGTCCGCGAGCAGCTGCACGCTCTTGCTCTGGACCAGGCTCTGCATCCTGCTGGCTGCCTGCTGCGCGTAGCAGTCGTGCGACCTCAGCTCCGGGGTGTCGATGCCGATGACCCGCACCCGCTCGGTCTTCCCGGCCAGCCGCACCTTGATCGTGTCGCCGTCGGTGACGCCGACCACCGCAACGAGCCCCGAGGCGACCGGCTTCTTCGAGGGGCTGGGCGCCTTGGGCGCAGCGGCAGGCGTGGTCTTTGCAGGTGCTGGCTTCTCGGTGGTGGGCCGAGCCGTCGCATGGGCCGCCGCCGTCTTCGTGGCGGCCTGCGCGATCGGCCGAGCTGCGGCTGTCGCCTGCGTTCCCGGGCCGTCTGCCTCGGGCGTGCACCCGGCTGCCAAGCCCCCCGCGAGGGCAGCCGCCAGCGCGGTGGCTGCCAGTCGTCGTCGGGCGGACAGCAGGGAAGACATCGGTTGCACTCCTGTGGTGACGGACTTGTCCGCGACGGTAGGTCGGCAGCCGGCAGTGCCGCGGCCGATCACCCCAGAACGGGCCGAACGGCCGACCGCCCATCAGGCGTTGCGCTCGCCGAGCCGCAGCACGGCCTCGGGCTCGCCGGGCGGTGACGCCAGCTCCGCGAGCAGGCCCTCCGCCCAGAGCGCGACCTCGAGCCGTGCGACGGCCCGGCCCAGCTCGAACGGGTCGCCGGAGGTCACCCTCACGTCGCCCGGCCCCACGTCGACGCCGACGTCGGGTAGGCCGTGCAGCGCGACGCGCACGGCCCGCCCGACCCGGTCGCCGACCGGTTCCGGGTGCACAGCCGGTATGCCGCACTCCTCAGCCTCGGGGGAGCCGGGCTCGACGCCCAGGCTGGCCCGGACCGCCTCGACCCAGCCGTACCCGAACCAGTCCTCCCGGCCGGTCCGCACCAGCGACCCCGCGCCAGCGACAGCGGCCACCCCAGCGCCGTCGCCAAGGCCATCGCCGCCGTCCTCGACCACCCAGCCGTCCAGCCCACGGACCAGCGCCGCCGGCACCCCCTCGGCCTTGCCCTTGACGAGGTCTGCCGCGGCGGCGACCTCGTCGGCCAGGGCACGCGCGGTCACCGCGAGCGGACGGCCGTCAGCGTCCACTCCGCCGCGCAGGTCGTCGAGCACCTGCAGGCCCGCGGTGCCGAGTGCGAAGTCGACCTGCCCTGCGCGCCAGGCTCGCCCGGCGGTGTCGCTCAACACCAGCCCCAGGCGCCGACGGCCCGAGGCTGCCAAGAGGGCCCTGTGCAGCGACCGCGCCGCGGCATCCGGTTCGGCGGGCAGGAGGAGGAGCCCGTCGCTGCCGCCGGTGTTCGACGCGTCGACCCCGGCGGCCGCCATGACCGGTCCGGCGACGGAGTGCACGATCCGGGTCAGCCGGTCACCCGAGCGCCGCTCGGCGACCACCCGCCGGGTCTGCTGCGCGATGACGGCCTCGCGGTCAGCGCCCGCCTCGGCCCACAACCCGAGCGCCTTGGAGACGACTTTGCTCGAGACGACGAGCACGTCACCGTCGAGCAGGCGCTCTCCGACGCCCTCGACCGCGGCCAGGAGCAGCGCGGCGAGGTCCGCGCCCGCCGGCACCTCCGGCATACCGGTCAGCGCCGTGACGGTGACGTGCACGGTCAGCGCTGCTTGAGCTCGAGGGCCAGGTCGAGGGCGGCGCCGGCGATGTCGGCGGTGGCGTCGACGTCGGTCATGAGCAGCGGCCGGCCGCGCACGGCGAGCCGCGGCAGGCCGGTGACGGTGCCCTCGTCCTCGGGCGCCACGAGCCAGCCGTCGAGGAAGTCGGCGTAGAGCCCTGCCACCGCAGCGGTCGTCGACTCCAGCCCGATCGCTTGCAGGCAGGCGTCGGCGTGGCCGCGCACGGGCGCGCCCGAGATCAGCGGCGACACCCCGACCACCGGCGCGGTCGCGCCGCGAAGCGCGTCGCGGACCCCCGGGACGCCGAGGATGATGCCGATCGAGACGACCGGGTTGCTCGGCGGCAGCAGCACCACGTCGGCCTGGCGGATCGCATCGAGCACGCCCGGGGCGGCGGTCGCCTGGTCCATGCCGACGGCCACGAACCGGCTCGCCGGCACCTTGGCCTGCATGCGCACCCACCACTCCTGGAAGTGCACCGCCCGCGGACCCTCGCCCTCGTCGACGACCACGTGGGTCTCGACGGGGGAGTCCGTCATCGGCAGCAGCGTCACACCCTGCTGCGGCAGCCCCCACCGCTCGGCCAGCCGTGCCGTCACCTCCGACAGCGACAGGCCCTGGCCGAGCCACTGCGAGCGCACGACGTGCGTGCCGAAGTCCTGGTCGCCGAGGTGGAACCACTGCGGCACGGCGCCGTATGCCGCGAGCTCACCCTGGACGCGGAACGTCTCGTCCGCGCGGCCCCAGCCCTGTCCCTCGTGGACGCCGCCGCCAAGCGTGTAGAGGATCGTGTCGAGGTCCGGGCACACCCGCAGGCCGAAGAGCGTGATGTCGTCGCCGGTGTTGCCGATGACGGTCACGGTGCTGTCGGCGAGCTCGGGGGTGCGGTCGAGATGGGCGCGCAGGCCACGAAGGAACCGAGCCCCTCCGACGCCGCCTGCCAGTGCCGTGATGCGCATGGCGGGCAGTCTCTCAGGGGAGGGTCAGGAGGCCGCACCCGGAGTCCTCGAGGACCCGGCTGACGCCCCCACCGGCAGCCCCTCCAGTAACACCCCTCAGCCGTGCGGGCAAATATCAGAGTTCCGCTTGACGGATCACGTATGACACGCGTGTAATTCCATCATTGTCTCGAGCGGCACACCGAGACAGCCACCGGGTCGAGGAGGGAACCGTGCACGAACTACAACTGGTCTCCGTCAGCACAGCTGACGAGGCGGAGCTGTCCTGGCAGGAGCGCTCACTGTGCGCGCAGACCGACCCGGAGGCGTTCTTCCCTGAGAAGGGTGGGTCGACCCGCGAGGCGAAGAAGGTCTGCGTCGGCTGCGAGGTCCGGTCCGAGTGCCTCGAGTACGCACTCGCGAACGACGAGCGGTTCGGCATCTGGGGCGGCCTGTCCGAGCGCGAGCGCCGCAAGCTGAAGAAGCGCGCGGTCTAGTCGCCGCCCCGGCGACACCGCACCTGCTGTTCAGCGCATGACACTGGCCCCAGCGCACGCCCACGCACGCGACGGAGCACCCACCGCCACCCCCAAGGTGACCGCGGTGCTGGTGCTCCGCAGCGCCGGCTCCCGGCTCGGCGAGGTCCTCGACTCCCTCGCCCGCCAGACCCGAGCGCCGGAACGCCTCGTGGTCGTCGACCACGGGCAGGACGGCGACTCCGTCGACACCGTCCGCGGCCACGAGTCCCTCGCGAAGGCCGTCCCCGACATCCGTTTCACCACCGTGGCCCCCGGCTCCCCGCTGGGGGCCGCCGTGCGTTCCGCCCTCGCCGCCATCCCCCCGAGCGCCGATGAGGCCGACGACGCGGTGGAGCACCTGTGGCTGCTGACAGACGGCACCGCACCCGACCCGATGGCACTGGCCCGCCTCCTCGACGCCCTGCGCCGCTCGCCGTCGGTGGGGGTCGCCGGCCCGAAGCTGGTGCGCTGGGACGACCCGCGCACCCTGGAGTCGGTCGGCATCCAGCTCACCCGGGCGGGGCGGATCATCCCCTCGCCGTGGCCCGGGGAGCCCGACCAGGGCCAGTACGACCGGCGCACCGACGCCCTCGCGGTGCCGTTCGAGGGGATGCTCGTCGAGCGCGACCTGCTCGAGCACCTCGGTGGGCACGAGCCCGCCTTCGGCGACTTCGGCGCCGACCTCGACCTCTCCTGGCGCGCCCACCAGGCGGGCCACCGCGTCGTGGTGGTGCCTCGCGCGACCCTGCGCACCACCCCGCGTGGCGCAGACGGCGTCGCGTCGCGGCGCCGGGCCGCTCGCCGGGTGGCGCTCACCCGGTGCGCGTGGTGGGCCGTGCCGTTCATGGCCCTCTGGATCGCGGTCAGCAGCCTGTTCGGGGGCCTGGTCCTCCTGGTGGCCAAGCAGCCGACGGCCGCGTGGCGCGAGCTGTCCGACATCGGCGCCCTGCTCGACCCGTGGCGCAGCCTGGGTGCCCGCTGGCGGTCCCGCGGCACCCGCCGGCTGCGCCGCCGCGACCTCGCCGGGCTGTTCATCCGCCCGGGCGCGGCCCTGCGCCACACCGCCGACCTCGTGCACGACCAGGTGGTCCACGACCGCGGGCCGTCAGAGCGCGCTCACACCCCGGTGGAGGCGGTCGAGACCGGCCCGGTCTCCGACGAGGCGATGGACCTGCACGTCCTCTCCGCCTCGTGGGCCTCGCGCGTGGTCCGCAACCCCGGCGTCCTCGCCGTCACGGTCGCAACCGTCGTGACCCTCTTCGCCGGCCGCCACCTGCCCGGCGGCTTCCTCGGCCGCCTGGACTCCGGGCTGACCGGCGGCGAGCTGGTCGGCGTCCGCGCCGACTCGGCCACCTTGTGGCACTCCTGGGTCGACGGCTGGCACGGTGCCGCATCGGGCCACGCCGGCGAGCAGAGCCCCTACCTGGCCGTGCTGGCCGCACTCGCCTGGCTGGGCGAGCACCTGCCGTGGCTGAGCCCGGCGAGCTCGTCGGTGGGCGCGGCCGTGGCCGCGGTCGTCGGCCTCGCCTTCCCGCTCGCCACGTTCACGGCATACCTGTCGGCGCGCGTGGTGACCCGCTCGCGCTGGCCCCGCGCGCTCGCGGCGCTCGCCTGGTCGAGCACGGCCGTCGTGGGCACCGCCGTCGGCGCCGGCCGGCTCGGGGGAGTGGTCGCCGCGGTCCTGCTGCCGGCGGTGGCTGCCGGCTTCGCCATCGCGGCGCGGCGGCACAGCACGGCGTCGGCCACCGCCGCCACCGCCCTCGGCGCAGCGGTGCTGGGTGCGTTCGTCCCTGCCCTGCTGGTCCTGACCGCCCTGGCAGCCCTCGTGCTCGTCGTCGTCGGTCGGGGCACCGGCCCGCGGATCCGCGGGCTCGCGCTGCTGCTCGTGCCGCCGGCGCTCATGGGTCCCTGGCTGCTCGAGCTCGTCGAGGCTCCCTACCGGCTGCTCGCCGGCCCGGGGCTGGCGGTCTGGGGTGGCGCGAGCGCCAAGCCCTGGGAGATCGCCCTGGCCCACCCGGGCGGCCCCGGCTCGTACCCGGTGCTGTTCACCGCACCCCTCGTGCTGGCCGGCCTGGTCGGGCTGCTGCGCTGCGGCGCGCGGTCCGCTGCCGCCACCTTCCTGGCCCTGCTCGCCCTGCTCGGCCTCGCCGCCGGGCTGGCCGCGCCGCACCTGCACCTCGGCACGGTGCCCGAGGGCCTGCCCGGAGCCGGTGACCCGATCACCGCGTGGTCCGGGACCGGCCTGCTCGTCTACGTGCTGGCGCTCCTCGCCGCCGCCCTGCTCGGTGCCGACCGGCTGCCGCTGCGTCGTGCCGAGGGCGGCTGGCTCGCCGTGGCCCGGTGGCCGGTCGGCGTGGCCGTGGTGCTCGCCGTGCTGGCCAGTGCCGGCTGGACGGCGTGGAAGGCCGTCGGCACCGAGCTGTCGGCGTGGAACGACCCACGGCCGGCGATCGCCATCGACCAGGCCGAGAGCGAGCTGTCGAACCGGATGCTGCTGCTCGAGCCCCACGGCGACCAGGTGCGCTACCAGCTGCTGGGCCGCGAGGTCTCGGGCGTGGCGCGCGACCTGCCGCTGCCGGCCGACCAGCAGCCCGACCGGGCCGCGGTGGCCGAGGTCGTGGGGCGCCTGTTCGAGCAGGGCGGCTCGCCCGACGCGCAGGAGCCCGCCGCCGCGCTGGCCGACCATGCCGTCGGCTTCGTCGGCCTGCGCGCCGAGGCCACCGACCCGGCCATCCGCACCCTCGACGCCACCGCGGGGCTCTCGCGGCTCGGCCAGCACGACGGCGTGCTGTTCTGGCGGGTGATGCCGCACAAGGCGGCCGACGGCACGATCGCGCCCTCGCGGGCCCGACTGGTCGACGCCAAGGGCGTCAGCACCGACGTCCGCGTACTGGGCGACCACGGCCGCACCTCCACCCCGCTGTCACCCACTCCCGGGTCGACCCTCGTGGTGGCCGAGCCACCGGAGTGGGCGGCCCACACACGCGTCACCTACGACCGCGTGGTGCTGCGTCCGGTCGCTGGCGCCGACCAGCCGACCTACGCCCTGCCCGCCAAGACCGGGAAGCTGGTCGTCGACGTGCTGCCGACGGACGAGCCGTGGCGGTGGGCCCAGCTGGCCCTGCTGCTCGTCGTCGCGTTCGTGGCGCTGCCCTTCGGCGGCCCGGCCCCGAGGAGCCGTCCGTGATCGTCTCGCCCAAGGGAATCGTCCGCGCCGTGCTGGCCGCCGGCGGCGGTGCCGCCCTCGTGTATGCCGCGGTGCAGGCACCGGGCGCCGTGGCCCTCGGGCCTTCGTCCAACGCGGACACGAGCCGCGATGGCGGCACCCGCACGGTGCGCAGCGCCGCCCTCGTCTGCCCCGGGCCCGAGCTGAAGGGCCTCCCGGGGATCGACGACCTGCCGGTCGACGTGACCGTGGCGGCCTCGGCGGCTCCGGTGCGGGCGCTGACCGGCCTGTCGCTGCCGTCGCAGGACGGCACGTTCAGCCTCACCGACCTCGACGGCGGCTCGGCCCGCGCGAAGACGACGGCGCGCGGACTCGTGGGCCAGGCCCAGCTGACCAAGCCGTCCGCGGTCCTCGTGCGCGGGGAGCAGTCGATGGCCCCCGGACTCGCTGCCGCCCAGTCGTGGCTGGTGACCGAGGGCGACCACCGCGGGCTCGGCATGACGTCCTGCGGCTCGCCGAGCGCCGACGCCTGGCTCATCGCCGGCGCCGGCGCGGCCGGTCGCCAGGAACGCCTCGTGCTGACGAACCCGGGCGAGAACCCGGTGACCGTCGACCTCACGCTGCACGGCGCCAAGGGGATCGTCGACTCGCCGGTCGGCAAGGGCATCGTCGTGCCGTCGCTCGGCCGCACCGTCGTGCTGCTCGACTCGATCTCCGGCACCGAGGGGTCGCCCGCCGTCCACGTCGTGGCGCAGGGCGGCGAGGTGCACGCCGTTCTCAACGACTACTGGCTCGACGGCTCGATCGCTGCCGGCAGCGACGACGCCGTGGCAGCCGCCGCGCCCTCGCGCGACCAGGTCATCCCCGCGGTGGCGCTGGCCGGCTCGGCCGCGCTGCGCGTCGTGGTGCCGGGTGACGGTGAGGGCGTGGTGCAGGCTCGGGCGCTGACGCCCTCGGGTCCGCGGGCGCTGCCCAAGGACGGCGTGGTGCGGGTGGCCGGCGGCTCGGTGCGAGACATCAGCCTCAACGGGTTGCCGGCGGGGACCTACGGCCTCCAGGTCCGGGCCGACGTGCCGGTCGTCGCCGGAGCGGTCGTGCAACGGCGCACCGCGGCGACCGCGGTGGGCGACTTCGCCTGGACCGCCTCGACGCCTGCCATCCGCGGGGTGGCCGGCACGCCGCTGCCGTCGCAGGCCATCGCCGGCAAGCCGCTCGACCGGTCGCTGGCCCTCACGAGCAGCGGCGACACCGCCGGCGTCGAGGTCGTCACGACCGACGCGTCGGGCAAGGCGTCGTCGCGACGGCTCACCGTGGGGGCCGACTCCTCCGCCACGGTCGACCTGACGGGCGCGACCAGCGTGTGGGTGCACCGGCTCTCCGGCAAGGGTCAGGTGCGCGCCGGCGTGGTGGTCGGCGGGTCGGACGCCAAGGGCGCTCTCGTCACCGTGCTGCCACTGAAGGACGCGGTGCTGCGCACCACCAACGTTGG
Source organism: Pedococcus cremeus (assembly GCF_900111375.1). Classification (GTDB taxonomy): domain Bacteria; phylum Actinomycetota; class Actinomycetes; order Actinomycetales; family Dermatophilaceae; genus Pedococcus_A; species Pedococcus_A cremeus. The sequence goes on from NZ_FOHB01000007.1 coordinate 210,148, forward strand.
CCTCCTCGAGGTCCCGCAGTAGCGATGGGCTTTGACGTCGACGCAGCCCGGGTTCGCTCGCGCACGTCGCAGCTGCGCCGGGCTGGCTCGCCCGTGGTGCCGCTGATCGTCAGCCTCCATGGCGTCGACCGAGAGGCCACCGCACGCGCGGTGTCCGACGTGCTCTCAACCGTCTCGCTGGTGGAGGGTGTCAGCTGGCAGGTGTACCCCACGGTGGCAGGCGCCTGCGTGTGGTTCGTCAACACCTCCCAGTGGAAGCTGCTCGTGGAACCTCTGGTCACAGGACTGGAAGTACGTGGTTTCTCCGGTTCGGTGACCTCACCCGACAGGCTTCGACTCGACGACTTCATCAGGGCCCAACCTCCAAGGCCCACCTTGTTCTCCGGGTTCCGCCTCGAGGTCCCGGTCACCGATCTACCGGTCAACGAGTACGGCGTTGCTGCGTTCAGGTGGGGCGTGGCGCGTGAGTGGACGGACGAGCTCCTTGCCGCGGCGGCGAGGTGGGTGCCGCTCGACGACGGTGCCACCGAGGTGACGGGCGCTGGTCCCACCCTGCCGGCCGAGCCCGAGGATGCGGCTGACCTCCTCGGCCTTTGTCTGCCGTACGCGGATCAGACGTTGGTGCTGCACTCGGTGTCACTTGGTTCTGCACGCTACCGCGCCGTGTGCGTGCAGCACTGGGGTCAAGTTGCCCAGGTGCGGGTGGAGCCCGGGATGAGCGATGTGGAGCTTGCTGCGTCGTTCATCCCCACCATCTCTGCCACCGCACCGGGGTTGGAGATCGCGGTCATCGATTTCGCCGGTCCCCTCTTCCCGAGCTGGAACTCGTTGTCGAATGGTGGTCGGTGGGTGTTGAACCGGCGTCTGTGGGCGAGTCGCGTGGACGACGTCCACGGCATCCAGCTGCTCACGTCGGAGCACCTCGAGCGGGCCACGGACCTGTCCGGCTGGAAGGTCACCAGGGTGACTGACGACCGGTGGTTGGTCTGCGCCCCGGACCTCAGGGACTGGTACGAGATGCCCGACCAAACTGCGTGGGCGCAAGGGCAGTTCCCGTCACCGGACTTAGTGGCGCAGGCACGGCGGGACTTCGGCGCCATGATCGCCTCGGAGGAGGAGCTCCAACGGAATGTCCGATGAGCCCTTGGGATGCCGCGCGGCCAGCCAGCCAGCCGGCATACCTCGCCGTTCGGCGAGTTGACCTACGCGCTCCGGGGGTCAGTCGAAGTCGTCGCCGTAGCGAGGGTCGAGCTGCTCGGGAGGGATGCCGAGCAGTGCGGCGACCTGCTCGACCACGACGTCCTGCACGATCGCGGTCAGCTCACGGGTGTCGTGGGCGCGGCTCTCGATCGGGCGACGGTAGACCACGATGCGCGCTGGCAGCTTGCCCTGGGCGGGGAACAGGCGGCCCAGCGGCACCACCGAGCTCTCCCACGGGGCGGGATCGCTGGGTGGCACGTCCTCGACGGCGAACTCGACGTCGACGTGGCGTTCGCCCAGGCGCGACTCGAGCCGGGAGGCGGCATCGAGCACGAGGTCGTCGAACTGCTCGCGCCGGGAGACCATCGCGGGCACTTCCGGCCAGGCGAGCGGACCGCGGCGGCCACGGCCACGCCGGTCGCGGCGCAGGCGCGCCGGCACACTGGCCGACCCCGAGGCGGAGCCCCGAGAGGGCCGCGAGGGGAAGCGCGCACCAGCGCCGGCAGCGGTCATGCTCGCCATGCTACGGCGCGCCGATGCGGCTTCCTGCCGGTCGTGGTTTAAAGTCCACCCGTGAGTCTGACCAGGAGGTGTTCGCGCACCGCGTGCCCCAACGCCGCGATCGCCACCCTGACCTACGTGTACTCCGACTCCACCGCTGTCGTGGGGCCGCTCGCGACCTACGCCGAGCCGCACACCTACGACCTGTGCACCGTCCACGCCGAGCGCCTCACCGCGCCGCGGGGCTGGGAGATCGTGCGGCTGTCGGGGGAGTACGTCGAGCCCGAGCCCACCCACGACGACCTGCTCGCCCTGGCGAACGCGGTCCGTGAGGCGGGCAAGCCGAAGCTCACCGAGCACCCCACGCCGCAGGCCGTACCCGGCCAGGTCGGTCGCGGCGAGGAGAGCCGGTCCGGCGCCGTCGAGACCGGCCGGCGCGGCCACCTGCGCGTCCTGCGCGACCTCTGACTGCCGATAGGGTTTCGGGCGTGACCGCGCCCGTGCTTGCCAACTTCATCAAGGCCTACGACGTCCGTGGTGTCGTGCCCGACCAGCTCAACGTGGACGTCGCCTACGCGATCGGCTCGGCGTTCGCCCAGGTGGTCGCGTTGCCGGAGCAGGCCAAGGCGGTAGTGGTCGGCCATGACATGCGGCCGTCGTCACCCGAGCTGTCCCGGGCGTTCGCCGACGGGGTGGCTGCCCACGGGATCGACGCCATCCTCATCGGGCTGTGCAGCACTGACGGCCTCTACTACGCCAGCGGCGCCCTCGACCTGCCCGGTGCGATGTTCACCGCCAGCCACAACCCGGCGCAGTACAACGGCATCAAACTGTGCCGCGCCGGCGCCCGCCCGGTTGGCCAGGACTCCGGCCTCACCGACGTCCGCGACCTTGGCCAGGCCATCCTCGACGGCGGCAAGCCGTTCGCCCGCGACGACCTCGAGCCCGGCACCGTCACCGAGCGCGACGTGCTGGCCGACTACGCCGCCTTCCTGCGCTCGCTGGTCGACCTGTCGCAGATCCGCCCGCTCAAGGTGGTCGTCGACGCCGGCAACGGCATGGGCGGCCACACCGTGCCGGCCGTGCTCGGCACCGCCGCCGGGCTGCCCGAGCTGCCGCTCGAGGTGGTCGACCTCTACTTCGAGCTCGACGGCACCTTCCCCAACCACGAGGCGAACCCGCTCGAGCCGGAGAACCTGCGCGACCTGCAGGCAGCTGTCCGCGAGCACGGCGCCGACATCGGCCTGGCCTTCGACGGCGACGCCGACCGCTGCTTCGTCGTCGACGAGCGCGGCGAGCCGGTGAGCCCGAGCGCCATCACCGCCATGGTCGCCGCGCGCGAGGTGGCCCGTGAGGTCGCCGCCGGCACCCCGGCCGCGGACGTCGGCATCGTCTACAACGCGATCTCCTCGGCGGCCGTCCCCGAGATCATCGCCGAGAGCGGCGCCCGGGGGATCCGCACGCGGGTCGGCCACTCCTTCATCAAGGCCCAGATGGCCCACGAGGGCGCCATTTTCGGCGGCGAGCACAGCGCCCACTACTACTTCCGCGACTTCTGGTTCGCCGACACCGGCATGCTCGCCGCGCTGCACGTGCTGGCCGCCCTCGGCACCCAGGACGAGCCGCTGAGCCGCTTCATGGCGGCATACAACCGGTATGCCGCGTCCGGCGAGATCAACTCGACGGTCGCCGATGCTGCGGGCACCACCGAGGTGGTGCGAGAGTGGGCGGGGGGGCAGGGCGCGGAGTTCGACACGCTCGACGGCTTCACCGCGACGCACCGCGGGGGTGACGGTGACCCGATGTGGTGGTTCAACCTGCGCCCGTCGAACACCGAACCGCTGCTGAGGCTGAACGTCGAGGCCGCCGATGAGGCCACAATGGAACGGGTGCGGGACGACGTCCTGGCCCTGGTGAGAGGAGAGGCCCGATGACCGAGAAGGCCGGCGCACCCCTGATCGAGCCCTGGCTGCGGGAGATCCTCCGCTGCCCGGCGTGCCACGCCGAGCTCGCGGACGCGGAGGGTCCCACGGGCCAGCCCGAGCTGCACTGCACCAACACGGCCGCCTGCGGCCTGCAGTACCGCATCGACGACGGCGTGCCGGTGCTGCTCGTCGACGAAGCCCGCAAGCCCGCCTGACGGGCACGGCAATGGCCCCGTTCCTCGACGAGAAGCGCATCGACAACGAGGACGCCTGCGCGGCCCTCGACACCCACGGCACCCTGCGGTCGCTCGCGATGGCGGGAGCGCAGGTGCGCCAGGCGCTGACCCTGTCGCAGGACGCGGGAATCGAGCGGGTCGCCGGCGGTGAGCGCCCCCGGTCGGTGCTGGTCGCCTCGCTCGGCGGCACGGCGGTCATCTGCGACGTGCTCGAGATGCTCGCCGAGCCGGGCTCGCCCGTGCCGGTGGCGATCCGGCGCAACCTGCCGCTGCCCGGGTGGGTCGGGCCACTCGACCTCGTCATCGCCGTCTCGCAGTCGGGCCGCGCGGCGGGGCCGCTGGCCCTCGCGGCCGAGGCTGCGCGCCGGGGCGCCTCCCTGTTGACCGTTGGGGCGTCCGACTCGCCGCTGGCCGACGTGTGTGCCCGCGCGCGTGGCGTGCACATCAACGTGGGCAACGACCGCGACGGCTCGCGCACGCACCTGTGGTCGATGCTGGCCCCCGTCATGCTGGCCGCCGGCCAGATCGGCATCGCCGACGTCGACGCCGCGGTGCTGGCGGACGTGGCCGACCGCCTCGACGAGCACGCGGAGGCCTGCCGGCCCTCCTCGGAGTCGTTCGTCAACCCGGCAAAGGTGCTCGCGGTCGACCTCGCCGAGACCGTCCCGCTCGTGCTCGGCGACGGCCCCCTCAACGGAGTAGCCGCGTCACGCGCCGCTTCCATGCTGGCGCGCACAGCCCGTATGCCGGCGACGTTCGGCGAGCTGCCCGATGCCGCCTCCCAGATCGTGGCCTGCTTCGACGGGCCCTTCACGACGGCGTTCAGCTCGTCGTCGGCCGGTGCGAGCGGCGTCGCGGCCGGCGACATCTTCGCCGACCCCTACCTCGATGGGCCGATGCCGCCACGGCTCGGCCTGCTGATGCTGCGCGATGCCGTGCCGGAGGACCCCTCTCCCGAGGTGGCGGAGGCCGAGGCGCTGACCGAGGCGGTCGTGGAGTCGGCCCGGGAGACCGGGGTCAAGGTGTCGCAGGTGACCGCCGAGCCGGGGCACCCGCTGGTGCGGCTGGCGGGGCAGATCGCTGTCACCGACTTCGCGGCCACCTACCTCGCGCTCGGGCTGGGGCTTGACCCCGCGGTGGCCCCGCACGTCGCCGACCTGCGCTCGGGTCGCCGGTGACGGCTGACCCAGGCTCGTCCGCTGGGGCTGGTCCCATGCCGGTGGTCGGTTCGTCGGGGACGGCTGGTCCCGGCTCGTCGGGGACGCTGCTCGACCACCTCCCGCCGGAGGGGGAGCGGGATCCGGACGCCCTGTTCGACGCCTTCGTGCAGTGGGCGTCGGGCCAGGGGCTGACGCTCTATCCGGCCCAGGAAGAGGCGCTGATCGAGGTGATGACGGGGTCCAACGTGATCCTGTCGACGCCGACCGGGTCGGGGAAGAGCCTGGTGGCCACCGGCGCCCACTTCGCGGCACTGGCGGCTGGGGTGCGCACGTACTACACGGCGCCGATCAAGGCGCTGGTGTCGGAGAAGTTCTTCGCGCTGTGCGACCTGTTCGGTGCCAGCAACGTCGGCATGCTGACCGGCGACGCGTCGGTGAACGCCGACGCCCCGATCATCTGCTGCACCGCCGAGGTGCTCGCCAACATCGCGCTGCGGACCGGCGCCTCGCCCGAGATCGGGCAGGTGGTGATGGACGAGTTCCACTTCTACTCCGAGCCCGACCGCGGCTGGGCGTGGCAGGTGCCGCTGCTCGAGCTGGCGCGCACGCAGTTCGTCCTCATGTCGGCGACCCTCGGTGACGTCACGCCGTTCCAGAAGGACCTGACCCGGCGCACCGGCCGCACGACCGCGGTGGTGACGTCGGCGGAGCGACCCGTGCCGCTGTCGTACTCGTGGGCGCTGACGCCGCTGCACGAGACGCTCGAGGAGCTGCTGACGACGCACCAGGCGCCGGTCTACGTCGTGCACTTCACCCAGGCTGCGGCTCTGGAGCGGGCGCAGTCGCTGATGTCCATCAACGTCTGCACGAAGGAGGAGAAGGCCGAGATCGCCTCTCTCATCGGGGGTTTCAGGTTCTCCGCAGGTTTCGGCAAGACGCTCTCGCGGCTGGTGCGCCACGGCATCGGGGTGCACCACGCCGGCATGCTGCCCAAGTACCGGCGGCTGGTCGAGCAGCTGGCGCAGGCGGGGTTGCTCAAGGTCATCTGCGGCACCGACACCCTCGGGGTGGGCATCAACGTGCCGATCCGCACGGTGGTGCTGACGGGGCTCACCAAGTTCGACGGGTCGCGCCAGCGGCTGCTCAAGGCACGCGAGTTCCACCAGATCGCGGGGCGAGCCGGCCGGGCCGGCTATGACACGTCCGGCTCTGTTGTGGTGCAGGCGCCCGAGCACGTCATCGAGAACCACCGGGCGCTGCTGAAGGCGGGGGATGACCCCAAGAAGCAGCGGAAGGTGCAGCGCAAGAAGCCGCCCGAGGGCTTCGTGACGTGGACCGAGGAGCAGTTCCACCGGCTGGTCGAGGCCGAGCCCGAGCCGCTGGTCTCGCGCATGCAGGTCAGCCACTCGATGCTGCTGAACGTCCTTGCCCGCGAGGGTGACCCGTTCGAGGCGATGCGAAAGCTGTTGCGCGACAACCACGAGGACCCCCGCCGCCAGGCTCGGTTGGCGCGACGGGCGATCCAGATCTACCGGTCGCTGCTGACGGCCGGGGTGGTGGAGCGGCTCGACGAGCCGGACCAGTTCGGCCGTGCGGTGCGGCTGGTGGAGGACCTGCAGTTCGGGTTCGCCCTCAACCAGGCGTTGTCGCCGTTCGCGCTGGCGGCGTTCTCGGTGCTGGACGAGGAGTCGCCGACCTACGCGCTCGACGTGGTGTCGGTGGTGGAGGCGACGCTCGACGACCCGCGTCAGGTGCTGATGGCCCAGCAGTTCAAGGCGCGCGGCGAGGCTGTCGCGGAGATGAAGGCCGAGGGCATCGAGTACGACGAGCGGATGGAGCTGCTCGAGGACGTCGAGTACCCCAAGCCGCTGCAGGAGCTGCTGGAGGCGGTCTTCGAGACCTACAGACAGGGCCACCCGTGGGTGGCCGAGACGCCGCTCTCGCCGAAGTCGGTGGTGCGCGACCTGTGGGAGCGCGCCATGACGTTCGGTGAGTTCGTCGCCTACTACGGGCTGTCGCGGTCCGAAGGGCTTGTGCTGCGGTACCTCTCGGACTGCTACAAGGCGCTGCGCCAGACGGTGCCGGACTCGGCCAAGACAGACGAGCTCACCGACCTCATCGAGTGGCTGGGTGAGGTGGTGCGTCAGACCGACTCGAGCCTGCTCGACGAGTGGGAAGCGTTGACCGATCCCACTGCCTTGTCAGGCACTTTGGACGGCGAGGGCGAGGTTCGGCCCGGGGGAGTGGCGGGCGAGCCTCGGCCGATCACCGCCAACGAGCGGGCCTTCCGGGTGCTGGTGCGCAACGCGATGTTCCGACGGGTCGAGCTGGCAGCCTTGCGGCGGTGGATCGACCTCGGCGAGCTCGATGCCGCCGCAGGGTGGGACGCCGACCGGTGGCAGGAGGCGATCGAGGACTACTTCTCCGAGTATGACTCCATCGGCACGGGGTCAGACGCGCGGGGCCCGGCGCTGTTGCAGATCACCCGCGAGCCGGGGCAGTGGCTGGTCCGCCAGGTCATCGACGATCCCGAGGGCGACCACGACTGGGCCATCACGGCCGTCGTCGACCTCGAGGCGTCGGGCGCCACGGGAGAAGCGGCGGTGGCCATCACCGACTTCGGCCCCGTGAAGAATTTCCACGACTGACGTCCTGAGCTCCGCTTGTGGGTACGCTCCTCGGGTACGACGCGACGAGCCGGGGGGCATGATGGGACGTGTACTGGGTTTGATCGTCGGCGTCCTCTTCGGAGGGGTGGCCGGCATGTGCTTGGCGATCGTGCTCATCGGGCCGGTACTGAGCTCCCTTCCCCTCCAGGAGAGCCAGACCCTCGGTGTCGCCCTGCTGTTGGCGGGCGGATGCCCCCTCGTCGGAGCCGTTGCTGGGGGGCTTCTTGCTGCTCGCGCTGGAAGGACCTAGGACGGCGGGCATCGCGGCGCCGTCACTGGCAGGCCCCGCCCTCCAAGTGCGGAAAGCGGGATTCGTTACTGCGCCAGCTGGAGCTCTTGGGCGCCGGGTAGGTCGAGCAGCCCGGCAGACGGCTCGAGGAGCTTGCTGCCGCGGATGCCGCTGCCATGACGGTCACCGGGTTGGGCCCCGCCTAGCGTAGAGTCCCAAGCCACCTACGCCTGCTCTGGTCCATTCAGATTCGACGCCGAGTATCAGGCTGGAGGGAGTCCCATCGTTATGGGCCGCCCGCGGTGGCAGGAACAGTTCTAGCCATGCGACGGCCCTGGTGCAACCGCAGTCGCAGGATCGGGTGCTCGACAGCGTGCCAGGAAATGCTCGCCACGGCGAAGGTGCTCACGAGAGTGAACACGACGACAGGAAACCGATGGACGTGGGCCATGCTGAGCATCAGAGGGTGCCAGAGGTACAGGCCATACGAGATGCGGCCGGTGTAGCGCAAAGGCGACCACCCAAGTACGGTCCCGAAAACCCCGCCCGAGGTCGCCGTGAGTCGCGCAATGAGCAGGGCGGTCGCCAAGGACGCAGGAGCGATCAAGGCAATCGCAGCCGGTACCCCGACGGTGAGACAGCTCAGGGTGAGCAGAGTCGCTGCGAGTCCAGCAAAGAGGCCAAGCCGTGATGGCCTTGGCTCCTGGCGCAGCGCTACGGCCAACGCGCACCCGACCAAGATGGCGTCCGCGCGGGTGGCTGGGCTGAAGAATGACACCGGCCAAGGAGCCAACACAGAGATTGCAACCCGTGCCAGGCCAGACACTGCGGCCGCGAAGACGATGGTGGCTACTGGGTTGCGACGCATGACGAATGGGAGCGCCAGGGGCCACAGGAGGTAGAACTGCTCCTCCAGCGACAATGACCATGTGTGGCCGAGCGTTGACACGTCGACACCCATGGCCATCGCGATGTTGGTCCCATACGAGGCGGCGATCGCGACAGGGCTGAGGGTGACCCCGGCGGCCAAGCGCCAAGCAACTTCTGCACTCAAGAGAATCGCCAGAGCAGGCAGCAGGCGCCATGCCCGCCGCGAATAGAAGCGGCGCCGATCGATCCTGCCCGTCGCACCTCGCTCCTCCAGCAAAAGCGTGGTGATGAGGTAGCCGGACAGGACGAAGAAGATGGTGACCCCGATGGCCCCCATGGGTTCGAAGTTAGGGTCCACGGTGTGCGAAAGGATGACGAGCAGCACCGCCAGACCTCGCAGTCCGTCGAGCGCTGGGTTTCGACGCGGGGGCGCCATCGAGGATGGGCCGACGGCCACGTCCAGCAGGCCTGCGTTCATAGGGCAACAGTCTGGAGGCACCGGGAACACTTGGTTGCGCTATGCACTTTTATATGGCCGTTCGTACGACCTGCACGAAAGGCCGAGGGCGCCATACCTGCCTCATGAAGGGCGCCGTCTGATTCCTACACTGCCAGCTGGAGCCCCTGGGCACCGGGCAGTTTAAGTAGTCCGGCCGACGGTACGAGCAGCTTGCTGCCGCGGATGCCGCTGCCGATGACGACCTCACCGGCCGCAACGACGGCCGCGTCGACCAGAAGTGGCCAGCTGTCGGGAAGGCCGACCGGGGTGATGCCGCCGAACTCCATGCCCGTGAGCTGCACCGCCTCGTCCTGCGGGGCGAAGGAGATCTTGCGGACGTCGAGGTGCCGGCGAACCACGCCGTTGATGTCGGCGCGCATCGTCGCGAGCACCAGCACCGCGGCATACCGGACCTCACCGGCGCGCTTGCCGACCACGACCACGCAGTTGGCCGAGTGCTCCGGCGGCGAGGCGTAGGCCTCGCAGAAGGCGGCGGTGTCCGCCAGCGTCGGGTCGATCGGAGCCACCCGGGCGTCGGGCACGAGGTGGATCGACTCGGCGACGGGGGGCGCGAGCAGGGCGCGGGCCTGGTCCGCGTTGGCGGTCGTCCAGGTGAGGTTTCCGGCAGCAGGAGTCACGTCTCCGACCGTATACGCCAGGAATAGTCGGCTCCTGCAACGGGTTGCCGCCGTCATGGCCCGCACGCTCTTCGACCCCATCACGCTGCGCTCGACCGAGGTGCGAAACCGCATCTGGGTCTCGCCGATGTGCCAGTACTCGGCGACGGACGGCGTGGTCAACGACTGGCACCTGGTGCATCTCGGCTCGTTCGCGCGTGGGGGAGCGGGGCTGGTCTTCACGGAGGCCGCCGCTGTGTCGCCGGAGGGGCGGATCAGCCCCCAGGACGCTGGCATCTGGAACGACGAGCAGGTGCAGGCGTGGTCGCGGATCACTGAGTTCATCCGCTCGCAAGGTGCGACGCCGGGCATCCAGTTGGCTCACGCCGGCCGCAAGGCCTCGGTCAACCCGCCGTGGGTGCACGGCACAGCCGGACCGGACGAGGGCGGTTGGGAACCGGTGGGTCCCGACGGCAACGCGTTCGGTCGGCTGCTGATCCCTCGGGCCCTGTCGCTGGCTGAGGTGCAGGAGGTGCCCGGTCTGTTCGCCGCGGCAGCCGAGCGTGCCCTGCGCGCTGGCTTCGAGGTCCTCGAGATCCACGCCGCACACGGCTATCTGCTGCACGAGCTCCTCTCGCCGCTGTCGAACAGCCGCACCGACGCCTATGGCGGGGACTTCGAGGGACGCACCCGCCTGCTGATGGAGACGTATGCCGCGGTGCGTGCCGCTGTGGGGGAGGACGCGCCGGTCGTGGTGCGCCTGTCGGCGACCGACTGGGTCGAGGGCGGCTGGTCACTGGACGACACCGTGCAGGTGTCCCGGCTGCTTGCTGCTGCAGGAGCGGACCTCATCGACTGCTCGTCAGGCGGGAACGACCCGAGGCAGGAGATCACCGTCGGACCGGGCTACCAGGTGCCGTTCGCCGCTGAGGTGCGTCGCTCCGCTGGGGTGGCCACGGGTGCGGTCGGACTCATCACCGAGCCGAAGCAGGCGGCCGACATCCTGGCCGACGGGTCGGCCGACGTGGTGCTGCTCGCCCGGGAGCTGCTGCGTGAGCCGCACTGGCCCCTACGGGCGGCCGCAGAGCTGGGCGGCGAGGTCCGTTGGCCCGAGCAGTACCTCCGAGCCACGTGGTGAAAGCGACAGGGCATGTCACCGGGGTCGTCTGTCGTCGTCCCGGCTGGTGCGGGGTGTGAATCTCAAGTGTGACGATGAACCCCCAGCATTAAGTCGAGTTACCGTTCGCCCGTACTGGATGATGTGCAGCTGGCGTCATCTGATGTGGCGCTCGGCTTGAAGACAGAGATGCCCGAACCACCCGGGGACTGGCTGCCCGCGACCGTCGAGATCTTGCCAACAGCCTCGTAGCCACGGTCGTAGTCGAGTCCGAGAGCCTTCAGGACCGCGGTGTGGTCTATGGCCTTCCCGCCGCTGGAAACAAGCAGCCATGCCCCGCTTGCGACACACCGGTCTCGGGACAAGGCGTAGGTGGCGGAGGTCGTACTGTTCGGTCCGTCGTTAAGAAGCCACGCCTGGCCCGCGGCTCTGGCTCCAACCGCGTAGATGAAACCCGGCGATACTCCTGTGAAGTCGATGATCCTAGTGTCGCGGGTCATCCCATGCGATTGCATTACCGTTCGCATCGACGAAATTTCGGCGGCCTGATTCGGTGAGAGCCGCACTTCGCTGCTTCCCGGCCCCAGTTGGGTGGGAACGGTTGCCTCGAGCAAAGAGCCTTGATGATAAGGAAGCCAGATGCTGGCGCTGAGAAGGGTTTCCGTGATGAGCACTCCGTAGCCTAAGCAAGCTAACGACATGCGATTCCCCACCGAGCCACGGCCGGCGAGGGCGAGGCCAGCCGACATGAGCCAGAAGGTCGAAGCCCTGCCTGCCGAGCTCCAGTAGTTGTTGTTGGTCCCAAAGGCGTGCACCAACGGCAAGACGAGCAGAATCACGATGAACAGACGATCGGTCTGCGGCTTGGCGGTCGATACTCCTAGGGACGTGGTCCGTCCGATCTTCGCAAGCGCTACAACTCCGCCGATCAAGGTCATCCCTGGGAGTAGGCACAGAAGCGCGGAAGCATCGGTAATGCTCGAACCATCCCGACCGCTCCCCACCAACGCGAAGACCGCCACTGAAGACAAACCGGCTGCGACGATGAGCAGCATCGAGACGGCAACGCCACGGCGATCCACGGATGAAACGCCAGGCAGGCACCACGACGCCATGCCCAGGCAGGTGGCCGCGAGCAGCCCCATGAGAGCTATCGCCGGCAGCAGGACCACAGGGTCTAGGCGGATGAGGGCTGGATGATTGCCCAGAAGTTCGGTCACCTTCGCGCCTGCGGCAACGGTGTCGACAATGTGCGCGGGGGGTTGTCGCACGAGAATGGCGGTCCCCAGTCCTACGGCGGCAGCGCAAGCAAGTGCGACCGTGAGTCCCCGCAGGTACCGGCGGACGTCGGAGAAGCTCACGAAGATGATAAGGATGCCAAGGACTGCGGCGGTTGTGGGTTTGGCACCAAACGCGACCGCCTCGCCGATGCCCGCGACTGCCCAACCCAGCCAGCCCCTGAGTCCCGTCGAGTACAAGCCGGGTCCCAGCCCGGCTACGGTGATGGCGACAGATTGGAGCGCCAGACTGTTGTACGAAGGGCTGATCGGCATGCCCGCGTAAATGAGAAGGCCCATAGCGCCTGTCCCGCCGGCCAATGCCAAGCGGAGAGGTCGCGGGGGCGCCTGATGGCGCGAAGGGACGCCCACACCTAACACCACCCACCCGGCAACCGCGCAACAGAGAAACGTCATCGCGATTCCAGCTGCGCGCACCCGCGCCACGTCGGCGCCAAGAACGTCATACAACGGGTGGTAGATCCAACCGAACAGCAGCACGGTTGACTTGTCGTCTCCCGGATGGCTGATCGCGTTGAGATACATCCCCTCGTCCGTGAAGTCGTACCCTCGACTGATTGCCGGGAGCGTGAGAAGCGGAGCCACCACTATGACGACGGCGGCAAGGCCGTATATGAATGGACTTGGACCAGGCCTGTGGGCAAGGGCGGTTCTCATAACCAAACGGAGTTGGGCCACACGGACTCAGCGGGCTGTGTTGTCCTGGATGTCCAGGACCATGGCGTAGATCAACATGTGAAATCCGCTGAGAAGCGGAGCCACAGCGAGGACCACGGTGCCCGCACTGGCGGTCGCTGGCCCGAGAGTGTGGACGGCAGTCCAAAGGCTGATGGCCAGACCGACGCCAGTGAGCACGAGGCCCCCGAACAGCATGAGGGCCACGGCAGAGAAGGACTGCAGGACGTACTTCCACCAGATTCGGGACCAGAAGCCGCGAGCCAGGTGGCGAACCGCCCGCGGCGCCTGCTTGCGCAGGTTTATGCCGGAGACTTCGTCACCGTACTGCGCCGGGATGGCTACATCGACTGCGCGAACGCGCTGGATGTTGAGGTGGATGAGTAGATCGTTCTCGAACTCATACCGCCGTTCGATTTGGGACAGGTCCAGTCGCAGCAGTGCCTCACGGCTGATAGCCGTGTAGCCGTTCAGTGGATCGAAGAGGTTCCAGTAGCCCGAAGCCGCCTTGGTGAGGAACGAGAGTGCCAGGTTGCCGAGGATCCGGTGCCTGGGCATGCCGGCGAAGGAACCCTTGCCGTAGAAGCGGTTGCCCTTGGTGAACTGCGCCTCACCTGAGGCGATCGGGTCCAGCAGGGCAGGCAGGTAGTCCGGGTCCATCTGTGCGTCGCCAGCCATGACAACCGAGACGTCCGCATCGAGCACGAGCGCCTCGGCGTGGCCGGTCAGGATTGCCCCACCAACACCTTGGTTCTCGATGAGGGTGATCACTTGCGCCCGGGAGTCGCCCACCGCCTTCGCAGCCTCGGCTGTGCCATCAGAGCTGGCGTCGTCGACGACGATGATGTGGTCCACAAAGTCAGGCATGGTCGACACGGTGCGGCCGATGAGCCGCTCCTCGTTGTGGGCGGGCACCACCACCGCGACCCGGAGCCCTCGGTACATGAATCCCTCCTACCGGACACCAGCACGGTAGGAACCGGTCCGCAGGCAGGGAAGGCCATGAGGCGGGTTAGGGATGTTCGGCGTGCTAAACCCGACCAAACGGCCGATATGGGGCTGACTCGTCACGGGGCGATGAGGAGGACGTAGCCAGCGTCCCTGCCACGCTCCTGCCACCCGTTTGTGCGAAGTGCATCGACCAGGGGGAGGTGCTGCTCGACGATGGCAGCTGCAGGTGCGAAGTGGGCGAGGCCCTGCTCCCAGCCGCGTCGGGCCGCCATGACGTCAAGGTAGTCCCGCGCCGAACTCGGCCCGTACAGCTCCACCCTGGTGTCAGCCGTCTGCGCGATGCCGGGGTACCTATACATGAGCCATCCGCCGAGAAGATCGGAGTTGTAGACGACGGTGCCTCGCGGCATCGCCGCGAGGGTGCGGTCGAACGCGTGTGGGACCCCTGTCTGGTTGCGAGGACCACCCGCAGCAAGCGCCGCCGACAAGGCCACGGCGAGAAGCGCTGCCAGGCCCAGAAACCCTCGCTCGCCCCTTGACGCGGCCATCCACGGCCGGCCAATCATGGCGTTGAGCGCCGATGCCGCGAGCGGCGCGATGACGATCGCCCCCACCGCGACGGTGCGCATGCTGCTGACACCCCAGGCGAGCGCGACCAGCCACAGGGCCAGCGTCGTCCATGAGAAGGTCCTGCGAGCCAGGAGCCACCCGAGTGGCACCAGGAGCAGCAATGTGGCAGTCGCGATGACCGAGGGTGTGGGCGTGGTGGGCAGGCGCCACTCCTGGATGTAGGGACTCACCGCCCGCACGGCGCGAAACGACCCAAGCAACGCGGGACCGACGGGGGTTAGTACCGCAAGAAGCGCACTACCCGCAGGAATTGCCGCGAGTCGTACTGCCGCCCGGAGGTCGATGCGGCGGTCCAGCGCTAGACCGGCAACGGCTGCGATGCCGACCGTGATGCCGACGACCCAGGTGCCGTGCGAGCAGGACCAGACGTACGACACGGCCATTAGCCACCACCGCGGTCGGACGTCTGTGGTGGTCCGCAGCCACGCGTCCAGGGTCACGGCGAGGAGGGCGAACCCGACGAGCTGGGGGCGAGGGCTGAGACTGTCTGCAGTGCCCAACACGGCCACACCGGCGACCAACGCTGCCGGGAGCCCGCCCGCTTGGCGCCGGCACGCGGCGTAGAGCAGGAGGCAGACGGTCAAGCGCCCCACTTGCGCAAGCCACGCTACGGCGGCGAGTCCTCCGACATGGTCGGCAGCAGCGAAGATCAGTTCGGGTAGCCACTGGTTGAGTACCCACGGACCGGTGGTGAACCGGGAGAACGGGTCTGGACCGCTGAACTGCCAGGTGTCCCAGAGGTAGCGGCCTGCCAAGACATGCCACGGAGTGTCCGGGTCGGAGATTCCCGCCGCGGCGTGTCGAGATAGTGAGAGCAGGAGTAGGCCGAAAGCAACTGCGGGTGCCCACTTGAGCAGGTTGGGTTCGGCGCGTTCGGCCGCCGCCCGCGAAGTCGCTTTCTGGACCGAGACGGTCATTGGAGCGACCTCGGGCTGGCGGCGGCGAACTGCTGCAGGCTGGCGGCGTTGACCACCCCATTGGCGTCGACCCGCAGGTTCGACAGCCGCAGTGCGGCGACGACGGACCCGGCGGTGCCGGGAACTGACTCGGCTCTGCCGTCGGTGGAGACCTCGACCCGCGTCGAGCCCGGTTGGACGGTCAGAGCCAGCGACACCAGCTCTGAGCGGTTCGCGGACACCGTGACCCTGCGCTGGGCTCCCGGCGCCGTCACCACAACTGTGCGCTGGGTGGGACCGATGCCCTCGAGCCGAAAAGTCAACGTGAGGGGACGAGGCCCCCTGCCCATGTTGGCCAGGGTGATTACGGTGGATGGTCCGGTCCACTGGAACGGATCGGTCCCGCTCGTGTCAATGAGCGATCCCGCGGCGCTGACGACCACCGGCTGGAGCACCGCGTCGCGGCGCGAGTGGTCGGCGCGCAGCCGCCGCAGGTCGTACGCGTCGAGCGCCTCTGGGACGGCGCTCGCTACCGGTACGCCGGCAACGCGTCTGATGTCGGCGCTGGGGTCGTCGCCACCGGCATACCCATCACGGTCTACCTCGACCGCGCAGAAACCAGCGGCCGCGATGTCGTCAAGCAGCTGTGGTGTGCGGGCGACGGGCAGCGCGAGCTGCCAGTCTGCGCGCGCGGTGCCACGGATGGCGCCGTAGCTCCACGACAGCCCCTTAGGGGCGAACGTGCTCGGAAGGAGGTGGTCGTAGTCGCCCATCCGCCCCGGCGGTGGCTCCTCGGGAAACGAGACGACTGGTAGTTGGAACACTGGGCAGTCCCCGACCTCGCGATGAAGTGCAACTGTGTATGCCGTGAGGTCGGCGGTGCGGTGCCGCAGCGCCTCATAGTGTGGCGCCGCAGCGGGACTCGTCTGGTCGAATACGCCCACGAGCGTGACGATGGCGGCGAGCGGCCAGACGAGTCGGCGGCCCCTTTGTGCCCCAACCCGCGTGAGGGCGAGACCGACGACAAGCAGGCCCAGCAGTCCGACCAGCACCACGAACCGAGACCATGTCCGGATCTGGGGCGTGACGAAGAGTGCGACGAGTGACCCAAGTCCGCCCCTTGTGTAGAAGCCCAGGCAGATGACGGCGAGGGCAGAAAGGAGTCCGGGCAGCGGACCCACACGACGGCCGGTGAGCAGGGCAGCGAACGTCGTCACAAGGAGCGCTCCAAGGCCGACGAGGGCGACTACGCCGAGGGCAGGCCGTTCAACGCTGGGCGTGGTCGCGACGCCGTAGGCGTTGGTGAGGAAACGCAGCGGCTCGCTGCGATGCTCGTACCAGGGCAGAACCAGGTCGATGAGTCTGCCTGCATACGTCTCGGACTCGCCGATGACGCGCTGGGCCGGTAGGCCTCCGGTGACCTGGTCGCCAGCCCGGCCGCGGGTCACGGCGACGAGCGATATCGCGCAGAGTCCGCCGACCGCCGCGGCCACCCCAGCCCCCGGTAGCAGGTTACGTGGACGTGTGCCCGTGACCAGACGCAGAAGGAGCACGCCGCTGATGAGGAGCAGGGTGAAGGCGACGTAGTAGACGTCGGCCAACCCGACCGCGACGCCCATGGCTATGAGCCGCATGGCAGACCAGCGGGCGGCCGTGGCGCCAGGACCGCGCAAGTCTGAGAGCTGGGGCCACAGCCTGTTTCCTCGGGCCACCTCGACGACGAGCCAGAGTGCGAGCGGGACCATCCAGTACGCCGCGAGCCAGAGATGGGCGAACCAGACCTGGTGCCCGGGGAGCACAGCAAAGAGCACACCTACGACAACGGCCCCGGGGCGGCCAACCCTCAGGTGGCGCGCAAGCCAGTAGGCGGACAGAGCGGCGAGGGGAAACTGCGCGATGAAGAAAAGGGCACTGACGGTGGCCGGGCTGCCGCCGAACAGGCCAAGCAGTCGGATCGTGGCGAAGTTCAGGACGTCGGCGGTGGAGTGCCAAGACGGGTTGAGGCCGTCTGGCGCGCCAATGCGGGACGTTGGGGCGTACCAGCCTTGCTCGAGGATCGTACGCACCTGCATGAGCACATAGGACGCGTCACCGTCGAGGCCCATGGGAAGGCCCGGTCGCCACTGCCACAACCGCAACGCCTGAGCTGCTGCCGCCAGGGACGACACCGTAACCACCAGGGGGCCAGCGAGGGGGTCTGCCCAGATTCTGCGTCGCCGAGAAGGGACGCGGGCTGCCGCGGGGCGCCGAGCGGTGACGCTGGCAAGGTGGTCCTTGGGGGCGCGCGTCACGGTCACGCGTAGAAGTATGCGTTGGTTCGTCCCGGGTCGGGCGTGGCCGCGCGGAAGGGAGCCAAAGGGACGACCTGCCCCCGGTGGTGCAGCTCATGGTGGACTGGGACAAGCGGGCGGACGACAGGGACGACAGCAGGGGTACGGGGATCCCGACGCAGTCATCAGCCTTGGTCGCCTGGGCTGCGGGTCACTTCACCCCGTACGAGTGGCGAGAGCAGGTGATCCTCCGCCGCAGGTTGCATGCGCAAGCGGGGGAGTGCCGCAAGCAG
Source organism: Pedococcus cremeus (assembly GCF_900111375.1). Lineage (GTDB taxonomy): Bacteria > Actinomycetota > Actinomycetes > Actinomycetales > Dermatophilaceae > Pedococcus_A > Pedococcus_A cremeus. The sequence continues at coordinate 228,184 of NZ_FOHB01000007.1, forward strand.
GGCGAACGAGCCCATCCCTACGACCGGAGTGGCGAGCAGCATGACCGGCGCCAAGACCCAAGGCCGGTCCCGTCGGGCCCCCCAAGCGAGCAGCACAAGCGCCACGGGCAGGCGCAGCCACAATGGCGGGACGAACGCCAGGCTTGCCGCGCCGGTGTCCCCGCGATGCGAGGTGAGGAAGTCGAACCACTGCCTCCACAGGTCGGGGGCGCTGGCGATCGACACAGCGGTAACGGCGGCGAAGGCGGCGGCAAACCCAGTGAGTCGGCCCCAGTCCCCTCGGATCAGAAACCACAAAGGGCCCGGTGTTGGCAGTACCTTCGTCAGGGCGGCCAGTACCCACGGCCACCCTCTTCCCAGCCCGAGGACGGCAACGACCGCCAGTAGCCAGTAGATGTTTCCCGACAGGATCTCGGGGGTGAATGCGAACCACAACGGCAAGCCCACCGATAGTCGGAGGGGTCGCAGCAGCCAGCCGGTGCCGACTGCGGCTGCCCCCACGAACAGAGCACAGAACGCCGGCCAAGGCAGGTGGGCGAGCGGCCAGATGAGTTGCGCGAAGGCAGGGCTGTAGTTGTAGGCGTCGATCTGGCCCGGAGGGACGTCGTACAGGGAGCCGGGCCACGCGAGAAAATAGGCGTGGGCGTCCCATCCGAGCCCGTGCCGAAGCGCCCCGCGGACCGCCACGTACGTGTCTGCCACCCCGATGACGATGGCGAGGTCGCGCGGCAATCGGTCGCGTACTGACACAGTCCCCACCGTGGGCACGCTAGCGGACGAGGGCCTTCGCAGCCCGAAGGCCGCCACCCGTCGGTCCGTTCGGTTGGGGTCCGCGAGCGTTGCCCCGCTAGACTGGAGAACTGCCGGCGTGGGTGATAACCCGCTCAGCGCGCCCAGATGGGCTACGCCGGGTCGCACACCGAACAAGTCAGACCCACAGGAGTATCTCCATGTCTTTTGACTACAAGGTTGCCGACCTGAGCCTCGCCGAGGCCGGCCGTCACCAGATTCGCCTCGCCGAGCACGAGATGCCCGGCCTCATGGCCCTGCGCGAGGAGTTCGGCGAGAGCCAGCCCCTCAAGGGCGCCAAGATCGCCGGCTCGCTGCACATGACCGTGCAGACCGCCGTGCTCATCGAGACCCTCACCGCCCTCGGCGCCGAGGTCCGCTGGGCCTCGTGCAACATCTACTCGACCCAGGACGAGGCGGCCGCGGCGGTCGTCGTCGGCACCGGCACCCCGGAGGCGCCCGCCGGCGTGCCGGTGTTCGCCTGGAAGGGCGAGACGCTCGAGGAGTACTGGGACTGCACCGAGCAGATCCTCACCTGGCCCAACGGCGACGGGCCGAACATGATCCTCGACGACGGCGGCGACGCCACGATGCTGGTCCACAAGGGCCGCGAGTGGGAGGCCGCCGGCCAGGTGCCCCCCACCACCGAGGAGGACTCCGAGGAGTTCGGCGTCTTCAAGTCGCTGGTCCGCAGGACCCTCGAGGCCGACGCCAAGAAGTGGACCAAGGTCTCCGAGGGGATCAAGGGCGTCACCGAGGAGACCACCACCGGTGTCCACCGCCTCTACCAGCTGGCCGAGGCCGGCAACCTGCTCTTCCCGGCCATCAACGTCAACGACTCGGTCACCAAGTCCAAGTTCGACAACAAGTACGGCTGCCGCCACTCCCTGATCGACGGCCTTAACCGGGCCACCGACGTGCTCATCGGTGGCAAGGTCGCCGTGGTCTGCGGCTACGGCGACGTCGGCAAGGGTTGCGCGCAGTCCCTGGCCGGCCAGGGCGCCCGCGTCATCGTCACCGAGGTCGACCCGATCTGCGCCCTGCAGGCCGCCATGGAGGGCTTCCAGGTGGCTCGTCTCGAGGACGTCGTCGACACCGCCGACATCTTCATCACCACCACCGGCTGCTACGACGTCATCACCGCCGAGCACATGCAGCAGATGAAGAACAAGGCGATCGTCGCCAACATCGGCCACTTCGACAACGAGATCGACATGGCCGGACTCGCGAAGGTTCCCGGCATCACCAAGACCCAGATCAAGCCGCAGGTCCACGAGTGGACCTTCGAGTCGGGCTCCTCGATCATCGTGCTGTCCGAGGGCCGCCTGATGAACCTCGGCAACGCCACGGGCCACCCGTCGTTCGTCATGTCCAACTCGTTCTCCAACCAGACGATTGCCCAGATCGAGCTCTGGACGAAGCCGGGCGAGTACGAGAACAAGGTCTACGTCCTGCCCAAGCACCTCGACGAGAAGGTCGCGCGCCTGCACCTCGACGCCCTTGGCGCCAAGCTCACCGAGCTGACCAAGGGCCAGGCCGAGTACCTCGGCGTCGATGTCGCCGGCCCCTACAAGCCGGAGCACTACCGCTACTGAGCCCGCCGGTTCAGGAACGCACCGGTATGCCGCCCGCTCACCCGAGCGGGCGGCATACGCATCTCTCCGAGCCTCACGTGAGGGTCCTTGCTTCGACCGTTTCGCGTCGTCGTCACTGCCGTGCGGGAAGCGCTGGCCGCTCCAGGCAGATGAAGCTGATCGTCGTGACGAGTGCGATGAGGGGGACACCAAGAAGGAACATCGGGATCAGGCCATGGCCTCCGACAGCGCGCCACACGAACCACATGACCGGCACGTGCCAAAGGTAGAGACTGTAAGAGCGGACCCCCACGGTGACGAGCGGTCGCAGCGCAAGGACGCGAAGGACCGGGTGGCGGTGATGCACTCCGTGGATCATCACCGCCGCAGCCAAGGCGGTTGCCGGTAGGACGGCCACGGCGTAGCCCCAACTGGCCCCGTACCCGGGCAGGAGCACAAATATCAAGACCATGGCGAGTCCTGCGTATGGCCCTGGTCCACTAGTAATGAGTGCGGGCCCCGCCCAGTCCGACTCGTGTGCGAATGCGAGGGCTGCGCCAACGCACATGACGCCCACGTTGGACAGGGGGACCGAATAGAACTGCTCATGATTCAGCGGCAAGGCACAGATGTAGAACCCCGCAGCGGCGCACAGCATGATTCGGCCCAAGGCGTCGGTGCCCGCCCCTCGACGCCTTGCGACTAGCACCGCCAAAGGGAAGGCAAGGTAGAAGAGCCACTCCGTGGTGAGGCTCCAGGGAGGTTGCAGGGCCGGGTGGACCTCCCAGCCAAAGAGGGAACTCAGTCCCGTGGTCTGCGTGGCCGTCCGGAAGGCCTCGCCCAATGCCCGTTGGCGCGGCATTCCGTCCAGCCACAGGAGGAGTGGCACCACCACACTCATGGTCACGATGGCTGGGCCAAGCCGAACCGCTCGGCGCCGGACGAAGGCACGGTAAACAGCCCAACTATGCCCTTGGCGGACGGTGACCCGCGCGATGAGGTATCCGGAGAGGACGAAGAAGACTAGGACGCCCATGCCGCCCAAAGGGCACCATGGGAGAGCACCCCAGTAATCTGCGAAATGGGTCAGGACAACCGCCAGAGCGGCAAGTCCTCTCATCCCATCGAGCGCGGGTGAGCGGTTCAGGTGGGGCGGCCTAAAGCTCTCACGGCTGTCTTCCTCCACCTTTGTCGGGCGGGTAGAGACGTCAGTCGACCCCAGGCAAGGGGATGTCGGAACCCGCAGTTCCCGCTCGGCAAGCGTGAGGCCGACGTCCGAGTCGGCAGCAGTGCAATCGCTGGCACTGATCTCGGCTGGGCACTGACTGGGTGGCCGCCTGTGGGTTCCTTCTGCGGTCATGGATGAACCTGTGGCGGGAGATCGGCATTCGATAGCAGCGCCTTGCAAACGCCTTCCCGCCGAAGCAATACGCCTATACGTCGATCCACACCTGGGCATCTGGGCAGCGCCATGGACGTGAGAGTCATTGGGTCTGGCGGAAGATCCACGCGCGCATGCCTGCGAAGCGGAGCAAGGTTGAGCCCGCCATCGACAAGGCGACTACGACAACCTGGGTGAGTGGCCGAGGGGCCGCCGAGACGTGGTGAAGAAAGCCCAGAGCTGCCGATGACAGCCCCCAGGTAATGAAGAAGAGCACGAACGCTTGGAAATGCTGGCGCACCACAGCCGTGCTTCCTCGGATCCCGAAGGTCCACCGGCGGTTGGCAGCCGTGTTGGCGACCGTTGCGACGGCCAGAGCGATGAGGTTAGCGAGCTGGCTCTTCTCGACAGCACCCAAAATCACAGTAAACAGAGCGAGGTGTGCGAGAGTGCTGCCGACTCCGACGAGTGCGAATCGCACGACACGACCGTCAGTAGATTTCCGAGCCCGTACGAAACCGATCTCGGCCGGCGCCGGTACCGCGGCCATGCTGTCTCCCGTCCCCGTGGTCTGTATCCTGCTGAGGCTAGGCCGGGCCAGTGCCAGTCTGGGCGAGGGCCTGGGAACGGAACCGAATAGGGTAGCCAACCTAGGCCGAACGGACGATCGTCGCTGAAAGCCGCCTGTTCAATGAGGAGCCAGCACTCCTGTCGCAGGCATGTCGCATAGCCTCCCATCATGGTCAGACGAAGGGGGGACCAAAGAGCGCGAACAGGCCGGAACGCGGCGCGCGTGCTCGCGGCCGTTCCCGACGTATTTCTTGCGGTTCTAGCCGTCTCCGTCGCGCTGGGCGAGCTCTGTGCGGTACTAGGTCTTCGTCCCTTCGCGACTGCGTTGGGAAGTAGGCTGTTCCTTCTTGTCGTGACGTTATTGGCCGCATCCGCATGGTTGCCATACCCGCAGCGGGTGGCAAGTGCGTCATCCCTGAGGGGCTTCCCCGTTGCCCCGTGGATCCCGGGGCTCGTTCTCGTTGGGTATGCCTTGGCCACCCGTTTGGTGCCGCTGGGGGAGCGATCCGAATGGTTCCTCAACGGGGACCACGTGCGACACCTGCTTTACGTGGCAGAGGAGCGAGCGGTGGGAAACCTCTCGTATGCCGACCAAAGCTACCCGCGGGCGTGGCACACCCTCGTTGCTGCGGTGTGGTCGTCGACCGGGGGCGGACTGGACCGGGCTGGTTTGCGATCCCTCATCGACGTGCAGGCGACTGCAGCCTGGTGTCTGCCAGCCGTGCTGAGCATCGCTATGGGGGCGCTCGCCCTCCAAGCTGCGAGGCGTGCGGGCCTGTCCGCGGCCCATGCGAGCACGGCCGGGTTCCTCGCTGCCACCATGGTGCTTTGGCCGCCTTTCCTGTCTGCCTATCAGGCTCTCGGTTTCGAGAACTCGTTCGTAGGGGCGATCGTGCTCGCGGTGGTTGCGCGGCACGCGATGGAGCCGGCTGAGACGCGCATTTGGCCATTTGTCGTCGTGCTCATGGGCATCGTTGTCTGTGCCAACGCTTGGCAGCTACTGCTGCCGGCGCTCGGCGTCGCCCTCGTCCAACAGGTCAGGCGGCTCGTCCGGTTCGCACGCGGAGCACGCTTCGCGGTTGCGGTCATCTCGAGCTTAATCGCTGCGGTGGTGGCCCTCCCCGGGATCCTCGCTGTCGTTCGCGATGTGGGCATCAACCATGCGGCGGACGCCGGCGTTAAGGCGCCCGTGCCCGTGACGTTGGTGCTTGGGGGGTTACTTTGTTGCGGTGTTCTCGCGGTGCGCTGCCGAGGCGACCGCTCTATCACTCTGCTATGGGTGATGACCGCCACGCCGGCGCTCACCGCCATCGCAGTCGCTTTGCAAGCGAGGATCGGTCTCTTCGTCTACTACCCGAGTAAATTGCTGTGGCACTCCGCGGCGCTCGGACTCGGCCCGCTCGCTGCTGTGGCCGTCATGGCTTGGTCAGCGCTGGCCGGGCACTCTATGGGCGCCGTGGCCCGCCCAGCTCGGGTTCTCGGCACGTCAGCGGCTGCCTTGGCAGTAGCGTTCGCCTGCGTCAACCCGGCAGGAGCCTTTATTGGTGCCTGGTCGACGGTTCGTGGCCCCGAAGTCCTGGCAGCCGTCACTTCCCCAGAAGCCGCGAACGCACAGGTGGCGTGGCTGGGCGTCCCTCTCGACGACACCATTAGCCGAATTCTGTTGGACTTCTACAGGGTTGACCGCACCTCAGCCAGAACACCCCAGCCGCCGCTGAGTGTCACCGAGGAGTGCAGCCTCCTCCGCGAGGCGGCCCAACCGACGGTCTTGTCATCGGCCTCGCCGCCCCTGGTCCAAGCCAGGTACGCCTGTGTCCCGAGAATCCGTGTTGTACGGGCCTCGGCGCCCTAGCTGGTCCCCGCCTTCCTGTCAGCTCGCGACGAATGGACGGGCAGAGGTGGCGTCGAAGCCCGAACTCGCCGAGGCAAAGACACAAGCAGCTTCGGCAAAGCCGAAGCCTGGCCCACTTCGTGGCACCTTCGAGCTACGTTCGTTACGCGTCCAGGGGGTGTCACTACTTGGCTTGTGGTTTCTTCCTGAACTGATTCGAGGCACGCCGAGAACAACGCCATCCCTTCGCTGCGTACGGTCATACGAAGGAATTCAAGCCGGCAATGTTGTGTGAACTCAGGGAGAAGATGTCACGGACCTTGGCGCATTCCCCTTGTTGCGAGCCCGCGCACGGGCCGTCGAAGGATCGGTACTTCGACGTAACGCCAGGATGCGGCCGCCAGAGCAGTGCTGAGGCACAGAGTGAGAATTGCCCCCAACACGTGCGGGACTCTCGCGGCGAGGATTATGGCAATGGGAAAATGCCAGAGGTAGACGCCGTAGGAGATGCGCCCAAGTGCTGCTATGGGCCCTCGTGCCAGTGCCGTCGCTGCACGGCTGGGACGCCTAGAGGCAGACACTGTGGCTGCCCAGCCGACTACCCCGGCCGAAGCCAAGGCAACAGGGAGAAGGGTCCATGATCCCTGGGGGCCCAAAGGGAGGCTCAGAGCCAGCACGCAGGCTGCGTAAGAGGCTATGCGGCCCAAGGGCCAATCCGTCAGGTGGGGGAGGAAGAACGCCAGCATTGCGCCAATGATCAGCGCGTCTGCTCGCGTGTCCGGTCCAAACATTACGCGTGACGACGGCGCACCGCTGAGTGTCAACCAGGCACGAAGCCCCACGCAAAGGATCAGACCCAGACAAAGCACCAGAAGCAGTCGCCGTCGTCCTCGCGGCAAGAGGACGGCCATCAACATGGGCCACAGCAGATAGAACTGCTCTTCCATCGAGAGCGACCACATGTGTTGCAGCAAGTGCATGGGGAGGCCGCTGATGGCCGCGAAGTTGGCTACATACGCGAAAGACGCAACGACAGGCCACAACGAGTCGCCCGCCACCTTGTGAGCGGCGCTAGTGAAGAGCAGGAAGATCAACAGAGCAGGAGCTAGGCGCCGGGCACGGCGTACATAGAACGCTCGAATATCGATGCGCCGGTGATCTTCTTGTTCCTCCAAGAGTAGCCGCGTGATGAGAAAGCCAGAAAGTACGAAGAAGAAGGTAACCCCCACGGTGCCCGCGTTAGCGCATAGCGGCAGAAGGCTGTGACCAGCGATCACCGCTGTCACCGCCAGCCCTCGCAAGCCGTCAAGCGCTGGCCTTCGGCCAAGCCGGTAAGTCTGAAGGTCCTGGGCGCTTTCCTCCGGCACGGGCGGCGTGGCTCCGGTCCCGCCTGAAGGCTCGACGTAACAGCCCTTTCTCCCAGGGTTCACCCCTGAAGCGAGCCCCGACATGTTTGCTGACAATACTCCGAACCTCGCACGGTCAGGCTATGCGGCGACAAAGGATCTGCCGCCGCAGGCACCTAGTTGACAAGTCCCGTGGCCCAAGCATTGTAGGCGGTGCATTGGATGTTTCCGATGCCGCAGAGGTTGTTGATGTCTCCAACGGGGCTATACGAGACGTACTGCACTTTGATGTTGCCATCACCGTCGTAGCTGATGAGCTTCAGCTGGATGAAGGCGATGATGGTGTAATTGGTATTGGCGCCATTTCCGGAGATCTTGTTATAGACGGGGAATGCGTACGTCTTTCCCAGGACGGCGCTCAAAGGTCCAGCCACGTTGCCCGAGTTGATCTTGTTTCCAGGCGCCCCATTAACGGTGAGCGTGGGGGGAGTGCCCGTGAGTGTGAGGTCCGCCTTGCAACCATTGGAGATGTAGGACCCGATATCGGTTGCGCTGAGTCCGTCCCCGCAGTTCAGCCACCCCCAGTTCCCTGAGCCGTTGCTGCCAGCCGAACAGTCCGCGTTCCAGACCTTGTCGACCGCGATCGTCTCAATCGGGTACGGGGAGCCGGCTAAGGTCGCATTGTTGGCGATCTCATCGGCTTCGGCCTTGCAAATGGCCAAGGGAAACACTCCGCTTACTTGGCGCGCCACGCCGAGGGCGGCGCTCCCGTCCTTGTCGGCGTGCACAGAGGAGACGCCGACCATGCGGCCCAGCGACGTGGGCACGTCACGCTGGACGCGAACTGTGGCCTTGAGCATGCCGTTGTCATCGGCGTTACCGTTCTTGTCCAGGCATTGCAGGTTTATGGACACGGAGATGTTTCCCGACGTGGTGTCGAGGCCGAACGGCCCGTTCTTGTCGACCTGCGCCTTGGCCAGGGTCAGAGAAGCGCCCGCATCGTTGTCCACGATCGTGCGGCAGTTGGTCGGGACCGACGGCTGCGCGTTGATCATGCTTCGCTTGGCGTTCACGATCGCCAGAGCAGCACTGTCGGCGCCGGTGCTGAAGGCCCGCGCCTGGGCGTAGGTCATGCCGAAGTCCAACGTGAAGGCAGCGAGGATGAGCAGCGGGATGGTCATCAGGGCGACGGTCACTGCGACCGCTCCGCGTTCCCGCCCGCGTGAGCTGGACCTCAGCTGTACTCGCACTGGAAGACCCCCTGGCCGGTCAGATTAATGGGATTCATGTAGGGCAGCGGGAATGGAGGTTTGGAGGGATAGGTCGCCACCACCCTCAACTGCTGGCCCACCGTGGAGCCAGTGCAAGGCTTGTTGCCCCCCGCACTACATGCGGACCCGACGGGGCTGCCGCCCGAGTCCAAGCGCTCAACCGTGGGTACCACTGATCCGCTCGCCAGACCCACCGCGCCACTTTGAAGACTGGTCTTGACCCTGTCACCGATCTGAGTGCACGTGAGACCGTTGCCGGCAAGGTCTGTGACGACGCCAGCCCGGGCAGCGTCCCGGGCGGAGTTGTTGAGGGCGATCTGCTGCGAGAAGACAAACCCGAAGTCGATGATTCCACCAACGAGCAGCACCAGAATGGGAACAACGAGGGCGAACTCGACAGCAGCCGCCCCGCGGTCTCTGCGTCGTTGATGCCTGGGGTGTCGCCAGCTCATGTCTTGTTCCTCTGCCTCCAGGACACGGAGTCGTGCGTCCACGGGAATCCTGCCGTTCGCCCGGTCGGGCGGAAATCGTCCGTTCGGCCAGAGGAGGGCAACCGAACGTTCCGCATGAGCGACTGGGATGTCGCGTGCAAGCGTCCACCCCGACTGTGTGATGATTCGTGATGAAATCCGTTGGTCCCAGGTGGGAGGGCAGACGCACGTGAAGGGTCGCGTACTCGTCGTCGATGACGACCTGGCTCTTGCAGAGATGCTCGGAATCGTGCTTCGCAACGAGGGTCTCGAGGTGTCACACGTCGCCGACGGCGCCGCCGCTGTGAGCGCCTTCCGTGAGGCCAAGCCTGACCTCGTGCTCCTCGACGTCATGTTGCCAGGGCTGGACGGCATGGAGGTGTGCCGACGAATTCGTTCGGAGTCCGGGGTGCCCATCGTCATGCTGACCGCACGGACCGACACCGTTGACGTGGTGGTTGGTCTCGAGTCCGGCGCCGACGACTACGTGGTCAAGCCTTTCAAGCCGCAGGAGCTGATCGCCCGGATCAGGGCGCGGCTCCGTCGTGGTGACGAGCCGGAGCCGGAGCGTCTCGAGATCGGTGACCTCGTGATCGACGTGGCCGGACACTCGGTCAAGCGCGACGGCCAGGCACTGTCGCTGACCCCCCTCGAGTTCGACCTCCTCGTGGCTCTCGCTCGCAAGCCGTGGCAGGTCTTCACGCGAGAGGTGCTGCTGGAGCAGGTGTGGGGCTACCGGCACGCCGGTGACACCAGGCTCGTGAACGTCCACGTGCAGCGGCTCCGCTCAAAGATCGAGCACGACCCTGAGAAGCCTGAGATCGTGGTCACCGTGCGTGGTGTCGGCTACAAGGCAGGCCCGAGCTAGCCATGACCGGGTCGGCCAGGCCTCACCCGGGGCCGACCTCGCGGTGGAGGGCGACCAGCTCGCGCGGGATCGAAGTCGCACGACAGGCAGGTCGTGGCCTCCGGCCTGCCTTGCTGCGCGCCGCTCGAGCCCTGAGGCACACGTGGCGCTCCTCACTGCAGTTCCGCGTGGTGACGACGACCATGCTGCTCGGGCTGCTCGTCATCGTGCTGCTGGGGTCGTACCTCTACCAGTCCATCTCCAACGGGCTGGAGGAGGACCGGGTCTCCACCGCGACTCAGGAAGCTTCGAGACTCGCCACCGAGGCACAGCAGGCCTTCGACGCCACCGACAGCACGGAGAGCGCCGCCCAGCTCGGGCAGTTCGCCCGGGACCTGGTGCAGCAGAAGCTGGCGTCGCCCGGAGCAGATGCCAGCCGACAGGTGGTGTTCACCCGGTCACTGGACAACAGCAGCCCGACCTTCGTCGCCACCGTGTGCTCCGACGAGGCCTGTCTGCCGAGCATCCCGAACGACCTCCGTGAGGCAGTCAGCGACAACCCTCGACGCCAGCAGTACAAGCTCACCAGCATCAGCGACGCCTCGGGCAGCACCGTCCCCGCGGTGCTCGTCGGCTCGCAAATCGAGCTACCTGTCGCTGGTGCCTACGACCTGTACTTCCTGTTCCCGATGCAGCGTGAGGAGCAGACGCTCAAGCTGATCACCAACACCTTCGCCTTCGGGGGAGTGGCGCTGGTGCTGCTGGTCGGTGCGGTCGCCTACGTCGTGACCAGGCAGGTCGTCATCCCTGTGAGACGGGCGGCGGTGGTGGCGGAGCGGCTGTCGTCCGGCAAGCTCAACGAACGCATGCGTTCGCGAGGCGAAGACGACCTGGCGATGCTCGGAAAGTCCTTCAACGAGATGGCCGACAGCCTGCAGTCGCAGATCCGTCAGCTCGAAGGGCTGTCCAGGGTTCAGCAGCGGTTCGTCTCCGATGTCTCTCACGAGCTGCGGACGCCTCTCACCACCATCCGCATGGCCGCAGACCTCCTTCACGACTCGAGGCAGGCCTTCGACCCGGTCTCAGCGCGCTCCGCCGAACTGCTGAACAACGAGCTCGACCGCTTCGAGGAACTGCTCGCCGACTTGCTGGAAATCAGCCGCTTCGACGCCGGTGCAGCTGCTCTCGATGCCGAACCGACCGACCTGCGTGACCCCGTCGCCCGGGCGATCACCGCCGCGCAGTCCATCGCAGACCGCCGCGGCAGCCAGATCTCGGTCGCGGCCGAGGGCGACTGCGTTGCCGAGGTGGACTCCAGGCGTGTCGAGCGCATCCTCCGCAACCTTTTGGTGAACGCCGTGGAGCACGGGGAGGGCCGGCCCGTCGAGGTTCGGATCGCCGGCAACGAGTCGGCTGTCGCCGTCGCCGTTCGGGACCACGGGGTGGGACTGCGCCCCGGTGAGGCCGCGCTCGTTTTCAACCGGTTCTGGCGCGCCGACCCGGCACGCGCCCGGACGACGGGTGGGACCGGCCTCGGCCTCGCGATCTCCCTCGAGGACGCACGCCTGCACGACGGGTGGCTTCAGGCCTGGGGGGAACCTGGCGCGGGGTCCTGCTTCCGGCTGACCCTTCCGCGTCGAGCCGGCTCGCCGATCGACGAGGCGCCTCTACCACTCGAACCCGCGCTGACCAATGGGCCGGTGTCGCGGCCCAGAGGTCACACGAGCATTGAGGGCAGTGGCACCGCCCCCGCTTCCGGAGCCGGGGGAACGGCCGCGACGAGACAGGCTCGGTCCGAGCCGTGAGGTACCGCCCACTCCTCGTGGTCGTCGCGGCCGTAGTGCTGGCCGGCTGTGGCGGCATCTCCAGCGACTCGCCGGTGCGCCCCGGCCTGGAGGTGGGCGCGGCAGCAGCGGACCCGGTCAAGATCCTCTTCCCGGGTCCAGCTTCGGGTTCTTCGGCGCAGCAGATCGTGCAGGGGTTTCTCCGGGCCGGCGCGGCAAGCGACGAGGAGTACGAGGTTGCCCGTTCCTTCCTCTCGCTCTCGTCAGGCACCACATGGCGGCCCGACTCATCCATCATGGTGTTCACGGACGACTCCGCTGTCTCCGTCAAAGCCGTCAGCGAGAACACGGTGAAGGCAGTGGCCAAGGTCTCGGCCAGCATCGACGCCAATGGCCGGTACCGCGATCTGCCCGCCGGCACCACGGTCGAGGCCACGTTCGGGCTCCAGAAGGTTGCGGGGGAGTGGCGGATCAGCTCCGTCCCTGAAGGGTTCGGGCTGTGGCTGAGCGCGTCCGACGTGGACAGGCTCTACCAGCCCTTCCGCATCCACTACGTCTCGACGTTCGACCGGAGCCTGGTCCCGGATGTCCGCTGGTTCTTCGTGGGGAAGGGGCTTGCCACGCGGCTGGCCCGGGCCCAGCTCGGCTCGCCGCCGGCATACCTGCGCGGCGCTGTCCGCAGCGATGTGCCGGTGGGCACCCGCCTCACCGTTGACGCGGTGCCGGTGGACAACGGTGTCGCCACCGTCGACTTGACCGCCACCAAGCCGGGCGGCGATCCGGTTCGCCGGCAGAACCTGTGGGCCCAGTTCGTGGCCACGCTGTCGCAGGTCCCCCAGGTGGACCGGGTTGCGCTGAAGGTGGAGGGCTCCGACCTTGACCTGCCCGGTGTTGAGAAGGCTCCGGCGAGCCTGGCGGACCTCGGGTTCCCGCAGACGCCAGCAGCGCCCGCGGCGCAACCCCTGCTGCGCACTTCCAACGGCGACGTGTTCACAGTCGACCCCGCTCGCATCGGCGAGGACCGCGATGCCGGCCCGGCTCGACGCCGCGCCACGCCGAGCAGCATCGCGCCGGGCTGGGTCTGGCTGGCTGCCTCGAAGGATGGGAAGGACACCGCCGCGGTCGGCGGTGACCGCGCTGAGCTTTCTCGATGGCGGGAAGGTCGCCAGATCCGAGTCGGACGCTTCGCCACCCAGCTGACGCGTCCCTCGTACGACCGTCAGGACTTCCTGTGGGTGGGAGGCCAGAGCGATGGATCCTCAGGGTTGTGGGTCGTCAACACGCGGGTCGACCCTGAGGACACGGCACGGGCTCGTCCGACCCAGGTTGCCGCACCGTGGCTGAGGGGCAGGTCGATTCTGGCGGTCCGGCTCTCCCCAGACGGCCAACGAGCAGCCGTCGTGTCCGCAGATGCTGCCGGAGCGAAGCCGCGCATTGACGTGGCCGGCGTGGTGCGCTCGGCCAATGGAACTCCTGAGAGCCTGGCGGAGCCAGTGGCCCTGGCGCCGTCTCTGACCTTGGTGAGAGACCTCGTCTGGATCGATGAGACGCGGGTGGCGCTGCTCGGCCGAATGGCCAGCACCTCACCGGTGCGCGTCTGGATCAGCCAGATCGGTGGGCGGACTACCGCCGCCGAAGCATCGGACGTGCCGGCGGCACAGTCGATCACCACCGTCAACGGGGAGCGTGGACTCGTCGTCACCACCGACAGCGGCCAAGTGCTCTTACGGGCTGGCAGTAGCTGGCTCGATGTCGCCAAGGGTACGGACTTCGCGGTGCCTGCGACCTGAGAAGCGTGGTCAGGGGAAGCCCCAGCCGCCCTGCGGGCCGGCATAAACAAGCAGCTTGCTGACCCAGACCCATTGGGCCGCGATCCCTAGCAGGCAAAGCCCCGCCACGAGGGACGCTCGCATCATCTTGCTGTTCCCCTTTTGCGGGCCTGGCACAAGGGCGAGCGCGATGGGGAAGGACAGCAGCAGGTACCGGACGATGCTCCAGGTGGCCCCCGTCGTCATGAGGATGTAAGCCGGATACGTCGCTGCCCATCCCCAGAGTTCGGGCCCAGGTGAGCGCTGAGCCAGTCGGAGCAGCAGCCCTGCGTAACTGAGGACCAGCACGGCCAGGACTACCCAACCAGCTGCACCCGTGCGATGAGCCGCAGCCAGCCACGGCGGATCAAAGGGGGAAGAGGTGAACCCGGGCCACGCCTTCATGGTCGTCAGGTAGGCGTCGGGTTCCCCCGTGATCGCTCCGGCGAGAAGCAGCCACATGCCGGTGGCGGCGACACTGGCCGTGAACAACGCCAGGAGCGAAACCGGCGGCCAAGGGATGCGGCCGTCCCGTCTGCGGAGAGGCCGAGCCACACGCACCCACCAATGAAGCGCGATCACTGGCGCGAGCACCAAGCTGATGTTTCGGGTCAACCCCAGGAGGAGAACCGGGATGATCGCCCACCAGTAACGTTGTCGCAGGACCAGGAGCAACGCAGACCCGACCAATAGCAGCGCAAGGCTCTCGGTGTAGGCCGCCTGGAAGATGGGTGCTGCGGGGAAGCAACAGAGGAGGGCGACCGCCGAGAGGGCTTGGCCACGGCCTGTCGCTTCGGCGGTGAGTCGGTACACCACCAGAACAGCGGCGGCACCGATCAACAGGCTCAGCGTTGGGGCGACGATCGGAAAATCAAGTTTCGTGATCGCCATCAGGAGTCGCACGAGCATGGGGTAGAGGGGGAAGAAGGCGAGTGAGGTTTGCTGTGGCTGCCCGTCAGCGCCTCGTGCAGAATCTGGATAGCCGTTCTGGGCAATATCCCAGTACCACTGACTGTCCCAAGACGTCATCACGGTCCCGTAGTCAGCCGGCAGGATGGCTGGCCCGACCGAGTGGTAACCGGGCAGGGCCTCCATGTGGACGACCCTGCCCGGCGACGTCGCCACCACGAAGAGGACGGCCAGCAGTCGCGTGACCAGGTAGATCGCGAGGGCGGGACCGTATTCCTTCAGGAGCCGCTTCACCGGGTTGGCCGAGTCAGCAGGACGAAGTTCCCCCCGGATGCCTCGCTCGTCCAGCGAAGGCGATGCGTCAAGGCATCAGCCAGCGCTGAGTCCTTGGTGAGCAGTGCCGCCCCCGCACCCGTCTCATCGACGAAAGCTCGCCACCCGGGCTTCGCCTCCAGCGCATCAACGTAAGCGCGAAGATGGGCGTTGGAGTAGATCTCACCCCGAAGGTCCGCCGTAGGAACGAGACTCGGGTGTCGCCACAGGAGCCAGCCGCTGATGCCGAAGTCATTCAGGACCACCGTTCCCGCCGGCAGTGCGTCCATTTCCATGTCCACAGCGTCGAGCCGACTTGGATAGTGCTGTGCCTGTCTCCCGATCGGAGTTGCGCACATGCCTGCCGCGATGACGGTGAGCACCGCGACGCTAGCCGCCAGCGCTCGAACCTCACGGGTCGAGAGGCGTTCCCGTCCAGCGGTGGTGAGCGACTGAAGCCCGCCTGCAAGGAGAGGTGCGGCCGCGATGCACCCCAAGGGCACCAGACGCCACATCCAGAGGACGCAAAACCCCGCGAAACTTAGGAGGGCGATGTGCCACAACGGTCGCTTGCGCGGCTTCACAACCCACAGAACCGCGCACGCAGTCACCATGGAGAGCGCGGCCCACGAGAACACATTGTTGAGCGGGGTGGCCCGCCACTCTTCAGCGATCATCGTGGCTTTGTCCGCCACTTCGAACGGCGTCAGCGCAAGGGAGGGCCCAAGGGGTGTGACGAGAACGGCCCCGAGGCACGACAGCCACAGAATGGCGAGCCTGGTGGCTTCCTTCCGTGACGGTCGGGTAGCCGGGTCGGCCACAAGGGATACCAGGACGAGGCCCCCAAGAGCGAGGCCGAATGTCCAGAGACCGTGCGAGCACGCCCACAGCCAAAAGACCGGGACCAACCACCAGCGAGGCCTCCGGTCGGCAGCCATGCCGCACCAGGCGTGGAGGGTCACGGCGAACAGCACGAAGCTCACCAGTTGAGGTCGTGGGTTCAACCCTCCACCCGCGCCCACCAGCGCCAGGGCACTCACCACGGCTGCAGGCAGACGCCCGGCGTAGCGACGGCATAGCACGTAGACGATGGCGACGAGAGCGACGATGGCCACCGCGCGCAGCCACAGGACGAAGCCTGGACCGAAGCTCGAGTATCCGAGCGACGTGAGCACCTCAGGCAGCCACTGTGTCGCCACATATGCACGGTCGGCGAAGCGGGCCGATGGATCGTGGAAGCGCAGTGCTCCTGTCGATCGCAGGACGTCGCCGACCCTGAGGTGCCACCAGACATCCGGCTCACTGAACGGAGACAGTCCCTTCACCAGGGCCAACGTCATGACGACGCCGAGCGCGCCAAGACTCAGCAGTGGAGGAGTCGTGCGCAAAAGTCGAGGCTCCTCGCCACTCGCGAGGTCATCCGACGGCTCGTTCCTGGTCACGACGTCGGCCGTCGAAGCTGTCAACTTGCTCATGGAAGCCTTCGCATGAGCACCAGCCCTGAACCGGAGCCGAGGTCGGACCAGCCCGCCTCTCCGGCCAGCGCAGCACGCACCGGGGCATCCTCCTTCACGAGCGCGGCGGTGGCGCCCGATGAACTGAGGAGCCCCTCCCACCCGGGCTCAGCAGCCACCATGGTCATGTAGTTCCTGACGCGAAGTGAGGTGTATGACTCGACCCGAAGGTCGTAGACCGGACGGAGTTGAGGCGCTGCGAACATCACCCAGCCACTGGTGTCGCTGTCGACGAGGATCCGCGTGCCCGTGGGAAGTGCGGCCAAAGCCGGCTGAAGAGCATACGGCGTCCCTCTCGGGTGCCCTGCTTGTGCACCAGCCACCGGCACTGCCACCACGAGACCGAAGAGAACCGCCACCCACCCAAGCCGCAGGTTGGGCTTCGAGTGCTCTACCTTGCGTCGCGGCAGCCTCTGCTCGAGTGCGGTGCACGTCAAGGGAAGCGCCACCATGGCGGCCACAGCCACCGTGCGTTCCATATAGAGAGTGAGGACGAGGGCGACCAGGCAGTTCACGAGTTGCCACGTGGGTGGGCGCCGCTGCAGCGAGAGCCAGGCCAGCCATGCGGCCGCGAGCAGCAACAGGACCGCCATGACATGGGGGGAACGGACCGAAGTCGGCATCCACTCCTGGACGAACTCCCGCGCCTGTGAGCCGACCGCGAAGGGGGTGAGGAGCAAGCGCGGGCCCAGTGGTGTCAACGCCGCTGCCAGCAGGCACGAGGCTTTCAGCGCAAGAAGCCGAACTGCCGCTCTGCGCTTCACGGCGCCCGTCATCAGCAGAGTGACGACCGTGAGACCGCCCAGACCTAACCCGATGACCCACACGCCGTGCGTCGAGGCGGCGACCCAGGTCAAGGGCACCAGCCACCAACGGGGCCGGCGGTCCTCGGCTGTCCGCCACCACGCCATGAGGACTGGAGCGAGCAAGACAAAACCCGCCAGCTGTGGACGCTCCGTCAGGGAAGGCCACGCCGCGAAGATCGCGACGGTCGTTGTCAGACAGGCGACCCACGGCCGCGTTAGAGAGCTTGCCCAGCGCCAGAGAAGGAGGGCAAGGATCGCGATCCCAGCTGCACGCTCCCAGACCACGGCAGCACTTCCGAACCTGTCGAAAAGGACGGCAGAGAGGATTGATGGCAACCACTGGGTCGGGATGTACTCATGGCTCGCGAACGGCGCCCAAGGGTCGGGGAGGCCGAACCGGTTGCCGTGCAAGAGGAATTGACCGACCTTCAGGTGCAGCCATGGACTGGGGTCGCTCACAGGACGCAGCGCCAGAACGGGCAGGGCCGCGAGCAGCGCTAGGGGGACGATGTGGCCCCAGAGGTGGCCACGGCGCACCAGTGTTGAGGGTGAGCCGGGCGACATGCCCCAATTCTGCCGGATCGACGCATCCCGAGCCGGACCACACACCGGCATCACCCGTTCGGTTGATCTTCGGGATACGAAGGGTCCACCTCACTGTGACGAGATGGCCGATTCGCCGGGTGCCTCTCGCCTGACAGCCTTCTCGAGGTCGAGGTGCATCGCCTCGCAGCCCGTTGGTCTCGAAAGGACTCACCAGCATGATCAAGTTCATCGCCAAGTTCCAGGCACGCATGGCCACGGCCGACCGTGGCGCCACCGCGGTTGAGTACGGCCTGATGGTCGCCCTGATCGCGATCGTCATCATCGTTGCCGTTTCCCTCCTGGGCAACAACCTCTCCGGCCTGTTCAACAAGGTCGCCGGCAGCGTCTGATCCAGCTGAGAGCGACGGGCTCACCGGCCCGCCGATCGCAGGAGGTTAGTGATGAGCAGCAACTCCAACGGTTCCTCGATTCGCAGCCGAGAGGTGGCGAAGTCGATGGTGCTCCTCGTCACGGCCACCCTCAGCGGGTTGGTACGTGGTCGCCTCGGTGAGAGCCGAGGCGACCACGGAGCCACCGCTGTCGAGTACGCCCTGATGGCGAGTCTCATTGCCGTCGTGATCGTTGCCTCGGTCACGCTCTTCGGACAGAACGTCGTCACCCTGTTCGCTGTGCCGACCAGCGTCTTCAACCCCTAGCCGCTCCTGACTGATCGAGGAAACCACTCATGGGACGCAGAATCGTCGCCATCTTCGCAGCCGCTCTCGTCGCCATCCTGGGCGTCGGGGCGGTGCTGTTGTATGCCCGCGGCGCTGACCAGCGGGCCATCGCCGAGCAGCAGCCGGCGGATGTCTATGTTGCGACCAAACCTGTCTCTTCAGGAACCATGCTGAAGGATGCCGTTCGCAGCGGAGCCATCGTGAAGACGTCGGTTGCGGCGAAGGGACGCCCTCTGGGAGCCCTGACCACCGTCACCGACAGCAACAGCTCACTCTTGGCGCTTACCGACATCCAGCCGGGTGAGTACGTGCTGGCAGGCCGGTTCGGTTCAACGCCCAAGGGAACCAGGGCCATCGAGGTACCGGCGGGCATGGTGGCCGTCTCCGTGCAGTTGTCCGACCCGGCACGGGTCGGAACCTTCGTCACTCCGGGCACGCGAATCGCGATCTTCGACTCATACAAGATCAAGGCGATCGGTGACGACCCGAAGTCGAAAACGCTCAACCAAGCCGATGTCAAGGGGACCAGCATTCTTCTTGACGATGTGCTGGTCATCGCCATGGGTGACACAGCCCTCACACCGGGGGTCCAGGCCTCCACTGACGAGAAGGCGGCGCCGGCAGCACCCAGCTTCCTGGTCACCGTCGCCGTTTCTCCCAAGGACGCCGCGCGTCTGGTTCATGGCATCAACACCGGTGAGCTCTACGCCGCCCTGCGTGGCTCGGACGTCAAGATGGCTGGTGTCCCCCGCGTGGACGACCTCAACCTCTTCGACCTGTCAGGGGTGGGCAAGTGACGCTGCTCTGGGACAACGACCCGGCGGCGGCCGAGAGGTTCAGCTACGCGGTCGGTGGAGACATCACCCGCCAAGACTCCCACGCGGCTCTCATACGGTCTTTGGAGGACTCCCCCGGCGAGCACCTGGTCGTCATCGGGCCCGACATCGACATGCAGAGCGCGTGTGACCTGTCCGAGGCAGTGCGCGTGCAGCGTGCCGAGGTGGGAGTTCTACTTCTGCGCCGGCGTCTGGACGTCGCGGTGCTGGGGCAGGCTCTCAGGGCCGGCGTGCGTGAGGTCATCACCGCGGACGACCTGACCGGACTGGCGGACGCCGTTCGCCGTAGCCGTGAGCTCTCTCTGAAAATGGCGGGCCACCAGGACCACGCCGTCAAGGAGGGCAAGGTGGTCACGGTGTTCTCCGCCAAGGGGGGGGTCGGTAAGACGACGTTCTCGACGAACCTGGGGGCTTACCTCGCCTCGACGGGAGCAAAGGTTCTTGTGGTCGACCTTGACCTCGCCTTTGGCGACGTCGGCATCAGCCTGCAGATGCTGCCGCAGAACTCGATCATTGACCTGGTCCAGATGGCTGGGCACCTCGATGAGAAGGGCTTGGAGTCCGTCGTCACCCACCACGAGAGCGGCTTGGACGCTGCTTGTGCGCCGGCGGAACCGAGTGATGCCGACCGGATTCCGGGCCAGATCATCGGCGAGCTTCTGAAAGTCGGCAAGCGCAAGTATGACTTCATCGTCGTCGACACACCGCCTGCATTCACAGAGCATGTGCTGGCGGCGTTCGACAACAGCGATCTGCTGATACTGCTGGCTACGCTCGACATCCCTGCGGTCAAGAACCTCCGCCTGACATTGGACACCCTCGACCTCCTGGGCAGTCCGAAGGAGGACCGCGTGGTGGTCCTGAACCGCTCGGACGCCAAGGTCGGCCTGCGGGCCGAGGACGTCGTGGCCGTGATCAAGCAGGAGATCGCCGTCATGGTGCCCAACAGCCAGGCGGTGCCCGCGTCGGTCAACCGCGGCGTGCCGATCGTGCTGGACGAGCCAAAGCACGCCGTCAGCCTCGCCATCAAGGAGCTGGCCGAGTCCTTCATCAAGCCACTGGCCGCAAGTGACGGTCGAGACGAACCCAAGGAGCGCCGCGGCCAGGACGAGCACGCGCGCCGCCGCATCCTCAGCTGGGGAGGTCGTCGATGAGTCTCGCGGACCGACTTGAGAGCGTTCGCCGCGCACAGCAGCCGGCGGCGACCGCCGAACAGGACCGAAACGCTCCTGAGCGACCACGGATCGTCGACCCGTTCGCGGCGGTGAAGGCGAGCGTGCACCAGGCGCTGCTCGACTCGTTGGGGCCGCAGCTCTACGACCCGCACCTCGACCAGGGGGAACTCGAGACCCGGGTTCGGCACACGCTGCAGGAGGTCATCGACTCCGAAGAGACTCCTCTCTCCCTATCGGACCGCACCCGCATCGCGCAGGAAGTCGCGGACGAGATCCTCGGCCACGGTCCGCTGGAGCCGCTGCTTCGCGACAGCGAGATCAGCGAGATCATGGTCAACGGCCCGGAGAAGATCTACGTGGAGCGAGCAGGCAAGCTGTACTCGGTCGACACCCACTTCAGCAGTGAAGCCCACCTGCGGCGCACAATCGACAAAATCGTCGGGCGCGTGGGTCGACGTGTCGACGAGGCCAGCCCACTCGTGGACGCCCGTCTGCCCGACGGCTCGCGCGTCAATGCAGTGATCCCGCCGATTGCCCTCGACGGCTCGATGCTCACCATTCGAAAGTTCTCGACCGACCCCTTCACCGACAAGGACCTCATCGCATTCGGCACCTTCAGCGTGCAGGTGCGCGACTTCCTCATTGCCACCGTTCGTGGACGTCGGAACATCATCATCTCCGGTGGTACGGGGTCCGGTAAGACGACCTTGCTCAACGTGATCTCGTCGTTCATCCCCGAGGACGAACGCATTGTCACCATTGAGGACGCCGCTGAGCTGCAGCTCCACCAGGACCACGTGCTGCGTCTCGAGTCCCGACCTGCGAACATCGAGGGCAAGGGCTCGATCCCCATCCGTGAGCTGGTCAAGAACTCGCTTCGTATGCGCCCCGACCGCATCGTGGTCGGTGAGATCCGTGACGGCGCCGCGCTCGACATGCTTCAGGCGATGAACACCGGCCACGACGGGTCCATCACCACCGTGCACGCCAACAGCCCCCGAGATAGCCTTTCCCGTCTTGAGACGCTTGTGCTGATGGCAGGTGTCGACCTCCCGGTGCGCGCGATCCGTGAGCAAGTGGCGGGTGCGGTGGACCTCGTGATCCAGCAGGCCCGCCTCAAGGATGGCTCGCGCCGGGTAGTCGCCATCTCCGAGGTGGTTGGCATGGAGTCTGACGTCATCACGATGCAAGACATCTTCACGTTCAACTACAGCGCAGGGCGTGATGAGAACGGTCGCTTCCGAGGCTCACTGGTCAGCACTGGCCTTCGCCCCAAGTTCGCTGAGGACCTCCACGACCAAGGGATCGACCTGCCGCCGAACCTCTTCGTACGGGGGATGTAGTGCTGCGCTCACGTCACCTGCGATGGCTGGCGGCCTTCTGCACCGCCCTGGTCGCGGTCTCGCTGCTCGGAGTGCAGTGCGCCGCGGCGGCTCCGGAACCGGGGACGGCCAGCCTCACCTCGGTGCAGCTGCATGACGGCACGTTCACCGGTGTGCTGACAGTCCGCGCGAACGGCGCGCCAGTCGCGGTCGACCCAGCATCCCTCAAAGCCATTGTCGCGGGCCAGACGTACCCCGTGACCACCACGCCGGTGGCCCAGCTGAGGCGGGCCACCATGCTCGTGGTGGACACGAGCGGGTCCATGGGCGAAACGGGGATGGCAACCGTACGTGCTGCCGTAGCAGCCTTCCTCCGAGAGGTGCCGCCCGATGTCTCAGTCGGTCTGGTCTCCTTCGCGGCCACGGCTGGTGTCGATGTGGCTCCCACCAAGGACCATGCGAAGGTGCAGCGGGCGGTCAACGCTTTGCGCGCCCGAGGTGAGACCACGCTGTATGACGCGGTGGCGGTGGCCTCGTCGGCCTTGGCTCCCTACGAAGAGCGAAGCATCCTGCTGCTGAGCGACGGTGGCGATACCGCCAGTACCAAGGCCACTCGGTCCAGCGCTACCGCCATCCTCAAGAGCAGCTCCGTGCGTGCGGAGGTCATCGGGTTCAAGACCGAGGACAGCGACAACAGCGTGCTGCAGGGGTTCGCCAAGGTCGGCAACGGCAGCGTGGCGGCCGCTGGAAACGCGGACGCAGTCCGGGCCGCCTTCGAACGTGCGGCCAAGGTGCTGGACTCACAAAGCAGGTTCACCTTCACCCCGGACTCGAGTGTCCAGTCCGTGGAGTCGGTGACGATCATCGGTAGCGCCAACGGCTGGGCTTTCCAGGTCCGGTCGGTTGCAGACTTCGGGGGCAAGCCGACGCCAACAACTACCCCGACCGGCGCCCCCACAACCGATGACGCCGATCGTTCGACTGTTATCCCGCCCGCGAAGCAGGAGGGCCTCCCGCCCCAGCTCCTGATCGCGCTGATCGCCACAGGGCTTGGCATCTTTGGTGTGGCCGGGGCGCTCGCCGCACCACTGTTCCGCTCGGATCGCCGTCGGCGGGTGGAAGGCGTCGAGCGCTACGTCTCGGGCGGGGCGTCGATGGTGGCCGAGAAGGCCGGCTCGGTCACCCCACAGGCACTGTCCGCGGGCCTCGTCCAGCTTGGCGACAAGGTGATGGAAGGGCGAGAGTCCACCAACAAGACGATGGCGCTCATCGAGAGGGCTGACCTTCCTCTGCGTGCCGGAGAGTGGTGGGTCTTGCGGCTTGTCTCGGCTGTCATCGGAATAGCTCTGTCGCTGATGTTCTTCGGCGGCGGCTTGCTGGCCACGGTGTTCGCCTTGGTGGTTGGAGCAGTTGTGGGCTACTTCCTTCCATCCTGGGTTCTTCGCTTCTTGGCGAAGCGGCGCTGCAAGAAGTTCGAGGCTCAGCTTCCTGACGTCCTCATGCTTGTCGCCAGCAGCCTCTCCACCGGCTTCTCGTTGCTCCAGGCACTCGACGCCGTGGCCAAGGACGCAGCCCAGCCTGCTGCGAAGGAGTTCTCGAGGGCGCTGGCGGAGACGCGAATCGGTGCGGATGTAAGCGACTCGTTGGAACGTGTGGCTGTTCGCATGGACAGCGACAACATGAAGTGGGCGACGATGGCCATCCAGATCCAGCGCACCGTGGGTGGCAACCTGGCCGAGACCCTGCAGACGACCGCCAAGACGCTGCGTGAGCGCGAAGCCCTTCAGCGGCATGTGAAGGCACTGTCAGCCGAGGGCAAGCTGTCGGCCTACATCCTGATTGCCCTTCCCATCGGCATCTTCCTGTTCACGGCGAAGACGAACAGGGAGTACGTCCAGTTGCTGTGGACCGACCCCATGGGCTGGGGCATGCTCGCCGGCGGCATCATCTCGCTGGGGATCGGCATCTTCTGGATGCGCAAAGTCGTGGAAGTGAAGGTCTGACATGGGTTCCAGTGTGCTTCTGTTCATCGGGATGGGGGCCGTGGCCCTGGCCCTGGTCACGATCGTTTTGGCGGCCAGCTTGGGTGCTGGCGAGACCACTGGAGTGGCCCGGTCCATCGCACTGATCGAGCAGACGATCGACCGCAAGGAGGTCAGCAAGTCTGAGCTGCCTGCCTCCGAGCGACTGCTGGTTCCATTCCTCAGCGCCACGCGACGGATCGGCTTCAAGCTGTCTCCAGCGGGGTCCTCAGAGAGCATGACGCGGCTGTTGGACCTGGCGGGGAACCCAGGCAGCTGGACTGCCGACAAGATCATGGGCTACAAGGGCGCCGGCCTCATCGCCGGCGCGATTGTGGGAGTGGCGATCGGGCACTTCTCGCTCAAAGGCGTGCTGTTCGCAATCGTGGGCGCGGCAGCGGGGTTCTTCCTTCCGAACCTGTTGCTGCTGAACCTGGGGCAGAAGCGCCAGGAGGAGCTGCGCCTCGGCTTGGCCGACTCGCTCGACATGATGACAGTGTGTGTCGAGGCCGGCCAAGGCTTCGATTCTGCCCTTCTCCAGGTTGCCCGCTCGGTGGAAGGTCCCGTCGCGGGTGAGTTCGCCCGAGTGCTCGGCGAGATCCAGATGGGAAAGTCACGCGGGGAGGCGTTCAGCTCCCTGGGCACGCGCACCACCGTGCCTGAGGTCAAGAACTTCGTGAGCGCATTGGTACAGGCCGACCGGCTCGGTCTGCCCATCGCCAACGTCCTGCGGGAGCAGTCGCAGCAGATGCGGCTCGTGCGTCGTCAGCGAGCCGAGGAGAAAGCGCAGAAGGTCCCAGTCAAGATCCTGTTCCCGATGCTGCTGTTCATCTTCCCGGCTCTCTTCATCGTGATCATCGGTCCGGGCGCCATCAAGATGATCCACACCTTCTCGGGAGGCGGCATCTGAGCGCCGCATGACTTCATCGGCTGCAGCTGGGGTCAGCGGGGAAGGTTGCCCGCTGACTCCGGCTTGACCAGTCCCAGCCGTAACGCGGCCATCACGGCCGATGCACGGTTGTGGGCGCCGAGCTTCTCGTAGACCTTCGAGACGTGGGTCTTGACGGTCGACTCGCTCATGTAGAGCTTTTTCGCCACGGCGGCGATGGAGTCGCCGGCAACCAGGCGGTCGAGCACCTCCGTCTCGCGCGGCGTGAGCTTCGGCTTGTCCGACGACGACCGCCGGCGCAGCGCCTCGGCCAGGCCGGTCGCCATGAACGCGTCGGGGGCGACCGCCGCCCGCCGCACCGCCGCGATGACCTCCTCGGACGGCGCGGACTTCAGCACCAGGGCGGACGCGCCGAGGTCGAGGGCCTCGAGCAGGGTCTCGTCGTCGTTGTGCATGGTCAGCACGACGATCCCCAACCGCGGCGACGCCTCACGGGCGGCGCGGGCCAGCGTGAGCCCGGAGCCGTCGGGCATCGACACATCGATGACCAGCACGTGCAACGGGTGCTGCTGCAGCATCATCCGGCCCTCGGCCACCGAGCCGGCCTGCCCGACCACGTGGAGGTCGGGCTCGCTGTCGATCATCCTGCAGACGGCTTCGCGGACCAGGGTGTGGTCGTCGATCACCATCACATTGATGCTCATGACGGCTGAGGGATCCTTTCGTGTGACAGCGTCGCGGAGGGAGCCGCGCCGCGAGCCCGCATTCTCATACGGACGGAGACACCGCGCTCACCATAGGGGTCGACGGTGATCTCGGCACCGAGGGCACGCAAGGGGTGCTCGGTGAAGTCCTTTCTCTTCAGCTGCGAGGTCCCGTTGTGCGAGACCCATAGCTCGGCCCGAGGGGCGGCCACATTGAGTCGCACGTCCATCGACGTGGTGTCGGCCGCGTGGCGGGCGTCGGTCAGCACCTGGAGGAACAGGCGGTAGATCAGCACCTCGGTGTGCGCCGGCAGCCGGAAACCGGTCTCCGAAAGATGCATCCGCGTCGTCATGCCAGTCGCGGAGCCGAAGCTCTGCAGCCGCGAGCCAATCATCGCGCCAAGCCCGGTGTCGGGCCGCACGGCGATCCGGAGGTCGGCGATGTGCAGCCGCAAGTCGGCCAGCACGCGGGAGACTTCCTTGCGGAGCCCGTCAAGGTCTTCGGCGATGGGGGAGTCGAGGTCACGTGCCCGCCGCCGCACCGAGTCGAGCCCGAAGCCGAGCGCCACCATCTCCTGCGCGATGCCGTCGTGCATCTCGCGGGCCAGCCGCTCGCGCTCCTCGAGCCCGGCCCTCTCGCGCAGGCTGGCGAAGACCACCGACAGGTCGATGTGCGCCGAGTGCGTTGCGGCCACCTCCACCGCGGCAGCGAGGTCGTCCTCCGAGAAGGGCGTCATCGCGGGACGGTCGGCCACGAGCACCCCGAGGCGCTTGCCGGTCTCGTCGTACATCGGCACCGCGATCACCGAGCGCTCGACGTAGTCGCCGTCCCACACCGACAGTGTCGGCTCGCCCTCGTTCCACGCCTGCCACAGCACCGAGCCGGTCTCGGTGGGGTCGGGCCACGGCGTGCGGTCGGCGCCGCGGATCGCCAGTGGCACGGCCGGGTCGTCGCCGTAGCCGACGAGGATCGCACTGCGTGCAGACCGGGTGCGCCCGGCGAGGTCCTGCAGCGCCATCTCGGCCGACGCGGGGGCGTCGAAGCCGGTGTCGAGGGAGTCGGCCAGCTCGTGGAGCCGCCGCAGGAGCATGCTGGCCTCGGCGGCCAGCGACGGGTCGACCGACACCGCGGCGGAGGCCGCGGCCGCCTGCATCTCCATCTGTCGAGAGAGGGCCCCGAGCAGCCCGATGAGGGCCGCCCCGAGGGTCCACAGCAGCATCCGGCTGGTGATGTCCTCGTTGAGCCCGGTGCCCAACGAGCCGATGGCGAACCCAGTCGCGGCGCCCACACCGGTGATCCAGAGCACCCAACGCGGCCGGTAGTGCAGTCCAACGTTGAAGGCCGGGATCACGATGAGGGCCTTCGGGCCGATGCCGCCGTAGGCCATCGCGGCGCCGGAGGCCAGAGCGGCGACTGTGAGCACCGCCAGCGCCTGCATGCGGCGGGTCCGCGTGGGCACGACCTGGGAGAGCAGCCCTGTGGCGATGAGGTCGAGGGTCAGGACCAGCAGCACCCAGGGGAGCGCGTTCGCCACGGAGTTGGTGAACGTGGCGACGGTGAGCGCTGCCAGCGCGAAGCCGATCCGGATGAGGGTGGCCATGGAAAGCCGCGGCAACCAGCGCATCCGACCTCCCGATCTGTTCACCCCGGCGCCTGTCATTGTTGCCCTGTCGTACCCCGTTGTCCTGTGTTTGCGTGCATCTGGGTGCGGCGTTTCCACAGGTATCTCCGCAGCGTATCGCCGCCCACAAGCACCGGGCCACCGCAACACGTCCATTGGTTTCTGCGCCAGCCTGATGTCGTGCCACGTCCGCCCACCCGCGCGCTGACGCAGCGGTTCCCCAGGGGACTGCCCACTGGGCTGACCGCCGGGCTGGGGGAGCTGGCGGCGCTCGCGCTGCCCGCGTCGTGCGCCTCCTGCGGCCTCGCCGACGAGGCCGTATGCCGTGAGTGCCGGTCCGCGATCGGCGCGGCGCTCTGGGTGGACGGACCGCGGATGGTGCAGCCGACCCCGTGCCCCGAGGGCATGCCGCGGGTCTGGGCGACGGCTCCCTACGGCGGCCCGCTCGGCCGCCTCGTCGCGGCATACAAGGACGACGAGCGCCGTGATCTCGCCACGGTGCTGGCGCCGCTCCTCGCCTCGGCGGTCGACGCCGCCATCGCAGGGTCCCTGGCACGCCAGGTGCTCGCCGCCGGCAACGGCCCTGTGGTCGTGGTGCCGGCGCCGACGTCACGACAGGCGCGCCGGAGGCGGGGCGATGCACCCCTCCTGGCGCTGACCCGACGGTCGGTCGCCGGGTACGGCGACGTCGAGGCCGTCTGCGGCGACGCGCTGCGGCTGCGGCGGCGGGTCGCCGACCAGGCGGGGCTGACGGCGCGCGCGCGGCGCGTGAACCTCGAGCACGCCATCGAGGCACGCGCGGCGTGGCGGCCGGTGCTCGGGGGAGCGGTGTGCGTGCTCGTCGACGACGTGCTCACCACAGGTGCAACGTTGGTGGAGGCGGCACGGGCGCTGAGGGCCGAGGGAGCCCGAGAGGTCATCGCCGCGACGGTGTGCGCGACCCCCCGAAAGGGCCATGGCACAACTCGCCACAAACCCACCCCCGTATAGGCCCTTCGTCCACTGTCGGAATCCGGGAGCGTCGACTACCTTCTGGTTATGGCCCCCCCGGTCCTGGTGGAGAACACCTCGACAGGGCGCCCCCGGCACTGTCCCGGCGGCGCCTCGGCCCGGGGAGCGGGCAGCCGGAGCGACCGGCGAGGGGAGTGGTGCCGCGGTTGACGAGGGCTTCGCACGCCCGCCTCATGCACCACCACGATGCACCCCACGATTCCCCCAAGGAGGACACTGTGGAGATTGTCGTCACCGGACGCAACATGCAGGTTTCCGATCGGTTCAGGGCCCACCTCGACGAGAAGCTGGCCAAGGTGCCGCAGCTCGCGCCCCGCGTGCAGCGCGTCGACGTGGTAGTGACCCACGAGCCGAACAAGCGCCAGGCCAAGGCGTGCGACCGGATCGAGATCACCTGCCATGTGAAGGGCCCCGTCGTGCGGGCCGAGGCATGTCTGGACGACAAGTACGCCGCCCTCGACGTGGCCATGGACAAGCTCATGGAGCGACTCCGCCGGGCCCACGACAGGCGCCGGGTCCACCGCGGCCGCCGCGCACCGGAGTCGGTCGCGCAGGCGACGGCCCGTCTGTCCGCCCCCCTCGACGGGCAGGGCGCGGAGACCGCGCAGGAGGGGGGCGAGGCCGAGGAGCGCGAGCCCTTCGGCGCCCAGGGGAACTCGCCCATCGAGGTCAGGGAGAAGGTGCACGCGAGCACCCCCATGAACCTGGAGCAGGCCGTCAACGAGATGGAGCTCGTCGGCCACGACTTCTACCTCTTCCACGACAGCGACACCGACCAGCCGAGCGTCGTCTACCGCCGCCGTGGCTGGTCCTACGGCGTGATCCACCTCAAGGTCGAGCGTGAGGCCGATACCGCGTCCGAGCCCATGACCGAGATGGAGAAGGTCGGCTGAGTCAGCCCTGTGCCACGCGCCGAGCGGTGGCATCGACCCGCACCAGCACGTCTGGTGACGAAAAACGTCGGTGTCACCGCTCGCGCATGACAGGATGTGCAGCGTGAACGCAGGGGACAGCGTGCGGACGACACAAGAGCCGATCCGGGTGGTGATCGCGGACGACCATGTGCTCTACCGGCGTGGCCTCCAGACGGTGGTCACGCAGGAGGAGGACATCGACATCGTCGGCGAGGCAAGTGACGGCCAGGAGGCGATCGACCGCACTGTCGAGCTGCTGCCCGACGTCGTCCTGATGGACGTGCGGATGCCGCGCGTCTCGGGCATCGAGGCGTGCGCGGCGATCAAGAGCCAGGTCCCCTCCACCAAGATCATCATGCTGACGATGTCGGACGAGGAGTCCGACCTCTACGAGGCCGTCAAGGCCGGCGCCAACGGTTACCTCCTCAAGGACGTGCCCGGCGAGGAGATCGCGGCCGGCATCAAGGCTGTCATGGGGGGCGACTCGCTGATCTCGCCGTCGATGGCCTCCAAGCTGCTCGCCGAGTTCGCGCAGATGAGCAAGAAGAGCCCCGACCGCCCCGCCACGGTTGGGGCGCCGCGCCTGACCGAACGCGAGCTCGAGGTGCTCAAGCTCGTGGCCCGCGGCATGGCCAACAAGGAGATCGCGCACCAGCTCTTCATCTCTGAGAACACGGTGAAGAACCACGTGCGCAACATCCTCGAGAAGCTGCAGCTGCACTCGCGCATGGAAGCGGCCATGTATGCCGTGCGCGAGAACCTCCTCGATCCTGAAGAGTGACGGTCCCCGAGGAATGACCGAGCCGGTCCGCCTCACGAAGGCGCAGGCTCGCCGCATCGCGCTGGCCGCGCAGGGTTTCGCTGACCCACGCCCGGCTCCCGGCACCGCGACCACCCGTCACCTGCAGCGGGTCATCGACCGCGTGGGCGTCATCCAGATCGACAGCGTCAACGTCCTGGCACGCAGCCACTACCTACCCTTCTTCTCGCGGCTCGGCCCCTACGACCGCGCGCTGCTGGACCGCGCCCGTGACCGGGCTCCGCGCCGGGTGGTCGAGTACTGGGCCCACGAGGCGAGCCTGATCCCGCCTCGGACCTGGCCGCTGCTCGACTTCCGGATGCAGCGCGCGTTGAAAGACTCCTGGGGCGGCATGCAGCGGGTGGCCCACGACCACCCCGAGCTCGTGGAGGCCGTCTTCGAGGAGGTGGTCGCGCGGGGCCCGCTCACCTCCCGCCATGTGGAGGCGGCCCTCGAGCACGACCTGCCGCGCGAGCGCGAGCACTGGGGCTGGAATTGGTCGCTGGTCAAGAACGCCCTCGAGCACCTCTTCTGGGCGGGCCGCATCACCAGCGCCGGCCGCACCCAGCAGTTCGAGCGCCGGTATGCCGCGCTGCAGCGCGTGCTGCCCCGCGACGTCGCCGAGCAGGCGCTCGACCCCGCCCTGCGCCCCACCCACGAGCAGGCCTTCCGCGAGCTCGTGATGGTGGCGGCTGCCGCGCTCGGGGTCGGCACCGAGCAGTGCCTGCGCGACTACTTCCGGCTGAAGCCTGAGCAGGCACGACCGGCCATCGCCTCGCTCGTCGAGGAGGGCGCCCTGGTGCCGGCCACCATCGACGGGTGGGCGCGCCCGGCATACCTGCTCCCGGGTGCCCGCCGCCCACGGAAGGTGACGGCAAAGGCGTTGCTGAGCCCCTTCGACTCGCTGATCTGGCAGCGCGACCGCACCGCCGCGCTGTTCGACTTCACCTACCGGCTCGAGATCTACGTGCCCGCGCACCTGCGGGTGCACGGTTACTACGTGCTGCCCTTCCTCTTCGGTGAGCACCTCGTCGCCCGCTGCGACCTGAAAGCAGACCGGGCCGCCGGGGTGCTTCGGGTCCACGCCGTGCACTGGGAGACCGGAGCACCTGCGGAGGCCCGCCCCGCGCTGGATGCCGAGCTCGCCGCCATGGCTGGCTGGCTGGGCCTCACCGGCGTCGCCTGAACCCGCCGCTTGACTCTCGTCGACCGACCCTCGTCGACCGACCTTTCGGCGCGGAGGACGGCGGGATCACACCGCTCATTGGCCGGATACCGCTGTCACCGTGAAGCTCTCGCGGGTTAGGTTCCGCCGGTGACCACGACTTCCGTCCGCCCCGCCCGCGTCCACCGCGCCTGGTGGGTGGCGCTGGTCGTGCTCGGCGCCCTGGTGGCCGCCGCCGGCTTCCGCTCCTCGACAGGCGCGCTGCTCGAGCCGCTGGAGAGCGAGTTCGGCTGGTCGCGGGCGACCACCTCGGGCGCCGTCAGCGTCAACCTCGTCATCTACGGGTTGACCGCGCCGTTCGCGGCCGCGCTCATGGAACGCTTCGGCATCCGCCGGGTCGTCAGCGCCGCGCTGCTGCTGGTGGCCCTCGGCAGCGGGCTGACGCTCGTGATGACGCAGGCCTGGCAGCTGTGGCTGCTGTGGGGCCTGGCAGTCGGTATGGGCACCGGCGCCATGGCGCTCGTGCTCGGCGCCGTGGTCGCCAACCGCTGGTTCGCCGAGAGCCGGCGCGGCCTCGTGACCGGCATCTTCGGCGCGGCCAACGCCACCGGCCAGCTGATCTTCCTGCCCGGTGTCGCGGCGCTCGCCATGGGACCGGGCTGGCGGTACGCCGCCCTGGTCACCACCGTCGCGGCCGTGCTCCTCGTGCCCGTGGTGCTGCTCGTGGTGGCCGACCACCCGCACGACGTCGGCACCCACCCGCTCGGAACCCTTTCGGTCGACCTCAACGGCATGGGGGAGGGCGAGGCGCAGATCGCGCCAGCTGCCTCCACGTCGGCCCCGGCCACCACCTCGCCGGCGCGGCTGGCCGTGCAGACCTTGCGGGAGAGCCTGTCGAGCCGCGTCTTCTGGATCCTGCTCGGCACCTTCTGGGTGTGCGGCTGGTCGACCAACGGGCTGATCGGCACGCACTTCATCCCCGCTGCCCACGACCACGGCATGCCGCAGACCACCGCAGCCGGATTGCTCGCGCTGATCGGCGTCTTCGACATCGCCGGCACGGTGGCGTCCGGCTGGCTCACCGACCGCGTCGACCCGCGCTTCCTGCTGTTCGGCTACTACGGGCTGCGAGGACTGTCGCTGATCGCGGTGCCGGCGCTGCTCGGGCCGGAGGTCCACCCGAACCTGTTCCTGTTCATCATCTTCTACGGCCTCGACTGGGTCGCCACCGTGCCGCCGACGATCGCCCTGTGCCGCCGGCACTTCGGCCTCGAGCGCTCCGGGGTGGTCTTTGGCTGGGTGTTCGCCTCGCACATGGTCGGCGCCGGGGTCGCCGCCTCGTACGCTGGGTGGGTGCGCAGCTCGACCGGTGACTACCTGCCGGCCTGGCTCACCGCCGGGGCGCTCTGCCTCGTGGCGGCGCTCGCCTGCCTGACGATCACGTCCCCCTCCGACGGGAGGACGGCTGGGCAGGAGGTACGTCCCGCCTCGCGGGTCCTATCCCTTGACTAGGAGCGAGTAACCGTCGGAGCGATCACTCTCCGTCCAACCCTCCTGCGAGGAGAGAGCTGCCGCGAGTGCCGAGTCCGTCGGAACGACGGCGTAACGGGCGCCGCTCCGGCGCAGTGTCTCCTGCCAGCCAGGCATGGCCGCCAACGCACGCACGTGCTGTCGGACGTAGGCGGTGTCGTACACCTCCACGCGCGGGTCGATGACCGGACGCAGTTGCGGATGGCGCCACAGCAGCCAGCCGCCGAGGCTGTACTCATCGAACACGACACTGCCCGGGGGGATTCTGGACAGGGCAGGATCCAAGCCGTTGGGCATTCCGGGTTCGGATGCCACGCGGGGTACGAGAAGCGCAGCGACAGTGAGTGCCACGCCGAGGCCACCCACAAGGGTCCAGTGTTCGGCCCTGGTGCCCGTGACGCGCTCGTCGGGATGCATTGACTGCAGCGCCTCGGCCAACAAGGGAGCGACGATGATGGCTCCAAGCGCCACCGTGCGTGCGTAGAGCAAGGTCCAGCCCACTCCGCTGGCCAGCAAGGCAAGCCGAGTCCAAGGTATGCGATGGCCCTGTCGGCTCCAGATGAGGGCGATGCCGCCAACCATGGCGAGGGTGACCGCGACGTTGGGGTCCGTGAGGGAGGGAGCGCTCCACTCGCTCACGAGGTCGGTGGTCTCGCCCACACGGAGGGGTGCCAACAGCAGTTCGGGGCCAGCGGGAGTGATCGCCGCGGTCAGCATGCCCAGCACCGGGACGGTCAGGAGGCGAACTGCCCGCGGGCGCGCCGCGCGGGGGGCATCGAGGATCATCCCTCCGATGGTGGCGATGCCAACCATTACGCCGACGAACCACATTCCGTGCGAGCACGCCCAGAACCACGTCAGGGGAACCAGCCACCACCGCGCCTTCCCATCTCGTGTGGTGCGAAGCCACGCACCCACGAAGACGGCGAGCAGAACGAAGGACGCCAGCTGGGGTCGGGCCGTGAGGCTGGCGCTCGCTCCGAATACGGCCGCGGTTGAGGCAATCGTCGCCGGAAGGATCGGGGCCCATGACCGGCAAGAGAGGTAGACAAAGAGGAACAGCAGCGCCCCTGCAGCGACAGTGAGCCACGCGACCGCCGGCAGGCCCCCCACGCTGGCGGCAGCCGCCAGGCCCAGCTCGGGCAGCCATTCATGGAGGATCCAGTTCCGCGAGCTGAACGGTGACCAGGGATCCGGTGAAGTGAACTTCCAGTTCCCCCACAGGTACTGCCCAGCCCGGATGTGCCAGAAGGTGTCCGGGTCGGCGACGCCGTGGAGGGTCAGACGCAGCAGGATGAGGGGAACCACGGCGAGGAAGGCCAAGGCCAGAAGACGCTCCCGAGCTGCTCCACGTGAGACTCGAGGTGGTTGGGCTTGCCGAACCTTCTGGGGCCTGCTGTTCGTGTTCAGCTGGACATCGGTCAATGCGTTGCCTTTGACATCGGCGCGAAGCGGGACAGTCAGGACGGTAGCGCCGAAATCGCACGATCCGACCCACCTGGCGGATCGTTCATCCCTTTGGCCGATGCGCATCCATGAACGAACCTGCGGCCCGCAGGAGCCGGGAATGCAACCCGCCGGTTGACACCTCCCGTTGAATGGGGCAATGCCCAACACCCACACCGAGATCGTCCGCAACGACGCCGAGAACCGCTACGAGGCCCTCGTGGACGGCGCCCTCGCGGGGTTCGCCGAGTACGCCCTGACCTCGCAGACCATCACGTTCACCCACACCGAGGTCGACGACGAGTACGAGGGGCAGGGTGTCGGCTCGGCCCTGGCGCAGGGCGCCCTCGACGACGCGATCCGCCGCCGCGACCGCCGGATCAAGGTCGTCTGCCCGTTCATCAAGGCCTGGATCGAGCGCCACCCCGACTACCAGCACCTCCTCGCGGAGACGCCCAGCGCCTAGTGCCGCTCGCCCGGCGGGCCCTAGTGCCGCTCGCCCGGCGGGTAGTCGCGGTAGTACTGACGCCAGACCAGCCGGTGCACCGGGATCCAGCGCGGGATGCTGCGCAGACCCGGGATGAACGGCAGGAGCACCAGCCCCAGGGTGAGCAGCATCATCATGCCCCAGACCTGCGCATCGGCGTTGTCGGAGGTCGAGAACGGCGGCACCTGGTACCAGAACGTGTACAGCCACATCCACGGCTGACCGGGGTAGGCGCCCGTCTCGTTCATCATTCCCCACTGGTCGCCACCGAGGTGCTGCGCGCGGGCGGTGTCCTCGATGTACGCGCCATCGCTGAGCAGGAGCAGCGCACGCGTGGGGTCGCCGCCGTAGAACGTGCCCGAGGAGGTCAGCTGACCCTCGAGGCCACCCGTCCGGGCGACGTCGAGGAAGCCGTTGGTCAGTGTCGGCACCGGCCCGTAGTCGCCGGGGGCCACCTTCGCGGGGTCACCGTTCGGCGCCTTCGCCAGCGCATCGGCATACGCGCCGGCCCACGCGGTGCGCCGGGCGTCGCTCGCCCCGTTCCACCGGGCCAGGGCCGCCTTCACGCGGAGGTCGCCGCTGCTGCTGGCGGTCAGCGGACCGAGCACGAGGTCCGCCGAGTTCACGGGGTGGCGCACGCCGCCCCACTTCTGCAGCGGCACGCCGAGCAGCTTCTGGCCCTCGGCGGCGCTGTTGTAGGGCGGTCCGTAGGTGGCGCTGGCGCTCGTGCCGGCCAGCTCGGCGGCCGCCGTCGCGACGACGTCCTCGGGAGCGGCCTGCGCCCACGACGCGAAGGTGATGGGTTTCTCGTCGGGGGAGGAGAAGGCCGCCGCGAGACCCACCGTCAGCAGCCCGACCACGACCAGGGCGATGACGAACTCCTTGACCAGGTCGTAGCGCCGGGTGGGGAAGCTGTGCGCGTCGCGGGGTCGAGCTGGCGACCGGCGGGACGAACGGGTCGGTCGGGTCGGGGTGGCAGTGGCCATGTCAGTCCTCCCCGTCCGCTTCAATCGGCGGCACGACCCCGTGCCGGCGCACCAGCACGATGTGCAGCACCGCGATGAGGCCCACCGCGAACGGCAGCAGCACGACGTGCCACAGCAGCATCTGCCCGGGGTTGAGCACGTTGAACCAGGCACCGATGCCGACGGCGTTGAGCCCGTCCTTGGCCTGCGTGCTGATCCACTGCGAGTCGAAGTTGGTCTGCGTCAGGTAGCCCGTGAACGCGGTGCCGATCGAGGCGAGGAACGCCACCACGCCGGTCATCCAGGTCAGCGCCCGGCCGCCGCGCCAGGCCGCCATCCAGAACTTGCCCCACAGGTGGATCACCATCGCGGCGAAGAAGATCTCGACGCTCCACAGGTGCAGCGAGTTCACGAACCGCCCCAGCGACGACACGTGCCACCACTCGAAGCCACCGAGGGCCAGCAGGCCGCCGGTCACCACGACGACGAAGAGCGCCGCCAGCGTGGCTACCCCGAACACGTAGATCCACGAGGCGACGTAGACGGGCTGGCGGTCGGGGAGGGCCTGCCCCGGCGGCACGGTGCGCTCGATGCGCTCGCGCAGGGCCCTGGTCCACGTGTCGTGGCCAGCGCTGGTGCCCGGCGCGACGGTGGCCCGGCTCATGGCCGCGGCCCGTCAGGGTCGGCGGGAGCCCTGGTCCGCACGGGCGCCGGTTCCGCCGGCCCGCCACCCGGGAAGGGCAGGAGCAGTGCGAGCACGAAGACGACGACCATCCCCGCGATGATGAGGAGGTTGGTCAGCGAGATGCTGAACCAGCCCCACTGGAGGTAGCTCCCTGAGTCTGCGAGGGCCGCTGCAGCACCGACCACGACCGACCACCTCCGTCTGTCCGGCACGAGGGCGCTGTCGCTCCCGTGATCCTTCGAGAGTCGGGGGGACGTGGGATGTGAAGGCAGGGGCAAAGGTCCCTTCCGTGAACCCCCTACCCCCACCCTCGGCGGCCCACCACCTCCCGTGACCCACCGCGCACCCGCACCATGCCCCGTATGCCGTGCGCACGGCATACGGTGGTGGGGAACCGGCCCACGGGGCCGGCACGTTGCCCCGTGGAAGGGGCGCGTGGTGCAGGGGGTCACATCGCGCTGGCCGACTCGACTAACCTAGGCGGGGCCGTTCCCGAGGGCGGCCCGCGAACTCCAGGAGACATTGCGTGGTCAAGATCGTCGAAAAGCTGCTGCGAGCTGGTGAGGGACGCACCCTCAAGAAGCTCCAGGGCGTCGCTGCCCAGGTCAACGCCATCGAGGAGGACTTCGAGAAGCTGACCGACGCCGAGCTGCGTGCGGAGACCGACAAGTTCCGGGAGCGCCTCGCCGACGGTGAGAGCCTCGAGGACGTCATGCCCGAGGCCTTCGCCGCGGTCCGGGAGGCCGCCAAGCGCACCCTCGGCAAGCGCCACTTCGACGTGCAGCTCATGGGTGGTGCCGCCCTCCACATGGGCAATGTCGCCGAGATGAAGACCGGTGAGGGCAAGACCCTCGTCGCGACCCTGCCGTCCTACCTCAACGCGCTGACCGGCAAGGGCGTGCACGTCGTCACCGTCAACGACTACCTCGCGGAGTACCAGTCCGAGCTGATGGGCCGCGTGCACCGCCTGCTCGGCCTCGAGACCGGCTGCATCCTCTCCTCGATGACGCCGGAGCAGCGCCGGGCCGAGTACGCCAAGGACATCACCTACGGCACCAACAACGAGTTCGGCTTCGACTACCTGCGCGACAACATGGCGTGGACGATGGAGGAGCTGGTCCAGCGCGGCCACAACTTCGCCATCGTCGACGAGGTCGACTCCATCCTCATCGACGAGGCCCGCACCCCCCTCATCATCAGCGGCCCGGCCGACGCCGCCACCAAGTGGTACAACGAGTTCTCCAAGATCGCCCTGCTGCTCAAGCGCGGCGAGCTCGAGTCCGGCGAGGGCGACTACGAGGTCGACGAGAAGAAGCGCACCGTCGGCGTCCTCGAGGCCGGCATCGCCAAGGTCGAGGACTACCTCGGCATCGACAACCTCTACGAGTCGGTCAACACCCCGCTCATCGG
This sequence comes from Pedococcus cremeus, assembly GCF_900111375.1. Lineage (GTDB taxonomy): Bacteria > Actinomycetota > Actinomycetes > Actinomycetales > Dermatophilaceae > Pedococcus_A > Pedococcus_A cremeus. The sequence continues at coordinate 265,639 of NZ_FOHB01000007.1, forward strand.
CTACCTCAACAACGCCATCAAGGCCAAGGAGCTGTTCAAGCGCGACAAGGACTACGTCGTCATGAACGGCGAGATCCTCATCGTCGACGAGCACACCGGCCGCCTCCTCGCCGGCCGCCGCTACAACGAGGGCATGCACCAGGCGATCGAGGCGAAGGAGGGCGTCGAGATCCAGAACGAGAACCAGACCCTCGCGACGATCACCCTCCAGAACTACTTCCGCATGTACGGCAAGCTCTCCGGCATGACGGGCACCGCCCAGACCGAGGCGGCCGAGCTGCACTCGATCTACAAGCTGGGCGTCGTGCCGATCCCGACGAACCGCCCGATGATCCGCAAGGACCAGGCCGACCTCGTCTACCGCACCGAGGAGGCCAAGTTCTCCGCGGTGGTCGACGACATCGTCGAGAAGCACCGGAACGGCCAGCCGGTGCTCGTCGGCACCGTCAGCGTCGAGAAGAGCGAGTACCTCTCCGACCAGCTGCGCCGAAAGGGTGTGCCCCACGAGGTCCTCAACGCCAAGCACCACGAGCGGGAGGCCGCGATCGTCGCGCAGGCCGGCCGCAAGGGCGCAGTCACCGTCGCCACCAACATGGCGGGTCGAGGCACCGACATCATGCTCGGCGGCAACCCCGAGTTCATGGCCGTCGCCACGCTCAAGCAGCGCGGGCTCGACCCGGAGGAGACCCCGGAGGAGTACGAGGCCGCTTGGGACATGGCCCTCGCCGAGGCGGAGGAGTCGGTCGCGGCGGAGCACAAGGAGGTCACCGACCTCGGTGGGCTGTACGTGCTCGGCACCGAGCGCCACGAGTCGCGCCGCATCGACAACCAGCTGCGTGGCCGCTCCGGCCGTCAGGGCGACCCGGGCGAGTCGCGGTTCTACCTCTCGCTGCAGGACGACCTCATGCGGCTGTTCAACGCCGCCATGGTCGACCGGTTCATGACCACGGCCAAGATGGACGACAACGTCCCGATCGAGTCCAAGATGGTGACCCGCTCCATCCAGAGCGCCCAGGGCCAGGTCGAGGGCCGCAACTTCGAGATCCGCAAGAACGTCCTCAAGTACGACGACGTCCTCAACCGCCAGCGCACCGTCATCTACGACGAGCGGCGCCGGGTGCTCGAGGGCGAGGACCTGCACGAGCAGATCCGCCTCTTCGTCAACGACGTCATCAACGGCTACATCGACGCCGAGACCGCCGAAGGGTTCGCCGAGGACTGGGACCTCGAACGCCTGTGGACCGCGCTGAAGACGCTCTACCCGGTGTCGGTCACCATCGAGGAGGTCGAGGAGGCCGCCGGCGGCCGCCCCTCGCTCACTGCGGAGATCCTGCGCGAGCAGCTGCTCTCCGACGCCCACCACGCCTATGACGCCCGCGAGGAAGAGCTGGGCGCCGAGGTCATGCGTGAGGTGGAGCGCCGCGTCGTGCTCTCGGTGCTCGACCGCAAGTGGCGCGAGCACCTCTACGAGATGGACTACCTGCAGGAGGGCATCGGCCTGCGTGCGATGGCCCAGCGCGACCCGCTCGTGGAGTACCAGCGCGAGGGCTTCCAGCTCTTCCAGGCGATGATGGAGTCCATCAAGGAGGAGTCCGTCGGCTACCTCTTCAACGTCAACGTCGAGGTGGAGAAGCCGGCGCCGGCCGTGGCTCCCGTCAGTGTCAGCGACATGCTGGCCGGGTCGGGCATCGGCGCGGCGGCCGGGGCTGCTGCCGCCGAGGAGGCTGCGACCCGCGGCGAGCCCTCGCTCGAGGGCGTCGGCATCGGCGAGGACGTGCTGGCCGCCGGGCCGGCCGGTGAGACCGAGGAGGAGCGGGCCGAGCGCGAGCGCATCGAGATCCGCGCCAAGGGCCTCGAGCAGCCGGTGCGCGCGTCGCAGCTGCACTACTCGGCGCCCACGGCCGAGGGCGGGGTGGAGGTCCGTGACGTGGGCTCCGCCGGCACCACCCTCACCGCCGAGCAGCTCGAGGAGACCCCGAAGAACGCTCCGTGCCCGTGCGGCTCGGGCAAGAAGTTCAAGATGTGCCACGGGGCCAAGTCCTGAGCGACCCGCTCCACTGAACCCTCGTCGAACGCGCCGGCCCTGTGCCGGCGCGTTCGCCGTTTCCCGGTATGCCGCGCGGTCGGCTCGGCGGACCTCTCTCGTATGCCCGGCGGACCTCTCTCGTGTGCAGAGTGGTCGGCTCAGCCGACCTGGAGGGCCTCGATGCGCCAGCGGCCGTCGACGCCCACGAGCCGCATGGCCAGCGCCCTGACCCTGGAGCCGTCGAGCACCACAGCGGCGGCCTCGGCCACGCCGTCGGCCGGCTCGCACACCCGGACGCTGCGCACCACGGCACGCCGAGCCGATGGCCGGCCACGCCGGGCGGAGACGGCGCCGCGCCGCGCCACCACGGCGTAGACCTCCGGCGTCGTCCACCGGATGATCTGCGGGGGCTGGCGCAGGCCGGACATGACCTCGACGACGGCCTGGGCCAGGTGACCGGCCCAGTGCACCGGGTCGGGCAGGCCGCTGCGGCCGGTCGGCTGCGGGCCGAAGAGCTGCTCGTCGCTGGCCGACGCGAAGTCCACTGCGAGGGCGTCCTGGATGTACCGCGGCCGCTGGGCGTCGTGCCCCTCCGTGAGGACGGCGGCCGGGAGGTGCGACTCGGTCTGGTGGATGACGGAGGGACGCACCTGCGGGATCGGCAGCACCCGGATCGGCTGCAGCGTGGTCGCCGCCTTCAGCGTGGTCGCCGCCTGCTGCGTGGCCGTCACCTGCGACGCGACCGCGCGGCTCACCGCAGGACCTCGACCGCGTCGGGCGCACGCAGCACCTGTCCGGGCAGCAGCACGTCGGGGTCGTCCCCGACCACGGACCGGTTGGCCTCGTGCCAGCGCGGCCACTCCGCGGCGACCTCGGCGTCGGTGGCGTCGGGTCCGAGGTGGGCCCGCGCGATGTCCCAGAGCGTGTCGCCGCGACGCACCACCGTCTCGCGCGGCCCCTCCGAGGCAGGCGCCGTGGTGACCAGCCTCGTGGAGGGCTGGGGGCGGACCGGTGGACGGCTCGGCGTCCAGCCGGGTGCCGGTGTCGCCGACCCAGCGCTGGGGTGCGCGGGCACCGGGCTGGGGGCGAAGGCGGGGGAAGGCGCACCGGCATACGGCACAGCGGCATTGACAACCGTGCCCCGCAGGGTGGTGGTGGGCGAGAACGACGGGGACAGTGACGTGGACGGCGCCTGCGCGGGTCTCGAGGAACCGCCCGACAGCCGGCCATCGGTGGCGGTGGCCGTTCCCGGGGCCAGCGCTCCGGCGAGGCTGGCGCCCACGACCACGGCGGCACACCGCCGCACCACCGCTGGAGTGGTCCGCTCCGCCGCCGCGCGGCACCGGGCGCCGGCCGCGCCGGGCAGGTGGCCGAGCAGCGCGAGCAGCAGACCCAGCCAGAGCCAGGTGGCGACGGCAGCGCCGACGACAGCCGCCAGTGCGGTGAGCGCCTCCTCGGGCGTGCTGGGTGCCGGACCGGTCACGACGCGCCAGCGGTCGACCGCCACCGAGGCCAGCCACAGCCCGGTCAGGGGCGCCCCCACGCCCAAGGACACGCCACCGCAGACATCGCGCAAGCGAGCCATGATTCCCCCTTTGATGCGGTTTGCTTGTGTTTGCGTATGCCAGCATTCCGGCACGTTTGCCTGCGTTTGGCAAGGGGTGACTGCAGAGCGACGGCTCAAGACCCCGCCGGGCGCTACGCTCGGCGACGCTGGGGCGACTCGGGAGGGCAGGGGGACCATGCGCTGGGATCAGCTGTTCGGCGACCTCGAGGGCCAGTGGGAGGCCGAGGTCCGGCGCGACCTCGACCAGGAGGTCGCCGACCGCACCCGGCGCGAACGGGCGACGGTCGGCCTCTTCGAGCGCCTCGCGGCCTCGGTCGAGACGGAGGTCGGTCTGCGGCTGGTGGCCGGACCACCCCTGCGTGGGGTGTTGTCCGACGTCGGCGACGGCTGGCTGCTGCTGGGCGGTGACCGTGGTGGCCAGTCGGCCCTGGTGCCGCTGACCGCCGTCACGGCGGTGACCGGGCTGGGGGTCCGCGCGGCGGAGGCGAAGCTCGCGCGGCGCTTCGGCTTCGGCTACGCGCTGCGGGGCCTGAGCCGTGACCGGGCGGTGGTGGCGCTGACCGACGTCTCGGGGGCCGTGGCGACCGGCACGATCGACGCCGTCGGGCGTGACTGCTTCGACCTCAGCGAGCACGCGCCGGACGAGCCGCGACGGCCCGAGAACGTCACGGGACGGCGCCTGGTGCCCTTCGCGGCGGTCGCCTACCTGCAGCCGGCGGGCGGCCCGGCTGCGATCTGAGCGCGGCACGACGCCTCGGCATGACGAGACCCGCCCCGGCATACGGAGCGGGTCTGGTCGACCTGTGGGGTCCGGCCTACTCGGGGTTCTGGCCGAAGGGGTGCGCCGCGACGAAGTTCTTGGTCTCGTCGTACATCCGCTGGATGTAGCTCTCGAGCTCGGAGACCTCGACGCGCCACTGGCCCCGGCCGCCGACCTTGATGGCTGGGAGCTCACCGGACCGGACGAGGGCATAGGCCTGCGCGGAGGAGATGTCGAGCACCTCGGAAACCTCCGACAGCTGGATGAATCGCTTGGTCACGGCTTCCCCTGCCTCTCACTTGAACAGGCGATTACCTGTCCTTGACCAAATTTTTACCATACGCGTGCGTCTGCGTCTGTCGATTGCCGACAGTCTCCCATCACCGCGATTTCACCACATTGGCCGGTCACGTCCTGCGGTCATCCCCACCCTTGTGGACTGGAGATCCCGCAACACGTTCCGGTACGCCATGATGACTCCCGGACCGGGGCCGAAACCGAGACAAAAGCACCAGGAACGACAGCACCAACAGAGCACCATCAACAGCACCGAGGGGGAGCTGCGCCGTGCCCGACATCGCCACGCCCAAGGCCTCGCGCCTGCAGAAGCCGTCGTGGAAGGACACCCGACTGCTGGTCGGCATCCTGCTCGTGCTGGCCGCCACCGTGCTGGGATCGCTCACCATGGCCGCTGCCGACGACCGGGTGCCCATGTATGCCGCGGCGACCGAGCTCGTGCCCGGCCAACCCCTGCGCGCCGACCGGCTGACCCGGGTCGACGTCCAGCTCGGCGACCGCAGCGAGAGCTACCTCTCCGCGGCGTCGGCCCTGCCCTCCGACGTCTACGTCCTGCGCGAGGTCCGGCCGGGCGAGCTCATCCCGCGCTCGGCGATCGGCAGCCAGGACGCCGTGGGGCTGCAGCCGCTCACGCTCGTGGTCGACGCCCGCTCCGCCGCCCCGCTCGTGGTGGGCTCGGTGGTCGACGTCTACGTCAACCCGGTCGACCCGAAGGGCGACACCGCGGGCCGTGACTTCGCGGGCGCCGAGCTCGCCCTGGAGTCGGCGACGGTGGCGGGTGTGCCCAAGACCGGAGGCCGGCTCAGCGGCACGGAGGCGCAGCGAGCGGTGCAGGTGATGGTGCCCAAGGACCGCATCCGAGACCTCATCGGCCAGGTCGACCTCGGCGCCCGCGTCACCCTCGTGCCGGTGCCGGGCTCGCGACTGGGCGGTGAGCAGTGACCACAGCGGTGCTCACCGCGGTCGGGCACCAGTGGGAGGCCCGGCTCGTCACTGCCCTCGAGTCGGCCCCCGGCCTGGCCGTCGTGCGCCGCTGCGCCGATCTCGCCGACCTGCTTGCCGCGGCCTCGGCCGGGTTGGCCGACGTCGCCCTGGTCTCGGCCGACCTGCGCTCCCTCGACCGGGCTGCCCTGCACCACCTCGCCAGCCACGGGGTCCGCTCCGCAGGGGTGGCGGCCCCGGGCGACGAGGCGGGGGAGCGGCGGCTGCGCCAGCTCGGGCTCGACGTGGTGGTCCGCGCCGACGCCGAGCCCCACGAGATCGAGGAGGCCTTGACCGGGCTGCAGGAGGCGGACCTGCCGGACGACCCGTTCGGGCCCGACGGTGGCAATGACCCTGACACCGGTGACGAGGCCGCTCGTGGGGCGGCAGCGCTCACTGGGCCGGGTGCCGCAGTGGCACCGCCCGGCTCCGACGGCTGGGCTCCGGTCGAGCAGTCGCGGATCATCGCCGTCTGGGGCCCCACCGGTGCGCCCGGACGCAGCACGCTCGCCCTGGGGCTGGCCGCCGAGCTGGCCGCCGCCGGGACGCGCACGCTGCTCGTGGACTGCGACACCTACGGCTCGTCCGTCGCCCAGGCGCTGTCGCTGCTGGACGAGGCCCCAGGCATGGCGGCCGCCGCCCGCGCCGCCGACCAGGGCGTCCTCGACCTCCCGGCGCTCGCCCGCCTGGCACCCGAGGTGAGCCGCGGGCTGCGGGTGCTGACCGGCATACCGCGCGCGGAGCGCTGGCCCGAGCTCCGTGCGGCCGCCGTGGAGCACGTGCTCACGATGGCGCGGAAGCTCGCCGAGGTGGTGGTGGTCGACTGCGGCTTCTCCATCGAGGACGACGAGGAGCTCAGCTACGACACGCTCGCGCCCCGCCGCAACGCCGCCACCCTCACCGCGCTGGAGCAGGCCGACGAGCTGCTGGTGGTCGGCAGCGCCGACCCGGTCGGCCTGCAACGGCTGGTGCGAGCCGTGCAGGACGTCGGCAGCATCCCCTCACCCACCCCGCAGGTCGTGGTCAACAAGGTGCGCGCCTCGGCGGTCGGAGGCCGGCCGGAACGACGGATCGCCGAGGCCCTGGAGCGGTTCTCGGGGATGGACGACCTGCTCTTCCTCCCGTGGGACCAGGCCTCGCTCGACGAGGCGATGCTCGCCGGCCGGACGCTGGTCGAGTGCGCGCCGCAGTCCGAGCTGCGCCGTGCCGTCGCCGCCGTCGCCAGCCGGTATGCCGTCGGGGCACCGGAGCCGGTCGGCCGCCGGCGCCGCCGTCGCTGACCCTCCAGCGCGGTCCGAACCGGTGCGACCGGTGGGAGCTAGTGGGAGAACAGCAGGGTGAGGCCGCCCACGGTGTAGACGACCATGAGCACCAGCAGCGGCACCTGGCCGGTGACGGCCACGCGGCGCGGGAAGAGGCTGACCGCGCGCTCGTGCGCGACGACCACGCCGAGCAGGTGGCCGGTGACGATCGAGACGACCTGGATCGTGGCGACCAGCCCCGGGTCGATCAGCGCGTGCCACGGGTGGATGCCGGCGGTGCCGAGCCAGTTGGCTCCGGTGCCGAGCGGGTCGGAGAGGCGGGCCAGCCCGTTGACCCCCTCGAAGACGAACAGCGACCAGTAGTGCGCGACCAGGTAGCCGGCCGCGATCGGGATCAGCGAGGGGGCGAACGCCGTGGCCAGTCCGCGGACGGGCACCTTGGCCAGCGCCGCCGACACGGCCGCCGCGACCCACAGCATCGCGGGCACCAGCAGGCACAGCGCGACAAGCGCGAGCGTCTCCCACACCCGTGGCACGTCGGAGGACTGTGTGAAGCTGTACCACCAGGTCTCGCCGGAGAACCCGTCGTAGGCGGTGCCGCCAAGCATGACCGAGGTGGTCGCCAGGAGTCCGGAACGGGGCGCGAGCTCGTTGGGCCCGTGCAGCGGCGTGCGCAGCACCCAGCGCCCGTCCTCCCGGCGGCCGAGTGGGCTGAGCGAGCCGTAGAGCCCGGACCACGCCTCGAACGGGTCGCCGGTGGCGAAGTAGTCGCGGCCGAACACCATCGCCAGCATGACGGAGATGAGAAGGAACCCGAGGATGGCGACGCGCAGCACCGGCAGGGTCGCGTTGTCGGGGGCGATGAGCTCGAGCCACGTGAACGCGAAGAGCCCCAGCGCGGCCGGCCAGTACCCGAGGCGGTAGGGCGCCAGCGAGAAGTCGGGGGAGACCCGGGCCAGGGCCAGCAGCCCGCGGTGCAGGTAGCGCACCGGGTTGAGCACCCGCCAGATCGGCCCCAGGACCATCGAGAGCAGGCCGAGGCCGACCCACAGCCAGACGTAGACGACGTAGGGGACCGGGTTGTTGGCGTCGTCCTTGCCGAACACCAGCGACATGAGCACCCATGCCGTCAGGGCCAGCGACAGCACCGCGAACACCCCGCGCACGAAGGGCGAGTCGAGCGCGAGGGCCAGCGCCGGGGGGAGCAGCCGGCCGTCGGTGCGGCGCAGCCGCGGCTGCTTCCACAGCACCCCGAGGGCGACGAAGGAGATCGCCAGCGCCAACCCCGCGCCGATGAGCAGCAGGTCGAACGGCAGGGGAAGGTCCTCGCGCGAGCCGATGCCGTGGGCCGGCAGCATGACCGACGGAAGGGCAGCGGGGAGCAGGGTCATCGGACGGCGATCATCATCAGCCGCAGGGCCGGCTCGTGCGTCTCGACCTCGTAGAGGCCCGCCTCAGCGCCCGTCAGGGTGACGGTGGTGGGCGTTCCGGCCTTCAGCTTCTCCTCGATGTCGAAGCCGTGGGCGTGGAGCTCGTCGTCGTGGTCGCTCGTGACCACGAGGGTCAGCTTCTCGCCGACCTTGAGGTCGACGGTGGTGGGCGCCGGCGTGACCTTCCTGCCGGTGATGGTGACGTCGATGACCCGCCCCGCCGGGGTGTCCTTGGCCGGCGGAGGAGTGGTGGGGCTCTTCGCGGACGGCGGCGTCGGGGCCCCGCTCGACGAGGCGGTGGAGGCGGCCGTGCTCGACGACGCAGCCGGGCTCACCCCGGGTGTCGCGGTGTCTCCCCCGCACGCGGTGACGGCGAGCGCCAGCGCCGCCCCCGCGGCATACGAGGCGCCCCTGGCCAGGGTCATCTTCGTCACGCGCTGCAGTCTAGACAGCGCGATCTGACACCATGGACGCGTGCCCGACCGCCTGAGCTCGCTCGACGCGTCCTTCCTCTACCTGGAGGACGCGACGACGCCCATGCACGTGGGCTCGGTGATGGTTTTCGACCCCCCGGACGACGGCTTCGACTACGACCGGCTGGTGCAGCTGATCTCCCAGCGGATCGCGTTCGTGCCGCGCTACCGACAGCGGATCCGGCAGATCCCCGGCCGCCTGGCGAACCCGGTGTGGGTCGACGACGAGGACTTCGACGTCACCTACCACGTGCGCCGGTCCGCCCTGCCGCGCCCGGGCACCGACGAGCAGCTGCAGGAGTTCGTCGCGCGGATCCAGCCGCGCCCGCTCGACCGGCAGCGGCCGCTGTGGGAGGTCTACCTGGTCGAGGGCCTGGAGGACGGCCGCTTCGCGATCGTCACCAAGTCGCACCAGGCGCTGGTCGACGGCGTGCACGCGGTCGACATCGCGCACGTGATCGTCGACGACGACCCGGCGGCCGAGGGCCTCGTCACCGACACCTGGCGCCCCTCGCCGGAGCCGAGCGACATCGAGCTGCTCACCAGTGCGCTCGTCGACGCCGTGCGCCGGCCGAGCGAGATCGTCGAGAACGTGCGCGGCGGCATCGCCGACGTCAAGGCGGTCGGCGGCCGCGCCCTGTCGGCTGCGGGACACGTGGCGTCGACGATCGCTCGCACGGCGGCCCGTCCCGCGCCGACGTCACCACTCAACGCCTCGGTGGGTGAGGCCCGCCGCTACGTCATGATCGGCACCGACCTCGACGACTACAAGAAGGTCCGCAGCGCGCTCGCCCGGGGGCACTTCGCCGACGACGTCACCATCAACGACGTCGTCCTGGCGACCATCGCCGGCGCGTTCCGCTCGTGGCTGCTCACCCGTGGGGAGGCGGTGCACTCGGGCACGACGGTGCGGGCGATGGTGCCGGTCAGCGTCTACGACGACGAGAACCACACCCGCCTCGGCAGCCGGCTCAAGGCCTGCTTCGTCGACCTCCCCGCCGGCGAGCCGGGTGCCTCGATGCGGCTGCACCAGGTGGCGTTCGCGATGCGCCAGCAGATGGAGGGCGGCCAGGCCGTGGGCGCCGAGACCCTCGCCGAGCTCGCCGGCTTCGCCCCGCCGACGCTGCACTCGCTCGGTGCCCGCCTCGGCAGCGCGGTCTCGCGCCGGCTGTTCAACGTGGTCATCACCAACGTGCCCGGTCCGCAGCAGGCCCTGTATGCCGGTGACGCCAAGATGGTGGCGACCTACCCCGTGATGCCGCTGGCCAAGGGGCAGGGGCTGTCGATCGGGCTCACCTCCTACGACGGAGGGGTCTACTACGGCCTCAACGCCGACCGTGACGCCATGCCCGACATCGACGTCCTCGGGCAGGGGATCGTCGACGCGCTCGGCGAGCTCCTCGAGAGCAAGTCGAGCCAGCGGTAGGCGGCAGGCCGTGAGCACCGAGCTCGTTCCCACTGACGCCGGGCGCCCCCGCCGGGGCCTCGTGCTCGGCGGCGGCGGCGTGCTCGGCGCGGCCTGGATGGTCGGTGCGCTCAAGGCGCTCGAGGACGAGATCGGCATGGACGCCCGTCACTTCGACCAGTACGTCGGCACGTCGGCCGGCGCAGTGATCACGGCGATGCTCGGCTGCGGTGTCTCGGTGGCCGACTTGGTGCGCCACCAGCTGGAGGGCGCCATCGACGTCGGGCCGCTCGCCGGCTACGAGTGGGACTACCACCGCGACACCGGCGGCGACCGCCCGCCACGGCCCCGGGTCAGCCTCGGGTCCCCGGAGCTGCTGCGCGCCAACGCGCGCCAGCTGCGCCAGCTGCCGCCCACGGCCGTGCTCTCCGCCATCGTCCCCGAGGGCCGGGGCAGCATCGAGGCGGTCGGCGCCCTCGTGGCGTGGGTGGCCGGGGACGGCTGGGCCCCGCGCGAGGGCGTGTGCGTGACGGCGCTGGACTTCGACGCGGGCCAGCGGGTGGCATTCGGCCGGGAGGGTGCCCCGCCCGCACCGCTGTCGTCGGCGGTGATGGCCTCGTGCGCCATCCCGGGCTGGTACCAGCCGGTGCGCGTGGGGGAGCACCGCTACATCGACGGCGGGGCGTGGTCGTCGACCAACCTCGACCTCATGGCCGGTCTCGGGCTCGACGAGGTCTTCGTGCTCGCGCCCTCGGTCAGCTTCGTCCAGGACGCACCGAAGCACTGGAAGACGCGGGTCGAGCGGCAGTGGCGCAACCGCGTCACCCTGCGCTGCCTGCGCGAGCTGCGGCGGGTGCACCAGGAGGGCACGCACGTCACCGTGCTCGGACCCGGCGAGGAGGACCTCGAGGCATTCGGCGCGAACCTGATGGACGTCCGACGCCGCCCTCGTGTCATCGAGACCTCCCTGCGAACATCGGCGCAGGCCCTGCACGACCCGGCACCCCTGCCGAGCGCCACCGACTTCGAGGATGTGGGATGAGCCAGACCCGGATCTACGTGCCGCTCAACAGCGCGCGCCTGCGCGAGCTGAACGAGAGGCGCACCTTGGCGGAGTCGCCGCTGGCGGCCTTCGCCGTGACGAGCCGGCTGGAGCGCTCGATGCCCACGGGCGACGAGGAGGAGTGGGAGTACGCCGCTCTGTGTGATGCGCTCGAGGCGGCCTCCTGGTTGCGTGAGAAGCAGGACGCCAAGCGGGTCGTGGCCGCGGCCGACGTCGAGGCGGACTGGGTGAAGGCGGGCGGGGAGGCTTCGGCCCCCTCGGCCGTTGAGGTGACGGAGTCGCTCCCGCTGCCGCGGATCGTCTCCTTCCACATCGACGAGTCACCGGGCGCTGACGGGGCGGAGGACCTGCTCTGGTACGACGCCACGGAGCTCGACGAGGTCACGCGTCTGGTGTAGACGCCTCCTTCAGTCGCAGACGTCGATCAGCGCAGACCCTTGGCACGGAGCCACGGCGCAGACGTCGATTCCCACAGCGGGAGGGCGCATGGAACCGATCCACGACCTGCAGGCAGGACTCGCTGACGTCTGGGCGCTGAACCAGCCCGGCTCGACGGCCGAGCACGTCGTGGTGGTGCTGCCCTCGCTCAACATCTCGCCCAGCATGCTGCGGAACTACGGCCCTCGGCTCGTGGCGCTCGAGCACCGTTACCTCACCGAGGTGCTCATGCTCGCCCGGGTCCCCGGCTGCGAGCTGGTGTTCGTGTGCTCCTCGCACCCGGGACGTGCGGTGCTCGACTACTACGCCGGCCTGGTGGCGGGCCACCTGCAGGAGAGCGTCCGCTCGCGCGTGCACGTGGTGGCGGTCGAGGACCTCTCGGCGCGCCCGGTCGCGGTCAAGCTGCTGGAGAACCCGGACGCCCTGGCGCGCATCACCGACATCATCGGCGGTCGCCCGGCCCTGATCGAGCCCTGGAACGTCACGCTCACCGAGGTGGCGGTGGCCGAGCGGCTCGGGCTGCCGCTCAACGGCACGCCTCCGCACCTGTGGCCCACGGCGTTCAAGAGTTCTGGTCGCCGGATCTTCCGGGAGAGCGGCGTACCCGTGCCCCTCGGCCACGAGGACGTGCGCTCGGTCGAGGACGTCGCGCTCGCCATCGCCGCCATCGTGGCGGCCAACCCGGAGACCCGCGGGGTGGTCGTCAAGCACGACAACAGCGGCTCGGGGGAGGGCAACCTCGTCGTCGGCATCAGGGACCTCGACGGCAGGCCGGTCGGCAGCGACGACCTGCGGCACATCCTGGACCAGTCGATCCCTGAGTGGTACCGCCTCGACCTCGAGGCCGGCGGTGTCGTCGAGGAGCTGGTGGCCGGCGACGCGTTCACCAGCCCCAGCGCGCAGGTCGACGTGGCACCCGACGGGTCGGTCGAGGTGGCCGCCACCCACGAGCAGGTTCTGGCCGGCGACGACCGACAGGTGTATGCCGGGTGCACCTTCCCAGCGAACCCCGAGTACACGGGGGTGCTGGCCCACCACGCCCGTGCTGTGGGCGCCCGCCTCGCCGACCTCGGCGCACGGGGGCGGCTCAGCGTCGACTTCGTCGCGGTTCGACAAGATGCCTGGGACGTCCTGGCGATCGAGGTCAACCTCCGCAAGGGCGGCACCACCCACCCGCTGACGGCGCTGCGCCACCTCGTCCCGGGGCGCTACGACGCTGACCAGGGGAGGTGGCTCGCCGACGCCGGCGGAACGCGGTGCTACTCCTCGACCGACAACCTGCGCGACCCGCGCTGGCAGGACCTGCGGCCCGCCGCCGCCATCGACGCCGTCGCGGCCTCGCTGGCGGCGTTCGACCGCGGGGCCGGCAGCGGCGCCGTGCTGCACGGCCTGTCGGGGCTCGGCATCGACGCCCGCTGCGGTGTGACGGCCATCGGGACGTCCCTGGAGGAGGCGGACGCCTTGCTCGAGGAGGTGCAGGGGGCCATCCAGGCGGCCGCGACCCGGGCCCGGACCACCGTTGTCGGAGGCGCCACCTAGAGTTCGTGGCCAGTCGACCTCCCCGGCCCGGCAGGAGCCGTGCGTGGTTGCAGTGCCCCGTCCCGCAGGAACCCAGGAGTGGCCCATGGACACCCGCGACGCCCTCGCCCTCGCCCGCTCCCTGGTGGCCGAGCACGGGCTCTCGGGTTGGCGGGTCGAGCTCGACCGGGCCAAGACGCGGGCTGGTGCGTGCCACTACGCCAAGAAGCTCATCACCCTCAGCGGCCCGCTGACCTGGCTGCACTCGGAGGAGCAGGTGCGCGACACGATCCTGCACGAGGTCGCCCACGCGCTCGTGGGCCCGCGCCACCGGCACGACAAGGTCTGGCGGGCGACGGCGGTCCGGATCGGCTGCACCGGGGAGCGGTGCGTGCCCCTCGACGCACCCAAGGTCGAGGGCGACTGGACCGGCACCTGTCCCGCCGGGCACGAGGTGAACCGGCACCGCCGCCCGCAGCGGCTGCAGTCCTGCTCCCGGTGCGCGCCCTCCTTCGACGTGCGCCACCTGTTCGAGTGGACCCACCGGGGGCGGCCGGCCGCGATGTCACCGGCGTACCAGTCGCAGCTGGCGGCGGTGCGCCGGAACCTGGAGCAGGCTGCTGCCGCTGCGCGAGTCGCCGCGAACGAGCCCGGCCTCTCGGGTGTCACGCCCTTCGAGCTGTGGGGCAAGGCAGCTCTCGACCCCGACGCATCGACGTCAGTGCGGGCACGGGTCCGGCTGGCCCCGGGTGCCCGCGCGCGCTGCCTGGCGCCCGGCAAGTACTACGGCGTCGTCGGGGTCGTCGTGAAGCGGGGCCGCACGCGCTACCACCTCAAGGTGCCGGCGGGCATCCTCACCGTCCCCTTCGAGCTCGCCGAGGCGGCCTAGCGCCCGGTGTCGGCGTCGGGGTGGCCTGCCGAGCCGCTGGCGTCCCCGCTGGTCAGGGCAGGTCGGTGGCTTGCCTGACGGGCGATCCAGGGGTCGACCACGGCGTGGAACGCCTCCGCGGCGCTCTGCCGGACGTAGTGGTCCGCGTCCGCCACCACGGCGACCTCGACCGCGGGGTTGGCAATCTGTGCCAAGCGCGACTGCGTCTCCTCGGCCACCAGGCAGTCGTGGTCACCGGTGACCACGAGGGTGGGGGTCCGGATCGCCCGCACCAGCTCGTGCCACGCGGTGGCCGACCGGCCGTTGCCGACCGCGATGAGCGACAGGTCGACCTGCATCTTGGCCTCGAGCCAGGCCTCACTCTCCCCGTCAGGCCAGGCGAGGTTCGCCAGCTCGTGCTCCTGCAGGGCGCCCTCGGGGTCGGCTCGCCACTCCTTGACCAGGGTGACCCAGCGCTCGCCGACCTCCGGCCGCGGCTCGGGGCCCACGACGGGGCTGTCCCACGGGGGGTCCAGCAGCACGGCGGCGTCCAGGAGGTCGGGCCACCGTGCCGCCAGCTCGGTCAGTACCCCGCCGCCCAGCGAGTGCCCGACACCGACGACGGGTTCGCCGTCGGCTCGCGCGTTCTCGACGACCGACCGAGCGTCCGCGAGGTAGACCTCCGCGGGTCGCTGCAGCTCGTCCGCCGTGAAGCGCGGTGAGTCGCCGTGGCCGCGGGCATCGACGGCGAGCAGGCGGTAGTCGCGGCCCCACCGCGAGACGGCGTCGGGCCAGCACCGGCCGCTGTCGCCGTTGCCGTGGAACAGCACGAGCGTCGGGCCGTCAGTGCGGCCGAAGCGGTGGACGGCCACGGGGCTGTTCCGGCCGCTCATGTCCGGCCGCTCATGTCCGGCTGCTCACGTGCTGCTCCAGCCAGGGGTCGACCACTGCGTGGAACCCCTCGACGTTCGACCGGCGGATGCAGTGGTCGGCGTCGTGGACCGTCACCACCTCGAGATGGGGGTTGTCCAGTGCGTCGAGCTCCGCCCGCTTGGCGTCGTCCCAGAGGTAGTCGTCGTCGCACGTGACCACCAGCGCGGGGACGGCGATCTCGGCGGCGACCTCCTGCCACGTCCGCCGCACCCGGGCCTCGCCGGTGGCGAGCATGGCGAGGTCGGTCTGCTTCTTGGCCCGAGCCCACCCGTCGTACTCCGACGCCGGCCAGCCCGGGTTGTCGGCGAGGCCCTGGGCCAGCGCGGCCTCGGGGTCGTCGAGCCACTGCTGCGCGTCGACGGCGCGCTCGGCGCCGGCCTTCAGCCGGTCGTCCAGGGTCTCGTCGGGATCCCCGCCGAGGGCTGGGTCCTCGAGCACCACGGCGCGCACCAGGTCCGGGCGCGTCGCGGCCACCGAGCCAGCCGTGCCACCGCCCATCGAGTGCCCCACGAGCACCGGCCGCTCGAAGCCCTGGTCGCGCAATGACTCCAGCAGGGCGACGGCGTCGGCAACCATGGTCTCGCCGACGCCGGCCTCGAGCTGCTTCGGCGTGAAGCGGGCCGAGTTGCCGTGGCCACGCGCGTCCCACGCGAGGACGCGGTATCGCGGGGCCCACCGCGCGGCGGCGTCGGCCCAGCACTCACCGGAGTCCGTGAGGCCGTGCAGGAGCACCAGCGCAGGCGCGTCCTGCGGACCTCCGTAGTCGTGGACGGTGAGATCGGGGGGAAACTCCGGCGACGGCATACGTGACACCATAGGGGTGCACTCACAGCCGAGAGATCCTCAAGGAGTAGCCCCCATATGGATGCCGTCACCCAGGTGCCCGCCCCCGTCAACGAGCCGGTGCTCGACTACGCGCCCGGCAGCAGCGAGCGAGCCGCGCTGGAGATCGCGCTCGCCGAGCTCGGGAGCGAGCGGGTCGACCTGCCCCACACCATCGCCGGCAAGCGGGTCATCGGCACGGGCAAGAAGATCGACGTGCGCCAGCCGCACGCGAAGCGCAAGGTCCTCGGCACCATGCGCAACGCCACGGTCGAGGACGCCCGGGCCGCCGTCGACGCCGCCAAGGCCGCGGCCCCCGGCTGGCGTGCGCTGTCGTTCGACGACCGCGCAGCCGTCCTCCTCAAGGCCGCCGAGCTGCTCTCCGGCCCGTGGCGCGCGCGGCTGAACGCCGCCACCATGCTCGGCCAGTCCAAGACCGCCTACCAGGCCGAGATCGACTCCGCGTGCGAGCTCATCGACTTCTGGCGCATCAACGTCCACTTCGCCCGGCAGATCCTCGCCGAGCAGCCGCTGCTCAACTCCAAGGGCATCTGGAACCGCACCGACCACCGCCCGCTCGAGGGGTTCGTCTACGCGATTACGCCGTTCAACTTCACCGCGATCGCCGGCAACCTGCCGACCGCGCCCGCGCTGATGGGCAACACCGTCGTGTGGAAGCCGTCGCCGACGCAGCAGCTCGCCGCGCAGGTCACCCTCGAGCTGCTCGAGGCCGCCGGCATGCCCCCGGGCGTCATCAACCTGGTGACCGGTGACGGCATCAACGTCTCGAAGGTCGCGCTCACCGACCCCGACCTCGCCGGCATCCACTTCACCGGCTCGACCGCCACGTTCCAGCACCTGTGGCAGGAGGTCGGCGCGAACCTGACCAGCTACCGCACCTACCCGCGACTGGTGGGGGAGACCGGTGGCAAGGACTTCATCCTCGCCCACCCGTCGGCCGACCCCGACGTCCTGCGCACCGCCATGATCCGCGGCGCCTTCGAGTACCAGGGCCAGAAGTGCTCGGCCGCCTCTCGCGCCTACGTGCCGAAATCGCTGTGGAAGCAGATCAAGGCCGACTTGGTCTCGATCACCGAGGGCCTGAAGCAGGGCGACGTCACCGACCTGTCGAACTTCATGGGTGCGGTCATCGACGACAAGGCGTTCGCCAAGCACGCCGCGGCGATCGACCGGGCGCACGCCACGGCGGGCGTCGACGTCATCGCGGGCGGCAAGTACGACGACAGCGAGGGCTACTTCATCCGCCCGACCGTGCTGGAGATCGCCGACCCGAGCGACGAGTCGTTCAAGACCGAGTACTTCGGCCCGATCCTGTCGGTGCACGTGTACCCGGACCGCCAGTTCGACAAGGTGCTCGACCAGATGGAGTCGTTCGCGCCCTACGGCCTGACCGGCTCGATCATCGCCCAGGACCGCGTCGCCATCGCCAGCGCGACCGAGAAGCTGCGCTTCGCCGCCGGCAACTTCTACGTCAACGACAAGCCGACCGGTGCCGTCGTCGGCCAGCAGCCGTTCGGCGGCGGCCGCGCGTCGGGCACCAACGACAAGGCGGGCGCCGCGCAGAACCTGCTGCGCTGGACCTCGGCGCGCTCCATCAAGGAGACGTTCAACCCGCCGACCGCCCACGAGTACCCGCACATGGGCTGACGCCGCCGGCGAACGCCGAGAGGGCCTGGAACCGTTGTGGTTCCAGGCCCTCTCGCGTTGGTGCCGGTATGCCGTGTGGGCGGGTTCCCGGGGTCAGTCCCTCGCGCCGTTGAGCCAGTTCACGCCGGTACGGTGCTCGACCTCGATGGCGGACTCGATGATCGGGGCTGCCGCCTTCTCGATCTTGCCGCCGATGAGCGGCACCTTGGCCTTGAGGTCACCGTCGATGTGCTGCACCGTGCCGGCGCCGCCGGGCTCCAGCCGCACTGTGCCGGTGAGGGAGAGCGGCACGCCGTGGATCTGCAGGTCGATGGTGCCGTGGCGGGAGCCGTCGGCGGTCTGCGGTCCCCACTCCTGCTTCTCGCCGACCTTGAGGGTCTCGCCGACCATGTTGCGCGCGTAGTCGGGCAGCCCCCTGGCGGGAAGCACCCGCTCGGTCCTGATGATCGTCTTGTCGCCGGACAGCTCGACGTCGACGGCGTGCTCCAGCGCGGCCGTGGCGCCGCACTTGGCCTCCTGGAAGCGCGGCTCCGCGAGCATCTCGAAGACCTCGTGCGGCGGGGCGGGGAACTCGACGGTGTGCGAGATCTTCACGGGGACTCCTGGGGTTCGGCAGCAAGGGCTCAGGTTCGCCGTCGATCGTAACCACGGCCGTCGTGGCCGGCCCGCGGGAGGCTTGTCCACACCCGGCGTGACGTCGTCACACCGTCCACAGGGTGCGTCACCGCGGTTGCCTTTCGGGACCCGGTATGCCGCGAAACCCGTTGCGCTGCAACGGTTCCCACGCATCGCGGTGTGAGTTGGGTTGTCGGTGGTCGCCCCTACGGTGGTTGTCATGTCCACCCTTCCAGCCTCCGCGTTCGGTTCCCGGCCGGTGCTGTCCGCCGCCCGGCCCGCGGACGCCGTGCTGGCCGGCGGCCGGGCGCAGGTCGGTCAGCTGTGGGCGCTGTCCGACACCGAGGTCGCCTCGACGTTGGGGCACCTGGAGCGGGTGAGGGCCGCCGCGGAGGCCCAGCAGGTCGCCGTCGTGACCGAGGCCCGCTCCCGCGGGTTGGGTAACGAGCAGGGCTGGTCGGGGGTGGACTGGTCCACCCAGGCCGCGCCGTCCATGAGCACCGGGCACGCCTCCACGTTGCAGGTGGCCGCCGACGCCTGCCGGGACCCGCGGCTGGACGATCGCGCGACCGCGGTGGAGTCCGGGGCCATCTCGCTGGCCAAGGCGGCGCAGCTGGCCCGGTTTCACCGCTGCGCCGCGCCGGTGGCCGACCCGGTCCAGCTGGCCGACGACACGGCCACCCTGATCGCCGCCGCCCCGACCCTGACGGAGCGGCAGCTGGCCCTCGCGATCCGGCACGCCAGCGCCCTGCTGCGCCCGGAGAAGGACGCCGAGCACCTCGCCGAACGGCAACGCGCCGCCCGCGCCCTGTACAAGGGGCCCGGGCCGGGCGGGATGTCCACCTACCGGGTGGTCCTGGACCCCGAGGGCGCCGCCATCCTCGACGCCGCCCTCGACCCGCTCGCCCGACCGCGGCCGGCCAAGGGCGACCCGGACCTGCGCACCCCGGCCGCCCGCCGCGCCGACGCCCTGCTGGCGATCGTCGGCCGCGGCGTCTCCGCCCCGGGCAAGGCCCCGAAGACCGCCAAGGCCCAGCTCGTCGTCACGATGAGCCTGGAACAGCTCACCGGCGCCGTCCGCGGCGCCGGGCTCACCCTCGGCCAGGAGCTCCTCACCGCCGGCACCGTCCGCCGGCTCGCCTGCGAGGCCGACCTGATCCCCGCCGTCCTCGGCACCAACAGCGAGCTGCTCGACGTCGGCCGCCGCAAACGCCTCGTCCCACCCGCCATCCGGTTGGCCGCCTGGCTGCGCGACCGCGGCTGCACCTGGCCCGGCTGCACCGTGCCCGCGCAGTGGTGCGACGCCCACCACGGCACCCCCTGGTGGCAGGGCGGCCACACGTCGCTGGCCAACA
>NZ_FOHB01000005.1 GCF_900111375.1 Pedococcus cremeus
GTGTGCCGGTGCGCGGGCTGGCTGGGACTGGCGGGAGCACGGAGCGAAGCGGAGTGCGGATGGAACGTCCGCGCACCGGCACACCCGTAGCGCGCACCCAGCGGCTCACCTGAGCGTGTGACGGGCGCGCGCCACGGACGAGTCATCTGAGCGTGCGTCGAGAAGTGCTCACCGTGCGAGTCACCTGTCGACCGAGTCCGCTGTGGGTGCCAGCTGTGGCCGGTCGGCCAGAGGGTCAGCGGCGGTCCTCGTCCTCGCGGTCCCGCTCCTCGTCCTCGTCGCGCGGCTCGATGCGGCACATGCGCTGGGTCGCCATGCCGGCCGCGGCGAGCAGGACGGCGCTGGCACAGAGGGCGAGCAGCCGCCAGAACAGCGCGCGGTACGACGGCAGGTCGATGTCGGGCGCGAGCAGCAGGATCTGCGCGGCGTAGAAGCCGAGCACGCCGGCCCCGGTGAGCGCGGCGGCCTGGGCGAGCACGAGCGTGCGCGCGGCCCGGATGGGACTCAGGGTCCGGGTGGCCCGCCCCTGGAGGAACCGGCGGATGGGCAGGCCGGCGGCGAAGACGAGCGCCGCGGTGACGAGGAGGATGACCGACGAGATCCACGTCGACGGCGGCAGCAGGTTGCCCCTGCCGAGGTAGATGCTCCAGCCCATCCAGGACAGCGCGCCCACGACGAGCGCGACGCCGACCAGGTGCGAGATCTTGAGTCCGCGTCCCTCGTTCACCATGCGCGAGTCACCACGAGTCGTCCAGGAGGTCGCCCTCGGGGCCCGGCCGCACGCCGGAGGTGTCCATCTCCGCCACGAGGTCCTCGACGCGCCGCACCCCGCCGTCGACCCGCAGGGTGGCCTCGGGATCCGCCTGCAGCCACGGCACGAGCACGAAGGCCCGTTCGTGGGCTCGCGGGTGCGGAAGGGTCAACGTGGTGTCGTCCGTCCGCACGTCGGTGTCGAACGCGGGGTCGCCGTACTGGATGAGGTCGAGGTCGAGCGTGCGCGGCCCCCACCGCACCTCACGCGTGCGCCCGTGCACGTGCTCGATGTCGTGCAGGAACCGCAGCAGTGCCCGCGGCGACGCCGAGGTGGTGCCCACCACGACGGCGTTCAGGTATGCCGGCTGGTCGGGTCCGCCGACCGGGTCCGTCTCCACCACGGGAGACACCGCGTCGATGTCGACCGCGCCGAGCAGCGCGACGACGGCATGGTGCAGGGTCTCGAGGGACTCGCCGATGTTGGAGCCGAGGGCGACCACCACGGGCGTCTCCCGCTCCCGGCGCACCCGCACCAGCACGTCGGTGAACGGATGGCCGACCGGAGCCTCCGGCTTGTGCACCACGACCTCGACGGCCTCGACGAGCGGCCGGGTCAGCACGGAGGTGGCGATGCGCTCGGCGACGGCCTCGATGAGGTCGAGAGACTCGCCCTCGATGATGCCGACGACGTCTCCGGCCACCTCGGCGTAGTTGACCGTGTCGGCGAGGTCGTCGCTGGCACCGGCCGGGGCGAGGTCGACCTCCATGACGACGTCGACGACGAACGTCTGGCCGTCACGCTTCTCGTGGTCGAGCACGCCGTGGAAGCCCTTGGCCGAGATGCCCTTGATGACGATCTGGTCGCTCATGGTGTCCCGCTCACGGTGCCTCGCTCACGGCTGCGGCCACCCGCAGGGCATCGAGGGTGGTGGGCACGTCGTGGACACGCACGCACCACACCCCGGCCTGGGCGGCATACAGGGATGTCGCCGCAGTCGCGGTGTCGCGCTCGAGCGGGGGCCGGGGAGGGCCGCCCTCCGGCACCCCGAGCCGCCCCAGGAAGGTCTTGCGCGAGGTGCCCACGAGCACCGGCAGGCCGAGCCCGACCACCTGGTCGAGGTGGCGCAGCAGGCTCCAGTTGTGGGCCGCGAGCTTGGAGAAGCCGAACCCGGGGTCGAGGACGAGGTTCTCGCGGGCGATGCCCTGCGCCTGCAGCTGCTCGACCCGCACCGTCAGCTCGGCGCACACCTCGGCGGCCACGTCGGCATACACCGCCTTGTCCTGCATGTCGCGGCTGTGTCCGCGCCAGTGCATCGCAATGAACGGGACCGCTGCGGATGCCGCGACGGCGGCCATCTCGGGGTCGGCGAGGCCGCCGCTGACGTCGTTGATGACGGCCGCGCCGGCCTCCACGGCCCGGGCCGCCACCTCCGCGCGCATGGTGTCGACCGACACCACCGCTCCGAGGCCAGCGAGCTCGCGGACGACCGGCAGGACCCGGCGCAGCTCCTCCTCCACCGAGGGACGCTCCGCGCCCGGCCGGGTCGACTCACCTCCGACGTCGAGGATGTCGGCGCCCTGCTCGAGCAGCTCACGGCCGTGGGCGAGCGCCGCCTCCGGCTCGAACCACTGGCCACCGTCGCTGAAGGAGTCAGGGGTCACGTTGACGACGCCCATCACGAGGGGCGTGGTGCGCGGCTCGAGGGACAGGCTCATCGCGACGCCCCCAGCCGGCCGAGCTTCGGCCAGGTGAGGAAGGCCTCTGCTTCCAGGGCGGCGAGCGCGGCACGGGGAAGGTCGCGCCCCGTGGGGTAGATCAGGAAGCGGGAGCGCCACTGCGGCTGGAACTTGGCGTTGAAGCGGTACAGGCTCTCGATCTGCAGCCAGCGCGAGGCGACGTGGAGCACCCACCCCCAGAGCCGGGCGATCGGACCGGCACCGAGGCGCTCACGCTCCTCGAGGCCGGAGCGGAAGGCCGCGAAGTTGAGGGACACCTGCTTCACGCCCAGGCCCTGAGCGGCTTGGAGGACCGCGGCGATCATGAGCTCGTTGACGCCGGGGTCGGCGTCGCGGTCGCGGCGCATGACGTCGAGCGAGATGCCGTCGGAGCCCCACGGGACGAACTGCAGGAACGCGCGCACGACCCCATCCTGCCGTGCCGCCACGAACACGCAGTCACCGTCCTCCCGCTCCAGCAGCCGCCCGAGCGCCATCGAGAAGCCCCGCTCGGTGTCGGAGCTCCGCCACGCCTCGGCGTCCACCAGCACCCGCCGGCGAACCCCCTCGTCCACCTCGGACGCCCGGGTCACCTCCACGACGTAGCCGGCCCGCTCGACGCGGCGCACCATCTGCCGCACGTTGCGCATCGGCCGGCCCTCGAGGGTGAACGTGGTGGTGTCGACCACCGCCTCGTCGCCCAGCTCGAACGCCGAGAAGTCGGTGTCCCGCACCCACGCGCGCCCGGCCCGCTCCGAGCAGGCCAGCACCACGGGGGTCCAGGCGTGCTCCTCCGCGCGCTCGAGGAACGCCTTCATGGCGCCCGGCCACGCCTCCGGGTCGCCCATCGGGTCACCGCTGGCCAGCATCACTCCGGAGACGACGCGGTAGGCGATGGCTGCCTTCCCGCTCGGTGACCAGACGACGTCCTTGTCACGACGGAGGTTGAAGTAGCCCAGCGAGTCGGGGTGGCGCGAGATGAGCTCGCGCAGCCGCTGCTCGTCGTCGTCCGACATCGCGGGCCGCGGCTCCGGCGGCCGCAGCGCTAGGTAGACCGGCGTCAGCAGGGTCATGAGGCCGAGGCCGAGCAGGACGGAGAAGACGACGTCGCCGGCTCGGTCGGAGGTGAACTGCAGCGGCCCGGTGACCCCGACGAAGCCGTAGACGAGCTCGGTCAGCAGGTCGGTCGTCGAGGGCCAGCCCCCCACGATGTCGTCGCGCGCCATGAAGATGACGAAGCTGCCCGCGACCAGGGAGAACGCCAGCAGGCCGGCGAAGGCACCGACCGAACGCCAGCGGGTCTTGGGGTCGCCGAGGGCCCGGAAGGAGGAGCGGTAGCGCACCAGCAGGGCCAGGCCGAGCAGCGACAGCACGGCTGACGCGGGCTCGGTCTTGACGATGTGCAGCGCCGTCGACATGGCCAGCAGGGCCACGGCGGCCCGCCACGCGCGCACCTTGCGCCGCTTGAGCGAGTGGCCGAGCACGATGAGGAAGACGCCCGAGACGATCGTGGCGGCGGCCGCCGCGTCGGACAGCGCCCCGGGCAGCAGCTCGGCGAGCCACTGGGTGCGCACCCGCCAGCCGTGGAAGAGGCCGGTCAGGAGGTCGACGACACCGACGAGGTAGGTGAGGTTGCCCAGGACCCGCGGAGCACGGGGGGAGGTGGGGCGGGTCGAGGACTGCTCGGTGGTGGGCGACCCAGTGGTCACCGCTTGCCACCGAGGAGGAGCGACATCGCCTCGGCGCGGGTGGCGGCGTCACGCAGCTGGCCGCGCACGGCGGAGGTGATGGTGCGGGAGCCGGGCTTGCGGACACCGCGCATCGACATGCACAGGTGCTCGCACTCCACGACGACGATCACGCCCTGGGCCTCGAGGTGCTCGACGAGGGCGTCGGCCACCTGGGTGGTCAGCCGCTCCTGCACCTGCGGACGGCGGGCGAAGACCTCCACGAGCCGGGCGATCTTCGACAGGCCTGTGACCCGGCCGTCACGCGCTGGGATGTAGCCGACGTGAGCCACCCCGTGGAACGGGACCAGGTGGTGCTCGCAGGTGCTGTAGACCTCGATGTCGCGCACGATGATCATCTCTTGGTGCTCGATCGAGAAGGTCGCCGACAGCACCTCCTCCGGCGTCATCCGCAGGCCGGCGAACGTCTCGGCGTAGGCCCGGGCGACCCGGGCCGGCGTGTCGACGAGCCCCTCGCGGTCGGGGTCCTCCCCCACCGCGATCAGGAGCTCACGGACGGCCGCCTCGGCGCGCGCGAAGTCGATGTCGTTGCGCGCGCCGACGGCGTCGCCCTCGGCCTCAGTGCGAGTTGGGGTCGACATGGCCGCCCTCGGGAACCTCGATCGTCTTCGTCGGCGGGTGCTCCTCGTGGTGCGGGTAGGCACCTGCCTGAGCGGCCTCGTCCACGGCGGCGGCCGTCTTCTGCTGGCCGTCCGCGCTCTGGACCGCGCCGTCGCCCTGCACCGCGCCGTTCTGCGAGCCGTTCTGGGCGGCGCGCTCGGCCGGGGTCAGCACCGGCGGCTGGTCGGACAGGAGCCGGGTCTCGCTCGAGAGCCAGGTCGGCCTCAGCGGGCGCTTCTTGACCGGAGCGAAGAGCTCCGCGAGCTCCTTGGCGTTGAGCGTCTCCTTCTCGAGGAGCTCGAGCACCAGGTGGTCGAGGATCGCGCGGTTGTCGTTGATGACGTGCCAGGCCTCGTCGTGGGCGGCGTCGATGAGGCGACGGACCTCCTCGTCGACGACGCTGGCGACCTCCTCGCTGTAGTCGCGCTGGTGGCCCATGTCGCGGCCGAGGAAGACCTCGCCCTGGCTCTGGCCCAGCTTGATCGCGCCGATGCGCTCGCTCATGCCGTACTCGGTGACCATCTTGCGGGCCATCGCGGTGGCCTTCTCGATGTCGTTGGCGGCGCCGGTGGTCGGGTCGTGGAAGACGACCTCCTCCGCGACGCGGCCACCGAGGGCGTACGAGAGCTGGTCGAGGATCTCGTTGCGCGTGGTCGAGTACTTGTCGTCGGTCGGCATGACCATCGTGTAGCCGAGGGCCCGGCCACGCGGCAGGATCGTCACCTTGGTGACCGGGTCGGTGTGGTTCATCGCCGCGGCGACCAGGGCGTGCCCGCCCTCGTGGTACGCCGTGATCTTCCGCTCCTTGGCGGACATGATCCGGGTGCGCTTCTGCGGGCCCGCGATGACGCGGTCGATGGCCTCGTCGAGCGCCGCGTTGTCGATGAGCTTCTGGTCACCGCGCGCGGTGAGCAGGGCGGCCTCGTTGAGGACGTTGGCCAGGTCGGCACCGGTGAAGCCCGGGGTGCGGCGGGCCACGGCCAGCAGGTCGACGCCGGTGGCCATCGGCTTGCCCTGGGCGTGCACCTCGAGGATGCGGTGGCGGCCGATCATGTCCGGCGCCTCGACGGCGATCTGCCGGTCGAAGCGGCCCGGGCGCAGGAGCGCCGGGTCGAGGATGTCGGGCCGGTTGGTGGCGGCGATGAGGATGACGTTGGTCTTGACGTCGAAGCCGTCCATCTCGACGAGCAACTGGTTCAGCGTCTGCTCGCGCTCGTCGTGACCACCGCCGAGGCCGGCGCCACGGTGGCGGCCGACGGCGTCGATCTCGTCGACGAACACGATGGCGGGGGCGTTGGCCTTGGCCTGCTCGAACAGGTCGCGGACGCGGGAGGCACCGACACCGACGAACATCTCGACGAAGTCCGAGCCGGAGATCGAGTAGAACGGCACGCCGGCCTCGCCGGCGACGGCGCGGGCGAGCAGGGTCTTACCGGTTCCGGGCGGGCCGTAGAGCAGGACGCCCTTGGGGATCTTCGCCCCCACCGCGAGGAACTTGGCCGGCTCGGCCAGGAACTCCTTGATCTCGTGGAGCTCCTCGACCGCC
The DNA here is from genome assembly GCF_900111375.1 of Pedococcus cremeus. GTDB lineage: Bacteria > Actinomycetota > Actinomycetes > Actinomycetales > Dermatophilaceae > Pedococcus_A > Pedococcus_A cremeus. Next base: position 6,364 of record NZ_FOHB01000005.1, read on the forward strand.
TCGTCCGCGCCAGCGACGTCGGAGAAGGTGACCTTGGGGGTGTCCTTGGTCGCGAGCTTGGCCTTGGACTTGCCGAACTGCATGACGCGCGAGCCGCCGCCCTGCATCTGCGACATGAGGAACCAGAAGAGGCCGAGCAGGATGATGATCGGGAGCAGCGACCCGAGCAGCGCCAGCAGCGGGTTGGTGTCCTTGACCTCCATGTTGTAGCCGCCCGGCGGCTTGTTCGCCGCGACGAGCTTCACGAAGTCCGGACCGGCCGCCTCGACGTACTGCGTGCGGACCTTGGTCGCGTTCTTGACGCCGTCGCCGTTGGAGTACGTCTGACCGGACTTGAGGTCCATGTCGACGACTTCGTTGTTGGTGATCTGGATGCGCTCGACCTTCTTGTCGGTGATCAGCTGCTCAGCTGCCGACGTGTCGATCCGCGTGTAGCCACCACTGTCGCTGAAGGAGAACACCATGAGGGTGGTGGCGACCACCACGATGACCCAGAACAGCGGGGTCCGGAGAATGCGCTTGAAGTCCATGTGTGTGCGGGGTGCTGCCACCCCGAGCCTCCTGCTCGATCAGCGAACGCGCCGGGCCCTGACGGGACGCGACGTAGTTGACGACGGTACACGGGCGTGATCGCCGCCTGTGGGGGTCAACGATGCAGTTCCCACGGGTGTTCCGCCACCGAAACCCTCAACGTGCCCGTCAGGGCCCGTCAGGAGTAGACGTGCGGGGCGAGGGTGCCCACGACCCGCAGGTTGCGGTACTTCTCGGCGTAGTCGAGCCCGTACCCGACGACGAACTCGTTCGGGATGTCGAAGCCGACCCAGCGGACGTCGATCTCGACCTTGGCCGCCTCGGGCTTGCGCAGCAGCGTGCAGATCTCCACCGAGGCGGGCGAGCGCGACTCGAGGTTGGCCTTGATCCACGACAGGGTCAGGCCCGAGTCGACGATGTCCTCGACGATGAGGACGTGTTTGCCGGTGATGTCGGTGTCGAGGTCCTTGAGGATGCGGACCACGCCCGAGGACTTGGTGCCCGAGCCGTAGGACGAGACCGCCATCCAGTCCACCGGGGCGGTGCCGGGCAGGGCCCGCGACAGGTCGGCCATCACCATGACCGCGCCCTTGAGCACGCCCACGAGCAGCAGGTCCTTGTCCTCGTACTCGGCCCAGATCTCCTTGGCCAGCTCGTCGAGCTTGGCGAGGATCTGCTCCTCGGTGATGAGCACCTTCTCGAGGTCGGCTCCCATGTGGGCAGCGTCCACGTTCCTACTCCTGTTGTCGGTTCGGTGTGATCGCAGTGCGGCGGTTCGCCTATTCAACCGGAGGCCGGCGGGTGATGGACACCCGGCCACCCGAGCGGCGGACCGAGAGCGGCCCGGGCACGCTGATCGGCCCCTGCCCGTGCCAGTGCGTCAGCAGGGCGTCGCAGGCCTCGACGTGCGAGAACGCCACCTGGCCGGCGGGGGCGCCGGCGGCCACGACGAGCAGCCGCCACAGCCGCGTGCGCACCGCCCGGGGCACCGCGGCCAGGGCGGCCACGTCCCAAGGGCCCTCCCCCAGCTCCTCGGCCGCGGCAGCCGCCTCGGCGTCGAGGTGGTCGGCGTCCTCGCGGAGCCGGTCTGCGGTGCGGGCGAGGGCGGCGGGGACCCCGGGTCCCAGCGCGGCCTCGAGGGCGGGCATCACCGAGCGTGCGCGGACCCGCGCGTATGCCGGGTCGTCGTTGTGCGGGTCCTCCCAGGCTTCCAGCCCGCTCGCCGCACACGCGGCGGCCGTCTGGGCCCGGGAGAGGCCGAGGAGGGGACGTGCGTAGCGGCCGCGCCGCGGCGGCATACCGGCGAGGGACCGGGCGCCGGACCCGCGAGCCAGCCCGAGGAGCACCTGCTCGGCCTGGTCGTCGCGAGTGTGCCCGAGCAGCACGAGCTCGGCGCCCAGCCGCTCGGCGGCCTCGTCGAGGGCCGCGTAGCGGGCCGTGCGCGCCGCGGCCTCAGGCCCGACGCGGGCGGGGTCGACCGCGACCCGCGCGACCTCGACCGGGTCGAGGCCCAGGGCCCGGCACTGCAGGGAGGCCCGCCGGGCGACGTCGGCCGACCCGGGCTGGAGCCCGTGGTCGACCACGACCGCGCCCGCCTGCACGGCCAGCTTGGGCGCCTCGAAGGCCACCGCGTCGGCGAGCGCGAGCGAGTCGGCTCCGCCGCTGCAGGCGACGAGCACGCGGGCGCCCGGGTCGAGCGTGGACAGCACGCCGCGGACGGCGTGCCGGACCGCCGCCACCACCGGCTCGGGACCGGTCATCGCAGCGTCACCGGCCGCTCCCCCGCCGTCACCGGTGTCTCAGCCGTGGACCCGGGCGACCCAGGTCGAGGGGTCCTCGATCTCACGCGGCAGCGGCAGCGTCTCGGGCGAGGTCCACACCTGGTTGAAGCCGTCGACACCGACCTGGTCGACAACCGACCGGACGAAGACCGCCCCGTCGCGGTACTGGCGCATCTTGGCCTCGAGGCCGAGCAGGCGGCGCAGCAGCCGGTCGAAGGCCCCGACGCCCTTGCGCCGCTCGTTGAAGCGCGCCCGGATCTGCGCGACCGAGGGGATGACCTGCGGCCCGACCTCGTCCATGACCACGTCGGCGTGGCCCTCGAGCAGCGACATGACGGCGGTCATCTGGGCCAGCCGCTCGCGCTGCTCGGGGGTGGCGATCAGCTCGGTGATGCCGGCGCCACCGCTGCGGAACGCCTCCGGCAGCTGCTTGGAGAGCCGGCTGACGATGTCCTGCAGCTTCTCGGGGTCCGGAGCCATCTCGGTGGCGAGCGCGCGGGCCCGGTCGACCATGTGGTCGCGCAGCCACGGCACCGCGGTGAACTGCACGCGGTGGGTCTCCTCGTGCATGCACACCCAGAGCCGGAAGTCGTCAGGGTCGACGCCGAGCTCACGCTCGACGTGCACCACGTTGGGGGCGACCAGGAGCAGCCGGGGCGTGCCGCCGGGCGCGAGGTCGTACTGGCCCAGCACCTTGCTCGCCATGAACGCCAGCAGCGCACCCGCCTCAGCGCCGGTGACCTTGCCGCCCACCGCGGCCACAGTCGGCGAGGGCTGCTGCTTGCGGCGCCCGACGATCTTCGCGAACACCGGGTCGACCATCGCCGACATCGAGTCGGCGTTGAGGCTGATCCACGTCGGCCGGTCGACCACGAGCGGAGCCGGCGCCTCGCCGGGGGCCTGCAGGCGGGCCGTCTCGGCCACCGGCTGCTGGGCCCGGGCAGCCGCCGCGCGGATCGAGGCCACCACCCCGGCCGCCTCGTCGGGGCTCACCTTGGGGCCGGCGGGAACGATGCGCGCCCCGGTCTGCTTGGCGAACTCCCAGTCCACCGGGCTCTGGCTCGTGTCGGTCATGCTCATCTCCCCACCGTAGGTCAGCGGCAGCCGCAGGACGCGAGGGCCGCCACGAACCGGTCCAACGCGGCACGTGCCCCGAGGGTGCCGGCGAAGCTCCCGGGCACCTTGTCGGCCATGACGACGAAGGTCAGGACCCGCCCGTCACGGTCGACCACGGTGCCGGCCAGGCTGCTCACGCCGGTGAGCGTGCCCGTCTTGGCCCGGGCGATGCCGGCGGCGGACCTGCTGCGCTGGCCGCCGAAGCGGTCGTGCAGGGTGCCGTCGAGCCCGGCCACCGGCAGGTGCGACAGGGTGTCGCGCATCGAGGGCACGGTGCCGCTCGCACCCAGCGCCAGCACGTCGCCGAGCACCCGGGCCGGGACGGCCTGGCCGGAGGTCAGCCCGCAGGTGTCCTTCAGCCGGACGCCGGTCAGGTCGACACCGAGGCCCTGCACGGTGCGGTGGACGAAGGCGACCGCAGCCCCGAAGGTCGCTGCGCCACCCGCCTTGACGGTGGCCTGCCGCGCCAGCGACTCGGTGAGGGCGTTGTCGCTGTCGTCGAGCGCGAGCGCGAGCACGTCGCCTACGGGCGCCGACTCAACGCGGCCCAGCTCGGTCGCCTGCGGGGCCGCCGTGGCAGCCCGTGCCGACTCCGGTGCCGCCGTCGCCGTGATCCCGGCCTTGCGCAGCGCGGTGACGAAGGCGGCGAGCGTGGCGTCCTCCGAGCGCAGCGGCGAGGGGTGGCCCGGCTTCGGACGCTGCGAGGCGAGTCCCAGCATCGAGACGCCCTGGGTGTAGCCGGCGTAGACGTCGGCCATGCTCCACCCGGGCGCGTAGCGCGGCCCGGCGGCATACCTCATGTCGAGCCGCACGGTGACCTTGCCGGTGCCGGCGGCCTGGAGCGCGGTGGCCACCTGGGTGGCGAGGTCGGCGAGCCCGGCCCGCCCGGCCACGGCGGTGGGGTTGCCCTTCCCGGGGGCGAGGAGGGTGTCGCCGCCGGCGACGAGGACGACCTCCGACGGTGAGCGGCCCTGCACGACGCGGGTGGGCAGAGTGCTGGTGGGGTCGAGCGTCACCCCCACGGCGAGGGCGGTGAGGATCTTGGCCGTCGAGGCGGGCACCCTGGCCCGGGAGGCGTCGACGTCGAGCAGGTGCGCGCCCGTGAAGGCGTCGCGCACCGTCACGCCGATCGACCGGCCGAGCGCGGGGTCGGCGAGCTCGCCGGCCAGCTCGCGGCGCAGCACGGTCGGCGCCGGCAGCGCGGCAGAGAGGGCCGCCTGGTCCAGCGGGGCCGCGGAGGCCACCGGGGTGGGCAGCGCAGGCTCGGGGGCGGCGGTGGCCGCGCCGGTGGCCGCGGGAGCGGGCACCGGTTCGGCGGGCGCCGTGCGGGTCAGGATGCCGGGCACGAGGTCGAAGACGTCGAGCGCGCCGTAGCCGACGACCAGCACCAGCAGGGCGAGCAGGGCGGCGACCAGTCGACGCACACGACCCCCTCATGCTCCTGAACCGCTGATACGGAAGACTTGCCCGCGAGCCTAGGTCATCGCGCACCACCCAGCGGAACGACCCAGAGGCACCGAAGCACCCAGAGACACCACAGAGAGTAAGGGGCAGCCGTCGTGGAGTTCGACGTCACCATCGAGATCCCCAAGGGTCACCGCAACAAGTACGAGGTCGACCACGAGACCGGGCGCATCCGCCTCGACCGGCTGCTGTTCACCGCGATGAGCTACCCGTCCGACTACGGCTACATCGAGGACAGCCTCGGTGAGGACGGCGACCCGCTCGACGCGCTCGTGCTGCTGCAGGAGCCGACCTTCCCCGGCTGCATCGTGCGGGCCCGCCCGATCGGCATGTTCCACATGCGCGACGAGGCCGGCGGCGACGACAAGATCCTCTGCGTGCCGGCCGGCGACCCGCGCCAGGCGCACATCAAGGAGCTCGACCAGATCAGTGAGTTCGACCGCCTCGAGATCCAGCACTTCTTCGAGACCTACAAGGACCTCGAGCCCGGCAAGTCCGTCGAGGGCGCGCACTGGGCCGGCCGCACCGAGGCCGAGCAGTGCATCAACGACGCGCTGCGACGGGCCGAGGACGCCGGCATGACCACCGCCCGGTGGACCCTGCCGAACCAGCACGACGAGGCCAAGCCCCCGGTGGCGCACACCGAGGAGGAGACCCTCAGCGCGAGCGCCAAGGCCTCCGGTGAGCTGGCCACCAAGGAGAAGCCGCTCCACGACGTGTGACCGACCCTGCACGAGACGAAGCCCGCCGAGATCTCGGCGGGCTTCGTCATGGGTGGGGTGTGGCGAGGTGTGGCGAGGTGTGCCGTGGGGTCAGCCGACCCGGCCGCCGTAGGGCAGCAGCTCGGAGCGGTAGATGGAGGCCACGCGGACGTTCGCGCCGGCGTGGGGCGCCTCGATCATCTGTCCCCCGCCGATGTAGAGACCCACGTGGTGGCTGGTCGGCCCATCGGCGCCGTAGAACACCAGGTCACCGGGACGCAGGTCGCTGATGGCCACGCGGGAGGTCTCGCCCCACTGGGCGCCGGTGTAGTGCGAGAGGTAGACCCCGGCCTGGCGCCACGCCATCAGCGTGAGGCCGGAGCAGTCGAAGCTGTTCGGGCCCTCGCCGCCCCACTGGTAGGGCTTGCCGAGCTGGGCGCGGGCGTAGGCGAGCACGGCGGAGACGCCACCGCTCTGGGCCGGGGGCGCGGGGGCCGGCTGCGGCGCCGGTTCCGGTGCAGGCCTGGGTGCGGGCTCGGGGGCGGCCGGTCGCGGTGCCTGCTGCTGCGCGGCGGTCTCGCGGTCGCGGGCCGCCTTGTCGGCGGCCGCCTTGCGAGCGGCCTCCTCGGCCGCGCGTGCAGCCGCGGCCTGGCGGGCGGCCTCCTCGCGGGCGCGCTGGGCCGTCTCCTGCGCCGCCTTCTTCGCGGCGGCGTCGCGGGCGGCTTGGGCGCGGGCCTCGGCCAGCCGCGCCTGCTCAGCGGCGGCAGCGGCGGCCGCGCGAGCCTCGGCGGCGGCCCGGAGGCCGTCCTGGCGCTGGCGCTCGAGGGCGACGGAGGTGTTGCGCAGGTGGGCCAGCTCGGTGGCCATCTGCTCCTGCTCGTGCTGGATCTGGGCCGCCGTGGCCACCGCTGCGTCGGCCTGGGCCTGAGCCGCACGGCGGGCGTCCTCGGCGCGCTGGGCGGCCGCCAGCTGCTGCGCCTCGGCCTGTGCCGCCTGGCGCCGCGCGGTGTCGGCGGTGGCGGCCGTGGCGGAGGCCTCCTGCAGGGTGCGGTTGCGGGCGGCCCCCACGGCCTCGAGGGCAGCGGCTCGGTCGAGGAGCTCCTGCGGGCCCTCGCTGCTGAGGAAGGCCTCGACGTCGCCGAGGCTGCCGTTCTGCTGGTAGACCGCCGCGGCGTAGCGCCGCACGGCCAGCGACGCGGTGTCCGCCTGCTTCTGGGCTACGCCGGCCCGGGCCTTCGCCTCGTCGGCAGCCTGCTGCTTGCGCTGCAGCTCGAGCCGGGCGCCGTTCCACTCCTCGGCCGCAGCGGCGGCCCTGGTCTGCACGTCCTCGAGGTGCGCCGAGGCCGCGGCGTACTTCGCGTCGAGCGCGGCGACCTTGCCGGCGGTGCTGGTGGCGGCCTTCTTGGCCGCGTCCACCTGCTTCTGCGAGGGGTAGACGGGCTCGGGGTCGGCGGCCGCGGCCACCGCGGTGGCCAGCCCGAGGCACGCGCACAGCGACGTCGTGACGGCCAGCCGCAGCGTGCGGTTGGCGAAGACGTGGTGGGCGGGGTGACTGCTCGGCACGGCGGACCCTTCTCGCAGGTGTGTCAGCCGCATGAGCGTAGAGCCCGATTTTCACGTCAGCCCCAGTTGTCACACCAATACCGCGGCTCCAAGGCCCTGTGGCGAAATGACATCCGTGTAGTTCGGGAATCACACGGATGTTTTTCAGCAGGCAGACGGCTCGTGGCACGTTCAAGCCCCGAAAGGTTGCGAAACGGTCACAAATTCGCTGCTGTCACTCCAGACCACCCGCGAGAGACCCTCGAGGAGCCTTCTCGCAGGTCAGGACGGGAGCTGGACCTCGCCGGCGCGCAGCGCGGCATACACCTCGGGGTTGTTCTCGCGGAGGTCGCGCCGCACCAGGCGGCGGTAGCGCAGGATCTGGACGGTGCCGATGGCCCACACGATGTACTGCACCGACATCGCCACCCGGAAGGAGTCGACGGTGTAGGTCGACGGGCCGCCCGGCGCCACCCTGTCGAGGACTGCACCGATGAGCATGACGGTGGACAGCGAGGCGACGAAGCCGCCCACGTTGACGATGCCGGTGGCGCTGCCGACCCGGGTGGGCGGGTTGAAGGTGCGGGCGAGGTCGAAGCCGACCATCGACCCCGGGCCGCCCACCGCGGTGACCACGACGAGCACGACGAGCAGCCAGAGCGGCGAGCGCCCCGGCCAGAGGAGCACGACCGCCCAGATCGTCATGATCGAGGCGACGATGACGAGCATCAGCGTCGACCGCGAGAACGGGTAGCGGGTGACGAAGGTGCCGATGAGCGGCCCGCCGACCACGGCCGTCAGCGTCATGAGGATCAGCAGCAGGCCGGCCGTGCCCGGGTCGAGGCCCTGCCCGGCCACGAGGAAGGGGTAGCCCCACAGCAGCGCGAACACGGTCGCGCCGAACTGCACGGTGAAGTGGGACCACAGGCCCAGGCGGGTCCCGGGGGTCGACCAGGCGGCTCTCAGCGCCCGCGCGAGGGCGCGGATCTTGATCTCGTCGAGCTCGTGGTCGGGGTAGGGCGAGTCGCGCACGACGAGCACCAGCACCGCACCGAGCAGCACACCCACCGCCGCGGCCGAGGCGAAGGTGGGGGTCCACCCGAAGTGGTGCAGCGCGGCGACCAGCGGTGACGCCGCGACGAGGGCTCCCATCTGGCCGAGCAGACCGGTGAGCTGGGTGACCATCGGGATGCGGAAGGGCGGGAACCACAGGGCCACCAGCCGCAGGAGCGGCACGAACACCATGGCGTCGCCGATGCCGACCGCCACCCGGGCGAGGATGCCGAACCCGAACGACTCGGCGAACGCGAAGCCGAGCTGCGCCAGGGTCATCGTCGTCACGCCCGCGACCAGCAGCCGCTTGGGGCCGAACCGGTCGAGCAGCGCCCCGACGGGGATCTGCATGGCGGCGTAGACGAACAGCTGCACCATGGTGAAGACCGACAGCTGGGTCGCGGCGATGTCGAAACGGTCGGCGGCGAGCAGCCCGGCGACGCCGAGCGAGCTGCGGTGGAAGACGGCCAGCACGTAGATCGCGACCGCCGCCACGTAGACCGACCAGGCCCGCCGCCCTCCCAGGGGGTACTCGCGGGGGCGGGCGTCGTTCACCGTTCAATTCTCGCGTACCCGGGCGAACGGCGCCGAACGGGTCCGTATGCCGTCAGACGGTGACGCTGCCCTGCCGCGCGAGGTGGTCGACGAACCAGTCGCGGGCCAGCCGGGCGGCCTGCGCCAGGGTCCCGGGCTCCTCGAACAGGTGCGTGGCGCCGGGCACCATGGCCAGCTCGTTCTCGCAGTGCAGCTGCCGCTGCGCCCGGCGGTTGAGCTCGAGCACCATCTCGTCCCAGCCGCCGACGATGAGCAGGGTGGGGGCGGTGACCTTGTCGAGCACCGGCATGGCCAGGTCGGGCCGGCCGCCACGGGAGACGACCGCCGCGATCTGCCGGGTGCGCACGGCTGCCGCGGCGAGGGCCGCTGCCGCCCCGGTGCTCGCCCCGAAGTAGCCGATCTGGAGCGGGGCGCCCCACGGCTGGCGCACCACCCAGTCGGTGACCGTGACGAGGCGCTCGGCGAGCAGGTCGATGTCGAAGACGTTGGAGCGGTGCGCCTCCTCGGCGGGCGTGAGGAGGTCGAAGAGCAGGGTGCCGAGGCCACCCTCCTGCAGCACCGAGGCGACGTAGCGGTTGCGGGGGCTGTGCCGGCTGCTGCCGCTCCCGTGGGCGAACAGGACGATCGCCGTCGCGTCCGCCGGAAGCGTGACGTGGCCCTGGAGCGCGGTGCCGGCGATGGGCACGTCGACGTCCTCGTCGACCGTGGCCCGCTCCGGCGCGATGTGGCGCACCGGCTCCCCGTGCTCGGCAGCATCGCCGTCGGCGAGCGGCGCGGAGGCCGCCGCCGCGAGCTTGAGCAGGGCCACCACCTCGTCGTCGGTCGTCTGGCCGAAGTCGTCGTAGAACTGCCCGACGGCCCAGAACTGCTCCGGCCTCTGCAGGCAGACGAACTCGTCGACCTCGGGCCAGTGCTCGGGGTGGCAGTCGGCCGGCGCCACGGGCACGGCGAGCACGACCAGGGCGGCACCGGCGGCGCGGGCCACGCCGCACGCCGCGTGGGCGGTCGACCCGGTGGCGATGCCGTCGTCGACGATCACGGCCACCTTCCCCTCGAGCGAGAGGGCAGGACGGTCCGGCCGGAAGCGCAGCGCCCGAACGGCGACGACGTCGCGCTCGCGGGCGGCCACGGTCGAGAGCTCGGCCTCGCTCATGTGCAAGTGGCGCACCACCTCGTCGTTGACCACGGTGACGCCACCCTCGCCGACGGCCCCCAGGGCCAGCTCCGGCTGGTAGGGGACGCCGAGCTTGCGGACCACGATGACGTCGAGGGGCGCGTTCAGCGCGGCTGCCACCTCCGCCGCCACCGGCACTCCCCCGCGCGGCAGGCCGAGCACCAGCGTGTCAGGCCCCCGGTAGCGCCTCAGGCCCTGCGCCAGCTGCCGGCCTGCGTCACGACGGTCACGGAACATGGCACACCCTCCCGAATTGGCCTCCTCGTCGTCACGCTAGGAGCGGGTCCCGGCCACCGGGCAGGGCCCTTGGTCCCTGCGCACGGGCGGGCACCGACGCCCTCGACCGGGGTCCGGCGGCACGCGGGGCCCACGGCCGGCCGGTACGGTCGGGCCCATGGACCGGTGCACCCGTGACGGGTTGTCGTTCGACGTCTCCGACGAGGGCCCGGCGGACGGTGAGGTCGTCGTGCTGCTGCACGGCTGGCCGCAGGACCACACCGCCTGGGACCGCGTCGCGCCCCTGCTGCACGCGGCAGGCCTGCGCACGCTGGCACCGGACCAGCGGGGGTACTCGCCGGAGGCGCGCCCACAGGGCGCCGCGGCATACGGCATGGGTGAGCTGGTCGGTGACGTGCTCGCCCTGCTCGACCAGGCGGGCGTCGAACGGGCCCACCTCGTGGGCCACGACTGGGGCGGGTCGGTCGCCTGGGCCTTCGCCGAGCGCCACCCCGACCGGCTGCGCAGCCTGACCGTGCTCTCGACCCCGCACCACCGGGCGATGGCGTGGGCCTTCCGCCACGGCGACCAGGCGCTGCGCAGCTGGTACATGGCCTCCTTCCAGCTGCCGGTGCTGCCCGAGCTGGTGCTGCGGCAGACGCTGCCGCTCGTGCTGCGGCGCAGCGGGCTGCCGGAGGAGGACGTCAAGCGGTATGCCGCGCGCTTCCGCGAGCCGGGCGCGGCCACCGGGGGCCTCAACTGGTACCGCGCGCTGCGACTCGGCCGAGGAGGTCGCGACGGTGCCGACCACCGTGACGGTGGCGACGGGTCCTCCGGAGGACGGAGGATCACGGTGCCCACGACGTACGTCTGGGGAACCTCCGACCCGGCGCTGGGTCGCGCGGCCGCCGAGCGCACCGCGCGGTACGTTTCCGCGGACTACCGGTTCGCCGAGGTGGCCGCCGGCCACTGGCTGCCCGAGACCTGCCCGGAGCGGGTGGCGCAGGAGATCATCGAGCGGGCGGGCTGAGCCGGCGCTGAGTCTGGGTGAGATCACCCATCGGGAGGTTGTGACGGCGGCACTGCCGTGACGACGCTGGCCCATGGCCTCCGCCCGCCGCTCCGTGCCGACCGAGGAGAGCACCGCCGCCACCATCTACGGGGTGATCGTCAGTGCCGGGGTGATGGCGGCCGCCCACGCCGAGACGGCCCTGGCCGTGGTGGTGGCCGTGCTCGTGACGCTGGTCATCTACTGGGTCGCCGAGCGCTACGCGCGGCTGGTCGCGGAGCGCATCCACCGGGGCCACCGGCCGACGTGGGCGCAGGCCCGCGAACAGCTCACCGACGGCTGGGAGATGGTGAGCGCGTCCTACCTGCCGCTCGCGGTGCTCTCGGTGCTCAGCCTGCTCGGGGTCGAGCTCTACGGCGCGGTGCTGTCGGCGCTGGTGTGCAGCACGGTGCTGCTCTGCGTCGCAGGGTGGGCCATGGGACGCAAGGGCCAGCTCACCACCCGTGAGCGCGTGGTCTCGACGGTGGTGGCCGGGCTGTTCGGTGTCGTGATGATCGCGCTCAAGTCACTGCTGCACTGACGGCGCGCTCGAGTCCCGGCTGCACCGGCCTCAGGAGCGGGACTGCTGCTTCGACGTCGTCACGCCCAGGCTGTTCAGCACGACGAGCAGGAGCGTCGCCCCGGCGACCGAACCCACGATGCCGCTCAGGCGGAGTGCGAGGCCGTCCCCGAACAGCAGGCTTCCCATCAGCCCGCCGAGCAAGGAGCCCGCCAGGCCGACGATGAACAGTCGCGCGTAGTTGGGCTCGCCACGGCCCACCAGCAGGTGAGCGGCCCAGCCCGCAGCCAGACCGATGACCAGGACCCCCAGGATCAGCACGGTCGGACTCCTCCCGCTCCGCGAGGTCGACACCGCTCGGTGTCGACACGCTGACGGTACGGGTCAGGCCAGCGGGGGCGGCTCACCCGCAGCGCATGAGGTGCCCGCCCCGGAGCGCTGCGTCAGAGCGAGCCGACGGCGACCCAGCGGCAGGCCTGCTCGAACGACTCGTGCTCGTCGCTGCCGAGGTGGACCTCCCGGTCCGTGCCGGCAGAGGGGTCGACGAGCCGAGCCGTCCAGAAGGGGGTGGCGAGCGGGGGCCTCAGGGTGGCCGTGCGGTCGAGGGTGCAGGAGGTCACGACGACCTCCTGGGCCCCGGTGACCCCGACGGCCCGGGTGACGGCGAAGGCGTGGCCATCGACGACGTGGGTGCAGCGCTCGGCGGCCTCGGCCTTCGTCTGGGCTCGTCCGAGGGCGGCGCGGGTGGAGTTGATGCCCGACAGGGCGACGGCGACGGCGGCGTAGGACACCTCGCGAGCCCGCTGCACCTCGGCGACGGCCACGTCGTGCGCCTGCTCGGCTCGCAGCAGCTCGGCGGCGATGTCGGCCCGCACCGTCGGATCGGCGCTGGCGACGTACCAGGCGTTGTCGAAGAGCCGTTCCATCAGTTTCATCGCGCCACCCCTTCGACACCGGTCCCGCGCCCCCTCGGCGCCGGACGTCTCGTCACCCGCCGGTGCCGAGACGTCCATGGTGGTGAGACGGGGAGGAGACCACATCGCACCGATGGTGGAGAACGGCGTACGCGCAAGTGCGGATCCGGCATCGCGGAAGGGGCATTTGCCTGTGGTGGGCCGCAGAACGGTGCGTGTCGTGATCGCGCCGGTCCGGTCGAGACCTCAGCGCTGGGAAGATCTCTTGTGGACGACCGTGGCCGTCCTTAGGCTCGTTGTGTGGTTCCGACAAGGAACGGGGCGGACACCTCGTCCGCCGCTGCCGACGACCTGGGGACCGCCGAGGTGTTCGCGGCCCTTGCACGGTCGTTGGCGGAGCTGGGCGCGATGCGGCCCACTCTCGAGCAGCTCGTCACCTGCGCCGTCGACCTCGTGCCGTGTGACTGGGCGGCCGTCGCCGCCGCTGATCACCTCGGCTCCCAACCCGCACGGCATTCCGCGGGGACCGACGAAGACCTGATGCAGACGGTTGCGGAGATCGCGGGAAGCATCGGCACGAGCCCCGGCTGGGACGCCTTCAAGCGCGGGACGGTCGAGTACAGCCGAGACCTCACCGCGGAGGGCCGGTACGGCAGCTACCCGTCGGAGATGGTGGCCCGCACGCCCATCCGCTCCGTTCTGTCCTTCGGGCTGCGGTTGCGTGACAAGCCACTGGGGGTGCTGACGCTGTACGGCAACGTGCCGGACGCCTTCGACGAGTGCGCCCAGACCCGTGCCGCCCTGCTGGCGGAGCACGCCACCATCGCGATCGACGCGGCCACGGCGGCCTACCGCGCCGAGACCCTCCGGGTCGCCCTCGAGACCAACCGTTCGATCGGCGCCGCCATCGGGATCCTCGTCGAGCGCCACAAGGTGAGCCCCGAGCAGGCGTTCGATCTCCTGAGGGTCGTCAGCCAACGCAGCAACCGACGGCTGGCCGACCTCGCGGACGAGCTGGTGCGCACCGGCCACGTCTCCGCGGCCGAGCACGTATCGGCGTCCGACCAGCAGGGGGCCGGTTGAGCGGCAGGGGCACACAGTCGAACCGGCGAGTCGCCCAGTGGGCGACTCGCCAGTCGATGAGCGTCCGGGCCAGCGGGTTGCCGGTCAGTCGCTGTCGCGCACCGCGCTCGTGGCCTTGACTTCCCACGTGGTGTTGTCACCGTGCTGCTGGGTCCAGAAGACGCGCCAGTGACCGTCGAAAGGCGCGGGGACCTTGGCGCCGAGCAGCCCGCCGACGCTCGCATCGCCGTCCGAGACGTGGATGCCCGTCACCTCGTTGTCACCGTCGTTGTAGCCCGGTGACGTCGTGGCGTCATACAGGGCGGAGGCGTCACGGCCTTCGGCCAGCCAGCGGGTGAAGTGGTGGCCCGCCCGGTCAGCACGCCGCAGGTCGACCACGAAGCCTGAGTCGAGGGCGTTGCGCTGCTGGTGCAGCGAGTCACCGGCATCCTCGACCACCAGCAGCTTGTCCTTGGTGGCAAAGGCGATGTTGTCGAGGCCGCTGTGCTTCACGTCCCCGGCGACCACGATGGCGAGGCGCCCGTTCCTCGCCGAGGGCGAGGTCTGGCTCACACGGAACACGCCGCCGTGGGCGCCGGGCAGGGTGCTCGCTGTGCTCGTGTCACCCGTCTCGGTGAAGTAGAACTCCCCGAACCCGGTCCCGGGGCGGAAGACCCCGTTCTCCGGACGCTTGAAGGGGGTGGCGTCCGCAGCCGCTGCGGAAGCGGTCGCATCGAACGCGTCGGTGCCGGTGTGCACGTCGACCCAGCTCGTGGCGAACGACGTGCCGGGCTTGTGCAGGTCAGCGATGTCGCGGGAGGCAGGGTTGGCGGCGAGCTGGGCTGCCGTGATGGGAGAGCCGTCGGAACGCTTGACTTGCAGGGCCTGCAGGGTGCCGCCGCGGGTGAGGTCGGTCTTGTCGACGGGGCGGAAGCGGTACACGAAGCTGTTCGGCTTCTTCCCGCCGCTCGCTGCGGCACCACCGATGTCCTCCACCAGCCACACGTTGCCGTCCGAGTCGTTCTGGACGCCCTCGTAGCCACCGGACCCCAGGGCAGGGAGGGCAACGGCCTTGCCCGTGGCGGGTGCTCCGGCGCCGTCGAGCGAGACGGCCCAGACGCCACCCTTGGGGGCCTTCGCCTCAGCGGTCAGCAGCAGCTGCTTGCTGAAGGGGTCCCAGGTGATGCCGTCGAACGTCGGGAGCGGGTTGCCGTTCGCGTCGGCGTCCGCGACGAGGGAGACCCGCTTGGCCGGGTCCGCCTCGTCGAGGTCGATGCGAGTCACGTAGCCCCGCGGGCCGCCTTCGTGGCCCTGGTACAGGAAGTGACGTCCGCCGAACGTCAGGTAGACGTTCTTGTCGGGCTCGGTCTTGTAGGCCTCATGCGCGTCCTGGGTCAGCGGACCGCCCGTGGTCGTCACGTAGCCGTAGTGCGTGACACCGGCCGACGCGTCGGGGTTCGTCAGGGGCAGGGCTCCCCACGCCACTGAGGTCTGCGAGAGACCGGGCGCGAGGACGTTGTTCTGGATGCCGGTTCGCGGGTTGGCCTGCGAGACAGAGCCTCCCGGCCATGACGGGCCGGAGGCCGTCGCCACCGCGGGAGCTACGAGCGCTGCAGCGACCAGCGCGGCGCCTGCCACACCGGCGGTTACAACCGTCGTCTTCGTCTTCATGGGTCCTCCTAGGAAAGGGACGAGCGTCCTGGAGAACCTCACCCCGCGCGGTCGTGCGTGAGGTGACGGCGGCGACAACGGAGCATTAACCTCGCGCGGCGGATCAGGACAAAAGGAGTCCAGTGGTGGTGCGCGAACGACTGGCCACTGAGGTGCGCGAACTCGACGAGGGGACACCCGAACAGCAGAAACGCCCCCCGGCGGACCGGGGGGCGTCGTCTGAGCCGCCTAAGGGAATCGAACCCTTGACCTTTTCATGACGGGCGCGGGCCGATGCGTCGGCGTCAATGGCACACCGCCCGAAAGCCCACCTGGTGTTCGCACGTGCGCCAGGTTCAACGCTCCTCGAAGTCGAGCACGAAGGCATCGTGGTCAGACAGCCGCCGTTCACGACAGACAGCCAGGACGGCCCGTGCTTCCCCCTGCAACCGCCGGTCGATCGCGATGTGGTCAATGCTTCGGACGCCAGGAAGACGGTGAGGAAGGCCAGCCGTTTCGGCGCGGAGCCCCAACCCGGCGAGCGCCTCTTGCAGCTGCCGGCGGCCAGCCATGGACCCTGCACGCTCGGGGCCTTCCAGGCTGTGGTTCCAGTCGCCGCCCCACACGAGCGGGCGATGTTCGGCCAGACGCGGCACAAGATCCGAGAGAGTCGACTGAGTCTTGGCGGCGTGGTTGCCGCCAACCCAGGGATGCTCCGACCGGGCGGACCTCCACGGCAGGATCGAGCTGCAGAAGGTGGTGCCTTCGACGACCGCAAGGCAGCTCGCCGGGTGAGGATCGGGCAGTCCGAGAACTGCGGATCTGGACCAGATGCCCGCCCAGCTCCGGGCACCGATGATGCTCTCAACTGTCCGGTGGCCCTCATATCCCTCAAAATCAAGTGCCGGATGCACCTCTGTCAGCAGCCATACGTCGCACTGTTGCCGTGTCATGAGGTCCCGATGATCTGACGACCAGCGTCCAGCCAAGTTCCACGTTCCTACGCGCACATGCGGGAGCGTCGCAGAGCTGGCCGACAGCGAGGCGTCCCGAGCGCTCGACTCGCCGGTCACCACGCGGATCTGCGCGTGTTCTTGTGCGCCGACGCGCGAGGAAAGTGACCGGGCATCGGGATGGGGGCGGCGGGGCGGATGGTGCGAATCTCGACCGCCATGTGTGGATCGTGTGCGCACGGGGCCCCTCCGCGGGGTGTGACCCTGCTTCCCTTGGGCTGCCGCGCGTCCCCACGCCGCCGGCTGGACCCGTCCCGCCCAGCAGAAACGCCCCCCGGCGGACCGGGGGCGCCTACTGAGCCGCCTAAGGGAATCGAACCCTTGACCTATTCATTGCGAGCGTCTGTGGGCACGCTCAGAGGTCGGCACCAACGGCGCCTGCCGCACGAACGGAGTCAACTTCGACCACTCGAACGCGTCAGACACGGTTGTCATGTGCCCATCTTGTGCCCACGCACAGCCTTGCCTCTTGGCGTCGCCTCGATGACTGGCCAACATCAATGCCATGGACGAGGACTACCGCGCCGTGATCCGCGAACTCGAGCAGATGCAGGAGCGTCTACGGGCTCTTCGCTTCCGTCTGTGTACCAAGGCGAGCCCGGAGAACATCCGTTACCGCAGCTTCTCCGGAGCGGTCTCCCACCTCAACAAGGTCATCGACGACCTAGAAGGGGACGTAGCGCGTCGGGCTGGCACCTAGGCAACAACATGGGTCTGCGCATTTGACCACAGCCCAATCCGCTGGGAGGTGCTCGGCTGCGATGCCCGGTACGGGACTCAGCCCAACGGGGTTGGACTCCCAGGCGGGCTGGTTGGTGGAGGCTGGGGCTTACGGCACCCATGCACGCGCAGGCCTCCGCCGTCCCTAGCGCCGTAGTAGGTGAACGCAGCCTGAGCTGAGAGCAGCGCCCTGGTCCTGCACCGCGGCGCTGCCCCCGTATGTGCCGGAGGCCCGCGGCGAAGCCGCGTTTGAGCCAGCAAGGAAACTCCTCACGAAGGCGGTGGTGCCTGGTGATCGCAATCAGTCAGCGGTCACGCAGTCGGAATCGGCAAAGGCGCTTTGCTTTTCCAGCCACTCTTCGACGCCACGGAGCGCCTCTTGGCGCAGAGGAGAGGGGCACGCGCTCACTTCGATCGACGTCCGGGCAATCCGCGCGAGGCCATCCGGGCGAATGCCCATCTTCATGTGTGCCGCCTCGTACTCCTCGTTGACCGTGGCACCACTGAACAAGGGCCCGTCGCTGTTCAGCGTCACCTTGACTTTCGCCTCGAGCAAGCCGATCAGTTGATGTTGCTCAAGCGACGGGGAGACCCGCAGGGACACATTCGAGTGCGGGCAGACGTCCAAGGAGACGCCCCGCTCCCGCAGCAGAGCCACGACTGTTGGATCCTCAACTGCGCGCACTCCATGACAGATGCGGGTAGCGCCGAGGTCCTCCACGCACGTCCGTACGCTTTCAGCCCCAGCTCCCTCGCCCCCATGAGGAAGGGCAGAGAGCCCGGCCTCGCGGCCACGTCGGAACACATCTGCGAAGGGTGAGGCGGAGAACCGGGCCTCGTCGCCGGCCAAGCCAAGACCGACCACCCCTTCACCCGCGTAGCGCATCGCAAGGGCGAGCGAGCGCTCTGCTGCCTCAAGGCCCAGCCCTCGGTTGATGCCGATGATCAAGCCGGCGGCGCTGGGGCGGGCACCTTCCGCAGCCGCCTGACTGGAGCCATCCGCAAAACCGGAGAGGACGGCTTCGACAATGCCTTCTTCGGGGCCTAGCCGCCCTGCGTAGGTGGGCGGAATGAGGTGCACCTCAGACCAGACCACCCCTTGTGCCGCGGCATCCCGCACCAGCTCGGAGGCAGCCCTTCTCACGTCCCCAAGAGACCGAACGAGGTCACGCGCACCTTCGTAGGCCACCACGAAGTCACTCAGTCCCTGAAACGGCCCCTCCTGGGGCAGAGGCAGGCCGTAGCGGGTGGCCCAATAGGAAGCGGTGGCTGGCCGCAGTGACGACTCGAAGTGCATGTGCAACTCAGCCTTAGGAAGGGACGCAATGTGCAGCGGCTGCACTTCGGTCGTCACTTTGCGGTTACTCCTGCCCCAGGTAGACGGTCTTGCCCCACGTGTAGAAGTCAATGGCGTAGGGGCCTTGCTCCCGGAAGGTGTTGGACGACGAGTCCTTGACACCGCCGAAGGGCACATTGAGGTCCAGCCCAGTCGTTGGACGGTTGATCTTGACCACGCCGACGTGGGCACGCGCAGCGAAGTCATGGGCTGCTCGGAGGTTGGTGGTGCAGATTCCCGCGGTCAACCCGTACTGCGAGTCGTTGACTCGGGCCAGGCCCTCGTCGTAGTCCGACACCTTCATGGTCGCGACGACCGGCCCGAAGACCTCGTTGCGCGCGACGTCGGACTCGTGCGCGACGTCAGCCAGAACGGTGGGCCGGAAGAACGAGCCTTCGGCCTCGCTTCCACCCACCACGACGGTGGCACCCTCCTCACGCGCCTTTGCGACAGCGTTCGCGTCGATGGCCAGCTGCTCGTCGCTGACGACGGGACCCATGGTGGTGCCCTCAGCCAAACCGTCACCCGGGACATAGCTTCCTGCTTCGCGCGCGAGAGCCTCGACAAAGGCATCGTGGACGCCAGCCGTCACGTAGACCCGTGAGGTTGCGGTACACGCTTGGCCCGTCAATGAGAAGCCGCCAGCGGCGACGACTTTTGCGGCTGCCGCTACGTCGGCGTCATCCAGCACGAGGTAAGCGTTCTTCCCGCCCATCTCCAACTGGACCCTTGCGCGCCTGGCAGACAGGACTTCGTGAAGACCCAGACCCACCTTCGTGCTGCCTGTGAACGACAGTGCGCCGACTCGCTTGTCGCGAGCAAGTGCATCCCCAACGACCGAGCCGCGGCCATGGACGACGTTGAACACGCCCTCAGGGAGGCCCGCGTCCATGAGGGCCCGGGCAAGGTGGGTGGCAGACAGAGGCGTCAGCTCCGCAGGCTTCAGGACAACAGCGTTGCCGCTGATCAGCGCGGGCGCGGCCTTCCATGCGGGAATGGCGATGGGGAAGTTCCACGGTGTGACGAGCGCAGCGACGCCGATCGGCTCGTGCCGTGTGAACACCTGCGTTCCGGGAAGGGAGCTGGGCAACACCTCGCCGCCCAGCCGCCAGCCGTGCGAGCCGAAGTATCGCAACACGTCGATGGCCCGGCGAACTTCGCCCATGGCCTCCGCACGTGTCTTGCCCTCCTCCCGGACAAGGTCCTCAGCAACCTGAACGTGACGCTGGCGCAGGATGTCAGCAGCGTCCTGAAGAATCGCACCGCGAGCAGGAGCCGGCATGGCTGCCCAACCGGGCTGAGCGCTGACAGCAGCTGTCACGGCATCGTCCGCGGCCGAGACGTCCGAGCGCGGGGCAGCCGCAACGACCTCATCCCGTCGAGCAGGGTTGCGCCGCTCATGCTGTGGCTCACCGGTCCACCGACCGCCGATCAGGTTGAGCACCTCAGTCGTCATTGCAAAACTCCAGTTCTCATTTGGGTAGTCATGGGTGGTCAGAGGCTTCGAACAAGCCCTCCGTCGCAGCGGACTGCAGTGCCATTCACATACGAGGCGGGTGAGCTGCACAGGAACGCAGCGACTGATCCGAATTCCTCCGGGTCGCCGTAACGCTGCGCCGGAATGGTTGCGCGCGACTCGGCAGACACCTCCTCCTGCGTGCGTCCTTCGCGATCGGCCGCCGCCGCGTCGAGTTGAGCCACTCGATCGGTGGCAATGCGGCCTGGCAGCAGCATGTTCACCGTCACGCCGTCAGCAGCAACCTCGCTGGCGAGCGTCTTCAGATACCCGGCCAGCGCCGACCTACCGAGGTTAGACATGGCGAGGTTTGGCAACGGTGCCACAACGCCGCTCGATCCGACCGCTAGGATGCGGCCCCATCGACGTTCGCGCATCCCGGGCAGTGTCGCTTGGATCAGCTCGAGATGCGGACGGACCAGTACCTCGAGTGCCCGCTCGGCGTCAGGCCATGATGCGGCATCGGCACTGCTGGGCTTCGGTCCCGGCCCATTGAGGACGAGTACATCGACGCCGCCCAGCTTGTTCACGGCAGCCTCATGCAGACGACGTGGACCGTCAGCTTCTGACAGGTCACATTCAACCGCGGTCGCATTACCCGGGCCGGCCTCATTGAGTTCATCGGCTATGGCGCGGGCCCGGTCCCGACGACGACCGGAGACGAGCACGTGTGCTCCTTCAGCAGCCAGGGCGCGTACGACTGCCTCGCCCAGACCCCCAGTCGAGGCACAGACAAGGGCTCTGCGTCCTTGCAGTCCGAGATCCATCAGCGCACGCCCTGCAACGTGGTTGCCGTCTCGACGGCGTTGAGGTGTCTCCTCAACTGGTCGAGGAGCACTTCCGGCATCGGAAGAGCCGGCGGTCGCACGGAGGACTCCATTATGAGACCACGCTGCCGCAGACACTCCTTCCTGATGGCCAACGCAATCCCGGCCTGTTGTTCGAAGTTCACCAGAGGGAGGTATGGCAGGAAGGCTTCCCTTGCGGCCTCGTAGTTCCCTGTTCGCCATGCGTCGACACACGCAATCAGGCCCTCTGGGTATGAGAAACCGGTCATCGCGCCAGCCGACCCGCCGGCCAGCTCGTCGAGGAGACCGATTCCCCCTAGGCCCCCGAAGACGGGGACGTCCAGAGCCTGCGTCAACGCGGGGACAGCGGTGGAGGTCGGTGGCGCTTCGGCCTTAACACCGATAACGAAAGGCAGCGACTTCGCTGCTGCTGCAAGGGCCTGGCCGGAGATGCGCACCCCACTGACCAACGGGTAATCCTGAACGACGACACCAGCCCCGGTCGCTTCGTGCACGGCTTTGAGATGCCGCGACAGCACCTCGGCGTTGCCGGAGTTGACCTGGACCATGGCACCCGCCATTCGGTCGCCGAGCACCTCCTGCGCAAGACGCACCTCCTCGATCACCGGTGCAGTGGCCAGCGTGGTGGCACCGACGACCAGCGGCAGTTCAACCGTGTCCGCCACGGTCTCCAGGACCGCTCGCCTCTCCTCGGACGAGAGTGCTGCCGCCTCACCGAACACGCCGAGGACGGTCAGGCCGGTGACGCCGACCTGCTCGTAGTGCTCAACCAGTCGAGCCAGGCTTCCTTCGTCGAGGTCGTAGGTGGACCCATTGAACGGCGTCGCAACGACACCCCAGACGCCGTTGCTCAGGGGAGATGTACTCATGGTGTGTGACTCCTTGCTCTCAGCTCGTTCTGTCAGGTGGTACCTGCGCCAGGAGCTGCTGACGTTCTATTGAGGTGCGGGACAGTTGGGCTAACTAGCGGCCGGTCCACACCGGGGGTCTCTTCTGCTGGAACGCCAGCACGCCTTCCTTGCTGTCCTCGCTGTCCAGGGCAGCAACCAAAGCGGGCACACGTTGCGTCCTGGCGTCTTGCGCCGTCATGTGCCTGGTGCGCTGGACAACTTGCTTGATGGCTCGCAGGGAGCTTGGAGAACAAGCCAGGATGTCCTGAACCCATCGATCGACCGCGGCGTCCAGCTCGTCGGCCGGCACGACCTCGTTGACGAGGCCCATTCGGTGCATCTCCGCTGCGGATGCGCGACGTCCAGTAAGCAAGAGCCCCATGGCCTGGGTGTACGGCACGCGGCGGACCAGCTGTGTGATGCCGCCGTCCAGAGGCAGCCTCCCTACGCGCGGCTCGCTCAGGGCGAACTTGGCACCTTCGGAGGCGACGACGATGTCGCACCCCAAGACCATCTCCATTCCGCCGCCCATGGCATAGCCGTTGAC
Source organism: Pedococcus cremeus (assembly GCF_900111375.1). Taxonomy (GTDB): domain Bacteria; phylum Actinomycetota; class Actinomycetes; order Actinomycetales; family Dermatophilaceae; genus Pedococcus_A; species Pedococcus_A cremeus. The sequence goes on from NZ_FOHB01000005.1 coordinate 28,522, forward strand.
CCTCGCGATGACGGGAACATCCAAGGTGGTGCGCAGACTGAGCCCGCCGAAACCATCCGCGTCCACTTTCGCCCAGTACTCGAGCCCCGTCTGCTCGATCGCGGCGGATGACATGTCGGCACCGACGCAGAAGGCCCGCTCACCCGCACCCGTGACCACAACGGCACGCACGTCCGGGTCCGCTTCAATGGACGCCCAGATGTCCCGCAGCCGCTCGTGCGTAGCGCCGTCAACGGCATTAAGCACTGCAGGCCTGTCGATCGTTACCCGCGCAACATGGTCAGCTACCTCGTACCGCACCTCATCGGTGCCTGCCCCCTGCCGCGGCCCGGTTGCCGTCCCTCGCTCAGTCATCGCAGAACTCCCGCCTCGACCAGCTTGTCGATCTCCGCCTGGCTGAAGCCGTGCTCGAGGAGCACCTGAGCGTTGTGCTCACCCAGCCGGGGAGGTGCATGACGGATGGTCCGTGGGGTTGAGGACAGCTTGATTGGGGCATCAAGAGACTTGTAGCGACCAGCCGTGGGGTGCTCCAGCTCCAGGACCATCCCGTTCACGTGTGTCTGCTCGTCAGCCAGCGCCTCCTCGAGCGTACGGACCGGCGCACAGAGGATGTCCTCGGCCTCGAGCCGCTGCACCCAGTAGTCCGTGGTCTTGGTGGCTAGCCGCTCCTTGAATATCGCTTGGAGCTGTGGACGGTGGTCGAACTGACTCTCCAAGGTGGCGAACTCAGGCCGCTCCGAGAGGTCCTCTCCGAGCTCTAGTGCTGCGGAGATATGCCGCAGCGGGTTCTCCTTGAAGGCGCCGACCATGCAGACCGCGCCGTCTGTCGTGGCAAACACACCGCTCAGGGGCATAGAGGCCCAGTTGATTTCGTAACCCCGGTTGAGCTGCATGCACGCCTCTTGCATCTGCATGTGAAGCATGGAGTCGTACATCGTGACGTCCACGCGCTGCCCCTCGCCGGTGACGTTGCGCGCGATCAATGCCATGAGGATGCCCTGCATGAGGTGCATGCCAGTCGTGTAGTCGCAAAGCGTCGTCGGGTACACCGTGAGCGGGGTGTCAGGCGACTCGCGGCGCCACATCACGCCTGAATACGCTTGGGCGATGACGTCCTGACCGCCCTTGTGTTTGTACGGTCCCTCGTCACCGAAACCCGTGCCCTGGGCCCAGATGAGGCCGGGGTTGATCTCCTTGAGCTTCTCGTACCCGAAGCCGATCCGATCCATGACGCCGGACCGGAAGTTGCTGACCACGACATCGGCGTCCCTAACGAGGTCGTGAACCAGTTGGACCCCCTCCGGGGTCCGCGTGTCGATCGAGACGCTGCGCTTGTTCCGGTTGATGGACAGGAAGATCGGGTTGTCGCGTCCGTCCTTGTCCGGGATGGAGTTCCGCGAGAGGTCCCCTGCCCCAGGACGTTCGATCTTGATGACGTCGGCTCCGAAGTCGCCGAGCATCTGCGTGCAACTGGGACCCATGTAGACCTGGGTGAAGTCGATCACCGTGATGCCTTCAAGGGGCAGCGCCGTGCGTTCCTCATTCGCCTTGAGCGACTCGGGCGTCTCGGTGCGGCTGTCGGTAGGAGTTGACATGGTTCAGACCTCCGTCATCTCGGCGACGCTGGCGTTCGGCGCTGGCTGGTCCCCAGGGTCGGCACCTTGTTCTCTCATCCGGCTCTGAATAAGCGGTGCCTCCACCTCGCGCACCGTGATGCCCTTGTCCACCGCGAGCGCGGCCGCGATACCGGCTGCCTGACCCATGGCCATGCACGGGGGAATCTCGCGTGACATGCGCTGTGCATCCGGAGTTGCGGAGTAGTGGCGTCCAGCGACAAGAAGCTGGTCCACCTCTCGCGGGAGCAAGGCTCGGTAGGGCGTGTAGTAGTCGCGCCCACGAGCTACCGCATCCGCAAAGTGGACGCGGCCCACGATGTCCTCTTTGGTGACGACGTACTCGCCCTGCAGCAGACGGGTCTGACGAACGCCCATCTGCTCCGCGACGTCCAGCAGGTAGCAGTTCTCAAATCCAGGAAGGTTCTCGCGTACGTAGTCGATAGCGGCGACCATCTTGTCTCTTGCCTCGAACTCGGCCGCTGTGAGTGAGGCCGGATCGGTTCCGTCGAAGCCTGTCATGTGCGGGCAGTTGCACCAGACCACACCAGGGACCGGTGTCTTGAGCCACCAGAGGTCCCAAGCACCGCCGAGCAGGCGCTTGACCTTGCGGTTGATCGCCCTTGCCTCACGCGGGTTCTCCTGCTCGAACCGCTCAGCCGCTGCGGTATCCACACCACCGAGGCGGAAGACAAGCGTGGTCAGGTAGCTGTCCTTGGTGTAGGCAGCACCGGCACGGGATGCCACGTCGATGTCGCCGGTTGTGTCGACGACAACATCCGCAAGGACGGCCTGTGGGCCCTGCTTGGTCTCGCAGATGACCCCGGCCATTCTCCCGTCCTCGACGATGGGGCGTGAGAACCACGAGTGGAGCCGCAGGTTCACGCCGGCTTCCCGGACGAGGTCGTTGGAAACACGTTTCCATCCGTCGGGGTCAAAGGCTGCTGCGTAGCAGATTGGTTTGGGGCTGCTGTGCGAGTGAAAGTCGAAGGTGCCCCATCGACCCCACTTGTTCCAGGTCTCCGTCGAGGAGTGGCGGTCCTGCTCGGGTGGGACGACAACGAGACCCATCTTGCCTAGCCGCTCGACGTACTCGGAAACGATCCCTGTGACGGAGATTTCGGAGCCGTTGGCCATGTCGTCAAGCACCAGAACCATGCCGCCGGAGGCCAGGCCGCCGAGCGCGGGGTACCGCTCCAGCAAGGTGACACTGGCCCCGGAACGAGCAGCGGAGACAGCGGCACTCACTCCAGCAGGGCCTCCACCAACCACGACGATGTCGGACTGGCTGACCACCGGCATGTCGATGTCTTTGCGAGAGACCCTGAGGTCTGATCGAAGCATTGCAATACCTTCTTTGTTCGGGTTGCGCACGCAGGAGTGCGCCGAAGCGAGGGGAAGCCGACGTGGTGTTCGCCTAGGCCTTGACGTCCGCCTCCCAGGTCACCACCAGTCGCTCGATGAGGCCGATCAGTCCGAAGAAGAGAACCGCCATGATTGAGGCAACGGTCATGGTTGCGTACAGCAGTGGCGTGTTGAAGTTGTAGGTCGCCTGGATGATCAGGTACCCCAGTCCCTCTTGCGATCCGATCCACTCCGCAACGATGGCGCCGATGACCGAGTTGCCGGCCGCGATCTTCAGCGACGCGAAGAGGTAGGGAAGGGAGGCGAACATACGGACTTTCCAGAGCACCTCGTTACGCGAGGCGGAGAGCACGCGGAGCAGCTCCAGCGACTGCTTGTCCACCGACTCGAGACCCTTCACCATGTTGACCAGCGTGGGGAAGAACGAAATCAGCGCGGCGATGAGGATCTTGGGCGTGTACCCCTGACCGAACATGATCACGAGCACGGGCGCCACTGCGACGATGGGAATCGTCCGGATGAACACCGCGACCGGCATGAGTGCGCGCTCTGCCAACTTCCAGTGCACGAACAACACGGCGAGAAGGATGGCCACGAGGTTGCCCAGCGCGAAGCCGAGAACGGATTCGATGAGAGTTGGCCAGGTGTTCTGCATCAGCATGGCCCAGTTCTCACTGAGTGACTGCCACACCTCTACCGGAGACGGAATGATGTACGTGGGGATGTTGAAGACGGAACAGGCCAGTTGCCACACCAGAATCAGCCCGACAACGACTCCGATGGGGAGGAGCATCCGTCCGAGCGTGGGACGGCGGCGGCGCTTCTGCACGGGCAGCTCTGGGCCTTCAGTGATGCGCCTGTCAGTGAGAGTTGTGGACATCAGCAGGTCTCCAGGAGGCGGCGCAGGTGGGCTGCGATGGCGGTGAACTCGGGGGTGTCGCGAACCTCGAGCTTGCGGGGGTAGGGAAGGTTGATGTCGACGAGCTCGCGGACGCGACCGGGATGGGAAGAGAGCACAAGCACTTGCTGCGAGAGGAACACCGACTCGGGGATGCTGTGTGTGACGAAGAGGATGGTGGTGCCCGTCGCTTCCCAGATCCTCAACAGTTCCTCGTTGAGACGATCTCGCGTGATCTCGTCCAGGGCACCGAACGGTTCGTCCATCAGCAAGACCCGGGGTCGACAGACGAGGGCGCGTGCGATGGAGACACGCTGTCTCATTCCGCCGGAGAGCTCGTGCGGATAGGCGTTCTCTCGACCCTTTAGCCCGACCAGTTCGAGGAGTTTCTCGGGTGACTCCGCCTCGCCTCGTGCTCCCCCGCCGACCTGGAACGGCAGACGTACGTTCTCGATAGCCGTGCGCCAAGGGAGGAGCGCGGCGTCCTGGAAAACGAATCCCAGTTCGCGTGACTTCCGCGCTTCCTCCGGCGTCCGCCCCAGAACAGTGATGTCGCCGGCCGAGGGGTCAAGCAGGTCTGCCACGACGCGGAGGAGCGTGGACTTGCCACAGCCCGACGGGCCCAGGAGCGACACAAACCCGTGCTCGGGAAGGCTAACCGTGATGTCCTGAAGGGCAGTCACCCGGCCGCGGTCGGTATTGAACGTGACCGTGACGTTCTCGAGCGTCACCGCACCGGTGCCTTGGTGCGAGGCCAAAGTTGCCGTGGAAATGTCAGTCATGGTGAGTTCCAATTCCTCTGAGACACAGTGCCGCTGGCCGAAGCCCTAGGCCTTGCGTGCTTCCTTGGTTGCATCGAGAACGTCGAACGTCACAAAGTCCTCGAGCTTAGGCGGAGTCCCCTTGAACTGCTTCAGTTCGGTCCACGTGTCCAGTTGGCTCTGCCAGACATCACGGTTCATGGTTCCCCAACCGTCCGTCTTGGTCGCGTCGTTGTACGCGTACTTGAGGAGTACCTCGCCCTGAGCGGCGATGTCCTCGGCCTTGAGGGTGGGCTGCAGCTTGACCACCATCTCGGCAGCCTCTTGGAGGTTTTCTCTCGCGAACGACCACCCCTTGGCGGTAGCGGAGACCCACTTCTCAACCAGGTCACGCTGTTCCGACATAACGGAGTCAGTGGTGTAGTAGGGGTAGCCGTAGAGGTGGATCCCGGCATCCCACAGCCGCATGGACACGTACTTGTCCTTGAGCGGTCGCATGGCAGTCACGTTGCTCAACCATCCTGTCCACACGTCCACCTGTCCGGTTGTCAGCGGGGTGACATCCGCCCCAATAACAACGACTTCCACATCGCCGGGGTCGATGTTGTTCTTTGCCAAAAGCGCGGAGAGAAGGATTTGACCGGTTGCCTGCGTACCGACCTTCTTGCCGATCAGGTCCTTCGGCTCGTGCACGGGCTTGTTGGGAAGCGACACGTAGGCGTACGGGTGTTCCTGCACTCCAACAGCGAAGGTCTTCACTGGAACGCCCTGGGAGCGCGCCAACATCAACGAAGGGCTTGAGGACACCTCGCCAAGCTGGCTGCGCCCGCCGGCTACGAGTGAGACTCCGTCGATGCTTGGACCGCCCGGCTGAATTGAGAGCTTGATTCCGTTGTCGGCGTAGTACCCCTTGGCAAGGGCAACCGCCTCACCTAGCTGGCCCTCGCTGATCAGCCAGCCGAGCTGGAGCGAGACGTTTCGAGAGCCGCTACCTGCGGACTTGCCTTCATTTGCCTGCTTGGCGGCGGCGTTACATGAAGCCAACAGAGCAGAGCCTGCGATAGTGCCAACTACTAGGCCGGACCTACCGAGAAACCCTCGACGGGAGAGCGGCTGGTTGTTCATCGTTCCTCCTGGAGCGTGAGAGCCGACGTGGGCTCTCCTGAATTTGGATACGCCGACATACACCAAAGGACTTCCTTTGATGGGACTGACGGGCCTGGCACCGAGCCCGCCCGCTACTTCTGGGTCAGAACGTTGGGGGCGTGATGACCCAGATGGCCTTCACGGTCTCCGTCCCGGCGTTGCGATACCAATGAGGTGTGGTGCTGGGATAAGTGATGGAGTCGCCCGGACCGAGCTCGTACCGCACTCCATCGAGGTAGACCTCGTGTCGCCCTTCTAGGACGACACCGAACTCTTCGCCCGGGTGCGTGAAAGGCGTTGCTGACGTGTCGTAGCCAGGGGGCGCCTCGATCCAAACCGCTTCCAGCGCCCCATTTAGATCGGGTGACATCAGCTCGTGGCTGGCATCTCCACTCGGGCCGTGCACGTCGAGGCTCCGACGCTCCGTGGAACGGACCAACGGAGAGGTGTCATCGGCTGCGTGAAACAGACGACCGATCGGGACGTCGAGTGCGTGCGCCATCTGAACAAGCGTGTTGAACGAGGGGTTGCCTCGACCACGCTCGATCTGGCTAATCAGGCCGATGCTCACGCCGCTACGGGCGCTCAGGGCCTCAATCGTGAAAGTCCGCATCTTACGAAGCGTTTTCAGCTGTGCGCCGACCGTGGACATGAGCTGCTCCGCAGACGCACGGCCGTTGTCTTCGGCATCTGGCTGAGCAGTCACGGTGACTCCGATCGGCACACGGTGTGAGGTGCTTCACTAAAGCAGAGGATTTTCACTACATCAATAGCCAGTGAAAAATTTCAGTGGCGAGATCTCATCGTTCGGTTCGTCATGTTCTGCCATTTCGGGGCTTGATGGAACCCGGTATGGCCTCGTCTAGCAGTCTCACGTCCCGTGCGGCTGCCACAGGCGCGTCCAGGGGTCCGGACCCTCTCGGCACTTCCCCGGATTCGGCGAGGGAGCTGGCCTGCCTTTGGAGGACCTCTCCCCCTCGGAGGAGCGGGACATCGTTCGCCGTCTGACCTCTCGCACGTTCGATGACTGGACCGCGGCGACCCGGGCGCTCGGCCTCGGTGGGTGACGCCGCGCGACCTCCGCCGCACGTTCGGGTCCCTCGCCCGGGCCGCCGGGGCCGACCTTCGGTGGATCCAGCGCGCGATGGGCCACGAGTCCATCACCACCACGGCGAGGATCTACGCCCACCTCTACGACGACGAGCTCGACATCGTCGCCTCTGCCCTCGACCGGCTCAGCCAGGCCGCGAACGGCACCTAGGGGTGAGGGGTGAACACGGTGGATCCCAGGGGCATGTGCCCAAATAGTGCCCAAGTGATGCTTTGCGAGGCCATCTCGGCCCTGCTGGCGCAGGCGTGGACAGCGCTGCTGGCCCTGGCAGGAATGGGCCCTGACCAGCAGAAACGCCCCCCGGCGGACCGGGGGGCGTTGTCTGAGCCGCCTAAGGGAATCGAACCCTTGACCTATTCATTACGAGTGAATCGCTCTGGCCGACTGAGCTAAGGCGGCAGGTGCCCGAGGGCACGGGGCATGAGTATACGGATGCCCTCGTCAAACACCGAACCGAGTCAGCACTTCAGGCCGTCTCGGGGCACCTGCTTCTTCACGTAGTAGTTGTCGATGGCGTCGTCGACGCACGCGTTGCTGCGGGTGTATGCCGTGTGCCCGTCGCCGTTGTAGGTGATGAGCGAGCTGTTGGCCAGCTCGTTGTTGAGCCTCACCGACCACTCGTACGGCGTCGCCGGGTCGCGGGTGGTGCCGACCACGACGATGGGCCCGCTCCCCGCCGCGGTGATCTTCTTGGTCTCACCGGTCGCCTTCACCGGCCAGTAGCCGCACGGCAGCGAGCTCCAGGCGAGGAACGGCCCCCAGGTGGGCGCCGAGGCGGTGAACTCCTTGGCCTGCTTCTCGTACACCTTCAGGTTGGCGGTGTCGGGCTTGTCGAGGCAGTTGACCGCGTAGATGACCTCCATGATGTTGCCGGTGTAGCGGCCGGTGTCGGTGCGGTCGGCGTAGGTGTTGGCCAGCGACATCAGCTGGCGGCCGTCGCGGTTCTGCACGGCCGCCCGCAGCGCGTCGGTGAGGATGCCCCAGGAGCCCTGGTCGTACATCGCGGCGGCGATGCCGAGGGAGCCCCAGCCCTCGGTCAGCTGTGGCACGTGGGCGTCCCCGGACGGGATGGGGTTGGCGTCGAGGCCCTTGAGGAAGTCGCGCATCCCCTGCATGACGTCGTCCACGGAGCTGCCGAGGGGGCAGTCACCCTCGTCGACGCAGTTCTTGGCCCAGGCGCGGGTCGCGACCTCGAAGCCGGCGGCCTGCCCCTGGTTGATCTCCTCCGAGGTCAGGTCGGGCGGGACGACGCCGTCGAGGACGAACTGCCCGACGGTCTTGGGGAAGAGGTCGGCGTAGGTGGCCCCGAGGAACGTGCCGTAGGACTTCCCGAGGTAGTTCAGCTTCGGGTCGCCGAGCGCCGCCCGGAGGATGTCCATGTCCTTGGCCGCGTCGACCGTGGAGACATGGGCCAGCAGGGGTCCGGCGTGGGTCTTGCACGCCTCCGCGAACGACTTGGCCGTCTGGGCGAACGACTGCTCCTCCGTCGGGGTGTCCGGCGTCGGGTCCTCACCGAGGAAGCTGTCGAGCTGGCGGTCGTCCAGGCAGTTGATGGGCTCGGACCGGCCGACGCCTCGAGGGTCGAACCCCACGATGTCGTAGCGCTGGCGCACCGGCTTGCCCACGATGAAGTCGGCGGCCTGGGCGTAGTCGATGCCCGAGCCTCCGGGGCCACCGGGGTTGACCACCAGCGACCCGAGGCGGTTCTTCTTGCGCGTCGCGGGGACCTTGAGCACCTTGACCTTGATGGTCTGCCCCTGCGGGTCGTCGTAGCTGAGCGGGACGGTGAGGTTGGCGCACTGGCCTCCGGGGCACTTGGTCCACGACAGCTTCTGCCCGTAGTACTTGCCCAGGGCCTCGGCCCCGGTGGGCGGGGTCTGCGGCGTGGCCGACGCCGGCGCCGGTGCATCGGAGCCGCCGCCGTTGCCGTTGCCGTCGAGCAGGCTGCAGCCCGACAGGCCGAGGGCCAGCACGGTCGCAACGGCGGCGGCGGCGAGGGGACGTCCCGTCAGGCTCATGCACCCGACCGTATACGGACGACCTGTGGCGGGGCCCGTCAGGACGGGAGGCGGAGCGAGAGCGCCATCGCCTCGAGGGCGAGCAGCGGGTTGACGTTGAGACCGATCCGCTCACGCGCGGTGCCGATGGCGTCGATCGCGTGGAGCAGCTCCTCGGGGCTCATCGCCTGCGCGAGCTGCTGGACCGCTGCCATGGCGTCCTGGTTGACCAGGTCGATGGGCGCGCCGGTGTGCAGGACGAGCGCGTCGCGGTAGATGGAGAGCAGGTCGAGCAGCGAGCGGTCGAGCACGTCGCGGGCGTAGCGGGTGGCCCGGGCCTTCTGGTCCTTCTCCAGCGCCGCGAGCTGGGAGCGGATGTGCGGCGGCTGGGTCCGTGCCGTCGGGTCGGCGCCGAGGACCTCCATGAGCCGCTGCCGCTCGGCGGCGTCGCGCTCGGTGGAGGCTGCGCCCGACTCGTCCTCGGCGATCTTGGCGAGGTCGGACGCTGCGTCGATGGCGTGGCCGACCCCGCGGATCTTGCCGGCCAGCGAGATCACCTCACGACGCCTGATGCGGGCGCCCTCGTCGCGGGCGAGCCGACGGGCGAGGCCGACGTGGCTCTGGGCCGCGCGCGCGGCATACAGGGCCATCGGTGCGTCGACGCCGTCGCGCCGCTGGAGCAGCTCGGCCACCGCCTCGGCGGGCGGTGTGCGCAGGCGCACGTGCCGTGAGCGGGAGCGCAGCGTGATGATGACGTCCTCGACGGACGGGGCGCAGAGGATCCACACGGTGCGGGGGGTCGGCTCCTCCAGCGCCTTGAGCAGGGCGTTGGCGGGGGCGTCGGAGAACGCGGTCAGCCGGTCGGCGTCCTCGATGATGATGATGCGCCAGCGCCCCACCGACGGGCGCAGGGCCGCGAGCTGCACGAGGTCGCGCACGAGGGCGACCTTGATCGAGAGCCCCTCGGTCGCGATGACGTCGACGTCGGCGTGGGAGCCGTCGATGGCGGTGCGGCACTCCCGGCACTCTCCGCAGCCACCGTTCGGGCACTGCAGCGCCGCGGCGAAGGCGCGAGCCGCCACCGAGCGGCCCGACCCGGGCGGGCCGGTGAGCAGCCAGGCGTGGGTCATCGAGTCCGGGTCGTTCGCCGCCCGGTGCAGCGTGGCCACCGCGGTGTCCTGGCCGATGACGTCGCGCCAGACGGTCACGGCTCGACCACCCCCAGCTTCTCGAGGCGGCGCATGACCTCCGCGTGGATCTGCTCCGGCGGCAGGGTGCCGTCGACGACGAGGTAGCGCCCGGGGTTGCCGCGGGCCATGGCGAGGAAGTGCTGGCGGATCGCCTCGTGGAAGGCGTCCTCCTCGGACTCGAGGCGGTCGTGCACGGCTCCCCGACGGCGGCGGCCCTCCTCGGCGCTGATGTCGACGACGACGGTCAGGTCGGGCACGAGGTCCTCGACCGCCCACATGTTGAGGTCGTGCACCTCCTGGGCGCCGAGCTCGCGGCCGGCCCCCTGGTAGGCGACGGACGAGTCGGTGTAGCGGTCGCTGATGACGACCTCGCCGCGCTGCAGCGCCGGCCGCACCAGCGTCTCGACGTGGTGGGCCTTGTCGGCCGCGAAGAGCAGCGCCTCGGCGCGCGGGGCGACGTGGTCGCCGTGGAGGACGAGGTCGCGGATCTGCTGCCCGAGCGGGGTGCCGCCCGGCTGGCGGGTGACGGTGACCTCACGGCCGGCCCGCTCGAGGGCCTCGCGCAGCAGGGCCACCTGGGTGGACTTGCCCGCGCCGTCGCCGCCCTCGAAGACGATGAAGGATCCGCTGGTCACGCGACGAGCCTAGGCCACCGCACCGACGCGCCTCACCGGTGCAGGGCCACCAGCACCCAGGTCGCGGTGACCGCCGAGAGCAGCAACACGGCCGCCGGCAGCAGTGTCAGCCGCAGCACCTCCCCCGTCCGGCGGGCCGCGCCCACGGCGCTCAGCCCCAGCAGGATGACTACGGGCGCCAGGGAGTTCCCGATGTTGCCGCCGGCGAGCTGACCGGCCAGGAGGTCGGCCGGCCGGTCGCCGACGAGGTGGGCCACGTCGGCCTGCAGCGAGGAGAACAGGGCGTTGGAGCTGGTGGTCGACCCGGTGATGAACGATCCGAGGGCGCCCACGAGCGGCGCGATCGCCGGGTAGGCGTGGCCGGTCGCCACAGCGGCGCCCTGCGCGACGGTGCGCACCATCCCGCTGTCGACCAGCACACCCGCCACCGACGCGAGCAGCACGACGGATGGCGACGACTTCCACGCCTGGCGAAGGGCACCCCGCCACACGGGCCCCCAGGCCCCCCTGCCCCACACACCGATGCGGCGCCACACGAGCACGCTGCCCAGGCAGGCCAGCAGCAGGAACGTCCCCGGGTGACCGACGAGCGCAATGGGGTTGTAGAGGTCGACCGCGTCGTTGACCGTGCCGTGCGATGTCGTCGTCTGGGGGAAGGCGGGCCCGAGCAGCAGGTGGCCCTTCGCCCAGGCTCGCAGGGCGGGAGGCAGGAAGACGGCGAGGGCGATCACTCCGAGCAGCGCATAGGGCACGGCTGCGGCACGCGCACGCTCACGCGTTCGTTCGGCCGACTCGCCGTCGTCCGGTCCGGTCGCCGAACCGCGAGGCTCGGAACCGTGCGCCCGTGGGAGGTCCGGCTCCAGCCGGCTTCGGTATGCCGTGGCGTGGCCGGCCGCCACGCCCACCGGCTCCGCGGTCCCCAGTTCGGACGGACGCTCCCCCCGCCTGGTCAGCACCCGGAGCACGAGGACGACGGCGATCCCGGATGCCCCCGCGCAGAGGGCGCCGATACCGGGCTCGAGCCGTGCCGCACCCGCCTGCACGAGCGCCATGACGGGGCCGGCGGTCAGCAGCATCCGCCAGCCTTGGCGCAGGCCGCCCCACCCACCGTCCATGAGCGCCACCAGGACGCCGGACACCACGCAGTTGATGCCCAGGACGACGGCCGCCGCGGCGGCATACCCGGCCCGCTCCGCGGTGTCGAGATGGGCCGTGAGGGCGCCCATGTAGAAGGACGAGCCCATCGACCCGAAGCCCACTGCCCAGTGGTAGCCGATCAGCGGCAGCGCCACCGCACGGGTGGTGCTGACACCGAGGGCAACGAGCAGTGGGGCCGCCACCGCGATCGGGGTGCCGAAACCCGACACACCCTGGATGAACGAGGGCAGCACCCACGCGAGCAGCAGCACGTTCTCGGTGCGGCGGGGCAGCAGCGTGGAGAGGGCCCGCCCGAGCGCCGTCATCCCGACGTGGGAGGCGAGGTGGTGCATCAGCAGCGCCGGCCAGATGACGTACAGGATCCACACACCCACCCACGCCCCCTTGCCGAGGCCGACGGCCACCGTGAGCGGTCCGGCACCGAAGGCGACGACCGCCACCACCACGCTGTAGGCGACGGTGGTGAGCGCGTTGACGATCGTGGAGAAGCGTCCCCAGAGCACCAGTGCGAGGAGGAGGACCACCGGGCTCACGGCCAGCAGCCAGGTCGGCAGCGGCACGGCGGTCAGCGCCGTCTGGGCCTGTTGTCCGAGGGTCAGGGAGGGGAGTGGCATAGATTGTCTTTCGTATACGAACTGCCAGGAGTGGCGAAGCGGTCGAGGACCGCCCGAGGACGGACGAGGAAGAAGGGGCAATGGCGCTCACCGACGGGGACCGCACGATCGGAAGCCGGCACCAGGCGCTGCGCGACCAGGTGCTCGCGGAGCTGCGGCAGCGGATCGTCGACGGCGACTACCCGCCGGGGCAGCGGCTCACGGAGGACCGCCTCGCCGCCGACTTCGGCGTGTCCCGCAACCCCGTGCGCGAGGCCCTGCGGATCGTCGAGGCCGACGGGCTCGTGACCATGGTGCCGCGGCGAGGCGCAGTGGTCGCGACCCCGGACGCGTCAGCCATCTCGGACCTGTTCGCCGTGCGAAGCGCGTTGGAATCCGTGGCAGCCCGGCTGGCCGCCCAGCGCGCGACCCCGCAGGACGTGGCCGACCTCCGGGGCCTCCTCGACGCCGCGCGTGAGGCCACCGAACGCGACGACCTCTCGCGCGTGGCCGAGCTGAACACCGAGCTGCACCAGCGCGTGATCGAGATCAGCGGCAACCGCTGGCTCTCGTCGATCGCGAGCGCGCTGTACCTGCACGTGCAGTGGGTGTTCCGCATCGGAGCCGCACACCGAGCGCCGCACTCCTGGCAGGAGCACATCCGCCTGGTCGACGCCATCGAGGCGGGCGACGCCGAGGGTGCCGAGGCTGCCGCACGCGCCCACACGGATGCGGCCGCGCACGCGGCCCTGGAGCACGCGGGCGACGACACGGTCGGCGAGGTGCGCTGAGCCGCGCCCCGCTCAGCGGCCCACGGCATAACCCTGCATCCCCCGCGGGTTGGCGCCGGCGCGCAGCACCCCTGACCCAGGATCGCGTGTGACGGCACAGAGACGGCCCAGGCTCCAGGGGTCCGAGACGCGGACGGTGTGGCCGCGGCGCTCGAGGTCGGCGAAGGTGTCCGCGCCGAGTCGGTCCTCGGCCACGAGCACACCGGGCTCGGTCTCCCGCGGGTAGAACGACCCGGGGAAGCTGGTGGTGTGCCACGCCGGCGCGTCGATCGCCTCCTGGAGCCCCTGGCCCTGCACCAGGTGGCGCAGCAGGAAGAGCAGCTGCCACTGGTCCTGCTGGTCGCCGCCCGGCGAGCCGCAGGCCATGTAGGGCTGCCCGTCCCGCAGCACCAGGGTCGGTGTGAGGGTCGTGCGTGGGCGCCTGCCGGGGGCGAGGGAGGAGGCAAGCCCCTCCTCGAGCCAGAACATCTGCATCCGGCTGCCGAGGCAGAAGCCGAGCTCGGGGATCGTGGGCGAGCTCTGCAGCCAGCCACCGCTGGGCGTCGCCGAGATCATGTTCCCCCACCGGTCGACGACGTCGACGTGGCAGGTGTCGCCACGCGTGACACCCGACCGCGACACGGTGGGCTCACCGGTGGTCGCGTCCCCGGCGCGGGCCGCCCGTTCGGCTCGGCCCAGCACGTATGCCGCGACGGCCGGTGCGCGTCCGTCCGGGCTGCCGGGGCGCAGGTCCTCCGAGGCCCGCTCGCCGATCAGCGACGCGCGCTCGGCCGCGTACTCGGTGGAGAGCAGGGTGTCGAGGGGCACCTCCCCGTCGCCGTACCACGCCTCACGGTCGGCGAAGGAGAGCTTGATGGACTCGGCGACCACGTGGATGCCGTCGGGCGTGCTGGGGTCCAGCGCGGCCGGGTCGGCCGCCGCGTCGAGCAGGCGCAGGGTCTGCAGCAGGGCCGGACCCTGGCCCCACGGGCCGGTCTTGGCAACGGTGTGACCCTGCCAGTCGATGGTGGCCGGGTCCTCCCACACCGCCGTGTAGGCGGCCATGTCCGCACCGGTCACGAGGCCGGAGTGCGCCTCCCCGCTGGAGTCACGGAACGCCTTGCGGGAGAACGCATCGACCGCCTCGGCGACGAAGCCCTGGCTCCACGCGAGGCGGGCGGCGTCGATCTGGGCCTCCCTGCTGCCCCCGGCTGCCTCCCCCTCCCGCACGAGCCGCTCCAACGTGTCGGCGTAGGTCGGGTTGGTGAACAGCGACCCCGGCTCCGGCACCCGGCCCTGGCTCAGCCAGAGGTCGGCCGAGGTGGGCCAGTCGTTCTCGAAGAGCTCCCGCACCGTCTCGATCGTGGCGCTGACGCGTCCGAGGAGCGGGTGGCCGAAGCGGGCGTAGCCGATGGCCGGCTCCAGCACCTCGGCGAGGCTGCGAGTCCCCTTGTCGCGCAACAAGAGCAGCCATGCGTCGACGGCGCCCGGCACGGCCGCCGCCAGCGGGCCGGAGCCGGGGATGAGGTCCAGGCCCTCCGTCCGGTAGTGCTCGATGGTCGCGGCCGCCGGCGCTGGCCCCTGCCCGGCGAGCACCCGCGGGCGCGGGTCGTCCGCCGTGGCGATGATGGCCGGCACCTCGCCCCCGGGTCCGTTGAGGTGGGGTTCCACGACGTGGAGGACGAAGCCGGCGGCGACCGCTGCGTCGAAGGCGTTGCCCCCGAGCTCGAGCAGGCGCATCGCCGACTGGGAGGCTGTCCAGTGCGTCGACGAGACCATGCCGAAGGTGCCCTCGAGCGTCGGCCGGGTCGTGAAGGTCATGCAGGGCTCCCTGTGGTGGCTGGCTGGTCGTGGCGGATGTCCGGAGCACTGCCATCCTCGTGCACGAAGTGACAGGCCACCGATGCCCCTCCCGAGCGGCGGAGCTCGGGCACCTCCTCGGCGCACCGGGCCACCGCGATCGGGCAGCGGGTGTGGAAGCGGCAGCCGGACGGCGGGTCCATCGCGGAGGGCAGGTCGTCGCCGAGCAGCACCCGGGTGCGGGACCGCTGACGACCAGGGTCGGCCACCGGCGCGGCAGCCAGAAGCGCCTGCGTGTACGGGTGCCGCGGTGTCGCGAAGATCTCCGCGCGGGAACCCTGCTCGACGAGCTGCCCGAGGTACATCACGGCGATGTCGTCCGCAAGGTACTCGACGGCCGAGAGGTCGTGGGTGATGAACAGGCAGGCGAACCCGATGTCGCGCTGGAGGTCGGCCAGCAGGTTGAGCACGGCGGCCTGTACGGAGACGTCGAGGGCGCTGGTCGGCTCGTCGGCCACCAGCAGGGTCGGCTCCGACATCAGGGCACGGGCGATGCTGACCCGCTGGCGCTGGCCACCCGAGAGCTCGTGCGGGTAGCGCCTTGCGACCTCGGGCCGCAGTCCGACGCGCCGCAGACCGTCGGAGACACGTTCGGCGCGCTCCTTGCGCGAGAGGCGAACGCCTTGGAGCTGGAGCGGCTCGGCGACGATGTCTCCGACCAGCATGCGCGGGTCGAGAGACCCCGCTGGGTCCTGGAAGACGATGGACACCTCGCGCCGGTGGCGGCGCATCTGTGAG
This sequence comes from Pedococcus cremeus, assembly GCF_900111375.1. Classification (GTDB taxonomy): domain Bacteria; phylum Actinomycetota; class Actinomycetes; order Actinomycetales; family Dermatophilaceae; genus Pedococcus_A; species Pedococcus_A cremeus. Next base: position 44,357 of record NZ_FOHB01000005.1, read on the forward strand.
CGCGACAGGTGCGTGATGTCCGTGCCGCCGAGGCGGACCGCACCGCCGGTGGGCTCGACGAGCCGCACGATGCACCGGCCCACCGTGGACTTGCCCGAGCCGCTCTCCCCCACCAGCGCCGTGACCTGGCCGCGGCGGATGCGCAGGGAGACACCATCCACCGCACGCACGGGGCCGAAGTGCATGGCGAGGTCCTCGAGCTCGAGGACCGTGTCGGTGTCGGCTGCGGCGACCTCGTTGGCGCGGGACTCCTCGTCGCGGACCTCGTTCACGCGTGCTCCTCCACGGTCGGGCGGGGGCGGTCCCCGCGGGGGTGCCAGCACGCCACCTCGTGCGGGTGGTCACCCACGTCGGCTGCCAGCGGTGCCGGTTCGAGCGGGGGTGCCGCTGACGAGCACCGCGCCGTGGCGGCCGGACAGCGGTCCGCGAAGGTGCACGCGTCCGGCTGGGCCTCCAGCACCGGCACGAGCCCGGGGATCTCCTGCAGCCGGTGCGTGCCCGCATGGCGCCCGGGCGTCGGTGAGGCGGAGAGCAGACCGGCGGCGTAGTGGTGTTGCGGACGGTCGAACAGGCGCTGCACACCGGCGCGCTCGACGATGCGGCCGGCATACATCACCACCACCCGGTCGGCGATGTCGGCGATGACGCCGAGGTCGTGGGTGATCACGAGGATGCTGGTGCCGAACCGGTCACGCAGGTCCCGGAGCACGTCGAGGATGCCGGCCTGGACGGTCACGTCGAGGGCTGTGGTGGGCTCGTCCGCGATCAGGACCTTCGGGCTGCAGGCCACCGCCATGGCGATCATCACCCGCTGCCGCATGCCGCCGGACAGCTGGTGGGGGTAGTGCTTGACCCGCTCCCGGGCCGACGGGATGCCGACCAGGGCCAGCAGCTCCACGGCCCGCTCCAGCGCCTCCCGGCGCGAGAGCCGCTCGTGCACCTGCAGCACCTCGGCGACCTGGCGCCCGACGGTGAGCACGGGGTTCAGCGAGCTCATGGGCTCCTGGAAGATGTAGGCGATGTCGCGCCCGCGCGCGGCCCGGAGGGTGCTGGGACGCGCCCCGACCAGCTCCTGGCCCTGGAGGCGCACCGAGCCGTCGATGCGCGCGCTGCGCGGCAGGAGCCCCGCGAGGCTCATGGCGGTGACGCTCTTGCCGCAACCGGACTCGCCCACGATGCCGACGATCTCGCCGGGAGCCAGGCTCAGGTTGACGCCGTCGACGGCCGAGACCGAGCCGGTCTCGGTGCGGAAGGTGACGCTCAGGTCGCGCACGTCGAGGACGGGTGGGGCGTCGACGAGGCTCTCGGGGGGTGCTGTTGCGGTCATCGCCGGTTCGCCTTCGGGTCCAGGGCGTCGCGCAGGCTGTCGCCGAACACGTTGAACGCCAGGGCAAGGATCATGATGGCCAGGCCGGGCAGCACCGCCGCCCACGGAGCCCGGGCGGCGAACTGCTGGGCGTTCGCCAGCATGGTGCCCAGGCTCGGTGACGGTGGTTGGATGCCCAGCCCGAGGAAGGACAGCACGGCCTCGCCGAGGATGGCTGCCGGGATGGCGACCGTGGCCTGCACCAGGACCACCGAGGTCGCGTTGGGCAGGATGTGTCGTCGCAGCACCCACAGGTCGCTCGCTCCGTCCACCACTGCGGCGGCCACGAAGTCGAGCGACTTCAGGCGGAGCGCGTCGGAACGGACGACCCGGATGACGCCCGGTATCTGCGCGATGCCGATGGCCACTGCGGCGTTGCCCAGACTGGCACCGCGGATCGCGGCGAACCCCACGGCGAGGATGAGGAACGGGAAGGCGAGCAGCAGGTCGGTCAGGCGCGAGATCACCGAGTCGGCCGCACGGAAGTAGCCGGCGACCAGGCCGAGCGGCACACCGATGACGAGCGCGGTGAAGACCGCCAACGCCGCGACCTGGAGCGAGGCCCGGCTGCCGAGGATGATCCGGGACAGCACGTCGCGCCCGAGGTCGTCGGTCCCCAGCAGGTGCCCGGGGGTCCCCGGCGGGGCGAGGGTGTTGGCGAAGTCGGTCTGCTCCGGGGCGTACGGCGCCAGCAGGGGCGCGAACACGGCCACGACGACCGCGACCGTGAGGACGCAGAAGCTGACGACCGCCAACGGGTTTCGGCGCAGTCGTCGAAGGACCCGTGACCCCTGGGATGCCTCCGCCGGCGCCGACGCAGGCACTTGGGTGAGGGCGGTGTCGACGCTCATGAGGCATCTCCGGTGACGCGGACCCGTGGGTCGATGATCGAGTAGAGGAGGTCGACGGCGAAGTTGATGACGATGTACGAGCTCGCGGTGACCAGGACGACGGCCTGGATGACGGGGTAGTCGCGCTGGAAGACCGCGTCGATCGTGAGCTTGCCGAAGCCGGGGAGACCGAAGATCTGCTCGGTCACCACGGCGCCGGAGATGAGGCCGCCGAGCTGCAGGCCCACGATGGTGACGACCACGATGAGGCTGTTGCGCAGGGCGTGGCGGCCGATGACCGCTCGCGGCCGCAGCCCCTTGGCTTCCGCGGTGCGGACGAAGTCGGTGGACAGGGCGTCCAGCATCGACGAGCGCGTCTGGCGCATGATCACGGCGGACAGGCCGGTGCCGAGGATGACGGCGGGCAGGACCAGGTGGTGCAGGTTCTGGGCCACGCTCTCCGACACCGGCACGAAGCCCGAGGCGGGGAACAGGCCCGTGGCGACCGAGAGGTACAGGATCGCCACCAGGCCGAGCCAGAAGTGCGGCACCGACAGCCCGAGCAGGGCGAGGGCGTTGGCCACCCACTCGGCGGGACGGCCCCTGCGCACAGCGGCCACGACACCCGCGCCGACGCCGAGCACCACGGCGATGGCGATCGCGAGGAGGGACAGCTCCAGCGTGACGGGCAGCGCGGTGCGCAGCATGGAGCTCACGGGCTGCCCGGTGCGGATCGAGGTGCCGAGGTCACCCTGCAGCGCGTTGGTCAGGAACCGCCAGAACTGCACCGGCAGCGACTGGTCGAGTCCGTACTCGCGTCGGATGGCCGCCAGCGCCTCCGGGGTCCGGTCCTCGCCCGCGAGGGCGAGGGCCGGGTCACCGGGGAGCGCACGGACGCCCAGGAACACCACGACCGTGGCCAGCACCAGGGTCAGCAGGGACTGCCAGGCCCTGCGCAGGAGGTAGCCGCGCACAGCCGGTTACTTGGCCATCCCGGCGAAGCCGAGGCGGACGACACCGTCGGGGAAGACCTGCACGCCCTTGACCTTCGTCGACACACCGGTCAGGTTCCGCTGGCGGTAGAGGTAGATCAGCGGGTCGTCCTGGTGCAGCTTGTCGATGACCTGGGCGTAGAGGTCCTTGCGCTCGGCGAGGTCCTGCGACTGGCGCGCCTTGTCGAGCAGGCTGTCGACCTCGGCGTTGTTGTAGCCCGCGACGTTCTGGCTGCCGCCGGTGCCGACGAAGTTCGTGATGTTGGCGTCGGGGTCGATGCGACCGGACCAACCGAGCTGCAGCAGGGAGAAGTCGCCGCGGTCCTGCTGGTCGAGCAGCGAGGCGTACTCGACCGGCTGGATCTTCAGGTCGAAGCCACCCTCCTTGACCATGGCCTGCAGGGCCTGGGCCAGCCGCAGGCTGTCCGGGTTGTTCGAGGTGATCATCTGGATCGGGAACGGCGTGGTCACGCCGGCCTCCTTCAACAGCGCCTTGGCCTTGGCCGGGTCGTGCGGGGTGCACTTCTGCACGGCGTCGGTGGAGAACTCGCTCTTGGGCGAGATGGGCGAGCAGGCAACGGTGTTGAAGTTGTTGAAGATGACCTTCACGAGCCCGGCCCGGTCGATGGCGTACTCGAACGCCTGGCGGATGCGCGGGTCCTTGGCCTCCGGGCGGTCGATCGGCTTGGCGGGACTGCCGACGCCGTCGACGTTGCCCACGTTGAAGGTGACGCCCTGGTAGCCCAGCGACTGCGACTGCAGGATCTGGAGGCTCTTCTCCTTCTGGAGGGCGGGGACGTCCTGGGCGGAGAGCGAGTCGGCCACCATGACGTCGCCAGAGCGGAGGTTCGCGGCGCGGATGCTGGCGTCGGTGATGATCCGGTAGGTGATCTTGTCGAAGTTCACCTTGTCCGCGTCGTAGAACTTCGGGTCCTTCACGAGCTCGATGGAGTTCTGCGGCACACGCTTGGAGAACTTGAAGGGGCCCACGCAGACCGGTGCGGTCGCGAACTTCGACCCGAGCGCCTTGGTCGCCTTCGGGCTGAGGATCATGCCGGCGCGGTCGGTGAGCGCTGCGGTCAGCGGAGCGAACGGCTTCGCGAGGGTGATGACCACGGTCTTGGCGTCCTTGGCCTCGACCTTGGTGATGGGCCCCAGCTCACTCTTGCGGCCGGAGCCTTCGAGGGTCAGGTTGCGCTCGATGGTCGACTTCACGGCCTCCGCGTTGAACGGTGTGCCATCGGCGAACGTCACGCCCTCACGCACGGGGATGGTGACGGTCTTGCCGCCGTCGCTCACGGTGGGCAGGGCGGTGGCCAGCTGGGGCACGACCTTGGCGTCCTGGTCGACGTCGTAGAGCTTCTGGCACATGGCGTGGAAGACGTAGCGCGAGTAGAGGCTGCGCGACAGCGTGGGGTCGAGCTGGTCTGGTTCCGCAGAGAGCGCCATCACCAGCGTGCCGCCCTTGGTCACGTCGCCGGCGGAGGCCGGCTCGCCGTAGACGTCCGCGCCGGCGGCGCCACCGGCCGTGCCACCGCTGGCGCTGCCGCCCTGGCCCTGCGCTGAGCCCACGGCGCTGCACCCGGCCGCGGTGAGGGAGACGGCGGCGACGGCCGTCGCCAGGAGGCGTCGTCCCGACCCGGACGGGAGGGGCGGGAGGGGAAGGAAGAAGTGCGAGGTCATGAGGCGCTCCGCTCCAGGGGATTTGGGAGAGTTCGCCCGCTAAGAGGCGATTCCCGGACCGTATCCTGTATACAAACGACAGAGAAGACCTCGCCGGAACTTTTTTCCTCCTGGCGACGGACACATGCTCATCGGTCCCCGGGGCGTCGGACCACGAGCCGCGATGTCTCACCATCTGGTGATCTCTGTGGGCATCGGCCGCACGCCCAGCCCGAAGTTGCGAGGGACCAGGCACCTCTCTGATGACCCTCCACCAGACGCCCGGTGCCATGATGCGGTCATGGCTGTGCGCATCGTGAGGCTCGGCGAACCCCGCACCGAGGGCGAGGGCCTGCGCATCGGCACGGTTCGCCGCCCTCCGCGGGGCGTGCCCAAGGAGGAGTTCGCCGCCCGCGACTTCTACGACACCTGGCTCCCCGAGCTCTCCCCCAGCCAGGAGCTGGTCAGCCAGGCCATGGCGGCGCAGACCGACAAGGAGTGGCAGGCGTTCATGCGGGCCTACCGCAAGGAGATGGGGACCCCGGCAGCCCGTCACCTGCTCGAGCTGCTGGCCGCGCTCTCGCACCGCACGGACATCGCGGTGGGCTGCTACTGCGAGGACGAGAACCGCTGCCACCGCTCCGTGCTGCGCGAGCTGCTCGCCGAGCACGGCGCCGACGTCACCCCCGTCTAGACGTCCCCTCCCGATGCACGCACGGCCCGGTATGCCGCGTGCGCGCGGTGCGCACGCGGCATACCGGGTCGCGGGGTCAGGCTGTGGTCCGGCGACGGCGCAGCAGGTGGGCGCCCACGCCGGCGAGCACCAGCGCGGCGGCCAGGGCCGTCATCGGTGCGGCGTCGGAGCCGGTGTTGGCCAGCTGCGGCGTCGCGCTGGCCGGTCGGTCGCCAACCGCGGGGACGGGCGCTGCGGCCGGGGCCGCCGTGATGGTGAACTTCCCGACACCGACGCCCACCGGCGTCGTGCCACCCGTCGCCCAGTCCCCCGAGGCCCGGCAGTCCACGAAGACGTAGGCCGGCCCGGGACGGGCGGTGAAGAGCTGGTTCGGGTCCTGGGAGCTGGCCCTCACCGGCAGCTCGGCCAAGACCGTGCCGTCACCGGAGGGCACCGCCTCGGCTCGGGAGAACGACGCGTGCGCGTCGGCGCGGATGGCCATGAACCGGGCCCTTGGTGGCGCCGGGCTGGCACGTGGCCGAAACCCGGATGGTGCCCCCGACCGGTACGCGTGACGGCGAGACCGAGACGGGGAGCTCGACGCTGGGGTGACCGGCGGCGACGATGTAGAAGCTGCGGTGCCCCTCGGCCAGCGGCATCCCCGTGCCGTAGGCGTAACAGCTCACCTGGACGCTCGCCTGCCCGCTGCCGCCCTCGGTGATGTCGATGGCCTTCCGGTAGGAGCCGTTGGGGGCCAGGTCGACGGCAGCCCCACCGACGCCCATCGGGCCGTGCTCGACGACGATCGCCGCGGAGTCGGCGCCGGCGGGGCAGCGACCACTGACCACGAACGGGTCGTCTGCGCTCACCACCAGTCCGGGCAAGGTGATCGAGACCTCTGCGGCCTGGGCGGGCGCGGTCGCGGCCGAGCTGGGTGGAGCGCCGAGCTCGGGTGGAGCCCGGCGCCGTGTCGGCGGGTCAGCCGCGGGTCAGGCGACGCCGCAGCGTGTGGGCGCCCGCACCCGCCAGCACGAGGCCGGCGGCGAGGGCGGTCATCGGGGCGGCGTCGGAGCCGGTGGTGGCCAGCTCCTGCGCGGAGCCGGACGAGCCCGACGCGCCGGAGGGCGCAGCACCCTGCACCACCGCGGCCGGGGTGATGGTGAACCGGGCCAGGCCGATGCCGACCGGACCGGCGCCCTCCTCGGCGTCCATGTCACCGCAGAAGACGACCACGGTGCCTCCGCCCGCCACCGGAGCCAGGCCGCCGCGGTTGTCGGGGTCCTTCGCCATGACCACCTGCACGGTCAGCGAGCCGTCGGGCGCGGGGTTGGCGGGCGCCTCGGCGAAGGCCTCGTCGGCGGCGGTGTTGCCCACGAGCACCGTGGCGTCGACGGTGCCCGGACGGCACTGCGCCGACACGGTGATGGTGCCGCCGAGGGCCACCCGGCTGGGCGTGACCCGCACCGGCACCTCGTAGGGCATCTGGTCGCCGGCGACGGCGTAGAAGGCGGCGGAGTCGGTGCCGAGCGGGGTGGCGGTCCCGTAGGCCATGCAGGCGACCTCGGCGACGGCCTCGCCGGACGCGGCCTTGGAGATGTCGAGCGCGGCACGGTACGACAGGTCGGCCCGCAGGTCGACGGACGCGCTGGCGAGGGTGTCCCCCTCCTGCCGGACGGTCACGACGGCGGTCTGGCTCCCGGCGGCGCAGGTGCCCGAGACGACCAGCGGGTCGGCAGCGGCGACGACCTGGTCCACGACGAGGGTGGCTCCGGCCGCGTGAGCGGGTGCCGCCGCCGCGACCATCACGCCGAGCGCCAGGCCCCCTGCGACCACCACGCCGCGTCGAGTCGTCAACCGCATCGTTCCCCCCGGGACGGACGAGACCCGGCCACGTCGCCGGGTCACCTTGGGCCGGAGCGTAGCGGTTCGGTGTCCCCGGTGGGGCGATTCGGGCGGTATGCCGGGTGCGCGCGGTGCGCACCCGGCATACCTGGTGCTCCGAGTCGGTCCGGGTCAGTCCGGGTCAGTCCGGGCCAGCCTGTTCAGCTCTGCTCAGCCCTGGTGACGGTCGGCGTTGGCGTGGATCGCGTCGCGCACGTAGTGCGCCATGCCCGGACGGATCTCGTCGTAGGTCGCCGTGAAGCGGGGGTCGCTGACGTACATGTCGGCGAGCCCGCGGTGCATCTCGTAGGAGCAGTCGTAGAACCGCTGCATCGAGGCGCGGTGCAGCTCGGCGGCGTCCATGGCCACCTCGCTCGTGGGCGGCTCGCCGGCGTCCATGGCGTCGGTGAACGCCTGGTGGGTGCGGTCCGACTCGGCCTTGACCTCCTCCCAGTCGGCCTTGGTGTAGCCCTTGGTCCGCTCCTGCGACTGGTGCCAGGCGTCGGTCTCGCCCCAGCGCTCCTCAGCCTCGGCCTGGGCGTCGTGGAACCCCTCGCCGAAGAGCTCCTTCATCTCGTCGGGGGTGGCTGGCTGGTTGCTCATCTCTCTCTCCAGTGCTCGGTCGATCGCCGTGACGAGGTCGCGCATCTCGCCCAGCCGCTGCAGCACCGCGGTCCGCTGCCGGCGCAGGTGCTCCACCGCCCCCTCGGGGTGCTCGAGGAGCATCGCGACGTCCTCGAGGGCGAACCCGAGCCTGCGGTAGACGACGACGTGCTGCAGCCGGGTCAGGTCCTCCTCGGTGTAGAGGCGGTAGCCGGCGTTCGAGCGCTCGCTCGGGCTGAGCAGCCCGATCTCGTCGTAGTGGTGCAGGGTGCGCACGGTGACGCCGAACCGCTCGGCCACCTGGCCGACGGTCAGCGTCACCCCTGTCGTCTCGGTCATGACCTCACTGTGTCGCCTGACGCGGCGTGAGGGTCAAGTGCTGCGCCCGACGGCTCCGTGGCGCCGGTGCGCAGGCGGCCCCCGGCACTGTGGCCAGGGCCCCCGGGACTGTGCCCACACTGCGTCGCCCTGCCCACCGAAGTCGGTGGGCAGGGCGACGTGAGGCGGGCAGAGTCGCCCAGAGCAGCACCCGGGGACTAGAGGCGCTGCCCGGTCTTGATGCGCCGGCGGTTCAGCCAGGAGGTCAGGCCGTTGCGAGCGGTGCCCCAGATGCCGTGCCGGAACGCGAGCACGATGACGATGAAGATCGTGCCGGTGATGATGCCGATGCCGTTGAACCCGGACGACGCGAGCCGGTCCTCGAGGAGCACCACGACGGCCGCGCCGATCGGCCCGCCCCACAGGGTGCCGATGCCGCCGAGCACGGTGACGAGCACGACCTTGCCGGAGGTGGTCCAGACCAGCTCCTGCAGGGAGGCGAACCCGTGGCTGATCGAGAACACGCCACCGGCGAGACCGGCGAGGCCGGCCGAGAGCACGAACACCATGATCTTGTAGCGCTCGACGTCGTAGCCGAGGGCGCGGGCTCGGGCGGGGTTGTCGCGGATGGCGACCAGCACCCGGCCGAACGGGCTGTTGACGATGCGCCAGGCGATGAAGACGCCGATGAGGATGATCGGGATCGCGGCGTAGTAGAAGTAGAAGGCGTCGGTCTCGACGAGCTCGACCCCGAAGAACGCCTTGGGGATGCCCTGCAGACCGTTCTCACCACCGGTGACGTCGCCCCACATGTTCGCGAGGAAGTAGAGCATCTGCGCGAAGGCCAGGGTCACCATGGCGAAGTAGATGCCGGTGCGCCGCACGGCGAGGTAGCCGGTGGGGATGGCGAGCAGCATGGCCACCACGGCGCCACCGACCACCGCGACGGGGAACGGCATCCCCAGCTTGATGGCGATGAGCCCGGTCGAGTAGGCCGAGGCGCCCCAGAAGGCGGCGTGCCCGAACGACAGCAGGCCGGTGTACCCGAGCAGCAGGTCGACCGAGATGGCGAACAGCGCCCACGCGGCGATGTCCATGGCCACCGGCGGGTAGACGAACCACGGCAGGGCAAGCACCACGACCAGCCCGACCGCCAGCATCAGCCAGCGCAGGGCAGGGCGAGCCCTGGGGATGACGGACTGGGCGGGGAGCTCGACATCGACCTTCTGGGTCAGCTGCTGGCTCATGCCGCCTCCTCCTTGCCGAACAGGCCCGCAGGCCGGATGAGGACCACCAGGGCCATGAGGACGAAGATGAGCACCTGGGAGAACCGGTCGGCGTAGGCCTGGCCGAAGGCCTCGACGAGCCCGACGAGGAACCCGGCGACGACGGCGCCGAGGATCGACCCCAGACCGCCGATCACCACGACGGCGAACAGGACGATGATGAAGTTGCTCCCCATGTCTGCGTTGACGGCACGGAACGGCGCGGCCAGCACCCCGGCCAGTCCGGCGAGGGCGATGCCGAACCCGAACACGGGCGTGACCCAGCGGCCGACGTTGATGCCCAGCGCGCGGGAGCGCTCGGCGTCCTCGGTCGAGGCGCGCACGATCATGCCGATGCGCGTCTTGGTGAGCAGCATCCACACGGCGAGACACACGAGCACGGAGAAGACCGACACGAACAGCTGGTAGCGCGACAGGCTGAGCGAACCCAGGTCGATGCGCCCCTCCAGCCCGGCCGGCACCTGGTACGGCAGCGAGGAGACGCCGTAGCGCCGCTTCACGAGGTCGACGAGGACCAGCGTGATGCCGAAGGTCAGCAGGAAGTTGTAGAGCGGGTCCAGCTTGAGCAGCCAGCGCACGAGCAACCGCTCCATCAGGACGCCGAAGACGAACATCAGCAGGGTGACCAGCGGCAGGGCGGCCCAGAAGCCGAGCCCGAGGGTGTCGAGCAGGACGGTCGCGGCCACGGCGCCGAGCATGTAGCAGGCGCCATGGGAGAAGTTGACGACGCCGAGGACGCCGAAGATGACGGCGAGGCCGAGTGCCGACAGGGCGTAGAACCCGCCAGTCGAGAGGCCCTGCAGCGTGTACTGGATGAACGCGGTCATGCGACGAACTTCCTGTCCTGGGTCAGGTCTGGGTCACGCCCGGCTGCGCCGGGGAGGTATGCCGCCCGCTCACCGTGAGCGGGCGGCATACCCATCGCTGTGGAAAGGCTTGTCCCGGAAGGGGACTCGTCACATCTTGCAGGCGCCGCTCGGCGGTGCGTAGGCGGTCGCCGCGGGGATCGTCTTGACGATCTCCTCGAGGTCCCAGTCCTCCTTGACCTGGTCCTTGCTCTTGACCTTGGCCAGGTAGACGTCGTGGGTGACGTTGTGGTCGGCCGCGCGCACCTCACCGTTGCGCAGGAAGACGTCGTTGATCTTCTTGCCCTCGAGCTGCTTGACGACGTCGTCCGCCTTGTCGGTGCCGGCGGCCTGGACGGCCTCGAGGTAGTTCAGGGCCGCCGAGTAGTTGCCGGCGTGCGCGAAGGAGGGACGGACGTTGGTCTTCGCCTTGAAGCGGTCGGCCCAGGCGCGGTTCTGGTCGTCGAAGTTCCAGTACCACGCGTCGGTGAACTGGGTGCCCTGGAACTGGTCGACGCCGAGGTTGTGGATGTCGGTGATGAACATCAGGCCGACGGCGAGCTTGGTCTTGCCCTGCAGGCCGGCCTGGTTGAACTGCTTGACGAAGTTCACCAGGTCACCGCCGGCGGCCATGGTGCCGATGACGTCGGGCTTGGACGACTGCGCCTTGGTGATGAACGTCGCGAAGTTGTCATTGGGGAACGGCGTCGCGATCGACTGCTGGACCTTGCCGCCGCCCTTCTCGATCGCAGCGGTGAACGACTTGTTCATGTCCTGGCCGAAGGCGTAGTCGGGGTAGACGATCGACCAGTTCTTGCCACCCTGGTCGACGACGGCCGAGGCCGTGCCCGCGGCGAGCATGGCGGTGTCGTAGGCCCAGTGGAAGGTGTACTTGTTGCACGACGCCCCGGTCAGCGCGGTGCTGCCGGCGCCGATGTTGATGTAGAGCTTCTTCTTCGCCTTGGCCTGGTTGGCGACCGCCAGGGCAGCCGACGAGGTCGGGACGTCGAGGATGATGTCCGCCTTGTCGCGGTCGTACATCTCCTGGGCCTTGGTGTTGGCGATGTCGGGCTTGTTCTGGTGGTCGGCCTGCACGATCTCGATGTCCTTGGCGACCGCCTTGTCGCCGTACTTCTTCTTGTAGTCGTCGATCGCCATCTGGATGGCGACCTTGCTGTTCGGCCCGGAGAGGTCCTTGTAGACGCCGGACTGGTCGTTCAGCAGGCCGAGGACGACCTTGCCGTCACTGATCTTGCCGCCGGCCGAGGCCGGTCCTCCGCCACCGCAGGCAGCGAGGAGCAGGCTCCCGGTGACGGCGGTGGCGGCCACCGCGATGGACTTGGTGCGCATGTCCCCTCCTGGGGTGTGGTGGTGCTGGCTGGTTGAGAAGTGGTGACTTGTGAGACGTGGTGGTGCCGGGGCAGCCGTCCGGTGGGTGTGCCGGGGTGGCTACATGCCGAGGTACTCGAGCAGCTCGGTGGTGCGGGACTGGAAGGCGTCGTTGTCGAGCGACTCGACGACCCTTCCCTGCGCGAGCAGGTAGTGGCGGTCGGCGACGGTGGACGCGAACTTCACGTTCTGCTCCACGAGGAGGACCGCCACGCCCTGGGCCTTGATCTGGCGGATGATCTCGCCGATCCGCTGCACGATGACCGGCGCGAGGCCCTCGCTCGGCTCGTCGAGGAGCAGCAGGCGCGAACCCATCCGCAGCACCCGGGCCATCGCCAGCATCTGCTGCTCGCCTCCGGAGAGCTTGGTGCCCGGGAAGTCGCGGCGCTCGTGCAGCACGGGGAACTGCTCGTAGACCTGCTCGAGGGTCCACGCGTCCTTGTTGACCACGGGCGGCAGCGTGAGGTTCTCGGCGACGCTGAGGCTGGCGTAGATGCCCCGGTCGTCGGGGACCCAGCCGATGCCGGCCTTGGCCCGCGCGTCGGGCGAGGCCTTGCCGAGCTCGCGGCCGCCCCAGCTGATGGTGCCCTCGACGTGCCGGTGCAGCCCCATGATCGAGCGCAGCAGCGTGGTCTTGCCCGCGCCGTTGCGGCCCACGAGGGTGACCACCTCGCCGGGTTGCACGGCGAGGGAGACGTCGGTGAGCACCCGCGCCTCGCCGTACCAGGCGGACAGGGACTCGACGGCGAGCACGTCGCCGGAGGCCCGCTCGGTGGCCGTGGGCTGTGCGGTGGCGCGCTCAGACATGCGCGTCACCCGCTTGGCCGAGGTATGCCGTGATGACCCGCTCGTCGTTGCGCACCTGCTCGTACGTTCCCTCCGCGAGGACCTGCCCGGACTGCAGCACCGTGACGGTGTCGGCCAGCGACCCGACGACGTGCATGTTGTGGTCGACGAAGACGACGGTGCGGCCCGCCGCAACCTTCTTCACCAGCGCGATGGTGCGGTCGACGTCCTCCAGGCCCATGCCTGCCGTCGGCTCGTCGAGGAGCAGCAGCCGGGGGTCGAGCGCCAGGGCGAGGGCGAGCTCGAGGGCGCGCTTCTGGCCGTAGGCGAGCGAGCCGGCGGCCTGTCCCGCGCGGTCGCCCAGGCCCACCTCGTCGAGCAGCTCCATGGCGCGGTCGCGGAAGCGGCGCAGCTGGGCGTTGGAGCGCCAGAACCGGTAGCCCATGCCCGTCGGTGAGGCCAGGGCGAGCTCGAGGTGGTCGACCAGGCTCATCTGGTCGAACAGGCTGGTGATCTGGAACGAGCGGGCGATCCCGAGGTGGGCGATCTGCTCCGGCTGCTTGCCGGTGATGTCGTCGCCGCCGAAGAGGATCTGGCCCGAGCTGGGGGCGAGGAAGCCGGTCAGCAGGTTGAACAGCGTGGTCTTGCCGGCGCCGTTGGGGCCGACGAGCGCGTGGATGGTGCCCTCGGCGACGCGCAGGCTCACCTCGGACACTGCCCGGAAACCGCGGAACTCCTTGGTGAGGGACCGTGTCTCGAGCAGCGGAGCGGCAGTGGCCTCAGCAGGCACCGGCACCTCCTCGTGCAGGGCAGGGCCGGCGGGGTGCCGGCTCAGGTTCTGCTGAACACTAGGGGCGCGTTCACCGCGGAGACATGTCGGGGTCGTCCACATACCTGTGACGAGACATGTGCCACCACCACATGCCGGGGCACCGCCGCAGAAGAACCCCCTCCGGTATTCCTCAGAAGAAATTCCTCAGAAGAAGTTGTGCCAGCCGTGGCCGATCTTCGTGTGGGTCGGGAAGCCGCCCCTGCCGTTGCCCTTGTAGACGTAGAGGTCGCCCGACATGGTGACCGCCCCGAGGTCGGCCCGCCCGTCACCGGTGAGGTCACGACCGGAGAAGACCGCCCCGAAGGCGCCCCAGCCCGGCCCGACCACCCGGGATGCCCCGAACCCGCCCCTGCCGTTGCCGGGGTAGATCCGGAGCCTGCCGGCCGCGTCGACCGCCAGCAGGTCGGCCCTGCGGTCGCCGGTCACGTCGGTCGCGGCGAACACCGTCTGCATCGTGTCCCAGCCTGAGCCCACCCGCGTGGCGCTGGCGAACTTCGCGTTCCCGCGACCGCGGTAGAGGTAGAGGCCACCCGACGGGTTGACGGCGACGATGTCGGCGACCTTGTCCCCCGTGAAGTCGGCACTCGCATCGATGAACCGCATGCCGCCCCACCCGGTGCCGACGAGGCCGGAACCGATGCCATGGCCACTGCGGTCGACCGCCGCCATCTCGAGGTCACCCCAGGCCGCGAGGACCAGGTGGCTGCTGTAGATGTCGTTCCCCTCAGCCGGATGGGGCCGGTAACCCGTCCAGTCAGCGACGTTGTTGGCCGTGCCCAAGCCCGGTTTGCCCGTGCCGCGGTAGAGCCTGACCACAGCGTCGGCCGGCGGCTGCACCATGGCGAAGACGTCGTTGCGCCGATCCCCGTTGACGTCGCCGGCGGCCCAGATGTTCCCCGACAGCAGCGGAGTGGCGGAGACGGTGCTCGTCGGGCCGGGACCGACACTGCTCTGGGGCGTGATCGTGAAGGTGTACTTCCTGGCGTTGGTGAGCCCGGTGACGACTGTCTCCTGGTAGTCCCTGCCGTTGGAGGCGACCGTGAGGACCCGACCGCCGGGGTTGACGGTGACCCGGAAACCCGTCAGCTGGCTGCCCTGACCCGCCGGCACCGACCACCGCAGACCAGCCGCCCGCGGTCGGGAACGCGCCACAGCCGAGAGAGCCGAGGGCGTGACCCGGACGTCGAGGGTCGAGAGGTCGAGCGTGTGCCGCCCCGTGGACTCGTAGGGTCGCCTCAGCAGCGTGCCGTCCCGCTGGTAGGTCGCCTGGTTGCCCTTGCTGTCCATCAGCTCGACGGAGGCGAGCTGCACGTCGCCGACCACATCGGCCGGCAGGGTGTCGGTGAAGGAACCGGTGGCCGGAACCTTGGTCGCGCACAGGGAGAACGCTGGGATGTCCGTGCCGCGCCTGACGTAGCGGAGCACTATCTGGCTGAGCGGCAGGGTGTCCTCATTGAACGCGTAGGAGACCGTGACCCGCCCACTCGCCCGCGACGTTCGACGGTCGACCGAGATCGCCGTGAGGACGGGCGACCGGTCGTCGTAGGTGGAGCCGGTCACCGAGAACCCAACCGATGAGAAGCCGATGGTGTGGGTGCCGGACTCGGTCGTCGCGTCGTAGGGAAGGTTGGTCATGCGACCGTCGGCATACCACGTCGTGGTGTTCCCGAGGACGTCACGCAGACGCACCATCGAGAGGAGGTGGCGGTCGTTGTAGACGGCAGAGGAGAGAGGGCGGGTGAACCTGACGGCCGCCAGCTCGCTCGTCGTGGTCGAGGACATCGTGAAGCTGCTGGGCTTCGTGGCGCCGGTGAAGGTGAAGCTCGCTTCCACGACGGGGTGCGCGTCGTCCGCCGTCCACGCAACGGTCACAGGCTGCCCCGGCTTGACGTCGGGGGTGGTGACCGAGACACCTGTCAGCGTGGGCCCGGTGACGTCCTCCTCACCTGAGACCGTCACGTCCTTGCCGGGGAGGTCGAAGGTGTGGAGAGCGCCGCGGCTGGTCGTCCCGTCCCGGTCGTAGCGAATGGCGGCAGTCCCGTCGGTGGACATGACCGTGACCGACATGAGCTGGTAGGTGCCGTTGCGAGCCCCGTCGGGCACCGACCAGGTGAGGGTGCCACCCAGGGGCGCGTCATCCACCCGCATCACAACGTTTCCCCGGACCCCGGCCGGGGAGGCGTACCAGGCACTGATGTAGCCGAGCGTCGGCGTGTCCGCAGCCACCGAGTACCGCAGCTCGACCGAACCCGGGGAGGTGACCGACGTGGTCGACACCGAGAGTGCGGTCAGCACCGGTGGGTCGGTGACCGCCACGGCGACGGAGGCCGTTCCCATGGTCGCGACCAGTGCGGCCACGACGGCCAGGACGAGGCGGCGGACACGCGCAGGCGCCATGAGTTCCCCCCAGAAGATGTGACGTCTGGCGGAAGCCTAGAGACGAACGGGCCGTTTCGGGGCCAAACGGGCGCAGCCGGCCGAGTCCGCCCGGGTGTCAGTGCCAGCGGTCGGGGTGCACGTCCCCGGGGATGTCGGCCGCCGGGTCGTAGGGCGTGCGCGTGAAGCGGAACGAGCCGAGGTCGAGGTGGCTGACCCGGCCGGCGTCGTCGCGCACCACCGTCAGCAGCTCCCCCTCGAAGTAGCCGTCGAGGCCGACCCAGCCGCCCTCGACCGGCCGGAACCGAGAGCCGCGCTGCACGCCGGGGGCACCGAGCACCAGCTGCCCGTCGCGCCCGAGCGACAGCGTGTAGCCGGAGGTGCCCCAGTACCACTCGCCGACCAGCTCGAGCGAGGCCGCCTGCTCGGCGTCGGCCGACCACGGAGGCGGTGCGACCGGCTCACGCTCGCGCAGGGTGCCGAGCAGGTCCTCGGCCAGCGAGGGCCGCAGGCCCGAGGTGGCGTTGGCGAACACCACGCAGCCGTCACCGGTCTCCAGGTCGACCCGCAGGCCGGCGAGGAACCCGGGCATGGAGCCGCCGTGGCCGCCGTAGCGGGTGCCCTCGACGTTCCACAGCTGCCAGCCGAGCCCGTGCGCCCCGACCCACCCGGTGCCGGGCACGTCGTTGACCGCGATGGGCTGGCACATCTCGGCCAGGGTCTCCTTGGACAGCAGGCCGCCCGTCTCGCCGGCGAGGAAGGCAGCCCATCGCGAGAGGTCCTCGATTGTCGACCAGAACTGGCCTGCCGGGGCCATGGCTCCGGCGTCGTGCTCCGGCTCGACGTGCAGCACGTCGGCCAGCGGGTGCACGCCCCAGCCGCGAGCCGCCGGCTCTTCGGGGCGAGTCGTGGTGCGGGTCATCCCCAACGGCAGGAGCAGGCCCTCGCGCACCGCGTGGTGCCACGGCACCTCCCGCAGCCGAGCCACGAGCTCGCCGAGCACGGCATACCCGACGTTGGAGTAGTGGAAGCGAGCCCCGGGGCGGAACAACAGCTTCGGCCGCGAGGCCACCAGGTCGTCCCACGAGCCGCCCGCGACCCGTTCCCACCACGGCCCGGCGGTCTCCGCCTGCAGCCCGGAGGTGTGCGACAGGAGCTGGGCGACGGTGACCGCGCCGTGCGGCGCATCGGGGAGGTGCGCCGAGACCGGGTCGTTCAGGTCGAGGCGGCCCTCGTCGCGCAGCCGCAGCACCTCGACCGCCACGAAGGTCTTGGTGATCGAGCCGATCCGGTACTGCGTGCGGGGCGTCGCCAGCTCGCCGTCGGACCGTCCGTCGACGGTGCCGACCGCATCTGACCAGACCAATGCACCGTCGCGGACCAGCCCGGCCGCCACGGAGGGCAGCCGGCGCTCGGCCTGCTCCACGGCGAGCCGCTGCGACAACGCCCGAGCGGTGGTCGCCTCGATGCCTCCCGCCGTCGCGGCTGCGGCCGTCGTGGCCCCCGGCTCGGCGCCCCCCGACACGGTCACGCCTTCTTCGTCGCGCTCTTGGCCGTCGCCTTCTTGGCGGTGGACTTCTTCGCCGTCGTCTTCTTCGTGGTCGTCTTCTTGGTGGCGCGCTTGCGCGTGGTCGGACCCTTGGCGCGCTTCTCGGCGAGCAGCTCGGCGCCGCGCTCGGGAGTGAGCGACTCGGGCTCGTCGTCCTTGCGCAGCGTGGCGTTGGTCTCGCCGTCGGTCACGTAGGGACCGAACCGGCCGTCCTTGACCACCATCGGCTTACCGGACACGGGGTCGTTGCCGAGCTCCTTGAGCGGGGCGGTGCTCGCACCGCGGCCACGCGCCTTGGGCTGCGCGTAGATGGCCAGCGCCTCCTCGAGCGTGATGTCGAAGAGCTGCTGCTCGCTCGTCAGCGACCGCGAGTCGGTGCCCTTCTTCAGGTAGGGCCCGTAGCGCCCGTTCTGCGCGGTGATCTCGACCTGCGTGCCGTCCTCCTCGGTCGCCACACCGACGACGCGCGGCAGCGACAGCAGCTTCAGCGCGGTGTCGAGGTCGAGGCTCGCGAGGTCCATGTCCTTGAAGAGCGACGCGGTGCGCGGCTTGACCTTGGCCTTGCCCCGCGACTTCGTCGCGCCGGAGGTCTCCGCGGTCTCGTCGGTGAGGACCTCGGTCACGTACGGCCCGTAGCGGCCGGCCTTGGCGACGATGTCGCGACCGGTCTCGGGGTCCTGGCCGAGCACCCGGCCGTCGTCGGACGACTGCTCGAGCAGCTCGCGCGCCTTCTGCGGGGTCATCTCGTCGGGCGCGACGTCGTCGGTGATGGTGGCGCGCCGCGGCTGGCCGCTCGCGCCCTCGGCGACCTCGCCGGTGGTGAGGTCGACGCCCTCGGGCGCCGCCTCCTCCACGTACGGGCCGTACCGCCCGACCCGCACGACGATGCCGTCGCCGATCGGGATGGTGGAGATCTCGCGGGCGTCGATCTCGCCGAGGTCCTCGACGAGACGGCGCAGGCCGTCCTGGGTCTTGCCCTCGTCGCCGAAGTAGAACCGGGCGAGCCACCGGGCCCGCTCCTCGTCACCGTTGGCGATGCGGTCGAGGTCCTCCTCCATGGAGGCGGTGAAGTCGTAGTCGACCAGCGAGCCGAAGTGCTCCTCGAGCAGACGCGTCACCGCGAACGCCAGCCAGGTCGGGATCAGGGCGGAGCCGCGGGTGTTGACGTAGCCGCGGTCCTGGATGGTGCCCATGATCGACGCGTACGTCGACGGACGGCCGATCCCCTTCTCCTCCATGGCCTTCACCAGGGTCGCCTCGGTGTAGCGCGGGGGCGGGCTGGTCTCGTGCCCGTCGGCCTCGGCGCGGATCACCGTGATCGCGACACCCTCGCTGAGCTTGGGCAGGCGCCGCTCCTCGTCGGTGGCCGAGCTCCCGCGGCCACCGTCGTCGTCGCGCCCCTCCTCGTATGCCGCGAGGAAGCCGCGGAAAGTGATGACCGTGCCGCTGGCGGAGAACTCGACCGTGCGGCCGTCCGCGAGCGTGGCCCCCAGCTTCACCGTGGCGGTCGAGCCGCGGGCGTCTGCCATCTGGGAGGCGATCGTGCGCTTCCAGATCAGCTCGTAGAGGGCGAACTCGTCGCCGCGCAGCTCGCCGGCCACCTGGGCGGGCGTGCGGAAGCGGTCACCCGCCGGGCGGATCGCCTCGTGCGCCTCCTGGGCGTTCTTGACCTTCTTCTCGTACAGGCGCGGCGACTGCGGCACGTACTCGGCGCCGTAGAGGTCGCGAGCCTGCTGGCGGGCGGCGGACAGGGCCGCCTCGGACAGCGTGGTGCTGTCCGTACGCATGTAGGTGATGTAGCCGTTCTCGTAGAGGCGCTGGGCCACGCGCATCGCGTTCTTCGACGACAGCCGCAGCTTGCGCGACGCCTCCTGCTGGAGGGTGCTGGTCGTGAAGGGCGCGGACGGCCGGCGGGTGTAGGGCTTCTCCTGCACCGCCGTGACCGAGACGCTCGCGGACTGCACGGCCTCGGCGATGGTGCGGGCGGCAGCCTCGTCGAGGTGCGTGACGCTTCGGGACTTCAGGGTGCCGTCGTCGGCGAAGTCGCGGCCGGTGGCGACGCGGGCGCCGTCGACCATGGTCAGGCGCGCGGTGAACTGGCTCTTCTGGTCGCCGGGCGTGAAGTCGCCCTCGACGTCCCAGTAGGAGGCACGGACGAACGCCATGCGCTCGCGCTCACGCTCGACCACCAGGCGGGTCGCCACGGACTGCACACGGCCCGCGGACAGGCCGGCCTTGACCTTGCGCCACAGCACGGGTGAGACCTCGTAGCCGTAGAGGCGGTCGAGGATGCGCCGGGTCTCCTGGGCGTCGACGAGCCGGGTGTCGAGGTCGCGGGTGCTGTTGACGGCGCGCTGGATCGCCTCGCGGGTGATCTCGTGGAACACCATGCGCTTGACCGGCACCTTGGGCTTGAGCACCTCGAGCAGGTGCCAGGCGATGGCCTCGCCCTCGCGGTCCTCATCGGTGGCGAGGTAGAGCTCGTCGGCGTTCTTGAGGAGGCGCTTGAGATCCGCCACCTTCTTCTTCTTGTCCGCGTCGACGACGTAGTACGCCTCGAACCCCTGGTCCACGTCGACGCCGAACCGCCCGAACGGGCCCTTCTTCACGTCGGCCGGCATCTCCGAGGGGGTCGGGATGTCGCGGATGTGGCCGACCGACGCCTCGACGTCGTAGTCCTTGCCCAGGTAGCCACCGATGGTCTTGGCCTTGGCCGGCGACTCGACGATGACGAGCTTGCGCCCCGTGCTCACGTGTTCACACCTCAGTCCTGCCGGCACGTGCAGCGGATTCGTCGCTGCGCGGACGTGCTCGACGTGAGGCACGGTAGCCGGTCGGCCCCACCGCGCGTCCACCCGGTGGCCGGGAATGGGACGCCGGCCACAGCCGGGACACCCGTATGCCGCCGCAAGGCCAGCCCCGAGGCGCCACCGAGGCGCCACCGAGGCGCGGACTGCCGCGAGCCCGCGGCATACTGGTCTGGTAGTTGAATGTTAAACTTGTTTAGGCGTACACTGCTGCCATGACCGAGACCGCCGTCCGCCAGCCCGTGCTCTACCTGAGCCACGGTGCCCCGCCGCTCGCCGACGACCCCGTGTGGACGCGGCAGCTCGCCGACTGGTCGACGCGCTTCGGGAAGCCGACCAACATCCTCATGGTCTCCGCCCACTGGGAGGAGGCCCCGCTGGCGCTGAGCTCCACCTCCGGGCGGACGCCGCTGGTCTACGACTTCTGGGGCTTCCCGCAGAAGTACTACGAGGTCACCTACGACGCCCCCGGCGCACCCGAGCTCGCCGACTCGGTCACCCGCCTGGTGCACACGAGCGACAACCCGGTGCACCGCGACGAGAGCCGCGGTCTCGACCACGGCGCGTACGTGCCGCTCGTGGAGATGTACCCCGAGGCCGACGTGCCGGTGCTCCAGATGTCGATGCCCACGCTCGACCCGCAGCACCTCTTCGCGCTCGGCCGCAGGCTCGCGCCGCTGCGCGACGAGGGCACGCTGATCGTGGGCTCCGGCTTCACGACGCACAACCTGCGCTGGTTCAACCCCGCCGCCGGCCCCAACGGACCTGTGCCACAGGCCTCCTCGGAGTTCGACCACTGGGCCGCCGAGGCGCTCGAGCGCCACGACGTCGACGCCGTGCTCGACTTCCTGCACAAGGCGCCGGCGGCCCACGCCGCGCACCCCCGCACGGAGCACTGGGCCCCGCTGTACGTCGCACTCGGCGCGGCCTACGAGTCGGGCTCGCTCGACAACGAGAGCGTCATCGACGGCTTCTGGTTCGGCCTGAGCAAGAGGTCGTGGCAGTTCGCCTGACCCGGCAGGTCGACCCGGAGTAGCGTTCGCGCCGACCGCCCGGGCGCAGCCGCGGCGGTGACCACTGCTCGGGGGGCGTGACGTGGTTGCAGGCAGGCGACGCGCGGTGGCGCTGGTCGGTGTCGTCGTGCCGTGCCTCGGCATGCTGCCCCTCGTGACCGCCTGCGGCGCGGGAGCCCGAGACGAGCCATCTGGCGGCCCTCGCGCGGCGAGCGGCATCTCCCGCAAGGAGTACTGCGCGATGGGCCGCCCCGTCATCACCCGGATCAGCGCCGAGCAGGAGCAGGCCACGGTCGTCGTGCGCTGGCGAGAGGTGTTCGAGTCGTTGGACGAGCGGGTCTTCCGCGTCTACCGGCGCAGCGGCCCCGACGCCCCGTGGGCCCGGGTCGCGGAGGTCACGCTGCCACCCGGCAACGGCGGCTCCTGGCGTGACCCGGCCCCCCTGACCGTCGGCACCGCCCAGTACGGCATGACCCAGGTCACCACCACGTGCGGGGAGGGCCGGCTGTGTACCAGCACGGCACCCGGCGCGCAGTGCAGCCTGGCAACGGTGGCGCGGCGCGAGCAGTGAAGCGTCCAGTCATGGGTGGGGGTTCCGCTACGCCCGGGTAGGTGCACACCATGGTTGATGGCTGACACCACCACCTCCTTCGGACGACGCGTGTTCCTCCGCTCGGCCACGGCCGCAGCCACCATCGCCACCATCGAGCTCACCGGCGCGGGCACCGCCACCGCGCACGACCGGCACGGGCACGGTGACGACCACCACCGGCACGACCACCGGGGGCGCGCGCCGCACACCGTCGCGCTTCCTGACGGCCTGCAGCCGGAGGGCATCACCTCCGGCCCCGGAACCCGCTACTACGTCGGCTCGCTCGCCGACGGGCGGATCATCACCGGAGACCTGCTCGCCGCCACCTCCTCGGTGCTCCTCGCCGGCACGACCGGGCGCTCGCTGCGCGGGCTGAAGTGGGACCCGCGCACCAACCTCGTGTGGGCCGTCGGCAGCCTCGGCACGACAGGCAAGGTGTATGCCGTCAACGGCCGCACCGGTGCGGTCGTCGCCGACGTCACCGTGCCGGGCGCGAAGTTCCTCAACGACCTGGTCGTGACGAGCCGGGCGGTGTGGGTCACCGACTCCTACGTCGACCGGCTCACCCGCGTCCCCCTCCACCACGGCGGGGCACCCAGCGGTGTGGCACCGGCATACCTGCCGCTGCGCGGGGCCTGGCCAGCCGGAAACGGGAAAGACTTCTGGGCCAACGGGATCCGGCAGCTGCCGGACGGCAGGCTGGTGCTCAACAACAGCACCGCCGGCGGCCTGTGGCAGGTCGACCGCGCCACGGGCGTCGCCCGCTCCATCCCCGTCAGCGGCGGCCCCGCGATCACCTCCGGCGACGGCCTCGAGCTCCGCGGCGACGTGCTCTACAACGTGCGGGGCACGGGGGGCAACGACGTCGCGGTGCTGCGGCTGCACCGGCGGCACGACGGTTGGGAGGCGCGCTGGCGGGACGACCTCACCGACCCGACCCTCGACACGCCCTCGACGGCGACCCTGGCCGGCGGCTGGCTCTGGGCCGTCAACGCACGGTTCGGTGTGGCCTCGCCGACGACCGCCCACTACTGGATCACCCGGCTCCCGGCCCAGCACCACTGGCGGTGAGCTGGGCGCCCTGCTCGACGCCGCAACGGGTCGCGCCTGGCGCCTCAGCGGCCCTGGGGCGTCAGGCGCGCAGCTCTCGCTTGAGGATCTTGCCGGAGGCGTTGCGGGGCAGCGCCTCGACGAAGGTGATCCGCTTCGGGATCTTGAAGGGCGCCACCCGGCCCCGCAGGTGCTGGGTCAGCTCGTCCGCCGTGACCTCCGCCTTGCGCACGACGAACGCCGCGACGGCCTCGACCCACTTCTCGTCCGGCACCCCGACCACAGCGACCTCGGCGACGGCCGGGTGCGTGTAGAGGGCGTCCTCGACCTCTCGGGACGCGACGAGCACGCCGCCCGTGTTGATGACGTCCTTGATCCGGTCGACGACGAAGACATACCCCTCCTCGTCCACCCGCACGAGGTCGCCCGAGTGGAACCAGCCGTCCCGGAACGCCTCCTCGGTGGCGACCGGGTCGTCCCAGTAGCCGTCGCACAGCTGCGGCGACCGGTAGACGATCTCCCCGCTCTCCCCCGGCATGACGTCGTGGCCGTCCGCGTCGACGACGCGCGCCTCGACGAAGAGGACCGGACGCCCGGCGGAGTCAGGGCGGTCGGCGTGCTCCTCCGGTCGCAGGACGGTCGTGAGCGGCGCGACCTCGGACTGCCCGAAGCAGTTGTAGAACCCCAGGGCGGGCGCCTTGCGCTGCAGCCGCTCGAGGATCGGGCCGGGCATGATGGACGCGCCGTAGTACGCCCTCTGGAGGCCGTCGAGGTCGCGTGACGCGAAGTCGGCGTGGTTGGCCATGGCCACCCAGAGCGTGGGCGCGGCGAAGAAGGCTCTGTGCCCGTCCTGCTCGATACGGCGGAGGATCTCGCCTGCGTCGGGCACCTCGAGGACGGTGTTCGTCGCGCCGATGGCCAGCCACGGCATGAGGAAGACGTGCATCTGCGCCGAGTGGTAGAGCGGCATGACGTGCAGGGGGTTGTCGTCCGCCTTCAGGTCGAGCGCGACGAGGCACGAGAGGTACTCGTGGACGAGGGCCTTGTGGCTCATCATCGCGGCCTTGGGCCGCGAGGTCGTCCCGGAGGTGTAGAGGAACTGCGCGAGGTCGGTGTCGGCGACCTCCGCCTCGACCTGGGGCACCTCTCCGCTGCTGACCCTGGCGAGGAGGGAGTCAGCGGCGTCGCGCAGCGGGATCCGGTGCTCGACGCCACGCGCCCCCTCACCGTCGACGTCGTCCAGCGCCGCCGCGAGGGCCGGGTCGACGAGGACGGCCCGTGAGCCCGACTGGCCGAGGAGGTAGGAGAGCTCACTACCCGTGAGGTTGTAGTTGAGGGGCACGTGGACGAGACCCGCACGCGCACACGCGATGAACCCGATGAGGTAGGCGTCGGAGTTCTTGCCGAAGGCCGCGACGCGGTCCCCCTTCTCGAGCCCCAGGCCGAGCAGGTACGACGCAGCCCGGCTCACGGCGGCGTCGAGGGCGGCATACGTCCACTCCCTGCCGTCGAACCGCAGCGCCACCCGCTCCGAGAAGGCTCGGGCGCTACGGCGGAGGATGCCGTCGACGGTGCTGCTGCGCGTGATGACGGACATGCGCACACCCTAGGCAGGAACACGATGACCGGTATGCCGTTTGCCTGGTTGGGCGCCGACGTCCGGTGTGCCGCGGGCACCGTGTGCCGGCACGGCGCAGCGACACACCGGACGTCAGGTCAGGTCCGCGCTCCTGCCCCGGCCGGCTCGGACTGTGCGCCGGGCCCGTCGGCGGCCGGCGCCTCGCCGGTGTCGACGTCCACGGCCGCGCCGCTGAACTGAGCGGCATACAGGCGGGCGTAGGCGCCGTGGCGCTCGAGCAGGTCGGCGTGCGAGCCCTTTTCGACGATCCGGCCGTTCTCCATCACGAGGATCAGGTCGGCGTCGCGGATGGTGGACAGCCGGTGCGCGATGACGAAGCTGGTGCGGTCGCTGCGCAGCGCGGCCATCGCCTGCTGCACCAGTCGCTCGGTGCGGGTGTCGACCGAGCTGGTCGCCTCGTCGAGGATGAGCAGCGCCGGGTCGGAGAGGAACGCCCGCGCGATGGTGACGAGCTGCTTCTCGCCGGCGCTGATGTTGCCGCCCTCGGCGTCGAGCACGGTGTCGTAGCCGTCGGGCAGGGCGTGGACGAAGCGGTCGACGTAGGTGGCACGCGCCGCGGCCATGACCTCCTCGTCGGTGGCACCGGGCTTGCCGTAGGCGATGTTGTCCCTGATCGTCCCGCCGAAGAGCCAGGCGTCCTGGAGCACCATGCCGACCTGTGACCGCAGGCTGTGCCGGGTCAGGTCGGTGATGTCGACCCCGTCGAGGGTGATGCGGCCGGCGTCGAGCTCGTAGAACCGCATGATGAGGTTCACCAGCGTCGTCTTGCCGGCGCCGGTCGGGCCCACGATGGCCACGGTCTGCCCGGGCTCGACCACGAGGTCGAGGTCCTCGATGAGCGGGGTGTCCGGCCGGTAGGAGAAGGAGACGTCCTCGAACTCCACCCGGCCGTGGGTGGCTTCGAGCGTGTGCGCCGTCGCCGGCTCGGGACGCTGCTCCGGCGCGTCGAGGACCTCGAAAACCCTCTCGGCAGAGGCGACACCGGACTGCATGAGGTTGGCCATGGAGGCCACCTGCGTCAGCGGCTGGGTGAACTGCCGGGAGTACTGGATGAACGCCTGCACATCACCAAGGCTCATGGTGCCGTTGGCCACCCGCAGCCCGCCCACGACGGCGATGGCGACGTAGTTGAGGTTCCCGATGAACATCATCGTCGGCATGATGATGCCGCTGATGAACTGCGCACCGAACCCGGCGGCATACAGGTCGTCGTTCCTCGCGGCGAACGCCGCCTCGGTGTCGTGCTGGCGACCGAACACCTTGACCAGGCCGTGGCCGGTGAAGGTCTCCTCGACCACGGCGTTGAGCTCACCGGTGCTCTTCCACTGCTGGACGAAGTGGCGCTGCGAGCGCTTGCCGATCATGGTGGTCACGACGATCGACAGCGGGATCGTCACCAGCGCGATGAGGGCCAGCAGCGGCGAGATGACGAACATCATCGTCACCATCGCCACCACGGTGAGCAGCGACGTGAGCAGCTGGCTCAGGGTCTGCTGCAGGCTCTGGGCCACGTTGTCGATGTCGTTGGTCACCCGGCTCAGCAGCTCGCCGCGGGGCTGTGCGTCGAAGTAGGGCAGCGGCAGACGCGACAGCTTGTCCTCGACGTCGCGCCGGAGGCCGAAGATGGTGCGGTTGACCGCGCCGGTGAGGACCCAGCCCTGCGCCCAGGAGAGCACCGAGGCGACCACGTAGATCGCCAGCACGCTCAGGAGCACCCGGCCGACCGCACCGAAGTCGATGCCCTGACCGGGCACCACGTTGAGCGCGGACAGCATGTCGGCGAGGGTGTTGTCACCGCGGGCCCGCAGCCCCTGCACGATCTGCTCCTTGGGCACGCCGGCGGGCAGCCGGCTGCCGACGACGCCGGAGAAGATCAGGTCGGTGGCGTGGCCGAGCACCTTCGGGCCGATCGCGGTCAGCGTCACGCTGACGAGGGCGAAGCCCAGCACCGCGAGCAGGGCTGCCCGCTCGGGCCGCAGCAGGCCCAGCAGCCGCTTGGCCGACGGCCAGAAGTTCTGGGACTTCTCGACGGGCACGCCCATCGCCATGTGGGGACCGCCTCGCCGGGCACCACCAGCCGGGCCACGGCGTGCCTCTGCCGCGCGCTCCTCCTCGGTCTTGACTCCTTCGCTCATGCCGCCACCTCCTCTGCGCTGCGCTGGGACTCGACGATCTCGACGTAGGTGGGACAGGTCTCGAGCAGCTCCTCATGACGACCGGACCCGACCACTCGGCCACCGTCGAGGACGACGATGTGGTCGGCGTCGACGATGGTCGACACGCGCTGCGCCACCACGATGACGGCGGCGTCCCTCGTCACCGGCCGCAGGGCCGCGCGCAGCCGGGCGTCGGTCGCCACGTCCACGGCGGAGAACGCGTCGTCGAAGAGGTAGACGTCGGGCTTGGCCACGATGGCCCGCGCGATGGCGAGCCGTTGCCGCTGGCCGCCGGAGACGTTCGTGCCGCCCTGCGCGATGGGTGCGTCGAGGCCACCTGGCATGGCTCGCACGAAGTCGTCCGCCTGTGCGACCCGCAGCGCCTCCCAGAGCTCGTCGTCGGTGGCGTCGGTGTCGCCGTAGCGCAGGTTGCTCGCCACCGTGCCGGTGAAGAGGTAGGGCCGTTGCGGCACCAGGCCGATCCGGGACCAGACGTCCTCGAGGGACGCGTCGCGCACGTCGACGCCGGCCAGCAGGAGCGCTCCCCCGGTGACGTCGTAGAGACGTGGCACGAGGGAGACCAGGGTCGACTTGCCCGAGCCGGTGCTGCCGATGATGGCCGTGGTGTGCCCCGGCTCGGCCGTCATCGAGACCCCGTGCAGGACGGGGGCGTCGGCGCCGGGGTAGGTGAACTCGACGTCGCGCAGCTCGACCGTGGTGCGACCGGTGGGCAGCGGCACCGGGTGCTCCCGCTCGGTGACCGACGACGTCGTGCCGAGCACGTCGCCGATCCGCCCGGCCGACACCGTGGCCCGCGGCAGCATCATCGACATGAAGGTCGCCATCATCACCGACATGAGGATCTGCATCAGGTAGGACATGAAGGCGGTGAGCTCGCCGATCTGCATCTCCCCCGAGGCCACGCGGTGCGAGCCGAACCACAGCACGGCCACCGTCGAGGCGTTGAAGACCAGCATGACCAGCGGGAAGGCGAGCGCCATCAGCCGACCGACGGCGAGCGCCGTCCCGGTGTACTGGGTGTTGGCCTCGGCGAAGCGCTGGCGCTCGTGGTCCTCGCGGACGAAGGCGCGGACCACCCGGATGCCGGTGATCTGCTCGCGCAGGATCCGGTTGACCCAGTCGACCGACTCCTGCATGAGGCGGAACTGCGGGATCATCCGGCGGATGATGAGGCCGACGCCCAGGGCCAACAGGGGCACGGCGACGGCCACGAGCCACGAAAGGCCCACGTCCTCACGGAGGGCCATGATGACTCCGCCGACCATCATGATCGGCGCCGACACCATGAAGGCGAGGGCCATGAACACGGCCTGCTGCACCTGGGTGACGTCGTTGGTGTTCCGCGAGATCAGGGTGGGCGCACCGAACCGGGACACCTCCTGGGCGGAGAACTCCGTGACCCGGGTGAAGAGCGAGCCACGCAGGTCGCGACCCAGGCTTGCCGCGGACCGGGCGCCGAGGTAGGTCGCCCCGATGGTGGCGGTGATCTGCACCAGCGAGACGGCGAGCATCCAGGAGCCGGTCTGCAGGATGTAGGCCGTGTCCCCCTTCGCCACCCCGTTGTCGATGATCTGGCCGTTCAGGCTGGGCAGGTACAACGACGCCATGGTGCCGACGAGCTGCAGCACCACCAGGACGGCGACGAGGTTGCGGTAGGGACGCAGGTGCTCCCTGACCAGGCGTACGAGAGTCACGGTCGTCCTTCCCCCTCTTCCAGGACCCCGTGGAGCACGAGGTCGACGATCTCCTCGGCCGATGACCGGCCCCCGCCGAGCATCGGGTGGGCATTCGAGAGCGTGAGCAGCCGCAGGTAGCCCACGACCTGCTCCGGGCTGACCCGCAGCCGGGCCGCGTCCTCCTCGCCGATGACGGCGACGAGGTCGGCGTCGAGCTCGTCCTGCACGGCGCGGTGCTGCTCGGGCCGGGCGTCGGGGTGCGGGCCGAACCGCTTCCCGGCGGCGTGCAGCGTCGTCATGAGCGCGAACATGTTCCGCAGGTGCGCCTGCACCACCTCGACGGCGTCGACGAGGCGGCGGTCGAGCGGCTGGTCGCGGTCGATGGCCTGCAGCTCGCGGCGCAGCGCGGTGGTGTCGAAGACGCTCTCGACGCAGGAGCGGATGAGGTCGTCCTTGCTGTCGAAGACGCGGAAGATGGTGCCCTCGGCCACTCCGGCGGCCCTGGCGATCTCGCGGGTGCTGACGGCCGGCCCCTGGGACCGGAGCAGGGGGACGGTGCTGGCGACGAGGGCCGCACGCCGCTCGTCGGCGCTCATGGACGGGGCGCGTGGACTCACGCTTGTAGAGTAAGTGAGTGAGCACTCACTCACAACGGGGTTTCTGACCTGCGGGTATGCCGCGCGGCAGGCGGAGCGCGCTCGCATCACTCACGTTCCCACCGGCTCCTGCCCCGCGTCGACCCGTGGGACCACCACGAGTCGACGCCGCCGCGGCGGCGGACCCGATGTCCGCAGCCGAGCCGATGCCGCCTCAGCGGACGAGGAGGCCGCCGGCGACGAGGTCGCGGATGACGGGGAGCGCTGAGGCGCGCAGCTCGTCGGCGGGCACGTCGAGCAGCGAGGCGATGGCAGTCAGCGCCTGTCCCGCGGTGAGGTCGCCGTCGCAGACGCTGGCGAAGGCCGCCATCGCCGTGTCGAGCCGGACCGCCCGACCGAGGCCGCCACCCTGGCGCAGCAGGATGACGCTGGGGTCGTCGGCGCCGGGTCGGCCGTGGCGCTCCTCGGTGACGTCGGGGGCGCAGCGCCACGCCACGGCCAGCAGGTCGTCGTCGGAGTGCTCGGCCAGCCAGGTGCGGGACCGCAGGCCTGCGAGCACGGCCGGGCCCATCGGCGCGGCCACCCGCCCGGTGGCCTCCTCGAGGCAGACGAAGGGCTCACGGCCGGTGGCCGGGCGCTGCAGGGTGATCACGCCGAAGCCGATCGCGGTGACGCCGCGGGAGGCGAAGTCGTCGAGCCACGCGGCATACATCGACGCGAACTCCGCTGTGGCACTGTGGTGCCCGCCGTCGCGGGCCCAGGTCTCGGCATACTGCGCGGGGTCCTGCAGCTCGCGCTGCACCACCCAGGCGTCGAGGCCGGTGCCGGCCACCCAGCCGCGGACGCGGTCGCGCCAGTCGGCGTCGCCGACGATCTCCCAGTTGCCGAGGAACTG
Organism: Pedococcus cremeus; assembly: GCF_900111375.1. GTDB lineage: Bacteria > Actinomycetota > Actinomycetes > Actinomycetales > Dermatophilaceae > Pedococcus_A > Pedococcus_A cremeus. The sequence goes on from NZ_FOHB01000005.1 coordinate 74,190, forward strand.
CGCGATGCCGCCCGGCTCGAGGTGCTCGCCGATCGAGCGGACGAGGTCGGCGACGATGGTGTCGCCGGAGGCGCCGCCGTCTCGGTACTCGAACAGCGGCACCCCCGCGCGCCGCGGCGTGATGACGAACGGCGGGTTGCTGACGATGAGCCCGAACCGTTCTCCGACAAGGGGTTCCAGCATCGAGCCGGCACGCAGCTCCCACTCCACCTCGTTGAGCAGGGCGTTGAAGCGCGCGTAGGCGAGGGCTCGCTCGGAGATGTCGGTCGCGGTGATGTGCCGGGCGTGGGCGCCGAGGTGCAGGGCCTGCACACCGCAGCCGGTGCCGAGGTCGAGCGCCCGCTCCACCTGGGGGCGCGGCGTCCAGGACGCCAGCGTGGTGGAGGCGCCGCCGATGCCGAGCACGTGGTCCTCGCGCAGCGGCTGCCGGGTGGCGAGCTCCGACAGGTCGGAGGCCACCCACCACTCGTGCTTCTCGTCGCCGTAGGGCCGCAGGTCGCACGTCGCGACGACGCCCGGTCCTTGGAGCGTGACCAGGCCGAGGTCGAGCGCGCCGGTCACCCCCAGCGTCGGCAGGGCAGCACCGGCCTCGGCCTCGTCGACCGCGTCACCGAGCGTGAACAGCCGCACGAGGGTGGCCACGGGGCTGTCCGCGTCTGCCGTCACCCGCTGGGCCGGCAGGGTCTGCTCGCGGTCGAGCGCGGCGCCGGCCAGCGGGCCGAGCAGGGCGGACACGCCGTCGACGGTGTAGCCGGCGGAACGGAGGTCGGCCCGCAGGCGGCCGACGAGCGCGGCGTCGGCGCGCGGCGGTGCGGTCGTGGAGGTGGTCACCTGCCGGCTCATCCGTCCAGGAACCCGCCGAGGTTGAACCCGCCCCCACCCTGCTGCTGGGTCGGCGCGCCCATCCACTCGCTCGGCTGGACCACCACGAAACCCGGGCCCTGGAAGGCGTACTGGAACGCCTCGCCCGAGCCGCCGCGCAGCATCGAGCGCACGTTCATGCTCGAGACCAGCTGCGGCACCAGGCTGGCCGACCACGCGACGCACGCCTCCACGTCGACGTAGGTCGGCTGGGTGCTGCAGTCGAGCACGACCGGCTGCCCGACGGCCGTGATGGCGACGGTGCCGGTGCCCTGCAGCGTGGTGTTGAACAGGCCGCCGCTGGCCATGCCCGCGCCCTGTACCCGCTTGATGTCCCAGTTGACGCTGGAGTCGAAGGCGAGCAGGTTGCGCGCGTTGACCGACAGCCCGTCGCCGGTGAGGTCGAGCAGGTAGACGTAGCCGGCCGCAGCGGCGAAGAACACGTCGCCGGTGCCGGAGACCCGCATGAGCGAGACGTCCTCCCCCGTGACGACCTTCTTGAACATCTTGCCCATGGAGCCGGACTTCTCGTGGTCGAAGCGGATCGACCCCTGGTAGGCCACCATCGCGCCCTTGACGGCCAGGACGTCACCGCCGAGGTGCACCCGCAGCATCTGTGGGTTCTGCAGCGCGAACCGCTGGTCCGCCTGGACCTCGAGGTTGGCCTGCTCGAAGAGGGCACTGTGCATGCGCACAGGGTATGCCGCGGTGCCCGCCTCACCGCGGCGGCATACCGGTCCCTGCGCCTCGCCCTCAGGGCCTGCCGGACGGCTCAGGGGGGGGCACCCGGGGCCCTGGCTGGCTCAGGCGAGGGGCAGGCGGTAGGCGAGCCAGGTCGAGCGCTCGGCGCCGGTGGCGTCGTAGAGGCGCTGAGCCCGCGCGTTGTCGGGTGCGGTCTCCCAGGCCAGATCCTCACACCCGTGGTCGCGCGCCAGTTCCGCACACGCGTCGAGGAGCATTCGCCCCACGCCTCGGCCGCGCGTGCCCTCGAGGACGAAGAGGTCCTCCATCACCGCGAGCGGGCTGCCGGTGGCGGTGTCCCAGCTCCACAGCACGGTGGCGAACCCGACCAGCTCGCCGGACTCCGCGCGGGCCACCAGCTGGCTGCCCCCGCCGGTGCCCTCGCAGAAGGCGCGCGCCATGCCGAGGAGCGCGTCGTCGTCAGGATGGACGCCGTAGAAGGAGCTGTAGCCACGCAGCAGCGGCAGGAGGTCGGGCAGCGCCTCGACGGTCGACGGCTGGACCACGCTTCTCATACCCGAGCACCCTAGCCGCGCGGCACGGGACGGGAACGGCGGCGGCCGGCGCCACCACCAGGGTGACGCCGGCCGCCGGCTGCTCGTCGGGAGCTCAGTGGCGCAGGTTGTCCTGCTCCAGCTCGCTGCCGTGGGTGTGGTCGCCGTCGGGGCCCGGGCCGTGACCCGGCACGTGGGCGTGGGCCACGGCGGCCTCCTCCTCGCCGAGCTCCTCGGGGGACTCGCCACCGATGGCGAGGTCGCGCGACTTGGAGACGGCGACCGCGCCGATCACGATGACCAGGGCCGCGGCGGCGATGCCGTAGCGCAGGACGGGGCTCTCGCCGTTGCCGACGGTGAGGGTGACGATGGCGGGGGCGATCAGCACCGACACCAGGTTCATCACCTTGATGAGCGGGTTGATGGCCGGGCCGGCGGTGTCCTTGAACGGGTCACCGACGGTGTCACCGATGACCGTCGCGGCGTGGGCGTCACTGCCCTTGCCACCGTGGTGGCCGTCCTCGACGATCTTCTTCGCGTTGTCCCACGACCCACCGGAGTTGGCGAGGAACACCGCCATGAGGGCACCGGCGCCGATGGCACCGGCGAGGAAGCCCGCCAGGGCGCCGATGCCGAGGCCGAATCCGACCGCCACGGGCATGAGCGCCGCGAGGAGACCGGGCGTTGCAAGCTCACGCAGCGAGTCCTTGGTGCAGATGTCGACGACCTTGCCGTACTCCGGCTTGGTGGTGCCCTCCATGATCCCGGGGATCTCGCGGAACTGGCGGCGCACCTCGAAGACGATCGCCCCGGCCGCCCGGGTCACGGCGTTGATGGCCAGACCCGAGAACAGGAACACCACGGCCGCACCGAAGATCAGGCCGACCAGCACACTCGGCGTGACCACCTGCAGGTCGAACATCGACTGGACGTACTTGCTCGGCTCCTGGGTCAGCTCGCCGGCGTTGGCGATGCGACGCAGCTCGGTCTGCCAGGCGTCGCTGTAGGAGCCGAACAGGGCCGTGGCGGCCAGGACCGCGGTGGCGATCGCGATGCCCTTGGTGATGGCCTTGGTGGTGTTGCCCACCGCGTCGAGGTCGGTGAGGATCTGCGCGCCCTCGCCGTCGACGTCGCCCGACATCTCGGCGATGCCCTGGGCGTTGTCGGAGACCGGCCCGAAGGTGTCCATGGCGACGATGACGCCCACCGTGGTCAGCAGGCCACAGCCGGCGAGCGCGATGAGGAACAGCGACAGCGCGATGGAGCCGCCACCGAGGAGGAACGCGAGGTAGACCGCGCCGCCGATGATCGCCGCGGTGTAGACCGCCGACTCCAGGCCGACACCGATGCCGGAGAGGACGACCGTGGCCGCACCGGTGAGGGAGGTGCGGGCGACGTCCCGGGTCGGGCGCTTGTCGGTGCCGGTGAAGTGCCCGGTCAGCCACAGGATGATCGCGGCGAGCACGATGCCGATGATGACAGCGCCAATCGCGACGATGCGCGGGTTGCCGTCGAGGGCCTGGATCTCCTGGTTGTTGCTGCCGAGACCGGCGAAGGTGGACGGCAGGTAGAGGAAGGCGGCGATGGCGGACAGCACCGCGGAGATCACCGCGGAGATGTAGAAGCCGCGGTTGATGGCCTTGAGGGCGTTCTCACCCGGGCGGACCTTGGTGATGAAGACGCCGATGAGGGCGGTGACGGCGCCGATGGCCGGGACGATGAGCGGGAAGACCAGGCCGTACTCGCCGAACGCGACCGAGCCCAGGATGAGCGCGGCCACCAGCGTCACGGCATACGACTCGAAGAGGTCGGCGGCCATGCCGGCGCAGTCGCCGACGTTGTCGCCCACGTTGTCGGCGATCGTCGCCGCGTTGCGCGGGTCGTCCTCGGGGATGCCTGCCTCGACCTTGCCGACGAGGTCGGCGCCGACGTCGGCGGCCTTGGTGAAGATGCCGCCACCGACACGCATGAACATCGCGAGCAGGGCAGCGCCGAAGCCGAAGCCCTCGAGCACCTTGGGCGCGTCACCCTTGTAGAGCAGCACCACCACGGAGGCACCGAGCAGGCCGAGGCCGACCGTCGCCATGCCGACGGTGCCGCCGGTGCGGAAGGCGATCCGCATGCCGGAGTCGCGGTCGCCGTCGCGGGCGGCCGAGGCCACGCGCACGTTGGCCTTCACGGCCAGGCTCATGCCGAGGTAGCCGATGGAGGCCGAGAAGAGGGCGCCGACGATGAAGAAGCCGGAGCGGCCCCACCGGACACCGGCGGTGTCGGCCGGCAGCAGGAGCAACAGGCCGAAGACGAGGACGACGAAGATGCCGAGCGTCTTGAACTGCCTGGCCAGGTAGGCCTGGGCTCCCTCTTCCACGGCTGCGCCGATTTCCTGCATCTTCTCGGTGCCGGGGTTGGCACGGAGCACCTGCTGTCGGAAGAAGACGCCCATGACCAGAGCGACCACCGCGATGGCGGCGACCACGATGGCCAGGGTGAGATTGGTGCCGGTCAGCGACAGATCAGCCGCTGCGGCGGACGCGAGGCCCGACATTCCATCCTCCTTGATGGGTGGCATGACGCCGTCCCCCTGGCGCACCACGGACCCGCGGTACTGAGACGGTTGTGGCGACAGTAATGCACATCACAACCGCATGGAGGTGCTGTGAGGACCTTCACACCGGCGATTTGCCGCAGTTCAGGACGGTTTCGCGCCCACTGCGCAGTAACGCGTCCGTGACGGCCGCATGAACGTTCCCCCCGGGCGCGTTGCGCCTCGGGCAGGGGCGGTCAGCCCTGGGCTGCCGCGGCCTGGGCGGAGTCGACCGAGTCGTAGATGTGGAACACCTTGTCGAGGCCGGTGATCTTGAAGACCTTGAGGATCCGGTCCTGGCTGCTGACGATCCGCAACGTGCCGTTCTGGCCGCGCACGAGCTTGAGGCGCCCGACGAGCACCCCCAGGCCGGTGGAGTCCATGAAGGTGACGTCCTCGAGGTCGACGATGAGGTCGGTCCGACCCGCAGCGACCTGCCGGTCGAGCGCCTCGCGGAGGAGCGGCGCGGTGTAGACGTCGATCTCGCCCCCGACGTGGACGACAGTCAGCGCGCCATGGTCGCTGGTGGAGACCGAAAGGTCCACGGGCGCACCCCTTCTTCTTCGCAGTGTCCTGACCGGACGCACTGGCGTCATCACCGTGCGTTCGGTTTACCGTATCGGCAATGTCCAGCACTCCAGAACAGCGGATGTCCGGCGCGCCGTTCGACCCGGCCTCCGCGCTGGCCCGGCTGGCCTCCGGCAGCCGGGCGGGAAGGCTGCTGCACGTCCACGAGGTGCCGGCTCGGCAGGCCCGCCGGGCCGAGTGGCCGTCGTGGGTCCACCCGGCGGTGTATGCCGCGTTCGCCAGCTCCGGTGTCACCTCCCTCTGGTCCCACCAGGCGCAGGCGGCCGAGCTGGCACGGGCCGGTGAGCACGTCGTCATGGCGACCGGGACCGCCTCCGGCAAGAGCCTGGGCTACCTCGTGCCGGTGCTGTCGTCGCTCGTCGAGGGCGCGGACGCCCCGACGGGCCGAGGGGCCACCGCGCTGTACCTGTCGCCCACCAAGGCGCTCGCCGCCGACCAGGTGGCGCGGCTGCAGGCCCTGGCGATCCCGGGGCTGCGGGCCGCGACCTACGACGGCGACACCCCGCAGGAGGAGCGGCGCTGGATCCGCGAACACGCCCAGCTCGTGCTCTCCAACCCCGACCTCGTGCACCACTCGCTCCTGCCGCAGCACCAGCGCTGGGCGCCGTTCCTGCGGGCGCTGCGCTACGTCGTCATCGACGAGTGCCACGTCTACCGCGGCGTGTTCGGCTCCCACCTGGCCGCCCTGCTGCGGCGGCTCCGGCGGGTGGCCGCCCGCTACGGCGCCTCCCCCACCTTCGTGCTGGCGTCGGCGACCGTGCGCGATCCCGCCCTGCACGCCCAGCGGCTCACCGGGCTCCCGGTGCACGCCGTGGAGGAGGACGGGTCGCCGCGTGAGGCCATGACCTTCGCGCTGTGGGAGCCGGGCGACCTCCCCGGCCGGGACGCAACCGGTGCGCCGTTCGACGGCCCCGGCGGTGAGGACGTCGACACCTCCGGGGAGACCCCGGCGCGGCGCAGCGCCACGAGCGAGGCGGCCGACCTCCTCGCGGACCTCGTGGCCGGCGGGGTGCAGACCGTGGCCTTCGCCCGCTCCCGCGCCGGCGTCGAGGCGCTCGCCGGCAGCGCGCGGCGCTCGCTCGGCGAGGTGGCGCCGGGGCTGGAGGCCGCCGTCGCGGCATACCGGGGCGGTTACCTGCCCGAGGAACGCCGGAGGCTGGAGCGGTCGCTGCGCGAGGGCTCCCTGGTCGGGCTGGCCGCGACCAACGCGCTCGAGCTCGGCATCGACATCAGCGGCCTCGACGCCGTGCTGCTCGCCGGATGGCCGGGCACCCGGGCGTCCCTGTGGCAGCAGGCCGGTCGCGCCGGCCGCGCCGGCACGCGCTCGCTCGCCGTGTTCGTGGCCGCCGACGACCCCCTCGACACCTACCTGGTGCACCACCCGGAGGCGGTGTTCGGGCAGTCGGTCGAGGCGACCGTCATGGACCCGGAGAACCCGCACGTGCTGGCACCCCACCTGGCCGCGGCGGCCGCGGAGCTGCCCCTGACCGAGGCGGATCTGGGGCTGTTCGGCCAGGACGCGCGCGCCCTGGTCGAGGCCCTGGTCGCACGCGGCATCCTTCGCCGGCGGCCCACCGGCTGGTACTGGGCTCGCACCGACCGAGCCACGGACCACGTCTCGCTGCGCGGCTCCGGGGAGGTGGTCGGGATCGTCGAGCGGCGGACCGGTCGGGTGCTCGGCACCATCGACGAGGAGTCGGCCCACTCGCAGGTGCACACCGGGGCGGTGCACGTGCACCAGGGAGAGACCTACGTGGTGACCGACCTCGACCTCGAGGGCCGCACCGCCTGCGTGGTACGCGGAGACCCCGGCTGGAGCACGTTCGCGCAGTCGGACAGCGCCTTCGACATCGTCGCAACCGAGCGCTCGTTCCACTGGGGCCCGGTGACGGTTTCGTTCGGTCCGGTGAAGGTGCACACGCAGGTCACGTCGTTCCTGCGGCGGCTGCCCAGCGGCGAGATCATCGGGACCCACCCGCTGGACCTGCCCCGGCGCACCCTGTCGACCAAGGCCGTGTGGTGGACGATGCCCGTCGAGGTGCTCGAGGCGTGCGGAGTCGAGGAGCCGGACATCCCCGGTGCCGCGCACGCGGCCGAGCACGCGGCCATCGGCATGCTGCCGCTGGTGGCCACCTCGGACCGCTGGGACATCGGCGGCGTCTCGACCGCCCTGCACCCGGACACCGGGCTTCCCACCATCCTCATCTACGACGGCCACCCCGGTGGAGCCGGCTTCGCCGAGCGAGCCTTCGACGCCTTCACCACCTGGCTGGGCGCCACCCGGGACGCCATCGCCTCCTGCGGCTGCGAGCGCGGCTGCCCCGCCTGCGTGCAGTCGCCCAAGTGCGGCAACGGGAACGACCCGCTCGACAAGGCCGGCGCCGTCGCGCTGCTGTCCATGGTCCTCGCATGGGGAGAGGCCGCCGTCTCTCGAAAGGCGCAGGTCACGGCTGCGGGCTAGCCTCGTCAGGAGGGCAAGGACGCGAACAGCGTCCCCTGACGACGGAGGTACCGGACCGTGATCGTGCTCGGACTCATTCTCATCGTCCTGGCAGTGGCCGCCGGGGCAGTTCTGTTCATCGCGACCCAGCCGTTGACGGACCCGGTGTCGCTGGAGGCGCTCGGTGTCCAGGCCAAGGTGCTGCCCCTGGTTCTCCTGATCGCCGGGGCAGCCGTCCTGCTGCTCTTCTGGCTGGGGCTGGTGATGGTCCGCGGCAGCGTGCGCCGCAAGGCCCGCCGTCGCCGCGAATCCAAGGAGCTCGCGCTCCAGGCCGAGCGCGAGGCCGAGGCCCGTCGCGCAGCCGAGGCTCGCGCCGAGGAGGCCCGTCTCGCCGACAACCGCGGGAGCTACCGGGACGACCGCAAGGCGGAGACCCTGCCCCCCGCTCGTTACGCGGACACCCGCGAGCGTCCCGGTGACGGTTGGGCCGACGACGCCCCGACCGGTCGCCATGCCGCCCCGACCACGACTGCGACGCGGGTGGACGACTCGGACACCCGCACCACTGCACAGGACTCGCCGTCGATGGCGGACCGGCTGATGGGCCGCGACAAGCACCGCGACGGCGGTCGCGCCTGACGTCGACGTCACGGCACCGTTCCCGCGCGCGCCCGTGCCCGCGCTGGCCCCAGGGCCAGTGTGGGCACGGGCGCGTTGACGTCGACCCGCACCTCCACCGTCACCCGGCCCTCGGCGTCTGTGATGCAGGCAGTCAGGACAGCGCCGTTGGCTGCCGCGACCAGGCCGGCCCGTGCACACGCCCCTGCCGCGGCGACCGGTGCTGACGGCGCGCGTTGAACCGCGGCGCCCGCCAGTGCCGACAGGTCGGCCGCAGCGCGCGCCGTGTGGGTCGCCCGGACGACGGCGACCAGCGCCAGCCCACCGAGCAGGCACAGGAGCACTGCCCCCACGGCTGCCACGCCCAGCACCGTGCCGGATCCCTGTTCCGGGGAGGCGCGCCCGAGCCGGTGCCCCGGAGAGCGGAGCCACCTCACGGCAGCCCCTCGCTGGGCGCGGAGCCGCTCGCGATGGCGTCCTCGCGCGCCGCGACCGCGTCGGCCGAGGGCCGCACCGAGAGTCCGACCCACCTCAGTCCCACCACCGGCGGCGCCGTCACCACGACGGTGACGTCCGTCGGCCCCGTGGTCAGGTGCACCTCTGAGCCCGACGGCGCGAGCCTCTCGGCAGCCGTGACGGCCTGACCGGGCAGCTCCCCGCGGGCCGCGAGCCGCGCGGCGGCCCGGGCGGCGTCGACGCACCTCACCTGGTCGGCCCCGGCCGAGAGGGCCGCGAGGGACAGCCCCAGCACGAGCACGACGCTCGGCATGGCGACGGCCAGCTCGACCGTCGCCATGCCTCGTTCGCGGGCTACGACCCGACCCCGAGCGCCGAGGTGATCACGCTCGCGAGGGCCGACTTCACCGGCCCGGACTTGACCACCGCGAGAAGCACCGCGGCGAAGGCCACCGCCGCGAGGGTGCCGACGGCATACTCCGCCGTCGTCATGCCCGCCGCGGCCGTGGCCCTCACCGCGCTCACCCGGGTCCGCAGCGCCCGTCCCGCCTGCGCGAACCGCGCCTGCCCCGGCCGGCGTGCGACCCACCTGCGCGTCGTTCGTGTCATGGTCTTCCCCTTTCCGCCGGCCGGCAGCCGGCACCAACCCGGCCCTCATGGGCCGAGGACCGTGTGGGCGATCGCCATCACCACCGGCACGACGGCGGTGCAGGCGAACGCCGGGAGGAACGCCAGCGCGAGCGGCAGGACGAGCCCGACGCCTGCCCGTGCGGCGGAGCTCTGCAGGCGGCGATCCTCGGCATCCCGGACGCGCCAGGAGGCGTCCTCCACCAGCTGGGCGGGCCCTGCTCCGGCACGCTCGGCGACCTCCCAGGCGAGGGCCGCCGGCCGCCAGGCCTCGGGCACGTGCGACCACGCATCCCGTGCCGGCTGGCCCCAGCGCAGCGCCGCGGCGACCGTGCGCAGGTGTGCCGCGACCGGGCCGGGGTCCGAGCCGGCCACCCGCTCGAGCGCCTCCTGCTGCCCCATGCCGGAGCGGAGCGCGAGGGAGAGCAGCACCAGGGCATCGGCGACGTCGTAGCTCGTCGCCGCCTGTCGGCGTGCGGAGTCGGTCGACGGAGCCCCTCGCCCGAGCACCCTGCCCCGGGGCGGCAGCTCGCTCCTGCGCGGCGCGACCAGCACGGCGAGGGCCGCCAGCGCGGCGACGAGCAGGGGGCTCACGGACCGTCTCCGACCGTCGAGGGCCGCAGGGCCCGACGCATGATGGCCCGGCTCCAGAGCCAGCCCGCCCCGGCGAGGACGACCCCGACCGTGGCACACAGGGAGCCCGCTGTGGTGCCGTAGAGCTCCGAGGGGCCGAGACCGAAGAGCAGCCCGATCACCGGTCCGCTGGCGGGGAGCAGGGCCAGCAACACCATGGAGGCCCGGGCCCCGGCTGTCGCCGCCGAGAGCGCGCTCGCGGCGGCCTGTCGGGCCCGCAGGCTCCGCGAAGCGACACCCAGGGCGACCGAAAGGGGCACGCCGGCCTCCTCGCTCAGCGACCAGGCGCGCGCGACGAAGCCGACCTCGGAGCTGCGCCCGGTCACCGCCGTCCTGGCCCAGACCGTGGCCAGCGACCCACCGCCGCGGGCCGCACGACCCAGCTCGTCGACCAGTGCGCCGAGGGGCCCGTGACCGACGGCCCCTGCGGCCATCTCGACGGCGGCCGCCTCGGTCGCCCCGGCGCGCAGCGCGGGCACCATGAGCTCGAGCAGCTCCGCGAACGCGGCGTCGTCGACCGCCCCCACGCCGGCGCTCCGGCCACGACGCAGCCGGGCCACGCGCCCCTCCAGGGCATGCGCGGCGGCACCTGCGACCGAGCCTGTCACCGGACCCGGGAGCCTCCCGCTCCATGGCCCGCTGGGCCGGCGCGAGGGCCAGACCAGCACCGCCGTGACGGCGAGGACCACCAGCAGCCCAGGTGCGAACCCACTCACCGCGGCACCCCGAGGAGCTCGGCCAGGCGCGGCCACCCGGGGCCCTTGCCGGCAGTTCCGCCCGGCGTGGGCGGGCACTCGAGCGCGACGGACACGCCGACGCCGCCACCAAGACCGGCGCCGCCACCAGCACCCACGCCGGCAACGCTGCCGCCGTCGCGCTCCTCGAGGCCGCCGCCTCGGTGGAGGACCGACAGGGAGGCCATATGGCGGCCGCCACGGCTGCGCCGAAGGTGGACGACCGCCTGGACGGCGCTGACCAGCTGGGCGTGCACGGCGGCCCGGCCGAGCCCGGCCAGCGCTCCCAGGGCCTCGAAGCGGGGCACCACGTCGGCCGGGCTGTTCGCGTGGACGGTGCCACCGCCGCCGTCATGGCCGGTGTTCAGGGCTGCGAGGAGCTCACGGACCTCGGCACCGCGGACCTCGCCGACGACGAGCCGGTCGGGGCGCATCCGCAGGGCCTGGCGGACGAGGTCGACGAGCGTCACCTCACCCGCTCCCTCCACGTTGGCCGAGCGCGACTGGAGCCGCACGACGTGCGGGTGGGCGACCGACAGCTCGCGCACGTCCTCGACCAGCACGACCCGTTCATCGCCGGGCACCTCGGCCAGCAACGCCCCGAGCAGGGTCGTCTTGCCGCTGCCGGTGCCGCCGGTGACCAGGAAGGAGACGCGACGTTCGACCAGCCGCCGCAGCAGGTCGCCCGTGCCGGCGTCGAACATGCCGGCGACCTGAAGGTCGTCGAGGCGGCTCAGCGAGCGACGCGGCACCCGCAGGCTGAGGTGCGCCCCGCCGTCGACAAGGGGTGGCAGGACGGCGTGCAGCCGCACGCCACCGGGGAGCAGGCCGTCGACCCACGGCTGCGACTCGTCGAGGCGCCGACCAGCCTGCCCGGCGAGGCGGACCGCGAGCAGCCGTGCGGCGTCAGCGCCCAACGGCTCGCCCGCGGCCGCTTCGAGGCCGTCGCCCCGGTCGAGCCAGATGGAGCCGTCGCCGTTGACCAGCACGTCGGTCACCAGCGGGTCGCCCAGGTACGGCTCCAGCGGCCCCGCACCGAGCAGGGCCGCCCCGAGGGCCGCCCGAACCTCCCCTGCCCCGACCGTGCCGAGGCGCACGGTGTCGGCGGCCACCAGCTCGTCGAGCTCCTCGGGTGCCGGTGCCCTCCCGCGGCGGATCGCCTCGCGGATTCCAGCGTCGAGCGGGCTCATCAGGCGACCCCCCGGTGGGCATCCTCGCCCTCGAGCGGCCGGACGAGCGGCCGGACGAGCGGCCGGACGATGAGGTCGTCGAGCAGGCCGAGGCAGAGCCCGCCCAGCGAGGACCGACGGCTCAACCCCGGGGTCAGCCCCCGCTCGGCGTCGCGGGCCACCCGGCCGTCGTCGCGGCACCGTGCCGCCAACGGCAGGCCGAGGTGGTCGGCCACGGCTGCGGCCAGCTCACCGGTGGAGCCTCCGCCCCGCAGCACGAGCCTGGCGTCGGTCGGTGCCGAACCAGACGCTGCCTGCGCCAGCACTGCCCGTGCGGCGACCGCGTCGGAGAGGTGTCGGGGCGTCGCACCGGCCAGGAGCAGCACCACGTCGCACGCGTCGACCAGCGGCGGCGCGGCGTCCGCGCGCGCAAGGTCGACGACCACCAGGTCGGCCGTCGACCGCAGGGCGGCGACCACCGAGGCCACCACCTCCGGGGGCGGATGCGGGCCTCCCGGGACGGTCGAGAGCACCCACGCCGCGCCGGCCATGGGCAGCTCGTCGGCGAGGTCGAGGCCGGACACCTCGCCGCGCGTCCCGGCCAGGTCGGACCAGCGCAGACCGGGCACGTGCTCGACACAGGCGGTCACGTCGAGACCACCACCGGCGACAGCGCCGTCGACCACGACGGCAGGCACGCGTCCTCGGAGGCCCCCGTCGCGCGCGGCGACCACCGCGAGGGCGACGGCCAGTGTCGAGGCGCCCAGACCGCCGGAGGCGCTGAGCACGCCGACGACGCGACCGGAGACGGGAGGCGGGGCGTGGGAGGGCATGGGTCCACCGTGGTCGCGAGCGACCCCCGGTCCCAGCGCGGTTCGGCGCCCTGTGCACGGCGTGACGAACACGACCGGGCTGTGGACGGCGGCCGGGCGCACATCAGGCGGCAGAGGTGCCCCGGAAAAGGGGACGGCCCCGGTCGGGGGGACAACCGGGGCCGTCGACGCGCCATGCTCCGGGGGGGAGGAGCTGGTGCGCCGGCTCGCTCGACCCCGAAGGGGAGCGAGCACTGCAATGGTGGACCTTTAAACCGCCCAAAGCAACTCCTGACGGGTGTTTTGCTTCACACCGCGTTCACCGGGGCGTCGCGACGGGGCGACCACCCGCTCTGGCCGGCGCCCCCACACGAGATGGCACCCCGCCTGGGCGGGGTGCCATCGGCCGTGAGCCGTCTCGGGTTACCAAGCGTGCAGAGGCGATGTCGCATCGGGACAAGCCCGCCACGACCGGTCCATCAGTGGACTTCCCGCACGTGGGTGCCCAGCAGGCTCACGGTGGTTCGTGCACCTCCTGTGTACCCCACTACGGCGTCGAACGTAAGCCTTGACTTTTGCCCGCAGGAGCGCCGTCAGAGGAACCGGCCGGCGCGCACCGCGTCGCAGATCCGCTCGCCCTCCTGCGCACCGGCGACCACCGCCTTCGAGCAGTGCTCGAGCCACAGCGCCACCCCTTCCGGGGTGCCCGTGCCGTATGCCGCCAGCGCACCGAGGTAGGCCGGCCCGCCCTGGGCGCCGTGACCGGCCTCGGGCACGGCCACGCCAGTGGGGTCCAGGCCGGTGGACTGGATGACCGCCCGCTCCAGGGCCCGGGCGACGGCGCCGTTGCCCCGCACGAACGGCCGCACGTGGGCGACCTCGGCGTGCACGAGGGCCGCGATGACGACCGCGGGCACCTGGTCACCGGCCAGCAGCACGTCGACGATGCCGGCGAGCCGCTCCTGCACGACGTCGGCGCCGGGAGCCGGCCCGATGTCGACGAACTCGGCGCTGTCCTCTCCCGCCTGCCGGGGACGGCCGAGCTGCTCGGGCTCGACCAGCCCGGAGGCCGCTGCCACGTGCAGCCGGGCGAGGGCCTGCAGGGGTGCGGTGCGCAGCATGGGGCCGAGGCGCTCGGTCTCCGCGGTCGCCTGCACGACGCCCCGCGCGACCTGCTCGACGGGGTCGGGGTCCTCGGGCCAGGGGGTGGCGCCGCGCATGAGGTCGCGGACCAGCTCGACGGAGAGGTTCGCACCCTCGAGGGCCGCGCTGGCGTGGGCGCCGCGGACCCGCGACTCGGCCGCGGCCTCAGGGATCCTGCGGCGGAGCGCCTCGTGCCAGCGCAGGCGAGTGCACGCCTCGCGCGCCGCGGTGGTCTGCTCGGGCACCCCGGGAAGGGAGGCGAGCCGGTTCAGCGAGGCAGCGACGTCGGGCACGGGCAGCAGCCTAGAGTTCGCCGTGTGTCGGGCAGCTTCCACCTCCCCACGGCGATCGTGGTCACCGGGGCCTTCCTGCTCGTCATGGGTCTGGTGCGGCTGCTGCGGCAGGGTCGCCGCGGGTCGCGCGGCTTCGTTTCCGACGTCGACCACGCCACCCACGCGACCCTGCACACCGCCTCGATGGCGTCGCGCCACCTGCAGGACGGCCTGACGCCCGAGGGCACCGCCCGCGCGGCCAAGCACCTGCGCGCGCTGCTCGGCTCCCCCGCGATCGCCGTGTGCGACCCGTTCTCCCTGCTGGCCTGGGAGGGGGTCGCCGACCACCACCGCGACCGGGCTCGGGCCGACGCGGAGGAGGTGCTCACGACCGGCCGCACGATCGTGCTGGGCCAGGACGCGGTCGGCTGCGACGACCCCGACTGCCCCGTCAAGACCGCCGTCATCGCCCCGGTGGTGACCGAGGACCGCGTGGTCGCCTCGATCGCCGCCTACGGCCCCCAGGCCTCTGCCGGCCTCGCGCGCGCCACCGAGGAGGTGGCTCGCTGGGTCGCGACGCAGGCCGAGCTCGCCGAGCTCGGCCGGGAGCGGACCCGCACCATGGAGGCCGAGCTGCGGGCGCTGCGCGCGCAGATCAGCCCGCACTTCATCTACAACTCCTTGGCCGCCATCGCGTCCTTCGTGCGCACCGACCCCGAGCGGGCGCGCGAGCTGCTGCTCGAGTTCGCCGACTTCACCCGCTACGCCCTGCGCCGCGGCGGCGCCTTCACGACGCTCGCCGAGGAGCTGCGCAACGTCGAGCGCTACCTGACCCTGGAGCAGGCGAGGTACGGCGACCGCATGCGCATCTCGCTCATGGTCGCGCCCGAGGTGCTTCCGGTGACGGTGCCCTACCTCGCGATCCAGCCCATCGTCGAGAACGCGGTGCGCCACGGCATCGCCGGCAAGGAGGGCGGCGGCCAGGTCAGCATCGTGGCGACCGACCGAGGGTCCGAGGCCGAGATCGCGATCGAGGACGACGGCACCGGCGCCGAGCCCGAGGTCATCCGCCGCGCCCTCGACGGCCTGGCGGACTCCGACAGCGTGGGACTCGGCAACGTCGACGCCCGGCTGCGCCAGGTCTACGGCGACGACTTCGGCCTCGTCGTCGAGACAGCGCCGGGGGCCGGGACCAAGGTGACCTTCCGGGTGCCGAAGTACGCCCCGGGCGTGCACGCCTGACCGGGCAGGGACCCCCTAGGCTCCCTGCCGTGAGCACCACCCGTCCTGACGCCCCGCACGGCGCAGACCGTCCCACCGCCGACAGCCGCGCGGTGGTCGAGCGTGAGCTCACCCGGTTGTTGCGGCGCGCCCGCGCCTCCTCCGCGCGCATCGCGGCGGACGTGCACCCCGACCTCGACGCGGCGGCGTATGCCGTGCTGGTCGCGATCGTCGACCTCGCCGCCGCCTCGACGGCGGGCGTCCACGCCGCCCTGCTCGCCGAGGCGGTGGGCCTGCACAAGTCGACGATGAGCCGCAACCTCGCCCAGCTCGAGCAGCTCGGCCTCATCGAGCGGGTGACCGACCCCGCCGACGCCCGGGCCCGGCTGCTGCGGCTCACCCCGCTCGGTGAGGAGTCGGTCGAACGCTCGCGCCGCGGCCGCCGCGAGCGCCTGGCCGCCCAGCTCGACGACTGGTCCGACGCCGACCTGAGACGTCTCGGCACCCTGCTCGGACGACTCAACGACAGCATCTCCTGACCTCTCGGGGAGCTCGCCCATTCGCCCGCGCGGCGCGGGCGGCATACCTCTCCTCCTTCCCGACTTCTGGCCACCGACTCGGCGCGGGGCCGCCGTCTGCGCGCCCGTATGCCGCGTGAGTGGCCGGACGTCGGGGCCCCACGCCGGCTTTAGTTGCATATGGCAACCATGTTCTCTATAGTTGCTTACCGCAACCAAAGGAGTTCCATGTCCATCCCAGCCTCACGGACCGACGACGCCGCAGACCTCCTGTCGGCCGTGCTGGTCCTGGTCCGCACCGCCCGTGCGGTGGGGCACCGCCGGACCCAGGCCCTGGGCCCCAGCGGCACCCCGTATGCCGTCCTCAAGACCCTGGCGGCCTGTGACGCCCGCGCCGGCGACCTGGCCACCGCCCTGGGCGTGAGCCCGTCGGTGATCTCCAGGGCACTCGTGCCCCTGGAGCAGGCCGGCCTCATCGAGCGTCGGCACGACGCCGACGACGCGCGAGCCTGGCGCCTGACCCTCTCCGACCTCGGGCGGCAGACCTTGGAGGAGCAGCACGCCGAGTACGTCCGGCTCTTCACCGAGTCCCTGTCCGACTGGGACGACGACGAGCTGCGGAACGCCACCAAGGCCCTGATCCGCCTCGAGCAGGTCATCGGCGAGCAGGCCGACAGCTTCCGCACCGCACACAACCCCATCCCCCTTGCAGCACCGACCCCTGCAGCACAGGAAGTCACCGCATGAGCGTCGCTCCGCCCCACACCAGGGCCACCACCGAAACCGCCCCGTCGTCACCCGCCGGCGGCGACAAGCCGATGTCGCACCGCGAGGTGCTCGAGGCCATGACCGGCCTCATGGCCGCGCTCTTCACCGCGATGCTGTCGTCGACCATCGTCTCGACGGCGCTGCCGACGATCCTGGCCGACCTCAAGGGCACCCAGAGCCAGTACACCTGGATCATCACCGCCTCGCTGCTCGCCACCACGGTCAGCACCCCGATCTGGGGCAAGCTCTCGGACCTCGCCAGCAAGAAGGTCCTGGTCCAGCTCTCGATCGTCGTGTTCGTGCTCGGGTCCGTGGTCGCCGGCATGGCGCACAACGTCCCGCTCCTGATCGGTGCCCGCGTGCTGCAGGGCCTGGGCATGGGCGGCCTGACGGCGCTCACCCAGTCGATCATGGGCGCGATCGTCTCCCCGCGTGAGCGTGGTCGCTACGGCGGCTACATGGGTGCCGTCATGGCGGTCAGCACCGTCAGCGGACCGCTCCTCGGTGGGCTCATCGTCGACACCCCGTGGCTCGGCTGGCGCTGGACCTTCTACCTCTGCATCCCCCTCGCCGTCATCGCCCTCGTGCTGCTGCAGAAGACGCTGCACCTCACCACCGTCAAGCGGCGCGTCCAGTTCGACTACCTCGGGGCTGTGCTCATCGCCGGTGGCGCCAGCCTCCCGCTCCTCTGGGTGACCTTCGCCGGCCACGACTTCGCCTGGCTGTCCTGGCAGACCGCCGCCTACCTGGGCGCCTCGCTGGTGCTCCTGGCCGCGGCGACCGTCGTCGAGCTGCGCCACCCCGAGCCGCTCGTGCCGCTGCGCGTGCTGGGCAACCGCACCGCCGTGCTCGTCATCATCGCCAGCATCTCGGTCGGCACGGCCATGTTCGGCGGCTCGGTCTTCCTCACCCAGTACCTCCAGGTGGCTCGCGGCTACAGCCCCACCGAGGCCGGTCTGCTGACCATCCCGGTCATGCTCGGCTCGTTCGTCGCCGCGACGGTGGCCGGGCAGATCATCACCCGTACCGGCACGTGGAAGGTCTTCCTCGTCATCGGCGGCGTGCTGCTCACCGCAGGCCTCGGCGGCCTGGGCACCCTCGACCACACCACGCCCATCTGGCGCGCCAGCGTGTTCATGGGCCTGATGGGCCTGGGCATGGGCTGCCTGATGCAGAACCTCATGCTGGCGGTGCAGAACACCGTCGACGTCACGCAGATCGGAGCCACCTCGGCCACCGTCTCGTTCTTCCGCACCCTCGGTGGTGCGGTGGGCGTCTCGGTGCTCGGCGCCATCCTCGCGACCCGCATCAAGGACGGCATCGCCGAGGGCCTGGCTGCCATGGGCGTCAAGGCCGGCGGCGGCTCCGCCGGGGCCAGCCTCGACATCAGCGCGCTGCCGAAGCCGATCGCCACGCTGGTGCGGTCCACCTACGCCGACGCCACCGGTCACATCTTCGTGATCGCCGCGGTCATCTCGCTGGTCGCGCTGGTGGCCGTGGTGTTCATCAAGGAGGTGCCGCTGCGCACGTCGGTGCACCTGGGCGAGGCCCAGGAGGCCGCGACCGCTCCCGCAGTCGCCGCCCCCGACCTCGGCGAGCCGGCCGAGGTGGAGCTCCGCACGGTCGCCAAGGAGGCCGCCGAGGCCACGGAGGCCACCGAGGCCACCGAGGCCGAGGAGTCCGTCGAGTGGGAGACCGCGCGCGCCTGACGTCAGGGACCCGCACGGCCCGGACGGGCGAGGGCCCGCACGGCCCGCACCGCCCGGAGACGGGCGGTGCGGGCCTTCGCACGTCCGGGCCCAGCTGCGCGGGCCTGACCCGAACGAACCGGCGCTCGTCGTAGGCTCCCCCCTGTGGCGAGCGCCGGAACGGGTTCCTCCGCTGAGCGCCGCCCCGAGCCCGCCAGTGCCGGCGGGGCGGGCGGTGCCCGTCTGCGCGCCCTCGTCGTCGATGACGAGCTGCCTGCCCTGGAGGAGCTCGGCTGGCTGCTGCGGCAGGACGACCGCATCGGCGAGGTGCGCACCGCGAGCAGCGGCACCGAGGCGCTGAGGGCCCTGGAGGAAGGGCCGGTCGACGTCGTCTTCTCCGACATCAACATGCCCGGGCTCAACGGCATGGACCTCGCCCGGGTGATCGCCCGCTTCGCTCAACGTCCCAAGATCGTCTTCGTCACGGCATACGACCAGCACGCGGTCGACGCGTTCGCCGTCGACGCCACCGACTACGTGATGAAGCCGGTGCGTCCGGACCGGCTGGCCGAGGCGGTCCGCCGGGTGGTCGAGGGCTCCGGCGACGGCCCGGAGGCCGGTGCGCCGGCGCAGCCCGAGGATGAGACGATCCCCGTCGAGCTCGGTGGGGTCACCCGCTTCATCTCCCGCAGCCAGATCCGCTACGCCCAGGCCCAGGGCGACTACGCGCGGCTGCACACCGACACCGGCTCCCACCTGGTGCGCATCCCGCTCACCACGCTCGAGGAGCGCTGGGGCGCAGCCGGTTTCGTGCGCATCCACCGCAGCACCCTGGTCGCGCTGCCGCACGTGCGCGAGGTGCGCATGGAGCACGGCCGCTGCACCGTGGTGCTCGACGGGGCCGAGCTGCAGGTGAGCCGGCGACACACCCGCGAGCTGCGCGACCGGCTGCTGCGGGCCCCCCGCCACGCGGCGCCATGACGCCCGGGAGGACTGCGGAGGGTGCCGACCACCCCGACCGGCTCGCCCGACCGCCCCGGGTGCGGGTCACCAGCTCCCGCCGCGGCGCGGCTACCCGGCGCGACCTGCGGCCGCTGACGCGCGACCTCGACGAGCAGACCGACCTCGGTGAGGTCTACATGGCGGGGCTGATGTCGGCGCAGCTGCGCCTCGCCTCGCGGGTACTCATCTTCGGCGCGCTCGGCCTGGGCGGCCTGCCGCTGCTGTTCCTGCTGGTGCCCGACACCCGCACCCTCGAGGTCGTGGGCCTGCCGTTTCCCTGGCTCGTGCTCGGCGTCCTCGTCTACCCGGTCGCCCTGCTCGTGGCCCGCTACTACGTGCGCCAGTCCGAGCGCATCGAGCGCGAGTTCAGCCAGGTGGTGGGCCGGCGGTGAACACCGTCTACGGCGTCACCGCCATCGTGCTGGTCTGCCTCACGACGCTCGGGGTCGGCGCCTTCGGGCTGCGCCTGTCGCGCACGACGAGCGACTTCTACGTCGCCGGTCGCACCGTCACCCCCTACCGGAACGCCAGCGCCATCGGGGGCGAGTACCTCTCCGCCGCAAGCTTTCTCGGCATCGCCGGACTGGTCTACTCCAGCGGCCTCGACATGCTGTGGTTCCCGGTCGGCTACACCGTCGGCTACGTCGTCCTCCTGGTGCTGGTCGCTGCCCCGCTGCGCCGATCGGGCGCCTACACGCTGCCCGACTTCGCCGAGGCCAGGCTCGAGAGCAGCCGCATCCGGCTGCTCTCCTCGCTGCTCGTGGTCGGCATCGGGTGGCTCTACCTGCTGCCCCAGCTGCAGGGCGCGGGTCTCGCGCTGCGGGTGGTGACCGGAGCACCGACCTGGGTCGGCAGCCTGGTCGTGGTGCTCGTCGTCATCGCCAACGTGGCGGCCGGGGGGATGCGCTCCATCACCCTGGTGCAGGCGATGCAGTACTGGTTGAAGCTCACCGCGATCGCCGTCCCCGCGTTCGTGCTCCTCACCGTCTGGCTCGGCGACGGCAGGCCGGGCCCCCAGCTCACCGCAGGCACCGCCGTCGACTGGGCGCAGCCGCTCAGCGGCTTCGGCGGCCAGGACCACCCGGTCTACGCCACCTACAGCACCCTGCTCGCCCTGGCGCTCGGCACGATGGGCCTCCCGCACGTGCTGGTGCGCTTCTACACCAACCCCGACGGCCGGGCAGCCCGGCGGACCACGCTGACCGTCGTGGCGCTGCTCGGCCTGTTCTACCTGTTCCCTCCCGTCTACGGCGTGCTCGGCCGGGTCTACCTGCCGCACCTGCCCGACGGCCTGCGGGCCGACTCGATCGTGCTCGCCCTGCCCGAGGCCGTGGTGCCGGGCAGCTTGGGCGAGGTCCTGTCCGCGGTGCTCGCCGGTGGCGCGTTCGCGGCGTTTCTCTCCACCGCGTCCGGCCTGACGATGTCGGTGGCCGGCGTCCTCGACCAGGACCTCCTGCGCGGCCGCCTCGGCCGCCTCACCGGCGAGGACGCCACCGTGGTGCAGGGCTTCCGGCTCGCCACCGTGCTCGCCATGGTGGTGCCGTATGCCGCGGCGCGCTTCGTCGAGCCCATCGGGCTCGCCACCACGGTGGGGCTGGCGTTCGCCGTGGCCGGGTCGACGTTCTGCCCACTGCTGGTGCTCGGCTCGTGGTGGCGCGGGCTCAGCACGGTCGGCGCCGCCGCGGGCCTCGTCTCGGGGGGTGTGCTCGCGGCGGGGGCGGTGCTCATCACCATGCTGGCCGGTCCCATCAGCGGGTGGCCCGGCGCCCTGCTCGGGCAGCCGGCGGCCTGGACCATCCCGATCGCCTTCAGCGTGGCCGTCGTCGTCTCCCTGGCCACGCCGGCCCGCATCCCTCGGCACACCGCCCGCACCATGGTGCGGCTGCACACCCCCGAGGACCTCGGGCTGGAGCGCAGCACGCGCCACCGCTGACCGGGGAGCGGACCGCCGGTGAGCGACCGTTGGTCGCTCGACGCCGACCGTTCGGCGCAGTGTGACGCGCCACACACCTACGGTGACGCCCACCCGGCGCGCACCCGCGCGCCGCATCTTCTGCCCGCCACACCCCGTCGCGACAGTGGGCCCCAAACCGCGGGAGCCGCCCGCGTGAGGCCACGGAGGTGCACAGTGAGCAACGAAGCTCGCGAACACACCGGAACCGAGTACGAGGAGCTGCAGCGCACCGAGGAGTTCGGTGAGCTGCGGCGACGGTTCCGCAGGTTCGTCTTCCCCATGACCGCGCTGTTCCTGGCGTGGTACTTCCTCTACGTCCTGCTCGCCGCCTAC
Organism: Pedococcus cremeus; assembly: GCF_900111375.1. Lineage (GTDB taxonomy): Bacteria > Actinomycetota > Actinomycetes > Actinomycetales > Dermatophilaceae > Pedococcus_A > Pedococcus_A cremeus. The sequence goes on from NZ_FOHB01000005.1 coordinate 95,846, forward strand.
GCGCCGGACTTCATGTCGCAGAAGGTGTGGGGCGAGATCAACGTCGGGCTCCTCTTCGGCCTCGGGCAGTTCGTCTCCACGTTCGTCATCACGGTGCTCTACGTCCGGTGGGCCGACCGCGAGTTCGACCCCCGCGCCCAGGCCCTGCACGACCGTCTTGAAGGGGGCCGTCCGTGAACGCCTTCGTCGTCCCGGCTGCCACCAACGTCGGCAGCCCCGCGCTGAACATCACGATCTTCGGCATCTTCGTCGCGGTCACCCTCGTCATCGTCATCCGGGCCTCGCGCAGGAACGTGTCGGCAGCCGACTACTACGCCGGCGGCCGGGCCTTCTCGGGCAGGCAGAACGGCATCGCCATCGCCGGTGACTACCTGTCGGCCGCGTCGTTCCTCGGCATCGCGGGCGCCATCGCCCTCACCGGCTACGACGGCTTCCTCTACTCGATCGGCTTCCTCGTCGCCTGGCTGGTGGCCCTGCTGCTGGTGGCCGAGCTGCTCCGCAACACCGGCCGGTTCACGATGGCCGACGTGCTGAGCTTCCGGCTCAGGCAGCGCCCGGTGCGCACCGCGGCGGCGATCTCCACCCTCGTGGTGAGCTTCTTCTACCTGCTGGCCCAGATGGCCGGCGCTGGTGGCCTGGTGTCCCTGCTGCTCGGCCTCGACGGTGACACGGCGCAGAACATCGTCATCGCCCTCGTCGGCGTCATCATGATCACCTACGTGCTCATCGGCGGCATGAAGGGCACCACCTACGTCCAGATCGTCAAGGCCAGCCTGCTCATCGCCGGCTCGATCGTGATGACCGTGTGGGTGCTCGCCAAGTTCGGCTTCAGCCTCTCCAACGTCATGGGCGCAGCGGTCGACAACTCGCCCAAGGCGGGCGAGAAGCTTCTCGGCCCGGGCCTGAAGTACGGCACGTCGAACCTCACCAAGATCGACTTCATCTCGCTGTCGCTGGCCCTCGTGCTCGGCACGGCCGGCCTGCCGCACGTGCTCATGCGGTTCTACACGGTGCCGTCGAGCAAGGAGGCCCGGAAGTCGGTGGAGTGGGCGATCTGGCTGATCGGCCTCTTCTACCTGCTCAGCCTCGTCATGGGCTACGGAGCGGCCGCCCTGGTCGGCCCGGGCAAGATCCTCTCCGCCCCGGGCAAGGCGAACTCCGCCGCACCGCTGCTGGCCTTCGAGCTCGGAGGCGAGATCCTGCTCGGCCTGATCTCGGCGATCGCGTTCGCGACGATCCTGGCGGTCGTCGCGGGCCTGACCATCACGGCGAGCGCCAGCTTCGCGCACGACATCTACGCCCAGGTGATCAAGCGGGGTCAGGTCAACGCCGACGCCGAGGTGCGGGTCGCCCGCATGACCGCGCTGGTGATCGGCGCCGTCGCCATCCTCGGTGGCATCTTCGCCAAGAACCAGAACATCGCGTTCCTGGTGGCACTGGCCTTCGCCGTCGCGGCGAGCGCCAACCTGCCGACCATCCTGTACTCGCTGTTCTGGAAGCGGTTCAACACCCGCGGCGCCCTGTGGAGCCTCTACGGCGGCCTCATCTCGGTGATCACGCTGATCGTGTTCAGCCCCGTGGTGTCCGGCAAGGCTCCCCTGGTCGAGGGCGGCCCGAGCCCGTCGATGATCACCGACCCGAGCGTGGACTTCAGCTGGTTCCCGCTCGACAACCCCGGCATCATCTCGATCCCGCTGTCCTTCTTCCTCGGCTGGCTGGGCACGGTCACCAGCAGCGAGAAGGCCAACGAGGTGAAGTTCGCCGAGATGGAGGTGCGCAGCCTCACCGGCCACGGCGCCGAGAAGGCGGTCGCGCACTAGCCGCTCTCCGGGCACGGCAGCGCACGACAGGCGCGGTATGCCGGGTGGTCACCACCCGGCATACCGCGCCTCTGCACGTGGCTCGCGTCAACCGCGGCACCGTGTGCCACGTCAGTGGGGTGTCCGAAAGGGGGACACCATGCCACTCACCTCGCGTGCGGTCGTCCGACCGCTCCTCCTCGCCCTCGTCGTCGGAACGGTCCCGCTGACCGCCGCCGCGGCCACCGCCTCCACCCCCGCGGCCACGCCGTACTGCGGCATCCGCTGGGGATCGCTGGCCAAGACGAGCAGCACCTCCGTCGCCGGGCCGATCACGAACGTGCGGTCAGGCCGGCACGCCTGCTACGACCGGCTGGTCATCGACCTCAAGGGCAAGGCGCCCGGCTACACCGTGAAGTACGTCAACACCTTCACCGGTGCCGCGTCAGGGCTGCCGATCCCCCTGCGCGGTGGCGCGAAGCTGTCGGTCACGGTCAACGCACCGGCCTACACGCCCAAGGGCACCGCCAGCTACACGCCGGCCCACCGGGCCGAGGTCGTCGACGTCACCGGCTACCGGACGTTCCGGCAGGTGCGGTGGGACAGCAGCTTCGAGGGCCAGACCCAGCTCGGCCTCGGGGTCCGGGCGCGGCTGCCGTTCCGCGTGTTCACCCTGCAGGACGCGACCACCAGCCGGCTCGTCATCGACGTGGCGCACCACTGGTGACGCGCGCGGCCGGCTGGGTCGCGCCGCCGGTCGGCGCCCAGCGGCGCCGCACCGGGGCCAGGACCACCCGGCCGACGACGAGCACGACCGCCAGGGCGGCGGCGACCCAGAACCATCCGACGTGACCGGTGAGCAGGTCGGTCGCGGCGTGCTGCCACTGGGTTCGGAGGAAGCTCCAGGCCGCCTCGACCACCAGGCGCAGCTCGCCGCGCTTTGAGCCCACGTCCATCCGGGGGTGCAGGATGTCCCAGCCGTGCCGCAGGGCGAGCGCGCCCAGCGAGACGGCGAGCCACAGCAGGAGCACGCCCGCGACGGCCCACAGCGTCGGCGCGACGCGGTCCCACGTGGCGACGGCGAAGGGCAGCGCCAGCGCCACCGCGAGCGCAGCGCCCGTGGGCCAGGTCGCCTGGGTGAGGGCCGCGACCACGGCGAGCACGCCCGCGACCGCCACCGGTCCGCGACCGGCGCGGCGGCCGACGAGCAGGCCCACGACCGCTGCGGCGAGGAGCAGCAGCACGAGCACCTCGCGCTCGTCCGGCGCGCTGTCGACGGCCGGGGCACTCATCCACCAGGCGAGCGCGCTGCAGCCGGCGACGACGGCCAGGCGCGGCCAGGGGGCGGCGACGAGGGCAGCCACCACGGCGGCCGACGCGGTGGCGGAGAGCACCACCACGTCACCGTCGATCGCGCGGAGCGGCACGTGCAGCCACGCGTCGAGGCCCCAGAAGCCGGTGGGCCACCACAGCAGCGCGGCCGCGACGACGGCGACCAGCGGCCGGCCCCGGCGCCAGGCGGCGGACAGCGCGGCACGCCTGTCGAGGGGTTCGCGCGAGACGGCGTCGTCGGCCACGGAGCGAGGTTAGCGGCTGCCGCTGGCCCGTGCGGGGCACACCGCTCGTCGCACCCACGGCCCGCCGGGCGAGCGCGTCCGGGGTTCCGCTTGATGCCGAGGAGCGGAGGAGGTTGGGTAGGGATGTTCCCGGTCGCGCCGACGCGGCCGCCGCGCCGTACCCAGGAGGGAAGCCGTGTCCGAGGAGAGCCTGTCGACCGTGCTGCAGCAGGACCACTCGTTCGAGCCCAGCGACGAGTTCGCGGCCAAGGCGAACGGCAAGGCGGAGATGTATGCCGCGGCCGAGGCCGACCACGAGGGCTTCTGGGCCGAGCAGGCGCGGAAGTACGTCACCTGGAGCAAGGACTTCGAGACCACGCTCGACTGGAGCGGGGCGCCGTTCGCCAAGTGGTTCGTCGGCGGTGAGCTCAACGTCGCCTACAACTGCGTCGACCGGCACGTCGAGGCCGGCAACGGTGACCGGGTCGCGATCCACTTCGAGGGCGAGCAGGGCGACACCCGCACGATCACCTACGCCGACCTGCAGAAGGACGTCGCCAAGGCCGCCAACGCCCTCACCTCGCTCGGCGTGGGCAAGGGCGACCGGGTCGCCATCTACATGCCGATGATCCCGGAGACGGTCGTCACGATGCTGGCCTGCGCCCGCCTCGGGGCCCCGCACTCGGTGATCTTCGGCGGCTTCTCCGCCGAGGCCCTGCACACCCGCATCAACGACGCCGAGGCCAAGCTGGTCGTGACCACCGACGGTCAGTGGCGCCGCGGCAAGGCCGCTCCGCTCAAGGCCGCGGTCGACGAGGCGATGAACCACGGCGACCACCCGGTGGAGAACGTGCTGGTCGTGCGCCGCACCGGCACCGACGTGGAGTGGGCCGACGGCCGCGACATCTGGTGGCACGACCTCGTCGACGACCAGCCCGACACCCACGAGGCCCAGCCGATGGACAGCGAGCACCCGCTGTTCATCCTCTACACCTCGGGCACCACGGGGAAGCCGAAGGGCATCTTCCACACCACGGGCGGCTACCTCACCCAGTGCGCCTACACCAACTCCGTCGTCCACGACGTGCACCCCGAGTCGGACGTCTACTGGTGCACCGCCGACGTGGGCTGGGTGACCGGCCACTCGTACATCGTCTACGGGCCGCTCGCCAACGGCGCCACCCAGGTGCTCTACGAGGGCACCCCCGACACCCCGCACCAGGGCCGCTGGTGGGAGATCGTCGAGAAGTACAAGGTCAGCATCCTCTACACCGCGCCCACCGCGATCCGCACGTTCATGAAGTGGGGCGACGACATCCCCGCCAAGTCCGACCTGTCGTCGCTGCGGCTGCTCGGCTCGGTCGGCGAGCCGATCAACCCCGAGGCGTGGCTCTGGTACCGCAAGCACATCGGCGGCGACCGCTGCCCGATCGTCGACACCTGGTGGCAGACCGAGACGGGCGCGATCATGATCAGCCCGCTCCCCGGCGTCACCGACCTCGAGCCCGGCTCGGCGCAGAAGGCGATCCCCGGCATCAGCGCCGAGATCCTCGATGACGAGGGCAAGCCGTTCACGGAGCCGGAGAAGGTCGGCTACCTCGTGCTGACCAAGCCGTGGCCGTCGATGCTGCGCGGCATCTGGGGCGACCCGGAGCGCTACAAGGAGACCTACTGGAGCCGCTTCGGGCCGAAGTACTACTTCGCCGGTGACGGCGCGAAGTACGACGCCAAGGGCAACATCTGGCTGCTCGGCCGCGTCGACGACGTCATGAACGTCTCGGGCCACCGCCTGTCGACCGCCGAGATCGAGTCGGCGCTCGTCTCGCACCCGAAGGTCGCCGAGGCCGCGGTCGTGGGTGCCGCCGACGAGACCACCGGGCAGGCCGTCTGCGCCTTCGTCATCCTGCGCAAGGAGGCGGTCGAGGAGGCCGACGAGCCGGGCGAGGGCAAGGACCTGGTGCAGGAGCTGCGCAACCACGTGGCCCACGAGATCGGCCCGATCGCCAAGCCGCGCTCGATCATGATCGTCGCCGAGCTGCCCAAGACCCGCTCCGGCAAGATCATGCGCCGCCTGCTGCGCGACGTCGCCGAGAACCGCGAGGTCGGCGACGTCACCACGCTGGCCGACTCCTCGGTCATGAGCCTCATCAAGGAGGGCATGAGCTCGGGCGCGTCCTCGGAGGGCTGAGTCGGGCATCGCGGCGGCCCCGGACTCCTCGTCCACGGGCCGCCGCGGTCCCGTCGTCCCCGCGCCACCTTCACCCCGCCTCCACCCCGACTCCACCCGCCGGGGACCGGCCGGGCGCAGCAGCCCGTGTCGTGGCCCCTGCGGCTACTGTGCCCCCGTGACGACGACCGACCTCGACGGTGGCCCGGACCGCGGCCCGCAGCCGCCCCGGGCCCTCATCGTCACGCTCCTCGGCCTCTACGTCCGCGAGCTCGGGGGCTGGATCAGCGTCAGTGGGCTGATCCGGCTCATGGCGGCGGCGGGGGTCGACGAGCAGGCCGTGCGCTCGGCGCTGACCCGCCTCAAGCGACGGGGGATCGTCGAGTCCGAGCGCCGCGGCGGCGTCGCGGGCTACGCCCTGTCCACGTATGCCGGCCGGGTGCTCGAGCTGGGCGACCGCCGCATCTTCGCGGCCCGCCCCGACTCCGAGCGGGACTGGGTGGTCGTCGTCTTCTCCGTGCCCGAGAGCGAGCGCCAGCGGCGGCACACCCTGCGGGCCCGCCTGTCCTGGCTCGGCTTCGGCACGGTGGCGTCCGGGGTGTGGATCGCGCCGGGCCACCTCGCCCAGGACACCCGCGAGGCGCTTCTCGCCGAGGGCCTCGAGCCGTACGTCGACCTGTTCCGCGCGGAGTACCTCGCCTTCGGCGACCCGGTGGCGAAGGTCGCGCAGTGGTGGGACCTCGACGCCCTCGAGCAGCTCTACGACGACTTCCTCGACGCGCACGGGCCGGCCCTGCGGCGGTGGGGAAGGGCCGGAGCGGAGGTGCCGTCGGGGGCCGAGGCCTTCGCCGACCACCTGCGGGCACTGACCGCGTGGCGTCGTCTGCCCTACCTCGACCCCGGCCTCCCGACCGACCTGCTCCCCGAGGACTGGTCGGGGACCCGTGCGGCGGAGACGTTCTTCGCCCTGCACCACACGCTGGCCGGCCCGGCGCACGACTTCGTCACCGCGCAGGCCGCAGCCTCTCGTCCGGGATGACGGCCACGCCGAGGATCTCGATCATGGCCTCGGGCTGCCACAGCGCGGTCGTCCCGATGCCGGCCATCGCCGGGTAGACCGGTCCGGCGAGCTCGCGCCACACCGCCCCGATCTCACGGCCGTGCGCCTGGTAGTCCGGGATGTCCGTGAGGTAGATCGTGATGCTCACGAGGTCCTCCGGCACGCCCCCTGCCTCGGCAAGGGTGGCCAGCACGTTGGAGAACGCCTGCCGGAACTGCTCGACGATCCCACCCGGGACGATCCGCATGTCGGCGTCCAGGGCGGTCTGGCCGCCCAGGTAGAGGGTGTTGCCCGACAGCGTCCCGTGCGAGTAGCCGCTCGGTGCCGGCAGCGAGGCAGGGTTCACGGGGACGGGGGTCAGCGGGTGGGCGGGCATCGGGTCCTCCAGCAGTGGGCGGGGCGTCGGCCGTGCGCCGGCGGGCGCGCTCGCGCGCCTGCCGGGCTCCAGGCATACGCCGAGGGTAGCGGACCTATTGACGCTTGGCGACGATCGTGAAAATCTCGCTATATGCAGTTCGGCACCGTCGCCACGCGCGGCACCACCACCGCCGCGGTGCGGACGCCGGACGGCTGGCGTGCGCTCCCGGCGCCCGACCTGTCCGCGTACCTCGCCGCCGGCGGCCGGCTCGACGCCAGCACCCCGCTCGGCGACCTGCTCGAGGACGTGGAGGTGCTCGCGCCGCTCCCCCACCCGGGCAAGGTCGTCTGCTGCGGGCTCAACTACGCCGAGCACATCCGCGAGACGGGGCGCGAGCTGCCCACGCACCCCACCCTGTTCGCCAAGTACGCCGACAGCCTCGTCGGGCCGGGCGACGACATCTGCCTGCCGGCCGACGTGGACGTCGACTGGGAGGCCGAGCTCGCCGTCGTCGTCGGCGCCCCACTGCGCGGCGCCGACCGTGCCACCGCCGCTGCCGCGATCGCCGGCTGGACCGTCGCCAACGACGTGTCGGTGCGCGACTGGCAGTACCGAACGCTGCAGTGGTTCCAGGGCAAGGCGTGGGACCGCTCGACCCCGACCGGCCCGGTCGTCGTGACGCCCGACGAGGTCGACCCCGCAGCCGGCCTGACGATCACCTGCCGCGTCGACGGTGAGGAGGTGCAGCGCGACAGCACCAAGACCCTGGTCTTCGACGCCCCCGACCTGCTCGCGTACATCTCGACCTTCACGGTCCTGCGTCCCGGCGACCTCGTCCTCACCGGGACGCCGGGCGGTGTCGGCACCGCTCGCGACCCGCAGCGCTTCCTCGCCGACGGCGAGGTGCTCGAGACCGAGGTCGAGGGAATCGGCCTGCTGCGCAACACCATCCGGCTCACCGACGACTCAGTGCAGACCTGAGCCGCCTCGCCCCGGTCCCCCCACGACCCGATGACGACCACCAGCAACCCGTCCCGACCGCAGCAAGGAGCTCCCGTGGAACCCGACTTCAGCAGGTACCAGCTCGAGGGCGACCCGTCCCCCTGGGCCAACGAGAACGGCCTCGTCGTCCCGGTCGTGACCCGGGCCGGCTCCGAGGGCGGCGACACCGGCCAGAGCTCCGGCGCCAGCCGCATCTCCGGCGTCAGCATCCAGCACACGCCGGCCAAGCGCCTGTGGTTCGGCAAGGTGAGCAACGAAGCCGGCTACCGCTCCGTCCCCCACCACCACGGCGAGGCCGAGACAGGCGGATACGTCCTCTCCGGTCGCGCCCGCATCTACTTCGGCGAGCGGTTCGAGGACTACATCGACATGGAGGAGGGCGACTGGGTCTTCGTCCCGCCGTTCATGCCGCACGTCGAGTGCAACCTCGACCGCAACAACCCGCTGACCTGGATGACCACCCGCACCCCCGAGAACATCGTCGTCAACCTCCCGCAGGTCGACGACGCGGACCTGCGGCACTGGGTGGACCGCCCTTGAGCGCCCAGGAGGCACGGAGCGCCCAGGAGGCACGGAGCGCCGAGCGGGCGTCGACCGCGGGTTCCACGCGGACGAGCCCCACGTCCGAGGTCCTGGCCCGGGCCCTCGAGCTCACGCCAGCCGAACCGCAGCGCTTCGACGTCGCGTTCACCGCCACGACACAACCGTGCCCGTGGCCGAAGGCCTACGGCGGCGACATGGTGGCGCAGGCGGCAGCGGCCGCGATGCTCACCGTCACCGACGGCAAGGCCATGCACTCGATGCACAGCTACTTCATGCGGCCGGTCGACATCGGCGCGCCGGTGACCTACGAGGTCGAGGTCCTGCGCGACGGCCGCGGCTACGCGACGCGGCAGGTCCGCGCCTTCCAGAACGGCAAGCCCGCCTACACCTGCCTCGCCAGCTTCGCCGCCGGCGAGGAGGGAGGCCGGTATGCCGCGGCCGCGCCCACCGACGTACCGGCACCGGAGTCGCTGCCCAGCTCGGCGGCATACCTCGCGGACGTGGCGCCCGGCAGCGGCACGACCATGACGGACGCGTCCAAGGAGTACTGGTCCGCGGGACGCAGCTTCGACATGCGACACGTGCCGGGCCCGGTCTACGTCGAGGTCGATGGTGGCCGCGTGGCGCAGCAGGCGGTGTGGATCCGGCCGTTCGACGCCCTGCGCCCCGTCGACGGACTCACGGACGCCCAGCGCGACCTCGCGGCGCTCGCATATGTCTGCGACTACACGATCCTCGAGCCGGTCCTGCGGGTGCTCGGGGTGCCGTGGGCACAGCCTGGCCTCGTCACCGCCAGCCTCGACCACGCCATGTGGTTCCACCGCGCGCCCGGCCCCGGCGTCCTCGACGGCTGGCTGCTCTACGCGCAGGAGGCCCTCGCGGCCGGCGCCGGCCGCGGCGTCGGCCTCGGCCGCTTCTTCACCCCCGACGGCGAGCACCTCGCGACCGTCGTGCAGGAAGGCATGATCCGCACCAGCTCCGGAGGCTCGTGATGTCGTCCACCCCCACCCGTCCCCGGCCCGGCCTGTCGCCGAGCGGCCACGTCGACACCTTCGCCCGCGACCACCTGCCGCCCGCCGAGCAGTGGCCGGTGCTCGAGTTCACCACGCCGGACCTGCAGTACCCCGAGCGCCTCAACGCAGCCGTCGAGCTGCTCGACGAGACCATCCGCACCCACGGCCCTGACCGCCCCGCGCTGCGCACCCCCGACGGCACGGTGTGGACCTACGGCGAGCTGCTGACCCGCACCAACCAGGTCGCCGCCGTCCTCACCGAGGACCTCGGGCTCGTCCCCGGCAACCGCGTCCTGCTGCGCGCCCCCAACACCCCGTGGACCGTCGCCGCCTGGCTCGGCGCCCTCAGGGCCGGTGGCGTGGTCGTCACGACCATGGCCGCGCTGCGCGCCCGCGAGCTGGGGCCGGTCGTGGAGAAGACCCGCCCCACCGTCGCCCTCGTCGACCACCGCTTCGTCGAGGACGTGCTCACGGTGCGCGACACCGTGGCGCCCGATCTCGTCGTCGTCCCCTACGACGGCGACTCGGGCGACGACCTCAGCCGCCGCGCTGCCACGAAGTCCGGCGAGTTCGAGGCCGCCGACACCGCCGCCGACGACGTCGCCCTCTTCGGCCCGACGTCGGGCAGCACCGGCGTCCCCAAGATCACCACCCACTTCCAGCGCGACATCCTGTCGATCGACAACACCTTCGGCCGGCACGTCCTGCACCTCGAGCCCGACGACGTGGTCGCCTGCACCGCGCCCTTCGCCTTCACGTTCGGGCTCGGCATGCTCGTCGTCTTCCCGCTGCGAGCCGGCGCCTGCGCCCTGCTCACCGAGTCCGCGACTCCGGTCCAGCTCGCCGAGCTGGTCGAGGAGCACGGGGTGACGGTCCTCGCGACGGCCCCCACGGCATACAAGCAGGTCATCAAGAGCGGCAACCTCGCGCGGCTGCGCGGGCTGCGCAAGGCGGTCAGCGCCGGCGAGCACATCGCCCGGGACGTCTGGGAGGCGATCCGCGACGAGCTGGGGCTGAAGGTCATCGACGGCATCGGCGCCACCGAGATGCTGCACATCTTCATCTCCGCGGCCGGTGACGACATCCGCCCCGGCAGCACCGGCAGGCCCGTCCCCGGGTACCGCGCCACCGTCCTCGGCCCGGACGACCGGCCCGTCCCACCCGGCACCGAGGGGCGGCTCGCGGTCATCGGCCCGGTCGGCTGCCGCTACCTCGACGACGAGCGCCAGCGCGGCTACGTCGTCGACGGGTGGAACGTCACGGGCGACACCTTCGTGCAGGACGAGGACGGCTACTTCTTCTACCGCGCCCGCACCGACAACATGATCGTCTCCTCCGGCTACAACATCGGCGCGCCCGAGGTCGAGGCGGCCATCGACGTCCACCCCGACGTCGTCGAGGTCGGGGTCGTCGGCGAGCCCGACGCCGAGCGGGGCTCGATCGTCAGCGCCTTCGTCGTCCTGCGCGAGGGGGTCGTCGGCGACGACGCCAAGGTCCGCGAGATCCAGGACCACGTCAAGGCCACCCTCGCCCCGTACAAGTACCCGCGCCGGGTCCGCTTCGTCGACCGGCTGCCCCGCAACACCAGCGGCAAGCTCCAGCACTTCAAGCTGCGCGAGCAGGCCCAGCACGCCCAGGCCGAAACGGCCGGCAAGGAGACGTCATGAGGATCGCGGTCGTCGGCGGGGGGCCCGGTGGGCTCTACCTCGCCGCCCTGATGAAGCAGCTCGACCCGGCCCACGAGGTCACCGTCTGGGAGCGCAACGCCCCCGACGACACGTTCGGCTTCGGCGTCGTCTTCTCCGACGAGACGCTCGGCGGGATCGAGAACGCCGACACCACGATCCACGCCGCGATGGAGCGGCAGTTCGCGCGCTGGACCGACATCGACGTCAGCGTCGACGGGCGCTCCTCGACGATCGGCGGCCAGGGGTTCGCGGCGATGAGCCGCAAGGAGCTGCTGCGGCTGCTGCAGGCCCGGGCCGCCGAGCTCGGCGTGGTCGTCCACTACCGCACCGAGGCGCCCGACACCGAGGAGCTGCGCGCGACGCACGACCTCGTCGTGGCCGCCGACGGGCTCAACTCGCAGGTGCGCACGCGGTATGCCGACGCGTTCGGCCCCAGCCTCGACCGCCGGCACAACAAGTACATCTGGTTCGGCACCGACCTCGTCTTCGAGGCTTTCCAGTTCATCGTCCGCAACACCGAGTTCGGGACCATGCAGATCCACGGGTACCCGTACTCCGACCAGGGCTCGACGTTCATCGTCGAGATGCACGAGGACGTCTGGCGCGCAGCGGGATTCGACCGCACCGAGCACGAGGTCTTCCCGCCCGGGGTGTCCGACGAGTACGCCGTGCAGCGGGTCGCCGAGATCTTCGCCGACGACCTGCAGGGCCACCGCATCCTGACGAACAACTCCAAGTGGATCAGCTTCACCACGGTCCGCAACGAGTCGTGGCACCACGGCAACGTCGTGCTGCTCGGCGACGCCGCCCACACCGCCCACTTCTCCATCGGCTCAGGCACCAAGCTGGCCATGGAGGACGCCCTGGCCCTGGCCGCCTGCCTGCACGAGCACCCGACCGTCGAGGCGGCGCTCACGGCATACCAGGAGGAGCGCAAGCCGGTCGTGGAGTCGACCCAGCGCGCGGCCCAGGCCAGCTTGGAGTGGTTCGAGAACATCGGGATGTACGCCGACCAGGACCACGACGAGTTCGTCTTCAACCTGCTCACGCGGTCGCGCCGCATCACCTTCGAGAACCTCCAGGAGCGCGACGCCGAGTTCGCGGCGCGCATCCAGGCGGCCTACGCCCACCAGGTCGCCGGGGCCGACGCGGACGAGGCGGCACCGGCGATGTTCCAGCCGGCGAGGATCGGTGCGCTGGAGCTGAAGAACCGGGTCGTGCTGTCGCCCATGGACATGTACAGCGCGGTCGACGGCGTGCCGGGCGAGTTCCACCTGGTGCACCTCGGCTCCAAGGCGCTCGGCGGCGCCGGCCTGGTGATGTCGGAGATGACCTGCGTGTCGCCCGAAGGCCGGATCACCCTGGGCTGCCCCGGTCTGTGGGACGACGAGCAGCGGGACGCGTGGGCGCGGATCACCCGGTTCGTCCACGAGCGCAGCACCGCCAAGATCGGGCTGCAGCTCGGCCACTCCGGCCGCAAGGGCTCGACCAAGCTCATGTGGGAGGGCATGGACGAGCCGCTGCCCGAAGGCAACTGGGAGGTCGTCGGCCCGTCGGCAGTGCCCTACGGGGAGGCCACCCACGTGCCGCGCGAGATGACCCGGGCCGACATGGACCGCGTCGTGGCCGACTTCCGCGACGCCGCGCGCCGAGGTGTCGACGCGGGCTTCGACCTCGTCGAGGTGCACGCCGCCCACGGCTACCTGCTGTCCTCGTTCCTGTCGCCGATCTCGAACGTGCGCACCGACGAGTACGGCGGGTCGCTGGAGAACCGGCTCCGCTTCCCGCTCGAAGTGTTCGACGCGGTGCGCGAGGTCGTGCCCGAGCCGGTGCCGGTCACCGTGCGCATCTCGGCCACCGACTGGGTGCCCGACGGCAACACCGAGCACGACTCCGTCGAGATCGCGCGCGCCTTCATCGAGCACGGCGCCGCCGCCATCGACGTCTCGTCCGGCCAGGTCACCCAGGACGAGAAGCCGGCCTTCGGCCGGTCGTACCAGACGCCGTTCGCCGACCGGATCCGCCACGAGGTCGCGCGGCCCGCTGGTGTCGCCGTCATCGCGGTCGGGGCCATCTCCTCGTACGACGACGTGAACTCGATCCTGCTCGCCGGTCGCGCCGACCTGTGCGCCCTCGGGCGAACCCACCTCTACGACCCACAGTGGACCCTCCACGCCGCGGCGGAGCAGGGGTATGCCGGGCCGGCCGCCGAGTGGCCCGACCCCTGGAAGGCCGGGCGTCGCCGTCCGCCCACGTCGCGCACCGACCGCGTCCCACCGCGGCTCGCGCTGCTGCGCGACGGCGAGCAGGGCCAGGTCCACCTGCGCTGGCGTCCGGGGGCGACCGAGTCCGCGCCACTGACGCCTGAGACCGTGCCGGTGTGAGGACACCGAACGCCAGCGCGACACTGCGCTCCCGCATCGAGTGGATCGACACGGACGCCGCCGGCATCTACCACAACAGCACCGTCACGCGGCTGGTCGAGTCGGCCGAGGCGTCGCTGGCCCGCGAGCGCAGCCTGGACGGCTACTTCCCCGTCGCGCCACGGGTCCGCTTCGAGGCCGACTTCGAGGCGCCGCTGTTCTTCGGCCAGGAGGTGATCACCACCGTCACCGTCACCGAGCTGGGGAGGTCGTCGATGGTGTTCGCGTTCGAGGTCTGGGGCGAGGAGTTCGACGGCGCACCCCGCGTGCGGGCCGCGAAGGGCCGGTACGTCACGGTGCACCTCGACCGCAGCGGTCCCGGACGCCCGCAGAGCGCCCCCTGGCCCAGCGACTGGGTCGACCGCCTCACCGCGTCCTGACGGCGCCACCTAGGCTTCCCGCATGGGTCGCCCGCGCCTGTCCGTCGTCATCGCCAGCACCCGCCCGGGCCGGCTCGGCCCGACTGTGGCGCAGTGGGTCCTCGAGCAGGTGCCGGACGACCGGTTCGAGGCGGAGCTGCTCGACCTCGCCGACTTCGCGCTGCCGTTCCTCGACGAGCCCCGCGAGCCCTCCGAGGGCAACTACGCGCACGAGCACACCCGGCGCTGGTCGGCGGCGATCCGCGACACCGAGGCGCTGCTCGTCGTCATGCCGGAGTACAACCGCGGCTACAACGCGGCGCTGAAGAACGCGATCGACTTCCTGTACGCCGAGTGGGAGGGCCTGCCCGTCGCCTGTGTCGGGTACGGCTGGTACGCCGCCCGCTACGCCAAGGCGGCGCTGCGCCAGACGCTCGAGCGGGTGAAGATGACCGTGGTCGAGGCGCCGGGCCTCGAGCTCGGCACCACCCTCGTCGACCGCCAGGTGGTGCCCGACGACGCGCTCCTGCGCGAGCTCGCGCGGACCTTCGAGGACCTCGCGGCCGCGGTAGCCCGGTCCTCCCGCGGGCCGTCGTAGCCAGCGGGTCGGTAAACTGGCTCCTGGTGTGCCGGGAAGTCTGGTCGGCGGCGCCCGCCCGTCGGCGGGGGTCTGAGCGAGGCCCCGACCCCCAGGAGACCCTGTGACGCATCCGCCCCTTCGTCCGCGCATCCTCCGGCGCCCGAGCTGGGCCGAGGCCCAGCGGGTCGCCGCCGCGCTGCGCACGGAGACCGTCGGTGGGGCGCTCCTGCTGGCCGCCGCGGTCGCCGCGCTGCTGTGGGCGAACTCGCCGTGGCGGGAGGGGTATGCCGCGCTGCGCGACTTCTCGTTCGGTCCCCACGCACTGCACCTCGACCTGTCGCTCGGCCAGTGGGCTGCCGACGGGCTGCTGGCCATCTTCTTCTTCGTGGCCGGCCTGGAGCTCAAGCGCGAGTTCCTCGTCGGAGACCTGCGCGACCCGGCCAAGGCCGCCGTGCCCGTCGTCGCCGCCCTGTGTGGCGTGGCTCTTCCTGCCGCGCTCTTCACCGCGGTGGTGCTGGGCCTGGGCCCCTCGGGTGACGCGCTGCGGGGCTGGGCGGTCCCCACGGCCACCGACATCGCGTTCGCGCTCGCGGTCCTGGCCGTCATCGGCACCCACCTGCCGGCCTCGCTCCGCTCGTTCCTGCTGACCCTGGCCGTCGTCGACGACCTCGTGGCCATCACGATCATCGCGATCTTCTACACCTCCTCGCTCGACCTGCCGGCGTTGGCGCTCGCCGTGGTGCCCCTGGCCGTCTTCGCCTTCCTCGTGCAGCGACGGTTCACGCAGTGGTGGCTGCTGCTGCCGCTGGCCGTCGCCACCTGGGCGCTGGTGCACGCGTCGGGCATCCACGCGACGGTGGCCGGCGTCCTGCTGGGCCTGACCGTGCCGGTGCGGCCCCGGGAGAGCGTGCCCCGGCTGAGCACCCTCAGCGCCGGTGTCGACGTGGCGCAGCGGTTCGAGCACCGCCTGCGGCCCCTCTCGGCAGGGGTGGCCGTGCCGGTCTTCGCCTTCTTCGCCGCCGGGGTGACCGTCGTCGGCGGCCTCGGTGCCACCTTCGCCGACGAGGTGGCCCTGGGCATCATGGTCGGCCTCGTCGCCGGCAAGCTCGTGGGCGTCTTCGGTGGCACGTGGCTGGTCACCCGGTTCACCCGCGCCGAGCTCGACGAGGGACTCTCGTGGTGGGACGTCCTCGGCCTGTCGCTGCTGGCCGGCATCGGTTTCACCGTCTCGCTCCTCGTCGGCGAGCTGGCGTTCGGCACGGGCAGCGAGCGTGACGACCACGTGAAGCTCGCCGTGCTCATGGGGTCGGTGCTGGCCGCCCTGCTCGCCTCGGTGGTGCTGCGCACCCGCAACCGGGTCTACCGGCGGATCGCGCTGGAGGAGAGCGAGGACGCCGACCAGGACGGCATACCCGACGTCTTCCAGCGCTCAGATGTGGATACCCCGGGTCGCGGCTAGGGTGGAGGCGGCCCGCACGGGCCGCGGTAGACGACACGAAGGGGACTGCCCATGGCCACCAGCACCTCCGGCCCCCAGCCCACCCTCGGCCAGGAGCGCCCCCTCGGTCAGGAACGCACGATCGGCCAGCTGGTCGCGGACGCCACGGCCGACTTCTCCGCCATCGTCCGCAACGAGATCGCGCTGGCCAAGGCCGAGATCACCGGTGAGGCCAAGCTCGCCGGCAAGGGTGCCGGCCTGCTCGCCGGGGCCGCCTTCGTCGGGCTCCTCGGCGTCATCTTCCTCTTCCACACCATCGCCAACGTGATCGCCATCTGGCTGCCCCTGTGGGCCGGCTACCTCATCACGACGGCCTTGCTCTTCGTCATCGCCGCCATCCTCGGGGTCGTGGGCAAGAACAACGTCACCAAGGTGCAGCCCAAGCCGGAGCGGACGATCAAGAGCGCCCAGGAGACCATCGAGGCCCTCAAGTCCGGCGAGTGAGGATCGACCCCCTCCCGGGACCTCGACCCGCCTGACCTCCAGCGGATTCGGCCGGGCCAGCACGCCGGCCGCGGCTCGCTGACAGACTGACCCCGTGTTCCCCACCAACCCTGACGCCGCCATGGTGCTCGTCGACGGTCCGTGGGAGCACCGCTTCGTCGCCGCGAACGGCGCCCGCTTCCACGTCGCCGAGCAGGGGCAGGGGCCACTGGTGCTGCTGCTGCACGGCTTCCCGCAGTTCTGGTGGGCCTGGCGCCACCAGATGCAGGCCCTCGCCGACGCCGGCTACCGCGCGTGCGCCCTGGACCTGCGCGGCTACGGCGCCTCCGACAAGCCTCCGCGCGGCTACGACACGCGCACCTCGGCCACCGACGCGGCCAGCGTCATCCGATCGCTCGGGGAGTCGCAGGCGGTGGTCGTCGGCCACGGCTGGGGCGGCTGGATCGCGTGGAGCATGGCGTCCCTGCAGCCGGCCGTCACCTCCGCGGTGGGCTCCCTGTCCATGCCCCACCCCCTGGTCTTCCGGCACGCCTCGTTCACCAACGCCCGGCAGGCGCGGGCCAACGGCTACCTCCTGGGGCTCCAGCGCCCGTTCGTGCCCGAGCGGGAGATGACGGTGCACGGCGGCTACGTCCAACGCCTGCTGCGCGAGTGGGCCTCACCGACGGGCATCTGGCCCAGCCTCGAGGAGGCCCGCATGTATGCCGACGCGATGGCGCTGCCGTTCGTGGCCCACTCCGCGGCCGAGTACTACCGATGGGTCGTGCGCAGCCAGGTGCGCCCCGACGGCTGGCAGTTCGCCAAGCGGGTCAGCGGGCCCGTGGGGGTGCCGGTGCTGCAGCTGCACGGCGAGGACGACCCCGCCGTGCTCCCGGAGATCATGCCGACCTCACGCGCCAGGTGCGCCGGACCGTTCGAGGCGCACGAGGTGCCCGGAGCTGGCCACTTCCTGCCCGAGGAGGCGCCCGAGGCCGTCAACGGTCACCTGGTGCGGTGGCTCGACGGCCTGCACGGCTGAGCTCGGTGCCGCGACCTCAGCGGTGGTGACGTCGGCTCAGCCGGCGACGCAGGGTCCGGTGCTCACCGGCTGGTTCGCCGACGCCGCCGCCTTCAGCACCGGCTGCGCCTCGGCGAGGGTGAGCGCGTAGCCCGTGGTGTTGTCGTCGAGCGACTTGGCGAAGATGACCCCCACCACGTCGCCGGACGTCGACAGCAGCGGGCCACCGGAGTTGCCCGGCCGGACCCGCGCGTAGAGGGAGTAGACCTCGCGGCGGGTGCCCGGCGTGCCGTAGATGTCGGACCCGCGGGCCTGCACGACGTCGCGCACCCGGGCGGCGTCGAGCCGGTAGGGGCCGTCGAGCGGGAAGCCGGCGACCACGCCACCGTTGCCGCGCTTCAGGTCGGTGCCCAGGCGCAGGGGCGGCGCGGGCAGCCCGGGGGCGGCCACCACGGCGAGGTCGCGCTCCGGGTCGAACACCACCACGCGACCCTGGTACGCCGGACCAGTGCCCTTGACCCGCAGGGTCACCGAACGCATGCCGGCGACGACGTGGGCGTTGGTGACGACCCGGCCCGGGGCGACGACCCAGCCGCTGCCCTCCTGGCCACGGTTGCAGGCGTCGGCGATGCCGGTGAGCTTGATGACCGAGCTCCCGGCCGCGGCGACCCCGGGCGTGCGGGCGACGTTCGGGTCCGGCGGCTCGACCGGGGCGATCGGCTCGGCCTGGATGCCCTCGAACACACGCGGGAAGCCCTCGCGGTCGAGCACCTCGCGGAAGCCCGCGAAGAGACGCGACGTCTCGGGGGGGACCACCGTGTCGATGGCCCGCAGCACCCGCGACTCGCCGATGGCGCGAGCCAACGGAGCCGGTGCACCACCGCGCACGGCACCGGCGACGAACCAGATGACGAGCGACACCGAGACGACGACGGCGACCGCCCCGAGCGCCGAGTCGAACGCGCGGGCGGGCCGGGCCCGGACGTGCGAACGCAGCCGTCCGCCCATGCCGACCGCGACCGCCTGGCCGATGCTGGCGAGGATGAACACCCCGGCCACCATCACCACGGCCCGCATGACCGGCGTCGACTCCAGCGACGTCCACTGGTGGATGGCGAGCGGTAGCAGCCACATCGCCACCGCGCCGCCGGCGAGGAAGCCGGCCAGCGACAGCACGCTGACCACCAGGCCCTGCCGGTAGCCGGAGACGGCGTAGCCGACGAGCAGCAGGATGAGCAGCACGTCGAGGATGCCGAGGCCGAAGATCACTGGTGGCTGCCCTCCTGCCGGGACGGGGACTGCGCCCCGGGCTGCGACCGGGGGTGGAACCGCTCCGGCAGCGGCCGGCGGACCGTGGCGTCCCAGGGCCGCTCGAGCCCGGCGAGCTGCATGACCCGGCTGAACAGCATCGCGGTGAACCCCCAGATGTAGAGCCCGTCGACCTCGAAGGCGGGGCCTTCGTAGCCCATCGGGTGAACGGTGGTGAAGCGGATGGACGCGTCGAGCAGCAGGTCGACGGACACCATCTCGGCCCGGTGGACCTCGCCGGCGTGCACGTTCTGGAACGCCCTCGGCACCGGCCACCAGGCGAGCACCGGCGTCACGACGTGCTGACTGGGGCTGAGGAACAGGGCCGGCAGCTCGGCCACGACGTCGACGGTCTCGGGGGCGATGCCCACCTCCTCGTGCGCCTCGCGGAGGGCGGCCTGCACGGCGTCCTCCCCCGGCTCGAGCGACCCACCGGGAAACGAGACCTGCCCCGGGTGGGAGCGCAGGTGGTGGGCGCGTTCGGTCAGCACCACCTCCTCGCCGCCGTCTTCCGACGGGGCGAAGAGCATGAGCACGGCAGACTCGCGGCCACCCTCGTCGGGAGGCTGGAACCGGTCGAAGTACTCCGGGTCGGGATGGGCGAGGGCGTCCTGGAGCCGGGTCATCCACGCGGGACGGGGCGCGCTCATCCCTGGGAGGCCCCGTCCGCCGGGGAAACCGTGGGCGCCGCCACCGGCGAGGCAGCCTCCGAGGCGCCGGCCGCCGAGGGGGCCAGCTCGAACTTCAGCAGCTTCGCCGCCTTCTCGGGGTCGGTCTCGCCGGTGCCGTAGGAGGGGCACCACCGCGCCACCGGGCAGGCACCGCAGGCCGGCTTGCGGGCGTGGCAGGTCCGGCGGCCGTGGAAGATCACGACGTGGGAGAGCATCGTCCACTCCTTGCGGGGGATGAGCTTCCCGACGACCTCCTCGATCTTGACCGGGTCCTCCTCCTCGGTCCAGCCGAACCGGCGCACCAGCCGACCGAAGTGGGTGTCGACGGTGATGCCGGGGATGCCGAACGCGTTGCCGAGCACCACGTTGGCGGTCTTGCGGCCGACGCCCGGCAGGGTGACGAGGTCCTTCATGCGCGGGGGCACCTCGCCGTCGAACCGCTCGACGATGTCGGCCGCCAGCCGGATCACCGAGTTGGTCTTGGCGCGGTAGAACCCGGTCGGTTTGAGGATCGCCTCCATCTCCTCGCGGTCGGCGGCGGCGAGGTCGGCTGCCGTCGGGTACGTCGCGAAGAGGGTGGGGGTGACCTTGTTGACCATGACGTCGGTCGTCTGCGCCGACAGCACCGTCGCCACCAGGAGCTGGAGCGGGTTCTCGAAGTCGAGCTCGCAGTGGGCGTACGGGTAGTGCTCGTGCAGGGCGCGGTACATCCGGCGCGCACGCCGGGTCAGCGCAACCGGCGACTCCTCACGGACATCAGCAGACACCCGCCCAGCCTACGGGGCAACGCTGACAGTTCCCTGTCGGGCGGCATGGCACACTGTCGCCCGTGGACCAGGACGTGGTGAGGAAAGCCCCGCTGTTCGCCGCCCTCGATGACGAGGCCGCCGGCCGGCTCATGCAGTCGATGACCCAGCGGCACCTCGAGCGGGGGGACGTGCTCTTCCACGAGGGGGACCAGGGCGACCGGCTCTACGTCATCCGCGAGGGGAAGATCAAGCTCGGCCGCCGCAGCAGCGACGGACGCGAGAACCTCGTCGCGATCCTCGGCCCCGGCGAGATGTTCGGCGAGCTGAGCCTGTTCGACCCGGGCCCGCGCACCATGACCGCCACCGCCGTTGCCGAGACCCAGCTCATGGGCATCGGCCACGAGGACCTCTCCGGCCTCCTCTCCGGCCGCCCCGAGGTGGCCAAGGTCCTGCTCGCGGCCCTGGCCAAGCGGCTGCGCCGCACCAACGAGAACCTCGCCGACCTCGTCTTCACCGACGTCCCGGGCCGCGTCGCCAAGGCGCTGCTCGACCTCGCCAACCGGTTCGGGCGGCCGGTCGAGGACGGCATCCTCGTCTCGCACGACCTCACGCAGGAGGAGCTCGCCCAGCTCGTCGGCGCCTCCCGCGAGACCGTCAACAAGGCGTTGGCCGACTTCGCCAGCCGTGGCTGGCTCCGGCTCGAGGCTCGCGCCGTGCTGATCCAGGACGTCGAGCGCCTCAAGCGTCGCGCCCGCTGACCCTCGCTAACCGACCTTCTCCAGGTACTCCAGCTGGGCGGCCACGCTGAGGCGGGCCGCCGGCCACACCTCGCGGGGCACGGCGGCATACACGCGCTCCACCACGTCCTCGACGCCCTGGGCGCCGTCGGCGAGCGCCTGCCGCACCTGCTCGAGCCGCTCGCGGCGGTGCACCCGGTAGAACTCGACCATCGCCGAGGCGTCGGGCACGACCGGTCCGTGACCGGGGAGGATGGTGGTCACCTCGCCGCCGCCGGTGAGGGCGGCGATCCGCTCCAGTGACGCCAGGTATGCCGCGAGCTCGCCGTCGGGGTGCGCCACCACCGTGGTGCCCCGGCCGAGCACCGTGTCGCCGGTGAGCAGCGCGTGGTCGGCGGGCAGGGCGAAGGACAGCGAGTCGGAGGTGTGCCCGGGGGTCGCGACGACGCGCAGCTCGAGGCCGCCGGCGCGCAGCACGTCGCCGTCGCCCAGGTCGTCGTGGCCGCGCCCGACGGCTCGCGTGGGGGCACCGGTGAGCTCGGCGAACCGCCGTGCCGACTCGGCGTGGTCGAGGTGGCCGTGGGTCAGGACCGTCTGCACCACCCGGGCGCCGCGTTCCTCCACCAGGGCCAGCACCCGGCGCAGGTGGGCCTCGTCGAGTGGGCCCGGGTCGATGACGAGGGCCTCGGTGCTCCCGGGCTCGAGCAGCACCCAGGTGTTGGTGCCGTCGAGGGTCATCGGGCCGGGGTTGGGAGCGAGCACGCAGTGGGCGCGCTGGGTGACCTGGCCCCCTGACCAGTGCTCGGCGGCAGGCGGGGCGGTCACCGGGGCAGGTCCGCCCGCATGACCAGGCCGTCCGGGGTCTCGGTGAGCACCGGCGTCACGGCAGCGACAGGGGGCTGCTCGGCGATGAAGGCGGCCGCGCTCGCGGCGGCGGCGACCTCCTCGACGCAGACGACCGTGGGCGGCAGCATCAGCGCCTCTCCCCTGCGGTGCGCCTCCAGCAGGTCGGCCGCGGCCACCCAGTCGGCGACGTCGGCCTCGCTGGTCCGGTCGTCGGCCGCCTGCCCCTGAGGCACGGCCGCGGCGAAGAAGCGGGTGTCGTAGCGACGCGGCTCGAAGACGGGTGTGATCCAGTGCGCGCGGTAGGTCAGCAGGTCCGAGCGCAGCACCAGGTCGTGGGCGATGAGCACCTCGGCCAGCGAGTGCGACCGGTCGAGCAGGCCCTGGCGCTGCTCGTGCCAGTGCGGCGTCGCGACGTCGGCGAGCACGGTGTCGTCGGACGGGCCGGCCAGCAGCACGCCGCACTCCTCGAAGACCTCTCGCACCGCCGCCGTCACCAGCTCGCGTGCGGTCGCCTCGTCGGTCTGCAGCCGCTCGGCCCACTCCGCCGGGCTCGGACCCGCCCACGGCAGCCGCGGGTCGGCGTCGCGCGGGTCGACCCCACCGCCGGGGAACACCATGGTGCGCGGGGCGAAGGCCATGGCGGCCACCCGGCGGAGCATGAAGACCTCCAGCCCTGCCGCGCCGTCGCGCACGAACATGACGGTGGCGGCCGGCCGCGGACGCGCGGGCTCTCCACCGGCCTGCCAGGCGTCGGCGTGCTCGCGCAGCACCGACGCCACCGGGAAGTCCCGGATCACGGCAGGCTCCTGGGCGGCAGGGTCCTCAACGGTCCTCAGTCGTCGGCGAGGGCGACGATGATCTCCACCTCGACGGGGGCATCCATCGGCAGCACCGCGACACCGACAGCCGAGCGGGCGTGGATGCCCGCGTCGCCGAAGGCCTTGCCGAGCAGCTCGCTGGCGCCGTTGATGACGCCGGGCTGGCCGGTGAACGACGGGTCGCTGGCGACGAAGCCGACGACCTTGACGACCTGCGCCACCTTGTCGAGGTCACCCACGACGGACTTCACGGCGGCGATGGCGTTCAGCGCGCAGACCTGGGCCAGCTCGGCGGCCTTCTCCGGTGCGACCAGGCCTTCGCCGTGGCCGACCTTGCCGATCGCGGCGAGCTCGCCGTTCACCATCGGCAGCTGGCCGGAGGTGTAGACCCGGCGGCCGTCGGCGAGCGCCGGCACGTAGGCGGCGACGGGCGTGGCGACCTCCGGGACGGTCAGGCCGAGCTCCTTCAGGCGGTCCTCGACTGCACTCATGCTCAGGCCTTCTCTCGCTTGAGGTAGGCGACCAGGTTGCCGCCGTCGGGTCCGGTCAGGACCTGCACCAGCTCCCAGCCGTCCTCGCCCCACTGGTCGAGGATCTGCTTCGTCGCGTGGACGATGAGGGGCACGGTCGCGTACTCGTACTTCTTCATGGGCGCAGCGTAGCGACCTTCCCCCTGAGTGCTGACAGGCTGCGTGCTGACCGGCGCTGACAGGATGGCGGTATGGCCGACCCCCAGCCCCCGGCGCCTCCCGCACGCGACCCCGAGGCGGTCCTCGACCGGCCGGCTCCCCCGCCGGCCCGCACCACGGCATACGGCCTCGACCCCGCCCACGTCTATGACGTCCGCCTGCCCACGGGCGCGGCGAAGGACGTCACCGTCGTCGTCGTGCACGGCGGCTTCTGGCGCGCGGAGTACGACCGCACGCACGCCGCCTGCCAGGCGCAGGCCTTCGCCGACGCCGGCTGGCCGGTGGCGGTGGTCGAGTACCGACGGACCGGTATGCCGGGGGGCGGCTGGCCGGGGACCAGTGACGACATCGCGGCCGCCGTGGCGGCGGTGCGGGCCGATCCCGACCTGCCCGACCTCCTCGTGCTCGTGGGGCACTCCGCGGGCGGGCACCTCGTTGCGTGGGCGGCCGGCCAGCCGTGGGGCGCCGGCCTGGCCGGTGTGGTGAGCCTGGCCGGCGTGGTCGACCTGCGGGCGGCGTTCGAGATGCGGCTCGGCGACGGCGCCGTGGAGGCGTTCCTCGGCGGCACCCCCGCCGAGCGAGCCGAGGCGTATGCCGCGGCCGACCCCGCGCAGCACACCCCCGTGGCGCCGGTGGTGCTGGTGCACGGCGCGGACGACGACGTCGTGCCGCCGGCCGTCTCCCGCTCCTACCGCGAGAAGGTGGCCGCCCTGCCGGGGACGGGGCCGGACCGGCCGGTCACGCTGCGCGAGGTGGCCGACTGCGACCACTTCGCGCTGATCGACCCCGAGCACCCGGCCTTCGCCGAGGTCCTGGCTGCGGTCTCCGGCATCGCCTCCTAGGCTGGCGCCATGCCCCCCGCCGCCGCCCCCAGCCACGCCGGAGTGCGGCTGCACGTCGTGACCGGCAAGGGGGGAACCGGCAAGACGACCGTCGCCGCGGCCCTCGCCCTCGCGCTCACCCAGCAGGGCAAGCGGGTGCTGCTGGCCGAGGTGGAGGAGCGCCAGGGCATCTCGCAGACGTTCGACGTGCCGCCGATCGGGCACGAGGAGACCCGCATCCTGCACGAGCGCAACGGGGGCGAGCTCTACGGCCTGAGCGTCGACGTGCGCGAGTCGCTCATGGAGTACCTCCAGAAGTTCTACCGGCTCGGCCGCGCGGGCACCGTGCTCGAGAAGGTCGGCGCGGTCGACTTCGCCACGACCATCGCGCCGGGCCTGCGCGACGTCCTGCTCATCGGCAAGGTCTACGAGGCGGCCGGCCGACGTCAGGGCGGCCGCCACAAGGACCGCCCCGTCTACGACGCCGTGGTGCTCGACGCGCCGCCGACCGGCCGGGTCGTGCGCTTCCTCAACGTCAACGCCGAGGTGGCCGACGTGGCCAAGGTGGGCCCGATCCGCACGCAGGCCGACTCGATCACCCGCATGATGCGCAGCCACACGACCGCGGTGCACGTCGTCTCCCTCCTGGAGGAGATGCCCGTGCAGGAGACGGTCGACGCGCTCGCCGAGCTGCAGAAGGCCTCGCTGCCACTCGGTGCCATCGTCATCAACCAGGTGCACGCGCCGATGGTGGAGGAGAAGGAGCTGGCCTCCGTCGAGTCCGACCGCACCGGCGTCGCGGCCGCGGTGACCTCCGACCTGAAGTCGGTGTCGGTGCGCACCAGCGCCGCCATGGTGGCCGGGCTGCTGGAGCAGGCGGGCGAGCACGCCGAGCGGGTCGCCCTGCAGCAGGAGCAGGAGGCCATCCTGCTCGCCCAGGGCCGGCAGGTCTACCGGCTGCCGCTGCTCCCGGAGGGCACCGACGCCGGCGGGATCCGCGTGCTCGCCGACGCCCTCACCGAGCAGGGGATGATCTGATGCCTCCCAGGACGAGGGCGACCCAGGACCGGTCCACCGACCCCGCCGGAGCCGCCCGCCTCGACCTCGATGCGCTGCTGCGCGACCGCAGCACCCGCATCATCGTCTGCACGGGTGCGGGCGGCGTCGGCAAGACGACCGTCGCCGCGGCCCTCGGGCTGCGGGGAGCCGAGCTCGGCCGGCACGTGGTCGTGCTGACGATCGACCCGGCCCGGCGGCTGGCCCAGTCACTGGGGCTGACCGAGCTCGACAACACCCCTCGCCCGGTGGCCGGCTTCGACACCGGCTCGGGCGGCACGCTCGACGCCATGATGCTCGACATGAAGCGGACCTTCGACGAGGTCGTCGAGGCCCACGCCACGCCCGACAAGGCGGCCCAGATCCTGGCCAACCCCTTCTACCAGGCGGTCTCGAGCTCGTTCGCGGGCACGCAGGAGTACATGGCCATGGAGAAGCTCGGCCAGCTGCGCAGCCGCGCCGAGCGCGAGGGCAGCTGGGACCTCATCGTCGTCGACACCCCTCCGTCACGCTCGGCCCTCGACTTCCTCGACGCCCCGAAGCGGCTCGGCTCGTTCCTCGACGGCCGCTTCATCCGCCTGCTCATGGCCCCCGCCAAGGCGGGCGGCCGGGCCTACCTGAAGGTGTTCAGCTCCGGGGTCACCATGGCCACCACCGTGATGTCGAAGATCCTCGGCGGGCAGGTGCTCCAGGACGTGCAGACCTTCGTGGCCGCGCTCGACACCATGTTCGGCGGCTTCCGGGAGCGCGCCGACAAGACGTATGCCCTGCTGAAGAACCCCGAGACGGCCTTCGTGGTGGTCGCGGCGCCCGAGCGCGACGCGCTGCGGGAGGCCTCCTTCTTCGTCGACCGGCTCGACCAGGAGGGTATGCCGCTCGCCGGGGTCGTGCTCAACCGTGTGCAGCGCCTGTCGGCACCGACGCTGACGGGGGCGCGCGCGCTCGCCGCCGCCGAGCAGCTGGCGGAGACCGAGGGCGGGTCGGGGACGGCACCCCTGACCGAGGGCCTGCTCCGGCTGCACGCCAACCTGGCGGAGACCGCGGAGCGGCAGGAGGCGCTGGCGCGCCGGTTCACGGCCGGGCACCCCGGCATACCGGTGGTGGAGGTGCCGGCGGCAGCCCAGGACATCCACGACCTGGAGGGCCTGCGGGAGGTCGGTCAGGCGCTCACGGCGTCCTGACGCCACGCAGGTGAGGCGCTCACAGCGGCCTGACCTGCAGGAACGTCTGCGCGGGTCAGGCGCTGACGGCGCTCTGGTCGCCCTGGGCGGCGCGGGCCTGCGCGAAGAGGGTGGCCCAGGAGGCGATGTTCGGCCGACGCTTGAGGAGCGCACGACGCTCGCGCTCGGTCATCCCGCCCCACACACCGAACTCGGTGCGGTTGTCGAGGGCGTCGGCGAGGCACTCGGCGATGACCGGGCACCCCTGGCACACGATCTTGGCGGTCTGCTGGGCCGCACCCTGCACGAAGAGGGCGTCCGGGTCGGACTTGGCGCATCGGCCGAGCGGCGCCCAGTCCTCGACCCAGTGGGCCCCGAAGGCCACCGGACGGGCGGTGCGGGACGGCGCGATGGTCATGACGGTCCTCCAGTCAAACGGGGGCAAACTGCGCCGAACCGGTTGCTTATGTCCGACTCGGGCACGACTGACGATAGAAAAGTTCACGCCTGTGAAGACATGGCCCATTCGTGTAGTTCTGCGATGGCCAAACGGACTAGTCACACCTGACTACGCTCTGGCACAACCCTTTTGGGCCATGCGGCGTGGCCCGGGTGAGCACATCGGAGCCGTCCTCCGGCCCGAACCGGCATCTCCCGCGCAGGGGTGGTGCGGGGACGACCTCGGGTGGGGCGGGTCAGCGGCAGCGACAGGGCGGCGACGGCGCTGCGGGAGGGGCGGCGTGGCCGGCCGGGTCGCGAGAACGGGTCAAAGGGGCCTCGGCGGTTACCCTTGCCCCATGCAAGGACGTGCCTCGAACTTCGCGAACGTGCTCAGCCTGCTGGGGGCCTTCGTCGCCACCGCCATGGTGATGGGCCTGCTGGCGGCCGGCCTGGTGATCCCGGCCGTGGGCGCCACCGGCAGCGCGGCGAAGTCCGGCGTCCAGGCGTTCGACTCGCTCCCGGGGGAGTTCACGACCTCCCCGCTGGCGCAGCAGTCCAAGATCTACGACGCCCGCGGCGGGCTGATCACCACGCCGTACGACGAGAATCGCATCATCGTGCCGCTGAAGGCGATCTCCAAGACGATGCAGAACGCCCAGATCGCGATCGAGGACTCCCGCTTCCGCGAGCACGGCGGCGTCGACCCCCGCGGCATCACCCGGGCCCTGGTCTCGAACTTCAAGGGCGGCGACACCCAGGGCGCGTCCACCCTGACCCAGCAGTACGTCAAGATCACGCTGCAGGAGAACGCCCTGCGGAACAACGACAAGGCCGCCGCCCAGGCCGCGACCGCCAAGACGTACACCCGCAAGCTGCAGGAGCTGAAGTACGCGATCACGCTCGAGAAGCAGCTGACGAAGGACCAGATCCTCGAGGGTTACCTCAACCTCGTCTACTACGGCGACCAGGCCTACGGCGTCGAGGCCGCCGCGCAGCACTACTTCAGCACCAGCGCCGCCAAGCTGACCCTCTCGCAGTCGGCCCTGCTGGCCGGTCTGGTGCAGCAGCCGAGCAGGACGGACCCGATCCACAACCCCGAGCGCGCACAGGTGCGCCGCAACGTGGTGCTCGACCGGATGCACGAGCTCGGCATGGTCACCGACAAGGAGTGGAAGGCCGCCAAGGCCATCCCGGTGAAGAAGATGCTGAAGGTCAAGCCGGCGCAGAACACCTGCGGCCGCTCGACCCAGCCGTACTTCTGCGAGTACATCCTCGCCTACCTCAAGCAGCTGCCGGCACTGGGCAAGTCGGTTCCTGAGCGGATCAAGAAGATCAACCAGGGCGGCCTGACCATCCAGACCACGCTCGACCCCAAGGTCCAGGCGATGGCCCAGGCGCAGGTCGAGAAGAAGGTGCCCGTCGGCAACTCCGAGCGCATCGGCGCCGCCGCCAGCATCATCGAGCCGGGCACCGGCAAGGTCCTCGCGATGGTGCAGGCCTCGCGCTTCCCCACGACCGGGCAGAAGGGCAAGAAGTACACCCAGGTCAACTGGAACGTCGACCAGAAGTACGGCGGCACCAGCGGCGCCCAGTTCGGCTCGACGGCCAAGATGTTCGCCATCGTCACCGCCCTCGAGAACGGCATCCCCGTCAACGGCAAGATCCCCTCGAAGTACGCCACCCCGAAGCAGGCGGCGATCTACACGCCGTCCGAGATGAAGGGCAAGTGCGGCGCCGGATCCGCCTGGCCGGTCCGCAACGACGAGGCCATCGGCGGCAAGCCGCTGCCCTTCTCGCTGGCGACCCAGAAGTCCGTCAACACCGCATTCGCGTCCCTCGTGCTCAAGCTCGGCACCAACAAGGTGCACGACACCATGAACAAGATGGGCCTGCACCAGGGCACCGGCAAGGAGATCGAGTGCTACCCGGCGGCCGTCACGCTGGGCGCCAACGACACCACCCCGCTGACGCTCGCCTCGTCCTACGCGACGCTGGCCGCGGAGGGCAAGTACTGCACCCCGAACCCGATCCTGTCGATCACCACGAACGACAAGAAGCCCATCAAGCTGCCGACCGACAACTGCAAGCAGGTCATCAGCAAGGACGTCGCCAACGGCGCCACCAAGCTGCTCGAGGGCGTCATCCAGAAGGGCACCGGCACCCAGGCCAAGCTCGCGGGCGGCCGCCCCGCGGCAGGCAAGACCGGCACGACCGACAACCACGTGGAGTCGTGGTTCGTCGGCTACACCCCGCAGCTGGCCGGCGCTGTCTGGGTGGGCACGCCGTACAGCCAGAAGCGCATGAAGAACATCCGCCTCGGCAACGACTTCTACCCCGAGGTCTTCGGTGGCACCATCTCCGCACCCATCTGGAAGCAGCTGATGGACCGGGCCTCGCAGATCCTCGACAAGCCGAAGCGTGACTTCGACGAGGCGAGCAGCAAGGTCCTCGAGGGCGACATCATCGGCATCCCGAGCGTGAGCGGGATGTCGGTGCAGGACGCCACCAAGGCGCTCGAGGGCGCCGGATTCAAGGCGCAGGTCGCGGGCAACACCTACAGCAACATGTCGGCGGGCACGGTCGTCTACACGAACCCGAGCGGCCGGGCCGTGCGCGGCACCACGGTGGGGCTGTACGTCTCGACCGGCTACGTGCCGGCGCCGCCCCAGCCGACGTCGACCCCCAAGGCAACGTCCTCGCCCAAGCCGACCAAGACGACCACCAAGCCGAAGACCACGAAGACACCACCGCCGAAGAAGAAGACGGGCTGACGCCAGCCCCGGCCACACGGCATACCGAATGACACGAAGGGCCCCTCACCACCAGGTGAGGGGCCCTTCGTCGTCTCACACGTGCGTGTGCTCGCGCACCGGCGAGACGGTCTCGCTGGCCTGGCTCCGCTGCGGTCTGGGCAGGCGGAAACCGAGCCAGGCGATCAGCACGCCGACGAGCGTCATGACGACGGTCACGAGGATCTCGCCGCCGAACGTGCCATCGGCCAAGGCGGGCACGGCGTCCATGCCGTCCAGCACGGCCATGGCGAGGCCCAGCACCACGTTGGCCCACCGGTTGACCGCCCACGGCAGCGTGAACGTCAGAAAGGCCATCGCAAGCGGGACGAGCCAGAAGGCGGCCACCATGACCTCCATGGTGGTCGTGATCCTCTCGCCCTCGACAACACCGGCGCGGATGCCGTCGAGCACCTCCCCACCACCGGCGTAGAGGTAGAGGAGCATCGAGGCCGACATCATGACCGCGAGGGAGATCCACAACACCGAGATCTGGTGCTTGAGGTTCCTGGCATCCATGGTCATCACCTCATTCCCTGATGAGGGAGCCTCGGACGCCCTGAGCCGGTGCCCCGAACCTCCTTGCGTCCGGGTACTCCACCATCAGCGTCTCGCGCCGACGGGCGCACGACAGAGGCCTAGGACCCCGCTGGCACGGTGGATGCCGCGGAGGTTGAGCCCCGCCTACCGGCCCGAGAGCGCCGCCTTGACGGCGGCGGCCACGCGGCCGCCCTCGGCGCGACCGGCCACCAGGCCCTGCGCGGCCTTCATGACCTGGCCCATCTGCTGCATCCCGGTGGCGCCGGTCTCGGCGACCGCCTGCGCCACGAGGGCCTCCAGCTCGTCGTCGCCGAGCTGGGCCGGCAGGTAGCCCTCGAGCACCACGAGCTCGGCCTCCTCCGCCTCCGCCCGCTCGGGGTGGCCGGCGTCGCGGAACGCGGTGGCCGCCTCCTTGCGCTTCTTGGCCTCCTTGGCCAGCACCTTGAGCACCTCGTCGTCGCTCAGCTGGCGAGCCTCCTTGCCGGCGACCTCCTCGTTGGTGATCGAGGTCAGGGCCATGCGCAGGGTCGCCGAGCGGACCTTGTCACGGGCGCGCATCGCGTCGTGGAGGTCGTGCTGGACGGTGGCCTTGAGGGTCTGCTCGCTCATGCCCCCAGTCTGGCAGGCGCCTGCAACGGCGTTTTGCGAGGATGGGGCGCGATGAACCCCCTCCTCAAAGCCCTGGGCGGCCTGGCCGCGGTCGGTGTCGCCGGCGTCGGCTACGCCGGCCTCGTCGAGCGCAACGCCTACACGCTGCGCCGCTTCTCCGTGCCCGTGCTCCCGGCCGGCGCCGCTCCCCTGCGGGTGCTCTGCCTCTCGGACCTGCACCTCATGCCCAACCAGCGGCGCAAGGTCGAGTGGGTCCGGGGCCTCGCCGCCCTGGACCCCGACCTCGTCGTGAACACGGGCGACAACATCGCGCACCCCGACTCGGTGCCGCGGCTGCTGGAGGCCCTGGAGCCGCTTCTGGAGGTGCCCGGCGCCTTCGTCCTCGGCTCCAACGACTACTTCGCGCCGACGTTCAAGAACCCGGCGCTCTACCTCACCCCATGGCACCGCCGCGGCACCGGCTCCACCCCTCGCCTGCCCACGAGCGACCTCGTCTCGGGCCTCGTCGCCGGCGGGTGGGAGGACCTCACCAACCGCCGTGCCCGCGTCACCGTCGGCGGCCAGGACCTCGAGCTCGTCGGTGTCGACGACGCCCACCTCGACTACGACCGGTATGCCGTCGTGGCCGGTCCGGCGGACCCCTCGGCCGCGCTCACCATCGGGGTCACGCACGCGCCGTACCAGCGGGTCCTTGACGCCATGACGGCCGACGGTGCCGGCTTGGTGCTGGCCGGGCACACCCACGGCGGGCAGCTCGCCGTGCCCTTCTACGGCGCCCTGGTCACCAACTGCGACCTCGACACCGGCCGCGTCAAGGGGGTCTCCCGCTGGTGGCCCGGTGCCGGCCACACACCCTCGTCCTTCGCCCCGGACGACGCCTCCTGGCTGCACGTCTCAGCAGGACTGGGCACGTCGCCCTACGCGCCGGTGCGGTTCGCCTGCCGCCCGGAGGCGACGCTGCTGACCCTGACCTCCCGCTGACGCGGCGGGTGTGCCGGCGGCGCGCCGAGGGGCGATTGGGAGCCCACGGAGGTGGTGGGCTATCCTTCCTTGTCGCTGCTCATCGAGTGCCTCGAGCTCTCCCTGGGCAGCGATTGCCACGGGGTGTGGCGCAGCTTGGTAGCGCGCTTCGTTCGGGACGAAGAGGTCGCAGGTTCAAATCCTGTCACCCCGACCATTGCAAAACCGCAGGTCAGAGTAATGATGGTTGCCACTGCGACCACATCGCCAAGAGCGAAGACCACGCCTTGTGAGCCCATCACGAGCCCTGAGCCTTCTCGGCGGGCTCCCGGCCCTCTTCGACGGGCCGGCTGGCGTCTATCCGCTCGGCCTCCTCGAAGGCCTGCCAGCCCCTGCGCCATCAGGCAGGCAGCCCGCGTCACGCTGTCGTTCAGCAGGTCGACTGAACCATCACGTGCCGGCGTCAGCGCCTGAACACCTGTGTGGCAGCGGTCCACCGCCCTTCGGTGGGCCGCTGCCCGTGTGCCGCAGGATGCCGAGACCAGTCCGGTGGCTACTTGTTCCAGCCGCTGTTGTAGACATCCAGGCCGAACCGGTTCAGGCCCGAGGTCCCGGCGTAACCCAGGTATGGCAGCTTGAAGACCTCCTCCACGGAAGCCAGCAACGAGTAGTGGTTGTAGCTGGTCGTCGACCACGTGCCCCCCGTGACGTAGGGCGAGAGCACCACGGCTCCGATGCGCCCACCGCCAAGTCCGGTGATCCCGGGAAGGGCAGCATTGGGGCCGGGCCCTTCGCCGCAGCACGCGGAGGCGTCGGACTGCGGGCCGTCGGACTCGTCGGCGGTGATGACGAGCATCCCGTCGTTCTTGTAGGCCGGTGAGCTCAGGATCTTCGGCACCCAGGTCTGCAGCCAGGTGTTGACGCTGGTCAACCCGCCGGGCTCACCATCCACACAGGGGGCGTCGTGCCCGTCATGGCACAGGTTCGGGGTGATGTACGACAGGTTCGGCGTCGTCGACGCGGAGGCGAGGTCGCTGGAGAGTTGGCCGAGGTCGACCACGTGCTGGTCGCAGTCGGCCGCTCCGGTGATCGAGGAGAAGTACATGAACGGGTTGTGCCGTACGGCGTACTGGTCCCCGACCCTGGCCTTCTGGGTGTCGTCGACAGCGTTGAGGGCCGGGTGGCGACATGGTGTACCCATGTCCTCCATGTAGCCCTTCCACGTTGCGCCCCTGGCCATGAGCTGGTCGGTCAGGTTGGGCACCGACGTGGGGAAGACGCATCCCTGTCCGACCGCCTGACCTGGCGCCACCGTCCCAGTTTGGGCGAAGGCGGAGTAGACCTGACAGTCGCCCTGCATCTGGTCGTTCGGACCCTGCCCGGAGATCTGCGCCACGTAGTTGGGCTGCGAGTTGTGGGCGGTGCCGTAGTAGTTGTTCAGCAGCACGCCTTTGGACCTCAGGGTCTGCGCGAGGTAAGGAGCAGCGGAGTTGGCGCCCCAGGTGCTGTCGTAGCCCTTGTTCTCGATGTTGATCACGAACACGTGCTTGATCGGCGGAACGTACGCCGTGCTCGACGTTGCGGTCGGGGCGGCGGCATCGCTGGCCGCCGGGCGGATGAGGTCCGCCCCGAGTCCGATGATGCAGGCGATCATCAGCAGGGCAAGGACGTACCTGCTTCGGTTAGACATGCGGATCACGGCAAGCTCCATCCGTCGGCAATGGCCTTGGTCTTCAGGTCCCCCCACTCGGACTGTTCCGGACCGCTGGGTGCGCTCGGTGTGCACACGGCGGCGGCGAACGGGGGCAAGGCGAACGTGGGCGCGCTGAGGTTCGGCGTTGCTGAGAAGTCCAGTACTTCGGCGATGTTGCGCGCTCCAGAGTCACGTGGCGTCAGCGCCGACAGCCCCCACCGCCACTCGATCGCCTTGAGCACCGAGGTGTGGTCGTAGACGTTGTGTGCCACGTACCCGCGCCGCGCCCGGGGTGAGACGACCAGGGCCGGGACGCGGAATCCGCGCAGCGCGGTGCTGGAGCTGACATCCGCTGCCGTGGTGGGCGCCACGTGGTCGTAGAACCCGCCCCACTCGTCGAAGTTGACGACCAGCAGCGTGCGTGACCAGTTCGGACTGGTCGTGACAGCCGAGTAGACCTGGTTGAGGAACTGTTCGCCGGCCCGGATGTCGGCGTGAGGATGGTCATCGGAGGACGATCCCGAAGCCTCGTCCTGGAAGCGGGGGTCGATGAAGCTGACCGCCGGCAAGGTCCCCGCGGCCGCGTCCGAGAGGAACGTGGCGAACGGGTGGGCGATCGGAACGTACTTGGTGCCCCACAACGCCAAGAAGGGGATGTCCGAGTAGTAGTACTTCCCGCTCACCCCCGCCGCGGCCAGCCGGTCCCAAATGGTCGGCATGGTCGCCGTCACCGTTGAGTTGTGGATCCGGTCGGTCTGCCCAGCGTGCATGTAGAGCCGGTTGGGGTAGGTCTCGGCCATGACCGCGGAGAAGTAACGGTCACACATCGTCCAGGCAGGGGCCGCCTTGCCCAGGAAGCCGAGGTCCGCTTGTTCGTAGTAGCCGATCGGCAACGGGTCGTCCTCGCCGGCGCGCAGCCATCCGTCGCAGGCACCACCGTTGAGCTGGACCCGGCCGCCCTCGTAGGAGTGGTCGGGGTCCTGGTGCCCGCAGCTGGCGTACTCGGTCAGGTGGTAGGTCGAGTGCGCAGTCCCATACCTGTCCACGAAGCTCAGCCCGGCCTGCTTGCCGTCCGCACCAGGCAGCCAGCCCATGAAGTGGTCGAAGGAGCGGTTCTCCATCATGACGACCACCACGTGGTCGATGCCCGACGAACCAGGCGAGGGCAGCGAGGTCGCCGCCAACGCCTCCTGCGCCCGGGTCAGGACCGATCCACCGGTCAGCGCGGCCCCCATCACTGCCGCGGTCCCAAGAAATTGTCGCCGCGTCACATTCACGGGCAAGGACGCTAGAGGTAGCGCAAGCGGTTTGGCGAACTCCGGGCGCGATGTTCACCTCGCATTCAGGGCTACGAAAGATGACCCGCAGGTCGTTTGCTGGGAGTCCACCTCAGGCCCACATCGACTCGCACCGCGGCCCGGCCGCCCCATGCATCCAGTGCCCTACCCGGCCGAAACCTTCAGGCCGCGGGGGCCTCCGGCCCCGAGGCAGCGCCACGGTTCAGACCAGGACGCTGCTATCGCCTCAGTGCTCATCGCCTTCTACTGCGCTGAGGACGGCAGGGGCCGGCGCGTGCCTGAGCGCCGTAAGCCCCAGCCGTCACCGCTCCAATGGGTCGCCTCTTCGAACCCGTGGAGTTGGCTTCCGTACCGGCATCGCAGCCGGACACCTCCCAGCGCCGCGTCTTTGCCATCACTGCGCGGACCCGCGGGGGCACCTTCGCGAGCATCTCGGCCCAAGCCCGTCCACCACCGATACCTTCTGGTCCGTGGATGAGGACGAGCTCTTGGACACCCAATGGACGCCTGAGGCGCAGCAGGCCTACGAGAAGCGTGCCGAGGAACTGATCGAGGCCATACGAAACCACGTCGCCGCCAACATCACACGAACCGGTCGGCAGAAGGAGCTCGGGCCCTACTTCGAGTCTGCCGAGACCCTTGTGACCGTCGCGCGGGCCTTCGAGAACGCCGAGTTCAACTGGTGCGGCTCCTTCCCCCTCGGCCTCGGCATCGAAGATGACCTGGAGTCCGATGACGGGGACGAAGAGGAGGTCCCCGAGGGCCGCATGTTGTCCGTCTTCCGGCGTTGGGACCTCAACATCCTCGACGACGCTGCCGTGATCGCTGCCGGGCGCGCCGCGTACCTCAGGGCGTGGCCCGATGACACTGAGGAAGACGCCGCTCTCCGGGTCCAGGACGTGGAGATGGCGGCCGGCGAGATCATCCACGCCGACGGGATCGACGCCCTTAGCAGCACCGAGGGCCTGCAAGCCGTACGGGGCGCGACGACCATTCTCCAGCACGACGCCGAGGACTACGAGACCTTCGACGCCAACCCTTGGGGCGTCGTCAACGACGACTGACGACCTCCCCAGCTGCGAGCCCATCACGGGCCCTCAGACCCGCGAGACTCCTCTTGGGGCACCTAGGGCCGGTACCGGATTGCACTGTCCTGCAACGAAACCCGACACCCGGAAAATGCGGGGGCGCGTTCGGGACGAAGAGGTCGCAGGTTCAATCCTGTCACCCCGACCAGGTGATGCCTGCGGACATCGAGGACGCCCGAACCCACGGAAACGTGGGTTCGGGCGTTCGTCATTTCTGCGCGCAGGTCTGACATCCGGCCGTGGAGGCAGCCTCGGCCTCGACGTCACCTGCCCGGCCGTTCGGGACGCCGGTCGCGAAGCCCAGCCGCACTGCCCTCAGTGACGCGAGGAGCTCAGGGCTCGACGCCACCCGCTGCCGCGCCGCGGCGGGGTCGGCCCGGAACGTCTCGACCGCCTCGGCAGGGTCGCAGCAACCGCCCAGGGCTTCGACGCCGGCGGCAACCTGCTCGTCGGTCCACGCGTTCGCCGAGCTGCACACCCCCGTCTCGGGGAGGACGAGCTCGACCTCGTCGGCGGCCGCGTCATCACCAGCGAGGTGGGCGACGACGGAGCGCACCTGCTCGTTGCCCGTCGTGATCAGGAACGTCGGCGCCCTCCCGTAGGACTTCATGCCCACGACGAAGAAGCCGGGCTCGTTCTCGTGCGCCAGCTCCCGCCAACCGTGGGGCGCGACGGTGCCGCAGCTGTGCGCCTCGGGGGTGATGAGCGGGCCGAGGACGCGGGTGGACTGCAGCCCCGGGTCGAGGTCGAGCTGGAGCTCCTGGAGGGGGCCGAGGTCAGGACGGAAGCCGGTGGCGGCCGCGACGTTGTGCAGCCCCTGGACCACCCGCTCTCCCTCCGCGGTGTCCCCCACCACACTGACCGTGCCGGCGCCCGCGTCGACACGCAGCTCGCGCGTGGAGAACCCGGCCAGGTACTCCAGCGCACCGGACTCGACGAGGCCCTGGAGGTCGGAGCCAAGCCGGCCTCGATCCTGGAGCTGGTCGGCCTGCCCTCCCCCGAAGACCCGGCGGGCGCTGGTGCCGCGGATGGCCCAGACGATGCGAGTCCCAGGTTCCTCCTGCGCCAGCTGTGCGAGGGCCACGAGCGTGTTGGCGGCCGAGTGCCCCATCCCGACCACGAGGGTCGAGCGTCCGGCGAAGCGCGCCCGGTCCCTGCCGAGGACATCCGGCAGGGGGCCGACCAGGAACCCGGCCGCGCGGGCCTGCTCCTCCCCGAGCGCGGGCAGTCCCGAGGCGCCGAGGGGGTTGTGCTGGTGCCAGGTGCCCGAGGCGTCGATCACGGCACGGGCCAGCAGGTCGCCCACGGAGCCGTCGGGGTGGGCGACCCGCACGACGAAGGGCCGAGCGGCCCGGCCCACCGAGCGTGACCGGTCGAGGCCCTGACGCGAGACCGCCACGACCCGCGACCCGGTGCTCACCACGTCACCCAGGGCAGCGGCGAGCGGCTCGAGGTACTGGTCGACGATCTCGGCACCGGTCGGGGACTGCCGCCCTGTCGGACGCGTCCATCCGTCACGAGCCAACAGCCTCTCCGCCGCGGGGTCGACGATGTACTGCCACGGCGTGAAGGTGCGGATGTGCCCCCACTCGCGCATGGCGGCGCCGACCTCGTCACCGGCCTCGAGCACCAGCGCAGGCAGGCCACGCTCGGCCAGGTGGGCAGCGGCGGCGAGGCCGACCGGGCCAGCGCCGATGACGACGACGGGCAGCCGGTGCTCGGCACCACCCTCAGGGAAGAGCCCGCCAGTGGTGGTGGGTGCCGTGCTGGGTGCCATGGAGGTCTCCTTCGACTCATCCGAGAGGACGCTCGTCCCGTCGGGAACACCGGGGTATCGGTTCGACGTTCATCAAAACAGAACTTCGACATCCATGGAAGTATTTCTTCGAAGTTCTTCGAAACAGTGCTCCGACGACGATAGGCTCACCGCGTGGCCACGACGACTGACGCCCCCACCCGCCCCGAGCTGGCGGTGCTGACTGCGTGCTGCGCTCCGGCCCAGGCTGCCGTTGCCGACGGGAACGCCCAGGCGCTGGCAGACATGTTCAAGGCACTGGCCGATCCGGCACGCGTGAAGATCATGGCCATGCTGCTCAACGCCGAGGAGGTGTGCGCCTGTGACATCTCCGGCGGAATCGGCAAGAGTGCAGCCACGGCGAGCCACCACCTGAAGATCCTCAAGGACGCCGGGCTGGCCACGAGTGAGAAACGCGGGACCTGGGTCTACTACCGAGCAGTTCCACAGCGGCTGAACGCCCTCGTGGAGGCTCTTGCGCTGAGCCAGTGACCCCAGCCACGTTCGTGGACGTCGTCGTCATCGGCGCCGGGCAGGCAGGGCTGGCCACCGCGTTCTACCTGCGCCGCGCGGGGCTCACGCCCGGGTCCGGCTACGTCGTGCTGGACGCCGGCTCGCAGCCCGGTGGCGCATGGTCACACGTGTGGCCGTCGCTGCGGCTGTTCTCACCCCCGGAGTACTCCTCCCTTCCCGGCTGGCTCATGCCCCCGGCCCAGGCACCCGGCTTCCCTCCCGCTACGCACGTCGTGGAGTACCTGACCCGCTACGAGCAGCGGTACGACCTGCCGGTCCGCCATGGCGTGCGGGTCTCGCAGGTGCGACGGGCCGACGA
The DNA here is from genome assembly GCF_900111375.1 of Pedococcus cremeus. Lineage (GTDB taxonomy): Bacteria > Actinomycetota > Actinomycetes > Actinomycetales > Dermatophilaceae > Pedococcus_A > Pedococcus_A cremeus. The sequence continues at coordinate 134,233 of NZ_FOHB01000005.1, forward strand.
CGACCCCCACGGACGCCTCCTCGTGGACAGCGACGCCGGCACCTGGGCCGCGCGCGCCGTCGTGAGCGCCACCGGCACCTGGGGCCGCCCCTTCGTGCCCCACTACCCCGGCCAGGAGGACTTCGCCGGCCAGCAGCTGCACTCGGCCCGGTACAGCGGCCCCGAGGAGTTCACCGGACGCCGCGTCGTCATCGTCGGAGGCGGCAACACGGCCGCCCAGCTCCTCGCCGAGCTCTCCGAGGTGGCCGAGACCACCTGGGCCACCCTGCGACCTCCGAAGTTCCTGCCCGACGACGTCGACGGCCGGGCCCTGTTCAGGGTGGCCACCGCGCGGCGCCGGGCACTCGACGCCGGTGGACCCGACCCGGGCGGCGTCGCCAGCCTCGGCGACATCGTGATGGTCCCACCGGTGAAGGCGGCCCGTGACCGCGGCGACCTGGTCGCCGTGCCGATTTTCAGCCGGCTCACGGCCGCCGGCATCGTCTGGCCCGACGGCCGCTCGCAGGCCGCCGACGTCGTCCTGTGGTGCACCGGCTTCCGCCCGGACCTGGCCCACCTCTCGCCGCTGGGCCTGCGCGGTTCGAGCGGTCACATCACCACCGAGGGCACCCGGGCGTTGGGGGAACCGCGACTTCACCTGGTCGGCTACGGCGACTGGACGGGCCCTGGGTCGGCGACGCTGATCGGCGTGGGCCGCACCGCTCGCGAGGCGGTCAGCGAGGTCGTCGCCCGCATCCAGGGGCCGGCCTCGCCGGTCGGCGGCCACGTGTGAAGCCCCGCGGTCCTGGACGGGCGCCCTGAGGGCTCACACCGCGGTCAGGCAGAGACCGGGGTGACGCCCAGCTCACCGAGCAGGCCGAGGACGCGCCGCTTGATGTCGTCGCGGATCGGCCGCACCGACTCCACGCCCTTGCCCGCAGGGTCCTCGAGCTCCCAGTCCTCGTAGCGCTTGCCGGGGAAGATCGGGCAGGTGTCGCCGCAGCCCATCGTGATGACGACATCGGACTCCTTGACCGCCTCCGTGGTCAGGACCTTGGGCGTCTCCGCGGTGATGTCGATGCCCTCCTCGGCCATGGCCTGTACCGCCGACGGGTTGACCGACTCGGCCGGGGCCGAGCCTGCGGAGCGGACCTCCACGGCGCCGCCGGACAGGTGATGCAGGAAGGCGGCGGCCATCTGGGAACGGCCGGCGTTGTGGACGCAGACGAACAGGACGCTGGGCTTGTCGCTCATGGACGGGCCTTGTCTGGAGTCGTGGAAGGAGCGAAGCGGCGGCGAAGAGCCAGGCTGACGTAGACGAGACCGACGAGTGCGGGGACCTCGATCAGGGGACCCACCACGCCTGCCAGGGCTTGTCCCGACGCCGCCCCGAAGGTGGCGATCGCGACCGCGATGGCGAGCTCGAAGTTGTTGCCGGCCGCGGTGAAGGCCAAGGTCGTCGTCCGCTGGTAGCCCAGCCTCAGGGCAGCCCCCAGACCGAACCCGCCACCCCACATGATGGCGAAGTAAGCCAGCAGCGGAATGGCGATCCGGGCGACGTCCAGAGGATTGGACGTGATGGCCTCACCCTGCAGCGCGAACAGGATCACGATGGTGAACAGCAGCCCGTAGAGCGCCCAGGGGCCGATCCGGGGGAGGAACCGCTGCTCGTACCAGGCACGTCCCTTGGCCTTCTCGCCCAGTCGTCGGGTCAGGTAGCCGGCCACCAGGGGAACCCCCAGGAAGATCAGCACCGACCGCGCGATGTCCCAGGTGGAGACGTCCAGCGCGGCCTGCTCCAGGCCCAGCCAGCCGGGGAGCACCTCGAGGTAGAACCACCCCAGACCAGCGAAGGCTATGACCTGGAACACCGAGTTCAGCGCCACCAGGACGGCAGCAGCCTCTCGGTCGCCGCAGGCGAGGTCGTTCCAGATGATGACCATCGCGATGCAGCGCGCGAGCCCGACGATGATCAGGCCGGTGCGGTAGGCGGGCAGGTCGGGAAGGAAGACCCAGGCGAGGCTGAACATCAGCAGCGGACCGACGAGCCAGTTCAGCACCAGCGAACCCGTCATCATGCGACGGTCAGAGGTGACGGAGTCCAGCCGGTCGTACCTGACCTTGGCGAGGACCGGGTACATCATCACCAGCAGGCCGAGGGCGATGGGCAGCGAGACGCCGTCCACCTCGATCGCCGACAGCCCGTCCCCCAGTCCGGGCACCAGCCGCCCCAGGAGGAGGCCGGCGACCATGGCCGCACCGATCCACAACGGCAGGAACCGGTCCAGGGTGGACAGCTGCGACGTGACGGAGGAATGGGTGGCAGGACCGTGCGGACTGGTGTCGGTGCTCACCGAGGACCCTCCTGGAGACGGCCGGCGCCAGAAGGCGCCACCGGTTGGTTGACTGCTGTCCAGCTCCAGCCTTGCGCTTGCATCGACACCTGTCAACATAGACAATGATCCATGTCTGGAGGAGGAACCACTATGGCCGCCACCACCATCACGACAGCGCCGCGGGCCGTGACAGCCACTGCGTCGGCCACTGAGTCAGCCGCTGGGTCAACGGCCGAGCCAACCCCTGGGTCAGCATGCGGCGGAGCGGCGGCTCGCCCGATCGCTCGGGGCGAGGCGGAACGGCGAGCCACCCTCCTCAAGGCCGTGGCAGACCCCGCACGCCTGCAGCTGCTCTCGATCGTCAAGGGGTCCGAGCGCGGCGAGGCCTGCGTCTGTGACATGGCAGATGGCGTGGGACTGACCCAGCCGACGGTGAGCCACCACCTGAAGATCCTCGTGGAGGCCGGCCTGCTCGAGCGAGAGAAGCGCGGCACCTGGGCCTGGTTCGCACTGGTCCCGGAACGGCTTTCCGAGGTGGCCGGTTTCCTCGACTGAGCCAGCCATCCCGGCCCGGGCGAAGCCAAGGGCGGACGGCCCTGACCGGCGACCACCGTCGCCACCACCCTGATCCACCACCCTGATCCACCACCCTGAGATCCACCACCAGCTGGCGGTCGGAGGAACACCGATGGAGAAGCCCGACATCCGCGAAGAGGTCCGCGCCAGGTACGCCGAGGCGGCCCGGGCCGTCATCGCCCCGGACGGCCGCACCGCCCTGGCCATCGTCGACTCGGACCAGTGCTGCGCCCCTTCCCCGGCCACCGCAGGGGCGTCGTGCTGTGCCACCGAGGCGGACGAGACGCCCGTCTTCGGCCCTGAGCTCTACTCGGCACTGGACCGCGACGACCTGCCCGTGGAGGCGGTCGCAGCCAGCCTCGGCTGCGGGAACCCCCTGATGATCGCCGACCTCCACGAGGGCGAAGTGGTGCTCGACCTCGGCTCCGGCGGCGGCATCGATGTCCTGCTCTCCGCCAAGCGCGTCGGCGGAACCGGCCACGTGTACGGCCTCGACATGACCGAGGAGATGCTCGAGCTCGCCCGTGCCAACGCCGCCAAGGCCGGGGCCACCAACGCGGAGTTCCTCAAGGGCGTCATCGAGGACATCCCCCTACCGGCGGAGTCGGTCGACGTGGTCATCTCCAACTGCGTCGTCAACCTCTCCCCCGACAAGGCTGCCGTCTTTGCCGAGGTGTTCCGAGTCCTTCGACCCGGCGGGCGGATCGGCATCTCCGACGTGGTGGCCGAGGACGGCCTCAGCCCCGAGGACCGGGCCGCTCGGGGCTCTCTCGTCGGCTGCATCGCCGGCGCCCTCTCCCGCGCCGAGTACCTGCAGCTGCTCGGCGAAGCGGGCTTCGTGGGGGCCGAGGTCACCTTCACCCACCAAGCCGTCCCGCAGATGCACGGAGCAGTGGTGCGAGCACGCAAGCCCACGCAGGGCATCGACTGACCGGAGGCTGGTGGACTATGGACCCTGGTGACATCAGCGCGGAGATGAGCCGAGCGCGCGCCGACTTCCATGACCTGCTGGCGACCGCCACGGTGGGCGAGCTCCGGAGACCCTCGAACGGCACCAGGTGGACCAACGAGCAGCTCCTGTTCCACATGCTCTTCGGCTACCTGGTCGTGCGCGCGCTGCTCTTCCTCGTGCGGGGCTTCTCCCGGCTCCCTCCTGCGGCGTCCAGGACCTTCGCCGCGGTGCTCGACGCCGGCACCAAGCCCTTTCACGTCATCAACTACGCCGGCTCGCTCGGGGGTGCACGCGTGCTCGGCTACCGAGGGATGGACCGCTCGATGGACCGCGTCATCAGCTCCCTGCAGGCGTCGCTCGACGGCGAGCCGGAGACGTCCCTGCAGCGCGGCATGCACTTCCCGCACGGTTGGGACCCCTACTTCAAGGACTTCATGACGCTGCGCGACGTCTACCACTACGCCACCCAGCACTACGACCACCACCGGCGGCAGCTCACGCTCGACAAGGTCGTGGGCCAGTAGGCGCGATGGCCTCCCGCCACCCTCGCTGCACCACCACCCTCGACACACCGGCTCCCTTGATGCGCCCGCTCCGGTCAGCCCCCAGGCCGCATCAAGGGGCGCCGGCTCGTGGGGCGACCATCACAGAGGCCCTTCACCGAGTCGGTGAAGGGCCTCTCTTTCCAGCTGGCTGGTGCCGTCAGCTGGCGATGCTGCCGGTGCCGGGGGCCACGCCCGGCTGCTCGCCGAGCAGGGCGCGCCGCTCGTCGGCGTTCAGCCCACCCCACACACCGTGGCTCTCGCGCACCTCCAGCGCATGCTGCAGGCACGCGTCGACGACCGGGCAGCGGGCGCAGAACGCCTTCGCGGCCGCCTCACGCTGACGGCGCTTGGCACCGCGCTCGGACTGCGGGGAGAAGAACGTCTCCGGGTCGGCCTCGTTGCACGCCCCGTCGAACTGCCACTCATAGCTCTCGATGATCGGCATCGGGAGTCGCTTGATGTACGCCATGACGATCCTCTTCCAAAACTTCGGGTCCAGCACCCCACCGGCGCCGAACTGGTTCAAAACCTACTCAGAATGTTGTTCAGAACGCAAGACGTGTTGAACAGGTTATGCTGTTCCGCAGCCGGGTACCGTTACCGGACGAAATGGAGGAGGGTCGTGGACACCAAGGACCGACCAGAGGAGCGAACCGGAAGCCGGGATGCCGCTCACGAGGTGGCCCCCGCGTCCGGATCCACAACCATGACGACCACACCGAGCGACGACAGCAAGGGCCTTCCCATCCCGCACACGGCGCTGACGTGGAGTGTGGGCGGGGTCGCCGAACGCCTCGACCTGGCCCCCTCGACCCTGCGCACCTGGGACCGCCGCTACGGCATCGGCCCCTCCCAACGCACCGAGGGCGGCCACCGCCGCTACGACGAGGTCGACATCCAACGCGTGCGCCTGATGGCCCAGCTCACCGGCCGCGGCGTGCCCGCCGGCACCGCCGCCCGCGTCGCCACCTCCGTCGACGCCGCCGGCCTGGCCTCCGCCCTCGCGCCCAACACCCCCACCACCACCGGCGGCCACCCCGGCGCCCACTCCGCCGTCGAGGCCATCGTCTCCTCCGCCGCCGCCCTGGACGCCGACGGCCTGGCCCGCATCTACCAACGCGTCACCCGCGAGTCCGACCTGGTCTCCGCCTGGACCTCCGTCCTGGCCCCCGCCCTGCGCAAGATCGGCGAACGCTGGTCCGACGGCTCCCTCGGCGTGGACTCCGAACACCTCGCCTCCGAGCTGCTCGTCACCGAGCTGCGCTCCCTGACCCGCGCCAACCGCGCCCGCATCGGCGGCCGCCGCGAGGTCGTCCTCGCCAGCGCAGACGAGGAACAGCACTACCTGCCCCTGGTCGCCGTCGAAGCCGAGCTCTCCCTCCAAGGCATCGGCTGCCTCTTCCTCGGCCCCCGCGTCCCCGCCGAAGCCCTGATCGACCTCGTCGGCCGCTCCACCCCACCGGTGGTCTTCCTCTGGGCCTCCATCACCCGCCCCGCCACCGACCCCCTGTGGACCGCCCTGTCCTCCATCGAGCGCCCCCTGACCCTGGTCATCGGCGGACCCGGCTGGCCCGAGGACCTCACCACCACCTCACCCAACGTCACCCTGCGCCGCGCCGCCACCCTCGACCAGGCCTGCGAAGCCCTCACCACCGCCGTCCTCCCCGCAGGCTGAGACCCGCAGGCTGAGACCCGCAGGCTGGGCCCCTCAGGCTGAGCGACCCCAGGCCGCCGGACGCACACCGTGGCGGTCACGCGCCCGCCAGGTGGTTGGTGACCCAGTCGAGGGCACCGGGCATGAGGTAGCCCCAGGAGCCGAAGTTGTGCCCACCGCCGGGCACGTAGATGACGTGGGCCGTCATCGGCGCGTGCACCAGGGCTGCAAAGCGACGGGTGTCGGCGACGCCGCTCGGGCCGCGCTCGGCGGTGCCGATGGTCATCATGAGGGACACCGGCGGCACGGTCTGGTGGGTGACGAGCCACTCGGGGTTGTTGAGGTCGCGAAGCACCGAGGACCCACCCCACAGGTCGCCGGTCGTCCCGTCCTTGAGCGCGTGGTAGTAGCCGGAGAACGACACGGCCGTGGGGAACAGGTCGGACCGGGTCAGCGCCATCTTCGTGGCGCAGTAGCCGCCGGTGGAGGCACCGATCGCCGCCCAGCCGGTGGGCCGGACCCGCGCCAGCTGCTCGACGGCCGACGGCACGTCCTGTGTCAGGTAGGTCAGGGTCTGCGGGCCCCCGGGGACGTTGGTGCACTCGGTGTCGCGGGGTGGGGCGACCGTGGGGCGCAGCATGACGAGCACCGTCGGCTTCGCCCGGTGGGCGTCGATCTCCCTCAGCAGCACGTTGGGGTAGTGCAGGCGGAAGACCAGTGCCGTCGTCGTGCCGGGGTACCCGCTCAACACCTCCGCGACGGGGAAGAGGGTGTGCCGGTAGGCCGGTTGGAAGTACTGCGGCGGCAGCCACACCAGGGCAGGGGTGCTCAGTCCCGACCGGGCCCCCTGCACCGTGACGGCCTCGAGCCGGCCGCGGGAAGCCCACTGTGACGGGGGCGCCCACGCAGCAGCGAGCCGCGCCGAGTCACCGATGGTCTCGGCCCGCACCGCCTTGGGTATGCCGTGTCCCTTGAAGGCGAAGTGCAGGCCGGCGACGTGCAGCGCGGACGTTGAGGGCCCCGACGCTCCGGAGGCGCCCCCGGAGCCGCCGACGGTGACCACGGTCGGCTTGCTGTCCTTCCCCAACAGCTCCGCCCACGACCCGTAGAAGTAGCCGTAGTCGTTGACCACGGCCGCGACCAGCAGGAGCGCGGTGACCTGGGTGCCCAGGAGCAGCCCGAGCCGCTGGGCCAGCCGCAGAGCCGGGGCACCCCGCACGCGGGTCCAGAGCAGCATCGCCGCGACCACCGCCGCCGTGGTCAACGTCGCCAGCACCGCCACCAATGGCCAGCCGAGCAGGCTCATCGCGTCCTCCTGAGAGTCTTCCTCCTTGACGGTGCGCCTCCATCATGGGAGCCGTGTGGACGCTGCCTGAGTGTCCGCTGGGAAATCGGCAAGGGCCAGGATTCCCTTGTGATACCGGGACTTTCGGCCATGTCCGCGCTCTCACGGCGGCATACGGTGAAGGTGTCGGGGGATGAACGAGCCCCGGAAACCCCGGGGTGGGCACACGGCCTGCTGTGGTGGGACGTGGTCCGGCCGACGCAGCAGGGGGGTGAGCCCTCATTCCCAATGGGGAGGGACTCCTGATGCGTAGAGTCCTGACATTCCTGTCGGCCCTGCTCCTCGGTCTGAGCAGCCTGTTCCTGGCTCCGGTCATGGCATTGGCTCACCCTGCACCGGGTCCCGGGCCGATCAGTGGCTATGCGGCAGGTGACGCCGTGCTCGGAACTGGAGCATCGGCACAACACCTGACGTTCGCCATGGTCGACAGCAGCCACGGTGACCGGGGCACCATCTCGTACACCAACGCTGCTGCAGGCGTCGCCTACAACGCCAGTGTGATGGCCGTCGAGGCCACCAACAGTGGCGCACGCTTCGCCTACACCGTCCCGTCGACGGCACCCGCCTCCGTGCGGGGCCTCATCATCGTCTGGCAGGTCAAGGACAACTCGCCCGACACCGCGGCCTTCAAGGTTGCGGCTTCGACGAACCAGGCCCTTGACATGGTGGACCACGGCTTCATGCCGACCAACAGCTACACCGTCAGCAGCGGCGGGCTGGACACGGCATGGGCGTCCACCTACGGACAGAGGGGCTTCGCCCTGGGCAACGCCGCCTTCGGGACCTCGCCGAGCCAGCACCTCGCCTTCGTGGTGCTCGACTACGGCATGACCGGTGACACCGGGGTCGCGTTCTACGCGAACCTGACCTCGCCGCTCACCTACCAGGCGCCGACTCCTGTCGTGCGCGTCGACGGCCACTCGGCATGGTTCGCCTACACGATCCCTGCCGGCTCCTCGCTCGCTGGAACGAACGTGGCGTGGAAGGTCACCGACAACGCGCCTGACATGGTCGGCTTCTCGGTCGCCCCGTCGGCCAGCGCTGCCGCCATGATGGTGAACGCGGGCTTCTCGCCCACGAACGCCTACAACGTCAGCACTGGGGACATCGCCGTCGTACAGCTGCGGCCCGCGCCTCGGCTGCTCGGCCACGCCAGCGGTGACGTGTGGTTCGGCCCTCGTGGGGCCCGCCAGATGATGTCCTTCGCGGTCTACGACTACGCGTTCGCCCCTGACCGGGGTTCCGTCGCGTACCGCAACCTCAGCGCCGGCATCGCCTACCGGGCCTACGTCCACGACGTCCGGGTCACGCCTCACACGGCGTACTTCGACTACGTGGTCCCGACCGGTTCGCTCAAGGGCACGATCCTGGTCTGGAAGGTCTCCGACCACGGCAAGCGCCACGACCACGTCGGCTTCTCGGTCGCGTCGTCGCTCAGCGCAGCCCAGTCGATGGTTGAGCACGGCTTCACGCCGACCAACCAGTACACCGTGACGCGCGGCAACCTGACGGTTCACATGCCGTGAACCAAGGGGCTGCAACGCTCACATCGCTGCCCGCACCGGCCCAGGCCGGGGCGGGCAGCCCCTGTGTGCAGAGCCGGTATGCCGCGGCCGACCTTCGCGGCGGCACCGGCCCTGCGGCGTCAGAGGTCGACGACGCGGTTGTCGCCCTCGAACCGCTCGCCCGTCACCTTGGCCTTGACCAGGTTCACCACCTGGGTCACCTTGCTGCCCGGTGAGTCCCAGTACTCCGCGGTGTCGGCCGACACGTGCACCAGCACGTTGTCCGGGTTCTCGGGGCCGCCCTCGAGCCAGGCGTCGGTGAAGGTGTTCCAGTACTCGCGCAGGCGGTCCGCGTCGTCGACCACCTCGGCCGTGCCGGCCACCGAGACCCACGACGAGCTGCTCGAGTAGCCGACGTTGACGCGTGGGTCGTGCTGCAGGTTGCGCGTGTGCTCGGCCGAGCGCTCGGTGATGAACCAGATGTCGCCGTCCCAGTCGACGTCCTGGGTGGCCATCGGCCGGCTCACCAGGCGCCCCTGGGCGTCGGTGCTGGTCAGCATCGCCACCCGGATGTCCTTGACCAGGTCGGCCACCTTGGCGGCTGCCTCGTCCCTGCTGCTCGTCTGCTCGCTCATGCCACCACCCTCCGACAGGGCGGCCGAACCCGCATGCCGAGTGGGGACGGCTGTCGGGTCAGCCCCTGATCTCGGGGAAGTCCTCGTCGCGGAACTCCTCCGAGAGGCTGTGCCCGCCCTCGAACGCCTTCGCCTCGCGGTCACGCAGCTCGACCCGGCGGATCTTGCCCGAGATGGTCTTGGGCAGCTCGTAGAACTCGACCCGGCGCACCCGCAGGTAGGGGGCGAGGTTCTCGCGGGCGTGCCGCAGGATCTCGCGGGCGGTGTCGCGGTTCGGCTCCCAGCCCGGGGCGAGCGCGATGTAGGCCTTCGGGACCGCCAGCCGCGTCGGGTCCGGCGCCGGCACCACCGCAGCCTCGGCGACCGCCGGGTGCTCGATGAGGACGCTCTCGAGCTCGAAGGGCGAGACCTTGTAGTCGCTGGCCTTGAACACGTCGTCGGTGCGGCCGATGTAGGTGATGTAGCCCTCGGCGTCCCGCTGGGCGACGTCGCCGGTGTGGTACCACCCGCCGTGCATGGCCTCCTCCTGGCGCACCGGGTCGCCGAGGTAGCCGGTCATGAGGTTGACCGGGTGCTGGGAGAGGTCGAGCACGATCTCGCCCTCCTCGGCCGGTTCGCCGCTCAGCGGGTCGATGAGCGCCACGGGAACGCCGGGCATGGGGCGCCCCATCGAGCCGGGCTTGAGCCGCTCCCCCGCCACGTTGCCGATCTGCAGGGTGGTCTCGGTCTGGCCGTAGCCGTCGCGGATGGTCAGGCCCCAGGCCTTCTCGACCTGCGCGATGACCTCGGGGTTGAGCGGCTCACCGGCGCCGAGCAGCTCACGCAGCGACCCCGGTCCGCCGGCGAGGTCGGCCTGGATGAGCATGCGCCACACCGTCGGCGGCGCGCAGAAGGTCGTCACGCCGGCCCGGCGTATCTGGTCGAGCAGGGCGGCCGCGTCGAAGCGCGTGTAGTTGTAGACGAAGATCGTCGCCTCGGCGATCCACGGTGCGAAGAAGCACGACCACGCGTGCTTGGCCCAGCCCGGCGAGCTGATGGCGAGGTGCACGTCGCCCGGCCGCACCCCGATCCAGTACATCGTGCTCAGGTGGCCCACCGGGTACGACACCTGGGTGTGCTCGACCAGCTTGGGCTTCGACGTCGTCCCCGAGGTGAAGTACAGCAGCAGCGGGTCCGACGCCGCGGTGACGGTCTCGAACGGCCGGCCCTGCACGGCATACGCGTCGGAGTAGGTCTCCCAACCGGGGGCACCGCCCACAGCAACCCGCAGGTAGTCGCCGGGCACCTCCTCGAACTTCGCGGCGTCGGCCGTGTTGGCGACCACGGCCCGCGCCCCGCCGCGGTCCACCCGGTCGCGCAGGTCGGCCGAGCCGAGGGCGGCGGTGGTCGGCATGACCACGGCCCCGAGCTTGAAGACGGCGAGCATGGTCTCCCACAGCTGGACCTGGTTGCCGAGCATGAGGAGCACGTGGTCGCCCTTGCGGACGCCGAGCGACTCCAGCCACACCGCCACCTGGTCGGAGCGGGTGGCCATCTCGTCGAAGGTCAGCTTCGTCTCCGACCCGTCCTCCTCGACGATCCAGAGCGCACAGGCGTCGTTGCCGCGGGCGATGGCGTCGAACCAGTCCACGGCCCAGCTGAACCGCTCGCCCACGTCGGGCCAGCGGAACTCCGCGAGCGCGCGGTCGTGCTGGCCCTGCAGGGCCAGGAGCGCGTCCCGTGCCTGCCGGTATGCCGTGGTGCTGGCCTGCTCTGCCATTTCAGGTGCCCCTTCGCGTCCCACCGGCCGCGCCGAGCGCGGCGACCACTGTCGTGTCCGTCTCGCACCCTGCTGCACCGCGGCCGTCTCGGCAACCACCCCTCGCCGAATGGTCTCGGTGACCCGACGACCGGGGCTCAGGCCTGGCCGAGGTCGGCGAGCAGCTCCGTGAACCACGCGGTGGAGGTGTCGAACGCCTTGCCGCCCTTGATCCGGTCGAACTCCACCGCACGCAGCTCGTCGCCGCGCTCCTCGTCCTGCCCCACGACGCCGGACTCCCCGCGCAGCGCGGCGTCGACGGCGTGGTCGGTGCACCGCTTGATCAGGGCGAGGTCGGCGTCGTTCGAGGCCGCCGAGCGGGAGAAGTAGCCACTCTTCTGCACCAGCACCTTCTCGGCGCCGAGCTGGGCGGCGAACTGCTTGGCGAACCACTGGCCGGGGTTGATCTTGTCGATCTGCACGTGGCCGAACGGGTCGCGGGTGACCTGCTCGCCCGCGGCCTCCATGGCCTCGACCACCTCGTTGACGCCGGCTCCCTCGGAGAGGAAGAGGTTCACGCAGTCGTACTCGTCCATGACCGCACGCAGCCGCTTGGCCTCGGCTGCGATGTCGAACGGCCGCTCGGGCACGTAGACGCCGTGCACGTCCCAGCGGCGGGGGTCGTTCTCGAGCCAACCCGACCACTCCTGGGCCTTCACCCACTCGTGGTGCTCGCGGGCGGTCGCCGCAGCCAACCAGCCGCAGTGCCGGCCCATGACCTCGTGGACGATGAGCATGCGCGGGTTCGAGGTGTGCTCGGCGATGATGTTGCGGGCGAAGACGGCGCCCTGCTCGGCGGCCGTCCAGGCGCCGAGGGACTGCCGGATCGGGATGATGTCGTTGTCGATGGTCTTCGGCAGGCCGACGACCGTGAGCTCGTAGTCGTTCTGGTGCAGGTAGGCCGCGAGGTCGGCGGCGGTGCCGTTGGTGTCGTCACCGCCGATGGTGTGCAGCACGTCGACGCCGTCGCGCTCGAGCTGCTCGGCCGCCACGTGCAGGGGGTCCTGTCCCTCCTGCACCAGCCCCCGCTTCACGCAGTCCTCGACGTTGGTCAGCTTCACCCGGCTGTTGCCGATCGGGCTGCCACCGAACCGGTGCAGCAGGTGCGCCTCGGCGCGAACCTCGTCGGTGACCTCCACCGAGTCGCCGGTGAGCAGCCCGGCATACCCGTTGCGGTAGGCGATGATCCGCACGTCCGGGGCCACCTCGGTGTAGCGCTCGATCAGCCCCCCGACGGCCGAGGAGAGGCAGGGCGCGAGCCCGCCGGCGGTCAGCATGGCGACAGTACGCACGGTCATGGCCCTACTCTGCCGGGTCGCGCTGCGACCTGCCAGCGGCTCAGCGGATCGCCATCACCGCGCCGGAGCGCTCCCACCGCAGCACCGCCAGCAGGCCCCGGGTCGGGATGGAGACGCAGCCGGCCGTGCCGGCGCCCTTGTCGACGTGGAAGAAGATCGCCGAGCCCTTGCCGGGCACGCGTGCCTCGTTCCAGCCGATCACCTGCGCATAGTTGTATGCCGGCTGGTTCAGCAGCTTCTCCGCGCTCGCCCAGCGCCCGTTGGCCGGGGTGCGCTGGTGGGTGTTGTAGAGCGAGGAGGCGGGGTCGTCGACCCACACGTCGCGGCTGTCGACCCGCAGCCAGCTGCCGACCCGCAGGCCGGGGTCGGCGTAGGCGCCGAAGCCCCCACGGAGCGGGAACACCCCGGCGGGGGTCCTCATGTCGCCCTCGCGCTTGCTGTACGTGATCCCGTTGCGGCCGACGTGCCCGTAGTAGGGGCCGAGCTCGGTGGTGTAGCCGCCCGAGGTCCGCCGGCAGGCGCGCACGGTGGCGCTCGACCCGGCGGCCTCGACGAGCACGACCTGCGCCGCCGTGACCCCCGACGGCACCCGGCAGCGGTTGACTGGAGCGGCAGGCTTCGGAGCGATCGGCTTCGGAGCGGCGGTCGCCCGCCGGGTGGAGCGGCTCGCGGTCGGGGTGGCCGTCCGGGTGGTGGGGGCCTCCGGCTTCGGCTTCGGCCTGGTCGTGCTCGGTGAGGGCGTCGGGGTGCGGCTGGTCGTCGGGGTCGACAGGGTGCGACTGGTCGCGCTCGAGGTGCTCGCGCTCGGGGAGGAGGGCCGAGGGGCAGCCTGGTCGGCCCCGCCACAGGCGGTGAGGAGCAGGGCAGCCGCGCCAACCACGGAGGCCAGCCGCGCGGCATACCGGCTCGGGTGCGGGGAGGTGCTGGGGCGATGGGTCATGGAGTGCTCACCGGGCGTCGAAGTGCTGGTAGTCGGGCTGGGCCCACAGGCCGCCCCAGCGCAGGCCCTGGCTGGTGAAGGCGCGCACGGCGGGGCTGCTGCTGGAGGAGAACACGCCGGGCGCGGGGCTGCGGCGGCGGGCCCACCAGGGGTCGGGGTAGACGGTGCCGTCGGCGGCGAGGTAGGGGTTCTCGAAGTCGTTGACGTCGATGGCGGTGCCATAGGCGTGGTTGGACCAGCGCTTGGACGCCTCCTCGCCGCCGACGTAGCGGCAGTTGAAGGCGGAGGTGTTGTCGGCGTCCATCGCCGCGTAGTCGTTGGCGCCGGGACCCTTGGGGTTGCGGCCCCAGGTCGAGTCCATCGGGCGCATCTGGCGGACCCGGAAGCGCAGGTCGTAGAGGCGGGTGAACGCAGCCACGGCCTGGCCCGCGACGGTGCGGTTGACGACGAGGGCCCCGCGCGAGCGCTTGCCGTCGAAGCCCCAGAAGTTCACGGTGACGAGGCGCAGGCTGCTGCGGCCGACCGGGCAGCCCGGGGCCCACGAGTACCCCGCCATGCGGTTCCACAGTGCGTCCGGGACGGGGGCGACCACCGCGTTGGCGCCGCGACCCTCGGCAGGGTTGTTGCGCGGGAAGCGGACCGTCGGCTGCGGGCCGGTGGCCGGCACCGGGGCGAGCGCCTGCCCTTCGCCCGAGGCCGTGCCCTTCAGGCGGGTCGGCGTCGTGCCGGCCCTCGTCGGCGCGGCGGTGCGGGTCGTCGTGCGGGCTGCACTGCTGGGGGTCGGTCGTGACGTCGTCGTGCTCGGCGGCTCGGTCGTCGACGAGGCGGAGGCCGAGGAGGGCGTCGGGGCGGCGCTGGAGGCGGTCGCGCCGGGGCGTGCCTGGCCGGCGTCTCCCCCACAGCCGGCAAGCAGCACGGTCAGCAACGACGCCGATGCCAGGGCCACGGACGCGGGGCGCGGGCGGGACGTCATGGGGCACCATCGTGCCCGCCGGTCCCGGTCAGGCCAAATGCGTCCGGCGGCTGGTCGGGGCGGCCGGGCTCAGTTGTCGCTGCACGGGCGGGCGACGGTCGGCGTGGCCTGCTTCGGCCGCGGCGCCGGCGCCGGCACCTGGGCCAGCGGGGTCAGCCCGGTGAAGGCGTTGCCGATGACGACGTCGACCTTCGTGCCCGCGCGTCCGTCCTTCAGGAGGGTCGCCTTGGGGATGTGCTGCGCGACGATCTTGGCGGCGAGGTCCCCCTCCTCGCCGAAGCGGATCAGCGCCGTGCCCATCTGCAGGGTCTTCAGGGGGTCGTTCGAGACCTCCTTGACCTTGAAGCCGCGCTGCTTGAACTCCTTGGCGACCGTGCTCGCCAGGCCCTCGCGGAACGTCGTGTTGTAGACGTTCATGGTGATCTCGCGCGGCAGCGGGTCGAACCGCGGCGGCAGCGGCACAATCTCCTTGTAGCCCAGGCCCACGACGACGTCGACGCTCTTGCTCACGCGGCCGTCGTCCTGGAACAGCTCGGCGCCCGGGATCTGCTGCTGGACGAGCAGGGCCTGGTCGAGGAACTTCGGGCCGTAGTGGACGACCGCGGGCTGGGTGACGTACCAGGTCTCGGGGGCGTTGGAGATGCCGCCGATGGAGAACTTGCGCTGCGACAGGCCCTTGGCGACCGTGGCCGCCATGCCGTCCCGGCCGGTGGCGTTGAGCACGTTGACCGTGAACGAGCTCCGCTTCGGGGCCGGGACCACCTGCGGGCTGCACGCGGCCTTCGGCGGTGTCGGCGTCAGCCACCCCTGGGAGTAGGCGGCCGAGACGGTCGCGGTGCCGAGCAGCACGCCGGGCAGGGTGACGAAGATCAGGATCTGGCGGGTCCGGTGCTTGCGCCGGCGCTCCTCGGGCGAGGGTTCCTGCGTCAGGTCCTGCTCGGTCATCTGTGCCCCCTGGTGGTGCTGAAGTCCTTGCGACAAGTGTGCACTCCAGTCACACCAGTCACATGAGAAACAACACCGTTGTAACCATGTCTTCACTGACCCGTGGCACCGGCGTGACCGAAGGCCCGCAGGACCCATCGTAGGAAAGCCGTGGGACAACCGGCAGAGCCGTTCGCCCCATGGCGCCTACGCCAACGGCATTAGCCCGTTCAGGCCGACGCGTCGTCGGCGAGGTGCGGAGCGTTGACGGCGCGGTAGGCCAGCCACTTGCGGTCGAGGGCGTCCTCGACGTCGACCCCGTGGTGGCGCGCGAAGAGCAGCAGCATGGCCAGCACGTCGGCCACCTCTGCCTCGAGGTCCTGCCGGAGCTCACCCGCCGAGCGGCCCTTGTCACGGCCCTGCCCGGTGGCCTGGAGGTAGGCCTGGGTCAGCTCCCCGACCTCCTCCTGCAGCTTGAGCAGGAACCACGGTGAGGTCCGCTCGACGCCGAAGCGCGCGGCATACTGCTGCGAGATCTCCTCGACCTCGTCGCTCCAGCCGGAGAGGTCCACGTCAGCGCACCACCGCGAGGTCCTTGGCGACCAGCTCGGCCACCTGCACCGTGTTGAGCGCGGCGCCCTTGCGCAGGTTGTCGCTGCAGATGAACAGCTCGATGGTGTGCGGGAAGTCGAGCGACTGCCGCATCCGCCCGACGAAGGTCGGGTCGGAGCCGACGATGTCGGCGGGGGTGGGGAACTCGCGCTGGTCGGGCTCGTCGAGCACCACCACCGACGGCGCCTCGACCAGCGCCTGGCGGGCGTCGGCGACCTTGATCGGCCGGGCGAAGGTGGCATGCACCGCCATGGAGTGGCCCGTCACGACCGGCACCCGCACGCAGGTCGCCGAGACCTTGAGGTCGGGCAGGCCGAGGACCCGGCGCGCCTCGTGGCGCACGGACAGCTCCTCCGAGGTCCAGCCGTCCTCGACGGGCCAGCCGATCCACGGCACGACGTTCAGGGCCAGCGGGGCCACGAACGGTGACTCCTCGTCGAGGCGGTCGCTGAGGGCGGCGCGGATGTCGCTGGCCTGCTGGCCGAGGCCCCGCTGCCCCGCGACGGCCTCGAGCTCGTCGTGCAGACGCTCGATCCCGGCCTGCCCCACGGAGGAGGCGGCGTGGTAGGTGGAGACGACCAGCTCGGTCAGCTCCCAGCCGCTGTGGAGCGCTCCGAGGGCGTCGATCATGGTCAGGGTGGCGCACGCGGGGTTGGCGATGATGCCCCGCGGCCTGTTGCGCACCTGCGCCGGGTTGACCGCCGCGGCCACCAGGGGCACGTCGGGGGCGGTCCGGAAGGCGCTGCTGCTGTCGACGACCACTGCTCCCCGGTCGACGGCGATCGGCGCCCACTGCGCGGCCACGTCCTCCGGGACGTGGAACAGGGCCACGTCGACGCCGTCGAAGACGTCGTCGGTGAGCTCCTGCACGACCACGTCGCGGCCGCAGACGGTCAGCGTGCGGCCGACCGACCGTGGTGAGCCGACCAGGCGGATCTCACCCCAGACGTCGGCCCGGTGGCTGAGCACCCGCAGCATCACGGAGCCCACGGCACCGGTCGCTCCCACCACGGCCAGGGTCGGCCTGGCCTGCTGTGGGGACCGGGAGATCACCGCCCGGTGCCTCCGTAGACGACGGCTTCCCCGTCGGCGGAGTCCAGCCCGAACGCCGTGTGGACCGCCCGCACCGCGTCGTCGAGCACGTCGACGCGGGTGACGACGGAGATGCGGATCTCGGAGGTGGAGATCATCTCGATGTTGACGCCGGCGTCGGCGAGCGCCTTGAACAGGGTGGCGGACACGCCGGGGTGCGAGCGCATGCCCGCGCCCACCAGCGACAGCTTGCCGATCTGGTCGTCGTACTGGAGCTGGGCGAACCCGACCTGCTCCTGGATCTTCTTCAGCGCCTGCACGCCGGTCTGGCCGTCGCTCTTGGGCAGGGTGAACGAGATGTCGGTCAGGCCGGTGGCGGTGGCCGAGACGTTCTGCACGATCATGTCGATGTTGACCGCCGCGTCGGAGACGGCCTGGAAGATCTCGGCGGCCTTGCCCGGGCGGTCGGGCACCCCGACGACGGTGATCTTGGCCTCGCTGCGGTCGTGGGCGACCCCGGCGATGATCGGCGCTTCCATCTCGTTCCCTTCGTAGAGGTTCGGGATCACCCAGGTGCCCTCGCTGTAGGAGAACGAGGAGCGCACGTGGATGGGCATGTCGTAGCGGCGGGCGTACTCGACGCAGCGGTGCAGCAGGATCTTGGCACCGGAGGCGGCGAGCTCGAGCATCTCCTCCGTGGAGATGCGGTCGACCTTGCGCGCCGTCGGCACGATCCGCGGGTCGGCGGTGAAGACGCCGTCGACGTCGCTGTAGATCTCGCAGACGTCGGCCTTGAGGGCGGCGGCGAGCGCCACCGCGGTGGTGTCGGATCCACCCCGGCCGAGCGTGGTGATCTCCTTGGTGTCCTGGCTGACGCCCTGGAAGCCGGCGACGATCACGATGTGCCCGTCGGACAGGGCGCTGGTGATGCGGCCGGGCGTGACGTCGATGATGCGGGCCTTGCCGTGCACCTCGTCGGTGATGACGCCGGCCTGCGACCCGGTGAACGACCGGGCGGTGTGGCCGAGGTTGGCGATGGCCATGGCGACCAGTGCCATCGAGATGCGCTCGCCCGCGGTGAGCAGCATGTCCATCTCGCGGGCCGGCGGCAGCGGGCTGACCTCCTGGGCGAGGTCGAGCAGCTCGTCGGTCGTGTCACCCATCGCCGAGACGACGACGCACACGTCGTTGCCGGCCTTCCGGGTCTCCACGATCCGCCGGGCGACGCGCTTGATGCTCTCGGCGTCGGCCAGGGACGAACCACCGTACTTCTGGACGACAAGGCTCACTGACTGCTCCGGTTCGGGTGGGCGGCGGAGCGGCCAGTCTAACGACCGTCCTCCCTGTGAGACGCCCCTGCCGTATGCCGGACGGCCGGCTCCCAGCCTCGTGCCACCTCTCCCTGGCGCCGCGCCTCGCCGGTCGAGGTAAACACGCCGGAGAGCCCCGGCGTGTTTACCTCGACCGGGGATGGAGGGGGTAGCTGCCCCGCTACCCTGCGCAGATGCTGACCGAGGGGGGCCCGACCAGCGGCGGGAGGGGCATCGAGGTGGCCGGCGTGCGCCGCGCCTTCGGTGACGTGCTCGCCGTCGACGACATCAGCCTGACGGCCCGGCCGGGCGAGGTGACCGCGCTCATCGGCCCCAACGGCTCCGGCAAGACGACGTTGCTGCTGATGCTGGCGAGCCTGCTGGTGCCCGACCGCGGGACCGTCCGCATCGACGGGCACGACCCGGTCACCGCACCTGCGGAGGTCCGGGCCCGGATCGGCTGGATGCCCGACGGCTTCGGCACCTGGGACGCCCTCACGGTGCGCGAGGTGCTCGAGACGATCGCCGCGGCATACCGGATCCCGGCGCCGCAGGCGCGGGAGCGCGCGGAGGCGCTGCTGCACACCGTGCACCTCGCCGACCTCGCCGACCGGCGCGCCCGGGTGCTCTCGCGCGGACAGAAGCAGCGCCTCGGCCTGGCCCGGGCGCTGGTCAACGACCCCAGCGTGCTGCTGCTCGACGAGCCGGCGTCGGGCCTGGACCCGCGCAGCCGGATCGAGCTGCGCGACATCCTGCGGTCGCTGGCCGCGGAGGGCCGCACGGTGCTGGTCTCCAGCCACATCCTCACCGAGCTCCAGGAGGTCGCCGACCGGGCGGTCATCGTCGCTCGCGGCCGCAGCATCGAGACCCAGCAGCTCGACGGCGAGGCGGTGACGACCGCGCTGGCGAGCTGGCGCATCGACAGCCTCGACCCGCTGCGGCTCACCGAGTTCCTCACCTCGCGGCACGTGCCGGCGCAGCAGGTGCACGGCGGGATGGTCGAGGTCGAGGTGGCCGGCGAGGAGAACGCCGCCCGGCTGCTCACCGACCTCATCGGCGCGGGGGTTCGCGTCACCGCCTTCACGCCGACCCGGGGCGCCCTCGAGTCGGCCTACCTCGCAGCGACGGAGGACCGACAGTGAGCTGGCACGGGATCAGCACGGTCGCCCGCCTCGAGCTGCGCCAGCGCGCCCGGGCCTCGAAGTGGGTGGTGGTGCTCGCCATCTGGTTCGCGGTCATCGCCCTGGTGTCGGTGCTCAGCTACCTCGCGCTCAACGACCCCGACGCCCGGTCGGGCGCCGCGATGTACGACGTCGTCATCTTCTTCGTGCTGGGCCTGGGCATGCTCGTGGTGCCGTCACTGACCGCCACGTCGATCAACGGCGACCGCGAGCACGGGGTGCTGGCCACCCTCCAGACGACCCTGCTGACCTCGGCCGACCTGGTGCTCGGCAAGCTGCTCGCGGCGTGGGCCATCTCGGGCGCGTTCCTCGTCACCGCCCTGCCGTTCCTGGCCTGGGCGTGGGTCGAGGGCGGTGTCTCGGTGGGGCGGATCCTGCTGGCGGTCGTGGTGCTCCTGCTGGTCCTGGCGGTGGTCTGCGCCCTCGGCCTGATGTTCTCCACCCTGACCGCGCGGCCCGTCGCCTCGGCCGTGCTGACCTACCTTGCGCTCGGAGCCCTCGTCTTCGGCACCGTCATCGGGTTCGGCCTCTCCGCCTTCCTCGTCAACAAGGAGGAGACGGTGCGGGTCTACGGCATACCGAACGACTTCTTCGACCAGAACGAACCGACCTATGACGCGAACGGCAACTTCGTGCCGGGAGCCGAGCGCGTGCCCACGAAGGCAGACTGCGTCGAGCACGACGAGACGCGCAACGTGACGCACACCGAGCGCATCTGGTGGATGCTGCCGCTCAACCCCTTCGTCGTGGTCGCCGATGCCGCACCGTCCGAGCCGCCGGCGAACCCCGACCAGGGCATGGGGTTCACCCCCATGCGGTGGATCAGCGAGGGCTCCCGGGCGGCTCGGGTCGGCGAGACCACTGAGCTTCGCCAGGAGTGCTGGGTCGACGGCCCGGCGGGCCAGCAGCCGGTCGACCCGAACGCCGCTGCCGCCAAGGACGCCGCCGTGTGGCCGTTCGGGCTGGTCTTCCTGCTGCTGGCCGGTGGGGGCGCCACCGCAGTGGCCGAGCGTCGCCTGCGCACCCCGATCCGCCGCCTGCCGAACGGCACGCGCATCGCCTGAGCCACCCGCTGCGTGGCCAACGGCACCCGAGTCGCCTCCTGCACCCGCCACCGGCTCCCTCTGTTGCCGACGCCGCCCCGGGGGCACAGGCTGGCAGGGGCCGGTGCCCTGCCGGCCCCGACTCGAAGGGTGGACAGCATGACGACGCACAAGGTCGGTTACTTCGTCGGCAGCCTCTCGCAGGACTCCATCAACCGGACGCTCTCCAAGGCACTGGTCCGGCTCGCGCCGTCGCACATGGAGATGACCGAGCTCCCCATCGGCGACCTGCCGCTCTACAACCGCGACCTCGACGGCAGCTACCCGGCGGCCGCGCAGGCCCTCAAGGACGCGATCGCCGCGGTCGACGGGGTGCTCTTCGTGACACCGGAGTACAACCGGTCGATCCCCGGCGCCCTGAAGAACGCGATCGACTGGGCCAGCCGACCGTGGGGCCAGAACTCCTTCGCCCGCAAGCCCAGCGCGACGATCGGCGCCTCACCGGGTGCGATCGGCACCGCGGTGGGCCAGCAGCACCTCAAGAGCATCCTCAGCTTCTGCAACTCCCCACAGATGAACGCCATCGAGGCCTACATCCAGTTCAAGCCGGGCGTGTTCGGCGACGACGGGTCGGTCAGCGACGAGGGCACCGAGGACTTCCTGCGCACCTACATGCACGAGTTCAACGAGTTCATCGCGCGGGTGCTGCAGGTGCTGCCACCTGACGAGGACTGAGCAGGCCTCACGCGGGCCGCGTCGTCACGGGTGCAGCGCGTCGAACTCCGCGTCGGCCACGGTCTCCTCGTCAGCGTCGAGCCGCACGTGGCTGAGCAGCGACAGCAGCACCCGGAGCGCCCGGGCGCCGGCGTCGCCCCACGACTGCACGTAGCTGAACTGCCACCACCACAAGGCCTCGGTGGTGCGCCCCTCCGCGTGGTGGCGCAGCCCGTGGACCAGTGCCGAGGCGATCTCGGCCAGGTCGTTGGAGACCGAGCCGCGCACCACGTCGACGTCGAGAAGCGGGTCGACCACGTGGGTGTAGTCGTCGAGGCCCTCGAAGAGGTTGGCCACCCCGGTGCGCAGCGGGTCGATGTCGGCGTCCGGACCGGGGTCGGGCTCGTAGCGCTCGGCCGGGACGACGTCCTGGATGGCTCCCAGCCGGGCCCCCATCAGCAGCACCTGCGAGAGGGCGAGCAGGGTCATCGGCAGCGCGGCATCGGGAGCCGCACCGGAGGCGACCTCCGTCATGGTGTCGAGGAACGCCTGTGCCTCGCGCGCGGACTCGTCGGCCAGCAGGCCCAGATCGTCAGGCATCGAGCAGTCTCCTTCCCTCGAAGGCTCGGCCGAGAGTGACCTCGTCGGCGTACTCCAGGTCGCCCCCGACCGGGAGGCCGGAGGCGAGTCGCGTGACCCTCAGCCCCATCGGGCGCAGGAACCGGGCCAGGTAGCTCGCGGTGGCCTCGCCCTCGAGGTTCGGGTCGGTGGCGATGATGATCTCGGTGACCTCACCGGAGGCCAGCCGCGTCATGAGCTCCTTGATCCGCAGGTCGTCGGGGCCCACGCCCTCGATGGGGCTGATCGCCCCGCCGAGCACGTGGTAGCGGCCGCGGAACTCGCGGGTGCGCTCGATGGCGACGACGTCCTTGGGCTCCTCGACCACGCAGATCGCCGAGCCGTCGCGGCGCGAGTCGGCGCAGATGCGGCACTTCTCGCCCTCCGCGACGTTGCCGCAGACCTCGCAGAAGCGGACCTTCTCCTTGACCTCGACCAGCGCGGAGACCAGGCGGCGCACGTCGGCGGGGTCGGCCTGCAGCAGGTGGAACGCGATCCGCTGCGCGCTCTTGGGCCCGACGCCGGGAAGGCGGCCGAGCTCGTCGATCAGGTCCTGGACCACACCCTCGTACACACCCTGAGCCTATGCCCTCGCGCCCTCCTCGGCGGGCGCGGCGCGGGCTGGTTCACTGGGGCGATGACGTCCGTCCCCGTCACCCGGCGCCCCGGCCGCCGACGGCTCGCGCTCCGCACCGGCGCAGCCGCCCTGACCTTGGCTGCCCTCGCCGGGCTGGCCGGGTGCAGCGGCGCCGCGGAGCCGAAGCCCAGCAGCACCGGGTTGGAGGTCGTCCTGGAGGGCTGCCGGATCAACCGCTCCTCCGTGCCGGCCGGCGCGCACAGCGTGCGGGTGCTCGGAAGCGGGCGCGCGACGGTGACGGATCCGCAGGGTGCGGTCGTGCTCACCGCACCCGGTGGCGAGGAGGAACCCGCGGACCTCTCGCTGAGCAGGGGGACCTACGACGTGACGTGCGAGCCGGAGGGCGGCCGGCTCGGCGAGGCGCAGCTGAAGGTCAGCTGACGGCGCACGGCCAAGGCTGGGCGGCCACGGCCAGGGCGGCCACGGCTGGGCGGGCCAGGCCTTCGCCGCGAACGCTGGGGGCCCGCGGTCAGCTCTCCTCGATGACGCGGCCGCCGAGGATCCGCTCGATGACCGGTCGGCCGACCTCGCCGAGGCCCTCGATGTCCTCGTCGTCGTCGCTCGCGGCACTGTCATCGGCGACCCGGGCCTCCGGGGTGGCTGCAGGCCCCTCCGCCTCGACGACGGCCAGGGCCCGCTTGAGGTGCGACATCTGCGGCGGCGCCTCGCCGGGGGCCGCGCCCGGGTCCGCGGCCGGCGGCGGCTCGCTCGCCCAGGACGGAGCGCTGTCGG
This sequence comes from Pedococcus cremeus, assembly GCF_900111375.1. Lineage (GTDB taxonomy): Bacteria > Actinomycetota > Actinomycetes > Actinomycetales > Dermatophilaceae > Pedococcus_A > Pedococcus_A cremeus. The sequence continues at coordinate 157,572 of NZ_FOHB01000005.1, forward strand.
GTGCCGCTGACCTGTTGGCCCAGCTGTCGCCGGCCTCACCGGTATGCCGCGCGGCAGCTTCCAGCCCCGGGTCACCAGGGGTGGAAGGTGCCGGGGACGTCGCCCCGGGCCCGGTCTGGGAGGACGCCGGCTGTGCCGACGACGATGGGGCGGTGGCCGAAGGGGCCTGGCCGCCCGCACCGGCGGGGGTCTGCCCCTCGGGGACGGGCACGCACTCGACTCGGGCATCGACCCCGAGGACGTCGATGAGGGCCTGGCGGACCAGCTCGGTGTGCGGGCCCTGCCGGAAGCGCACCAGCAGCGCGGTGGGCGCGATGCCGAGCTCGAGGCGCGTGCCGTCGTAGCTCTGCACGTGGGCGTGGTCGGAGACCAGGGTCCAGGTGACCCGCTTGTTGCGCGAGAGCCAGGTGAGGACGTCAGGCCACGCGCGACGGATCGCAGCGGTGTCGATGCCACCGGCCGCCGGCGCGGGTGCCTCGGCCGGGGCGGCGGTCCGCTCGCGAGCCGACGCGGGGCGCTGCCCGGCAGGGGCGGTGGGCGCGGTCGCCTCGTGGTGGTCGGCACGCCCGTCAGGCGCGGAGCGCTCGGGGGCCCGCTGGGCTGGAACTGGCTGGGCCGGGGCCGGCCGGCCCGACTCCTGGGGATCCGGGTGCGGGGCCGAGGGCGAGGTCGCCCGGGCGGCGGCGCGGGCTGCGGCCGCTCCCGTCAGGCCACCCGCCTCGGCCGGGGCGTCGGAGAACTCCGGCTCCACCGTCGGCGCAGCGGCAGCCGGGGCCGTCGCAGCGACGGAGGGCGCGGTGGGCGGCGGAGCTGCCGCGACCTGGGGCGCCGGCGGCGCCGGACGAGTCCCGGTGCCGTGGCCGCCGGGGGCGGCGCCGGTGGGCACGCCTCCCACCTCGAGGCGACGCTCGATGCGGTCGAGCCGCGCGGCATACCCGCTCTCGCCGGAGGCGGCCGGGAGGAGCACGCGGGCACAGATCAGCTCGAGCTGCAGGCGCGGCGCGGTGGCGCCGGTCATCTCGGTGAGGCCGGCGTTGACGATGTCGGCGGCGCGCGACAGCGTGCCCTGGCCGAACGCCGCGGCCTGCTGGCGCATCCGCTCGACCTGGTCCTCGGGCAGCCCGCGCAGCACGGAGGCGGCGCCGTCGGGCACGGCGGCGACGACGATCAGGTCGCGCAGCCGCTCGAGGAGGTCTTCGACGAAGCGCCGCGGGTCGAGGCCGGTCTCGATGACGCGGTCGATCTGGGTGAAGACGCCCGCTCCGTCGCCGGCGGCGAAGGCGTCGATGATGGCGTCGAGCAGCTCGGCGTCGGTGAAGCCGAGCAGGGCGGCGGCGCCCTCATAGGTGAGCCCGTCGTCACCGGAGCCGGCGATGAGCTGGTCGAGCACCGAGAGCGAGTCACGCACCGAGCCGCCGCCGGCGCGGACGACGAACGACAGCACGCCGGGGGCGACCTTCACGCCCTCGGACGCGCAGAGCTGCTCCATGTAGGCCTGCAGCCGCTGCGGCGGCACGAGGCGGAACGGGTAGTGGTGGGTGCGGGAGCGGATGGTGCCGATGACCTTCTCGGGCTCGGTCGTCGCGAAGACGAACTTCACGTGCTCCGGCGGCTCCTCGACGATCTTGAGCAGGGCGTTGAAGCCCTGCGGCGTCACCATGTGCGCCTCGTCGATGATGTAGATCTTGTAGCGGCTCTGGGCCGGACCGTAGGACGCGCGCTCGCGCAGGTCGCGGGCGTCGTCGACGCCACCGTGGCTGGCCGCGTCGATCTCGATGACGTCGACCGTGCCGGAGCCGCCGCGGGCCAGGGCCACGCAGGAGTCGCAGGTGCCGCACGGCTCGGGGGTCGGCCCCTGCTCGCAGTTCAGACAACGGGCGAGGATGCGGGCGCTCGTGGTCTTGCCACAGCCGCGCGGACCCGAGAAGAGGTAGGCATGGTTGACCCGGCCGGTCCGCAGCGCCTGCATGAGCGGCTCCGTCACGTGCTCCTGCCCGATGACGTCGGCGAAGGTCTCGGGTCGGTAGCGGCGGTACAGGGCGGTGCTCACGTGGGAACCCTAACTGCCGCCGGGGACACCGCGGTATGCCGCGGACCGGCTTCCTGGCCCGGGGCCGAGCCGGAGAACAGGGACACCCCGCGTACCTGGAAGAGCTCGCCTACCCTTGCTGCATTCCTGCCCTGGGGGAGTTCGGTGAGGTACCACCACGCGGGGTGCCGCCGCCGAGTCTAGGGCCAGCCCGGGCGATCACCAAAGCAGGGTGCTGGGCCGTGGCTGCGAGGGCCCCTGACCGGATTGGGTCGATCGCACCACCCTCCGGTACTCTCCTCGGCGGAGGATTCGCATAGTGGCCTAGTGCGCACGATTGGAAATCGTGTTGGGATAAAACCCTCGGGGGTTCAAATCCCCCATCCTCCGCCAAACGAAAGAGACGGACCCCACGCTTTTCGGGGTCCGTCTCTTTCGTTTATCGAGCGCGCGGGAACCGTCGCGGCGGGGGAACGAGCGAGCGACGGTTCCCCCATCCTCCGCGGGTCGCGAAGCGACCCAAGCCGTCCCCCTCCAGCGCCACTTCCCTTTGGACTCCGCGAGTCCCCCGTTCAGCCCCTTCCTCGAACCTGAGCTCTTCGGCGAGCATGTCCGCGGCAGACGAGGGCATGCGGGAAAGCCGCACCGCCGAAGGACGCGGAGGAGTGGGGGCGAATGTCCATGGCAGCCGGCGAGACGCGCTCCACGCAGAGGTTCGCGAACTACCGGGCCGCGTGGCTCCCGGTGCTCCCACTGGTGGCCCTGGTGGGAGCCATGCTGTTCAGCGCGGATCCCGGGGTGGTGGCGCTGCTGCTCCTTGCCACCCTGGTGGCGATCGGCGTGGCGCTGCTGGTCGCGCTGTCGCCGGGGGTGTTCATCGACGGCGATCGGCTGGGTGTGCCAGGACGCGAAGGTCGTCGCCGCGCTCCGGGCGGTGAGGTCGACCTCCGCCGCCTCACCCGCGTGCGGTCGGTGAGCTACCAAGGTGGCCGGGTCTCCGGGCGAGGCCTGGCGCTGTTCCGCAACCAGCTCCTGCTCGAGGACAGCGACGGCGGCCAGGCGATGTTCTGGGCGTGGGGGTGGACTCCGAAGGCGGCGCTCCAAGACGCCTTGCGCCGCTCCGTCGTGTCCACCCGCGCCCGGATGGACCCGATGTCCTTCTGGCGGCTGGGGTTCACGAAGGGCGAGGCGCGGATCAGCCCCCTGCGACGTCTCCTCTAGCCGGTCATGCCGCCGGCCATCCACCGGCCGTGACGACGGCCCCCGGAGCGCGCTCCGGGGGCCGTCGTTCGGGTCGGCGTCAGGGGGTCGGCGTCAGTGGGCGCCGCTGAGCTGCTTCTCCTCGATCTCGGCCTCCCGGCGAGACTCCTCGATGTAGCCCTCCACCGTGGGGGTGTCGAGGCGCACCGAGTAGGCGAGCGCGTAGATCGCCGCGGAGAAGGCCAGCATGACGGGCAGCGCGGACCCGAAGTGGAGCCAGCCCTTCCCGCCGCCGTAGTCGCTCATCCACGAGAACAGCGCGAGGCCGAGAAGCCAGGGCACGTACCAGGAGCCGGCCTTCCAGTCCCAGCGGTGCGAGTCACCGCGACCGCGGTGCACGAGGTTCGTGACCGCGAGCAGCCCGAAGCCGATGAGCACGGCGAGGAAGAGCTTGAGGTTGGTCTGCCAGCCGGTCCAGTAGACGATCATGTTCGAGGACCAGAAGCCCAGGAACGGGATGACGTGCCCGCCGGGCAGCCTGAACGGCCGCTCCTGGTCCGGGATCTGGCGGCGCATCGCGGCGAGCACGAGGGGGCCCGACCCGAAGGACAGCACGGTCGCCGAGGTGATGAACCCGACCAGCTGCTGCCAGCTGGGGAACGGCAGGAACAGCACGAGCCCGACGACGAAGCTCAGCAGCATGCTGACGAGCGGCACGCCACGCGAGCTGGTGCGCCCCAGCGCCTCGGGCGCGTTGCCGTTCTTGGCCATCGCGTAGGAGATGCGCGAGGTGACCGTGATGTAGATCAGGCCGGTGTCCGCCGGTGAGACGACCGCATCGATGTAGAGCAGCACCGCGAGCCAGCTCAGGCCGAGGATGCTGGCCACTGCGGCGAGGGGGCCGAAATCGTCGGTGAAGTTGACGTTGGCCCAGCCCTTGGCGATGTTGTCGGGTGCCAGCGCGCCGATGAAGGCGACCTGCAGCAGGACGTAGATGAGGGCGGTCAGCAGCACCGAGCCGATCACGGCCAGCGGCACGTTCCGGCGCGGGTTGTCGGTCTCACCGGCCAGCTCGATGCCCTGCCGGAACCCCAGGTAGGAGAAGACGATCCCGGAGGTCGCGATGGCGGTGAAGACACCGTGCCAGCCGGCCGGCTTGAACCCCTGGGACGTGAAGTTCTCGCCGTGGAACTGCGTGAACAGGAACGACACGATCACGACCAGGATGATCGCGAGCTTCCACCAGACGAGGGCGTTGTTCACCCGGGCGAACCACTTGATGCCCACGTAGTTGATGACGACGAAGACCGCCATGGCCACGACGGCGAAGGTCAGGCCGAGCCCGGTCAGGGTGTGCACGGTGCTGCCATCGGCGACCGTGTGCTTCTCGGTGAAGGGGGCGTACTTCGTGGCGTACTGGAGCGCGCCCTCGACCTCGATGGGCGCGACGCTCATGCAGGCCACCCAGGTGATCCAGCCGGTGACGAAGCTCGCGAACGAGCCGAAGGCGATGTGCGGGAAGCGCACCACTCCACCCGACAGCGGGAACATCGTGCCGAGCTCGGCGTAGCAGAGCCCGATCAGCAGGATCATGACGCCGCCCAGCGCCCAGGAGATGACGGAGGCGGGGCCGGCGGCCTGCGACGCGTTCATGGCGCCGAAGAGCCAGCCGGAGCCGATGATCGACCCCACGCTCGCGAAGAGCAGCCCGATGCGTCCTACGTGCCGTCTGAGCTCGGGGGCTCCCTCTGCTTGTTCTCTTACCTGTGCCTCAGCGGACATGCCGTCCTCCTTGGTCGGGGGCCAAAAGACGCTCGACCGTACCGGGACCAAACGTGTCCCACCACCGCAAAGCACCACGGATGGTGCGAACGTGACCAGTGGGGCAGCGATGGCCTCAGCGGGCGAGCAGGTATGCCGGGTGCTCGGGCGCCGTGCCCGTCTCCGCCACGTGGGCGCCGATGGCCAGCGCACCGTCGAGTGCGCTCCCCGTCGCGGGCTGCAGCACCTGCCCCACCTCCCTGAGCCGCTCGTGCAGCGCCTCAGCCACCGGGGCCGCCCGCAGCAGGCCGCCCGTGCCAGTCAGCACCGGGGCCGCCAGACCCGAGGCAGCGGCCAGCAGCGACTCGGCGAGCGCCCTTCCGGCGCGCGCGCAGAGGTCGGCCGCCACCGGGTCCGCGGCTGCGGCGGCGGCGACGTCGGGGGCGAACGAGGCCAGCGCGTGGGGTGCGTCGGCGGTGGTCATCACCCGGCGCGGCCAGCCGTCGACGGGACCGAACCGGGCCTCCCCGGCGGCGAGGAGGTCCGGGGACCCGCCGGGCACACCGTCCCTGGCACGCAGGGCGGCGCTGAGGCCCTCGAGCCCGAGCCACGCCGCGGACCCGCGGTCACCGAGCACGTGCCCCCAGCCGTCGACCCGGTTCCAGTGGTCGGCGAAGTCGCTGCCGAAGGCCACCGCCCCGGTGCCGGCAGCCACGACCGCGCCCGGGCGCAGCCCCCCGATGGCCCCGACGAGGCTGGTCACGGCGTCGCTGGTCACCACCGTGCGAGAGGCGCCGAGCTCGGCGTGCACCTGCGCCAGCACCTCGGCGCGGTCGGCGAGGAACAGCAGGCCGCGCATCCCCCAGACCACGACGTCGGGCTCGGTGACCCCGGCGTCGGCGAGCAGCGACCGGGTGTCGGCGGCCAGCGCCGCCACGTCGATCCCCGCGGTGCCCACCCGCGCGCCGGTGCCGGCGAGCACCGGACCCGGCCCGTCGGCATACCGGCACTGCACCCGCAGGCCCGAGCCACCCACGTCCACCCCCACGACCACCGTCACGGCCGTGACCCGATCATGTCCGCTCCCTCATGGCAACCCTTATAAGTCTTGACTTATCTAAGCAGGCTCTGAAACATGGAGTCGTGCACGCGTTCGACGTCCTCGGCGACCCGGTGCGGCGCCGCATCCTCGAGCTGCTCGCCGACGGCGAGAAGCCCTCGGGGCGGCTCGCCGAGGTCATCCGCGCCGAGTTCGGCATCAGCCAGCCCGCCGTGTCGCAGCACCTGAAGGTGCTGCGCGACAACGGGTTCACTTCCGTGCGCGCCGACGGCGCCAGGCGCCTGTATGCCGTGCAGCCCGGCCCGCTCGAGGAGGTGGACGCGTGGGTGGCCCAGTTCCGCGGGTTCTGGGCCCAGCGCCTCGACGCCCTCGGCACCGAGCTCGCCCGCGGGCGACGCACGCGGCGCGACCGACCTGGACGAGCGCAGGAACAGCAGCCCACCCGCCAGACCCGACCACGAAGGAGCGCACCATGAACCTGAACGAACCCCTCACCCAGCTCGGGATGGTCGACCGCGAGGTCGCGACCCGCACGGTGGACGGGCGCGAGGCCAAGGCGACCGTGCTGCGGCAGACCTACGACGCCCCCATCGACGACGTGTGGGCGGCCTGCACCACCGCCGACCGCATCGGCCGCTGGCTGACACCGGTCTCCGGCGACCTGCGGCTCGGTGGCCGCTACCAGCTGCAGGGCAACGCCGGCGGCGTCGTCGAGACCTGCGAGCCGCCGCACCTGCTCGGCGTCACGTGGGAGTACGGCGGTGACGTCACGTGGGTCGAGGTGCGGCTGTCGCCGGCCGAGCACGGCGGCACCCACTTCGAGCTCCGTCACATCGCCCACGTCGACGAGGAGCGCTGGGCCGAGTTCGGCCCCGGAGCGGTCGGCATCGGCTGGGACATGGCGCTGTTCGGCCTCTCGCTGCACCTGTCGGGCAACGAGATGTCGGGCCCGGAGGAGGCCGCCGCCTGGACGGCCTCCGACGACGGCCGACTCTTCATGGGCACCAGCGGCGAACGCTGGCACGACGCCCACCTCGCCACCGGGGAGGACCCGGAGAAGGTGCGGGCGTGCGCCGACCGCACGATCGCGGCATACACGGCACAGCCGCCGGCCCGTGATGGAAACGCAGGCGGAGCTGCAGGCGCGGGCGCCGAGCGGGCCTGAGGAACGGGCTATTTCGTCATCCCGGCCGTCAGGCCGGCCACGATCTGCTTGGTGGCCAGCAGGAACAGCAGGATCAGCGGCACGGTCGTGATGACCAGCCCGGCGAAGACGGCCGAGTAGTTGGTGGCGTTCTCGCCGAAGAACGTGGTCAGGCCCACCGGCAGCGTGTACTTCTCCTCCCTGCGCAGCAGCACCAGGGGGAAGAGGAAGTCGTTCCAGATCGGCACGAAGCGGAACACCGCCACCGTCGCCACGGCAGGTCGGACCAGCGGCACCATGATCCGCACGAACGTCTGCCACGTGCTGGCGCCGTCGAGCTGGGCGGCCTCCTCGAGCTCCACCGGCAGCTGCCGGAAGAAGGTGGTCAGCACGAAGATCGAGAACGGCACCCCCGAGGCGCCGTACATCAGCACCAGGCCGAGCCGGGAGTCGATGAGCCCCATGCCGTCGAAGAGGTAGAAGATCGGCAGGATCGCCAGGTGGATCGGCAGCATCAGGCCGGAGAGGAACAGCGCCTCCAGCCACCGGAAGATCCGTGACCTCCCCCGGGCCAGCGCGTATGCCGCCATGGTCGCCACCACGGTCGACAGGGCGACCGCCCCACACGTCACGAGCAGGGAGTTGGCGAAGTAGGTGGCGAAGTTGCCGACCGTCCAGGCCTCCTTGTAGCTCGCCACCGACAGCGGCCACGGAGCTCCGAGCGGGTCGCTGATGAGGTCGGCGTTGGAGCGGAACGAGCTGGCCACCATGAGCAGCAGCGGCACCAGGGCGACCGCCGCGTAGCCCCACAGCAGCAGGCTGGCGGTGACGCCACCGACCGGCTTCTGCGAGCTGCGGGCACGAGAGCGCCGGCCGGCCGTGAGGGCGCCGGCGCGCAGGCCGGGCAGGGCGCTCATCCGGTGATCCTCCGCTCGTGGCGGCGCAGCACGGCCGTGGCCGCCAGCGCACCGCCGAAGATGATGATGAACAGCAAGGTGGCCATGGCCGACGACGTGCCGATGGCGTTGGCCGCCCCGGAGTCGAAGGCCGTCCGGTAGAACAGCAGCGAGATGAAGTCCGTGGCGCCGGCCGGGTTGCCGGTGGACCCGCCGAAGGCGTAGGGCAGCGCGAACGCCTCCATCGCGAAGATGAACGTCAGCACGCTGACCGTGCCGATCGCCGGCACCAGCAGCGGCAGGGTGATCCGGAAGAAGGCCTGCCGGTGGCTCGCGCCGTCGACCCGGGCCGCCTCGTTCAGCTCCTCCGGCACACCGCCGAGCGCGGCGCCGTAGAGCAGCACCGGGAAGCCGATCCACTGCCACACGCTCACGAGGATCACGACCCACAGCGCGGTGTCGGGGTCACCGAGCCACGGCAGCGCCCACGACTCGAGCCCGATCTTCGTCAGCAGCTGGTTCACCGGCCCGAAGGTGGGCGAGAGCAGCAGCGTCCACAGGTAGCCGATGACGATCGGGCTGACGAGGTACGGCATCGCGTAGAGCGTCTGCAGCATGCGCCGGGTGCGGGCCCGGCGGTGCAGCATCAGCGCCACGGTGAGCCCGATGGTGTTCTGGAACGCCATGGTGCCCAGGAAGAACAGCACGTTGTGCAGCAGCGCCCGGGGCATGTCGGTCTTGAACGGGGCCCGCGTGAACAGGGTCGTGAAGTGCTCGAACCCTGCGAAGCCCCCGCGCGTCGTGCCCTGCCAGTGGTAGAAGGCGTAGGAGAACGCCGTGACCATCGGGTAGAGCACGAACACCCCGAAGAGGATGAGCGCGGGGGCGACGAAGAGCAGGCCGGAGCGGCGACGCATGGTGGGAGAGGCTAGTGGTCCGGGAGGCTGGCCCGGGCTCAGGCGCCCGGCTTGAACCAGGTCTTGACGCCGGTGTCGAGGTCCTTGCTCACCGCCGCGGCGTCCTTCTTGCCCAGCAGCATCTCCTGGATGCCCTTGCCGAGCAGGTCGGTGCCGGTCGGGGTGCCGTACCGGAAGTCGGTCAGCAGCAGGTAGGGCGAGCCGTGCTTCTCGTAGTTGTCGGCGATCTGCTGGAGGATCTCGTCCTTGTTCTCCACACCGGGCACGGCCGAGATCTGCTTGACCTCGTCGGCGACCATCTGGCCGAACTCCTTGGTGGACATCCACTTCACGAGCTCGAGCGCCTGCTCCTGGTGCTTGGACTTCTTCGAGACGGCGAAGTTGCCGTCAGCCCAGCCGGCGGTCGTCGGCTGCGCACCGCTCGGGGCGCCGGCGGCCGGCGGGACCTCGAAGACACCGATCTGCATCTTCGGGTTGGCCTTCTGCAGGACGGCGAGGTCGAAGGAGCCACCGGGGTACATGGCGGCCTTCTCGGCTGAGAACAGGGTCTGCGCGTCGGTGGAGGCCACGCCCGCCACACTCTTGGGCATGTAGGGCTCGAGGTCCTTGAGCAGCTTCACCGAGGCGACCCACTGCGGGTCGGTGAAGCTCTTGTCGCCGGACTGCACGGCCTTCTGGAAGTCCGTCCCGCCGAAGGTCGCGGCCCCGATGATCTCGTGGACGATCGGGAGGGTCCAGTCATCCTTGGCGCCGACCGCGATCGGGACCACGCCGGCGTCCTTGAGCTTCTTGTTGGCCGCCATGAACTCGTCCCAGGTGGTGGGCGCCTTGAGGCCGTTCTTCTCGAAGAGGCCCTTGTTGTAGTACATCACCGTGGCCTGCTGGGCCAGCGGCACGGAGTAGAGCTTCCCGTCCTCCTTGCCCTTCGCGCTGGCGAGCACGTTCTCGTCCCAGCCGGTGAGGTCGACCTTGCCGTCGAGGGGCACGAGCGCGCCGGAGGCGATGGTGGCCTGGACCTGGCCGTAGGAGCGGACCTGCGGCACGTCCGGGCCGTCGGAGCCCGAGAGGCCGGTGGCCAGGATCTTGTTGTACTCGGTCGACTTGAACGGCTTGAAGTCGACGGTGACGTCCTTGTGCGACTTCTCGTAGACGTCGAAGATCTTGTTGTAGGCGGCCTCGTCCTCGACGCGCCAGGACCAGACGGTCAGCGTGGTCTTCCCCTTGTCGCCACCGCCGCCGGAGTCACCCCCGCTCGAGGGCGCGCAGGCCGAGAGGGCCACGGCGCTGCCGAGGGCGGCCAGCGCGACGTACTTCCAGGGGGTTCGGCGGGTCATGCGGATTCTCCTGTCGGGACATGGTTCGTGGTGTTCGAGCTGTTCGTGCGGATCGGGGTGGCGGGGCTGGCCGTGCCGGACGGGCGGGTCGGGCCGGTCGTGCCGTTCTGGGACTGCAGGGACTGGAGCGCCGCTGCCACCGACCCGCCGTGACCGGCGATGGCGGTCCGGGCCTGGGCCGCGTCGACGCCGGCGAGCATCGACAGCAGGGCGGGCTTGAGCTCGCCACCGGCCTGCTCGAGGGCGACCCGCGCCTCGTCCTCCCCCGCGCCGCTGGCCTCCTGGAGGATGCGCAGCACGCGCCCGCGGAGCTTGGCGTTGGTGGCGACGACGTCGACCATCAGGTTGGACCAGGTGCGACCGAGCCGGATCATCACCGCGGTCGAGAAGGTGTTGAGCACCAGCTTCTGCGCCGTGCCGGCCTTGAGGCGGGTGGAGCCGGTGATCGCCTCGGGGCCGGTGTTGACGGCGAGCAGGTGGTCGGCCAGGGGCGCGAGGGCGGCGTGCGGGTTGGCGGTGACGAGCGCGGTCACGGCCCCTCGCTCTCGAGCGCAGGTCAGCGCGCCGCCGACGAAGGGGGTGCGACCCGAGGCGGTCAGGCCGATGGCGATGTCGCCCGGGCGCAGAGCCCCGGCCTCGGCGCGCCCGAGGTCGACGTCGTCCTCGACGTTCTCGACCGCACGGAGCAGGGCCTCGGTGCCGCCGGCGTGGTGGGCCGTGAAGAGACCGGGCGGGGCGTTGAAGGTGGGCAGCAGCTCCGCCGCGTCGAGCACGGCCAGCCGACCCGAGGTGCCGGCGCCGAAGTAGTGCACCGCTCCCCCGGCGCGCAGCGACTCGACCGCGACGTCGACGAGGGCGGCGAGCGTCGGGAGCACCTCCGCGACGGCCGGGGCGACCTTGGCGTCCTCGCCGTTGATGACCTGGAGCACCTCCAGCGTCGAGAGCGTGTCGATGCCGGTGGTGCCCGGGTGGCGGTCCTCGGTGGGCGCGCTCACCCTGACGTCTCGTGTCACGCGGCCGAGGTTAGTTTCCCACCATCGCTACGTCAATGATGTGAACCAGTAACATTCTGGCCACGGTGGCCGTAACTGAGGGACGTCAGAGGATCCGGTGCCCCGACACGGCGTCGCGCGTCTCCTCCACGGCCTTGCGCGCCCGCTTGAGGTGTCGCTGGGCGACAGCGATGTAGAGGCAGTCCACCACGGTCAGGGCGGCGATGCGGCTGGCCGTCGCCCCGGAGCGCAAGCTCGTCTCGCGTGCGGCGGTGGTGAGGACGAGGTCGGCCGTCGCCGCCAGCCGGGACACGGGGAAGTTGGTGATCGCGATGGTCGTCGCGCCCCGCTTGCCGGCCGCCTCGAGCGCCTCGATCGTCTCCTTGGTCGTGCCGGAGTGGGAGATGCCGATGGCGACGTCCTTGCGGGCCAGCAGGGTGGCGCTCGTCAGGGCGATGTGCGGGTCGTTCCAGGCGAAGGCCATGGCCCCGATGCGGTGGAGCTTCTGCTGCAGGTCGGTGCCCACGATGGCGCTGGCGCCGATGCCGTAGATGTCGACCCGCTTGGCGCCTGCGACGGCGGACGCCGCCTCGGTGAGCGCCTGCCGGTCGAGCTGCTGCGCGGTCTCCTCGACCGCGCTGGCGTCGACGAACGCCACCTTGGCGATGATGTCGTCGATGGTGTCCTTGGCGCTGATGTCGGAGGTCTTGGCGGCGCTCACCCGCGGCTGGGCCGACTCCTCGGCCAGGGCCAGCCGCAGCTGCGGGTAGCCGGGCAGGCCCAGCCGCTTGCAGAACCGCAGGACCGTGGTCTCCGAGGTGTTCGCGGCGACCGCCAGCTCGCTGATGGTGAGGGCGGCGGCGGCGCGGGCGTCGGCGAGCACCTGCTCGGCCACCCGGTCCTCGGCCGGGGAGAGCGAGGGACGCAGGCCCCTCAGCCGGACGAGGAGAGGGGTGGGGGCGGCGGACACTGCGGCAGCGGCGCTGTCGGCTCGGGGCATGGTCCTACGCTACGGCCTGCCGGCTCACTGCTGCCCACCCTTCCGCGGAGAAGAGGCCGGAAGTCCTCTCCCCGTCGAGCAGCACGCCGCCGGCTCCCTGCGCGAGCACGTCGTCGACGTACACGCCGCGGCCGAGATAGGCACCGTCGGTGGTGTAGCGCCAGCGCAGCAGCTGCTCACCCGTGGGGAGGGCGGCACGCGCCTGCATCCAGTGCCGGGCACCGCTGCCGGAGACCGCCCCGTCGCTGTGCGTGACGTCGCCGCGGTCACGAACGTCGAACGGCAACGCCTGCCACGTCTTCCCGCCGTCGGCGGAGGTCTCCAGGTGAAGCAGGTCGGTCTCCTCGGTGTCGAGGAAGAGGTCGAAGGCGAGCCGGCCACCGCGCGCCGGCACGGTCACGGGCGCGGTGAGGGTCGACGTCGAGGCGTCCCGGGCCCCGGACCACCAGGCGGTGTCGCCCTGGCTCGGGCGGACGCCCATCGCCAGGGCGAGGCCGCGCGCCCACTCGCGCCGGGCGGCGTTGTTGCTGCCCCAGCTGCGTGACGGGTGCACCCGGTTGGTCAGCAGGATCGCGAAGGAGTGCGAGGCGAAGTCGATGACCATCGAGGTGCCGGTGTAGCCGGTGTGGCCCGCCGTCCGCGGCCCGGAGAGGGCGTCCATGTACCAGCGCTGGTCGAGCTCGAAGCCGAGCCCGTGGCTGTCGCCCGGGAAGGCCTCGTTGAAGTTGGTGATGAGCAGCGAGACGCTCTTGCGGCTCAGGATGCGCTCACCGCGGTAGGTGCCGCCGTTGAGCAGCGCCTGGCAGAGCACCGCGAGGTCGTCCGCCGTGGAGAACACCCCGGCGTGCCCGGCGACGCCGCCGAGCGACCACGCGTTCTCGTCGTGCACCTCGCCCCAGACCATGCCGCGGGGCGGCGTGGACTGGTACTCCGTGGCGGCAGTCCGGGTGCGGTCGGCCGGGTTGTAGCCCGTGTCCTTCATGCCCAGCGGCGCGGTGATCCGCTCGCGCACGACCTCGTCGAGGCCCTTGCCGGTGAGCCGCTCCACGAGCACCCCCAGGGTGATGAGGTTGAGGTCGCTGTAGAGGTAGGTCGACCCCGGCGGGTTGGCCAGCGGGGCGTCCATGACCGCCTTGATGCGGGAGGCCTTGTCCGGGTACCGGCTGTAGAGCGGCAGCCAGGAGGTGAACCCGGAGGTGTGCGTCAGCAGCTGCCGCACCGTCACCTCCTCCTTGCCGTTGACGCCGAACTCGGGCAGGTATGCCGCCACCGGCGCCTCGAGGTCGACCTTCCCCTCCTCGATGAGCTGCACCGCCGCGATGGAGGTGAAGAGCTTCGAGACCGAGGCGAGGTCGAAGATGGTGTCGTCACGCATGGGCACCCACTGGTCGCGCGGGAGCTCGGTGGTGGCGTTCTCGTAGCGCAGCGCCCAGCCGCTCGCGTCCCGGGCCACGACGGCACCGTCGTGGCCCATGAGCGCCACGGCGCCGGCATACATGGGGTGGCCGCCCGCGGGCGCCTCCTCGTGCCCGCGCACCTGCGCCACCGCCTCCCCGATCGGCGCCGGGTCGAGGCCGACGGCCTCCGGGGTGGCGTCGCGCAGCACGGTGTTGGCGGGCGCGTAACCCTGGAACGGCTTGCTGAAGTCGTCGGCCGTCGCCGCGGTGGTGGTCGTCATGGTGGTCAGGACGCTACCGACCGCCACGGCGGCGGCCAGGGCTCGCACCCGCATCTGCCTCTCCCCTGCTCTCGTGCCGGTCAGGCGGCCGGGCCGCGGTAGATGAGGTACTGCTGGCGGCGCCGGTCGAACTCGGCGAGCTCGTCGCGCCACGCACCCACGACCTCGTCGGCCGAGGCCCCCGCCGAGATCTGGTCGCGCAGCCGCGTCGAGCCGGTCAGCTTGTCGATCCAGTAGGGGCGCTTGGGGTCGTAGCTGTCGTAGCGCCACGCGAAGTCGCTGTAGATCGCCTTCGCGGCGACGAGCATCTCGACACCGACGCGCATGGGGTCGAAGGTCCGGGGGTCGGTGATGTGCACCTGCACGCCGCCGCACACCTTGCCCTGGTGCTTGCTGAAGGTCGGGTTGAAGTAGGCCTCCCGGAAGCCCACGCCCGGCAGCTCGCGGCCGGCCAGCCGCTCGGCCCAGCGGTAGTCGACGTACGGGGCACCGACGAGCTCGAAGGGCCGGGTGGTGCCGCGCCCCTCCGAGAGGTTGGTGCCCTCGAACATGCCGGTGCCGGGGTAGACCAGGGCGGTGTCGGGCGTAGGCATGTTCGGGCTCGGCATGACCCACGGGAGCCCGGTGGCGGCATACGGCATGTCGCGGCGCCAGCCGCTCACCTCCACCACCTGCAGCTCGGTGAGCCGGGCGCCGACCTCGGCCTCGAGGAACTCGCCGTCGAAGAAGCGGGCCAGCTCGCCGACGGTCATCCCGTGCGCCTGCACGATCTCCTTGGCGCCGACGCCCGAGGTCCAGGGCGTGGTCATCATCGGGCCGCGGGCAGTTCCCCCGATCGGGTTGGGCCGGTCGAGCACGACGAAGCGGGCACCGGTCTGCACCGCGGCCTTCATGGCCGTGTACATCGTCCAGATGTAGGTGTAGAAGCGGGCGCCGGCGTCCTGGATGTCGAAGACGACGGTGTCGACTCCTGCGGCGCGGAACATCGAGGCCATCTTGTCGGTGCCGGCGCCGTAGGCGTCGTAGACCGTGATGCCGGTGCGCGGGTCGGTGTGCGTGCCCTCGGAGTCACCCGCCTGCGCGGTGCCGCGGAAGCCGTGCTCCGGACCGAACACCCCTCTGATGTCGACGGATCCCGCCTCGTGCATCTCGTCGACGATGGTGCGCAGGTTGGTGAGGATGCCGGTCGGGTTGGTGATGACGCCGACCTTGCGCCCCGCCAGCACCGCCCACCCCGACGCGGCGGCCCGGTCGGCGCCCGGGGTCACCGGGCGCGACGGGTAGGTGACGTTGCCGGTCGTCGCTGCCGACCGGGTGCCGGCCTGGGCCGTGGCCGCCGCCAAGGGCACGGCCGCAGCGCCGAGGGCCCCGGCGGTGAGCAGCTGGCGGCGGTTGAGGTTCGCCATGTCGATGAGCTCCTTCTGTTCGAGTGCGCGCCGGTTCGAGGGCTTCAGAAGCCGAGGCCGTGGCCGAAGGGGTAGAGGACCGTGTCAGGGTCGCCGGCCACCGGGATGTCGACCGGCAGCTTGCCGCTGGGGCTGACGTCCCCGGTGATGACGCGGGCAGCCGACTCGATGGCGACGGGGCTGTAGGAGTAGGTCGCCAGGTAGGTCGGGGCGCGGTCGACGTAGGCGATGTCGTACGGGTCGCGGGTGGCGACCACGACGACCGGCTTGCCGGTGTCGAGGAGGGCGTTGACGAGCTTCTGCTGGCCCGCGCGCTTGTCGGTGACCGTGGTGTCCCAGGCCTTCATCGTCGTGACGACGACCGCGTCGCTCGCCTTGGCCGCGGCGACCGCGGCGGCGACCTGTGCGTCGGTCGGCGAGGTGCCCGTCTGCTGCACCGTCGTCGTCGCGCCCTTGGCGGCCAGCACGTCGGCGAGGATCTGGGTGGTCGTGACGCCGTAGCCGGTGACCAGAACCTTCTTGCCGTCGACGGCCATGGGCAGCGTCTTGTCGTCGTTCTTGACGAGGGTCGTCGTGCGGTCGGTGACGGCGTCGGCGGTGGCGAGGTGCTCGGGGGTCCCCACGACCGACGAGACGGCTGCGGGGTCGGCGAACGGCTGGGCGACCATGCCGCGCTTGTACTTCAGCTCGAGGACCCGGCGCACCTTGGCGTCGAGGTCGGCCATCGGGATGCGGCCGCTCTGGACGGCGCCGATGACCGCGGCATAGGCCTGGTCCATCGCCGGCGTCATGAGCAGCTGGTCGGCGCCCGCCGAGAGGGCGCGCACAGCGACCTCGGCGTCGCCGTACCGCTGGCGCACGCCGTCCATGGCGAGCGAGTCGGTGACGATGACGCCCTTGTAGCCGAGCTCGTTCCGCAGCAGGCCGGTCAGGATCGGCTTGCTGACGGTGGCGGGGTCGCCGGAGTCGTCGAGGGCCGGGAAGTTCAGGTGGGCGGTCATGATCATGTCGATGCCCTGGGCGATGGCCGCCTTGAACGGCGGGGCGTCGATCTGCTCCCACTGCTCGCGGGTGTGGGTGATGATCGGGAAGGCGACGTGGCTGTCGGTGGCGGTGTCGCCGTGGCCGGGGAAGTGCTTGGCCGACGCCGAGACGCCGCCCTCGCGCTGGTAGCCGTCGACCTGGGCGGACACCATGTCGGCGACGAGGTCCGGGTGCGACGAGAAGGACCGGGTGCCGATGACCGGGTTCAGCGGGTTGACGTTGACGTCGGCGTCCGGGGCGAAGTTCGTGTTGACGCCCATGGCCTTGAGCTCCTGGCCCGTGATGGCCGCGGCCGTGCGGGCGTCGTCGGCGCTGCGGCCGGCGCCGAGGGCCATCGAGCCGGGGAACTGCGTGGCCGGCGGGCCGATGCGGGTCACGACCCCCTGCTCCTGGTCGGTGGCGATCTGCAGCGGCACCTGAACCTTTGAGTTCTGGGAGAGCGCCGCCTTCTGGAGACCGTTCGACAGGCCCGTGATCTGGTCGGGGTTCTTCACGCTGTCGGTCCAGGCGAAGTAGATGACGCCTCCGAGGTGGTACTTCTGCACGACCTCGGCCGGGGTGGCGACCCCGTAGAGCGGGACGTTCCGCTGGTCGGGGGTGTTGGCGTCGGAGCCGTAGACGTTCTGGATGAACAGCTGGCCGACCTTCTCCTGCAGCGTCATCCGCGCGAGCGTGGAGGTGACCCACCCGTTCACGGCGGCGGGCGGGTTCTCAGGGCCGGTGCCACCGGCCTCGGCTGATGCGGCGGGGACGGCGCAGGCGAGTGCGCCTGCCGCCGCCACACCCGCGATGAGGGCGCGACGGGTCGGTGCGAACCGGGACATGGAACCTCCACAACGCTGTGAACAATTCACGGATCTGTCGATCCGCTTGCAACTTAGACACAGCGCAGGGGCGCGGACAATGCCCTGCCGGTTCAGGGTTTGGTCAAGAAACGACCCGGCCCACCGGCCAGGAACGGGTCAGGAACGGTTCAGGCGGTCCAGCCGAGCCAGGCGTCGCCGGCGCTGAGGACGACCCACCACCAGCCGAAGGCGACGAACGGCAGGGCCGGCACCCAGTAGGGCCGGGTGCGCCGCCAGCGCCAGCCGACCCAGACGAACAGCGCCCAGCAGACCAGCAGCGCGACCACGGCCCAGCCGGGCGCCACCAGGCCTGAGGCGGCGTAGAACGGCAGGACCGCGACCATCGCCGCCAGGCCCACCCAGGGCAGCACCACGCGCCAGTCAGGTCCCATGCGGCAGATCGTGGCACACGGCCGCGCAACCGGAACGCTCCCGCACCGACCGCCCGGCGACCGACCGCCCGGCGACCGAGCGCCCGGCGACCGAGCGCTACGCGGACCGCTGCCCGACCGACCGCCCATCGACCGTTCGTCGACCGCTCGCGCGCACCGGTCGCATGGGACGTCCGACCCATGGCGCTGGCGCGGGCCTGCCGCGCAGGATGGGGCCATGACCCAGCCCAGGACCGAGGGTCCCTACGCCGCTGCCTACGCCGAGAGCCTCAACGACCCCGACGCCTTCTGGGCTCGAGCGGCCGAGGCCATCGACTGGATCACCCCGCCGACGCGGGTCCTCGACGACGACCGGCCGCCGTTCTACCGGTGGTTCACGGGCGCGACGCTCAACACCTGCCACAACGCGGTCGACCGCCACGTCGAGGCCGGCCAGGGTGACCGCGCCGCGGTCATCTACGACAGCCCGGTCACCGGGGCGAAGCGGACCCTGACCTACGCCGAGCTGCTCGACGAGGTCTCCCGGTTCGGCGGCGCGCTCGAGTCGCTCGGCGTCGAGAAGGGGGACCGGGTCCTCATCTACATGCCGATGGTGCCGGAGGCGGTCGTCGCGATGCTGGCCTGCGCGCGGATCGGTGCGGTGCACTCGGTGGTGTTCGGTGGCTTCGCCCCGGGCGAGCTGTCGGTGCGTATCGAGGACGCCGAGCCCAAGGTCGTGGTCAGCGCCTCCTGCGGCATCGAGCCCAAGCGGGTGGTGGAGTACAAGCCCATGCTCGACGCCGCCCTCGACCGCAGCAGCCACAAGCCCGAGTCGGTCATCGTGCTCCAGCGCGAACAGGCGCGCGCCGCCGTCGGCGAGCGCGACACCGACTGGGAGGAGATGGAGTGGGCCGAGCTCATGACCGATGCCGAGCCGACCAGCTGCGTGGAGGTCGCGGCCACCGACCCGCTCTACATCCTCTACACCTCCGGGACGACCGGGCGCCCCAAGGGCATCGTGCGCGACAACGGCGGACACGCGGTGGCGCTGCGCTGGTCGATGGCGAACGTCTATGACGTCGGACCCGGCGACGTGTGGTTCACCGCCAGCGACGTCGGCTGGGTCGTCGGGCACTCCTACATCGTCTACGCGCCACTGCTCACCGGTGCCACCACCGTTCTCTACGAGGGGAAGCCCGTCGGCACCCCCGACGCCAGCGCCTTCTGGCGGGTGATCGCCGACTACGGCGTGAAGGCCATGTTCACCGCCCCCACGGCATACCGGGCCATCCGGCGGGAGGACCCGGATGGTGAGCTCATGAGGGCCCACGACCTCTCCTCGCTGCGCACCGTCTTCCTGGCGGGCGAGCGCCTCGACCCCGACACCTACGAGTGGGCCACCAAGGTGCTCGGCGTGCCCGTCATCGACAACTGGTGGCAGACCGAGACCGGCTGGCCCATCGCCGCGAACCTCCGTGGGCTGGAACCGATGCCGGTCAAGGCCGGGTCACCGTCGGTGCCCGTGCCGGGGTATGCCGTGGAGGTCCTCGACGAGCACGGCTCGCCGGTGCCGGCGGGCACCGAGGGCGCCATCTGCATCAAGCTGCCGATGCCGCCGGGCACCCTGCCGACGCTGTGGCAGGACGACGAGCGCTACGTCGCCGGCTACCTCAGCGCCTTCGAGGGCTACTACCTCACCGGTGACGGCGGAATGGTCGACGAGGACGGTTACCTGTTCGTGATGGGCCGCACGGACGACGTGCTCAACGTCGCGGGCCACCGCCTGTCGACCGGCTCGATGGAGGCCGCGCTGGCCGGCCACGAGGCGGTTGCCGAGTGCGCGGTCATCGGCGTGCACGACGACTTCAAGGGCCAGCTGCCACGGGCGCTGGTGGTGCTCAAGGCCGGGGTCGACGCGGAGGGCGACGGCGACCGCATCCGCGCCGAGCTCGTCAAGCGGGTGCGCGACGAGGTCGGCCCGGTCGCGGCACTGCACCAGGTCGACATCGTGGCCGCGCTGCCGAAGACGCGGTCGGGGAAGATCCTGCGCAAGACGATGCGCGAGATCGCCGACGGCAAGCAGGCCACGGTGCCCGGCACCATCGAGGACGCCTCGGTGCTCGACACGCTGCGACCGGTGCTGCGCCCCCAGCCCTGACAACCGAGGCCTCAGCCATGGGCGGCCAGGTCTCAGGCCTGAGCCGGCCCGTCCATGTGCATGACCTCCCAGACGTGGCCGTCGAGGTCCTGGAAGCTGCCGCCGTACATCGGCCCGTCGGAGAACGTGTCCTTCCACGGCTTGCCGCCCGCCTCGACGGCCTTGCGCACGAGGTCGTCGACCTCCTGACGGCTGTCGGCGCTGAGGCAGTTCAGCACCTCGGTCGCCCGCGTCGCGTCGACCACGTCGCCGTTGAGGAACGTCTTGAAGAACGGCTCGCGGAGCAGCATCACGAAGATGTTGTCGGCGAGGGCGACGCAGGCCGCCTTGTCGTCGGAGAACTGGTCGTTGATGGCGAACCCGAGGGCCTGGAAGAAGCCGCGCGACGCGGCGAGGTCCTTCACGGGCAGGTTGACGAAGATCATGCGCGACACGGGGGCCTCCTGGGCTCGGGCGGCAGGTCGGCCGCCGCTGGTGGGTATGCCGTGTCGACCGGTGACCTGACCGGAACTCATCGGGCCGCCCGTCCTGCCTCGGCCGTTCGGATGGTTTGGCCCTTTGTGGTGATTCGGCTGCTCGCGATGATTCCCGGGTCGGCGAGCCGTCAGTACAGTCATGACCGTGACCCAGACGCAGGCGGACGAGGACTTCCTGGCCCAGGCCGAGGGCTTCAGGCGCGAGCTGTACGCGCACTGCTACCGGATGATGGGGTCGGCGCACGACGCCGAGGACCTGGTGCAGGAGACCTACCTCCGCGCCTGGCGGGCCTACCACGGGTTCGAGGGCCGCTCGTCGATGCGCACCTGGCTGCACCGCATCGCCACGAACGCGTGCCTGTCGGCGCTGGAGGGCCGCAGCCGTCGCCCGCTCCCCACCGGGCTCGGCGCCCCTTCCCTGGCGGGCGACGCGCCGCTGGTCGAGCAGGCCGAGGTGCCGTGGCTCGAGCCGGTGCCCACCTCGCTGGTCACGGACCCGCACGACCCGGCCAGCATCGTCGACGACCGAGCCGGTGTGCGGCTGGCCCTGATCGCCGCCCTGCAGCACCTGCCCCCCCGCCAACGGGCCGTGCTGATCCTGCGCGAGGTCCTGCGCTGGTCGGCCGCCGAGACCGCCGAGGCCCTCGAGACCACGACGGCGTCGGTCAACAGCGCCCTGCAGCGCGCCCGGGCGACCCTCGACGCCGCCGGGTTGACCGAGGCCGACGTCGTCGAGCCCACCGACCCGGCCCAGCGCGAACTCCTCGACCGCTACGCCCGCGCCATGGAGCTCAAGGACATCGCCGCCATCGTGAGCCTGTGCGCCCAGGAGGCGATCTGGGAGATGCCGCCGTTCGTCGGCTGGTACCAGGGCGCGGAAACCATCGGCCTGCTCGTCGACGTCAACTGCCCCGCCGGCCCGGGCGAGCTGCGCATGGTGCCGACCGACGCCAACGGGCAGCCGGCGTTCGGCATGTACTACCTCACCGACGACGGCACCTACCGGCCGTTCCAGCTGCACGTGCTCGAGCTGCGCGGTGGCGAGGTCGCCCACGTCTCGGCGTTCTTCGACCACTCGCTGTTCCCGCTCTTCGGCCTGCCGGACTTCCTCGACGCCGAGACCCCGCTGTACGCGGCCGCGTCATGACCCTGCAGCCGGGAGCCACGCCCGTGGTTGCCGGCACGGAGCTGCTGGAGCGGGCCCTCGGCTTCACGCGCGGCGCGCTCAGCCTGGTGCGCCCCGACCGGATGGACGCCCCGACGCCCTGCGCCGCGTGGCGGCTGCGAGACCTGCTCGAGCACATGGACGACTCGCTGGCGGCCCTGCACGACGCCGCCGCCGAGGGGTGGGTTGCCCTCGAGCCCTGCCCGCGGCGCGAGTCCGACGACGAGCCGGCAGTCGTCACGTCCCTGCGTCACCACGGCTGCATCCTGCTCGGCGCGTGGAGCCGTCTGCACCACGACCAGCCCGTCGTGGTGGGTGGTCGGCCGCTGCCGGCGAGCACCGTCGCGCTCGTGGGAGCCCTCGAGGTCGCGGTGCACGGCTGGGACGTCGCCCGCGCCTGCGGCGACCCCCGGCCCCTGCCCGACGAGTTGGCGCACGACCTGCTCGGCCATGCCCAGCTGCTCGTCACCGACGACGACCGAGGTGTGCGCTTCGGTCCCCCGCTTCCGGTGGAGTTCGACCGTCCACCCAGTGACCGGCTGCTCGCCCTCACCGGCCGGTCGCCAGACTGGGGTCCGTGACCGGGGTCTTCGAGGGGTTCGCGACCATCGGCGCCGTCATCGCGCTGGGCGCGCTGCTGGCCCACCTCAAGGTCGTCGACCTCACCGCGCAGGTGCTGCTGTCGCGGCTCGCGTTCTTCGTCGCCAGCCCGGCCCTGATGGTGGTGACGCTGGGCGCCGCCGACGTCTCGGCGGTGCTCTCGCGCAACCTCGTCGCGTCAGTCGCCGCCGTGCTCGTCGCCGGAGGGACGTATGCCGCGCTCGCCCGGTTCGTGTGGCGACGGCCCTTGGGGCACAGCACGATCGGCACCCTGTCGGCGAGCTACGTCAACGCCGGCAACCTGGGCATCCCGATCGCCGCCTACGTGCTGGGCAACGCGGCATACGTCGCCCCCACGCTGCTCCTGCAGCTCCTGGTCCTGCAGCCGGTGGCGCTGGCCGTGCTCGACGCCGACGCCCGCGGCGGACGGCCGCCGTTGCGCACCATGCTGGCCCGGCCGTTCACCAACCCGCTGACCGTCGGGTCGCTGGTGGGAGTCGGGCTGGCGCTCACGGGGTGGACGCTGCCCCGCGCGGTGCAGGACCCGCTCGAGCTGGTCGCGCACATGGCGGTGCCGGCCATGCTCATCGCCTACGGCATCGCGCTGCGGCTCGGTCCCGGCCTGGGTGCGGGCGGGTCAGCCGTGGAGGTCGGCACCACGTCGGCCCTGAAGCTCGTGGCCCAGCCGCTCGCCGCCTTCGTGGTCGCCCGCTACCTCCTCGGGGTGGAGGGGCACGCGCTGCTGGCGATCGTGGTCACCTCGGCCCTGCCGACCGCGCAGAACATCTTCGTGCACGCGACCCGCTACGACCGCGGCACCGTGCTGGCCCGCGACACGATCCTCATCACCACCATCGGGTCGGTGCCGGTGATCCTGCTGGTGGCCGCCCTCCTCGGCTGACGCCCGAAGCAAGGTTGGCCGAACCTTTCGGACACGGCCGAACCTTCGGCCAGAAAGGACAGGTTGGGCGAACCTCTGCGCGGCGGCGGGGTCAGCGGCGGGTGCGGCGGGCAGTGCCGAAGATCGAGCGGGTGATCTCACGGCCGATGACGGTGCCGGCCGAGCGCATCATCGAGCGGAAGGCGCTCGACTGCACCACCTGCTCCACCACGCCCGGCTCCTCCTTGGGCTGGCGGCGGGAGGGCGCGGGAGCCGGGGCAGGGGCGGGTGCCGGGGCAGGGGCGGGTGCCGGGGCAGGGGCCGTCGGCGCCGGCTCCTGGGCGGGGGTCGGAGCCGCCTGCAACCGGGCCTGCAGCTTCTCGTAGGCCGACTCGCGGTCGGCGACCTCGGCGTACTTCTGCGCGAGGGCCGACCCGGAGATGGCGGCGGATACGGTCGCCGGGTCCGAGGGCGCCATGAGCGACTGCGGCGCGATCATCCGGGTCCAGGCCACCGGGGTGGGGGCACCCTTCTCGGAGAGCACGGTCACGACCGCCTCGCCGGTGCCGAGCGACGTCAGCAGCGACGACAGGTCGTAGTCGGTGTGGGGGTAGGTCGACACCGCCGCCTTGAGCGCCTTGGCGTCATCGGGGGTGTAGGCCCGCAGCGCGTGCTGCACCCGGTTGCCGAGCTGGGCGAGCACGTCGCCGGGCACGTCCTTGGGGCTCTGCGTCACGAAGAAGACGCCGACGCCCTTGGACCGGATCAGCCGCACGGTCTGCTCGATCGCGCGCTGGAACGCCTTGCTCGCGTCGTTGAAGAGCAGGTGGGCCTCGTCGAAGAAGAACACCAGCTTGGGCTTGTCGAGGTCGCCCACCTCGGGCAGGTCGTGGAAGAGGTCGGCGAGCAGCCACATGAGGAACGTCGAGAACAGCTGTGGCCGGTCCTGCACCGCCGGCAGCTCCAGGCAGGTCACCACGCCGCGGCCGTCGGGGGCGGTCCGCAGCAGGTCGGCGGTGTCGAACTCCGGCTCGCCGAAGAACACGTCGGCGCCCTGGTCGGAGAAGGTGATGAGCTCGCGCAGGATCACGCCGGCCGTCGCCGACGAGAGGCCGCCGAGCTCCTTCAGCTCGGCCTTGCCCTCGTCGGAGACCAGGTGGCTGATGACGGCGCGCAGGTCCTTCAGGTCGAGCAGCGCCAGACCGTTCTTGTCGGCGTAGTGGAACACCAGGCCGAGGCTGGACTCCTGGGTCTCGTTGAGGCCCAACACCTTCGCGAGCAGGGTCGGCCCGAACGACGTGATCGTCGCCCGCACCGGGATGCCGGTGCCCTGGCCGCCGAGGGAGAGGAACTCGGTGGGGTATGCCGTGGGCTGCCAGTCCTGCCCGACGTCCTGGGCGCGCGCGGCGAGCTTCTCGTTCGCCTTGCCTGCGGTCGCCATGCCGGAGAGGTCGCCCTTGATGTCCGCGAGGAAGACCGGGACGCCCTGGCCGGACAGCTGCTCGGCCATCAGCTGCAGGGTCTTGGTCTTGCCGGTGCCGGTCGCGCCGGCCACCAGGCCGTGGCGGTTCAGCGACGACAGCGGCAGGCGCACCGGGGCATCGGGGTGGGCCTGCCCGTCGACGACCGCGGCGCCGAGGTTCAGCGCGCCGCCCTCGACGGCGTACCCGGCCCGGATCGTCTCCAGCAGCGCGTCGGCGCCGGCGGTCTCTGCGGAGTGGTCGTTCCCCTGGTCCGTCACGCTCGGCACTCTAGTGCCGGCCCCGGGCGCCCGCGCCCGGTCGCGCCGGTCGATGGGAGCCGCCTCGGCGGAGCCGCGAAGGCGAGGCCGCGGCATACCGCCTATCGTGTCGGCGTGATCTTCAAGGCTGTCGGCGACTCGCGCCCGTACCCCGACCACGGCAAGGACTCCGTGCGGGACTGGGCTGACGTGCCCCCGCGCATGGTCCGCCTCGAGGAGCTCATCACGACGAAGCGGACCCTCGACCTCGGCCAGCTGCTGGCGGAGGACTCGACCTTCTACGGCGACCTGTTCGCCCACGTCGTCGAGTGGCAGGGCAACCTCTACCTCGAGGACGGGCTGCACCGCGCGTTGCGAGCGGCGCTGCAGCAGCGACCTACGCTGCACGCGCGCGTTCTCGTGCTTGACTAGGCGCTGACCGCGCCGAGGGGTGCGCCACAAGGAGGTGGCGGGTGAGCTACATCGTCGAGTCGGGGGCCTCACGCTCCCGCCGCAGCCGACGTCGTCGTGCCCTCGTCACCCTCCTGGTCGTCGCGCTGATGCTGTTCTTCGCGTTCTGGTACGCCTACTCGTACTACCGCAGCTCGGGCCAGGCGGCGGCCGCGCCGGCACCGACCTGCACCACGGCGGCGCCCGCGAAGGCCACCAAGGCCACCCAGGCCACGGCTCCCAAGCCGGCTGACATCACGGTCAACGTCTACAACGCCACCGACCGCGACGGGCTGGCCGGCAAGACGGCGTCCGCCGTCCGGGAGCGCGGCTTCAAGGTCGCCACGGTGACCAACGACCCCCTCCAGCGCACGGTCACCGGGCCCGCCGAGGTCCGGTACGGCAAGTCCGGCGCCGCGAAGGCCACGGTGGTGCTCGCCCTGGTCAAGGGCGCCAAGCCGGTGCGCGACGCCCGCACCGACGCCTCGGTCGACCTCGTGCTCGGCAGGAAGTTCACCGCCCTGGCCGCCCCAGCGAACCAGGCGCCCGCGCAGGCCGGAGCCACGGCCTCCGCCTGCCGATGACGCTGCGGGCGGTGTTCTACGAGCGCGACGACGCCTCGGCAGCCGCCGAGGCGCTGCAGGCGCAGGGGTATGCCGCGTGGCTGCGCAAGGAGCGCTTCCAGGGCGAGGACGACGAGCTGGACCACCCCTGGGCCGTCGAGACCGACGCACCCGAGGATGTCGTGGCGGCGCTGGTGACGGAGGAGACCGGCTGGCTGGAGCGGGGCTGACCCCGCCCCAGCCGGCGACGGCTGCTGCGACCGCGGCTCAGTAGCCCCGCGACGTGTCCTCCCCCTCGGCACCACCCGACACCTGGGCGATGAACTCGCGGCCGGTCATCGGCTTGGAGAACATCGGGTAGTCGTACTGGATCGCGTTGGCGTGCTCCTCCTCGCTGGTGGCCGCCACGCAGTCGCTCAGGGTGACCACCTCGTAGCCGCGCTCGTAGGCCGAGCGCATCGTCGACTCGACACAGCAGTTGGTGAGGAACCCGCCGAGGGCCACCGTCTGGATGCCCTTGCTGCGCAGGATGAAGTCGAGGTTGGTGCTGGCGAAGGTGTCGAGCCCCCGCTTGCCCTCGACGACGATGTCCTCCGGCTCGGGCTTGAGGTCGTCGACGATCTCGGCGCCCCACTCACCCTTGACGAAGGCGTTGGAGTCGACGACGCCCTTGAGGATCCCGTAGGGACTGCCGGTGATCTCCTTGTAGCCGTTCGCGAACGAGATCGGGGCGTGGATGATGGTGGCGCCGGCCTCGCGCGCCGCGGCCACGACCTCCTTGGCGTTCTCCATCATGTTGGTGGCGGACATCGAGCCGGCGACGGCGCCGTGGAGTGCGCCGCCCTCGCTCGTGAAGTCGTTCTGGAACTCGATGAGGACTACGGCGGTGCTTCGCGGATCCATCGGACCTCCCTGACGTCGTGGGTGTCGCGCGTGCGACGGGTCGAACGCTAGTGACGGCGGATGCCGTTGAACACCCCTGCGGACCGTTCGTCATCCTGGCCTGAGACGGCTCTGGACTCCCGGCCACCGCCCACGCATGCTGGCGCAATGGACCCCATGTCGACGGTGCGAGCCCAGGTCGCCGACTCGTGGGTGCGCTCGGCCGCCGCGGGCGTCGAGGCCGACCGGGTGGAGGCGCCGATCACCCTGGCGCGCGACGACCTGCGCGACCACCGTGAGGCCCACCCGCTGGCGCAGGTCTTCCCGCTCCTCGACGACGTGCTCGGCCAGGCCGCCCGCGACTGTGACGCCGTCATGGCGGTCTCCGACGCGGCGGGCCAGCTGCTCTGGGTCTGCGGCACGCCGGCGGTGCTGCGCCGGGCCGAGTCGATCGGGTTCGTGGAGGGCAGCAACTGGGACGAGCGGCTGGCCGGCACCAACGCCCCGGGCATGGCCCTGGCCCTCGACCAGCCGGCCAACATCATCGGGGCCGAACACTTCCGCCGGTCGGTGCAGCGGTGGAGCTGTGCCGCGACACCCATCCACGACCCCACGACCCAGTCGCTGCTCGGGGTCCTCGACATCACCGGTGGCGACGACATCGTGGTGCCCCAGACGATGGCCATGGTGCGCGCAGCCGCCCGGATGGCCGAGGCCGAGCTGGCCCGGGAGCTGCTCGCCCGCGGCCAGCAGCGGACCCCGACCCCCGCGCGCGGCCTGTCCGTGGCGATCGAGGCTCTCGGGCGGGCCGACTCCCTGCTCACTGTCGACGACGGCCGGGGGCACCGGCAGACCCTGCGGCTCAGCCGGCGCCACAGCGAGATCCTGATGCTCCTCGCGTCAGCACCGCGGGGGCTGTCCGGCGACGAGCTGGCCATCCTGCTGTACGAGGACGACGTCACCGGCTCGACCCTGCGGGCCGAGATGAACCGGCTGCGAAGCCTGCTCGGCGACGAGCTGCTCGCCTCACGCCCCTACCGGCTGACCGCCGACGTCACCGCCGACTGGCTCGCCGTCGAGGCACAGGTCGCCGCCGGCGCGGTCGGCCCGGCCCTGCGGCTCTACCGCGGACCGCTGCTGCCCGCCTCCACCGCCCCCGGTGTCGCGCGCCTGCGGCAGAGCATCGAGGCCACCCTGCGCCAGGCAGTGCTCAGCAGCGGCGAGGCCGACCTGATGTCGACCTGGACCCGGTCGTCGTGGGGCGCCGACGACTACGAGATGTGGGCGGCCCAGCTCGCCGCGCTCGGCCCGAGGTCGCCGCTGCGGCCGCTCGTCACGGGCCAGATCGCCCGGCTCGACCGCGAGCTCGGCACGAGCTGACCCTCCCGGCCCCACTCCTGGCCACCGGCACGGCATACCGGCCCGTTCTCCCGCCCGTATGCCGCGTGTGCGGCCAGAAGTGCGGACCCCCGGCGCGCACGTGCAACGTCGTCGCAACGTTGCGCTGCCTAACGTCGGTGCAACCCCCTCGAGGGGTCACCACCAAGGACGTTGGGAGAAACACGATGACCGTCTACGCACCCCCCGGGTCGAGCGACTCGCTGGTCTCGGTCGAGAGCCGCTACGGCCACTTCATCGGCGGAAACTGGGTCGAGCCGAAGAAGGGCGAGTACTTCGAGAACATCTCGCCGGTCAACGGCAAGGCGTTCTGTGAGGTCGGCCGCGGCACCGCCGAGGACATCGAGGCCGCCCTCGACGCCGCGCACGCCGCCGCCCCCGCCTGGGGCCGGACCTCGCTCGCCGACCGGTCGCTCATCCTCAACCGGATCGCCGACCGCCTCGAGGAGAACCTCGAGATGCTCGCCGTGGCCGAGTCGTGGGAGAACGGCAAGGCCGTACGCGAGACGCTGGCCGCCGACCTGCCGCTCGCGGTAGACCACTTCCGCTACTTCGCCGGTGTGCTGCGCGGCCAGGAGGGCAGCAGCTCCGAGATCGACGAGAACACCGTCGCCTACCACTTCCACGAGCCGCTCGGCGTGGTCGGCCAGATCATCCCCTGGAACTTCCCGATCCTCATGGCGGTCTGGAAGCTCGCTCCCGCTCTCGCCGCCGGCAACGCCGTGGTGCTGAAGCCGGCCGAGCAGACCCCGTGGTCGATCCTCAAGGTCATGGAGCTCATCGCCGACCTGCTGCCCGCCGGCGTCATCAACGTGGTGAACGGGTTCGGCGTCGAGGCCGGCAAGCCGCTGGCGTCCTCGCCCCGCATCGCCAAGATCGCCTTCACCGGCGAGACCACCACCGGCCGGCTGATCATGCAGTACGCCAGCCAGAACATCATCCCGGTCACCCTCGAGCTCGGCGGCAAGAGCCCCAACGTCTTCTTCGACGACGTCGCGGCGGGCAAGGACGCCTTCTACGACAAGGCGCTCGAGGGCTTCACGATGTTCGCGCTCAACCAGGGTGAGGTCTGCACCTGTCCGTCGCGCGCGCTCGTGCAGGAGTCGATCTACAGCGACTTCGTCGGCGACGCGATCGCCCGGGTGGAGAAGATCAAGCAGGGCAACCCGCTCGACACCGAGACCACGATGGGCGCACAGGCCAGCAACGACCAGCTCGAGAAGATCCTGTCCTACCTCGACATCGGCCGGCAGGAGGGCGCCAAGGTGCTAACCGGCGGTGAGCGCAACGTGCTCGACGGCGACCTCGCCGAGGGCTACTACGTGGCGCCCACCGTCTTCGAGGGCAAGAACTCGATGCGGATCTTCCAGGAGGAGATCTTCGGCCCCGTCGTGTCGCTGACCAGCTTCACCGACGAGGCCAACGCCCTCGAGATCGCCAACGACACCCTCTACGGCCTCGGTGCCGGCCTGTGGACCCGCGACGGCGCCCGCGCCTACCGGATGGGTCGCGGCATCAAGGCCGGGCGAGTCTGGACCAACTGCTACCACCACTACCCCGCCCACGCCGCCTTCGGTGGCTACAAGCAGTCGGGCATCGGCCGCGAGAACCACAAGATGATGCTCGACCACTACCAGCAGACCAAGAACCTGCTGGTGTCCTACTCGCCCGACGCCCTCGGCTTCTTCTAGGCCGATGACGACACCCGAGGTACCCACCGCGGCACCCGCGCCGGCCCCGGAGCCGACAACGGGACCGGCGTCCACGCGGCATACCCGGGTCGACCTGACCGGTGAGGCGGCGGACCTGCTCCGCCGCCTCACCGACCGGCACGGGCGGCTGATGTTCCACCAGTCCGGCGGCTGCTGCGACGGCAGCTCGCCCATGTGCTTCCCGCTCGGCGACTTCCTCACCGGCGACTCCGACGTGCACCTCGGCGACCTCGTCGTCGACGGCATCCCGGACGTGCCGTTCTGGATGTCGGTCAGCCAGTACGAGTACTGGAAGCACACGCACCTGACCGTCGACGTCGTGAAGGGCCGGGGCAGCGGGTTCTCGGTCGAGGCGCCCGAGGGGGTGCGGTTCCTCATCCGCTCACGGCTGATGACCGACGAGGAGCTGCGTGCGTTCGGCCTCCTGTGAGCACCGCAGCGCACCGCGGCGCCGGCCGACGTAGCGTTGGCCCATGATCTCGGTGGACCTCGCGCGGCGGCTGTCGTCCGCGGGTGTGATGTGGCAGCCGCAGCCGGGCGACCGGTTCACCATCAACGAGCCCGAGCTGCTCGGTGACCTGTACTGGATCAGCGACCTGACGATCGAGCTGCACCACTACCAGGACCAGTCGGTGCTCGGGTTCAACGGGACCACGGAGTGGGCGCTCGACTCGGTGCCCCTCGACGTCGCCCTGTGGCTGCCCCGCGAGGACCAGCTGCGGACGCTGCTCGGCGAGCGGTTCGAGCACCTTCGGCAGGAGCGCTCCGACTGGGTCGTGCGGGTGCGCGACGGCGCCGGGGTGGCCGACTTCGCCCACCCCGACGCCGAGTGCGCCTACGCCCTGGCGCTGCTCAGCCTGGGCTGACCGCGCGGCCTGACCGCTAGGGCGTCGTCGTCACGTGCCGCTGGTGCGTCCTGGTGACCTGCAGGTCGAGTGCACCGACCACGAGCGTGACCGCGCCGACCACCCAGGCGGTCCACGCCATGGGCTTGGTGTCGGAGAAGCCCATGACCCACGGCGAGATGATGAACAGCAGGCCCATCAGGGCGGTGACGCCCTCCACGGACAGCATGTCGGGACGCACCAGCTCGATCACCGACAACACCACGGTCACGGCACCGAGGACGATCATGGTTGTCGTGGCCCGGCTCTCCGTCGTGGTCCAGATGGGCGACAGCAGCGCGTACGCGCCGGCGATGAGGACGATGAAGTCCTGCGGGTGGATCTTCTCCTTCACGGGAAAACCCCTTTCATGGAAACGGGGTCCGTCGATCCGAGGCGGGCCAACACCACAATTCTCCGGCGGCGTTCGCCGGCGGTCAATGCGCCTGACAACGGCGCCGTCGCCGCCTCCTCAGCCGGTCCTCAGCAGCGGCTCGGCGGCTGCTCAGTAGGGGTCCGGCAGCTGCTCAGGGGCGGCTCAGCGGCGGCTCAGCCGGTCGTCACTGAAGGCTCAGGCGGTCGTCACTGGGGGCTCAGGCGCTGCAGGGTGGCCAGGCGCTGCTCGTACTCGCGCTCGTCGATCTCCCCCGAGGCGTAGCGCTCGGCCAGCCGGGCCTCGCCGGCTCGGCGGCCGCTCTGGGCGCCCATCTGCCGCCACCGACGGCGGCCGAACCAGCCGAACAGCGCGATGGCCGAGAAGACGACCAGCAGCCACAACAGCGGGAAGATCGGCCACCACGGGCCCGGGCCGTGCCAGGTGCCGTCGTAGCCGGCGGAGGTGAGTGCCGCAGGGATGGTCGTGGCGATGCTGTTCACGGTTGGCTCCTCAGAGGTCGTCAGTTCGGATGCCTCCATCCTCGGAACCGTTGGGGCGCCGCGAATCCCCTCGTCGGAGGCTGTTCGGCTGCTCCCGCCGGAGTACTCCTCGTCAGGCGGTCGACCACCCGGGTCGCACGAGGCCGCTCTCGTAGGCCAGCACCACGAGCTGCGCGCGGTCGCGGGCGTGCAGTTTCACCATGGCGCGTGAGACGTGGGTCTTGGCCGTGGCTGGGCTCATCACCAGCCGCGTGGCGATCTCGTCGTTGCTCAGCCCCTCACCGACGAGCCCGACGACCTCGCGCTCGCGTTCGGTGAGCAGCGCCAACGCGGACGAGTCGGCGAACCCCCTCGAGCGGCTGGCGAACTCGCCGATGAGGCGGCGGGTGACCCCGGGCGAGAGCAGGGCGTCACCGGCGGCGACGGCCCGCACGCCACGCAGCAGCTCGGCCGGCTCGGTGTCCTTGACCAGGAAGCCGCTGGCGCCGGAACGCACTGCCTCGAAGACGTACTCGTCGAGGTCGAAGGTGGTGAGGACGACGACGCGCGTGCCCTCGAGGTCGGGGTCACTGACGACCTGGCGGGTCGCCTCGAGGCCATCGGTGCGCGGCATACGGATGTCCATGAGCACGACGTCGGGCCGGTGCCGGCGCACGAGCGCGAGCGCCTCCGTGCCGTCGGCGGCCTCACCGACGACCTCGATGTCGTCCTCGGCGTCGAGCAGGGCGCGGATACCTGCGCGCAGCAGCGCCTGGTCGTCGGCCAGCACCACGCGGATCACAGCCCACCGCCCAGCGGGATGAGCGCCTCGACCCGCAGGCCGCCCAGCGGTGAGCGGCCGAGCGCCAGCGTGCCGCCCAGGGCTGCGGCGCGCTCACGCATCCCGCGCAGCCCGTTGCCCGGCTGCGGGCCAGTGGGTCCGGCGCCGTTCCCGTCGTCGTCGACTCGCACGGTGAGCGCGTCGTCGCCGTAGTCGAGGAGCACGTCGGCACGGCGGGCGCCGGCGTGGCGCACGACGTTGGTCACGGACTCCTGCACCACGCGGTACGCCGCCAGGTCGACCGCGGCCGGAAGGGGACGAGCCTGTCCGGAGGTGGCCGTCCGCACCTCGAGCCCGGCCTGCGCGCTGCGGGCGACGAGCTCGTCGAGCGAGGCGAGCGTCGCGACCGGGGAGCGCGGTGCGGGTTCGCCCTCGGCCCGCAGCACCCCGACCAGGCCACGCATCTCGGTGAGGGCCTCGTGGCTGGCGCCCTTGATCGCGCGGAGGGCGGGTTCGACCTGCTCCGGGTGGCTGTCGAGGAGGTGCAGCGCCACGCTCGACTGCACGTTGATCAGCGACATGTGGTGCGCCACGACGTCGTGCAGCTCCTGCGCGATGCGCAGCCGCTCCTCGCCACGCCGTCGCCGGTCGGCCTCCCGGCGCGCCTCCCGCTGGGTGACGCCCCGCTCGCGCCGTCCGCGGGCGACCTCGGCCACCGCCAGCAGCACGGTGGTCCACGCGAGCAGGCCGAGCACCGCCGGCCACGACCACGACGCCGGCCGGAGCAGCAGCGTCGCCACCACCTCGACGGCCAGGACGGTGCCGGCCGCCGCCCACGCCAGCACCCGGCGGCCCCTGACCACGGAGAGCAGCATGACCACCGCGAGGCTGGCGAACACCGGGCCGTACGGGTACCCCAGCGCCAGGTAGGTCGCCGTCGCGGCGACCGTGCCGGCCACGAGGAGGGTCGGCCGCGACCGCAGCAGCAGCAGGCAGAGGGGGCCGAGGAGGAGGAGCCCGAACGCGAGCCCGTCGAGCGCACGCCGCCCCGGCTGGCCATGGGCCGCACCGACGCTGCCCCCCACCTGGAGGAGCGCCAGCACCACCGGACCGAGGACCCACGGCCCCCACGGTGGTGCAGCGTCTCGTCGGGCGCCGTCCCGTCCAGCGCCGTCTCGTCCCAGGCCCGGCATCCACACCTCCTCGACGCCAGCGTAGGGAGCAGTGCCGGTCCTGTCGTCCGCCCGCGGGAGCAGCGGTGGCTGCTCCACCGGAAGTAGGTCACACCGCCACGAAAGTGACGTCACCGGCCTGCCCGCGCTGGCAGGATCGAGGTATGCCGGACAGCCGACGCGGTCACCCCCGTTCACCTTCCAGCGCCATCGCCTCCCCTTCGACCGGGATCCCCGGCTCCCGCGCGACGGGGGCCCGCCGATGAGGGTCGTCGAGCTGGAGGAGGCGGTCCGGCTCGCCGAGGCCGTGCAGGCCGTCGGCTCCGAGCCCCGGGTCGTCACGAGCGGCAACTTCGCCACGCCGCTGCCGCTGCTGGAGGCCGTCGCGGCCGAGCTGCCGGCGTTCCGCCTGCACCTGCTCAACCCGCAGCGCGGCCTGCCCCTGCACGACGGGGTGGTGCCCGAGACGATGTTCGTCGGGCCCGGCTTCCGCGGGCACCCGAGGCTGGCCTACGTGCCGAGCCGGCTGTCCCTGGCACCGCGGCTCTTCGCCTCCACCCTGCCGCCCGATGTGGTGCTCATCCACACGACGCTGCCGCGCGACGGGATGGTGTCGTTGGGCACCGAGGTCAACGTGCTGCCGGCCGCCATCGAGGCCGTCCGGGCGCGCGGCGGCCTGGTGCTGGCCCAGCTCAACCCGTTGATGCCGTGGACGTTCGGCGACGCCCTCGTGCCGGTCGAGCACATCGACGCCGGTGTCGAGGTTGAGCAGAAGCTGGCCGTGCACGTGCCCTCGCCGCCCGACCACACGTCGGCCCACATCGGCGCGCAGGTCGCGGCCGCGATCGGTGACGGCGCCACCATCCAGGCGGGCATCGGCGCGGTGCCCGACGCGACGGTCACCGGGCTCATCGACCGCCGTGGGCTGCGGGTGTGGACGGAGATGTTCAGCGACGGCATCCTCGCCCTCGAGCAGGCGGGGGCCCTCGACCCGGACGCCCCGATCAACACCTCGTTCGTCTTCGGGTCGGAGGAGCTCTACGCCTGGCTCGACGGCAACGAGCGCGTGGTGCTGCGCCGCACCGAGGTCACCAACTCCCCGGCCCGCATCGCCGAGCAGCGGATGATGACCTCGGTCAACACCGCGCTCCAGATCGACCTGTTCGGGCAGGCCAACGCCTCGCGCATCCGTGCCCGGATCTACTCCGGCTTCGGAGGTCAGACCGACTTCACCGTCGGCGCGCTGCAGTCGCCGGGCGGACAGGCCTTCATGGCGCTGCGCTCGTGGCACCCGAAGGCGGACTGCTCGACGATCGTGCCGCTGGTCGACGAGCCGGTCACCTCGTTCCAGCACTCCGCCGTGGTGACCGAGCAGGGCGTGGCCCGCATCGCCGGACTCGACGAGCGGACCCAGGCCCGTAACCTCATCGAGCACGCGGCCCACCCCGACGTGCGCGACGAGCTGCGTGAGGAGGCGCGGGCGCTCGGGCTCATGTGACGGTGCTGTCAGGCCTCGGTGGAGTAGGCCTGGTCCGGTGCGTGCACCACGAGGACGGGGCTCTCCGCCAGGTGCACCAGGCCGCGGCTGACCGAGCCGAGCACGAGGCTGCGGAACCCGCCTCGGCCGCGGGAGCCGACGACCACGACGCCAGCGGTCCGCGAGCGGTCGGCCAGTGCGTCGGCGGGGCGCTCCCGCACCGCCGTGAACTCGACGTCGAGCGCGGGGTGGTTGCGCCGGACCCGGCCACGCGCCTGCGCCAGTACCGCCTTGGCGGTGCCCTCCGCGGCATCCGCGAGCTCCTCCTCGGGGTAGACGTCGAGCCACGGCGCCGTGCCGACCCAGCCGGTGACCGGCACCTGGTAGGCCGCGACGACCTGCAGCTGCGCGCCCGAGCGGTCGGCCAGCTCGCAGGCCTCGTCGACGGCGGCATCGGAGGCCGGTGAGCCGTCGACGCCGACGACGACCGGGGCGCCCGGTCCGGGCACCCGGGTGGAACCACCGCGGATGACCGCGACGGGGCACTGTGAGTGGGCGGTGACACCGAAGGCCACGGAGCCGAGCAGCGTCCCCACCAGGTCACCGTGACCGCGGTTGCCGACGACGACGAGCGCGGCACTGCGGGAGGCGGCGACGAGCGCGGCTGCAGCGGTGTCGATGACCAGGGTGGACACCACCAGCCCGGGGTCCGTCTTGCGGGCCCGGTCGACCGCGTCGTCCAGCACCTCGCGGGCGGCCGCCTCGATCCGCGCCATGGCCCACGGCGCACCGGAGTCCATGGGCATCGGAAGAGCGGCCCCGAGCTCGACGGCGAGCACGACCTTGAGCGCCAGACCCCGCCGCACCGCCTCCGCTGCGGCCCAGTCCAAGGCCGCCGTCGAGGGTGCCGAACCGTCGAACCCGACGACGACACCGGCGAAGTTGCTGCTCATCTCGTCCACCTCCACAGGCCGATGGGGTGGTCGGGCGAAAGCCCCGACCACCCCTCTCTCCTTGTTCCTGGCGCTACTTCAGCCAGCCGTTCCTCTGCACGAAGGACAGCCGCTCCCACTGGCGCCCCAGGCCCACGGTGCGGCCGGCGCCGGCCAGCGCGAGGGCCACGAGGACCATCGCGTAGACGAGGTGCTCGTCCATGAACGGGTTGTTCTGCAGCGGCAGCTCCGCGGACCACATGAGGACCAGCAGCAGCGAGCCGGCCGCGGCGGCGATCCGCATGCCGACACCGAGAACCAGCGCGAGGCCGATGCCCAGCAGGCCGGCCATGAACAGCCAGTCGGCCCAGCTCTGGCCCGACATCGAGTGGTACGTGCTCGCCAAGGGGCCGGTCGCGCCCTTCAGGAAGCCCGTCGTCGGGCTGCCGCCGTTGATCCAGGCCTTGGCGGTCGGGGTGGCGAAGCCGAAGCCCCACACCTTGTCGATGAACGCCCAAAGGAACACCCACCCGATGCTGATGCGAATGGCTGCGTTGACGTAGCGCAGCGCCTTGCCGGCTGTGGTCTCGGGTGCGATGACCTCAGGGTGGACGAAGTTCGGGTCCGGTAGTCGTGTCCCCGTCTGGCTCCGGTGCTTGGTGCTCATGGCCTTGTCCCTCCTAGGTGTTACTGCCACTTCAGCACTTTCAGGTTCCCCCTGGCTCCGGTCGCGATTCAGGGGACTAGGGCACCAGCGGGCGGGACCAACGACCCGCCGGAACGGCACCTCATGGAGGGCCGGCCGCCCTCCGGCGTGCCCGCGGCATACGGGCCCTTGGCCCCTGCCCCGTGCCGTGTGCCGCGACGACACTGGGCAGCACGGCGAACGGGTTGCCACGCCCCCGGGAGGTAGCCATGGACGAGACCCTTGCCCCGATGGAGCACCTGACCGTGTCGGAGTCGTGGTCGCTGGTGCGCTCGATGCCGGTCGGACGGCTCGCGGTGGTCTTCGAGGGCAAGCCGGAGATCTTCCCCCTCAACCACGTCGTCGACCAGGGCACCCTCGTCTTCCGCACCGCGGAGGGCACCAAGCTCGCTGCTGCGGTCGGGCACGACGTCGCCTACGAGGTCGACGGGGTCGGGAGCGAGGGTGCGGTCGCCTGGAGCGTGGTCATCAAGGGCAGGGCGCGTGAGGTGACCCGGCTGCACGAGTCGCTCGAGGCGCTCGACCTCCCCCTCCAACCGTGGCACCAGGGGCCGAAACCGCGCCTGGTGCGCATCGAGCCCGAAGAGGTGCACGGCCGCCGGTTCGCGGTGAGGCCGACGTCGGAGCACCCGGCGGCGCCGCACGCGGTCGACGAGTGACCGCCCTGCCCCAAGCGTGGGGCCGGGTGGTCATGGCGGCTGCGCCGCCCACCAGCGCCCCACCCGGCGCCCGGTCTCCTCGAGCAGCCGGGCTGCCTCGGCGACACAACGGCGGGGGTCGGGCTCGAGGTCGACCAGCGTGAACACCGCGTCGACGCCCACGGCCTTGGCGTCCTCGACCGCGACAGTGGATCGCCCTGCGACCGCCACCACCCGGGCGGAAGCTACCTTGGCGAGCCGAGCCGCCGCCACCGGACCCTTGCCACGCAGGCTCTGCTGGTCGAACGACCCCTCGCCCACGACGATGAGCGCATCCGGGCCGAGGTGGCGGTGGAACGCGGTCGCCTCCAGCAGCAGCGGCGCGCCTGGCTGCAGCCGAGCGCCGAGCAACGCTGCCAGGCCGAACCCCACGCCCCCCGCCGCACCTGCACCCGGAAGGTCGCGCAGGTCGGTGCCGGTGGCGTCGGCCACGACGTCGGCCCACCGCCGCAGACCCTGCTCGAGGAGCGCGACGTCTTCCGGGCCGGCGCCCTTCTGTGGTGCGTAGACCGCCGCCGCACCGTCAGGGCCGAGCAGCGGGTTGTCGACGTCGCAGGCCACCACGAGCCGCACGCCACGCAGCCGCGGGTCGAGTCGGCTGAGGTCGAGCCGGGCCGCCTCGAGCAGCCCGGCACCTCCCGGACCCGCCGCACGGCCGTCGGCGGTGAGCAGGCGGGCACCCAGCGCGGTGACGAGGCCGGCACCCCCATCGGTGGTGCAGCTCCCCCCGATGCCCAGCGTCACGGTCGTGGCACCGTTCTCGGCCGCGTGCAGGACCAGCTCGCCCACGCCCCGGGTGGTCGCGGTCCGAGCCGTCACCGGGCTGGGCCCGGACGGCGGAAGGCGCCCCAGTCCAGCGGCTTCGGCCAGCTCGACGACGGCCTCCCGGCCCGCGACCGCGTAGGCCCCTTGGACGGGTTGGCCCAGTGGCCCGGAGACCGTGGCCTCGACCCGACGAAGTCCCGCCCTCACGACCGCGTCCACCGTGCCCTCGCCGCCGTCGGCGATCGGGTGCTCGACCACCTCCACGTCGGGCAGCTCCGCTCGCACGCCTCGGGCGAGGGCCGCAGCGACCTCGGCCGCTGACACGGAGCCCTTGAAGGAGTCCGGCGCCAGCACGACCCGACCCGGACCCCGAGGCGGGCTCATGCCGCTCACACCTCGACTACGGCGCCGGTGAGCCGTGACCGTTCGGCCGCGAAGACGATGGAGTGGGTCATCAGGCTCGTCCTGCCGTCGGAGCTGAAGTGCGAGGCGTCGCCCTCGGCGAGCGCCTGCACGAACGCCTCGATCATGGCGGCGTCCCCGCCGGCGTGCCCCTCGCCGGCCGAGGCACCCGCCGCGGTCACGACATGCTCGGTCGTGCGCTGAGTCAGGAAGTCGTGCACCCACACGCTGTTGCCGTCGGTCGTGATCTGCCCGCGCGTGCCGAAGATCCGCGTGTGGCGGTTCTCGACCGGCGTGAAGGCCGACAGCGAGAAGCCCGCGGTCAGCCCGTCCTCGTAGTCGATCCCGACGATCTGGTGGTCGCAGACGTCGTTGTCGCCGGAGTAGACGCACCGGCCGTACGGCCCCTCGCGCAGGGCACGCTCGAGCGCCTCCGGAGTGAGCTCAGGTGCCACGACCGCGGTGAAGTAGCCCTCCCGCGCCGCAGGGTGGAGTCCCCGACGGTAGATCCGCACCGCGGAGTACGGACAGGTCGGCTCGACCGGGCAGTCGAGGCACCGGTCGGCCGCGCCCTCCGGCGCCTGGTCGGGACGGAAGTGGTGCAGCGAGCCGAACGAGACGACCCGGAGCGCGGGCCGGTCGATGATGTAGCTGAGCCAGTCGATGTCGTGGGAGGACTTCGTCAGCAGCACCGGTCCGGCGTCGCTCGAGCTGTGCCAGCTGCCGCGCACGTAGGAGTGGGCGAAGTGCCAGGAGCCCACTGGCTCAAGGTGCTGCACGTTGACGATGTCGCCGATCGCGCCCGACCTGATCTGCTCACGGATGAGCCGCGTGTAGGGGGTGTAACGAAGGACGTGGCAGACCCCGAGGAAGACGCCGGCGGACTCGCATGCCTCGACGATCTGCCAGCACTCCGCCTCCGTGGGCGCCATGGGCTTCTCGAGCAGGATGTCGTAGCCGGCTTGCGCGAACGCGGTGGCCGCCTTGAGGTGGTCGCGGTCCTGGACCGCGATGATGACGGCGTCGCAGGTGCGTGGCGCGGCGACGAGCTCCTCCCAGCAGCTGAACTGCTGCGACTGCCCGACGTCGTGCTCGGCCGCCACCGCCACCCGGGTCGACGGACGCGTCTCGGCGACCGCCCCGACGACTGCTCTGCCGCCACACTCCCGGAGGTGCCGCGCGTAGGCCGCCCCCCGAGCCCCGGCACCAGCAATCGCAACACGCAGGGGACGAGTCATGCTGGTGCCGGGGTGGTCTCGGAGGTTGACGGGAGCCTCCGGGGTCGTGCTGCCGGCCTCGGCCCTGTGGTGGGAACCCGGGTCGAGAGGTCGGGAGTCGGGGTCGGTCATGGTGAGGTGGCGATCCAGTCGAGGGCGATGGCCGCGGTCCAGGACTGCTCGTGGCTCCCGAGCGGCTCGCCCGTGAGGGGCTCGTAGTACTCGCCGAAGGCGAGGTCGCCCAGCTGGGCGAGGCCCTGGGCGCGCCACCGGTCTGCGAGCGCGTGGTCGCCGTGTCGCTCCAGCGCCCACCAGAACAGCCAGTTCATCACCGGCCACACCGGGCCGCGCCAGTAGGTGCGGGGCTGGAAGCCGGGGTCGTCGGGCGAGAGGGTGGGCGGCAGGGCGTACCGCAGCCC
The DNA here is from genome assembly GCF_900111375.1 of Pedococcus cremeus. Taxonomy (GTDB): domain Bacteria; phylum Actinomycetota; class Actinomycetes; order Actinomycetales; family Dermatophilaceae; genus Pedococcus_A; species Pedococcus_A cremeus. The sequence continues at coordinate 197,561 of NZ_FOHB01000005.1, forward strand.
CGGGTGCCCGGCCCAGCGCGGTCCGGTCAGGACCGTCCGCTGCCGGGCGTAGGCGTCGGCGTCACCACCGCAGAGCAACACCGAGAACGACGCGAGCGACTCCGCGCCGGTCCAGGCGCCGACGCGCGCGTCCCAGTCGCGGCAGAGACCACTGTCGGGCGCGACACTGGCGAGGACCGCTGCCCGGGCGCGGGCAGCGATGTCCATCTGGTCGGCCACCTCCTTCTCCAGTCCGAGGTCGCGCCCGACAGCGGCGAGCTCCTCTGCGGCGACCGCCAGGATCGCCGTCATGAACACGTCCCCCACCCGGAAGTCGACGATCTCCGCCACCCGCCGGTCGTCGTACCCGACCGACCGCATCTGGGCCACGAGGTGGAGGTAGCGCTGGTACTCCGAGTCCGACGGCCGCTCGGAGACGTCGGAGACGAGAGCCGTGTCGTGGCGGCGCAGCTGCTGCTCCTGCCGGACCCTGATCGCCTCGTAGGCAGCGTCCCACCGCGGCGCGTTGTCCATCCCGGACTCCCAGCCGTGGTGGACCTGCACCAGCCCCTGCCCGTCCGGGTCACGGGCGGTGGAGAGCCAGCGGTGCCAGGCAGCCAGCCGCGGCACGGCGTCGGCGGCGAAGGCCCGCGCCTCGGCAAGGGCTTCCCCGCCCTCCTCGCCTTCCTCGCCTTGCTCGGCGGCGATGCGCAGGATGCGCGCCAGGGCGATGGCGTGCACCGGCGGCTGGCAGATTCCGCTGGTCTGGACTCCCGCCGGCTTCGCCCCCACCCCGTCCGTGCCCCACACGTCCGGGCCCGGGAAGTAGCTCGTGCCCGGGCTGAACACGATGTGGGGGATCATGCCGGTGCTCCACTGGGCGGCCAGCAGGCTGCGCAGCTCGGTGAGGGCGCGCGGCACGGACACCCGGGCGAGGCCCACAGAGATGAAGGCCGCGTCCCACGACCACTGGTGCGGGTAGAGCCGGGGGGCTGCCGCCACCATCGTGCCGAGGTCGTTCCGGGCCAGCACGCGGCGGGCCGCCCGGCCCAGGGCGTCGAGGTCCGGGTCGAGCGGGGCGGTTGTGGGGTCGCTCATCGCAGGTCCAGCCCCAGGCCCGTCTCGGCGTCATACAGGCGCATGGCCCGCGGGGTCAGCGACAGGTGCACCGTCTGCCCGTTCCGCACGTTCACGTCGGGGGGCACCTGCACCTTGACCTCCTGCTCGCCGACCCGGACGGTGAGCAGTGTGGCGGCGCCGAGCGGCTCGACCACGTCGACCATGGCCGGCACAGCGCCCTCGGTGTGCGCGTCCACCACCGAAATGGCCTCGGCGCGGATGCCGAGCCGCACCGGGCCGTCGGGGAGGCCGCCCGGAGCGGGCAGCTTCGCGTCGCCGACCGTGATGGTCCCGCCGTCGACGCCGCCGTCGACGCCGCCGTGCGCCATGGCGTCGAGGAAGTTCATGGGCGGGGAGCCGATGAACCCGCCGACAAAGGTGTCGGAGGGGTGGTCGTAGACCTCGATCGGTCGGCCGAGCTGCGCGACCTGGCCCGTGCGCATGACCGCGATCCGGTCGCCGAGCGACAGGGCCTCCACCTGGTCGTGCGTCACGTACAGCGTCGTGGTGCCGATCTGCTCGACGATCCGCTTCAGCTCGGCGCGGAAGCCCAGCCGCAGCAGGGCGTCGAGGTTGGAGAGCGGCTCGTCCATGAGGAGCACGTCGGCGTCCATGACGATCGCCCGGGCGACGGCGACGCGCTGCCGCTGGCCGCCGGAGAGCTGGGCCGGGTAGCGGTCGAGGTAGGGGCCGAGCTGCAGCAGGTCGGCCGCCCAGGCCACCTTCTTCTCGATCTCTGCCTTGGGCACCTTCGCCATCGCCAGCCCGAACCCGATGTTGTGCCGCACCCTGCGGTGCGGGAACACGGCATATGACTGGAACACCATCGAGAGGTTCCGCTTGTTGGGCGGCAGGTAGGTGACGTCGCGACCGCCGATGTGGACTGACCCCGCGTCGGGCAGCTCCAGCCCGGCCACCATGCGCAACAGCGTGGTCTTGCCGCAGCCGGAGGGGCCGAGCAGCACCATGAACTCCCCGTCGTCCACGTGCAGCGAAACGTCGTCCGTGGCCCGCTCGGTCTGACCGGGGTAGGTCTTGACCAGGTTCTGGATGGTGATCTCAGCCATGGCGGCGGCTCGCTTTCGTCCGGTCCCGATTCGGCGTGGTCATCGGATCGTCGTCCCCCACATGTTGAGGAGGTATCGGCGCATCACCGCGATGAAAACGATCGCGGGGATGATCAGGAAGAAGCCACCGGCGAACCGGAACGCCAGCGGGGAGTCGGAGAGCGACGACAACACCTGGGCGGGCAGGGTGCGCTGGTTCAGGGTCAGGATGGTGGCGCCCAGGACCTCGTTCCAGCTCATGACGAACGTGAAGATCGAGGCGGCAGCGATGCCGGGCAGAGCCAGCGGCAGCACGACCCGGGTGAACGCGCCGACCGGTGTGCACCCGAAGATGCGGGCCGCTTCCTCGGCGTCGACCGGCACGGCCAGGAAGACGGCCGACGTCAGCAGGATCGTCGTCGGCAGGGCCAGCGCGCTGTGCAGCAGCGTCACCGCCAAGGGAGTGTCGTAGACCCCCGTGCTGAGGAACAGCTGGGCCAGGGGCACCGACAGCACCACGATCGGCAGCGCCCGCGTGAACAGCAGGAAGAGCTGGTACTGGTCGTGGCCCCGGAAGGCGAATCGGGCGATCGCGTAGCCCGCCGGCACGCCGATGAGGAACGACACCACCAGGGTCAGCAGGCCAACCATGATCGAGTTGATGAGACCCGCCAGCACCCCGGTGGAGCTGAGGAACGTGCTCATCGTCTCGGTGGAGAACGACGTCGGCAGGAACCGGAGGGGGAACTCGTTGAGCGCCGAGCGGGAGGAGAACGCCGCCAGCGCGATGAGGTAGACGGGCACCACCATGAACGCCGTGACGACCCAGCAGGCCACCTGCAGGAGGGCACGGCGCCGGCGCAGCGCCCGCAGCGGCGCCGTGTCGACGGCCGGCTGCGGACGTGGAACAGCGGCGGGGCGCGCGGAGGTCTCGGCGGAGGTCTCGGCGGAGGTCATCACGAGGCTCCCTTCGTGCTGTCACGCAGGGTCTTGAGGTAGATGACGGCTGTGACCATGGAGACGGCCATGACGACCATGGCGATGGCCGACGCGACATGGGGGTTCTGCAGGGCGGTGTACCAGCGGTAGGTCTCCCCCACGAGCACGGGGAAGTCCTGGCCGGTCAGCGCCTGCGCGACGGCGAAGGTCTGGAACGCGAGGATGGTCCGCAGGATCAGCGCAACCTGCAGGCTCGGCTTGAGCAGGGGCAGCCAGACGTGCCGCAGCCGCTGCAGGTACGACGCGCCGAAGACGTTGGCCGCCTCGTCGTAGTCCTTGGGGATCCCCTGCATGCCGGAGATCACGATGACCAGCACCAGCGAGGTGGCGCGCCACAGCTCGGCGATGAGGATGGCGACGAACATCGAGCCGTAGTTCTCGTAGGAGAGCCAGGACACCGAGCCGAGGCCCAGGGTCTCCAGCACCGAGTTCAGGTAGCCCCGGTCGGTGAAGATCGACAGCCACACCAGGCCGGCCGCGAGGTCCGACACCGCGAGCGGGATCGCCCACAGGTAGAAGTAGAGCGCGTGCCCCTTTGGCCTCGCCTGCAGGAGGAACGCCATCACCAGGGCGAACAGGAACTGCAGCGGCAGCAGCACCACGATCAGCAGCAGGGTGTTGCGCACGGCGGACCAGAAGGCCGGGTCGCTGTTCATGCGCTGCAGGTAAGCGCCGGTCACACCGTCCGGCCCGACGAAGGCCTGCAGGATGCCGCTCACCATGGGCCACCCGAGGAGCAGCGCCATGAAGACGACCGAGGGGGCGATCAGCAGGTATGCCGGGGGGACGGCTCTCGTGCGGCGTGCCCGGGCCATGGGGGCCGACACCTCAGCCCACCGTGCAGGTCTCGCCCGCCGTCACCGGATCCGGTGCCCAGCAGGGCACCTTCACCTCGTCGAGGATCCTCTGCAGGTTCTTGGCCTGGGCGCCGAGCACCTTCGTCGGGGCCGCGCCCTCCTTGCAGATCTGGGTGAAGCAGTCCTTGAAGACCTGCGAGACCTCGCCGTCCTTGGCGCCCAGACCGACCGGCGGCAGGGAGATGAGTGCCTTGGACGCGCCCTGCGTCGCCTTCACGGCGGTGGACTCCAGCTTGACCGCGGGCGGCAGGTCGTCCGGCACGGTGGCCTCGACCACGGGGAAGAACGCGTTCTGGCGCAGCACCTCGAGCTGCGTGTCGGGCTTGCTCAGCGCCTTGATGACGGTGGCGGCCTTCTTCTTGTCCGCGCCCTTGGGGACGCCGTAACCGGCCACGACGAGCATGTAGCCCAAGCCCTTCGGGCCGATCGGCGCAGGCACCATGACCCAGTCGTCGGGCTTGTCCTTGGGCGCATCGACGAGCCGGGCCACGTGGTCCCACCCGACGAGCACCTCACCCCGCGCCATCGGCTCCTGGAGGTTGTCGTAGTTGGTGGAGGCGGGGTTCATGTTCTTCCAGAGCTCGGCCATGTAGGTCCATGCCTCGACCGCCTCCGACGAGGTGAAGGTGGTGATGAGGCCGCCGGTGAAGCTCGGGAGCAGGAAGCCCTGGAACCAGCGGTGGTACAGGCCCTTTGCGCCTGCGGGGAAGCCGAGGATCGGCTTGCCGGTCGCCTTGCGGCCGGCAATCGCCCAGTCGAGGTACTGGTCGTAGGTGAGGTTGTTGACGTCGGCACCGGAGGGGAGGTGCTCGAGGGCGGCCTTGTTGACGCCGACGACGTAGGTCGCCTGCATCCAGGGGATGTAGGCGTTCTTGGTCCCGCCGAGCTTCGTCAGGTCCCACAGCTCCTTCGGGATGCCGGCGCCCGACAGCTCCCCGGCGAGGTCGCTGACGTCCTCCAGGTTCTCGGCGAGCGGGGCCAGGTCGCCGTGGAGGCCGCCGACCATGCCGATGCCGACCTTGCCTGCGGAGACCTGAGTCTTCACCTGCGTGGTGAAGTCACCGACGGCCATGGAGTTGTAGGAGACCCTCACGTCCTTGACGTGGTCGGCGAGGATCTTCTCGAAGCGCTGCTTCTCCTCGACGGGGGTGAACTGCGTCGAGAGGAAGGTGAAGTCGCCTCCGCCGGAGGTGCTGGCCCCCGAGCAGGAGGCGAGGATGGGAGCCGCGGCGGCACCGAGCCCGATCTTCAGGGCAGTGCGGCGCGAAAAAGGTTGCGAGAAAAAGGAATCCGACATAACGGCGTCTCCTCCGACGGCTGCCTGGGGGAAGTGCATCCTGAGTGGAAGACTTTTGTACGGGTGATGAACATAATGGAGGCGATCCCTATAGTGTCAAGACCTGAGGCATAAGGGAGGTTCATGTGCATGCGTCAGTCGCACCGTCAGCCGGCACGTCGCCCGGGCACCTCTTGCGCCTCATCCGCGACGTGGACGGCGCGACCCGGGCACAGCTCCTCGAGCTCACGGGCATGTCGCGCACCACGCTGGTCGAGCGTCTCGACCAGCTAACCCGCTCCGGGCTGGTCTACGAAGCCGGCCAGCTGTCGTCGACCGGAGGGCGCCCGGCCCAGGTGCTGCGTTTCGACGACCGGACGCGGGTCCTACTCGTGCTGGACGTCGGCCAGACGCACTGCCGCCTGTCGGTCTGCTCACTGCGGGCGGAGAGCCTGGCGACGGAGGTGTTCCCCGTCGACGTGACCGAGCGTCCCGAGGTCCTGGTCCCAGCGCTCCTCGACCGCGGCGCCGCGCTCCTCGAGCGGTTCCCCGGACGTGATGTCGTCGGGGTCGGGCTCGGCGTGCCCGCACCCGTCCAGACCGGCACCGGCACCCGCTGGCCGACCACCACGATGCCGGGCTGGGAGTCGTACTCGCTCGAGGACCAGTTCCTCCAGCGCTGGACCGCCCCCCTGCTCATCGAGAACGACGCCCGCGCCATCACCCTCGGCGAGTACGTCCCGGGTGCGAACTCGGCGGGATCCGACATCCTGCTGGGTGTGAAGTACGCCTCCGGCCTCGGCGCCGGTGTGGTCGTCGACGGACATGCGCTGCGCGGCTCCTCCGGTGCCGCGGGCGACATCGGCCACATCCGGCTGACCAGCAACGGCCCGCGCTGTCGGTGCGGAAGGCGGGGGTGCCTCGCCGCCCACGTCTCCGGGCGGGCACTCCTGCGCAACCTCAGGAGCACGGGCGTGCGCAGCCTGGACGACATCGCCGAGCGGCTCGACGCCCGAGACCGCGAGGTCACGACCGCGGTCCGGGAGGCCGCCGCGGTCCTCGGCCGCACCCTCAGCGACATCGTCCAGTTCGTGAACCCCAGCCGGGTCGTGCTCGGCGGGATCCTCGGACGGCAACAGCTGGTGGCCGACCAGATCTCCCAGCAGATCCAGCGTCACGTCATCCCGCGCATCGCCAACGAGGTGACCGTCAGCGTCGGCAGCCTCGGCGAGGAAGCCGCCACGGTCGGCCTCTGCCGGCTCGTCATGTCCCACGTCTACGCACCGGAGCAGATCAATGCCGCCCTCGCCTGATGACCGTGGAACCGCCGACCAGCCCTGGCTCGCCGAGCCCGAGAGCCCGCAGCACCAGGCATGGCTGGCCTCCGAGCGCGACCGGCTCTGGCGCTTCGGCGTGGCCGCCGTGCTGCCCGAGGGCGGGTTCGGCTGGCTCGACGACGACGGCCGGGTCGACCCGAGCCGACCCGTGGAAGCCTGGGTCTCCTGCCGGATGACGCACGTCGCGGCGCTCGAGCTGCTTGCCGGGCGCGAGGACGCCGCAGCGGTGCTCGACCACGGGGTGCGCGCGCTCGAGGCCACGCTCCTCGACCGCGAGCGCGACGGCTGGTATGCCGCGGTCGGCGGGGGCGGGCCCGTCACCGACAAGCGCGCCTACGAGCACGCGTTCGTGCTGCTCGCGGCAGCCGGTGCGGTGGCGGCGGGCCACCCCAGCGGCGAGCGGCTGCTCCGGCACGCACAGGAGGTCTTCGACGCCCACTTCTGGTCCGACGGCGAGGCGATGGTGGTCGACGTCTGGGACCGCGACTGGGAGCAGCTCGAGCAGTACCGCGGCGCCAACGCCAACATGCACTCCGTGGAGGCCCTGCTCGCCGTGCACGACGTCACGGGTGACCGCCGGTGGCTCGACCGCGCCCTCTCCGTCACCGACCGGCTGGTCAACCAGCAGGCCCGGTCCCACGGCTGGCTGCTGCCCGAGCACTACACGCCGGCGTGGGAACCGATGCTGGACTACAACCGCGAGGAGCCCGCTCACCCGTTCCGTCCCTACGGCGCGACCGTCGGCCACCTCATGGAGTGGGCCCGCCTGACCCTGCACGTCCGCACGGCGCTGGGGTCAGAGGCGCCCGACTGGATGCTCGACGCCGCGCGCAACCTCTTCATGGTGGCTGTCCGCGCGGGCTGGGAGGCCGACGGTGCCGAGGGCTTCGTCTACACGACCGACTTCTCCGGTGTCCCCGTGGTCCGCGCGCGGCTGCACTGGGTGGTCGCCGAGGCGATCGCCGCGGCATACGCGCTCTGGGACGTGACCGCTGACGAGGGGTACCGCACCTGGTACACGGCTTGGTGGGACTACGCGAACCGGTTCCTCCTCGACCGCGACCGCGGGTCCTGGCGGCACGAGCTCGACGAGCAGAACCGGCCGGCGGCCACGGTGTGGCAGGGCAAGCCGGACGTCTACCACGCCTACCAGGCCGCGCTGCTGCCCTCGCTCGACACCATCACCTCGTTCGCCGGTGCCCTTGCGCCACACCGCGGCTGACGGCGCGACCCACGGCACGACCGACCGCGAGGTGACCGACTGAGGCGTCAGGTGGCCTTGCGGATCGTGCTGGTCGTCGACCACGGTGACAGGCCGACCGGGTTGACCGCCCGCACCCTCACCTGGCAGTACCGGTACCCGGTCAGCGACCGGAAGTTCGTGTAGTACGTCGACGCACCGACCCGGACCTCGCGCCAGGAGCCGTACGTGCCACCGGGCTTCGCGCACCGGACCTGCGCGCGGTACTGCGTCACCGCCGCGCCGTTCCCGTCGGCCTTCCACCACCCGTAGTGGACGTAGTCGCGGGTCGGCGCGGTCAGGAACCGCGGCGACTGTGGGGCCCGGGGCAGGCCCGCCGGGATGGCGGTCCTCGTCGCCGACCACGCCGATGCTCCCGGAGCGTTCTTGGTCGCGACCTTGAACCGGTACGTGCGGCCGTTCGACAGACCCGTCCACGTGTATGCCGCGGTCGTCCCGGCGAGGTACCGGTAGACCGGCTTGCCGTACCGGCCCAGGCTCGGCGACCACACCTCCTCGGTGAGGACCACCTGCGTCGCGCCGGTCGGCGGCTTCGTCCACGACAGGGCCACGGCGCGGTCCTTGCGCCTCGTCGACAGGACGGGCTGGGCCGGGGTGACCGTCCACGGGGTGCCGACGCACGCGGTGGTGGACACGGGCACCGACCGGGCACCCTTGACGAGGCTGTCGAAGGAGGACACCCCGAAGAGCGCGGGCATGGTCGCCCTGCCCGCCGGGAGACAGGCGGCGAGGGTCTTCGGCTCGATGCGGGTGCCGTTCACGCCTCCCTGCCGGATCTCGAAGTGGAGGTAGTTGGTGGTACACGGGTACATGTCCCCGGAGTGCCCCATCCGCCCGATCACCGTGGCCGGCGTGACGCGCTGGCCTTCCGTGGCGACGAACGAGTCCAGGTGGTGGTAACGGGTGACCCGGCCACCGCCGTGGTCGACCCAGGCCCACGTGCCGCGCTCGATGGCGTCCGCGGTGGTCACGCACCCGGGCCGGTACTCGCCGACGTGGAAGACGCCGGCGCCGGCGGCGTACACCGGGTCGCCCCGCTTTCCGGTGAAGTCGATGGCCCAGTTGCCGTGGTAGGCGTTCCCGCTGGCGGTCCTGCAGTTGGTCCGCACGCACGAGATCGCTGCGGAGGTGTGCAGGGGTGACCAGACCGGGTCGCTGTAGGGGTGCGCCGACGTCGGCGCCGAGACCGTGTCAGCCGCGGCGGCAGGCGTGGAGGTGACCGAGAGGGCCGCGACCGGTGGGCAGAGCAGGGCCGCGGTGGCGGCGGCGACCAGGTGTCGCGTCCAGCGCATGGGAACCCCCAGAAGCTCAGGAAGGACCGGCCACGGATTTCGACGGATCGCCAGCATCCCCAGGCACTGCGAACCGTCCAGCCGCAAGGCTAGGCGACCGGCGGCAGTGCTCCGGCCCTTGCCGAGGTCTCCGGAGGAACCACGCGCCAAACGGCTGACCGGGAGATCCCCCGATCAGGGTCTGGGTGACGCACTCGGGGGCGGCGCCGTCGCGGCACCACCCCCGAGCGATGAGCCGGTCAGACGGCTCGTGCGTCAGCCGGCCTGGGCGCTCGCCCGGCGACGGGCGACCAGCAGCCCAGCGCCCGCAGCGGCAGCAGCAGCACCGGTGAGGGCCAACAGCTCGAGCCCGGCCGCGCCGGTGAAGGCGAGGCTGGCCGGCAAGGCGCTGGCCTGCTGCGCCTGCGGGATGGCGGAGTGCGCCGACCCCTGCGTGACAGGGGCCACCGGCGCCTCGCGGTACGCCGCCTCGGCTCGAAGGGCCCGCGGGGCCGTCACGGCGGTGCCCTGCGGGAGCTCAGAGGTGGCAGCCACCTCGCTCGTCTCCGAGCCCGCGGGAGCTTCGGAACCGGCAGGCGTCTCGGGCTGCGAGCCCGGGACCACGCTGGGCGGCGTCTCGGTGCCCTGCTCGAGACCGCCGACCTCGGGCTGGGTGACGGGCGACTCGGTGCCACAGGGCTCGAGCCAGAGCACCTTCTGCTTCGCGCCCCCGGGGGCCTCGAGCGTGTCGACCGCCACCTTGAGGTGGTAGCCCTGCTGGGGGTGCGGCGTGACGACGTCAAGGCCGAGGTCGTCAGCGGTGTAGACGCGGGTGGCGCCGTCGAAGTCGTGGGCGGCCCCGCCGGCCGGGTCACCGCTGGTGGGGACCGCGGTCTCGTGCAGCAGCACGCCGCCACCGGTGGGCGCGACGCCGGTCACGGTGATGTCGGCGGTCTGTCCCTCGTCGAAGCCGAAGAAGGTCACCCGGAAGGCGCACGAGGTGTGCGGCTCGTTGTCGACGCGGGCGTCCCAGGCCGGGCCGTCGATCTTGATGGTGCCGTTGTTGCCGCGCGGGTCGTGGTCGCGCTGCGGAGTCGACGTGCGCGAACCGGACGACTTCTGCTGGTGGGCGCGGGCGGCCCGCTGCGACCCGGTGTTCGTCGCCTCGGCAGGCTGCCGTGACCCGGAGTCCTTCGTCGCCGCGGCCGGCCCGTGGTTCTCGGATGTCCGCGGGGTGACCGAGGACTTCTGAGACGAGGACTTCTGGGACGCGGACTTCTGGGCCGAGGACTGCTGAGCCGACGACTTCTGTGCCGAGGACTGCTGGCCGGCGGCACGGCCCTGGCCCCCACCAGCCTGTGCCGCGCTGTCGTGCCCGCCGGCGAGCGCCGCCCCGGCGGCACCCAGCGACAGGGCGCCGGCCAGGCCGCAACTGAGGGCGGCGCGCCCGAGCGGCCGGGTCGCGGCTCGGAACGAGGCGCCGGGTCGGGCGGAGAAGGAGTGGTGCGAGGCGTTGGTGCGGGTCATGGTCTGGTCTCCCCTTGGTCAGGAACTGGTCAAGTTCAGTGACCTCTTCAACGGGAGACTTGCGCAGAAGTTACGCAACGAGTTCTGGAGACGAGCAAGTTCGGGACAAACCGGACATTTGGCGGCGCGAACGCAGATCCGGGTGCCCGAGCGCAGATCGGGGGACCTTGGTCCCTGCGGTGGGCAGAGAGGCGGGCCTAGCGTGCAGAAGTGACCCGGGATCGGTGGGTGTTCCCGTTCTCGCGCGGCCAGTCGCCGCACGTGCAGAGTTGGCACGGCACCCACGTCGTCGTCACCGGCGGCTCCAGTGGCATCGGCCGCGCCTTCGTGCGGCAGGTCGTCCGCCGCGGCGCCACGGTCTCGGTGCTGGCCCTCGACGACCAGGACCTCGCCGCCACGGCTGCCGAGCTCGCCATCGCCGAGATGCCGCACCAAGTGGTGGCGACGGATGTGACCGACCCGGGCTCCGTGACCAGTGCGCTGGCTCGGGCGACCGAGGCACTCGGGCCGTGCGACGTGCTGCTCACCTCGGCGGGCATCGCCCGCCCGGGCTACTTCGAACGCCTCGACGACGAGGTCTTCCGGCGGACCATGGAGGTCGACTACTTCGGAACCCTGTATGCCGTGCGGGCAGTCGTGCCCTCGATGCTCGAGCGCGGCCGCGGGAGCGTCGTCGGGATCTCCTCGACGGCCGGGCTCATCGGAGTGTTCGGCTACACCGCCTACTCACCACCCAAGTTCGCGGTGCGCGGCCTGTTGGAGGTGCTGCGCGTCGAGCTGGCACCGCGTGGAATCCATGTCGGTTGCGTCTACCCCCCTGACACCGACACACCGCAGCTGGCGTACGAGAACCAGTACAAGCCGCGGGAGACCTTCGCCATCTCGGGGGCCATCAGACCGTTCACCCCCGATCGGGTGGCTGCGAGCATCGTCACGGGCATGGAGCACGGGCGGTTCCTCATCACCCCTGACTGGCAGGGGCAGGTCGTGGCCCGCACCGCCGGTCTGGCTCGAGAGGCCTGGTTCGCCTACTTCGACGCACGGGTCCGGGCGTCGCATCGCTCCTCACACAGCGGTCACACCACGCGGGTGCCGAAGTAGAACGCCAGGAACACGCCGAACGCCAGGCACCAGGCGATGATGACGACTTCGACCCACATCTGGCCCGAGCCTGGCAACAGCCGGAACAAGCCGTTCTGGAGGTTGAAGGTGAGGTCCATCAGACCCAGGAAGATCAGCGCGCCGGCGGCAAGCAGCGCGAAGACAGTGCCGTAGGCCGATTCGGTGAACAGGCCGAGCGCGGCGACGAGCGAGCACAGCGCCATCCACCCGTCCGCCGCGGGAAAGGCTCGCTCGAAGCGCAGGTACCAGTCCGCCGAGACCGCCTGCACCGAACCCCTGATGAAGAAGTCGAGCCAGTAGGCCACCGTGACCACGCCGGTGACGACGAGCAGGACCCCCACAACGACGTCCACCTCAACCTCGCTTCCCGGGTGCGTTCACCAGAAGTGCGTGAGCGGCGGCCATGATGCGTTCGACGTTGGGCAGCACCGCGTCCTCCAGTGCCCGCGCGTAGGGGATGGTCTCCTCCGTGGTGACCCTGGCGTAGGCGGACCGCACGCCGTGCTCGGCGAGGACTGCAGCAACTTCCCCCGACAGACCGCCGCGCGTGTAGTCCTCGTCGACGACGAGGACCCTCCCGGTGCGTCGGCCCAGCTCCACGATGGCCTGCACGTCGAGGGGCGCGACGCTGCGCAGGTCCAGCACGGCCGCCCAGACTCCCTCGTCCTCGAGCAGCTCTGCAGCTTCCAGGCAGCGGTGCACGCCCACACCGAGCGACACCAGCGCGAGATCGCCTCCCTGGCGGCGAAGAGCCGCGACCCCGAGCGGCACCGGCACCGGCGGCTCGCCCACCTCGCCACGCGCTCCTGCCGCCGGCACGTCGAACTGCACGCCCTCGCGACTGGCGCCGCCGAGATAGTCGAGCCACTGCTGGGAGAGGAGCTTGTGCTCGAGGAACACGACCGGCCCGGGACCGTCGATGGCCGCGAGGAGCAGGCCGGCGGCGTCGGCAGGTGTGGAGGGGACCACCACCGACAGTCCGGGGACACCAGCCAGCAGACCCCACAACGACTGCTGGTGCTGCCCGGCGTCCCCGTAGCCGCCGCCGCAGGCGGCACGGACCACCAGGGGCGCCTGCCACCGACCGCCGGTGAAGGCCTCGAGCTTGGCCGCGTGGTTGAGGAGCTGGTCGAGGGCCACCCCTATGAAGTCCACGAAGTAGATCTCGACCACCGGCCTCAGTCCTGCCATCGCGGCCCCCAGCGCCGTCCCCAGCAGGGCGGACTCGCTGATCGGCGCGTCCAGCACCCGGCTCGCGCCGAAGCGCACGAAGGCGCCCCGGCGTTGCAGGCGCACGTCCTCACCCAGCACCACCACGCGCGGGTCCCGGGTCATGGCCAGCGCCAGCGCCCTGTCGACCGCCTCGGAGAACGACGTTTCAGGCACGGGAAACCGCCTCCCCCAGCACGCGACCCAAGGCTGTCTCGACCTCGCGCCGCGCCACCACCGCCAGCTCGCGCGACGTGGCCTCGGGCAGCCGGCGAGCGGCCCGGCGCAGCGGGTCGCTCGTACGAGCCGGCGCGTGGACTGCCACCGCCGCGGCCTTGCCACCGATTCCCTTGACGGCCGAGAGACGTTGCGCCAGCGGGGCGCCCGGGCGAACCACCAGTTCTGCGACCAGCGGGCGGACCTCGGCGGCGAGCTCGCCGACCGCCGACGTCAGCCGAACCAAGGGGTCGCCGAGGAAGTGCCCCTCCGGCCGGGGGCAGCTGGCGAGGAGCACGGTGGGGCCCCTGCCTGCCCGGCCCCTGGCCACGGCACGCGCCGCAGCAGCCGCAACAGACTCGACGTCGCGCCCGTCGACCCGGTCCAGCGGCATACCGAAGGCCCCGAGCCGCCGGCGGAGACCGCCACCGGTGAGCTCGCTCGACCTCGTGGTGACGGCCCACCGGTTGTCCTTGCAGACGAAGACCACGGGCAGGCGCCATGCGGCAGCCAGGTTCAGGGCCTCCATCAGCATCCCCTCGTTGACTGCCCCGTCACCGAAGAAGGCCACGGCGACACCGCCCTTCCCCTTGGTGCGGGCCGCGAGCCCGAAGCCGCACGCCAGGGGACCCGGCGCACCGACGACACCCGAGGCCGCGACGAGGTGCTCCCGAGACATCAGGTGCATGTGGCCGCCACGTCCACCACAGAGGCCGCTCGGCGAACCCACCACCTCGAGCAGGATGGACGTGAGGTCGACACCCCGGGCGACCAACGCTGGAGTGGACCGGTAGTCCAGCGCCATGGCGTCCCGGTCATCGAGGTTCCCGACGACGCCGGCCACGACGGCCTCCTCACCGATGCCGAGGTGCATCTCTCCCGACGCCAGGCCCCTTCTCCACAACAGTGCCAGCGCCTGCTCGGTCCACCGGATCCGGCACATCTGGAGGTAGAGCGCCTGGAGCTGCTCAGTACCTGTGCTCGACATGGCCAGCGCCTCCCTCCCGGCGATGTCACCGTCGCGGCGAGATGGTGTGCCGCGGAAGGGCCCTTGGTCACGTGGGCGTCTCGCCCGAGCGGACGGGTTGGCGTCGGTTGTGGTTGGAGGACCGACGAGGCCGCCGGGCCTCGTCTCGCATCCCGCAGGCCTGCCACTGAGCGACAGACGCATGCTTGCGGCGGTGATCGGCGTGTCGGCGAACGGGGCCACGTGGCCGTTCATGGATTACTTGACGTCGTTGCACCACCTCATGGGTGCACGCGGTGGCTGAGTCGCTGCCTGGCACGTCGATGAGGGCAACGTCCCTGAGAGCAGAGGAGACCCGTGGCCACCCACCACCTCGACCCCACGCCGGAGACCGTCGTCCAGGTCTTCGACCGAGCGCTGCCGGCCGCCTTGACCGTCTCGCCCGGGGACACGGTCATCGCGCGGTCGCTGGACTCGAGCGGGTACCTCGAGCGCCAGACCGAGCCCGGTGAGCCGCAGCCGCGCATGTTCGAGCCCTCCCGGGGGCACTGCCTCACGGGCCCTATCGAGGTCCGCGGCGCCGTGCCCGGCGACGTCCTCGCCGTGCACTTCCGCGGTCTGCACCCCGAGCCGTGGGGGTGGACCGCCTCCGGGGGGACTGACACCTGGCTCAACCATCGGCTCGGCGTCGACGAGGACCGCTCGTGGCTGCTGTGGGACATCGACTGGGACTGCACCGCGGGCACCGGCCGCGCCCGCAACCAGCTCGGGCTGGGGGTGGCGGCGGCGCCGTTCCTGGGCGTGGTCGGCCTGCCGCGCGCCGTTGACGGCGAGGTCTCCACGGTCCCCCCGCGCCACGACGGGGGAGGCAACATCGACTGCCGGCACCTGGTCGCCGGCGCGACGCTCTACCTGCCGGTGACCGTCCCCGGGGCCATGCTGTGCGTCGGCGACGGCCACGCCGCCCAGGGTGACGGGGAGGTCGGAGGCACCGCCATCGAGTGCGGCATGACCAGTGAGCTGGTGCTCGACCTCGTGCCCGATCCCGTGCTGACGTCCGTCCACGCGCTCACACCCGCGGGACGCCTCACCCTCGGCTTCCACGAGGAGCTCAACGAGGCGACGGCCAGCGCGCTCGGTGAGATGCTCACCTGGCTCCAGCACGACCTCGGTGTCTCCCGGTCGCAGGCTCTGGCCGTCGCGAGCGCCGCGGTCGACCTCCACGTCACCCAGGTGGCCAACCGCACGTGGGGCGTCCACGCCCTGCTGCCCGACGGGGTCCTGGGCACGGAATGAGGGATTGAACGGCTGAGGAGTCGAGGCGGTTCGAGCCGGTTCGAGCCGGCGGTCGCTCGCACCTTCCTCACGCACGCCCCGTGCTCGGCGAAACGAAGAACGACCCGACGAGAAGCAGGTCGGGTCGTTCTTCGTTTGGCTGGCGGTGGCGGTGGGATTTGAACCCACGGAGGAGTTGCCCCCTCACACGCTTTCGAGGCGTGCTCCTTAGGCCGCTCGGACACGCCACCGCCGAGCAGGGTACTAGAGCACCGGACGCGCGATGAAATCGGCCCGACCGGGGCTCCGGCGGACTGCCCACCGTGGCGAGGGGAGCCGGCAGGGAGCGGGTGGTGAGCACGCGGCATACCGGATCTGGTCTTGGTCTGTCGTCCGGCGGCGACCACGAGCCCGGCCGGCGAGACGCCGGGGAATGGATCGCGGACGTCACGCCTTGTTCCCTCTTGTGACCCCAGCCCCTGCAGACGCCGTCGGACTGCGGTCTGAACGCGGCCCCATCCTCCTCGCCCTGATGGTCTCGACCGGCCTGATCGCCATCGACGCCACCATCCTGGCGACCGCCGTGCCCTCGATCGTGCGCGACCTCGGCGGCTTCTCCCAGTTCCCGTGGCTGTTCTCCGTCTACCTGCTCGCCCAGGCGGTGTCGGTGCCGGTCTACGCCAAGCTCGCCGACACCGTCGGTCGCAAGCCGCTCATCCTGCTCGGCATCGGGCTGTTCCTGCTCGGCTCCGTGCTGTGTGGCTTCGCGTGGAGCATGCCGGCGCTGATCGCCTTCCGTGCGGTGCAGGGCCTCGGCGCGGGCGCGGTGCAGCCGATGGCCATCACCATCGCCGGCGACATCTACACGGTGGCCGAGCGGGCCAAGGCCCAGGGCTACATCGCCAGCGTGTGGGCGATCTCGTCAGTGGTCGGCCCGACCCTCGGCGGGATCTTCTCCCAGCTCGGCATCTGGCGCTGGATCTTCTTCGTCAACGTGCCGCTCTGCCTGCTGGCCGGCGCCCTCATCGTGCGCAACTTCCGTGAGAGCGTGCAGCGCCGCGAGCACCAGGTCGACTACCTCGGCGCAGGGCTGCTCACCGTGGGCATGACGCTGCTGATCCTCGGCGTGCTCGAGGGCGGCCAGGCATGGGCCTGGAGCTCCCCGACCAGCCTCGCGGTCTTCGGCGTCGGCGGCCTGCTCCTGCTCCTCTTCGTGCTGGTGGAGCGGCGCGCCGCCGAGCCGGTGCTGCCGCTGTGGGTGCTGACCCGCCGGCTGCTGGCGACGACCACGTTCCTCGCGATGGGCATCGGCGTCATCCTCATCGGCCTGACCTCGTACGTCCCCACCTACCTCGAGAACTCGCTCGGCGTCAGCCCGCTCGTCGGCGGCCTCGCCCTGGCCGCCCTGACCCTGGGCTGGCCCATCGCCGCGACGCTGTCCGGCCGGCTCTTCTACCTCCGCTACGGCTTCAAGCCGACCGTGCTGATCGGGATGACGCTGGTGCTGCTCGGCTCCGGCGGCCTCGCGCTGCTCGCGCACACCCCCTCGGTCGCGGTCGTGGCCGTCACCTGCTTCGTCACCGGCCTGGGCATGGGCCTGGTCGCCACCCCCTCGCTCATCGCCGCCCAGGCCAGCGTGGCGTGGCACGAGCGTGGCGTGGCCACCGGCACCAACATGTTCGCGCGCTCCATCGGCAGTGCGGTCGGTGCGGCGGTCCTCGGAGCGGTGGCCAACGCGGTGATCGCGTCGTCCGGACGTCCCGAGACCGACCCGACCACCGCCGCGGACTCCGGTGCGGCGGTCTTCCTCGCCGTGTTCGTCGCTGCCGTGCTCACCGTGGTGGCCGGCCTGCTCATGCCCCGGGTCAGCGCCCAGGAGGTGCAGCAGAAGGGCGAGGGCCAGGAGCGGCCGGCCGAGGACGGCGTTGAGGCCGAGGTGGCGTAGGGCGCTGACCGGCGAGACCGGTTCAGCACGACCCGACCGGCAAGGCCGGTCCAGCACCGCCCGCCTGGGTCAGGCGCGGCTCTCCACGTCCTGTCCCTGTTCCTGCCGCTGCTCCTGCTCACGGGTATGCCGCTCGTGCCGGCGCTTGCGCACCTGCCACACGATGAGGCCCACGACGACGACCGCCGCCACGACCCCGGCCGCGCCGGCGCCGAGCCACTTCTCCACGCGCTGGTAGGAGACCCCGGCGACATACCCCGCCATCACGGCAGCGCCTCCCCAGGCGATCCCGCCGATCGCGTTCCACGGCAGGAAGGTGCGGTACCGCATGCCCGACAGGCCGGCGAGCGCCGGGGTGACTGCCCGGAAGAACGCGGTCCACCGGCCGAGGAAGATCGCCGGCCCGCCGCGGCGCCGCACCACGTCCTGGGCGCTCAGCAGCCGAGCCTCGTGACGGCGCAGCAGCGGGAGGGTCAGCAGGCGCGGCCCCCCGATCCGGCCGATCTCGTAGCCCACGCTGTCGCCCACGATGGCCGCCACCACGACCACGGCCAGCACCACCGACAGGTGCGTGTGCCCGATGCTGGCGGTCGCCCCACCGAGGATGGCAAGGGTCTCGCCGGGCAGCACGAAGCCGACGAACAGGGCGTCCTCGGCGAAGACGACCAGCCCGACGACCACGTAGACCAACCAGGCGGGTGAGCCCAGCAGGTGCTCGATGACCGTGTTCACACCCCCACCCTCCGCCGGTTTCCTGTGCGTTTCCTCAGGCCGTGCTGTGCCGACCTGTCTTTTGCTGCCCTGTGCTGTGGTGCTCGGTGCTGGGCTGCCCTGCGCTGTTCCGCCCTGCGCTCTGATGGCGGGGCCGACCCGGCCGGCGCCGTCACCGGTGCGCCGCGAAGAAGTCGAGCAGCACCTGCGAGCACTCCGCCTCGCGCACCCCGCCGATGACCTCCACCCGATGGGTGGCCCGCCGGTCACGCACGATGTCCCACACCGAGCCGCACGCGCCCATCTTGGGGTCCCACGCGCCGAGCACGAGGGTCGAGATCCGCGAGAGCAGCAGCGCCCCGGCGCACATCGGACACGGCTCCAAGGTGACCACCAGCGTGCAGTCCTCCAGGCGCCACTCACCCGTGTGCCGCGCGGCGGCCCGCAGGGCCACCACCTCCGCGTGGGCGGTCGGGTCGCCCTCGACCTCACGGAGGTTGGCCCCCTCCCCGATCACCTCGCCCGCAGGGGAGACGACGACCGCACCCACGGGGACGTCACCGGACCCGGCCGCGCCGGTGGCGAGCTCGAGCGCCCGCCCCATCCACGCGGCACACCTCGGGTCGACCGCGGGACGGTGCACTGGTTTCACGCGCTAAGTTTCGCCTATGCGCGTCCACGTTGCCGACCACCCGCTGATCGCCCACAAGCTGACCTACCTGCGCGACAAGCGGACCGACTCCCCGACCTTCCGCCGCCTGGCCGAGGAGCTGGTGACCCTGCTGGCCTACGAGGCCACCCGTGAGGTGCGCACGGAGCCGTTCGAGATCGAGACCCCGGTGGCCCCCACCACCGGCATCAAGCTGAGCACCCCGAAGCCGCTGGTCGTGCCGATCCTGCGCGCCGGGCTGGGCATGCTCGAGGGCATGGTGCGGCTCCTGCCGAGCGCCGAGGTCGGCTTCCTCGGCATGCAGCGCAACGAGGAGACCCTCGAGGCGATCACCTACGCCAACCGGCTGCCCGACGACCTCAAGGGCCGGCAGTGCTACGTGCTCGACCCGATGCTCGCCACCGGCGGCACCCTGGCGATGACGATCCGCTACCTCGTCGAGCGCGGCGCCGACGACATCACCGCGGTCACGCTGCTGGCGGCCCCCGAGGGCATCAAGCACCTTGAGGAGGAGATCTCCGACCTCAACGTGCCCGTGCAGCTGGTCACCGGTGCCGTCGACGAGCGCCTCAACGAGCACGGCTACATCGTCCCGGGCCTCGGCGACGCGGGCGACCGCCTCTACGGCCTCGTCTGACGGACCGACGGGTATGCCGCGGGGACAGCTCGCGGCGCGCCGGCGCCGCTCAGCGGCGGTACGGCTCCACCCAGGCCAGCACGTCGCGCAGCGGGTCGGCCGCGAGCCGGTAGACCCGGCGCCGGCCGTCCACGCTCGCGGTCACCGCACCGGACTCGCGCAGCGCCCGCAGGTGCTTCGACACCAGGGGCTGGGGCAGGTCGAGCGCCTCGACCAGGCCGCTCACGTCGACTCCTTCACCAGCGCCCTCGCCGGCCCTCTCGTCAGCGGCCTCGCCAGCGCCCTCGTCAGCGGCCCGGAGCAGGTCGAGGATGCGACGCCGGGTCGGATCGGCCAGCAGCGCGAACCCGTCCATGGCGACTCATGGTGACGACGCCTCATATGAATGTCAAGGCATATGGCTTGACGACCGGCCCCTGACCCGGCGCGCCTCTGGCCACGAGCGGGCCCCGGACGGCAGGATGGTCGCTCGTGCCCGCGGCTGCCCCCACCGCGGGCGAGCGAACGCAAGGAGCTGACATGCAGCGCGCCAAGAAGATCCTGCTCTGGGTGATCCTCGCCTTCGGCGTCTACGCGATCTTCACCTCCCCCGACCGCGCCGCGGACATGGTCCGGACCGCCGGGGCGATCGGCGTCGACGGCGCCAGGAGCATCGGCACCTTCTTCAACGCCCTGCTCAGCTAGGCGACCACGCCTGTGGCCCGCACCCCGACCAGCCCCAACCGCGAGCTCGACCGCTACCTGCTCGACGGTGAGCGGCTGGTCACCGCCGTGCACCAGCACTGGGGCAAGGTCGCCGAGCCGGTGGGCAGCGCCCTGGCCTCCGGCGCCCTGGTGTTGTGGGTCGACGCGAACATCCCGGCCCGCTTCGGCCTGGTCAGCACCATCCTGTGGTGGGCCTGGTTCGCGGTCGTGGGCCGCGCGGCATACAAGGTCGCGGAGTGGCGCCACGACTGGTTCGTGGCCACCGACAAGCGGCTGCTGCTGTTCTACGGGTTCGTCACCCGCAAGGTGTCGATGATGCCGCTGTCCAAGGTCACGGACATGTCCTACACGCGCTCCATCCCCGGCCGGCTCCTCGGCTACGGCCGGTTCGTCATGGAGAGCGCGGGTCACGACCAGGCGCTGCGCGAGGTGCACTGGGTCCCCGACCCCGACACCAGCTACCGGGCGATCTGCACCGA
Organism: Pedococcus cremeus; assembly: GCF_900111375.1. Classification (GTDB taxonomy): domain Bacteria; phylum Actinomycetota; class Actinomycetes; order Actinomycetales; family Dermatophilaceae; genus Pedococcus_A; species Pedococcus_A cremeus. Next base: position 218,169 of record NZ_FOHB01000005.1, read on the forward strand.
GATCTTCCGGCTCAGCAACCGGCGCATGCCCGGCATGGACCCGGCCGAGCTCCACGACCTGGCGGCCCACGAGGCGGCCGCGCACCTGCCCAGCCCGTATGCCGGGTGGCAGGACGAGCGCCACGCGACCGCCATCCCGGTCGACCCGAGCCGAGGGGCGCGCGAGGAGTCGATCTACCGCAGCCCGGAGGACGACCTCCGGGACGCCGACACCGGCCCCATCCGCTACCTCCCGCCCCGCGACCGCTGATCCGCCGCTGACAGAGGTTGGTCGAGCGCTGGTCGAGCGCTCGTCAACCGCTGGTCGGAGGGTGGTCGGGGGGTGGGCGGCTCGCCCACTTCCCCGCTAGCGTGTCCCTCCATCCGGGTCGCCCCGGGGGGCGGCCGAACCCAAGTGCCCGGGAGGTGGCCCGCCGTGAGCCTGATGCGCACCAAGCCCGTCGAGCAGTCGATCCGGGAGACCGACGAGCCCGAGTACCAGCTCAAGAAGCGGCTCTCCGCCCTCGACCTCACCGTCTTCGGGGTGGGCGTCGTCATCGGCGCCGGCATCTTCACGGTCACCGGCATGGCCGCGCAGAAGTACGCCGGGCCGTCGATCATCATCTCGTTCGTCGTGGGCGCGATCTGCTGCGGCCTCGCGGCACTGTGCTACGCCGAGTTCGCCTCGACGGTGCCGGTCTCCGGCTCCGCCTACACGTTCTCGTACGCCTCGCTCGGTGAGCTCGTGGCCTGGGTCATCGGGTGGGACCTGCTGCTCGAGCTCCTGCTCGGCGCGAGCGTCGTCGCACAGGGCTGGTCACAGTACGCAGACCTGTTCCTCGGCAAGCTCGGGTTCAACTGGCCCGACAACCTGGCGTCGGGGTCGCACTTCGACCTTCTCGCGTTCCTCCTCGTCGCCGCGGTCACCGCGGTGGTGTCGCTCGGCATCAAGGAGTCGATGCGGGTCAACCTGGTGCTCGTCGGCATCAAGGTCTTCATCGTGCTGTTCGTCATCATCGCCGGCCTCGGTTACGTCAAGGCCGCCAACTACAGCCCCTTCATCCCGCCGGCGAAGTCGACCGAGGCGTCCACCGGCCTCACCGCCCCCCTCATCCAGGTGCTGTTCGGCATCCAGCCGGTCACGTTCGGCATCCTCGGCATCGTCACCGGCGCGTCGATCGTCTTCTTCGCCTACATCGGCTTCGACGTGGTGGCGACCACGGCCGAGGAGGCCAAGAACCCCCAGCGCGACCTGCCCATCGGCATCATCGCCTCGCTCGTGATCTGCACGCTGCTCTACATGGGCGTCGCCGCCGTCATCACCGGCATGGTCCCCTACGACCAGATCGACCCGAAGGCGGCGCTGGCGTCGGCGTTCGAGTCGGTGGGCAAGGGCGGCTACGCCACGCTCATCGCAGCCGGTGCCGTCGCGGGTCTGACCACGGTGATCATGACGCTGCTCATCGGCGCCACCCGCGTGGTCTTCGCGATGAGCCGCGACTGGCTGCTACCCCCGGGCATCGGCCGCACCCACCCCAAGACGGGCACGCCGCTGCGCATCACCATCACCCTCGGCCTGGTCATCGCCCTGGTGGCCTCGCTGACGCCGATCGGCAAGCTCGAGGAGATGGTCAACATCGGCACCCTGGCCGCCTTCACCCTGGTCTCGATCGCCGTCATCGTGCTCCGCCGCAACCGTCCCGACCTCAAGCGGGCCTTCCGGGTGCCGTTCGTGCCGGTGCTGCCCATCATCTCGGCGCTGGTCTGCCTCTACCTGATGCTCAACCTCAGCGTGGAGACGTGGCTGCGCTTCGTGGTCTGGATGGCGCTCGGCTTCGTCATCTACTTCGCCTACTCCTACCGCAACAGCCGCCTCAGCGGCCGGGCGAAGGAGGGCGAGGTGCCGAGCATGACCAGCACCTGAGAAGTCACCGGGGTGGGCCCTTCTCCTCTGTCCCACCCGGGCCGTGAGACCTACGGTGACAGTGGTGCGAGGCGGGCCGGGTCGGCCGCCATGGCCGCTCGGCGACGTCGAGTGCGCAAGGAGATGAGCACCATGACAACCATGACCATGCACATCGATGCTCCGGTCGAGAAGGTCTTCCCCTTCTTCAAGGACCCCAAGGCCCTGGCCGACATCACCGTGATGGAGACCGAGTACTTCGACGTGAAGGAGACCAGGCAGGGCACCGGCACGTTCTTCAGCTGGCGGTCCAAGATCGCCGGCATCCCGTTCGAGGGCTTCGAGGTCTACACGGACGTCGTGCCCAACAAGCACATCACCGAGAAGTCCTCGCGGGCCATGATGGGCACGTGGGACTACGACTTCGAGCCCGAGGGCAAGGGCACCAAGGTGACCATGCGGCACCACCCACGGTCGTTCTGGCGGCTTCCGCCGGTGAACTACCTGATGGCTCTGGCGCAGTCCCGGATGATGGCCTCCTTCGCGCCCCAGGTGAAGGAACGCATCGAGACCGCCGGCACGAAGCCCGCCAAGAGCGCCTGATACGGGAGAGAGGCGGGGTATGCCGGGTGGTGACCACCCGGCATACCGCGCCTCTTGGCTTGGGTCGCGCGTGCCGACCGATCACCTGCGGCCGACCACGCCGCTCTGCCACCGTGGGGGCATGAGAGTCTCCGTCGTGCTCGACTGCCTGGACCCGAAAGCACTCGTGCCGTTCTGGTGCGCGGCGCTCGGCTACGAGCCGGCCGGGTCGATCGAGGACTTCGAGGTGCTGGTGCCCCGCGAGGGTGAGCCGCCCGGGCCGGTGTTCATCCTGCAGCAGGTGGCCGAGCCGAAGGTCGGGAAGAACCGCAGCCACCTCGACATCCACCCGCCGCTCGAGCGGGGCGTCGAGTCACTGGTCGACGAGCTCGAGTCGCGCGGCGGCCGGCGGGTCGGCCACCCGGTGCTCGACCTCTACGAGGAGCTCGGCATCTGGTGGCAGGTGATGGCCGACCCCGAGGGCAACGAGTTCGACGTCGTCGCCGACGCCGGCCACCCCCTCCCCTGACCCCGCCGAACTCCGACGGTTCAGAGGGCCTTGATGATGTCCTCGACGCGGTCCTTGGCGTCGCCGAACAGCATCGCGGCGTTCTCCTTGAAGAACAGCGGGTTCTGCACGCCGGCGTACCCGGTGGCCATGGAGCGCTTGAAGACGACGACGTTCCTGGCCTTCCACACCTCGAGCACCGGCATCCCCGCGATGGGGCTGGTCGGGTCCTCCTCGGCGGCGGGGTTGACGGTGTCGTTGGCCCCGATGACGAGCACCACGTCGGTGTCGGACAGGTCGTCGTTGATCTCGTCCATCTCGAGCACGATGTCGTAGGGCACCTTGGCCTCGGCCAGCAGCACGTTCATGTGGCCGGGCAGCCGGCCGGCAACGGGGTGTATCCCGAAGCGGACGTTGACGCCCTTCTTCCGCAGCTGGCTGGTCAGCTCGGCCACGGGGTACTGCGCCTGGGCCACGGCCATCCCGTAGCCGGGGGTGATGACCACCGAACGCGCGTCACGGAGCATCTCGGCCACCTCGTCGGCCTGCATCTCGCGGTGCTCGCCGTAGTCCTTGTCCGCGCCGATCGAGACCTCCTGGCCGAAGCCGCCGGCGATCACGGAGACGAACGACCGGTTCATCGCCCGGCACATGATGTAGCTGAGGATCGCACCGGAGGAGCCGACGAGGGCGCCGGTGACGATGAGCAGGTCGTTGCCGAGCATGAAGCCGGCGGCGGCCGCCGCCCATCCCGAGTAGCTGTTGAGCATCGACACGACGACGGGCATGTCGCCGCCGCCGATGGAGGCCACCAGGTGCCACCCGAACGCCAGCGCGATCACCGTCATCACGGCCAGGGGCACCAGCAACTGGGAGGCGACGAACCACACGAGCAGCCCGGCCGAGACGACAACGGCGGCGAGGTTGAGCCAGTGCCGGGCCGGCAGCATCAGCGGCGAGGACTTGATCCGCGCGCTCAGCTTGAGGAAGGCGACGATCGAGCCGGTGAAGGTGACCGCGCCGATGAAGACGCCGAGGTAGACCTCGACGTTGTGGATCGTGGCGAGCGAGCCCTCGAGGCCCTCCTCGCTGAGGTAGGAGTTGTAGCCCACCAGCACCGCAGCGGCACCGACGAAGCTGTGCAGCATCGCGACCAGCTCGGGCATCTGCGTCATCTCGACGACCCGTGCCCGCCACAGGCCGATCGCGGCACCGATAGCCATCGCGATCGCGATGAGCATCAGCGTCAGCGGCCCGTTCGCGGCGCGGTCGACCGCCAGCCAGATGGTCGCCACCAGGGCGATCACCATGCCGGCGACGCCGAACGCGTTGCCCTCCTTGGCCTTCTCGTGCTTGCTGAGCCCGGCGAGCGAGAGCACGAAGAGGACGGCGGCGACGATGTAGGCCGCCTGCACCAGATTGGTGGTCACGCTGCTGGTCACGGTCCCGGTCACCCCTGCCTCAGTCCTTCCGGAACATCTGGAGCATGCGGTTGGTCACCGCGAACCCACCGAAGATGTTGACGCTGGCGATCACCGTCGCCACGAAGGCGAGCGTCCGCACCACCGGGTCCTCGCTCCCGATCTGCAGCAGCGCGCCGACCAGGATGATGCCGCTGATCGCGTTGGTCTCCGACATCAGCGGCGTGTGCAGCGCGTGCGCGACGTTGCTGATGACGTAGAAGCCGACGATCACCGCGAGCGCGAAGACGGTGAAGTGGCCGAGGAAGGTGGCGGGCGAGTATGCCGCGACCAGGCCGAACAGCACTGCGGCCAGTCCCATGAGCGCGTACCTGCGTCGCGGGTCGCGCACCTTCGGCGGTGGGGGCGCCGGCTTCTCGGCGGCAGGCGCCGCGGCCACCGGCGCGGCGCTGACCGCCACCGGCGGCGGGGGCCACGTCGACTGGCCGTCGCGGCATACCGTCATGCCGCGCTGGACCACGTCGTCGAAGTCGATGACGGCCTTGCCGTCCTTGCCGGGGGTGAGCAGCTTCAGCAGGTTGACGACGTTGGTGCCGTAGAGCTGCGAGGCCTGGGTGGGCAGCCGGCCGGGCAGGTCGGTGTAGCCGATGATCCGCACCTGGTTGTCGGTGAGGACCAGCTGGTCGGCGACGGTGCCCTCGACGTTGCCGCCGTTGGACGCCGCCATGTCGACGATGACCGAGCCCGGCTTCATCGAGGCGACCATGTCGGCCGTGATCAGCCGGGGCGCCGGACGACCCGGGATGAGCGCGGTGGTGATGATGATGTCGACGTCCTTGGCCTGCTCGGCGTAGAGCTCGGCGGCCCGGCGGTTGAAGTCCTCGCCCATCTCCTTGGCGTAGCCGGTGGCGCTCGGGCCCTCCTGCTCCAGCCCCTCGACCCGCAGGAACTCGGCGCCCATCGACTCGACCTGCTCGGCCACCTCGGGGCGGGCGTCGAAGGCGCGGACGATCGCGCCCAGGCTGTTGGCCGTGCCGATCGCGGCGAGGCCGGCCACGCCGGCACCGACGACCAGCACCTTGGCGGGCGGCACCTTGCCGGCGGCGGTGACCTGGCCGGTGAAGAGGCTGCCGAACTCGTGGGCGGCCTCGACGACCGCCCGGTAGCCGCCGATGTTGGCCATCGAGCTGAGCACGTCGAGGGCCTGGGCCCGGGAGATGCGCGGTACGGCGTCCATCGCCAGCGCGGTGACGCCCTGCCCGGCGAGACGCTCGACGAGCTCGGGGTTGAGGGCCGGCGCCAGCAGGCTCGCCAGGATCGCCCCCGGCCGCAGCCGCCCGACCTCCTCGTCGGTGGGGGCGTTGACCTTGATGACGAGGTCGCTGTCCCAGACGTCGGCCGAGGTGCCGACGGACGCGCCGGCCTCCTGGAAGGCCGCGTCGCTGAAGCTCGCGCGTCGGCCCGCGCCCGCCTCGACCACCACCTCGTAGCCCAGCCCGATGAGCTGGCCCACCGTCTTGGGCGTGGCGGCGACCCGGGTCTCGCCCGGCTTGGACTCCTGTGGCACACCTATCCGCACGGTTGCTCCCGTCACGAGACGCCTGAAGCAGCAAAGCCCTTGCGAACAGCAACCTAGGGGGTCGGCGCCGCCCGAGGGCCCGAATTGTGACGACGGTCGCCCCGCGCGTCGCTAGGTTCGGGCCCATGGTCCCGGATCCTGGAACGTCTTTCGACCCCCGTCCCGCCGTCGTGCTCCTGCACGCCGGCATCGCCGACAGCCGCATGTGGGAGGTCCAGCGCCGGGCGCTGGAGGGCCGGTGTGCCGTGCTGGCACCCGACCTGCGCGGGTTCGGCGGGCGACCGCACGAGCCCGGGCCGTTCAGCCACGCGGACGACGTGCTCGCCCTGCTCGACACGCACGGCATCGAGCGCGCCGCCCTGGTCGGCGCCTCCTTCGGCGGCAGGGTGGCGCTGGAGACGGCGTCGGTCGCGCCCGGCCGGGTGAGCGCGCTGGTGCTCCTGTGCGCCGCCGCGCCCGGCGTGCCGCCCACCCCTGACGCCGAGGCCTTCGACGAGGAGGAGGAGCGGCTGCTGGGAGCCGGCGACCTCGACGGCGCGGTGGAGCTGAACCTGCGCACGTGGCTCGGACCGTCGGCCGACGAGTCGGCCCGGGCGCTGGTGCGCGAGATGCAGGCCAGGGCGTTCGAGCTCGACTCGGCGGCCGAGGCGCTCTCACCGGCGGTGGAGCTGCGACGCCCCGAGCTCGACCTGGCCGCGCTGACCTTGCCGGCGCTGGTCGTCAGCGGCGACCACGACCTGCTCTTCTTCCGGGAGACGGCCCGACACCTGGCCGAGCGGCTGCCCGCGGCGGAGCTGGTCGGCCTCGACTGGGCCGGCCACCTGCCGTCACTCGAGCGGCCCGACGAGACGGCGGCGCTGGTGACGGCCTACCTCGACCGGGTGCTCGGACTCGGCGAAGGATCCTGACGACAACGGCTGGCACCGGGGCAACCGTTGCGCGCGCGGACCGTGAGACGCAGCAACCCGTGGCGTCGTGCCACGGGTTGCTGCGCCTGGCGGGCGGATCTGACGACCGCCGCGGATGGCGTCAGGCGTCGAGCGTGCCGCCCTGGGTGCCGTGCGGGATGGCGTGGCCGGGCTGGCCGAGCCGGCCCGCCTGGTAGTCCTCGAACGCCTTCATGACCTCGGCCTTGGTGTTCATCACGAACGGCCCCGCCCAGGCGACGGGCTCCCGGATCGGGCGTCCGCCGAGGATGACCACGTCGAGCCCGGCGGCATACCGGGCCTGCTGGCTCTGCGCCGCGGAGAGGCGAAGGGCGTCGCCCGGGCCGAGCACCGCGAGCTGGCCGGTGCCGAACGGCGACTGGTCGGGACCCACGAAGCCGTCGCCGCTCATGGCGTAGACGAGGGCGTTGAAGTCGGAGCGCCACGGGAGCTCGAGCGAGCCACCGGGTGCGATGGTCGCGTGCACCATCGCCATCGGGGTGTGCGTCGAGCCCGGCCCGGTCACGCCGCCGACCTCGCCGGCGATGACGCGCAGCAGCGAGCCGCCGTCGGCGGAGGTGAGCAGGCCGACCTCGCTGGAGCGCAGGTCCTGGTAGGCCGGGGGCTTGAGCTTGTCGACCCGCGGCAGGTTCACCCACAGCTGGAAGCCGTGGAACAGGCCACCCGAGACCACCAGGTGCTCCGGCGGGGCCTCGATGTGGAGGATGCCGGCGCCCGCGGTCATCCACTGGGTGTCGCCGTTGGTGATGGTGCCGCCGCCACCGAAGGAGTCGTGGTGGTCGAAGACGCCGTCGATGATGTAGGTGACGGTCTCGAACCCACGGTGCGGGTGCCACGGGGTGCCCTTGGGCTCACCGGGCGCGTACTCCACCTCCCCCATCTCGTCCATGTGGATGAACGGGTCGAGGTCGCGCAGGTCGACGCCGGCGAAGGCCCGCTTCACCGGGAAGCCCTCACCCTCGAGGCCGCCCGGGGCGCTGGTGATGGAGCGCACCGCTCGCTGGCGCGCGGCGGGGGCCACGGCTGCGACCCGCGGCAGGATGGTGAGGTCGGGGACGGTCACAGCAGGCATCTCGGCTCCTCGAGTGTGGGTCGTTCAGGCTGGGTAGTTCATATTTCAACTACTTGCCTGAACGTGCACCGGTGCAGATGCATTCCCAGGAACACGTCATTCCCGGGGAGTCACGACGGGGGTCCTGACCCGGCGGAAGCGCACCGGAAGGCCAGTATCGGCATTCCGGTGCGCTTCCGGCATACGTCGAACCACGTGGGCGTGCGCCCACGGCCGCGCTCAGCGCTGGTCGGGGTCGGGGTGGGTGCCCGGTGGCGTGCTCGGCGGGTTCCCCTCGCCGGTGTCGCCGGCGTCGGGGTGCTTCGGCGTCCACGCGGCCCCGGAGGGCCCTCGCAGGTCCTTGGGCTCGTCCAGGTGGCCGGTGTCGCTCTTGGCCAGCCGGCTGTAGAGGAACCACAGGAGGCCCAGGACGACGACGAACCCGAGCATCCAGATGAGCGGAGAACCCACGAGGGGGTCCCAGGGAGCTGCTTTCATGCACCCTCTCCGCGGGGGGCGTCACTACGGGGAGCGTCGGCGGGGCCGGCACCGCCCACGCGGTTGCCCTCGTCGTCGACCCAGCCCTCGTGCCTGCCGGACTGCTCGCTCTCGAGGCGGTTGGAGTCGTCGACGCGGTTGGCGTCGTCGAGGCGGTTCGTGTCGTCGACCCGGTTGGCGTCGTCGAGGCGGTTGCCGTCCTCGATCCGGTTGCCGTCCTCGTCGATCCGGTAGCCCTCCTTGTCGGTGCGCACGTCGGGGTCACGGGCGTCGGCGCGGCGCAGCTGCTCGTCGCGGTCGACCCGGACGGCCTCGGCGTGCTCGCCTCGCCGCTCGGCCTCCGCCTCGAGGCGCTTGGCCTCGGCCGCCCGCTCGTCGGCCTCCGCGCGGGCCCGACGGGCTTGCGCCTCCGCCTCCTCGGCGTGGGCCTCCCGCTCGCGCAGCTCACGGTCGTGCTCCTGCGCCTCCTGGCGGATCTGCTCGGCCTGGTCGCGGTGGACCTCGGCGCGCCGCTTCCGCGACATCGACATGAACAAGGCCACGGCGATGATGACGACCACCGCCACGAGCACGATCCAGATGATGGTGCTGCCGTTCATTGAGCCCTCCTGGGTCCGTTGCTGCCGGGGACACCGGCACTGGCAACGTATTGCGGGCTCAGGCGCTGCGCGACTCGAGCGACCGGCGCGCCGGTGCGGCCGGCTCAGCGCTGGTCGGCCAGCCCGAGCTCCGCGACGGACTTCTCGCGCATCTCCACCTTGCGCACCTTGCCCGTCACCGTCATGGGGAACTCGTCGACGACCTGCACGTAGCGGGGGATCTTGTAGTGCGCCAGCTTGCCGGTGGCGAACTCCCGGAGCTTGTCGGCGGTGAGCGGCTCCGCGCCCTCCTTCATCCGGATCCAGGCGCACAGCTCCTCGCCGTACTTCGCGTCGGGCACCCCGATCACCTGGGCGTCGAGGATGTCGGGGTGGGTGTAGAGGAACTCCTCGATCTCGCGCGGGTAGATGTTCTCGCCGCCGCGGATGACCATGTCCTTGATGCGCCCGGTGATCTGCACGTAGCCGTGCTCGTCCATGACCGCGAGGTCGCCGGTGTGCATCCAGCCGTCCTCCAGCACCTCGTTCGTCTTGTCGGGCTGGTTCCAGTAGCCCAGCATCACCGAGTAGCCCTTGGTGCAGAACTCTCCGGTCTGGCCGCGCGGCACGGTCTCACGGGTGAGCGGGTCGACGACCTTGATCTCCAGGTGCGGCCCGACGGCCCCGACCGTGCCGACCTTGCGCTCGAAGGTGTCGTCGGTGCGGGTCTGCGTCGACACCGGTGAGGTCTCGGTCATGCCGTAGCAGATGGTCATCTCCTCGATGCCCGACGCGATGAGCTTCTTCATCATCTCGGCCGGGCAGGGCGAGCCGGCCATGATGCCGGTGCGCACGGTGGAGAGGTCGTAGGACTCGAAGTCGGGCAGGGCCCACTCGGCGATGAACATCGTCGGCACGCCGTACAGCGACGTGACCCGCTCGTCCTGGGTGGCCTTCAGCGTGGCCACCGGGTCGAAGCCGGCGGCCGGGATGACCATCGCCGCCCCGTGGGTGGTGGCCGCCAGGTTGCCCATGACCATGCCGAAGCAGTGGTAGAAGGGCACCGGGATGCAGATGCGGTCGGCCTCGGTGTAGCGGCACAGCTCACCGACGAAGAAGCCGTTGTTGAGGATGTTCCGGTGGCTGAGGGTCGCGCCCTTCGGGAAGCCCGTGGTGCCCGAGGTGTACTGGATGTTGATGGGCTCGTTGCGGTCGAGCCCCGCCTGCACCTCTGCGACCTGCTCGGCGGGGACCTCCTGCGCCCGAGCCAGCAGCCCGTCCCACGACGGCGTGCCGATGAGCACCACCTCGCGCAGGTCCGGGCAGTTCCCCCTGACCTCCTCGACCATCTCGGCGTAGTTCGAGGTCTTGAACTGTGCGGCCGAGACGAGGAACGAGATGCCGGCCTGCTTGAGCACGTACTCGAGCTCGTGGGTGCGGTAGCTCGGGTTGATGTTGACCAGGATCGCGCCGATGCGGGCCGTGGCGTACTGGGTCAGCGTCCACTCGGCGCAGTTCGGCGCCCAGATCCCCACCCGGTCACCCTTGCGGACCCCCGCGGCGAGCAGGGCGCGGGCGAGCTCGACGGTGCGGTCGGAGAACTCGCGGTAGGTCCAGCGCACACCCTCCTGCACGTCGACCAGCGCCTCGCGGTCGGCGAACCGGGCGACGGTCGCGTCGAGGTTGTCGGGGATGGTCTCTTCGAGCAGCGGGATGTCGGTCCGGCCGGAGGTGTGCGAGGGCTGCGCGGTCATGGGGTCATCCCACCGCCTCGCACCCCGCCCGACAACCCCCCGTCCGCGAGCGGCGGACCGCCAGCGGCGAGCGGTCAGCCCAGGAAGATGTCGGGAGCCAGCCCCTCGTCCTTGCCGGTCATCGAGTACGCCGCGAAGTCGCTGACGCCGCGCTCGCGCAGCAGGTCCTCGTCGATGACGGTCTTCCCGTTGAGCTCCTGGCCCTTCGTGGTGAGCACGGCGTATGCCGCGTCGGCGACGATCTCGGGCTTGCGCGAGACCGCGACCATCTGCTCGCCGCCGGGCAGGTTGCCGATGGCGTCGGTGGCGACGAGCGTGGCCGGCCACAGCGCGGTCGAGGAGATGCCGAGGTCGGCCAGCTCGTGCGCGAAGCCGAGGGCCGCCATCGTCATGCCGTACTTCGCCATCGTGTAGGCCGGGTGGGCGCGGAACCACTTGGGGTCGAGGTTGATCGGCGGGCTCAGCGTGAGGACCTTCGGGTCGTCGGCCTGCACCAGGTGCGGGATCGCCGCTCGCGTCAGCATGAAGGTGCCGCGCACGTTGACGTCCTGCATGAGGTCGTAGCGCTTGGGGTCGAGGGCGGTGGTGCCCGAGAGGTTCAGCACGCTGGCGTTGTTGACGACGACGTCGATGCCGTGGAACCGCTCGACGCACTCCTCCACCGCCCGCTCGATCGTCGCGTCGTCGCGGACGTCGCCGACGATGGGCAGCGCCTGGCCTCCGGCTGCCTCGATCTGGGCCGCGGCCGTGTGGATGGTGCCCTGCAGTCGGGGGTCGGGCCGGTCGGTCTTGGCGATGAGGGCGATGTTGGCCCCGTCGGCCGCCGCCTTCAGCGCGATGGCCAGGCCGATGCCGCGGCTGCCGCCGGACATGAGGATCGTCTTGCCGCTCAGCGTCGTCATGCGGGCACCTTAGTTACCGACAGGTAGCCAAGGGAACCGCCATCGGTCGTGTCTCCCGTCACCCAGCAGACTGACCGACTTCGTATGCCGCCTGCCGCCCATGGGCGGTGCGGCGCCCCGTCTCACCGGCTCGCGGCATACGGAGTCGCACCTCCAGGTCGTCAGCTGGTGATGTCCTTGGACGAGAACCGGGCCCAGGCCGCCAGCCAGAACACCAGGGCGTACACGCCGTCGACGAACAGGCCGCGCAGCACGTTGGCCCAGGCGATGGGGTCGCGGAGCAGGTCGCCGAAGGACATCCACTCGTGGACGATCAGCCACGGATGCAGCCAGCTCAGCTGCGGCACGCTGTCGAGGATCCACGACAGGATCGTGAAGATCAGCAGCGCGATGGACGCCGCGATCGGCTGCTCGGTCAGGGTCGAGATGAACAGGCCGACGGCCGCGAGCCCGGCGAGCCCGGCGGCGAGGTAGAGCATCACCAGGACGACCCGCCAGACCGCGACGCCGAACGAGATCTGCGAACCCGACAGGGTCGTCAGGTCACCCGTGCCGAACAGCGCGATGCCGATCACCGCCCCGGGCAGCGCCACCGCGGTCACGCCCCAGAGCGCCCCGATGCACAGCGACACGTACTTCACCGCGAGCAGGCGGGTCCGGCTGACCGGCACGGTGAGCAGGTAGCGGAGCGTGCCGAGGTTGGCCTCCCCCGCGACCGCGTCGCCCGACAGCATCGACATGGCCAGCGGCAGGAACATCGCGATCTCGACCCCGAGCGCGGCGAGCGGCACGAACAGCCCGTTCGAGGTGATCGACGACAGGAAGTTCGGCCCCTCGCCCGGCCCGGGCGTCGACACCTTCACCGCGATCGCCATGATGATCGGCACCGCGGCCAGCACCAGCAGGCCCATCTGGTTGCGCCGCCGGCCCGCGATCAGCCGCAGCTCCGAGCGCAGGAACCGGGTCGACCAGCGCCGTCGCGGGCGGATGGCGGAGCCCGCGCCGACCCCGGCGTCGACGGCGGTCCCGGACCCGACCTCAACCGCTGACATCGAAGCCCTCCCCCGTGAGCGAGACGAACAGGTCCTCCAGGCTCGTGACCGCCACGGTGAACCCCTGCACGCCCACACCGGCGTACACCAGGGCGGAGACGATCTTCTCCGGCTCGAGGTCACCAGGCGTGCCGTGCACCTCACCGACCGTCGTCACCACCTGGGTCACCCCGAGCTCGCGGAGCACCGCGGCCGCCGCCTCGGGCTGCCGGGTCTGCACCCGCACCAGCATGGGCCCGGCACCGCGGACCTCCGCCACGGTGCCCTGGGCGACGAGCCGGCCCTCGCGCATGACGCCGAGGTGGGAGCAGATCTGCTCGACCTCGGCCAGCAGGTGGCTCGAGACCAGGACCGTGATGCCCTCGGCAGCCAGGGAGCCGATCAGCGAGCGCACCTCCCGGGTGCCCTGCGGGTCGAGGCCGTTGGTCGGCTCGTCGAGCACCAGCAGGTCACGCGGCGCGAGCAGGGCTGCGGCAATCGCGAGCCGCTGCCGCATGCCGAGCGAGTAGGCGCGGTACCGCTTCTTGGCCGCGGCGCGCAGCCCGACCCGGTCGAGCGCGGCGTCGATGCGACCGGCCGCCGTGCGCGGGTCGGCCAGCGGGTCCGCCGCGTCGAGGCGGGCGAGGTTGGAGCGGCCCGACAGGTAGGGGTGGAACGCCGGCCCCTCGACGAGCGAGCCCACCCGGGGCAGCGCCTGCCCTGCGCCGCTCGGCAGCGGGAGGCCGAGCAGGCTGCGGCTGCCGGAGCTGGGCTCGACCAGGCCGAGCAGCATCCGGATCGTGGTCGTCTTGCCCGAGCCGTTGGGCCCGAGGAACCCGTACACCGCACCACGCGGCACGGCCATCCCGATGGCGTCGACCGCCACCTGCTGGCCGAACCGCTTGGTCAGCCCCTCGGTGTGGACCGCCAGGCCCGAGGCGTCACCCGTCGACGACACCGCTCCCCCCTCTCCGACCAGCCCAGTGGACAACCGAGCCCGCGTCACCGCGCCTTGAGCGCGGCATACAGGCCCTCGGGCTTGACCGCACCGACGGCGTAGCGGCCGTCGTCGGTGAGGACCGCCGAGAACAGTGTGCCGTTCAGCAGGCGCCCGCTGCCCCAGCTCCCGGAGACGCGCGGCAGGTTCTTGAGCAGGGCCTGCAGCTGGTCGCCCTGGCCACGCTGACCGGGCTTGGTCGAGCCGGAGGTCAGCGCACCCGGCGGCAGCGACCCGACGGCCACGGCCGTCCAGCCCTTGCCGACCACGGTCGGGGCACCCTTGGTGCGAGTCTTGTCCTTGCCCTGCGCCTTCGCCTTGTCGGGTGCGGTCACGGGGTGCTCGGTGACCTTCGTGCCCGGAGGCGGGTTGAACGCGAACTGGCGGGCGTCGGGCCGGCCGAAGTCGATGCTGGTGAAGCCGACCTCGAACGCCGGGTTGGCGCGCTTGGTCGAGTAGGCCTGCACGCGCAGCGGGATGTGGCGCTTGGCGTCGACGGAGATCCGCACCGACGCGACGAGGGAGGCGGGGTCGCGCGGCTTGAGAACGAGGTCGTAGGCGCTGCGCCCGGCGACCACGGAGGAGCCGGAGGTCGTGACCGCGGTGGTGGGGTCGAGGGCGGCGAGCGCCCGCTTCGCCGCCTCCTCCGGGGTCTTGGGCAGGTCGGTGGCCCTGGGTGAGGCGGAACCACCGGCCTGCTCGTCATGGGTCCGACCGGCCGGCTTGGCAGGCAGCCGGTAGTGCTCTGCCGTCTTCTGGTCACTCGACCAGAGCCACAGGTCGCGGCCGTTGCGGATGACGTCGGACTCGCCGAGGCTGCCGACCAGGGCGAGTCGCTGCTGCTGCTCACCGCCGTACCAGACCCGCCACGTGTGGGTGCCGGTCACCACCGACTGGAGGGAGGAGCTCCCCTGGCGGCCGCCGCCGAGTGCCGACAGGTCGGGCAGGCCGAGGTCGGCCGACTGCACGACCGTGCCGGAGACGTAGGCGAGCTGGGCCCGCTGGACGTCGGCGAGCAGCTGGGCCGCGCTGCGCGGGGGCAGGCTCGGGTCGGCGCTCGCGGTGAGGTTCGTGACGAGCGTGCCCGCCGCCACGACCGCGACGGCAGCGGCGGGTGCGGCCCAGCGAGCGCGGGGGTGGTCGGTGAACAGGCTCATGACGCCATCGTGCTGGGCGACCGCTGAGACGACCCTGAGAGCAGGGGGGCCTCGGCCTTGCCGCGGCGCAGACAGGGGCAGTGCCCGTAGGCGGCCCGACCGACAGCACCGCGTGTCATGGTGTGCACGTGCGACTGCTCGTGGTGGAGGACGAGGCCCGGATGGCGGCTGCGCTCGCCCGCGGGCTGGAGGCCGAGGGCTTCGTCGTCGACGTGGCACCCGACGGGCCCTCGGGCCTGGAGGCCGCCCGGTTCGGTTCCTACGACGCCGTGGTGCTCGACGTGATGCTGCCGGGGATGTCCGGCTACACCGTGGTGCGCACCCTGCGCTCGGAGGAGAACTGGGTGCCGGTGCTGATGCTCACGGCCAAGGACGGGGAGTACGACGAGGCGGATGGCCTCGACTACGGCGCCGACGACTACCTCACCAAGCCGTTCTCCTTCGTGGTGCTGCTGGCCCGGCTGCGCGCGCTGCTGCGCCGCGAGCCCACCCGTCGCCCGGCGCTGCTGACCGTCGGGCCGGTCACGCTCGACCCCGCCTCGCACCGCGTGGAGCAGCACGGCGAGGAGGTGCAGCTGTCGCGACGCGAGTTCCTCGTGCTCGAGCACCTCATGCGGGCCCACCCGACGGTGGTGAGCAAGGAGTCGGTGCTCGACGCCGTGTGGGGCGCTCCCGACGAGGCCGATCCCAACATCGTCGAGGTCTACGTCGGCTACCTGCGCCGCAAGCTCGGCCGCGACCGCATCGAGACGGTGCGCGGGGTCGGCTACCGGCTGGCGCCGTGACCGGCCGGTGGGCGCGCCTCGGCCTGCGGCCGCGCCTGCTCGTGGTCAGCGTCGTCGGCGTCGCCGTGGCGCTGCTCGTCGGTGGCCTGCTCCTGTATGCCGTGATGACGGCCGCGCTGAACCGCGCCGTCGAGGGCGAGGCGAGGTCCACCGCCCGCGAGGTGGCGGCCCTGGTCGACGCGGGCCGCCTGCCGGAGTCGCTGCCGGTGACCGGCGCCCAGGTCGTGCAGGTGCTCGACCGCCAGTACCGGGTGGTCGCCGGCTCGCCCATGGCCGACCGGCTGACGCCGCTGGTGAGCGCCGACGAGCTGCAGCAGCTGAAGGGCGGTGGCTCGATCACCGTGCCGGGCCGGCGGACGGGTCTCTCCGGCGACCTGCAGGTCGCGGCGGTGCAGGCGGGCCCGGCGACCGAAAGGGTCACCGTGGTGGCGGCGCTGCCCACCGCCGACCTCGAGACCAGCCAGCGCCTGCTGCGCCGCCTGCTCCTCGTCTTCTTCCCGCTGTTCCTGGTGGCGCTCGCCGCGATCGTCTGGCGGGTCAGCGGCTCGGCCCTGCGTCCGGTGGAGGAGCTGCGCGAGGGCGCCGAACGCATCGGCGCCGGTGGCGCCGCGACGAGCGGAACCTCCGAGCGGCTGCCGGTGCCCCCGACCCGTGACGAGGTGGCCGCCCTCGCCACCACCCTCAACGGCATGCTCGACCGGCTCGCCGGCGCCCAGGAGCGGCAGCGTGCGTTCGTCGCCGACGCCGCCCACGAGCTGCGCAGCCCGCTGGCCACCATGCGCACCCAGCTCGAGGTCGCCGAGCGGCTCGGCGACGGCGGCGACCTGCCGAAGGAGCTGCTGCCCGAGGTCGAGCGCCTCAGCGCCCTCGTCGAGGACCTCCTCGTGCTCGCGCGGTCGGCCGACCGCACGGCCCGGCGTCCGGTGGTGGACGTCGACGTGCGCGGCCTCCTCGACGACGTCGCCCGCCGGTATGCCGCGGCGCGCGTGCCCGTGGTGCCCACCGCGCCTGCCGTCCCCGGCTCCCTCGCCGTCCCCGGCACGTCGTCGGCTGGCATGCAGTCCGGTGGCATGCCGTCCGGTGGCACCGCTCCGCTGGTGGTCAGGGCGGTCCGCGACGAGCTGTTCCGCGCCGTCGCCAACCTGGTCGACAACGCCGTGCGGCACGCCGACTCGCGCGTGCAGCTGGCTGCTGCCAGGCGCGGCGGGACGGTGGAGGTGGTCGTCACCGACGACGGGCACGGCATACCCGAGGGTGAGCGTGAGCGGGTCTTCGACCGGTTCGCCCGGCTCGACGAGGCGCGCGACCGCGACTCCGGCGGCACGGGGCTGGGGCTGCCCATCACCCGCGAGCTGGTCCGGCGGGCCGGTGGTGCGGTGCGCCTGGAGGACGCCGCGCCCGGGGTGCGGGCCGTGGTCAGCCTGCCGGCGGCGCCTGCGCAGTCGGACCCTGCGGCTCCTGTGGCGTCGGGCGGCTGAGCCGGTCGAGCACGGCCACGAGCAGCGCCTCGCGCAGCGCCGGTGGCGCGAGGTTGAGCAGGGCGTTCACCGGGGCCAACCGCTCCGGCAGGGCGAGGCGCCCGTCGTCACCGGCCAGCCCGGCGAGCTGCAGCAGCCCGGCGAACGCCGCCTCGTCGAGGGTCGCCGGGTCGAGGGACGCCGCCGCCTGCGCCAGCTCCGGCGCCACCCGCACGGGACCCGCCTCGACCGCTGCAGTGACGGCCTCCTCGAGCGCCACGAGGAACTCGGGCACCAGCGGCGCGGTGGCCGCGCTGAGCGTCAGGTGGAGCGTCGGCGGCAGGTCGCGGAACGCCATCTGCGGCTGGACGAACCAGCCGCGGGACAGCATCTCGTCGCTGATCGTGAACACGTCACAGGTGTCGTCGGCCGCGAGGGCGAGCAGCGTCGAGTCGGGTACCGCCACCGGTGCGACGTGCGCCTGCTCCGCCACCCCGGCCACCAGCTCGCGCAGGCCGTCGGCGACCTCACCGGCGAGCCGCTCGTAGCCGTCGTCGCCGATCGCGTTCACGACCGCCCAGGCCGCCGCGAGCGGGCCGCCGGACTTCGTCGACTGGGTCGTGGAGTTGAGCATCGTGTAGCCCGGCCAGTCGGCGCAGGCGAAGAACTGCGGCCGTCGCAGCTCGGCGGTGCGGTGGAGCAGCAGCGAGACGCCCTTGGGGGTGTAGGCGTACTTGTGCAGGTCGACGGAGATGCTGGTGACGCCGTCGACCGCGAAGGTCCACGCCGGCACCTCGGCACCCGACCGCTGCAGGTACGGCAGGACCCAGCCGCCGATGCAGGCGTCGACGTGGCAGCGCGCGCCGGCCGCCGCGGCCGCTGCCGCCACCTCGGTCACCGGGTCGACGACACCATGGGCGTAGGACGGCGCCGACGCCACGACCAGGACGGTCCGCTCGTCGACGGCCGCCGCCATGGCCGCCGGGTCGGCGCGGAAGGTGCGGGGGTCGACGTCGACGACGACCGGCTCGACGCGGAAGTAGTGGGCGGCCTTCTGGAACGCCGCATGCGCCGTCGAGGGCAGCACCATCCGGGGCCGCTCGACGTCGGGCCGTGAGTCGCGGGCCGCCTGCACCGCCAGCAGGATCGACTCGGTGCCACCGGAGGTCACCGACCCGGCGAAACCGTCGGGGGCGTCGAGCAGCCCCCCGGCGAACCCGACCAGGTCGTTCTCCATCTGCAGCAGGCTCGGGAAGGCCGTCGGGTCGAGGGCGTTGGACGACGCGAACAGCTCGAGGGCCCGCCGCCCGACCTCGTCGGCCTCGGCGATCCCGGAGTCGTAGACGTAGGCCAGGGTGCGACCGCCGTGGGTCGGCAGGTCGGCGGACTGCAGCTCGTGCAGCCGGTCGAGCACCTCGTCGGGGGTCATGCGTCCTCCTTCGGTGAGCGGGCTGGGGCGGCGTGGGTGGCTGCCGCGACGGCCCGCTCGTCGAGCCGGTAGCGGGACAGGGCGGCCAGGCTGGCGAGCACCAGCACCGCGGGCACCAGGGAGAAGCCGAGCGTGATGGCGGTGACGGCGGAGCCCGGCTGGGTGGCGGCCGCGTCGGTCGACGAGACGTAGCCACCGAGCGCCAGCACCAGCGCGTAGAGCCCCGGGCCGAGGGCCAGCCCGAGGGTCTCGCCGGCCGTCCAGACGCCCGTGTAGACCCCGACCCGGTTGACTCCGGTGCGGGCGGCGTCGACCGCGGCGGCGTCGGGCAGCATCGCCATCGGGAACATCTGTGCCCCGGCGTACCCCACCCCCACCACCGCCACCGCGGCGTAGACCCCGGCCGCCGGCAGCTCGCGGGCGGCGACCAGGGTGAGTGCCCCGACGGCGAGCAGGAGCGAGGCGACGGCATACCCGGTCTTCTTGCCACGCGCCTGCCCGATGCGCTGCCACAGCGGGGTGACCACCAGCGCAGGCCCGACGAAGCAGACGAAGAGCAGCGTGGAGGCCGCCCGGGTGCCGATGACGTGGCGCGCGACGTAGTCGACGCCGGCGAGCATGGCGCCGGTGGCCAGCGCCTGGAGCACGAAGGTCAGCAGCAGGAGCCGGAAGTCGCGGGCCGCGGCCACCACGGCCAGCTGCGTGCGCAGGCCTCCTGATGCCGAGAGCCGGTGGCCGGTCGGCGCGGCCGCGGTGCCCCACCACGCGCCGAGCGCACCGACCAGGATGAGGAGCCCGATGGCGAGGCCCATCAGCCGGTAGCCCTGCTCCGGCCCGACGGCGTCGCGGATGGCCGGTGCCGAGGCCCCGCTGAGCAGGATCGCCAGGGCCAGCACGGCCACCCGCCAGGTCATGAGCCGGGTGCGCTCGTCGTAGTCGTCGGTCATCTCCGCGGGCATGGCGACATAGGGCACCTGGAAGAACGCGTATGCCGTGGCGCACGCCAGGAAGGCGACGACGACCCAGGCGGCCGCCACGCCCTGGGGTGCGGCGGGGCCGGCGAAGAGCAGCGCGAAGCAGGCGGCGAGCGCAGTGCCCGCGCGCAGCAGGAACGGCCGCCGCCGGCCCTGCGGCGACTCGTGGCGGTCGGAGACGCCGCCCGCCACGGGGTTCAGCACGACGTCCCACGCCTTCGGCAGGAACACGATGACCCCGGCCAGCGCGGCCGCCACGCCGAGGCGGTCGGTGAGGTAGGGCAGCAGGAGCAGGCCCGGCACGGTGCCGAAGGCACCCGTCGCCACCGAGCCGAGCGCGTAGCCACGGCGAGCCCGCGGGCTGAGCGTCGCACTGCGCGCGGCGCCGGACACGGCACCGGTAACGGCACCGGGCACGGCACTGGGCTCGGCACCGGTCACCGGGCCACCCTAGGGTTTCCCGCATGGGTGACGGGCGGCATCGGCAGAGGTTCCACGGCCAGATCGCCGGCCTGGGCAGCGCCAGCGGCACCCGCGTCGTCGTCGGCCGGTGGGCCACCTCGCCGTTCGGGTCCTTCGCCGACGTCATGCTCGAACGCGCCGACGGTCACCGGGTGCTCTACGCGCCGTCACGGGAGGTCGGTGACTTCATCGCCGACACCTACGTCTTCGACGAGATCCGCACGCTGCCGGTGGTGGTGGAGGTCGTCGACGGACGCTGGTCCGTGCACGCCGACGACCTGCACCTGCAGTTCACGACCGGCCGGCGCCTGCCCCTCGGCTGGGCGCTGCACGTCGTGCCGCGACCTCTCGCCCAGAGCACCACCTGGGCCGGGCTGGTCGACCCGGTCGCCCGGCGGGTGCTGCGCGGCGTCAGCACCCGCGGACAGGCGAGGTCGGGGCGCCGCGAGTGGTACGGCGCCACCGACCTGCACGCCGTCACCTCGCTTCGCGGAAGGCTGGGCGGCGTGCCGCTGGGCGCCCTGACGAGGGTCGACCCGCCCACCCGCTTCGGCTTCTCCTCCACCCCGCCGCGACCCTCGGTCACCACCGTGGTGACCACCGTCGAGGTGCTCCAGGCACTGCGTCGACCGGGTGGCGCCGTGCCCTGAGCACTGCGCCGAACAGCAGGCGCCGTCCCACGATGCGGGAGCAACACGGCATACCCGCATGTCCTGGGGCACACCTCCCCTGCCCCGTCGCGGACGCGGTGCGAGGATGGGCGCGTGCGCCCGATCCTCCAGTCGTCCAAGCTCCAAGACGTCCGCTACGACGTGCGCGGACCGATCCTGGAGGAGGCCCACCGGCTCGAGGCCGAGGGCCACAAGGTCATGAAGCTCAACATCGGCAACCCGGCGCCGTTCGGCTTCGAGGCGCCCGAGTCGATCCTCGTCGACATGATCCACAACCTGCCGGAGTCGCAGGGCTACAGCGACTCGCGCGGCATCTACTCGGCGCGGACGGCGGTCGCGAACTTCTACCAGGGCGAGGGGCTGCGCGACGTCACGGTCGACGACGTCTTCGTCGGCAACGGTGTCTCCGAGATGATCTCGATGACGCTGCAGGCCCTGGTCGACAACGGCGACGAGATCCTGGTGCCCGCGCCCGACTACCCGCTGTGGACCGCGGCCGTCACCCTCTCCGGAGGCAAGGCCGTGCACTACCTCTGCGACGAGGACAACGACTGGAACCCCGACCTCGAGGACATCGAGCGGAGGATCACCGAGCGCACCAAGGGCATCGTGCTGATCAACCCCAACAACCCGACGGGGGCGGTCTACTCCGAGGCGGTCGTCAAGGGGTTCGTCGACATCGCCCGGCGGCACGACCTCGTGCTCATGGCCGACGAGATCTACGAGAAGATCCTCTACGACGGCGCCCGGCACGTGCACGCCGCCGCGTACGCGCAGGACATCCTCTGCCTGACCTACAGCGGGCTGTCCAAGGCCTACCGGGTGGCCGGGTTCCGCAGCGGCTGGGTCGTGGTCACCGGAGCGCGCGAGCGGGCGGCCAGCTTCCTCGAGGGCCTGACCCTGCTGGCCAACATGCGCATGTGCGCCAACGTGCCGGCGCAGCACGCGATCCAGACCGCACTCGGTGGCTACCAGAGCATCAACGACCTGATCCTGCCCGGCGGCCGGCTGCTGGCCCAGCGCGACGTGGCGCACAAGCTGCTCAACGACATCCCCGGCGTCTCGTGCGTCAAGCCCCGCGGCGCGCTCTACCTCTTCCCGCGGCTCGACCCCGAGGTCTACCCGATCGAGGACGACCAGGCGTTCGTCATCGAGATGCTGCGGGCGACGCACATCCTCATCACCAACGGCACCGGTTTCAACTGGCCGACCCCCGACCACGTCCGCGTCGTCACCCTGCCCAGCGTCGAGGACCTCGAGTACGCCATCGACCGGATCGCGGGCTTCCTGGAGACCAAGCGCCGCTGATGGCCCGCGACGAGGTGGGGCCGGGGCTCCTCGCTGCCATCGGGGCCGGCGGCGTGCTCGGGTCGCTCGGCCGGTGGGCCGTCGGGCTGGCCCTTCCGCACACGCCCTCCCAGGTGCCGTGGGGCACCTTCCTCGTCAACGTCACCGGCTCGGCGGCGATGGGGGTGCTCGTGGTGTGGGTGCTGTCGATGGACCGCCCGCACCCCTGGCTGCGCCCCTTCCTTGGGGTCGGCGTGCTGGGCGGCTGGACCACCTTCTCCTCGTATGCCGTGGAGGGGCGCGACCTGTTCGCCTCGAGCTCGCCGTGGCTGGGGCTGGGGTACGTGCTGGGGTCGCTCGTCGTCGGCCTGTTCGCGGTCGGCGTGGGGGTCACGGCCGGCGAGCGGCTCTTCGGGCGGCGCCGGTGACCGCGCTGCTCGTCGCCGCGGGCGCCGCCGTCGGTGCGCCCACCCGCTTCCTCGTCGACCGCTGGGCGCGCCACCACTACCGCGCCGGCACCATCCTCGGCACCCTGCTCGTCAACGTCGTGGGCTCGTTCGTGCTCGGGCTGGTCGTGGCCGTGTCCCGCGAGCCGGGCGCCCCCTCGTGGCTGCTGCCGCTCGTGGGGGTCGGGTTCTGCGGCGCGCTGACCACCTTCTCGACGCTGGCCGTCGAGACGTGGGTGTTCTGGGAGGAGCGGGCGTGGAGGCCGTTCGTTGCCAACCTCGCCCTCAGCCTCGTCCTCGGCGGCCTGGCGGCCGTCGCCGGGTATGCCGCGGGGGCCGTCCTGTCCTGACCGACCGCCGGTGTCGACCGCCGCTGTCGACCGCCGGTGTCGGCGGCCGGTGCCACACTCGCGGCATGACGACGACGTGGCAGCTCACCATCGACTGTGCCGACCCGCAGAGGCTGGTGGCCTTCTGGTGCGAGGCCCTCGGGTACGAGCCGGAGCCGGCACCGGAGGGGTGGGAGAGCTGGCTGGCGTACTGGCGCTCGCTCGGCATCCCCGAGGAGGACCTCGAGGGCGCGGAGAACGGCAGCGGTGGGGTCATCGACCCGAGCGGGCGGTACCCCCGCATCTGGTTCCAGCCGGTCCCGGAAGGGAAGGCCGTCAAGAACCGCCTGCACCTCGACCTCAAGATCACCGGTGGCCCGCTGGTGGTGCCCGACCGTGCCCAGCGCAAGGAGCGGGTCGACGCGGAGGTGGAGCGCCTCGTCGGGCTGGGCGCGTCCATCGCCTACCTCAACGCCCCCGAGGGGGCCAACTACTACGCGGTCACCCTGCACGACCCGGAGGGCAACGAGTTCTGCCTCGTCTGACGACTGCCGGAGTCGGACGCGGGTGTGCCGACGGCCCGGGCTGCTGCGCCTGCGTCACTGCTCCGCCCGGCGGAGCAGTGACGCAGGCAGGCGCAGGGAGGACTTTCCGCCCTGCCACGGGCCCCCCAGACGGGTGACCGTCGTGTTGAGGGGCGTACGAACCGTCCGGGGAGGGCTCCATGGCCAGGATCAGCGGAGAGGTCGTCATCCGGCGCACCCCGAAGAAGGTCTTCGAGTGTGTCGCCGACGAGCGGAACGAACCGAGCTGGAACCCGCGCATGAAGCGGGTGGAGCTGCTGACGCCCGGCCCGGTGGGAGTGGGCACGCGCTGGGCCGCGACGGCCGGCACCCCACGCGGTTCGACCGACATGGTCATCGAGGTGACGGGTTACGAGCCCGCGCGCCGGCTGGACTCGGTCACCCAGCTGCCCGGGATGGACATCGTGGGCTCGGTGCTGTTCCAGGGCGCCCCTGAGGGGACCCGGCTCCGCTGGCGGTGGGACGTGCGGCCCCGTGGGGCCCTTCGGGCAGTGGGGCCGCTCCTGGGCCTGGTGGGGAGGCGTCAGGAACGGCAGGCCTGGGAGGGGCTGAGGCGCCACCTCGAGCGTGAAGGGGTCAGGCGCTGAGGCGGTGCCGACCGGCCAACCCGAGGAGCTCGTCGATCTCCGACTCGCTGAGCCGGCTATGGCTCGCGGAGGCCACCACGACGAGCTCGGCGACGAGCTCGATCTCGTCGCGCAGTGCGGTGTCGGTCAGTTCCCGGGTGTAGCCCTTCATCACGTCGAGGACCGTACGTCGTCCGCCGGACACCTCCCGACCGCTTCCCGGGGTGTCGCGGGAGATTGGCCCGCAAGATGACCCGTTGTAGCCACGAGGACTAGTCACTCATCCGTCTGCAGTAGTCAGAAAAGGCGATTGCCCGCGACCGACCTTCCCGCCTCCCCGGGGAGACAGCAGAAGCCCCGGTCCACTGGACCGGGGCTCCTCACTTCTGTCTCAACACAGACCTGGCTGGTCGCTCTCGCAACCGACGCGCGCCCGAAGGGATTCGAACCCCTAACCTTCTGATCCGTAGTCAGATGCTCTATCCGTTGAGCTACGGGCGCAGGTGTCGCACCGAGGATCACCCAGCGCAACGGGTCGAAAGATTACCCGGTCAGCGCCGGGGGACGAAATCCGGGGTCGGGCGCACGGTCCGGGGCCGCGGCATACGACGTCTGGTGGAGGACCAGTCACCGTTCCGGGCGCCGACGCAGCTGAGAGGTCGAGGTCACGAAACCACCTCTCCACGACCCGATCTCGTCGGTTTCTTGCAGCCGCCTGAAAGAACCCGACAAGCCTCTGACCTGTACCGATGGGTTGTGAGCAGATTCACGAGCGCCCGCACCGTCTGCGGTTTCGCCGCCCCTCGGCCCCGGGCTACCGTGGCTGAATCAGCGCGCCCACCATGTGGACACCCTTGGGTGCCGCTTGGGGGCACACAACCTCACTGATCCGGGGCCGAGCCGAGCAACAGGCACCGGGCGAAAGGGACGGCCGAGCAATGACGATCGAGTCGACGGAACCCGCGAAGGCGGAGAACCCCAACACCGAGAGGGTCGGCGGCACCACGCACGCCGGCCTCCAGCAGTGGGTGGACGAGGTGGCCGCCCTGACCACCCCTGACCGCATCGAGTGGGTCACCGGCTCCGACGCCGAGTGGACGCGCCTGACCGACAAGCTCGTCGAGGCCGGCACCTTCGTGCGCCTCAACGACGAGAAGAAGCCGAACTCCTTCTACGCGGCCTCCGACCCGACCGACGTCGCCCGCGTCGAGGACCGCACCTTCATCTGCTCCGTCGACGAGAAGGACGCCGGGCCCACCAACAACTGGATGGACCCGAACGAGATGAAGACCCTCATGCGCGACCTCTACCAGGGGTGCATGAAGGGCCGCACGATGTACGTCATCCCGTTCGTCATGGGCCACCTGAACGCCGAGAACCCGATGTTCGGCGTCGAGATCACCGACTCCGAGTACGTCGTCGTCTCGATGCGCGTCATGGCCCGCTGCGGCGTCAACGTGCTGCGCCGCATCGAGGAGCTCGGCGAGGCCGCCAACTACGTCCCGGCGCTGCACTCCCTGGGTGCCCCGCTCGAGCCCGGCCAGCAGGACGTGAAGTGGCCGTGCAGCGACACCAAGTACATCGTGCAGTTCCCCGAAGAGCGCGCCATCTGGTCCTACGGCTCGGGCTACGGCGGCAACGCTCTGCTCGGCAAGAAGTGCTACTCGCTGCGCATCGCCTCGGTCATGGCGCGCGACGAGGGCTGGCTCGCCGAGCACATGCTCATCCTCAAGCTCACCTCCCCGGAGCAGCAGACCTACTACGTCGCGGCGGCCTTCCCGAGCGCCTGCGGCAAGACCAACCTGGCCATGCTGAAGCCGACCATCCCCGGCTGGAAGGTCGAGACCCTCGGCGACGACATCGCCTGGATGCGCTTCGGTGAGGACGGCCGGCTGTATGCCGTGAACCCCGAGTTCGGGTTCTTCGGCGTCGCGCCCGGCACCAACGAGAAGACCAACCCGTACGCGATGGAGACCATCGCCAAGGGCAACTCGGTCTTCACCAACGTCGCGCTCACCGACGACGGCGACATCTGGTGGGAGGGCATGGAGAACACCCCGGCCCACGCCACCAGCTGGAAGGGCCAGGACTGGACGCCCGACTCGGAGGAGCTGTCCAGCCACCCGAACAGCCGCTACTGCACCCCGATCGAGCAGTGCCCGATCCTCGCGGACGAGTACAACGACCCGAAGGGTGTGCCGATCTCGGCGATCTTCTTCGGTGGCCGCCGCGCCTCCACGGTGCCGCTGGTGACCGAGTCGCGCGACTGGGTGCACGGCACCTTCATGGGCGCCACGCTCTCCTCGGAGACCACGGCCGCCGCGACCGGCCAGGTCGGCGTCGTCCGCCGCGACCCGATGGCCATGCTGCCCTTCATCGGCTACAACGCCGGTGACTACTTCCAGCACTGGATCAACCTGGGCAAGGACGCCGACGCGCACAAGCTGCCGAAGATCTTCTACGTCAACTGGTTCCGCCGTGACGCTGACGGCAAGTTCGTCTGGCCGGGCTTCGGCGAGAACAGCCGCGTGCTGAAGTGGGCCATCGAGCGCATCGAGGGCAAGGCTGCCGCGGTCGAGACCCCGATCGGCCACGTGCCGACCCCTGAGGCGATCGACACCGACGGCCTCGACATGGACCCCGCCGAGCTCGCCAAGGCGCTCCACGTCGACGTCGACGAGTGGAAGGCCGAGATCCCGCACATCGAGGAGTGGTTCGCCAAGTTCGGCGACAACCTGCCGACCCAGCTGCGCGTCGAGCTCGACGGCCTGAAGGCCCGCCTCGGCGTCCAGTGACGTGAGCTGACCCGTATGCCGCGTTGGCGGCATACCAGCCGAACGGCCCGGAACCTCTCGGTTCCGGGCCGTTCGGGTCTCCTCCTCGGCTAGGTTCCGCTCCGTCGGTTTCGACGCGGCGCAGGAGGGGACGCCATGGCGGCGTGGTTCAGCAGGGGGACCCAGGTGGGCACGACCAAGGAGTTCCGGCGCGCACTCGACGCAGTGCTCGCACAGGTGCATCCGCCGCTCGCCGGGAAGATCCGTGACTTCGTGCTGAGCGGAGGAGACTCGGGCTGGCTCCCGCAGCTGGCCCCGGGCGCCTTCGGGCAGCAGCAGGTGCTGCTCACCGGCCACATCTACGGGATCCACCCCCAGGCCGGCCCGTACCAGCAGCTCACCACGGCGATGGGCGACGTCTCCCCTGATGTCCTGCTGCGCTGGGCCCAGGTCGTCGAGGCGTGTTTCGGCCCCTCGGCGTGGGCCTTCGAGCTGGCGGACCTGGACGGAGGACACACGGTCGAGAGCCTGCTCCTCGTCGTCGCGAACACCCACCAGGCGCAGCTGCAGAAGCCGTCCGGCACCGTGCCGCTCGCCCACTCGACGCTCGAGGACGTGCTCGCCACGGGTGGCAGCCCGCGGTCGTCGATCCTCGTCCGGGCGTTTCACCAGAACCCGCAGCGCTACATGTCGGGGCTGGGCCGTCTGCGACCGCTGCTGCGCCGCATGCCCGGCTATGAGGACGCGGTGCAGCGCCACGCCCCGGAGCTGCGTCCGCATGTGGCGGCCGGTGACGTGCGCGACCGCCTCGTCGCCGCCGAGATGCTGCAGGGCCTCTCGCGCGAGACGCTGGCGCTCTTCGCCGACGAGCTCGCCCAGCTCGCGACCGCCTCCGGCGCACAAGTGCGGGAGGTGGCCGCGCCTCTCGTCATCACCTGCGGGTCGGCCGCCTCTGAGCCGCTGCGGGCGCTGGCCACGAACGGGAAGCCGGACCAGCGGCTGCAGGCTCTGCGACTGCTCTGGTCACACGCCACCGACGAGGAGGACCGGGCCTGGGCGCAGCGCACCGCTGCAGAGGACCGCGCCGCCAGCGTCCAGGCCCTCGCCGTCGAGTGGGCCGCGGAGGCCTCGGCCGCAGACGAGCCCGACATCCCGTTGGAGGCCGGGCCGCGTCCGGTCATCGACTGGGCCGTGACCGCGACGCCGGCCTTGCACGTCCTCGTCACCCAGCTGTGGGAGGACGCGAACCGCGACATCGAACGGACCAACGAGATGACCCGCCGCGCAGCGGACGCCTGGGCTGCCCAGCACGGTCAGCGACCCGCGTGGGCCAACGTCACCGCGCCCATGGCTGCCGCCGATGCCAATGACCTGCTCCGTCGCATGACGAGCGGGCGGCCACCACGCGCGAGCAACGAACCGAAGCCACGGGTCGAGGCCCACCACGTACGAGACGCGTTGCCGAAGCTGGCGACGAGTCCCGAGGCGAGCCTGCCCGTCCTGGGGCACCTGCTCCACCACTTCGGACTGCTCGTGGACTGGCGTGGAGGGCTCAACCACACCGCTGCGGCCTGCTTCAACGGCCGCCAGAGAGCCCTCGCGGAGCCATCGCTCAGTCAGGTCGCCGTCCTCTACGACGACATGGGCCTCGACGGCACCAATGCAGTGATGCGCTCGTGGAGCTCCACCTGGGGCGAGCGCGTGGGGCAGGGCTGGCCACGGGAGGCGGTGGCCCCCTTCGTCGCAGAGCACCTCGACGCGTTCGCCGCCGGCCTCGGACGGCAGACCGACTGGTACTCCCGTACGGATGCGGTGTACGAGGCGCTCAGCGCACTCGACCGATTGCCCCGACAGGTCACCGAGGCGCTGTGGCCCGTGGCCCTCACCGGCCTGAAGGCACACCGCCGGCTGGCGCAGGACGTCCTGCGGGCGACGCCGGACCGAGACGCGCGTGTGGCCACGGCCCTCGCGGACGGGAAGGGGGACGTGCGCACCGAGGCGGCGCGGTGGATCGCTCGCGACCACATCAGCAGCGCGGTGCCGGCCCTTGAGGCCGCCTTCGCCAAGGAGAAGCAGGACGTCGCCAAGGGCGCGCTGCTCGACGCCCTCGAGGCCCTCGGCCAGCCGGTCGAGACGTACCTCGACCGCGACCGGTTGGCGGCCGACGCCGCGAAGACGGTCGCCAAGGGACTGCCCAAGGACGTCGACTGGTTCCCGTGGGACGCACTGCCCGAGGTGCGCTGGGCCGACAACGGGCAGCTGGTCGCGCCCATCACGCTGCAGCACCTGTTCGCGCAGGCCGTCAAGGCCAAGTCGCCCGAGCCCAACGCCCTGCTGCGGCGCTACTGCTCACTCTTCGAGCCTGCGGACCGCGAGCGGCTCGGGCAGCTCGTCCTCGACACCTGGGTGGCGCAGGACCTCAGGCCGGTCGACCGGGCCACCGCCGAGGCCGCGGCTGCGCGGCAGGCCTCGAGCACCTTCCACTGGATGCAGACCTACCCGCAGCACTTCAAGGACGACCCGACGTACGGCCTGTCCGTCGATCAGCTGACGGCCCACTTCCTGCCGGGCGCCCTGAGGCAGCCCGCCGGGTCCGCCACGGCATCGAAGGGCCTGCTCGCCGTGGCCGCCGCCTGCGCCGGCGAACGCGCCGCGGCGACCGCCTCGCGCTACCTGCAGGAGTGGTACGGCATGCGCGCTTCGCAGGGCAAGGCGCTCATCGCCATGCTGGCGTGGGTCGACCACCCGAGCGCGACCCAGCTGGTGCTGTCGGTGGGGTCACGGTTCCGCACCAAGTCGTTCCAGGACGAGGCGACCCGTCAGGCCGAGGCCCTCGCCGAGCGGAAGGGGTGGACGCTGACCGAGCTCGCGGACCGCACCATCCCCACTGCCGGTCTCGACGAGGACGGCGTGCTGCGCCTGAGCTACGGCGACCGGACCTTCACCGCGGCCCTCCTGCCCGACCTGTCCCTGGAGCTGCGCAACCCCGACGGCAAGAAGGTCGCCTCGTTGCCCACCCCGCGCCAGACCGACGACGAGGGTAGGGCCAAGGAGTCGAAGAAGGCGCTCGCGGCAGCTCGCAAGGAGGTCAAGGCCGTCCTCAAGCTCCAGGCCGAGCGGCTCTACGAGGCCCTGTGCACCGACCGCGACTGGTCGTTCGAGGACTGGGACCGCTACCTGAACCACCACCCGTTGATGCACCTGCTCGTGCAGCGCCTGGTCTGGACCGCTTCGACCAGTGACGAGGCGCCGGTCGTGTTCCGTCCTCTCGACGACCACACCCTCACGGATGTCGACGACACCGAGGTGGTGGTCAAGCCAGACGCCCGGGTCCGCCTCGCCCACGACAGCAACCTCTCGCCCGATGACGTGCAGGCATGGCAGGAGCACCTCGCCGACTACGAGGTCTCGCCCCTGTTCCAGCAGTTCGGCAAGGGCATCTACGCGCTCGACGAGGCCAAGGCGGATGCGAGGGAGATCGAGGACTTCCGCGGGTCGCTCGTCGAGGCCTTCCGGCTTCGGGGCCGGGCCACCCGGCTGGGGTACACCCGCGGCGCCCCGGGCGACGGCGGCTGGTTCTCGACCTACGAGAAGCGGTTCCCCACGCTCGGCCTCACGTCGGTGGTCAGCTTCTCGGGCAACTCCCTGCCCGAGGAGAACCGCACGGTCGCCCTGATCTCACTGTCCTTCGAGCGACGCGCCGAGCAGGCGGGTGCGGCCACGACGACGCTGCGGCTCCGGGAGGTGCCGGAGGTGCTGCTCTCCGAGGCGTGGAACGACGTGCGCATCCTCGCGGGTGAGGGCACCGGGCCCGACCCGGACTGGGAGAAGAAGGTGACCTACTGATGGCGGCTCCCTCGACCCAGGCGGTCCTCCGGGCCCCCGCCGAGCAGGTGTATGCCGCCGAGCTCGCCTCCCTCGTCGAGCGCGACGCCGGGGCGCGGCCCGAGGGCTGGCGGCTGTCACCGCGAGCGGTGCGTGCCTTCGTCCTCGGCGACGAGAAGGCAGGGGTTTCCCGGAAGTACTACGGCGACGACGCCCTCGTCGACCGTTGCGTCGTCACCCTGATGAGCAACCGCGGGCTGCTCCTCGTCGGCGAGCCGGGCACCGCGAAGTCGATGCTCTCCGAGCTGCTGACGGCGGCGATCACCGGTGACTCCACCTGCGCCGTCCAGGGCGCGTCCGGGACGACGAGCGACCAGATCACCTACTCGTGGAACTACGCACTGCTCCTGGCCGAGGGGCCCACGCAGCGCGCCCTGGTCAAGGGACCGGTCTACCAGGCGATGGAGCAGGGGCGGATCTGCCGCTTCGAGGAGGTCACCCGGGTCCAGCCGGAGATCCAGGACACCCTCATCGGCCTGATGTCCGACAAGGTGCTCCACGTGCCCGAGCTCGACGGGGCGGAGGCCACCGTCTTCGCAGGGCGGGGTTTCAACATCGTGGCCACGGCGAACCTGCGCGACCGCGGCGTCCACGAGATGTCGAGCGCGCTGAAGCGCCGGTTCAACTTCGAGACCGTGCGCCCCATCGGCGACCGACGGCTCGAGGCCCGCCTGGTCCGTGAGCAGACCGACGCCCTGCTGGCGCAGGCTGATGTCGACACCCGGGTCGAGCGTGACGTGGTCGAGCTGCTGGTCACCGCGTTCCACGACCTCCGCGACGGCGTGACACCCGAGGGCACGGTGGTCGAGAAACCGACCGCCGTCATGTCCTCCGCCGAGGCGGTGGCCGTGGCCTACGCCGCCGCGCTCGACGCGCACTACTTCGGCGACGGTGACGTGGGTGGCGAGCACGTCGCCCGGCAGCTGATCGGCACGGTCCTGAAGGACAACCCCGAGGACGGCACGAAGCTGCGCCACTACTTCGACGTCGTGGTCAAGGAGCGCGCCCGCCGCGACCGCCAGTGGAAGCGGGTGCTCGAGGCGCGACGCGAGCTCGACCGCTGAGCGACCCAGCCTGCCCGTGACCACCCCCGCCGCCCTGACGTCGCACGACGTGGGCACCGTCGCCTCCCGGCTCCTCACCGAGGAGCTCGTGGTGCTGCCGGTGCGGCACCACTCGCCGGCATGCGCCCTCCAGGTCGAACGCGTGGTCCGCGAGCGCCGGCCGTCGGTGGTCCTCGTCGAGGGACCGCGGAGCATGACCTCGCTCGTGCCGCTCCTCACCCACCCCGAGGCGCGGATGCCCCTGGCCGTCTACACGTATGCCGTGCGGCCGCCCGGCGACGGGGCTCCCGCCGGGCGGTGGGCCGGGTACTACCCGTTCTGCGACTACTCCCCCGAGCTCGTCGCCCTCCGCGAGGCGAGCGCCCGCGACGTGCCCGCGCGGTTCATCGACCTCGACTTCGCCGAGCAGTGCCTGGTCACCGAGCCGAAGGAGAACGGCTCGCTCCTCGACGAGGGGCACTACCAGCACAGCGAGCGCCTCCAGGCGCTCGCCGAGCAGCAGGGCTGCCGCGACCACGAGGACCTCTGGGAGCACCTCTTCGAGGCCGACGCCGGCACCACGGCGACGTCGGAGCACATCGCCCGCGTCGCGGCATACTGCCTCCTCGCCCGGCGTGACCACACGCCCGGCCAGCTCGACGCGGACGGCACCACGGCCCGTGAGGCGGAGATGGCCTGGCACGTCCGCCAGGCGCTCGCCGAGCGGCAGCCCGATGACGGGCCGGTGCTCGTCGTCCTGGGCGGCTTCCACGCCGTCGCCCTGCCCGCCCTGCTCGACGACCCGCCGCAACGGCCGCGCGTCGCGACCACGGACGTCACCGGCGACACCGCGCTGATCCGCTACACCTTCGAGCGGCTCGACCGGCTCAGCGGCTACGCGTCGGGCATGACCTCTCCGGCCTGGCACCAGCACCTCTGGACCCTGCTGACAGCGGGCGCCGACGAGCCGCGCGCCACGGCCACCCTGACCGCGCTCCTCGACATCACCGCCGAGCTGCGGCAGCGCCACCGGATGCCCGTGCCGACACCGGCCGTCGCTGCCGCCTACGAGCAGGCCCTGCGACTGGCGGTGCTGCGGGAGCGGGTCGCACCCCTGCGCAGTGACCTCCTCGACGCCCTCACGAGCTGTTACGTCAAGGGCGACGTCGACGTCGACGGTGCCATCGTCCGTGCGGCGGCCCACCACGTGCTGACCGGCACGGCGGTCGGCACGGTGCCGCCGGGGGCCGGCACGCCGCCGCTGGTGGCCGACGCGACCACGCGGCTCACCCGTGCCCGGCTCAACCTCGACGGCCTCGAGCGGCGGACCGCCGCCCTCGACCTCTACCGGCGGTCCGAGCACCGCGACACCAGCCGGCTGCTGCACGGGCTCACCCTGCTCGCCGTGCCGTTCGCGCACCGCACGGCCGGCCCGGACTTCGTGCGTGGCCACGGCCTCGGACGCCTCCAGGAACGCTGGGACTACCTCTGGACACCCGCGACCGAAGGAGCGCTCGTGGAGGCGGCGGTGCTGGGGTCGAGCGTGCCGGAGGCGGTGGCCGCGAAGTTCGACGAGCACCTCGCCACAGCCCGCGAGGCCGGCGCTCGTGACGGCGCGCGCGAGGCGACGGCCCTGCTCGCGCAGGCCTGCGTCCTGGGCCTGCACGACCACGCGGCCGAGGCCCTGGTGCTCGCCCGGGAGGCCGTCTCGGCCGATGCGGTCTTCGACGCCGTCGCGGATGCCGCGGTGCGGCTGGCCCTGCTGTGGGAGTCGCGCGAGCCGCTCGAGGCGCGTCGCCTCAGCGAGCTCGAGCCGATGGTCCGCACCGCCTACGAGCGCGCGATCTACCTCGGGCGCGAGCTGACCTCGTCGCAGGGCGAGCCCCTCGCCGCAGCAGGCGCACTGGTGGCCCTGCGCGAGCTGCTCGTCAGCGCTGCCGGCGAGGGCCTCGACCCGGAGCCCTACTGGCAGCTGGTGGGGCGGCTGGCAGACCAGCACCCGGCCGCCCTCGTCCGCGGTGCGGCCGCCGGGCTCTGCTACTCCTCCGGACGCCTCGGGTCCGCAGACCTCGGCAGGGCCGTCAACGGTCACCTCGCCGGCACGGTCACCGCCGCCGAGTCGGTGGGGTTCCTCCGCGGGCTGCTCATGACGGCCCGTGAGGCAGCGTGGCAGGAGCTCGAGCTGGTGTCGCGTCTCGACGGGCAGCTGGCCGCCTGGGACGCCGGGACCTTCGTGGCCCACCTGCCCGAGATGCGGCTGGCGTTCGCCGGCATGACCCCGGCCGAGACGGACCGGGTGGCCCGGCTCGTCGCCCGCCTGCACGGCCTCGAGGAGCTCGGTGCGCTGATCCACCGCGACACGGACGAGACGGGCGTCCAGCACCACCTGCTCGTGTCGCGCACGGCGGCCGACCTGCTGGCCCGCGACGGGCTCGGTGGCTGGGTGGGACGGTCATGAGCGGCGTGGAGCGGTGGCGGCTGGTGCTCGGACGGTATGCCGCGCGGAGGCTCGGGCAGGCGGCCGCCGGCACCGAGGCGGCCCGGATGGAGACTGCGCTCGAGTACCTCTACGGACGGGAGTACGAGGAGCGCGACGTGCGCACCGACGAGCTCGGCCCGGGTTCGCTCAGCGACTCCGCCCCGTCGCTCGTGACCTGGCTCGGGGAGGTGCGCGACCTCTTCCCGCGCGAGACCTGCGAGGTGCTCGAGGGGCACGCCCTCGACCGCTACGGGCTGACGGGTCTCGTGACCGACCCCGAGACGCTCGAGCGGCTCGAGCCCAACGAGAACCTCCTCAAGACCCTGCTGGCCCTCAAGGGCCACCTCAACGGCGAGGTGTTGGCGGTCGCCCGCCGCATCATCCGCCAGGTCGTCGACGAGCTGCGCGCCCGGCTGGAGATGGACGTGCGGCGCGCCATGGCCGGGCGCCTCAGCCAGCACCGGCACTCCCCGCACGCCGTCGCCGCCAACTTCGACGCCCTCGGGACGGTGCGGCGCAACCTCAAGCACTACGACGTGGAACGACAGCAGCTGGTGCTCCAGGAGCTGCTGTTCTTCGAGCGCAACACCCGGCGGCTGCCGTGGGACGTCATCGTCTGCGTCGACCAGAGCGGCAGCATGGTGGGCTCGGTGATCCACAGCGCCGTCATGGCCGGCATCCTCACCGGCCTGCCGTCCTTCCGCGTGCGGCTGGTCGTCTTCGACACCAACGTCGTCGACCTCACCGACCAGGCCGACGACCCCGTCGAGGTGCTGCTGCGGGTCCAGCTCGGGGGCGGCACCGACATCGGGCAGGCGGTGCGCTACTGCAGCCAGCTCGTCGAGCACCCCGAGCGCACGGTGCTGGTCCTCGTGACCGACTTCTGCGAGGGAGCGCCGCCGGGGGAGCTCGTCCGCGCCGTGCGGGGCCTGGCCGAGTCGCGCGTCACCCTGCTGGGGCTGGCCGCCCTCGACGGCCAGGCCAACCCCTTCTACGACCGGGGCATCGCCCAGCGACTGGCGGACTGCGGCATGCGCATCGCCGCGCTCACCCCCTCACAGCTGGCGTCGTGGCTCGTCGAGGTGACGTCGTGACCGCGGGCCGACCGGTCCGCGAGGCGCTGGCTGCCCAGCTCCGGGCCTGGGACGACGAGGCGTGGGTCGCACTGGCGAACCGGGGGCTGTTGCGCCGGGCCCGCAAGGACCTCGAGCAGACCCAGCCCACCCTCGAGGAGGAGGGCCAGGAGGAGCTGCGGGTGCGGATCGGGACGCACGTGGTGCGGTTCGACGCCCGAGGTCCGGCGCAGGCGGTGTGCACCTGCCCCAGCACCGGACCCTGCCAGCACCTCGTCGCCGCGGGACTCTGGCTCACCAGCCAGTCGGGCGGATCCATCCCGGGCCCCGCCACGGCTCAGGACGAGGCGGGCCCCCACGACGAGCTCATGGGGTTCGGTGCCGCTGAGCTCGTCGCCCATGCCGGGAGGGCAGGCCACCGGTGGGCCCACCAGTACGCCTGCGACCTCGAGCTCGAGCGCGACGTCCGGGTCATCCGGGGCCGGTCGACCTCCATCACGCTCGCCTCACCGCGGGTGACGTTCCGCTACATGGGTGGCGGCCTCGCGGGTCTCGTCGCGGACATCCCGCTGCCCTCGCTCGGGAAGTACCAGGCCGCCGCGGTGCTCGCCTACCAGCGAGCCCACGGCACCGAGCCCGAGCCACCGGCGCCTGCCCAGCGGCGGGCAGTGGAGCGCGAGGAACCGCTCGAGCCCAGCCGGGCACGCCTGCGGGAGGCCACGCGTCGGCTGCTGGTCGACAGCGTGCGGCTCGGCCTGTCCCACCTGTCGCCGGCGGTGCACGAGCGGTTCGAGACGGTGGCGGTGTGGGCCCAGGGCGCGTCCTACCACCGGCTGGCCCTGCTGCTGCGCCGGCTGGCCGACCACGTGGAGCTGCTGCTCGCCCGATCGGCACAGGCCGACGAGGAGCGCCTCCTCGACGAGGCAGCCCTGGCGTTCGGGCTCGTCGCAGCGCTGGAGGCGGCGGCCGTCCATGGCGCCGCGCCGGCGCACCTCGTCGGACAGAGCCGCAGCCGCTACGACGCCGTGCGGCGGATGGAGGTCGTCGGCCTCGGGTCGGCGCCGTGGCACACCGGCTCGGGCTACCACGGCCTGACGACGCTGTTCTGGTGGCCCGAGGAGCAGCGCTTCCTCTCCCTCACGGACGCCCGACCGGACACCCTGGCGATGTGGGACCCCCGCACCCGGCACGGCGCACCCGGCCCGTGGCAGGGCCTCGCCTCGCCCTCGGCTGCCGCGGGTGCCCGGCTCCTGCTGACCGACGCCCAGCTCAGCGGCAACGGCCGGCTGTCAGGGGTCGAGCGCACCCAGGCCGCCGTGAGCCGGCTCGACGGGGCCCAGCTCACGCAACAGCTGCCCGTCGTGACCGCCTTCGGCGCCCTCGGCGAGCGCGCGGCCGAGCGGGCCTCCCTGCTCGCCACACCCGACCCGCTGCGGGACTGGGCGGTCCTCGCTCCCGCGGAGTTCTGCGCCGCGTCGTTCGACCCGGTCGGGCAGCGCCTGCTGTGGCCCGTGCGTGACGCCGACGGCACGCAGCTCGTCCTGACCCTGCCGTGGACGACGCTGACCGCTCCCGCCGTCGAGCACATCGAACGCGTGGCCGCTGCGGGCGTCCGGGCAGGCACGCTGGTCGTGTGCCGACTGCTCGCGACGCCCCAGGGGCTCACGGCCGAGCCGCTCAGCCTCGTGCACCCTCACCGACCGGCCGCCGAGGCACCGGTCCAGGAGCTGCACTTCGACGAGTCCGGACACCGGGCCGAGCCGCCCTCAACACGCACCCGCGTCGATGAACACGACGCCGGGGCGGTCACGACGACGAGCGCGCGGCTGCCTCGCGAGCTGACCGACCTCACGTCGTGGCACCGCCGGCAGGCCGAGCGCGGCACGGCCGCAGCCTCCTCTCCGGCGCTGGCTGCCGAGCTCGACCGGTTGCACGCACGACTGCGCGAGACCGGTCTCGACGTGTTCGGGTCCGACGCCCAGGACAGCACCGTTCCGGGACACGACCTGGCCGAGCGGCTCCTTGTCTCGCACTTCGTGGCCCGTCAGGTCCAGGCGCTCCTCACCGGTTCCCCAGACGCCGAGTGAGCGGGCGGCCCCACGCTCGTCGACCCGAGGCGCAGGGCCAACCCGCCCCGGCGGGTGACGTGGCGGAGGTCCATCTCCGCGATACTGCCGACCATGGCGACAGGCACCGGAGTGGTCTTTCCCGACACGGGCGGCGGCAAGCGCAGCACCTCGGCCCTCGGGCGGGCGGTCGTGCACGACGCGCTCGAACCCGTCGACCCGGTGGGCGCCAAGGCCGCCGAGCGCGAGACCAACTGGCGCCAGGGCTACCTGCACCACTTCCGCCGCCTCGTGGAGGCCGGTCTGGTCTCCGACGACGCCGCTGTGACCAGCGCCCGGGCAGGACTCGACTCGCTGCAGCGGCAGATGCGGGCCACGACGCCCGAAGGCGAGGTGCCCGTCGGCGAGATCTTCACGCAGGCCCCGGTGGACCAGCCGCTCGAGATGGTGACGGTGCACGGCAGGGCCCCGCGGTCGCGTGAGCTCACCATCCCCTTCCACGGTGAGCGCCTGCGCGGTGACGCCCTGCAGCGACAGCTCGACGTCTGGACGGTCACCGGTGCCATGGAGCCCAGCGCCGCCGAGGCGGTGCGCGAGGTCATGGCGAACCCCGACTGGCTCGAGCTCGCCGACCAGCGCGTGGTGGTGCTCGGCGCGGGCGCCGAGATGGGACCGCTGCGCGCCCTGCTCTCGTGGGGTGCTGCCGTGGTGAGCGTCGACCTTCCCCGCCCGGACCTCTGGCGCACGGTGCTGCAGGTCGCCCAGGCGTCGGCCGGCACCCTGCACGTGCCGGTGCACTTCGGGTCGGGCGTCGGCGACGAGCGGCTCGACGAGCGCGCGGGCGCCGACCTGCTG
The DNA here is from genome assembly GCF_900111375.1 of Pedococcus cremeus. Taxonomy (GTDB): domain Bacteria; phylum Actinomycetota; class Actinomycetes; order Actinomycetales; family Dermatophilaceae; genus Pedococcus_A; species Pedococcus_A cremeus. The sequence continues at coordinate 256,221 of NZ_FOHB01000005.1, forward strand.
CACGACCTGCCGGCCGTCGCCGACTGGCTGACGGGCCTCGAGGGCCCGATCGTCCTGGGCAACTACGTCTACGCCGACGGCGCCACCAACGTGCGCGTCTCGGTGGCCGTCGACACCCTCACCTGCGAGCTGCTGCGGCGCCGGTCCGAGGTCGGCCTCGCCTTCCTGGCCACCCCGACCGACGTGTTCGCCGTGCCGGCCGAGGCCGTGGAGCAGTCGGTGCGCAGCTGGCGCCGGCCGTCCCCCGGGATGCGGCTGACCCGGCCCGCGCTGCGCACGCTCAGCGGCGGCCGCCTGCTCAGGCGCAACTACGCGCCCGGCTCCGACCCCGGCCTCAACGACAGCCTCGTGCCCCAACAGGGACCCAACTACGCCCTCGCCAAGCGGCTCCAGCGGTGGCGAGCCACCGTCGCGCGTCAGGACGGGGTCGCCGCGTCTCTGCGCGTCGCTCCGCCGACCCGCACCCGCTCCGTGGTGAAGAACCGCGCCCTGGCCGCCGCCTACGCCGGCGCCCACCGGTTCGGCATCGAGGTGTTCGAGCCGGCGACGAGCAACACCCTCATGGCGGCGCTGCTGGTCCACGACCTCCGATCGGGGCGCACGCCCGACCCGACCCCCTGGCGGGAGGAGGCGTATGCCGCCGTGCACGGCGGGCTCTGGCGCACGGCATACGACCCGCGCAGCGCGCTGGGACTCGCCGTCGTGCTCGGCCTCGGCTCGGCCCGCGCCTGAGTTCCGAGCACCGGCCGGCCGGGGGCGGTGATGCCTCCGACCGGCCGGGCGTCCGGGGTGACGCCGGCCCGTGGTGCACGGGCGCACTCAGGCGCGCTCAGGTGCGCTCGGGCGCCTTCACGGCGAGCACCGAGCACGGTGCGTCGAGGAGCAGCTGCTGGGCGGTGCTGCCCATGAAGAGCTTCCCCACCGGTGAGCGGCGTCGGAGCCCGATGACGAGCAGGTCGGCGTCGCGGTCGGCGACCACCCGCAGGATCTCCTCGGCCGGTGTGCCGTTCGTCGTGGGCTGCACGACCTCGTGCTTGAGCCCGGCCTCGGTGAGCTCGGACTCGATCGCCTCGAGGTCCTGCGCCTTGGCGAAGCTGGGCTTGGCGAAGTTGCCGGACTCGCCGCTGTTGACGACGACGAGCGACTCCGCGCGCAGCACGGCCTCGTTCTTGGCCCGCTCGAAGGCGGCCACCCCCTCCGGGGAGGGAATGTAGCCGACCACGATGGTCCCGCTCATGCCGCGTCCTCGGGCGTGAGCCGCTTGGCCCCGGTCATGATGGCGACCCCCTCACCCATGTCGTGCGACTGCGGGGTGATGACGCCCGCGCGGCCGCCCAGCCGCTGGATGTGGATGCGGTCGGCGACCTCCCACACGTGCGGCATGTTGTGGCTGATGAGGATGATCGACAGCCCCTTGTCGCGCAGCTGCTTGATCATGTCGAGCACCATGCCCGACTCCTTCACGCCGAGGGCGGCGGTGGGCTCGTCGAGGATGACGACCTTGCTGCCGAACGCGGCGGCGCGGGCGACCGCGACCGCCTGGCGCTGGCCACCGGAGAGCGTCTCGACGGCCTGGCTCATGTTCTGGATGGTCTGGATGCCGAGGTCCTGCACCGACTGGCCGGCGCGCTTCTCCATGCCCTTCTTGTCGAGCATCCGGAACACCGAGCCGAGCACACCCTTGCGGCGCTCCTCGCGCGCGAGGTAGAGGTTGCTCGCGATGTCGAGCGCGGGGATGACCGCCAGCTGCTGGTAGACGGTCTCGATGCCGGCCTCGCGGCTGTCCTGCGGCCGCTTGAAGTGCACCGGCTTCCCGTTCATCGTGATCTGGCCGGAGTCGGGCGTGTACGCGCCGGTCAGGCACTTGATCAGCGTCGACTTGCCCGCACCGTTGTCGCCGATGACCGCGAGCACCTCGCCGGGGTAGAGGTCGAGGTCGACCCCGTCGAGGCCGATGACACGACCGAAGGTGATGACGAGCTTGCGCGCCGAGAGCACCGGCTCCTGGCTGTAGATGTGCTCCTTGCCCGCCGGGACGCCTCCGTAGGCGACCTCCATGGTTGTTGCAGTCATGCCTTGACCTTCCTGATCCACTGGTCGACCGCGACGGCCACGATGACGAGGATGCCGGTCGCGAGGACGCGCCACTGCTGGTCGACGCCCATCTGGGAGAGCCCGAACTGCAGCGTCTGCACGATGAGCGCACCGATCGCGGTGCCGATGAGCCGGCCGCGTCCGCCGAAGAGGCTGGTGCCCCCGATGACGACCGCGGTGATGCTCTGGAGGTTGGCGTCGGGGACGGCGTTGGGCGTCGCCGCACCCGCACGACCGATGAGGACCCACGCCGCCAGGCCGTAGATGAACCCGGCGAGCGTGTAGACCGCGAGGAGGACGCGCTTGCTGGCCACACCGGAGAGGCGGGCCGACTCCCGGTCGTCGCCGACGGCATACACGTAGCGGCCCCAGGCCGTCTGGGCCAGCACGAATCCCACGACGAGGTAGATGAGGATCACCACGACGATGCCCCAGGTCAGGCTGATCCCGAACAGGCTGAAGCCGTCACCGAGGAAGTTGAGCAGGTCAGGCAGGTGGTTGGCCTGGATGCTCTCACCGCCGGAGTAGAGCAGCGCGATCGCGGTGAAGATGCTCAGCGTGCCCAGCGTGACGATGAAGGGCGGCAGGTTGATGCGGGTCACGAGGAACCCGTTGAGGGCGCCCGCCGCCGTGGCGAGCACGATGCCGATGAGCAGCGCCAAGATGCCCGGCATGCCGCCGTCCCGCGAGAGGGAGGCCATCACCATCATCGACAGCACCATGATCGCGCCGACCGAGAGGTCGATGCCGGCGGTCAGGATGACGAGGGTCTGCCCCACCGCCAGCGCCGCCACCACCGCAGTCTGCTGGAGCAGGATGCCCATCGAGTTGGCGGTGAGGAAGGTCGGCGTGGCGATGAAGAACGCCAGGAAGGCGACGAACAGCAGGAAGAGCGGGCTCAGCCAGGGCCTTCCGTGCAACTGGTGCTGTACGCGCTGCAGGGGCGAGTGCTGCCGCCGAGCGAACTCGGCGGCAGCCGCGGACGTGGTCGTCGCTGCCATCGGACTCAGTTGCCCCAGCAGAGCTCGGCGCCCTTGGCGGAGTCGATGCTCTTGACACCGTCCACGGGCTTGTCGGTCACCAGCGCGACACCGGTGTTCTTGAAGTCGAGGCCGGGGTCAGGGGTCGGCTTGGCCCCACCGCGGGCGACCTGGGCGATCGCCTCCATGCCAAGGGTGGCCATCTTGAGCGGGTACTGCTGCGCCGTGGCCCCGATGACACCGCTCTTGACGCTGGCGACGCCCGCACAGCCGCCGTCGACCGACACGATCGTCGCGGTCTTGCCGGCCGCCTTCAGCGCCGCATTCGCGCCGACCGCCGTGGGCTCGTTGATGGTGTAGACGAGGTTGATGTTCGGGTTCTTCGCGAGGCACTTCTCCATCGCGGTGCGCCCGCCGTCCTCGGCACCGTTGCCGGCCTCGTTGCAGACGATGGTGTAGTCGCCGCCCTTGCCGCCGGTGTACTTGCCGGTCTTGGCCTCGTCGCCGTTCTTCTTCGGGTCGTTCACCGGGATGCCCATGCCTTCGAGGAAGCCCTGGTCACGGTTGTAGTCGACCGAGACGATCTTGTCGTTGAACAGGTCGAGCAGGGCGATGACCGCCGGCTTGCCCGCCATGGTCGCCGCCGCCCACTGGCCGTCGAGCTTGCCGGCCTCACGGTTGTCGGTCGCGAACGTGATGTCGACGGTGTTGGCCGGGTCGGGCGGGGTGTCGAGGGCGATGACGTAGAGCCCCGCGTCGCGGGCCTTCTTGATGGCGGCGTTGACGCCGGTGCTCATCGGGGTGATCAGGATGCCCTTGTCGCCGCGGGCGATGGAGTCCTCGATCGCGGTGATCTGGCCCTGGTCGTCACCCTCCTGCTTGCCGGAGGCGACGGTCAGCTTGACGTTGTTCTTGGACGCGTCGGCCTTGGCGCCCTTCTGCATGGCGACGAAGAAGGGGTTCGTCGAGTCCTTGGTGATGAGGGCGACGCCGACCGTCTTCTGCCCCCCGCTGCTTCCACCGGTGTCGGAGGAGGAGCTGCGGTTGCATGCGGCGAGGCCGAAGGCCGCCGAGAAGGCCGCGACGGCGGCGATGGAGGCGCGGACGGTGCGGCGTCCGGCTGCCGCTCCGGTAGAGCCCGGGCGCTGGGTGGAAGTCATCAGTGACCCACTTTCTGAGGGATGACCCTCTCGGCGACAACGTTGTCAAGCATCTTGTATAGGGGTCCTCTTGGCACAGCGTCAAGAGTCCTGTACAAATCGAGGCGTGAAATTGACATCGTTGTCACCCGGCCAGTCCGCCCGCCGGCCGCGGGCGACCATGCGGGACGTCGCCGCGCTGGCCGGCGTCAGCCTGAAGACGGTGTCGCGAGTGGTGAACAACGAGGCGGGCGTCTCCACCGACGTGCGCACCCGGGTGGAGCGGGCGATCGGCCAGCTCGGCTACCAGCACAACCTGGCCGCGAGCACCCTGCGGCGCAGCGACGGGCGCAGCAACACCGTCGGCGTGCTGCTGCAGGACGTGAGCAACAGCTTCTCCGCGGGCATGCTGCGGGCCCTCGAGGACGCCGCCCGCGAGCGCGACGTGGCCATCCTCGCCTCCAGCCTCGACGAGGAGCCCGACCGCGAGCACTCGCTGGTGGGCAGCCTGATCCGTCGGCGGGTCGACGGCCTGGTCATGATGCCGACGACCCAGCGGCAGGACTACCTCGCCGACGAGCTCCGCAGCGGGCTGCCGGTCGTCTTCGTCGACCGCGGGCCGAAGGGGGTCGACGCGGACTCCGTCGTGGTCGACAACCGTGCGGGCGCGCTGCTCGCCACGACCCACATGCTCGAGCACGGGCACCGGCGCATCGCCTACCTCGGCGACCTCAACCGCATCAGCACGGCCGCGGCACGACGGGCGGGGTACCGCCAGGCGCACAAGGACGCCGGCGTGCCGCTCGACCCGGCTCTCGAGGTGGGTGACCTGCGGGGTGACACCGATGCCCGCGAGGCGATGGACCGCCTGCTCGACCTCGACGACCCTCCCACGGCGGTCTTCGCGGCCCGCAACTCACTCGCCATCGGGGCCGTGCAGAGCCTGCGGGCGCGCGGCCTCGCGCACCGCGTGGCGCTCGTGGGCTTCGACGACTTCCCCCTGGCCGACCTGCTCGACCCACCCCTGACCGTGGTGCGCCAGGACGTGCGGCGGATCGGCACGGAGGTGGCCCGGCTGCTCTTCGCGCGCATCGACGGCGACGACGCACCGCCCCGGCACGTCGTCATCGAGCCGGTCCTCGTGGTGCGCGGCTCAGGCGAGATCGCTCCCTGAGGCCGCGGCCTGACGGCGCTGCGACGCCAGCGGGCGCACCGACGTGCCACAGGCCGGCAGAAGCCCCGGCCCCGTTGCCGCAGAACGGTATGCCGCGTGGTCGCGGCGTCGTGCCGGCCGCCGGAAGGCCCCCACCACGGCTCGGGCGTTCATGTCGTCGTCGCGTCGTCGTCGTGGTCGTCGCCGTCGTCGCCCGGCACGCCGGGGACCTGCCCGCCCGGGACGCCCTGCTGGTTCAGCTGGCCCTGCTGACCCTGCTGACCCTGCCCGTTCTGCCCGGGGAACCGGCCCCCGCCGGGCAGCTGGCCCCCGCCGGGGAACCCGCGGCCGCCCTGGTCGGTCTGGGAGGACCCCGCCGGCAGGACCGCCGAGGCTGCGACAGCACCCACGGAGGCGAAGCCGATGGCGAGAGCCGCGGCGATGGCGGTCTTCCTGCCCGACCAGACCGGAGGTGCGACGGCAGGGGCTGACCCGGGCGGGGCCGAGCCTGCCGGCACCCCTTCCGCATGCCCGGGCACCGCCGGGCGGGACTGCGGGTCGACCGTCGGGAGGGTGGTGGTGCGGGCCCACGGGATCTCGGCGGTCTCGTCGGGCCCTGGCGGAGTGGAGCGCTGGTCGTTGTCCATGTCGCCGAGCGTGGGCAGCGAACCTGTGCCGGCGCTGTGGTGCCGGTATCGAGTGGCTGGGGCCTGCCACCACAGACCGCTCACAGGATTCACACAGGCAAAACACCTCGCTCTCCCAGCCCTGTGCAGTGTGCTGTGCCCATGAGCATGCAGAACCCTGCGGCCACCCCGGCCCGCCTCCAGCGTTTCGACGGGTCCCCTGTCCGCGTCCTCGTCGTCGACGACGAACGCAACCTCACCGAGCTCCTCAGCATGGCGCTGCGGTACGAGGGCTGGGACGTGCGCACGGCGAGCACCGGCAACGCAGCGGTCCGGGCGGCCAAGGAGTTCGAGCCCGACGCGGTGGCGCTCGACATGATGCTCCCCGACTTCGACGGGCTCGAGGTGCTCCGCCGGATGCGAGCGCACAGCCCGAACATCCCGGTGCTCTTCCTGACCGCCAAGGACGCCGTCGAGGACCGGGTCGCCGGGCTCACCGCCGGAGGCGACGACTACGTCACCAAGCCGTTCAGCCTCGAGGAGGTCGTGGCCAGACTGCGGGCCCTCATGCGGCGCACCGCGGTCATGGCCGAGGAGTCGTCCTCGATGCTCGTCGTCGGTGACCTGACCATGGACGAGGACAGCCACGAGGTCTCCCGTGGCGGTGACCCGATCCAGCTCACCGCCACCGAGTTCGAGCTGCTGCGCTACCTCATGCGCAACCCCAAGCGGGTCCTGTCCAAGGCGCAGATCCTCGACCGGGTCTGGAACTACGACTTCGGCGGCCAGGCCAACGTCGTCGAGCTCTACATCTCCTACCTGCGCAAGAAGATCGACGCCGGTCGCGAGCCGATGATCCACACCATGCGCGGGGTCGGCTACGTGCTCAAGCCGACGTCGTGAGCCCGACCCACCTCTCGGAGCGGCTGCACCCCTCACGGTGGCGGCTGAGCACCAAGCTGGTCGCCTCCATGGTGGCCCTGTTCGTGGCGGTGACCCTGCTGACGGCCAGCCTCACGGTCGTGCTGCTCAGGAGCTTCCTCATGACGCAGCTCGACCAGAACGTCAGGGCGTCGGCGATGCGCATCGAACCGCACCCGCGCGACGAGGGCGATGACGGCCGACTTCCCGAGCGCCGGCCCGGTGGCGGTGAGTCCTTCGTGACGCTGGTCGTGGACGACTCCGGCAAGGTCTACGACAACTACGTCGCCTACGAGAGCAACACCACCCAGCTGACGACCGGGCAGGTCCAGCGGATCGACGCGGCGCAGCTCGGGCCGGCACCGAAGACCGTCAACCTCGGTGGGGACCTGGGGTCCTTCCGGCTGGTGGGCATGCGAGACCGCAGCGGGTTGACCGTCGTGACGGGACAGCCGCTTTCGACGGTCAACGAGACCGTGGCCCAGCTCGCCACGGTCGTCATCGGCGGCACGGTCATCGGGCTGGTCGTCATGGGGGCCGGCGGTGCCTGGCTGGTGCGCCGCAACCTCGCGCCGCTCCAGCGGGTCGCCCACACGGCCACCAAGGTCTCCCGCCTCAAGCTCGACTCCGGCGACGTCGCCCTGGCCGAGCGGGTCCCGGAGGGCGACACCGACCCCCGCACGGAGGTGGGGCAGGTCGGCCTCGCGCTGAACAGCATGCTCGACAACGTCGACAGTGCGCTGCAGGCCCGTCACGAGAGCGAGACGCGGGTCCGGCAGTTCGTGGCGGACGCCTCCCACGAGCTGCGGACGCCGTTGGCGTCCATCCGCGGGTATGCCGAGCTGTCCCGTCGCGAGCCCGAGCCGGTGCCACCGTCGGTCACCCACGCCCTGGCACGGGTGGAGTCGGAGGCGACCCGGATGAGCGCCCTCGTCGACGACCTGCTCCTGCTCGCCCGCCTCGACGCCGGGCGACCACTCGAGCGCCAGCCGGTCGACCTGACCATGCTGGCCGTCGACGCCGTGTCCGACGCCCGCGCCGCGGCACCCGACCGGCAGTGGCGGCTTGACCTGCCCGAGGAGCCGGTGGAGGTGACCGGCGACGCGCACCGCCTGCACCAGGTCGTGGCCAACCTGCTCGCCAACGCGCGCACCCACACCCCGGCCGGGACGACCGTCACCACCACCGTGCGCCAGGAGGACGGCGGCGTGCGCATCGCCGTCCACGACGACGGCCCCGGCGTGCCAGCGGCCCTGCAGCCCAACGTCTTCGAGCGGTTCACCCGCGGGGACGACTCCCGGTACCGCAGCCAGGTGAACGGGAGCGGCAACGGCAGCACCGGCCTCGGCCTGAGCATCGTCGCCGCGGTCACCCATGCTCACGGCGGGCGCGTCGAGCTGGTGAGCCGGCCGGGCGACACCACCTTCGCCGTCACCCTGCCTGCCTGACGCGGCATACCGTCCTCGCCCGCCACCCACCTGCCACCACGGTCCACCGCGCACGCCTAGGGTGTGCGGCATGAGCCGCCCGTGCCGCGTCGGAGTCCAGCTGCCCGAGGTCGAGCGACCGGTGGGCTGGCCGGAGCTGTTCTCGATGGCGCGGACCGCCGAGGCTGCGGCCCTGGACTCGCTGTGGCTCGGCGACCACCTGCTCTACGACCTCCCCGGCGGCATCACACGCGGCCCCTGGGAGGTGTGGACCTCCCTGGCCGCCATCGCCGCCGTGACCTCGCGCATCGAGATCGGCCCGCTCGTCGCCTCGACCGGCTTCCACACCCCGGCGATGCTGGCCAAGCAGGCGGCCACCGTCGACGCCATCTCCGGTGGGCGGCTGGTGCTCGGGCTCGGCGCCGGCTGGAACGAGCGGGAGTACCGGGCCTTCGGCCACCCCTTCGACCGACGGGTCTCCCGCTTCGAGGAGGCGTTCACCGTCATCCGCACGCTGCTGCGGGAGGGGCGGGTCGACTTCCACGGCCGGTTCTACGACGTCGACGACTGCGTGCTCGACCCCATGCCGGTGCGGCCGGGCGGCCCGCCGCTCATGCTCGGCTCGGTCGGCCCGCGCATGCTGGGCATCGGACTCCCCCACGTGGACGCCTGGAACGTGTGGTGGAGCGACTACGGCAACAGCGCCGCCGGTTTCGGCGAGCTGCGGGAGCGGGTCGAGGAGGCTGCTGCCGCAGCCGGTCGGGGGCCCGGCGAGGTCGCGGCCACGGCAGCGGTGCTGGTGCAGCTGCCCGACGGCGGCGGGCGCCTCATGGGTGAGACCTACAACCGCCCCGTCGCACCCGTGGTCGGCACACCGCAGGCCATCGCCGAGCACGTCCACGCGATGGCCCAGGCGGGGGCGAGCCACGTGCAGCTGGTGCTCGACCCCATCACCGAGCAGTCGATCGAGGTGGTGGGCGAGGCGGTGGTGCTGCTCGACGCGTGAGCTTCTAACCCCTCGGAGGACACCGGCGCACCTCAGCCACGTCACAGGAGGCGCACAGTGGTGGCCCCGAGCGTGGAGGCATGGACACGACGACAGCCCTCCCACGCAGCGCTCCCCCAGCGCCCAGCCCCCGGTCCGCCCGCCTCGAGCAGGCGCCCGCGACGGCCACCGCCCCTGACGACAGCCGCGTGCGCCGCTTCTGGCGCGGCCCGGCTGAGGACCCGTCGTGGGCCCGCCCCGCCCTGTTGGGGCTGCTGCTGGCCACCACGCTGCTGTACGTCTGGAACCTCACGTCGAGCGGCTGGGCCAACGCGTTCTACTCCGCAGCCGTGCAGGCCGGAAGCCAGAGCTGGGAGGCGTTCCTGTTCGGCTCGTCGGACGCCGGCAACTCCATCACCGTCGACAAGCCGCCGGCCGCCCTGTGGGTGATGGCCCTGTCAGTGCGGGCCTTCGGCCTCAGCTCCTTCTCCATCCTGCTGCCCGAGGTCGTCATGGGGGTCGCGACGGTCGGCGTCGTCCACGCCACGGTGAAGCGACACTTCGGTGCGGCCGCCGGCCTGCTGAGCGGTGCGGTGCTGGCCCTCACACCAGTTGCCGTGCTGATGTTCCGCTTCAACAACCCCGACGCGCTGCTCGTGCTGCTCATGGCGCTCGGCGCCTGGGCGACGCTGCGCTCCATCGAGCAGGGCTCGCCGAAGTGGTTCGCCATCGTGGGCGTCCTCATCGGCCTCGGCTTCCTCACCAAGGCGCTGCAGGTGCTGCTCGTCGTGCCGGCGTTCGGGCTGGCCTACCTCCTCTTCGCCGACACGACCCTGCGCCGGCGTGTCACCGGGGCCCTTCTCGGCAGTGCAGCCATGGTGCTCAGCGCCGGCTGGTGGGTCGCGCTCGTGGAGCTGGTCCCGGCGAGCATGCGCCCCTACATCGGTGGCAGCCAGGACAACTCGTTCCTGTCGGTGACCTTCGGCTACAACGGCCTCGGCCGCCTGAGCGGTGACGAGACCGGCTCCGTCGGCGGCGGCAACGGGTGGGGCCAGCCGGGGCTGACCCGCATGTTCAGCAGTGCCATCGGCGGGCAGATCTCATGGCTGATCCCCTCTGCCCTGATCCTGCTCGCTGTCGGGCTCTACCTGCGCGGCCGGGCCCCGCGCACGGACCCCCGCCGCGCGGCATACGTGGTCTGGGGCGGTTGGCTGCTCGTCACCGGCCTGACCTTCTCGCTCATGGCCGGCATCTTCCACGAGTACTACACGGTGGCGCTGGCGCCGGCCGTGGCCGCGCTGGTGGGCATGGGCGCGACGGAGGCGTGGGAGCACCGGCGCCACCCGGTGGGCTCGATCGCGCTGGCGGCGGCCACCGCCGCGGCGGCGACGTGGGGGTTCATCCTGCTCTCGCGCGTCGACTGGGTGCCGTGGCTGCGGGTCGCGGTGCTGGCTCTCGGCATGGCCTCGGCGCTCCTGCTCCTCGCCATCACGCAGCTGCACCGCCGGTGGGTGCCGGCGGTGGTCGCCACCGCGCTCGTCGCGGCGCTGGCCGGTCCCGCGGCCTACAGCCTCTCGACCGTTGCGAGCCCGCACACCGGTTCCATCGTGACCGCCGGCCCGGCCAGCGCCGGTGGCCGGGGTCCGGGAGGTATGCCGGGCGTGCAGGCCGGTGGTGCGCCCGCCGGCGGCGCCCCGACCGGTCGCGGTGGCGGCCCGGGCGGGCTGCTCGACACCTCGACGCCCGACACCGCGGTGGTCTCGGCCCTCAGCGCGAACGCCTCCCGCTACACCTGGGTGGCGGCGGCCATCGGGTCGCAGAACGCCGCAGGCCTGCAGCTCGCCACCAACTTCCCCGTCATGGCCATCGGCGGGTTCAACGGCAGCGACCCGTCGCCGACCCTCGCGCAGTTCCAGGCCTGGGTGCAGCAGGGGAAGATCCACTACTTCGCCGCGAGCAGCGGTGGCCGGGGTGTCGGCTTTGGTGGGCCCGGCGGCGGCGGCCCCGGCGGCCTCGGGGGGTTGGGCACCGGCAGCCAGATCAGCACCTGGGTGCAGGAGAGCTTCACCGCGGTGACGATCGGCGGGTCCACCTTCTACGACCTCACCCAGCCGGCCGGTGCGGCGACCTCGTCGACGACCTCCTCGACGGCGGCGACGTCATGACCGCGCCGGTGCTGGACGTGGTGGTGCCCGTCCACAACGAGCAGCACACCCTGCGGGCCTGTGTCACGCGGCTGCACGACCACCTCGTGCAGACCTTCCCCTACCCCTTCCGCATCACCGTGGCCGACAACGCCAGCACCGACGACACCTGGCAGGTGGCCTGCGCGCTGGCAGCTGAGTACGCCGCGGTCGCGCCGGTGAGGCTCGAGCAGAAGGGGCGGGGGCGGGCGCTCAAGGCGGTGTGGCTGGCGTCCGACGCGCCGATCCTGGCCTACATGGACGTCGACCTCTCCACCGACCTCGATGCCCTGTGGCCGCTGGTCGCGCCGCTCATGTCCGGCCACTCCGACCTCGCCATCGGCACGCGGCTGCACCGCAGCTCCCGCGTGGTGCGCGGGCCGAAGCGTGAGCTCATCTCCCGCTGCTACAACCTGGTGCTGCGGGCATCGCTCGGCGCCCGGTTCAGCGACGCCCAGTGCGGGTTCAAGGCCATCCGCGCCGACGTCGCCGCCGAGCTGCTGCCGCTGGTCGAGGACACGTCGTGGTTCTTCGACACCGAGCTTCTCGTGCTCGCCGAGCGCAGCCGGCTGCGCATCCACGAGGTGCCCGTCGACTGGTACGACGACCCCGACTCGCGGGTCGACATCGTCAGCACCGCCCTCGACGACCTGCGGGGCGTGGCCCGAGTGCGCCGAGCGCTCTCGAGCGGTTCGCTGCCGGTCGACGACCTCGCCGCCCGCATCGGCCGCGGAGACAACGGCGCCCGGCTCGGCGACCAGCTCGTGCGGTTCGCCGGGGTCGGCGTCGTCAGCACCGTGCTCCACCTCGGCCTCTTCGCGCTGCTCCGGCTCGGCGTCGAGTCCGCGCAGGTCGCCAACCTCGCGGCCCTCGCCGTCGCCACCATGGCCAACACGGCGATGAACCGGCGTTGGACGTTCGGGATGCGCGGGCGCGAGCGGGCGGCCCGCCAGCAGGCCCAAGGGCTGGCGGTGTTCGCGCTCACCCTGCTGATGACCTCCGGCGCACTCGGCCTGCTCGGGCTGTGGGCGCCGGGTGCACCGACCTGGCTCGAGACGGGCGTGCTGGCCGGGGCGACGGCGGTGTCGACGGTGGTGCGGTTCGTCGCCATGCGTCGCTGGATCTTCCGGCCGGCTGGTTCGACCGTCCGGTCTCGGGACCCCGAGTCCGTCGAGCCCGACGAGGCTCGGGTCGTCGAGGCCAACGAGGCACAGGTCGTCGAGGCCGCCCGCTGAGGCGCCTCGCCGAGGGAGGCGGAGGGAACCGTCGCTCGCTCGTTCCTCGCTCGCTCCTCCCAAATCCCACGGGGTCGCCGAAGCCAACATGACAGCAGCCCCTGGCGCCGAAGGCGGCACCAGGGGCTGCTGTCATGTTGGCGGAGGCGGAGGGATTTGAACCCTCGATGGGCGGTTAGCCCAAACCGCATTAGCAGTGCGGCGCCATAGACCGGACTAGGCGACGCCTCCACGCCCGGACATCGTCGCACGCGCGAGTCGACCGGGCCCGCACAGGGTATCCGCACCCTGCGCGCCGGAGCAAAACACCCCCGACACCCGGTGGCCACCGACCGTCACCCACCCGCGGCGAGACGACCGCGCAGCCGTGACACAGCATACCGGCTCTCCGCCGTGGCGGCTGACGGGACGTTCTGCACGCCCACGGTGGGCGTCAGCTGCAGATGTCCTGGTTGGCCGTGCGCGCCTTGATCGTGACGGTCGAGGTGGGCACCGGCGGGGCCGTCACCGTCGGCGAGGGGATGGGCTTGTTGCCGATGCGGTTGGGCACCTCGACGACGTCCTTCGACCCCTGGCCGACGCTGACCTCGATCGTCGAGCCGAGCTGGTCGTCCTGGCGGATCTTCGCGCCCGGGAAGGCGGCGGCCACCGTGCGGGCGGCCTCCTTCATGCCCTTCCCGTAACGGACCACCGTGCCCTTTCCGGGCACGCCGGTGCCGTTGACGTAGCCCTGGATCCGGAAGCCCTGCACCTCGAGGGCGCCAGCGGCCTGACGGGCCAGACCCGCGGCACCCGAGTCGTTGGTCACCCGGACGCGGATGAGGTTGGGCGCCACGGTCAGCGGCTCGGAGGTCGTCGGCGTGGGGGTCGGGGTCTTGGTGCCGGGCGGCGGCTTCTGGCCGGGAAGCGGCTTGTCCTCGCGGATCGCCTCCCACAGCGCGTCGGCGGCGGGCGCCCACTGGACCCGGTTCTTGTCGGCCGGGTAGGCCTCGATCGGCACGGTGACGAACCGGATCTGGTCCATGCCGATGCGCGCCACGCTCTGTGCGACGTCGCGCATGTTGCCGATGCCGAAGTCGCTGTCGGTCGTCATCGAGTGGGTGGCCGCGTCGAGGAAGCGGAACAGCTTGTCGGGGCGCAGCAGGAGCGAGGAGCTCGTGGCCTCCTGCACGACCGAGGAGAGGAACGCCTGCTGCCGGTTGATGCGGCTGATGTCCGAGCCGTCGCCGACGGTCTTGCGAACCCGGACGTAGCCGAGGGCCTGCTTGCCGTTGACCTTCGTCTTCCCGGCCGGCAGGACCAGCTTGGCCTCCTTGTCGTCGATCGGCACCGGCGTGCACACCGTGACGCCACCGAGGGCGTCGACCATGCTCTGGAACCCGCGGAAGTCGATCACGACGAAGTGGTCGATGTAGATCCCGGTCAGGCCCTCGAACGTCTTGATGACGCACGCCTCCTGCCCCAGGGTGAAGTTGGCGTTCCACTGCCGGACCACGCCGGTGTCGGGCGACCACTCCTTGTCGGAGCAGCTGCGCGGCGCCTTGGTCATCGAGTCGCGCGGGATGGACACCACAACGGCCGACTTCCGGTCGGCGGAGAGGTGCACGACCAGGTTCGTGTCGGAGCGCGCCCCGGAGATGGAGCCGCTGGAGCCGTACTTGTCGTTGCCCGACCCGGCGCGGGTGTCCGAGCCCATCACCATGATGTTCATCGGGCCCAGCTTGGTGTTGACGTCGGTGGTGGCCTGCTTCTGCGGCCGCTTGCCGAGGGCTTCGGTGATGTCGATGCGGTTGATGTTCCCGGTGAGCTTCACGTAGGCGACGACGCTCAGCACGAGGATGACGGCCAGGGCTGCCGCGACCGCGATGCCGCCGCGGCGCAGCCACGGGTGCTTGTGGTCCTTGTGGCGGTCGGAGCGACGCCGGAGGGGCGGCTCCCCCGTCCCCGCCTCGGGGCCCGTGTGCGACTCCGTGGGGTGGGTCTCGCTGGGGCCCACCTGCGGGCTCGACGCCGAGCTGTCCCCGGGCTCGCTCGGGCCAGAGCCGGGCGTGGGCTCGCTCACAGGGGGACCTCTCTCGTCGAACAACATGCTTGTCCCGAAGGACGCGCGCGGGCACACCGCGCCTCGGGGAGTGTAGACGGCCAACCTAGAGATGACGGACGTCACATGGTCCCACGACCACAGACGCGCAGGCCTGCTCGAAGGTTGCGCCCGTCGTGGGACGTCTCCGCACCGGACTCCCCCGCCGGACTCCCCGCCGGACTCCCGGATTCCTCACCGCAGGGACCTCCCCCAACCCCCGGGCCCCGGGCCCCGGACGCCCCGTACCGGGTGGCGGGTCGCGATGCGGTTGTATGTATCCATGGGGAAACGAACGGTCATCGCAACCCTGGTGGGGGTCTTCGTCGTCGCGGCGGCAGCCGGCGGGCTCTGGTGGCGGCACACGTCGCAGGAGCAGCAACGCGACGAGCAGGCCCGCGCGGCAGTGCAGTCCTTCGCCGCTGCCTGGCAGAAGCGGTCCTTCGACACCGCGTCGCTGCGCTTCGCCGGCACCACCCCGGCCGACGTCAAGAAGGACTTCACGACGGCGACGTCGGGGCTGGGGTCCGGCCCCGTGAAAGTCTCCGTGGCGAGCCTCGACCGCAACGGCAAGACCGCCGACGCCGTGCTCGACGTGACGTGGACCCTGCCCGGCTCCGTGCCCTGGAGCTACCGCGCGCCGGTCAGCGTCGGTGAGACGGCAGACGGCTGGGCGGTGCAGCCGGCCGCCTCCGGCAGCTGGTGGCACCCCCAGCTGAAGGCCGGCGAGAAGCTCACCGCGACCCGCACCCAGGGCAAGCGGGGCGACCTGCTCGACGCCAAGGGCGACCCGCTGATGCCGCTCGGCAAGGTCTACCCCGTGCAGCTCGACCCGTCCCGCGCGACCACCGAGACGGCCACGGCCCTCGAGACGATCGTCGACGAGCCGAAGGGGTCGCTGGTGAAGAAGCTCGAGGCGGCCAAGAAGTCGGGCAGCCAGTCCCCCATCGCGGTGATCACCTACCGGCAGTCGGACTTCGACGCCAGGCGCAAGGAGCTCGACGCCCTCAAGGGTGTCATCTACCCGGCGCGCCAGCAGCCGCTCGGGCGCACCCGCACCTTCGGCCAGCCGCTGCTGGGTTCCTACGGACCGGTCAGTGGCGAGGTCGTGGCCAAGAGCCAGGGCCGGTATGCCGCGGGCGACTACGCCGGGCTCAGCGGCCTCCAGGGGCAGTACGACTCGGTGCTCGCCGGCACACCCGGTGTCACCGTCACCTCGAGCGGCAGCCCGGACCGCCCCCTCTTCGAGAAGCCCACGACGGACGGCAAGGACGTGCAGCTCACCCTGGACCCGCGCGTGCAGACGGCGGCCGAGGCCGCCCTCGCCCGCACCGGTGACGTGCCGTCTGCCCTGGTGGCCGTCGACGTGAAGACCGGCGACGTTCTCGCGTCGGCCAACTCGCCCGAGCTCGGGATCGACCGCGCCATCACCGGCCACTACCCGCCCGGGTCGTCCTTCAAGGTCGCCACGACCCTGAGCCTGCTCAGCCAGGGCAAGGTCGCGCCGACCACCCCGGTCGCCTGCCCCAAGACCACCGTCGTCGACGGCCGCACCTACAAGAACTACGAGGGCGAGACGCTGGGTTCCCCCGACTTCGCCGAGGACTTCGCGCACTCGTGCAACACGGCGTTCATCGACCTCGCGGCCAAGCTCGGGGACGGTGACCTCGCCGCGGCGGCCAAGAAGCTGGGCATCGGTGCGGGCTGGGCGAAGTCGCTCGGCGTCGCCAACGCCTTCGACGGCAGCATCCCGGTCAACAACGGCAAGACCGACAAGGCGTCGGCCGCCATCGGCCAGGGTCGCAACGAGGTCTCGCCGCTGGCCCTCGCCGTCATGGCCTCGAGTGTCGCGCGCGGCTCCTCCATCCCGCCGGCGCTCGTCACCGACCCGAAGCAGCCGGGAAGCCGCGCCCCCCAGCCGCTCGACGGCGCCGTCGTCGCCCAGCTGCGCACCCTGATGCGTCAGGTCGTGACCGGCGGCACCGGCACGGTCATGAAGGACACCCCGGGCGGCCCGGTGCACGGCAAGACCGGCACGGCGGAGTTCGGCAGCCAGAACCCGCCCGAGACGCACGCGTGGTTCGTGGGCTACCAGGGTGACGTGGCGTTCGCGGTGCTCGTCGAGAAGGGCAAGAGCGGTGGCACCGTGGCCGCCCCGGTGGCCAAGGACTTCCTCACGCGCCTGGCCAAGGGCTGACGCGAGAGGCTGGGGGCGCGACCGCGGCGCGACCGGGGCGGGCCACCGCGGCGCCCACGTCGGCGCGCCCCTGACGGCGCGCCGACGACGAGAGCGGACGCACGGCATACACGACGAGGCCCCCACCGGAAGGGAATCCGGTGGGGGCCTCGCTCAAAGACTGTTGGTCGAGCAGTCCTCGATCAGATCGGGCGAACGGCGTCAGCCTGCGGGCCCTTCGGGCCCTGGGTGACCTCGAACTCCACGCGCTGAGCCTCGTCCAGCGAGCGGTAGCCCGAGGAGTCGATGGCCGAGTAGTGGACGAACACGTCCGGGCCGCCACCGTCCTGAGCGATGAAGCCGAAGCCCTTCTCAGCGTTGAACCACTTAACGGTTCCCTGTGCCATGGGGTAACTCTTTCCTTGATAGCCAACGGAATCCCACACCTCGTGAGATCCCCGGCTGCCGCACTCACCCCCACGACGGGACATGCCCGCCTCAGATGAAAACAGCCCGCTCCGGTGGTGCTGGGGCGGGCACTTCTTCGTCCTGCGAGGAACTGCAACTGCAACCGCGACAGACGCTAGCACGCATGATCCCCCGATCGTGGGCTGAGTTGCGGCGAAGAGGGTAAAGGACTGTTCAGGTCAATCACCGCACATGGTGCACAGCGGCTGGACCGAACGGGTGATTTTCTCTCCGTCCTTCATCCAGAACCCTGGTCCGACGATCGCCGCAGGTCAGACACCGTGACACGGTGTGCCACGAACCACCGCCGGCCGGCGGGGCCGGCGAGGTGAAGCTCTGCGCCTCGGGGGAAGCGCAGACGAGCGGGGGCTGGGGCCCAGGAGGCCCCGGCCTCCGTGCGCGAGTCGTCAGGTGCCGCGCACGGCCAGCCGGGGCGGCCGGTCGCCGCGGATCACAGCCACCATGTCGACCACCCGACGCGTCGCCTGCACGTCGTGGGCCCGGAAGACGGTCGCCCCGAGCCACGCCGCCACGGCCGTCGCCGCGAGCGTCCCCTCGAGCCGCTCGTCGGGTGGCAGGTCGAGCGACTCGCCCACGAAGTCCTTGCGGGACAGCGCCTGCAGGATCGGGTACCCGAGTGCCGTGAGGTCGGCCGTGTGCCGCAGGAGCTGCAGGGAGTGCGCCGTGGTCTTGCCGAAGTCCAGGGTCGGGTCGACCAGGACCCGCTCCGCCGGTATGCCGGCCTGCTCGGCCCGGTGCGCGCCTTCGGCGAGGGTGCGCAGCACGTCGACGACCACGCCGGTGGGCTCGGGCGGGTACGTCACTGCGTGCGGGTCGGTCCGCGGCGGAAGGCCGCCCGTGTGGGAGCACACGACCCCGGCCCCGACCTGCGCGGCGACCGACACCAGCTCGGGGTCGTGCCCGGCCCAGGTGTCGTTGACCAGGTCGAGGCCGAACCGGCCGGCCTCGCGGGCGACCTCGGAGCGCCACGTGTCGAGGCTGAGCACCAGGTCGGGGTACTGCTCCCGGGCGTGCGCGAGGAAGGGCAGCACGCGGTCCATCTCCTGCTGGGTGTCGACCTGCTCACCCTCCTGACCGGCCCGCACGCCACCGACGTCGACGATGTCGGCACCCGCCTCGACCGCCCGGTCGAGGGCGGCCTTGGCCGAGTCGAGGTCGGCGTGCCGGTTGTTCGCGAAGAAGGAGTCGCTCGTGCGGTTGACTATGGCCATGACCGCGGGCCGGGAGGCGTCGAACACCTGGCCCCTCAGCACCAGGGGCGGCGTGCGAGGGAGGTCGAGGTCACGCGGCTCGGGCAGCTCCACGGCGCCATCCTCGCACCGGGCCGCCGCCCGGGCGCGGGAGGGCGGGCCACACCCGGCCGCTCTGGCTAGGCTCGGTGAATGGCCTTCGACTTCACCATCTCCCCGCACGTCGAGGAGCAGCGCCGACGCATCGCCGACTTCGTGGCGAACGAGGTGGTCCCCGTCGAGCAGCAGGTGTTCCGAGAGGGGTTCACCGACGAGCTCCGGCTCGAGCTGCAGAGCCGGGCGAAGGCGGCCGGCGTGTTCGCGCCGCAGGCCCCGGCGTCGCTCGGCGGCGGCGGCTTCCGGTTCGACGAGGCGGCGGTGCTGCTGGAGGAGGCGGGCTACAGCCTGCTCGGCCCGGTGGCCCTCAACTGCGCCGCTCCCGACGAGGGCAACATCCACCTGCTCCACATGACCGGCACCCCCGAACAGCAGGCGAGGTACCTCGAGCCGCTGGTCTCAGGAGAGGTGCGTTCCTGCTTCGCCATGACCGAGCCCCCGCCGGGTGCCGGCTCCGACCCGTCCGCGCTGCGCACCACCGCCCATCGGGTCGACGGGGGCTGGGTGCTGAACGGCGAGAAGTGGCTCATCACGGGCGCCCAGGGTGCGGCCTTCTCGATCGTCATGGCGCGCAACGAGGGCGACGACGTGCCCGAGGGCGCCACGATGTTCCTGACGCCGACCGACAACCCGGGCTTCGTGCTCGGCGAGCACCTCAACACGATCGACGGCACCTTCCTCGGCGGGCACCTCCGGATCTCCCTGCGCGACTGCTTCGTGCCCGACGCGGACGTGCTCGGTGAGCCCGGCAGCGGCTTCGCAGCCGCCCAGGTGCGCCTCGCCCCGGCACGTCTCACGCACTGCATGCGGTGGCTCGGTGCGGCCCGCCGGGCGCACGACATCGCGGTCGAGCGGTCCGTGGAGCGCGAGCTCTTCGGCTCGCGGCTGAGCGACCTCGGCATGGCGCAGTCGCTCATCGCCGAGAACGAGATCGACCTCGCCGCCGCCCGGGCGATCCTGTGGCAGACCTCGTGGGTGCTGGCCGAGGGCAGCCGGACGAGCGAGGAGTCCTCGCGCGCCAAGGTGTTCGTCTCCGAGGCGGCCTGCCGGGTCGTCGACCGGGCGGTGCAGCTCGCCGGTGGGATGGGTACGTCCGAGGAGCTCGTCCTCGGCCGGATCTACCGCGACATCAGGTCGTTCCGCATCTACGACGGCGCCACCGAGGTGCACAAGATGTCGATTGCCAAGCGGGCCGCCCGGCGAGCCGCCGCCCGCATCGCCGCGAGGGAGAAGCGGGCGTGAGCGGTGCCGAGGGGAAGCCACTCGAGGAGACCCCCGGGCTGCCCAGCGAGGAGACGCCCGGGCTGCCCCGCGAGACCTTCACGCGCTGGGCCTCGGGGAGGCTGCCCCAGCTCGGGGACGACTGGCGCGCCCAGGTCATCTCGGGCGGCCTGTCCAACCTCACCTACCGAGTGCGGGGCGAGCAGGCCACGGTGATCGTGCGCCGGCCGCCGCTCGGGAAGCTGCTGCCGAGCGCGCACGACATGGCGCGCGAGCACCGCGTGCTCTCGGCCCTGCAGGACACCGACGTACCGGTGCCCCAGGTCCTCGCCCTGTGTGACGACCCCGAGGTCGCGGGCGCTCCCTTCTACGTCATGGCCGAGGTCGACGGTGAGGTCTTTCGCGACCCGGGGCAGACCGCGCGCCTGACGGCAGAGCAGCGACGGGCCCTCGCCGACGACCTCGTCGAGGTGCTCGCCCGCATCCACGCGGTCGACCTCGAGGCCACCGGGCTGGCCGACTTCGGACGCCACGGCGGCTACGTCGAGCGCCAGCTGCGCCGCTGGACCGCGCAGTGGGAGGCCAGCCGCACCCGGGAGGTCGCCGGCATGCCAGAGCTCCTCACCGCGCTCGCCCGGCAGCAGCCGCACCAGGCCGAGACCACCCTCGTGCACGGCGACTACCGCCTCGACAACACCATCATCAGCACCGACGAGACCCCGCGCGTGGCCGCGGTCGTCGACTGGGAGCTCTCGACCCTCGGCGACCCCCTCGCCGACCTGGCCACCTGGCTCACCTACTGGAGCGGGCCGGGCGAGGACGGCAGCGCCGTCCCGGTGGCCCAGGGGCTCACCGACCTGGAGGGCTTCCCCACCGGCGACGAGATCGCCGATCGGTATGCCGCGCGCACCGGGCGCGACCTGTCGCACCTCGCGTTCTACCGGGCCTTCACCGACTGGCGGCTCGCGGTCATCCTCGAGGGCGTGCATGCCCGGTACCTCGCCGGGAAGTCGCTGGGCGAGGGCTACGACCGCGTCGGCCCCGCCGTCCCGCTGCTGGTGGAGCGCGCGCTGGCCCACCTGGCCTGACCCGACTTCTGGCCACTCACTCGCCGTCGACCCCCCGCTGAGCCGGTCGGATGCCGAGGCGGTGGCCAGAAGTCGGGAGGTGGGTCAGCTGTCGAAGCCGAGGCCGAGGCGGTCGAGGGTGCGCAGCCAGGCGTTGCGCCGGCCGGCCTTCGCATCGGCCCGGGCCAGCGACCACCGGGTCAGCTGGATCCCCGCCCAGGCGAAGGGCTCCGGCGGGAACGGCAGCGGGCGTCGGCGCACCATCTCGAGCTCGGTCACCTCGGACCGCCGGCCGTCGAGCAGGTCGAGCATGACCCGGGCACCGAACCGGGTCGCGCCGACACCCAGGCCGGTGTAGCCCAGGGCGTAGGAGACGCGCCCTCCCATCGCCGTGCCGAAGAAGGCGCTGAACCGGGTGCAGGTGTCGATCGCCCCGCCCCAGCGGTGGGTGAACCGCAGCCCCTCGAGCTGGGGGAACGTCTCGAAGAAGTGCTCCGCGAGCTTGCGGTGCGTCTCCGGCCGCTGGTCGCGACGCGGGTCCACGCGGCGGCCGTAGTGGTAGACCGCGTCGTAGCCGCCCCACAGGATCCGGTTGTCACGGGTCAGCCGGTAGTAGTGGAACTGGTTCGCCGAGTCACCCACTCCTGCCCGTGACTGCCAGCCGATCGAGGCGAGCTGCTCGTCGGTGAGCGGCTCGGTCATCAGGACGTAGTCGTAGACGGGCACGGTGTGCAGGCTGACCCGGCGCAGCAGCGAGGGGAACGCGTTCGTCCCCAGAGCCACGTGCCTGGCGGTGACGACGGCGCCGGTGTGCGTCTCGAGCCGTACGCCGGCGCCGTGCCGGGTCAGGCCGGCGACGCGGGTGCCCTCGGCGATCCGCACCCCGAGCGACTCGGCGGCCCGGGCGAGACCCCAGGCCAGCCGGGCGGGGTCGACCAGCGCCGTGCCGTCCGGGTCCCGCAGTCCCGCGAGGTAGGTCGGGGAGTCGAGCTCGGCGCGCACGGCGGCCCGGTCGAGGAGCTCACCGCTGCCCTCGGCTGCCGCCTCCTCCAGCCACGCGACCTCGTGCGGCGCCGTGGCCACGGTCAGCTCACCGGTGCGCTCGAAGTCGCAGTCGATGCCGTAGCGGTCGATGGTGTCCTCGATCGCGTCAAGGTTCTCGCGGCCCAGCCGGTCGAGGGTGGCGTACTCCTCAGGCCACCGGGCGCGCCCGTTGGCCTCGCCGTGGGTCAGGCTCGCGGAGCAGAAGCCGCCGTTGCGCCCGGAGGCCGCCCAACCGATGCGGCCGGCCTCGAGCAGCAGCACGTCGCGGCCGGGGTGTCGCTCCTTGGCGAGCAGCGCGGTCCACAGGCCGGTGTAGCCACCGCCCACCACGACCAGGTCGGCGTCGGTCGAGGCCTCCAGCGGCGGACGCGGGGCAGGGCGTCCCGGCTGCTCGAGCCAGAAGACGCCGGGCTCGGCGTCGACGAGCGACGGGTGCCCGAGGTGGCCGAACTGCCCACGGGGGCTGGGCCGCCCGGGCAGCCCGGTGCCCCCGGGCTGCGCGGCAACCACGTCAGCCCGCGGTGGTGTGGCGGTCGGCGACCGCGAGCGCCTCGTCGAGGATGGCGATCCCCTCACGCACCTCGTCGGCCGTCGTGGTGCACGGGGGCACGACATGGGTGCGGTTGAAGTGGGTGAACGGCCACAGCCCGCGCTGCTTGCACGCGGCCGCGAACTCGTTCATCGGCGCGGCATCCGCCCCGGCCGCGTTGAACGGCACCAGCGGCTCGCGGGTGTCCCTGTCACGCACCAGCTCCAGGGCCCAGAAGACCCCGAGGCCGCGCACGTCGCCGACCGAGGGGTGCCGCTCGGCGAGCGCCCGCAGCTCGGGGCCGATGACCTCCTCGCCGAGAGCGCGGGCGTGCTCGACGATGCCCTCCTCGCGGAAGATCTCGATCGACGCCACGGCCGATGCACACGCCAGCGGGTGTCCGGAGTAGGTCAGCCCGCCCGGGTAGGGCCGCTCCGAGAACGTGGCCGCGATGCGGTCGGAGATGACCACGCCGCCGAGCGGCACGTAGCCGGAGTTGACGCCCTTGGCGAAGGTGATGAGGTCGGGCGTGACGCCCCAGTGGTCGACGGCGAACCACTCACCGCAACGGCCGAAGCCGGCCATGACCTCGTCGGCGATCATGACGATCCCGAACTCGTCGCAGATCTCGCGGACGCCCTGGAGGTAGCCCGGCGGGGGCACCAGGATGCCGTTGGTGCCGACGACGGTCTCGAGGATGACCGCCGCGACGGTCTGCGGGCCCTCGACCATGATGACGTCGCGCAGGTGCTGCAGCGCGCGCTCGGACTCCTCCGCCTCGGAGGTCGCGTGGAAGGCCGAGCGGTAGGGGTACGGGCCCCAGTACCGCACCACACCCGGCATACCCGGCTCTGACGGCCACCGGCGCGGGTCGCCGGTGAGGGCGATCGCGCCAGCGGTGGCACCGTGGTAGCTGCGGTAGGCGGCGAGCACCTTGTGCCGGCCGGTGTGCAGGCGGGCCATGCGCAGGGCGTTCTCGTTGGCCTCGGCGCCGCCGTTGGTGAAGAACACCATGTTCAGGTCACCGGGCGCGATCTCGGCGATGAGCCGGGCGGCCTCGGAGCGGGCGTCGTTGGCGAACGCCGGACTGACCGTGGTGAGCCGCGCCGCCTGCTCCTGGATCGCCGCCACCAGCTTGGGGTGCTGGTAGCCGATGTTGACGTTGACCAGCTGGCTCGAGAAGTCGAGGTAGCGGTTGCCGTTGTAGTCGGTGAAGTACGACCCCTCCGCCGAGGCGATCGGCAGCGGGTCGATCAGGCCCTGCGCCGACCATGAGTGGAAGACGTGGGCGCGGTCGTCGCGGCGCACCTGCTCCTCGGAGGCGCCGGCCAGTCCGGTGAGGGTGTCGGTCATGCTCGTCCTTCTCGTGCTTCTCGTAAGCTCAACAGGTCAGCGGGTGCGCGGGAAGCCGAGGTCGACCGACGACGTGGCCGGGTCGGGCCAGCGCGAGGTGACGACCTTGCCGCGGGTGTAGAAGTTCACGCCCTCCGGGCCGTACATGTGGGTGTCACCGAAGAGCGAGTCCTTCCAGCCGCCGAAGGAGTAGTAGGCGACCGGCACGGGGATCGGCACGTTGATGCCGACCATGCCGACCTCGACGTCGAACTGGAACTGCCGGGCGGCGCCGCCGTCACGGGTGAAGATGGCGGTGCCGTTGGCGTAGCGGTTGGCGTTGATGAGGGCGACCCCCTCCTCGTAGGTCGCGACGCGCACGACGCCGAGCACCGGGCCGAAGATCTCGTCGGTGTAGACCGTCATCTCGGGAGTCACGTTGTCCAGCAGCGTGGTGCCGAGGAAAAAGCCGTCCTTGGGCACGTCGGCCTCGCGGCCGTCGACGACCACCGTGGCGCCGGCCCGCTCGCCGGCGTCGATGTAGCCGGCCACCTTGTCGCGGTGCTCGCGGGTGATGAGCGGTCCCATGTCGGTGCCGGCCGCGGCGCCGTCGCCGACGGTCAGCTTGGGCAGCCGCACCGAGATCGCGTCGACCAGCGGGTCGGCGACCTCGCCGACGGCGACGGCCACCGAGAGCGCCATGCAGCGCTCACCGGCGGCACCGTATGCCGCGCCGACCACCGCGTCGGCGGCCATCTCGACGTCGGCGTCGGGCAGCACGAGGGCGTGGTTCTTGGCGCCGCCGAGGGCCTGCACCCGCTTGCCGTGGGCGGTGCCCGTCTCGTAGATGTACTTCGCGATCGGGGTCGAGCCGACGAAGCTCACCGCTGCGATGCCGGGGTGCGTCAGGATCGCGTCGACGGCCTCCTTGTCGCCGTGCAGCACGGTGAAGACGCCGTCGGGCAGACCGGCCTCCTTCCACAGCTGGGCGAGGAACAGCGACGCCGAGGGGTCCTTCTCGCTGGGCTTGAGGATGAAGGCGTTGCCGCACGCGATGGCGTTGGCGCACATCCACAGCGGCACCATGGCCGGGAAGTTGAACGGGGTGATGCCGGCGACGACGCCCAGCGGCTGGCGGATGTTGTAGACGTCCACGCCGGTCGCGGCCTGCTCCGAGAAGCCACCCTTGAGCAGCTGCGGGATGCCGGTGGCGAACTCGACGTTCTCCAGGCCCCGGGCGATCTCGCCGGCCGCGTCGGAGAGCACCTTGCCGTGCTCGGCGGTGATGATCGCCGCCAGCTCGTCGGTGCGCGCGTGCAGCAGCTCGCGGAACGCGAACAGCACGGCCGAGCGCTTCGACAGCGAGGAGCTGCGCCACGCGCGCGCGGCCGCGGTGGCCCTCGCGACGACGGCGTCGACCTCGGCGGCGCTCGCGAGGTCGACCTCGGCGGTCTGCTGCCCGGTCGCGGGGTTGAAGACGGGGGCGGTGCGGCCGGAGGTGCCGGCGCTCTCGCGTCCGTCGATCCAGTGGGAGATGCGCGTGGTCGTGCCAGTCATGCTGCGACCGTACGTCCCAGACATCTGGTGGCACAATAGTTCGGTTGCTATGTTACAAAGCGTGAAGGCCGTCCTCTCCGCCATCGAGCAGCACCTCGACGAGCCCAGCGCCCGCGGACTCGCCCAGGCTGTGGCCGCGGTCATCCGCGAGGGAGGCCTCCAGGCGGGTGACCGGCTCCCGCCGATCCGCACCGTGGCCTCCGAGCTCGCCCTCTCCCCCACCACCGTCAGCGCCGCCTGGGGCCGACTGGGACGTGCCGGTGCGGTGCGCACCGACGGCCGCCGCGGCACGACCGTCACCGACCAGTCGCGGCCCACCGCCAGCCGCTACCAGCAGGCCTTCGAGCGCCCCGCCGCCCTCGCCCTCGACCTGTCCACCGGGGTCCCCGACGCCGAGCTGCTGCCCGGCCTCGGCCGCGCGCTCGCCTCGCTCACCACCGCCGGCACGCCGGGGAGCTACCTCGACGAGCCGGTGCTGCCCGAGCTCGCCGAGGTGCTCCTGGCCCAGTGGCCGTATGCCGTGCCGCGCCTCGCCGTCGTCGACGGCGCCATGGACGGCATGGAGCTGGTGGCACGCACCGCGCTGCGCTTCGGCGACCGGGTCGTCGTCGAGCACCCCTGCTTCCCGCCCATGGTCGACCTGCTCGAGTCGGTGGGCGTGCAGGTCGTGCCCGTGCGGGTCGACGAGGAGGGCCTGGAGCCCGACGGCCTGCGCGATGCCCTCAGAGCGCCGGTGGCAGCAGTGTTCCTCCAGCCGCGCGCGCAGAACCCGACCGGGGTGAGCCTGACCGAGCGTCGGGCCCACGCCCTCGCCGACCTGCTCGAGGGCACGACGACCCTGGTGGTCGAGGACGACTCGGCCGGCGCCGCTCTCGGCGGCGAGACGGTGAGCCTGGGCCGCTGGCGGCCGGAGCACACGGCATACATCAGGTCGTTCTCCAAGTCGCACGGACCGGACCTGCGGCTCGCCGCCCTGAGCGCCCCGGCCGACCTGCTGCGCGCCCTGGAGGCGCGGCGGCAGGTGGGGCAGGGGTGGAGCAGCCGGCTGCTGCAACGCATCCTGCTGAGCCTGCTCA
Organism: Pedococcus cremeus; assembly: GCF_900111375.1. Lineage (GTDB taxonomy): Bacteria > Actinomycetota > Actinomycetes > Actinomycetales > Dermatophilaceae > Pedococcus_A > Pedococcus_A cremeus. The sequence goes on from NZ_FOHB01000005.1 coordinate 282,881, forward strand.
CCGACCCGGTCGCGGTCGAGGAGGTCGAGCAGGCGGCACAGGAGTACGCCCACCGCCGGGCCGTGGTCGTCGACGCGCTGGCGGGGCACGGGGTGGAGGTCGACGGCACTGAGGGCATCAACATCTGGGTGCCGGTGCAGGACGAGACCGCGGCGGTGGTCCGGCTGGCGAGCGCCGGCATCGGGGTGACGCCGGGGTCGCCGTTCACCCTGCTGCCCGGGGAAGGTGACCACGTCCGCGTCACGGTCGGGCTCGCCCGCGACGGGCACGCGGAGCTGGCCGCCGAGATCGCCGCCGCCGCCCGGACGCCGGGGTGGCGGCCGGGCGTCCGGTAGACCTCGGACCCGGCGAAGGCCGGACAGCACGAAGGCCGGAGAGCAGGGGGTGCCCCGGCCTTCGCACCGCCGCCGTGAGGCGGACGTCTGGGTGTCGCCCACGACGCTACGCGGTCGCCTCTGGGGCGGGGATCCGGCAAAGCGCGTACCAGGCCGACCCCCGCTGTGCCACGCTGGTCGGGAGCCGGTTGGACGACCTCGGTCCAGCCGCGCCCGGCCGGCGCTGGTGCCGGGAGGGGGCCTGTCCTAGGACCTCTGGCCCTCCCTCGTTGCGGCGCCTTGTTCTTCACTGAAGAGTCCACGCAGGTGGCCTTGACGGAGGTGTTGACCATGAAGGCGCAGAAGGGCGATCGCATCGTTCTGGCCGGCGAGCAGGTGGATCGGCCGACCCGGGACGGCGAGATCCTCGAGGTACGCGGAAAGGACGGTGCGCCCCCCTACCTGGTGCGGTGGAGCGACGGGCACACCGGCCTGCTCTACCCGGGCCCTGGTTCCGTGCTGCGGATCGGTTCGAGCCACGGCGAGGGCGCCACGGCACCCGCCGCCGAGGCGCCACCGAAGCCGGTGAAGGAGTGGCAGGTCCGGGTGTCGATCTTCGAGTCGGCCGACGACACGACGGCCAAGGTCGTCCTGCTCGCCGACGCCCCGGAGGCCCTCATGGCGAGTGGTGAGAGCCACCGCAGCGAGGAGGACCGGCCGGCGAACCGGATCGGTGACGAGGTGGCGGTCGCCCGGGCCCTGCGGCACCTCGCCGACGAGCTCCTCGACACGGCGACCCACGACATCGAGTCCGCCACCGGGGAGTCGGACGTGTTCGTGCGACCGCGGTAGGGCGACACCGCCCCCACCGCGGGGGCGGACGTGGTGCGCGGCGGACGCGGGTGCTGGGGACGTCGCAGCCGGTCGGTGAGCCGTCGCCCACCAGGGGGTCGACGGGCGACGGACAGGGGGATGTCATGACAACACTGCAGGCGCCGGAGCAGCCCCGCACGCCCCAGCAGGTGCGGCACCCACCGCACCGTCACCACCACGTGCCGGTGCGGTGGTTCTTCTGGCTGGTCGCCCTGTCGGTCGTGCTCGTCGCCGGGGTCCACCTCGCCGGCGGCTGGTACGTCGCGGGCCGCATCGGCTCGGGCGCCCTCGCCTCGACGCCGGCCCAGCCGATGCCGGCGTTCGACGACGTGCGAATCGTCAAGGTCACCCGCACGTCGGTGCAGCTGCGCCGCGGCCCCGACGCCGGCGACAGCTTCACGGGGGCCGCGACCTACGGCCTGGCCTGGGAGGGCGGCACCGGCCTGGTCGGGCCAGCCAAGGTCAACAAGGACGGCACGGTCACGCGTTCGTTCAGGGTGCTCCAGGGCACCGCGCCCTTCGCGCGGCAGCCCGCGGCGCTCGACCGCAACGTGTGGATGGGCGACCCGCCGCAGGCCTTCCCGCTGGCCAAGATGGACGTCACGGTGGGCCGGCTCCCCGCGTGGTACTTCCCGGCGGGCCCCGGGGCAGTCGGAACCGTCGCGATCTACGTGCACGGCCAGAACGGCAGCCGCAACAACGCCCTCCGCTTCGTCAACGCCGCCGTCCCCGCCGGCACACCCGTCCTGGCCATCACCTACCGGGGCGACGTCGGCGCACCGAACGAGCCGTCCGGCCGGCTGCAGTACGGCCAGACCGAGTGGAAGGACCTCGAGGCCGCCGTCGACTGGGCGCAGCAGCAGGGGGCCCGCAACGTCGTGCTGGTCGGGGAGTCGATGGGTGGGGCGATCGTCGCGTCGTTCCTCGAGAAGTCGACCCGGCGCACCATGGTCTCAGGCATCATCCTCGACTCGCCGATGCTGTCGCTGTCCGCGGCCGTCGAGAACGGGGCCCGTCATGGGCTGCCCGGCGGACGTGCCGTGCCGGCCTCGGTGCTGTGGGCCGCCGAGAAGATGGCTGCGCATCGCTACGACCTCGACTGGAAGGCCGTCGACTACCTCGACGACACGAGCTGGCTGCGCATCCGGGCCCTGGTCGTCCACGGGTCCGACGACACGGTCGTGCCCCTGTCGGTGTCTCAGCGGCTGAAGCGGGCCCATCCGGAGCTGGTGCGGCTCGAGGTGTTCCCCGGCGCCCAGCACACCGAGGCCTGGAACACCGACGCCAAGCGCTACACCACGGACGTGCGGCAGTACCTGCGGTTGGCCACCCCCAAGCCCGGGAGCTGACGGCGCGCGGGGCGGTCCTTCGGCGGTGAGGTCCTACGGCGGTGAGGTCCTCAGGCGAGCTGGGTGGCGCGACCGGCCTCGCGCAGACGCGGCAGCGGGATGAGCACGTAGACCAGGGCCGCTACCGCGCCCACACCCATCACCGTGCCGACGGCGAGCGCCACGAGCCAGAGCGCCTGCTGCTGCCCGGCGACCGCCCACTGCTGGCGCGGCCGGCGAAGCACGTCGACGAAGGCCCAGACGACGAACGCCATGAGGGCCAACGCCACGATGAACCCACCCAGGATCAACAGGCCGCCGAGTGCGGCGATGCCACTGCTGTCCACGTCTCCCCCTCGTCACGACCGTGGACCAAGGCTATCGGTCAGCCGCCGGCGTCGAGCCGGCGGCCCGCGCAGTGCGTGCACCGCGACGGCCCACCGACAACGGGTGCCCGCGTGCCAACCGTTGCACCGCCCGAGGCCGGTATGCCGCAACCGTTGCCCCGCTGCCAACCGTTGCGGCGTGCGCGTGGCGAGCGGAGGGCGTGGGAACCGTTGCGGGGCCGCTGCGCGGCGAGCGGAGGGCGTGGGACTCCGTCAGGCGCTCGTCCCTCACGCCCTCCTCCCCGAATGCGGGAGCCCTCGAGGGGCCGCTGCGCGGCGAGCGGAGGGCGTGGGATTCGAACCCACGATGACGTTGCCGCCATAGCGGTTTTCAAGACCGCCGCACTAGGCCACTATGCGAGCCCTCCCGAAGCGACCCGTGAGCCGCCGGGGACAGGGTACCCACCCGCTACGGGGTCGGCGCAGCCTCACCGTTGCGGATCGTGAACCAGACGTCCTTGCCCTCGCCCAAGCGCGGCTCGACCCCCCACTCGTCACTGATGAAGTCGACGAGCCGGATGCCGCGGCCCGACTCGTCCTCGGGACCGGCATCTCGCACGTACGCCGGGTCGGAGTTGCGGTCGGTGACCGACACGCGCAGGCGGGTGCCGTCACACTCGACCCGCAGGGTGATCGGCGGCGCACCGTGCAGGACGGCGTTGGTCACCAGCTCGCTGACCAGCAGCTCGGCCTCGCCCAGCACCTCGGCATGGTGGACCTCGCAGGCAGCCTCGCGAAGGAAGGCCCTCGCGCTCCCGGGCGCCGTCTTGTCATTCGGCAACCGCGTCTCAGCGGGGTCCGAAACCTCACACATGTCACTCCTCAGCCAAGGGATGTCGGCACGCGACGAGCTGCTCGCACGGCGCACCCCGCGACTCCCGTCCCGCCACCGGTGTCAGCAACCGGAGTGAGAGCCCCCCGGCCGCAGCCCACTCGGCGCTCAAACGGTACCGCCGTTCCGCTCACTCGACGCGGTGGCGACGAGGTGGCGACGAGGTGGCGACGTCGGCGGGCAGTTCGGCCCTTCCCCGCTCCCGCCGGTGGGCGCGTCATGGCGGTGTGGGCGAAACACCTCCGCGCCGGCCGCGCAGACCCTACGCTCGCGACACCGACCCACCGGGGCGGCACAGCAGGGGGATGCAGGTGCCACGTCGCAGGACGATCCTGGCCGTCGCCGCGGCGGCCGTACTCACCACCGCGGGCGCCCTCGGCACGCCCGCTCCAACGCATGCCGCGTGGCAGGAGAACGTCCGCACGGTGTCAGCAGACCGCACCTGGCAGGTCGCCCGTGGGCACGGGGTGTGGATGTACGGCGACTCCATCACCGCCGCCGACGCCCCGCAGCTCGCGGGGTCACTGCACTCGCGCGGGCTCACGCTCGCCTGGGACGCGACTCCCGGCATTCCCACGGAACCGGCCGTCGACCGGCTCCTCGAACGCCTGCACGACTCCCGGCCCCCGGCGCGACTGGTGATGGCGCTGGGCACCAACGACGGTGACGCCCGGCTGGTCGCCGCCCAGGTCGAGCGGGTCATGCACGCCGTGCCGCCCACCACCCGGGTGTGGTGGGTGAACACCTGGAAGCAGCGCTGGCTGGTGACCGGCGGTGACAGCGACCGCCGGGCGGCCGACCTGGTGAACGCCGCGCTGGCACAGGCGGACCGGCGCCACGGCAACCTCGCGGTCGTCGACTGGTCGGTCGTGGTGGCGGCCGAGCCGAGGCGGTACCTGCGCGACGGCGTGCACACCCTCCCCGCCGGACGGGAGGCCCGCAACGGCCTGATCCTGCGAGCCGTGACCGGCTAGATCGAAGGCTCGAGGCCCACCACTCGACGCCGCATCGTGGCGGCGGTTGAATGCAGCACCGGCTGGAGATGGAACGGGCAGCGAGGCACGAGGAGGACGGTGGACCACTACACCCGCGACGAGACCGAGGCGCAGAAGCTCGACCGGAACTGGAGCGAGCTCCTGCAGGAGCTGCGTGTCTCCCAGACCGGCGTACAGGTCCTCACCGGCTTCCTGCTGACGCTGCCGCTGCAGCCGGAGTTCCACGGGATCACCACCCTCGAACGCAACTTCTACGTCGCCGCGATCAGCTTCAGCATCCTCGCCACGGTCCTGTTGGTCGCGCCGGTCAGCATGCACCGGGTGCTCTTCCGCAAGCGCCGCAAGGAGTCGCTGGTCGAGGTGGGCGCCTGGGTGGCCAAGGCCGGACTGGTGGCCCTGGCCCTGGCGAGCGCCACGGTCGCGGCCTTCGTGTTCAGCCTCGTCTTCACCGACACGGTCGGCGTGTGGGTGGGTGCTGCCACGCTCATCGTCTTCGCCCTGGCGTGGCTCGTGCTCCCGCTGGTCATGCGCGCACCCGAAAGCGACTGACCCCGTCCGCCGCTGGACGCGCGGTCACGCCCTCGTTCTGTTCTGATGGAAGGAACACGGATCACCACTGACCAGGAGGTTGAATTCACCATGATGGGCAAGGTGTCATTCGTTCTCGGCGCGGCCGCAGGCTACGTCCTCGGCACGAAGGCCGGACAGAAGCGCTACGAGCAGATCAAGGGCAGGGCCACCCAGCTGTGGTCCAGCGAACCCGTTCAGAGCAAGGTCGAGACCGCTCGGCAGACCGTGATGGACCAGGCGCCGGTGGTGGCCGCGAAGCTCGGTGACGCAGCCAAGTCCGCGACCTCGACAGTCAAGGACAGGGTCGGCGGGGAGCACCTGCCGCCCTCGCTCCACCGCGGCACCGACGGCCACCTGCACGCCGACACCACCGGATTCGGCCCCGGTCCGGACAAGCTCCCCTGACGGGCGGCCCCCATGGTCACCTGACCAGACGGTCCTCTGACCAGACGGTCACCTGACCACACGCGGCGAGGCACGGCATACATGCGGTATGCCGTGCCTCGCCTCGTGTGCGCCCCTCCAGCTGGGCCCCGAAGGGGCGGACCTGCTCAGATCCAGATGGCCGGGTCCTTGAACATCGCCTCGTAGGGGTCCTCGTTGCCCTTCGGGAACCGGATGGTCGCCGGCACCCCGGTGGCGATGGCACCGGCGGGGATGTCCTTGACCACCACGGAGTTCGCGCCGATCTGCACGTCGTCGCCGATGTAGACGGGTCCGAGGATGCGGGCGCCGGCCCCGATGGTCACCCGGCTGCCCACGGTGGGGTGACGCTTCTCCCGCCTCAGTGACCGGCCGCCGAGCGTGACGCCGTGGTAGATCATCACGTCGTCGCCGACCTCGGCGGTCTCGCCGATCACGACGCCCATGCCGTGGTCGATGAAGAACCGACGGCCGATCACCGCACCGGGGTGGATCTCCACCCCGGTCAGCGACCGCGACAGCTGCGAGAGCAGCCGGGCGACCAGCTTGGTGCCGGGCTGCTGCCAGAGCCGGTGGGCCACGCGGTGGGTCCAGATGGCGTGCAGGCCCGGGGAGGCCAGCGCCATCTCCAGCCGCGAGCTCGTCGCCGGGTCGCGCGCGATCGCGGCGTCGAGGTCCTCGCGCAGGACGGCGAGGGCGGAGCGAAGGGTCACGAGGAGTCCGATCAGTCGAGCAGGTCGGAGAAGAGGATGGTCGACAGGTAGCGCTCGCCGAAGCTCGGGATGATCACGACGATCGTCTTGCCGGCGTTCTCCGGACGGGTGGCGACCTGGTTGGCGGCGGCGAGCGCGGCACCCGAGGAGATGCCCACGAGCAGGCCCTCCTCCTTGGCCGCGCGGCGAGCCCACTCGACCGCCGTGTCGGCGTTGATGTCGATGACCTCGTCGTAGATGTCGCGGTCGAGGATCTCGGGGATGAAGTTGGCGCCGAGGCCCTGGATCTTGTGCGGGCCGGGTTGGCCGCCGGTGAGGATGGCCGACTCCTCCGGCTCGACGGCGATCATCTGCACCCCGGGCTTGCGCTCCTTGAGCACCTGGCCCACGCCGGTGATGGTGCCGCCGGTGCCGATTCCCGCAACGACGATGTCGACCTGGCCGTCGGTGTCCTTCCAGATCTCCTCGGCCGTGGTGGCGCGGTGGATGGCCGGGTTCGCCTCGTTGGCGAACTGGCGGGCCAGCACGCCGCCGCGCTCCTCGGCGATCTGGTTGGCGCGCTCGACGGCGCCCTTCATGCCCTCGGAGCCGGGGGTCAGCACCAGCTCGGCGCCGTAGGCGCGCAGCAGGGCGCGGCGCTCCTTCGACATGGTCTCGGGCATGGTCAGCACGACGTTGTAGCCGCGGGCCGCGCCCACCATGGCCAGCGCGATGCCGGTGTTGCCGGAGGTGGCCTCCACGATGGTGCCGCCGGGCTTGAGGTCGCCGGACTTCTCGGCGGCGTCGACGATCGAGACGCCGATGCGGTCCTTGACCGAGGACGCGGGGTTGTAGAACTCGAGCTTCGCGGCGACCGTGGCGTCGCTGTGGATCAGGCGGTTGATCCTCACCAGCGGGGTGTTGCCGATGAGCTTGGTGACGTCGTCGTAGATGGGCACTGCGGATCCGCCTTCACTGGTCTCGGGGCCGGACCGCGGGGACGACCCCGCGCCGGTGGGCACACTTGCTCGTTCAACAAACACTGCCTTATGAATGTTCCAATGGCCCGTTATCCCGGCGCAAGCCGTCGTGGGTCACAGGCGGCCGTCGTCCCACCCCTCGACCCGTGCGACGTCACCGCCGGGGCGGGCACGCGGCATACCGGGCATTTGACGCTCCTCACACGAGAGGTATGCGGGCGCTTACCTGTCAGTAGACTCGCGCGCATGTCCCCTTTGCAGATCGTCGCGCTCGTCGTCTGTCTGGCCGTCACGGCCGTGGCCATCGCCCTGCTGGTGCGCACGGTCCGCCGCTTCCTGGCGACCTTCCGGCTCGGCCAGCCGGAAACGCGCAACGACAACCCGGGCGAGCGGACCCGCACGCTGCTGCGCGAGTTCCTCGGCCACACGCGGATGTCGCGCCTGCCGGTGGTGGCGGTGGCGCACTGGATCACGATGATCAGCTTCGGGGTGCTGTTCTTCACGCTGCTCAACGCGTTCGGCCAGCTCGTCGACCCGGAGTTCGTGCTGCCGGGGATCGGCCACTTCTTCCTTTACGAGTGGGTCACCGACGTCTTCGCGTTCGGCGGCTTCTTCGCGATCCTGCTGCTGATGGCGATCCGCCAGAAGAACCACCCGCGCAGCGCTGCCGGGGTCGACGGCCGCCGGTCGCGCTTCTTCGGGTCGACCTGGTGGCAGGCCTACTACGTCGAGCTGACGATCTTGGGCGTCACGATCTGCATCGGGTTCCTGCGCGCGTTCGAGTGGACCCTGGCCCGGTTGAACGGCACGGGCTACGACAACGCGCTGCACTTCCCGCTGACCGGGTGGATCGGCAACTTCTTCACCGGCCTGTCGGTGGGCACCATCGAGACCCTCATCGTGGTCGTGTCCGCGGTCAAGATCCTCATCTCGTTCGCGTGGATGATCACCATCGCCCTGCAGCCGACCATGGGTGTGGCCTGGCACCGCTTCCTGGCCTTCTTCAACATCTGGTTCAAGCGCCACGCAGACGGCCGCACCTCCCTCGGTGAGCTGCAGCCGCTGAAGGTGGGGGGCGAGGTCGTCGACTTCGAGAACATCGAGGAGCTCGACGAGGACGCCGCGCTCGGCGTCGGCAAGGTCGAGGACTTCACCTGGAAGGGCCTGCTCGACTTCACCACCTGCACCGAGTGCGGCCGCTGCCAGAGCCAGTGCCCGGCGTGGAACACCGACAAGCCGCTGTCGCCGAAGATGCTCGTGATGACGCTGCGCGACCACGCGCACGCCAAGGCGCCGTGGCTGCTGGCCACCGACGAGGAGCGCGAGGCCGCGCTCGCCGGAGCGGGCTCGGCCGAGGGCAACCCCGACGGGAAGGGTGACGCAAAGGGCAAGGGCCTGGCCGCCGCGGCCCCCTTGGCCGAGCTGCCGCTCATCGGTGAGACCGGCTACGACCTCGACCACCCGCTGACGGCCTACAACCCGCACGGCCCCGACGCGGTCATCGACCAGGACGTGCTGTGGTCGTGCACCACCTGCGGCGCCTGCGTCGAGCAGTGCCCGGTCGACATCGAGCACGTCGACGCGATCGTCGACATGCGTCGCTACCAGAACCTCATCGAGTCGGCGTTCCCCAACGAGCTCGGTGGCCTGTTCAAGAACATGGAGAACAAGGGCAACCCGTGGGGCATGGCCGCCCGGGCCCGCCTCGACTGGGCCAAGGACCTGCCCTTCCCGGTCAAGATCCTCGGCCAGGACGTCGAGTCCGCCGACGACGTCGACTACCTGTTCTGGGTCGGTTGCGCCGGCGCCTACGAGGACCGCGCCAAGAAGACGACCCGCGCCGTGGCCGAGCTGCTCGACCAGGCCGGGGTCACCTTCGCCATCCTCGGCGACGGCGAGACCTGCACCGGTGACTCCGCCCGCCGCGCCGGCAACGAGTTCCTCTTCCAGATGCTGGCCCAGCAGAACGTCGAGGTGCTCAACGAGGTCGGCGCGACCAAGATCGTCGTCACCTGCGCGCACTGCTTCAACACGATCAAGAACGAGTATCCCCAGCTCGGCGGCAAGTACGAGGTCGTCCACCACACCCAGCTGCTCAACCGCCTCGTGCGCGACAAGAAGCTGGTGCCGGTGGCCCGCCCGGCCGAGCGTCCCGGCATGTCCAGCAACAAGGACGTCGCCTCCACCGCCGAGACGGTCACCTACCACGACCCCTGCTACCTCGGCCGCCACAACGGGGTCTACTCCCCGCCCCGCGAGCTCATCGGCGCCCTGCCCGGCGTCGAGCTCAAGGAGATGGAGCGCAGCAAGGAGAAGTCGTTCTGCTGCGGCGCCGGCGGCGCCCGCATGTGGATGGAGGAGAAGCTCGGCACCCGCATCAACATGAACCGCACCGAGGAGGCGCTGGCCACCGGCGCCGAGCGGATCGCGATCGGCTGCCCCTTCTGCCGCGTCATGATCTCCGACGGACTGACCGCCAAGCAGTCCGAGGGACAGGGCGAGCAGGTCGAGGTCGTCGACGTCGCCCAGATGCTGCTCGCCGCGGTCCGCCGCGGGCAGGAGGGCGGCGAGGTCGCCGCCGAGGTCCCCGAGCCGGAGCCCGCGCCGACCGCCTGACCCGTCAGGGCTGTGAGGTGAGAGGGCCGGTATGCCGCGTGGGCGGCATACCGGCCCTCTCTCGTTCCGTCTCAGGCGTGGTCGACCATGAGGGCCGCCAGCCGGGCCCGCGAGCTGATGTCGAGCTTGCGGAAGATGTGCGCCAGGTGGGCGTCGACCGTGCGCGGTGACACGAACAGCTGCTCGGCGATCTGCCGGTTGGTCAGGCCCTGCGCGACCAGGCTGGCCACGGTGCGCTCCGTGCGGGTGAGCAGCGACAGCGGCGAGTCGGCGGCCTCACCGGCGCCGCTCTCGGGCGTGAAGAGCGTGGTGACGGCGGCGACGCCGGCGTCGGTGAACTGGCCGTCGGACACCCAGTCGGCGGGCACGCTCCGCTGCGGCACGCTCGAGGGCACGCCCTGGCCAGGTCGCTGACGGGCCACGGCACGACGTGGCGCCCGCAGCGCGCGGGCCGCGGCCGAGCACCGGCCCGCCGCCGAGCTGCCCTCCGCTGCGAGCGCCCGGTCGAGACCGTCGAGGGCGTCCGCCGCCCGCAGCGGGAAGCCGCACTCGGTCGCCTGCCGCAGCGCGCCCAGGTATGCCGCGGCCGCCTGGGCCCCCTCGCCGCAGGCGGTGAGCGCGTCGCCGAGGAGGAGCCGGGCCTCGATGCCGTCGCGACCCAGCCGGATGCTGTCGGCCAGCACGATGATGTCGGCGGCCAGACCTGCGGCCCGGCGGCACTCCTGCGCTGCCATCAGGTCGCGGGCGTCCTGCAGCTGCACGCCCAGGCGCACCCCCCAGGGCAGCCACTCGTAGTGGACCTTCGCGGACCGCGGGTTGTCCGACACGGCCCGGAAGAGCGTGTCGGCCAGCAGGGCGATGCGGTCCTCCGCGAGGTCGACGGCCCGGTCGCGGGCCGCCCGGGCGATGGCGGCCGCCTCGACGGTCCGGCCCTGCTCGGCCGCGATGACGCCCATGAGCATCCGCGCCGACAGCGCCATCCACTGCTCCTCGGCGGGGGCGTCGGTCATCACCACCTCGGCGAGCGCCTCGGCCTCGTCGAACTCGCCCCGGCAGACGTGGATGTCGACCAGGGTGCGGCGCAGCTGGCGCAGCACGTAGTCGTCGCCCACCGCGAGGCGCAGTCCGGCCTCGACCTCCTGACGGGCGGCGTCGAGGGCGCCGGCGTCGAGGTGCATCTCGGCGCGTATGGAGGCGTTGCGGGCACGCTGCCGGTCCGGGTGGGGGTCGGTGAGCGCGTGCTGCTCGGCCCGCTCGAGCAGGGGCATGCCCTCGTAGGTGCCGCGGACCTCCGAGGCGCAGATGCCGGCCCGTCGGGCGAGCTGCGATCCGATGTCGGCCGGTCCGTCGCCGCTGGCGAGCACCTCCTCGAGGATCTCGACCGCCTCCCGGGCGCGCATGGCGGTGTAGAGCGAGGAGAAGATGTTGTTGGCCAGCCGGTAGGCCAGCGGGCGGGTTCGGGCCTCGGCGGCGGCAGCGGTGATGGCCTGCCTCATGACACCCATCTCCCGCAGCCAGCTCTCGTCGGCGGCGCCACTCATGCCGTCCGACGGGGTGACCCGCTCCGCCCAGCGCAGCAGGCCGGCGACCGCCTGCTCGTGGTCGTCACCGTCCACGGTCAGGGCCACCCCGTGCCGGCGGATCGGTGCGAGCATGTCGAACCGGCCGTCGGAGTGCACCTCCACGAGGCTACGGCGGGCGAGGGCGGAGGCGAGCTGCGCCGCCTCCGCGCGGGTGACGTCGGTGATGTCGGCGAGGACGTCGAGGCTGACCGGGTGCTGCATGACCGCGAGCCGGCGGAAGCAGCGCTTCTGGTCCTCGTCGAGCAGGGCGTAGGAGGCATGCACCGCCTCGTCGATGGAGGCCGTCGGGGTCACGTCGGAGACGCCGACCAGCGCGATCTGCACGCCGAGGTGCTCGATCAGCAACGGCAGCCCACCGCTGGCCTGGAGGAGCCGGCGGACGTTGCGCTCGTCGCGGCGCAGGTCCACGGGGTGGCCGCCGGCAGCCGCGATCCGGGCCAGGAAGAGCTCCACGGCGGGGCCTTCGAGACCCTCGCCGCGCTGCGGCACCCGCAGCGGCCCCAGCCGCACCACCCGTTCGTGGGGGCGACCGGCCACCGACGAGGCGGTGCAGAGCAGCCGGAAGGTCGAGGTGGAGTCGATGAGCTCGTCGCACAGGATGCCGAGCCCGTCGACGCTGTCGACGCCGTCGAGCACGAGCAGGACGTCCTGGTCGTCGAGTGCGCGCTTGAGCGCCAGGAAGGGCGGGTCACCCGGTGCGATGTCGGCCCCGAGCGCGTCGAGGGCGGCGGTGACGATGGCGTCGGCGCCGCGGAGGCTGCGGGCCGAGACCCAGACGGCGCGGGGGTGCTCCTCCGCGGCGTGGCGGGCGAGCAGCGTCTTGCCGCACCCGGGGGCTCCCGTCACGGTCACCCAGCGCCCGTCGAGGAGCAGGCTGCGCACGCGGTCGAGGGCGTCCTCACGCCCGACGCATGGAGTCAGCACCGAAGCAGGCTATCGACACCCATCCGTCAATATCGGTGGTTTCACCGATGCCTCCCTCGGTGCCACCCGGGCAGTCTGGTCCACAGCAAGCCGGGGCCGGCAGGCGGGAGACGTGGAGGGGCGCCTCCCGCGTGCCGGGCTCGGACGCGCAGCGGCGGATCGGGGGAACCGCCACAGAAGCCGGATGTGGTTCGGGGGAGCCACATCCGGCCTTTCTGTGTGCGCCGTTGCCCTGGGGTGAGCTCGGCCCGGCGTCGGACCGGTCCCGAGTCAGCCCCGAGTCAACCCCGAGTCAGCCCAGCCCGTTGGACTTCAGCCACTCCTGCGCGACCTTGTCCGGGTCCTGCTTGTCGGTGACCACCTTCGCGAGCAGGTCGGTCAGGGTCTTGGTGTCGAGCTTGGCCGAGACGCCGTTGAGGGCCCCCGAGACGGTGTCGTTGACCTTCGTCTTCGTGATGAGCGGCACGACGTTCTGCGCAGCGAAGAGGTGCTTGGGATCCTCGAGCACGACGAAGTTGTTGGCCGGGATGCTCGGGTCGGTGGTGAAGATGTTGGCCGCGTCGACCTGGCCGTTCTTCAGCGCCTGGACCGACAGCGGACCACCGGCGTCGAGGGGCTTGAACGACTTGAACTCCAGCCCGTAGAGCTTCTTCAGGCCGGGAACGCCCGTCTCGCGGGTCTTCCACTCCGGCGGCCCGCCGAGCACGAGGTTCTGCGACTTGCCCTTGAGGTCGGCGATCGACTTCAGCTGCAACTTGTCGGCGGTCGCCTTGGTCACCGCGACCGAGTCCTTGTCCTCAGCAGCCGACTTGTCCAGCACGGTGAGGGTGGAGGGCAGCGCCGCCTGCAGCTCCTTGTAGACGCCGTCGGCGTCGGTCGCCTTCGCGTTCTTGTTGAAGTACTGCGCCAGCACGCCGGTGTACTCGGGGATGAGGTCGATCGAGCCGTCCTTCAGGGCCGGGATGTAGACCTCGCGGCTGCCGATGTTGAGCTTGGTGGTGACGTCGACGCCCTTGGCCTTGAGCGCGCCGGCGTAGATCTCGGCCAGCAGCTGGTTCTCGGGGAAGTTGGCCGAACCGACGGTGATGCTCGAGCCGCCGCCGGAGCCGCTCGAGCTGCTGCCGGTGGCGAACACGTCGTTGTTGTTGCCACCGCCGCCGCAGGCGGCCAGGGACACGAGGGCGAAGGCGGCGCCGAGGCTGACGGCGATCCGGGATGTTCTCACTGACCTGCTCCTTGCGGTTCTTTGATCGGTCAACTGTTGTGTCGCGGTTCAGTCTTGCCTGCCTCGCGGCGAACGGCGAGTTCCTTTTCGCCTGCGAACACCGCGCCAGGCGCTGGTATGCCGTCCGCGTCCGTGGTGCCGTCGGCGTCGGTGGCCGCGCGGCCGCCACCGCGGGTGGTGGTTCGTCCCGTGAGCCCGGGCGACACGGCATACCGTTGCACGCCGGCGAGGGCGAGGTCGACGAGCAGCGCCAGCACCGCGACGAGCAGGGCGCCGGACACCATCTGCGGGAAGTCGCGGATGGCCTGGCCGTCGATGAGGAGGCGGCCCAGGCCGCCGATGCCGACGATGGCGGCGATGGTGGCGGTAGCCACCACCTGCAGGGCCGCCGACCGCAGGCCGGAGAAGATCAGGGGCAGGGCGCAGGGCACCTCGACCCGGCTGAGCACCTCCCAGCCGGTCATGCCCATGCCCCGGGCGGCGTCGCGTGCGGCCGGGTCGACGCCCTCGACGCCGGCGTAGGCGCCGGAGAGGATCGGCGGGATCGCCAGCACGATGAGCACGATGAGGCTGGGCCAGAGGGACGCCGCGTCGCCGCTCAGCCTCGGGCCGAGGAACAGCACCATGATGAACAGCAGCCCGAGGCTCGGGACGGCCCGGGCGGCGCCGGCGAGGTTCACCGCGACGACCCGCCCACGGCCGGTGTGACCGATCAGGAGACCGGCGGGCACCGCGATGAGCGAGGCGATGAGGAGTGAGACGCCGGAGTACCAGATGTGCTCCCACGTGCGGGCGGGGACACCGTCGGGTCCGGTCCAGTGCGCCGGGTCGAGGAGCCAGGAGGCGACGTCGTTGATCACGAGGCACCACCTGCCCGCTGCCACGGCGTGAGCAGCCGGGCCACCGCCAGGATCACGAGGTCGAAGGCCAGGGCCAGCACGAAGCAGGCAGCCAGACCGACGACGATGGGGTCGTAGAAGGAGCGCGCGAACCCGTCCGTGAAGAGCAGCCCCAGCTGGGGGATGCCGATGACGGCGGCAACGCTGACGATGCTGACGTTGCTCACGGCGGCTACCCGCATCCCGGCGGCGATGACGGGAACGGCCAGCGGCAGCTCGACGGCGAAGAAGCGGCGGAACCGGGTGAAGCCCATGGCGGTGGCCGCCTGCTTCACGTCGTCGGGCACCGCACCGAGGGCGTCGGCGACGGTGCGCACCAGCAGCGCCACGGTGTAGACCGTCATGGCCACGAGGACGTTGCTCCGATCCAGGATCCTGGTGCCGAGGATCCCCGGCAGGAGGATGAACAGGGCCAGGCTCGGGATCGTGTAGAGCAGGCCGAAGCCGGCCGTGAACGGCGTGTACAGCCCGGGGTACCGCCGGGCCAGCCAGCCGAGTGGCAGCGCGAGCAGCAGGCCGATCACGAGGGGGAGCCCGGCGAGGTAGACGTGCTGGACCGCGAGGTCGAGGACGTCCTGGACGTGGTCGAGGAACCAGGTCATGGCTGGCCGCTGCTCGGTCGAGGGCTCGTCATCGCGCCGGCGCCCCGGGGTTCGTCGGGTCGGCGACCTCGGGACGCGCGGCCTCCTCGATCGCGTTGAGCACCTCGTGGGCCTGCACGGTGCCGACGAGCGATCCGGAGTCGTCGACGATGACGCCGCGCCGGCTGGGCGACGACAGGGCAGCGTCGAGGGCGCCGCGCAGCGGACCGCTGGCCCGGGCGACGGTGCCGCCGCGGTGCAGCATCTCCGAGCGGATCTCCCCGGTGACGCGCCGCGGCTCCACCCAGCCGAGCGGGTGGTTGGCGTCGTCGACGACGAGGGCCCAGTCCTGGGCGACGCCCTGGGTCGTCTCGCCGATCAGTAGCGTGCGCTCCGGCCGCAGCGGCAGGCGCGGGGTCGGCTGGAACGACAGCGCCCGGTAACCCCGGTCGCGCCCGACGAAGTCGGCCACGAAGTCGTCGACCGGGTGGTTGAGCAGGTATGCCGGGTCGGCCAGCTGGGCGAGCACCCCACCGACGCGGAGGACGGCGATCTGGTCGCCGAGCTTGATGGCCTCGTCGATGTCGTGGGTGACGAACAGGATCGTCTTGCCCAGCTCGTCCTGCAGGCGCAGGAACTCGTCCTGGAGCTGCTCGCGCACCACCGGGTCGACGGCGCTGAACGGCTCGTCCATGAGGAGCACCGGTGGGTCCGCGGCCAAGGCGCGGGCGACGCCGACGCGCTGCTGCTGGCCGCCGGACAGCTGCGACGGGTAGCGGCTGGCGAAGACCTCGTCCAGGCCGACCTGCTCCATCAGCTCGTGGGCGCGGGCATCGGTCCTGCGACGGTCCCAGCCGAGCAGGCGCGGCACGGTGCCGATGTTCTCGAGCACCGTGCGGTGCGGGAAGAGACCGGCGTGCTGGATGACGTAGCCCATGCCGCGCCGCAGGTCCGACTCCTTCATCCGGGCGGTGTCGCGCCCGTCGAGGGTGATGGTGCCCGAGGTAGGCCGAATCATCCGGTTGACCATGCGCAGCGAGGTCGTCTTGCCACAGCCGGAGGGACCAACCAGAACCGTGATCTTCCCGTTCGGCGCCACGAGGCTGAGGTTGTCGACGGCCACCGTCCCGCCGGGGTATCTCTTGGTCACGCCGTCGAAGACGATCATGCGATCGAACCTAACGGAGGAAGGTGACACCTGCGCGCATGCCGCGGGATCACAATGGCCGGGTGACCGTGGCGCCCAAGGAGCAGCTCACCCGCAGCAGCGGACGCGGCCGGGGTGCGCTGGCGGCGGTGACCATAGGCTCGGGGGTGGCGATCCTCGACGGCTCGGTCGTCACCATCGCCCTGCCGACCATCGGGCGCGAGCTCGACGCCTCGCTGGCACAGCTGCAGTGGGTGGTCAACGGCTACATGCTCAGCCTGACCGGGCTCATCCTCGTCGGGGGCTCGCTGGGCGACCGGCTGGGGCGTCGACGCGTGTACCTGGTCGGCGTCGGCTGGTTCGCCCTGGCGTCGCTGCTGTGCGCCGCGGCCCAGTCGCCCGACCAGCTCATCGGCGCCCGCGTGCTCCAGGGCGTCGGGGCGGCCCTGCTCACCCCGGGCGGCCTGGCGCTGATCCAGGGCAGCTTCCGCGAGGAGGACCGGGCCGGGGCCATCGGCACCTGGGCGGGCCTGTCCGGCATCGCCGCCGCGGCCGGGCCCTTCGTGGGCGGCTGGCTGCTCGACCACGGCGGCTGGCGCGGCATCTTCGCGGTCAACGTGCCCATCTGTGTGCTCGTGGTGTGGCTGTGCCACCACTACATGCCGGAGAGCCGCGACGAGGAGGCGACCGGGCCGTTCGACGTGGTCGGGGCGGCACTGGGTGCTGCGGGGCTCGGGGCCCTGACCTACGCCCTGACGGCGAGCGGCGACGCGTCGAGCCTCGTCCTCGCGGTCACCGGTGCTGCGGCGGTCGCGCTGATGGCCGGGTTCCTGCTGCGGCAGGCGAGGACGCCCTCGCCGCTGGTGCCGCTGGGACTCTTCCGGTCGCGGGTGTTCTCCGCCGCGAACGGGATGACCTTCCTCGTCTACGGCGCCCTCGCCGCGGTGCTGTTCTTCCTGGTGATCCAGCTGCAGGTGGTCTCCGGCTTCTCGCCGATGGTCTCGGGGCTGGCGGCCCTGCCGATCACCGTGGCGCTGCTCCTGCTCTCCTCGCGGCTGGCCGACCTCTCCAGCCGCATCGGCCCCCGCATCCCGATGACGGTGGGCCCGATCGTGTGCGCCGGCGGCGTGCTGCTGCTCGTGCCGGTCGGCGAGGGCACCAGCTTCTGGACCGGCGTCATCCCCGGCATGACCGTGTTCGCCCTGGGGCTCGCGACCCTCGTCGCGCCGCTCACCGCGACGGTGCTCGCCGCGGTGGCCGACCGGTATGCCGGCGTGGCCAGTGGCGTGAACAACGCCGTCGCCCGTGCCGGCTCGCTCCTCGCCGTGGCGGCGCTGCCGCCGCTGGTCGGCCTCTCCGGTGCCGACTACACCAACCCGACCGCGCTCACGCAGGGCTACCGCACCGCGCAGCTCGCCTGTGCGGTGCTCCTCTTCGCCGGGGGTGTGGTCAGCTGGGTGGGTCTGCGCGGGACCGGCGGTCGCGACGTCGCTGTCCATGGGGAGGGTTCCTCGCCTGCGGACGGCTAGCGTCCGGGCAGCCCGGCGTGGAGGGCGTCGACGAGGAACCGGGCGGACTCCTGGTGCCAGGTGCCGGCCTGCCGCAGCATGCTGTGGGTCTCGCCCTCGACCGGGCGCCACGTCACGTCGACACCGAGGGCCGACATCGCCTCGGCCATCGCCTTGCTGTTGCGCGGGGAGGTGATCCGGTCGCGGGTGCCGTGCATGACCAGGGTGTGCAGGCCGGGATGCCCCATCGCGACATCGCTGCGCTCGACCCAGGGGGCGAGGGCCACCAGGGCAGACACCCGGTCGTCGCCGGACAGCCGGAAGGCGACCCGCCCGCCCATCGAGTGCCCGAGCAGCCCCACCGGAACCCCCGGGTAACGTGCGGTGACCTGGTCGAGGGCCTCCCTGGCGTCGGCCACGGGACTGGCAGCCGACCCGTTCCAGCCGCGCACGGCATACCGGAGGACGGCCACGGACAGGGCACCCTCGCCCTCGGAGGCCAGGGTCCACGCGAACGGCATCATCCGGAGCACGGCCAGCTGTCGCCAGCTGGTGGCCATGTGGCTGTTGCTCTTGCCGCCTGGCAGCACCAGCACCGCTCCGCGGGGCTCCTTGGCCTCGTGGGTCCACTTCAGCTCGGGCCCGCTCATGTCCTCCCCTGCCTCGTCACGCCTCCCCGGGGGCCACCGGCTCAGGCAGTCGAGCGGCACGCGTCTGCGCCGCCTCGGCGACCGGGACGGCGAGCACCTCAGGGTTGTCACAGGGGTGTTCGGCGCGGACGCGCTCGCGGATGGGGTCGTGGGTGCTGTCCGCGCGCGGCACCGGAGGTCTCGTCAGAGCTCGGTGCGGTGGAAGCTCTGGAAGGAGCGGCTGGCGGTCGGGCCGCGCTGGCCCTGGTAGTGCGAGCCGTACTTCTCACTGCCGTAGGGGTTCTCGGCGGGCGAGGTCAGGCGGAAGAAGCACAGCTGGCCGACCTTCATGCCGGGCCACAGGATGATCGGCAGGGTCGCGACGTTGCTCAGCTCGAGCGTGACGTGGCCCGAGAAGCCGGGGTCGACGAAGCCGGCCGTCGCGTGGGTCATCAGCCCGAGTCGGCCGAGCGACGACTTGCCCTCCACGCGGGCGGCGAGGTCGTCGGGGAGGCTGACGGTCTCCAGCGTGGAGCCGAGCACGAACTCGCCCGGGTGGAGCACGAACCCGTCGGCGGGGTCGACCTCGACGAGCCGGGTGAGGTCGGGCTGGTCCTGCGCCGGGTCGATGACCGGGTACTTGTGGTTGTCGAACAGGCGGAAGAACTTGTCGAGGCGCACGTCGATCGACGACGGCTGGATCATCGCCGGGTCGTAGGGCTCGAGCCGTACGCGCTCGGAGTCGATCTCGGCCTTGATGTCGCGGTCGCTCAGCAGCACGGGGAGAGGCTATCGCGCGGGTTCGACCACGACCGTGGCGCCGGGCCGATGCGTCACCCGCAGGTGCCGGGCCACGGGTTGCGGTCGGCCACGGCGTGCACACCCGAGAGCGTCAGTGTGTCCGCCGGGGTGCGGGAGTGGCTCGGGAACCTCGCGCCAAGGGGCTCGGCCGGTATGCCGTTTGGCCGGCTTCGAGGGGTCCGGCGGACGTCGCCGCGGGTTCCGTTACACTGCACGCGCACCGCCTCGTGGGGCGGTGCCTGCCGGTGTAGCTCAATGGTAGAGCGCCAGCTTCCCAAGCTGGACACGCGGGTTCGATTCCCGTCACCGGCTCCAATGGGAAGGACCCCGAACACGCTTTTCGTTTGGGGTCCTTCCCATTGGACGGGAACACTGCCGGGAATCGGGAGGAGGCCACCCGCGAGCGAGGAACGAGCGAGCGCCCGGCCGACGGCTCCCGTCACCGGCTCCGATGCCAAAGCCGCAGGTCAGGGACTGACTCCCCGCCTGCGGCTTTCGTGTTGTTGGGCCGACGATCCCGCCGCGTGCCCACTACGTGCCCAATCGGGAGCGCGTTCCTTCGTCGCCGTGCCCGTTCAAGCCGCCCGGTCGGCAGCAGCCGTCGCTAGGACAACCAGACGACCGTATGCCGAAGGCAGCGGGCGCAGCGCCACTTCACCGCAAAGCGGCCGCGTTCGAGGATCGTCGGCACAAGCGACCGGGGAACGCGATCCATGGCCACGTCACAGCGGTCGCAAAGGGGCGGGGTCTGGGCCGCTTTGCGGTGGGACACGGGAGCATCTTCGGCGTACCCCAGGGGTTGCCCATGGCTCGTCGGGACTATTTCGACGTCGAGACATTCCGCAGCAGCCGGGCACGGTGCAGCCTCCGCGATCAGGGGGCGATCCGCGGAGGCTGTCACCGCCGGCTCATGTCGGGAGCCGATTCACCGGGTGCGGGCATTCTAAGGGGGATGAACAAGCCCGTACCTAATGTGTGCGCCTGCGAAGAACGCAGCACCATACGCCGAAGGTCCTAGCCCCCATGCGGTGAAACCTCGAGCAACGCCAATCAGGGTCGCCCGCAGCGTCCCCCTACCAGTCGCAGCGGGCGACCCTCAGCGTCAGTGTGTGCCGACTTGGCGCCGGTCCGCATGGCATTTCAATGACTTTGAGACGACCCCGAATCAGAAGGCCCGAGGAGCGAAGGCCGGAACTCACCGCCGTGCGATCGGCGTGCGATTAGCCAAGGTCATCCACGGTCAATGAGGTCACTCGCTGCGCCGTCCCACTGCGCCTGCCACACGGGAAAGCTGTGTTGGGCCGACTTCCCAAGTTGGACGTCCGCGCGGACAGCGCCAGATCCGGACGTTGGATCGCGGTCGTTCGCGGTACTTGACGCGAGGACCGGCGCCGCGGAGCGATGCGTGTAGGA
This sequence comes from Pedococcus cremeus, assembly GCF_900111375.1. Lineage (GTDB taxonomy): Bacteria > Actinomycetota > Actinomycetes > Actinomycetales > Dermatophilaceae > Pedococcus_A > Pedococcus_A cremeus. The sequence continues at coordinate 303,600 of NZ_FOHB01000005.1, forward strand.
GTGGGACGACTTAGCCGCAGCCATTATTCACATCCCGTCATTGCTGGAGCACGACTCCGAGGACGTAGATCCCGCCGATCACAACCAGCGCGATGGCGGTTCCGGGCAGGCCGCCGCGACGGAACCCGTTGATCCGCACGCTCCCGTAGATAACCCAGCCCAGGCCGGTCACGAGAGTTGCAAGCAGCAGCCAGGGGAAGGTGCGTTCCGCATGCCAACTTTCAGGTCCCACCATGCTGCCGACGGTGGCGAGCACCCCGGCCGCGATCCACGGGACGACTAACAAGGCCAGTCCGGACAGCCAGCCGAGTACGCGGCCGGTGCGCTCCCGGGCGGCCCGCTCCCCAGGGGCGCGCTCGTGCTGGTCCGTCACATGTACTTACTCGAGGCCGCGCCTGTCACGCGGCAGGGGCCAAAGGCATGACCACGCATCCGAGCACTCGTCACGGCATGCGGTGGATGCCGGAGTTCCGGGTCGGCAGTCGCGCTGGCAGCGCATCGACCGGCGGAACTTCCGATCCGGGCGGGTGTTGGGGCTCGGCTGGTGGAGTCGAAGGTCAGCCAGGAGCGACTAGGTGCACCCGCGGGTGACCTCTGACCCTACCCGGCGTCAGCCGGGCCATGAAGGGTTAGAAGAACAACCGAAACACACATCGAGGAGAGCGATCCCATGAGTGGCAAGTCTGATCAAGCCAAGGGACGTGTCGAGGAAGCCTATGGCGCCCTCAGCGGCGACGAAGAGCTTCAGGCCGAAGGTAAGCGCGATCAACTCGCGGGCAAGGCCAAGAACAAGACCGCTCAAGCAGAGGAAGACGTCGAGCACGGTATCGACAAGGCGAAGGACGCGATCGAGTCCACACTCGACAAGACGAAGAAAGCGCTACACCGCAAGTAGGCCGACAGCAGTATCACTGAGGGCTAGCGGGGCGGGTAGTTGTTGCATGCCGTCGCTGCGGTCGGTCATCGGTCACGATCGTTCAGAAACGGGCGTTTGCGCAAACGCTCAAGTCGACGACTCACGAGCGCTCGCTCATCGGCATGAGAGGACGACTCCAGCTCGCGATGGAGTTAAGAGCATCGTGTGGGTCGGAGCCTCCTTCTCGTGCCCTTACCGTGCCCAATGTGCGGCTCAATAGGTGCATTCGGGGTCACTCCCGCGCACTGCCTCTGAGCACGAACGTGGCTAGGTGAGCCCACTTCCCAAGCTGGACACGCGGGTTCGATTCCCGTCACCGGCTCCAATGAGAAGGACCCCGAACGCGCTTTTCGTACGGGGTCCTTCTCATTGGACTCGGGAACATGGCCGGGAATCGGGAGGAGGCCTCCCGCGAGCGAGGAACGAGCGAGCGCCCGGCCGACGGCTCCCGTCACCGGCTCCAACCAACGAGAAGAACCCTGAACACGCTGTCAACGTTCTACCAAGCTCGGCCATATCGAGACGCCGAAGCAGGCGCATCGCCAAGCTCACGATGTCCACGTCGGACGAGAAGCCCAAGAGACCCGACCTCTGGCTCACGGCGGTCTCGAAGTGCCGGGCGTGGAGCATGGTCGTCGCTTGGAGACAAGGCGAGACAGACGGCGCCGACGGCCCTCGGAGCCGCGCCGGGCGCGCGCTGCGGCCAGGGCCCTGGGTACCTAGAGGCCGAGCATCGCCGTCGCGACCTCTCCGGCCGCCGTAACCGGGATCGCCGTCGAGGCCCGTTCGAGTACGAGCAACCGCGCACCGGGGATCTCGCGTGCGAGCGCTTCACCATTGCCAACCGGGAAGAACGGGTCGCGGCGACCATGCACCACCAGCGCCGGCAGCGAGAGCTCGGCCAGCCGCTCACGCCAGCGTGGCGTGCAGTCGAGCTTGGCGAACACCACGCCCAACTGGTTGGCCATCTGCACCGCGGGCGCCGAGCCCGGCGTGCGATCCCACTTGCGCTCGGCGACCCCGCGCGCGACGGCGGGATCGTCGCCGAGGATCTCAGCGCTACCAGCGGCAAACTCCGCCACCGCCTCGCGGTCGGACCAGTCTGGCATTGCGCGCGAGAACAGCCGGCCCATTGTCGCCGCGTCATGGTCGGGCAGGTCGTCATCGACGGGGCCCGGAGCGACAGGCCGCGTTCCGGCGAGGGTCAGCGCGCAGAACGCGGCCGGATGGTCAAGCGCGGCGACCTGGGCGACCATCCCGCCGACACCGATGCCCGCCAAGTGCGCGGGCCGATCATCGAGTTCGCGGGCGAGCGCTGCCGCGTCGGCGGCAAGGTCGCGCAGCGTGTATGCCGGAGCCTCCGGATCGACGGTGAGCGACGCACCCGAGTCGCGCAGGTCGTACCGGACGACGTGACGCCCGCCGTGGGCCAGGGCCTCGCAGAGCTCGTCGGGCCAAGAGAGCATCGTCGTGCCGCCCACACACAGGATCAGCGGGGCCGCCGGGTCGCCGAACTGTTCGATCCCGAGGGGAACGCCGTTCGCTTCGATCGTCGTCACCACGCCCCCCGCCGTCGCGAGTGAGTCATCGGATGCATCGTGGACCTCCAAGTGCGTCGTGGAGCGGTCGTGTGGGAAATGTGGCCCGAGCGCGTTCCCGCCGAGATGGCATGCGTCGCGCCGAACCGACGCGACCAGGGTGGTTGCTCAACGATGGACAGCTCACCGGGCGCCGGCTAGGTGTTCACCAGACACTGCTGCCCGTCGATGAGCTCGCGAACCGCATCGAGGTGTAGACCACCGGGACAAGGAAAACTCATCGGCGACAGGCTCACACTGCAACAACGTGCCAGCACAGCGCTTGGACGGCCTCGCGTAGGGGGACCCACGAGTGGCGGAGTCACCTGCGCCAGGCAACGCCAGACACCGCCCTGGTGACAGCCTCGCCGTGACCTGCCCTCCTGCACGTGGGGCCCGACTTCCGATGATTCTCTGCCGCGTAGACGGTCCGAGATCAACGCTGAACAGTCGAAGGAGACGAAATGACCGCCACGCCGCCCACCGTGAACCGCGACACCTGGCAAAGGCAGGTGGATGCGCTCCACGTGCGGGAAAAGGCACACACCCGCGAGGGCGACGCGATTGCTGCAGTACGCCGGTGGCTTCAGATGGTGGAGGTCGACAGCATGACGCAGGTGATTGCCGCCAACGGCGAGGTACCGCTCATCGACACGTTCGAGGGCAGGTCCCAACTGTTCGCGTCGTTCCACATGTGGCACACCGGCCACCCCGCCGCCGAGCAGTGCGAGGGCTGCACGTTCTTCTCCGGCCACGCACTGGAACTGTCCTACCTGCATTCGCGCGACGTCACCTTCGCTGTGTTCTGCCAAGGCCCCTACCCCGAGTCCGCCCGCTACCGCGACTTCGTGGCGTGGGAGATGCCGTGTACTCGGTGCCCAGGAATCGACGGACCGCCTGCTCGCCGGGCGCCACTTCGGGATGAAGGCCTGCTACCTGCGCGACGGTGACCGCGTGTTCGAGACGTACTGGACCACCGGCCGTGGGGTCGAGGCCATGGCCGGCAGCTACGGGATGCTCGACATGACCGTCTACGGCCGACAGGAGCTGTGGGAGGACTCGCCCGAAGGCTGGCCGCAACCGTTCGCCACAGACGGCGCCCAGTTCCGCGAGGTTCGCGGCGAAGCAGAGCATGGACCAGCCAGTCCCGTCCGGTTGGCGTGCGACTAGACGGGGTCAACGGTGGTCAGCCACGGCATACCGGTGTGCAGCGTCCGTGTCTGGTCATGCGGAGCCGAAAAGGCTCCGTCCGATTTCCCGACCTGGACACGCGGGTTCGATTGCCGTCACCGGCTCCCATGAGAAGGACCCTGAAGACGCTTTCGTTCGGGGTCCCTCTCATCGGACTCAGGGACACGGCCACGCATGGATGAGCCCGCTGCGTCCGGAGCTTTACAACTGAGACCTGAGGACGTGCCCATCCGATGCATCAGCTCTCGCGTCGATGCACCCTTGGCCCCAAGGTGGCGTCATTTGCGCCCGTTCCTGAGGCGCAGGATCCCCAACTCGGTCGAGGTTGAAGATGTCGTGTTTTTACAAGCGCCCACCGGTCGATCCTGGGCAGCCTTGAGGCCTCATCGACGTCGGATAGACAAGGAGAACCCTGCATGCCCACTGCGAAACCCATCGCAGCACTGAAGATGCTCACCCTCGACTGCGCAGACCCCGGAACGAGCGCCCGGTTCTGGAGTGAGGTGCTTGGGTGGGAGCAGCCGTATGCCGACGACAACTACGCGATGCTCACCGGTCCTGCTCATGCCCTCGGCTTCGGCCCGGTCGAGGACTACCAACCACCGTCCTGGCCTAACACGAAGGGATCTAAGCAGTTCCACCTCGACTTGGCCGTGGACGATCTCGAGGCCGCTGAGAGGGCCTGCCTTGCGCTGGGTGCGACTGCGCCCGCCGAACAGCCAGGTGAGGTAAGTGGCGAGTGCTCCTGGACCCGGCTGGTCACCCGTCCTGCTTGACGCGTGCCGACGCATGGCAGTAGGCGACTGTCGACCGCATCAGGTCGTCCGTCCCGACTTCGTTCGATGGGTTACACGCTGGCTCCCCTTGAGGCGTCACAGTTCCGGCCCCAAGGCGCTAGGCCGCCCCCGGTAGTCTCGGCGGGCTGATGACGGGAGGGGTGACGGCAAGGGATGGCCGCGGAAAGAGAGATCGTCTCGTTTGAGTCCGCTGAGGCGTTCGAGACTTGGCTCAGCGAGCAACACGCGACGTCCGCGGGTATCTGGCTCAAGTTGCGAAAGAAGGGCCCCGGGATCGTGGCCTTGGACTACGCCCAGGCTCTGGATGTCGCGCTGTGCTACGGCTGGATCGACGGACAGAAGGGCAAGTTCGACGACCAGCACTGGCTGCAGCGATTCACCCCGCGCAAGCCGAACAGCAAGTGGTCCAAGGTCAACCGGGACAAGGTGACCGCCCTGATCGAACAGGGCCGGATGCAGCCTGCCGGGCTGGCCGAAGTCGAGCGCGCCAAGACCGATGGACGCTGGGAGGCGGCCTACGACGGTGCACGGACATCCTCGGTGCCGGACGACCTGGTGGCGGCGCTGACGACCAACCCGGCTGCCGCAGAGTTCTTCGAGACCCTTGACCGGCGAAACCGCTTCGCGATTCTCTACCGGATCCAAGACGCCAAGAAGCCCGAAACCAGGGCGCGCCGAATCGAGCAATACGTGGCCATGCTGGCTGAGGGAAAGAAGCTCCACCCCTGAGCCGTCGGGGAGAACTCAGCGCTTGAGCGTGAAGGTGAAGTCACCCGAGCGTTTTCCGCTCAGGCGGACTGCCGATACGAGATTCCCCTCAGCGACCAGTCTCTCGACCTCGGCTCGCGAGAGGCCGAGACCTTCAGCTACCAGTCGCACCGGCCGAACCGGGATCCGCGCCGCAAAGCGGACCGAGACGTCAACCGCCTCGTCTCCCGGCGCTTCCGATCCGCCGGTGTCGAGGTGCCAGGCGCTGTGCCAGTCGAGGGCGATGCGATTACGGCGCAGAACGACCGGATCTTCGAGCAGCTCGGCTATCAGGTCGCGGTCGTTGTGGTGCAGACGGTCCAGCAACTCAGGTCGAAAGGAGCGCACGCTCATCCGCTCCACGACAGTGATCTTGATGGTTTCCTCGCAAACGGTGCACAGCGCGAGGAGCCACGCGTCGAGGAGCTTGTGGTTTGCGTTGACGCGGAATTTGCCGCTTGCCCTGAAACGCCCTGAGGCACACGCGTGGCAACGGCGGATGATGATAGGCAGGCAAATGGGCATGACCACCCAATTTGTTGGCACAGAGAAACACCGGTCCCAGTGAGAAGTTCACAGCGGAAAAGAGCGCGGCACACAGGCGCGACGCGCGACGAATCAACGCTCGAGAGGTCTCACTTGGTGTACAACGGCAGGTCCTCAGCAGCTCTCAGCAGGGCGACAGGGGCGGCAGCACGGTAACGGCACACAGAATTGCGGCTCTACTGGTTTTCGAAGGCGGCTGGTCGAGCCTCAACGAATACGACAGCGAAAACCACCGGCACTGTGCGGGACGAAAGCACCACGCGCCGAAGGTTCGATCCCCTATGCGGCAAACCTCGAGCAAGGCCGATCAGGGCCGCACGCAACGTCCCCCTTCGGCTTTCGCCATGGCTCGGGTCGTGAGAGTCGCGGTCAGCTCCGTCCCGCGCACCAGCTGGTTAGAGCCAGGCGCGCTACTCCTGATCGGCCCCGTGCTGGGGATCGCTGGCCGTATACGGGAGCCGCTCATGACAAGGGGAGCTGGCGACCTAGGGCGACGATGATCTCCTCGTCTGTGAAACCGAGAGACCTAGCACGCGCCACAAACTCTGCGGCCATGCCGCCGAGCAGCTGCCGCCGACCTCCTGCAGGTACTTGGCCCCCCGCGGCGACACGGGTGCCACCGCCGCGACGCGAAGTGAGCAGTCCCTCCTGCTCGAGCTCACGGTAGGCGCGCGCGACCGTGCCTACGGCTACCCCAAGATCGCCGGCGAGTTGGCGCAGCGGCGGCAGCCGGTCGCCCGGGCCGAGCAGCCCTGCCGTGATCAGGTCGGCGAGCTGGCGCCGCAACTGCTCGTATGGAGGGGTCGGGTCGTCGGGTTGGAGGGTGAGGACCAGTGTCACCGTGCCCCCGCCGGTTGTTGAGGCCTGGCAGCGGGGAGTGCCCCTGGGGTGACGATCCGGCCAAGAAACCAACCGAGCAACAGCAAGGCCACGGGCACGCTTGCCACCAGCACCCAACCGACGGGCTCCATCCAGGCACGTTGACACTCCATCCTGAGCAGGGCAGTCCCCGCGAAGAAGGCTGTGCCCGCGTGGCTGGCAGCCAGAGCGGCGCCTGCCGCAGCCAGAACCCGAGTCGTGGACCACCGGCGCAGTACGTCGTCCCCGACCTCGTCAGGGGCGAAACCGCGCGGCCGGCGTACTACCGCCATCAACGCTGCCACGGTGGTCAGGCCGATGACCAGAAACACCACGCTCATTGGCACGGAGTAGTAACTCCCCGGATAGGGAGAGGCTGCGCTGCCAGTGGTACCGCACTGAGCTGCGACCTGCCGACCGGCACGCCCCATGTCGTCCGGGGAGGCCGTGACCGTGGTCAGGGTCAGGGTGGCGAGGTGCAGCACTGCAGTTGCCAGGACCACGGCGGTCAGACCCCGCGGCAGGTAGTCGGATACCTGCCGCGCAACCAGCGAAGCGGACCGGGGCCCGGCCGGTCGCTGGGGCCGGACCACGGTCTCACCAAGTCCCACGCCGACGACAACGGCGACACCCAAGACGGCGGGGACCAGCATCGCGCCACGCCCTAGGTCCAGGCTGCCGTACAGCAGCCACGCGACCACGCCACCAATGAGGACCGCGACAGCCCACATCCACCGAACTCGGGTCCACTCCTCGCCCGTCTCGACACTTCCGCGCGTCAATGACAGAGCGATCATCGTCAACAGGAGCGGCGTGCCGACCAGGACGAAAAGAACGATGAGCGACATCGACACCCCCGAATCGTTTGTGCCACACAGTTGTGACAAGCCGAGGATGGACCGACGACAATCCTTGTGTCAACCATTAGACACAAACTAGGCGGTGCGCCGAGCGCCCGACCGCGAGTCTCCATCCGCCCACTCCTTGCGGCAGCCCATCGGCCAGGGCGGATTCGCCACGAGGACAGGCGTGAACCGGCTGTCCACATCGAGCGGACAGCGCCGGATCGGGACGTTGCGGAGCCATTCCAGGAGCTCGAGGACGATGCGATGCCGCCAGGGGCTTGCTAAGCCTTCTCTTGGCGGCTGTTCTCAGCCATCGCCGCAAGGCTCTGCGCTATTGACGCCAGCGCTAGCGCCTGCACGGCCTCCCAAGTGCCGGGCTTCAGCTTCTCTGCCAAGGTCGTCGCCTGATCCGCAAGATCCTTCGCTGTCATGCCAGGCACGATAGATGCGTCAACCGCCGAAAGGGTTCGGACGCGCGGGATCCCGCTCGCCCAGCGGCAAGCCAGGGCACTCGCAGGTCCTAACCGCTGTCCGGGCTCGACGTCGACTGCGCGGAGGCCCCGGGTTCCTCCAACGCAGAATTGCACTTCGCGCAGCTCTCTCTACGCCCGGAATGCCTGAAGCCGGTGAGCGTGACGTGCTGCAGCCCAAACCACACGTTGTAGCCCGGCTTCAACCGAGGCCGGTCGCTGTCGTCTCTCATGCCGGGAGCATCTCAATCTCGAGGCGGCAGCAAAAGTGGACGCCCGCCTCGTCTACAGGGACCAACTCCGGCAGTCGTTGTGTACGCACGGTCGTCTGCCTCGATCAACGTGCGGCGCCGAAGTCCTCGAGGAGTCCGTCGATGACCCGGCGCGCCTCGGATGCCGAGGTCTCGTCGCGGTCGTCGAGGGCGCTGGCGAGATGGCACAACGACTTCCAGAGAGCCCATCCGCGACCTCGCGACCAGGTCGAGGCGTCAATGTCGAGTCGTTGGCGGAGGACCTGGCGGCCGGCGCGGTTGAGCAGGGTCCAGGCGATCACGAGGTCGCAGGATGGGTCACCTACACCGCAGGTGCCGAAGTCGATGACAGCGGCAAGTCGGCCCTTTTCCAGCAGCAGGTTCCCAGGCGCGAAGTCACCGTGGAACCACACGTCCACCCCGTCCCAGCGCGCGGCCAGGGCGTGGTCCCACGCCGCAGCAGCCAAGCCGACGTCAAGGTGATCTTCGAGCTCTGCAAGGGCGCGCCGGGCGGTCGCGTCGTAGGTGCGCAAGGCAGCGCCGCGGAACCAGTTGTGTATGCCGGGCTGCGGGCCGTCGGTGGTGTCTATTCGCTGCAGGGCCCCGAGGAAGTCGATGACGTCCTCGGCGATCCCCGCCGGGTCGGTGATCGCGCCCTGGTCGGCAGCCTCGCCCGGGATCCATCCGTAGATCGACCAATGAAACGGATACCCGGCACCTGGCCGGCCAAGACCCAGCGGAACGGGGATGGGAACGGGCAGGTGCTCTGCCAGCTCGGGGAGCCAGTGGTGCTCCTTCTCCACAGCCAGCGCGTACTCCGCGGCGCTGGGAAGCCGCACGAGCATGTCGTGCCCGAGGCGGAACGTGAGGTTGTCCCACCCGGGAGTACGGACCGGCGTGATGGGCCGCTGTGACCACTGGGGGAACTGCTCCTCGACGAGGCGACACACGGTCTCGACGTCCACGGTGAGCCTCTGCGGCACCGGCCCGAGGTCCGGCACTTCCATACTGGATGCACCGGTCTCAGAGCTCATGGCGGCCAGCTACCGAGCGCGATCGCGCGAGCATCAGCATTTCGTCAGCGCATCGAAGGGCCGCCCCTCGGCATGACAAGACGACTCCGTCTCCTGACTGAGCAAGCAGCATGGAGTCCGCGTTGGAGGCAGTGAGGGAATCGAACTCGCGTGTCCAGAACAGGTCTGCCAGAGCCCTGCCCCGAGCCTCAGTGGCGTGCTGGTGGATCAGTGCCGCCCGCATCGTCGAGTGCCCCATGCGATGCATCCAGCGCAGCCTAGTTATCGCCCGTCGCGACTGCCAGGTCAGCCCGGCTGTACTGCGACCACGATGCCGGGAAACGTCGCCCTGGCTCAGCAGCCCAGTGCCGCCCGCGCTGCTCGTCTTCCCATCATGGGGTTAGCACTGGGGTGGCAGACACCACGCCGACCGAGCATGGACACTTCCCAGTGGTCGTCAGTTTGGAGGATGCTCGTGAGCAGCCACGAGGTGCACCGTGAAACATGCACGCGATTCGAGCGCCGCACGTCTTCGACGGCACCCGCTTCCTGACCGGCGGCGCCACGGTGCTTCTGGACGGCGACCGCATCGTCGACGTCAACAGCGGCCCTTGGGACCCCCCAGAGGGCGTAGAAGTGACGGATTATGGCGGAACCATCCTGCCGGGGCTCATCGACTGCCATACCCATCTGGTCGCCGACGCGACGTTCGGAGGGCTGGAACGTGCCGGCGCAATGTCCGACCACGAGGTCGAGTCCGTGATCACCCAGTCCCTGACCGCTCACGCATCGGCAGGAGTGACGACCGTACGAGACCTCGGTGACCGGGGATACCTGACGCTGGGTTTCCGCGAACGCCCCGGCCTGCCACGCGTCGTGGCGGCTGGTCCTCCCATGACCACCCCGGGTGGACACTGCCATTTCCTGGGCGGAGTCGTCGAGGGCGATCCGGGTGTCGCCGTCGCTGAGCGCGCCGAACGCGGTGTCGACGTGGTCAAGGTGATGGCCTCCGGTGGGTTCGCGACACCCGGAACAGACCAGCTGGGCGCCCAGTTCACCTCCGAAGAGCTCGCGGCCATGGTCGATCACGCACACAACGCGGGGCTGCCCATCGTCGCGCACGCCCACTCGCTGCTGGGCATCCGCAATGCCCTCGCGGCCGGCGTGGATGGGATCGAGCACTTCACTGCGCTCACCCTCGACGGTCCGCAGATCGATGACCAACTCCTCGAGGAGATGGCTCGTCGCGCCATCTACGTCGACCTCACCATGGGCAACGACCGCAGCTTGCACGCCCTGATGCCCGAGCCCCCGCCACAGTTTCGAGCCCTCGCGGCACGACTGGGCTTCACCACCTTCGACGAGTTCTACGTGTCTCGGATCAGCGTGCTGGGGCGGCTGCGCAAGCACGGCGTTGCCGTCATCACCGGGGTGGACTCCGGGATGGGCCCCCCGAAGCGGCACGGCAATGTCTGGCGAACCGTGGGAGAGATGGTCGATGGTGGGTATCCCGTGGCTGACGCTCTCGCGGCTGCGACGTCGGTGGCGGCCGAGGCGTGTGGACTGGGTGCCGAGACAGGGCGGCTCGTCAAAGGTTTCTCGGCGGACCTCCTCCTCGTGGATGGAGATGTCTCAGAGGACGTCTCGTTGCTGAGCAAGCCGCGAGAGGTCTTGCTCCGAGGAGAAAAGGTCAAAGCACCGAAACCCGACTAGGGCCGCGCGTGGATGGATACGGCCGCACGCACCACGGCGGAATCGCGGGGGCCGGAAGGGCGGGGGCCGGAGGCGCAGTCCTGGGTGCAGCTACTTCTGCGTGATGCCCGAGGGGGTGACCACCGTCGACTTGTCGGTGCGCCAGACCGAGACGAGCACGAGGACGCCGAGGACAACGCCGCCGGCGAGGAGCGCGAGGCTGACGGGGCCAAGCCAGTCGCGGCCGTCGCTGTCGGCCAGGAATGCGGAGCTGTCCCAGATGCCGTGAGCGATCATGGCAGTCAGGAGGAGACCCCGGTAGCGCCGGAATGCGTACAGGGTCGCTCCCGAGAGTGCCGCGAGGACGATCTGGACGAGCTGGCTCGGCCCGGAGCCGACGAGGAGGTTCGGCAGGTGGAAGAGTCCGAAGGCGATCGCCGTCCACAGCGCGGCCACGGCCTCGGTGCGGCCGTTGGTCCGCATCGAGCGCAGGAAGATCCCGCGAAAGAGTGTCTCCTCGGCGAAGCCGACCAGGACCCCTGAGGCGATCACCACGAGCAGCAGGTTCACCTCCACCGTGCCCCAGTCGACTCCCGCGGCCCGCACGAGTATGGCTGCGACGAAGAAGTAGAGCGCAGCCTTCATGACCGCGGTCATCGGCAGCCGGCCCGGGTCGCGCCAGATCATGTCCCAGCGTGCGATCGCCAGGAAGGCGACGAGCAGCACCGAGCCGACCGCCAGGGGGAGGACGGCCGTGCGCAGACCGTTGGCCGGCGTGCTCACCCAGTCCACGTACGGGATGCCGGAGCTGAACTGGAGGCCGAAGACCACAACGATGTAGGCCACGATCATCGCGACGCCCATGAGCGGCGTGGGCTTGATGCGGTACCGGGCCGACCGGCCCGCCATGTCCTGGCCAGTCATCGTGTCTCGACCCGTCATCGAGGGGTCTCCTTCGGTTCCAACGGAGGCGGCAGCGCTCAGGCGAGGGTGCTGGGTGGATCCTTTCCGGACCACTGACGTCGCAGCATCACCCTGGTGGGATGAGGAGCCGGCGCAGCCCTTCGGTGCGAACGCCCTGCCCACCCGAGCACGCCTGGCACGCTTGGCCCACCTCCCAAGCGGGCGAGTGCGTGGGACTTGTCACTCCGGGCGTCGTCGGGGTGCTCGAGCGGCTCGCCGGCTCAGAAGTAGCGCTGCCAGCCCGTTCCAGCCACGCGCGTCGAGCGCACGTGACCTCGGCCGTCCCCGGCATACACGAGGAACGTCCCCGCGGTGGTGAGGCCGACGACGTCGGCCTTCCCGTCGCCGGTGAAGTCACCCAGCGGCCCGACGGCCGCCAGCCCTGCCCAGCCGGTGCCGACCTTGGTGGGTGAGCCGCGAAGCCGCCCTTGCCGTTGCCCCGGTAGAGCCGCAGGACCCCCGCCCGGTCCACGGCCAGGACGTCGCGGGTTCGGTCTCCGTTGAAGTCCGCGGTTCCGAACACCCCCACCATGCCCTGCCACCCGGTGCCGATCCGGCGAGGGGGCCCCAGCCGGCCGCGCCCGTTGCCGGCGACGCTGCGCTCCGTCATGAAGTGGCCGTTGCTGGCCGTGCACAGCTCGAGTCGTGCTGATGGACGCGGTTACGAGGGGAAGTGCCTCCACTGCCCCTCGGAGACGACCTCGACAGTCCCGCCGACCACCTTGATGGCCGTGTCCTCGTCGATGGCGTAGGCAGGTCCCACGATGTCCGCGGCCCACTTCTCGGCATTCGCGATCGTGTTCCACGGCATGTCCGGGTGGTTCAGGTGCGGGAAGATCGAGAAGTCGACGACCCCCAGGGTGCTGTCGTCGCCGTCGGCCCCCTTCCACGAGACGAAGTCGTCCCCGATCCGGGGCGTCATGACCATGCTCCCGGCGCTCACCCCCACCCAGACCTTCTCCGGCAGCGACGGCAGGAGGTCCGCCAGCCCGGACTCCCGCATCCAGTGACACAGGTACGTCGCGTCGCCCCCGTCCACCAGAAGGACGTCAGCCTCTTGGAGCCAAGGGACCCAGCGCTCCTCGCCGATGGTGGTCAGCGCGGTGAGCTCGAGGAGGCCGACCGCCTTCCAGCCCAAGTCGCACATGGGAGCCGTTGGCCGGCCTGCCGGGGTCTGGCCGGTGACGAAGCGCCAGGCCGAGAACGGCGTGCACCAGGGGTGGCCGTACTCCGCTGTCGGGATGCAGAGAGCAGTCGAGTCGGCGATCGGCTTGCCCAGCAGGTCGAGCAGCGCATCACGGATGCTCGCGTTGGTGATGCCGCCAGACGTGAGCAGAAGTTTCACGATGCCTCCCGGACGGGTGCGACTGTTCCGATCTTGGCAAGAATGACTCCCAGGGCCTTCCGAACTCATCGGCGCGCGCGCATCGCTGCGCCGGCGTCGTCCGGCACAGCGATGCGCGCTCGCCGCTCAACCTGTCCGAGCGAGGAGACGGCTACTTTCAAACCCCCTGCTGCACAGGGAGATTCACTTCAGCCAGAGGCCACGTTCAGCGTCGACGATTCGCCTCCAGCAGGCCCAGCAGCCCATGGGTCTCGTCCTGCGGCCCTGCGGTGAACAGCACGTCGTGGGTCGACCCTTCGGTGCCGTTGCCCCGCAACAGCGCCCAGAGGCCGTCGATCGCCAGCGCCTTCCCGCCCGATGTCCTCAGGCTGCCCCTGAACGCGAGGGTGGCGGGACTGAAGGCGTTGATGCGCCCGTCACCGAAGTTGCCGACGAGCAGGTCGCCGGAGAACGTTCCGAAGCCCGACGGGGCCACGGTCATGCCCCAGGGCGCGTTCAGGACGCGATGGGCCTGCAGGCGGCGCAGCAGCATGCCGTCGAGGGTGAAGATGTCGACGCGCCCACGCCCCGCGCCCGCGACCTCATCCTTGCGCTGCTTGTCCTGTTGGGCGTACGAGACGTAGACCTTGGTGCCGGCCACCATGACGTTGAAGGGCGCGTACCCACGCGGCATACGGGCGTCGCTGAAGGCACCCGGGACGCGGACTCGGTGGAACGCCCCGTCGTAGACGTCGACGCGCGCACCGGAGAAGTTCGCGACGTACAGGCGCGGACCGTGCGTCGTCTGCCCCATGGCCACGCCCTTCTCGACCGCCCCACGAGTGACGACCGCGTCGACGGCGTGTGTGGAGGGTGCCGTCGCGGAGCCGCCCACGGTGGGAGCCCACCCGGTGAGGTGCCCGGTCTCCCCGACGAACAGGAACCGCGCCGGAGCCGCTGCACCCCTGCTGCGGATGACGAAGGACGTCGTGGGGTTCGACACCTGTCCTGTCGGCGCACCTCCGGGGATGCGCACGACCAGGGGCAGCACGGTCTGCCGGCTGCCGCGGACGCCGCCGGAGTACAACGTGGCCACGCCGGGCCCGTTGTCCGAGACCCACAGGGGGCTGGTGCCCAGGTATGACGCGCCCCACGCGTTCACGAGGTGAGGGTCAGTCACCTTGGCCCGGCCAGGCACGTCGGAGACCAGGTTGACCTGGTGGTAGGTCGAGGGGGCGGTCGCCATCGCGACGGGGGCGGTGACGGCCAGGAGCCCGAAGGCTGTGCCGAGGCTGGCACCCAGCGCCAGCGACGGGGAGGGACGACGAACTGTGCTGGTCATGGATGACCTCCCGATTTGGAGCCGCCCGCAGGGAACAGCGGGCGTCCTCTTGAAGACGGGGTAGCGCGTCGCAGAGTTCACCGCCTGACCTCACAAGCACAGGCGAAATTCGCTGTCCGGCTGCGACCGCACGGTGGTAGACAGCCGCAGTGGACAGCGAGCTGGAGTTCCCCGACCTGCTGCGCCTGATCGACGAACGGTCGGCGGCGTTTCGCGTCGCGGTCGCCTCCGCACCGAGCCTCGAGGTGCCGGTGCCGACCTGCACCGAGTGGACGTTGTCCGACCTGGTGCAGCACCTGGGTCAGGGGCGCCGCCGCTGGGCCGCCGTTGTCGCCGCAGGGCCCTCCACCGTCGACCCGGCCACGCGAGCGACCCAGCGCATCGGCACGTCCGAGGAGACCGCTTCTGTGAAGGCCGCGCCCCGGGATCGGGAAGCCCTGGACACCTGGCTGGCGGAATCCACCCAGGAGCTGCTGGACGCCTTGCGCGAGGCCGGCCCGGACCGAAGTTGCTGGACGTGGTGGGGCACCTCGCAGTCCCCACAGACCTGCGGAGCCGTCGCCCGCCACCAGCTCCAAGAGGTCGCGGTGCACACCTACGACGCCCAGCTCGCCGTGGGCACTGCGCAGCCGCTGCCGGACGACGTGGCACTCGATGGTGTCGAGGAGTTCCTGTCGACCTGCGTCGCGACGACGGCCGCCTGGCCGCACGATCCAGCGGTCGTCGACTACCACGCCACCGAGGGCCGCTCCTGGCGCCTCTGGCTCTCCGCCGACGGCGCACGGGCCGCCCGTCTCCCGGCGCCCACCTCCACAGGGAGCACCGCGGCCGGTGAGGACCACGCCCCGGTGCGCTACGCGCCATACGCCTCGGCCCGAGGAACGGCGGCCGAGCTCGTCATGGCTTTTTACGGCCGAACGCCCGTCGAGGCTCTGGCGCTCGACGGCGACGGGCGGGTGTTCGACCAGCTCATCGCCTGGGAACCGGAGGCGTAGACCTGCGTGGACGTGAGAGAGCCGGGGCGTGCATGAGCCGCCGCGCCAAACATGACACCAACGGGCTATGGAGCTTTGCCGGTCCCTCGGGCAGGTTTGCGCGGTGCCGTCCCCCGACCCCCCAGGTGCCCCGACCTGTCCCGGATGCCTGAAGCCCATGCAGCGCGTTCGGCGCTCGCTGGTGCCCCACCTGTTCGAACGGGACCACGGCGGTCGCTTCACGGTGAGGTGGCGGTGCCCCGCCTGTCGTCGCGTGGAGACCGTCGCGCTGTCCTAGTGGGCGGCCATCACAGGTACCGCGCGGCCGGTTCAGTTGACACGTGGCACGGGGGCACAGATTACGCCCGGCGCACCGCATCCAACGCCAACCTGTGGCACCACGCCATTGGTGGAGGTCTCGGCGGAAGCGTGCAGCGTCAGCCAGACTGGCCGCATGGGCACCGATGGCCCGCGAAAGCGCGGCGAGCGGGAGGAGCGGGCGGCGAACGCCGACTACCACGTGGCGGCGCAGCGACGCCGTGACGAGCAGGACGCGGCCAGGGCGCAGGTCCTCATCGACCGGTTCGTCGAGCGGGCGACGGAGTCCCGCCTCGCGACCGAGGAGCTGACCGCCCGCCCGTGGTCGGGGCGCGGTCGTTACCGCACCGGAGTGGTGGGCTGGTACCTGCGCCGCGACCGGTCGGTCGCCGTCGGCGCGGATGGCGCCTACTACGTCCTGGTCGTGCCGCCGGAGCGGTTCGGGCGCTGGCGCACGGTGCCGCTCGAGCCGACGCCCCCGTCGCTGCAGGTGGGGCGCGGCGGACGTGACGGGGAGTCGGTGACGCTCGAGACGCTCCTGGAGATGCGGCTCCAGTGGCCGGGCGCCGGGTCCGGGAACGCGCCCTAGCGCTGCGCCTGGGCGGCGTGCCGGGCCACCTCGTCGGCGGGCACGGTGCGGCCGCCCTCGTCCCACGCCTCCGGGTTGCGGGCATACATGGTGCCGTATGCCGTGGTGCCCGGCTGGGTGCGCCAGCCCTCCGAGAGGGGGCCGAGGTCGACGGTGTCGTAGCCGATCTCGTCGAGCGCCTGGGTGACCACCTGCTTCGCCGCCGTGTCGTCTCCGGCGATGGCGAGGGCGGAGCGGTCATCGGCGCCGTGGGGACGGGCCAGCGAGGCGAGGTGCCCGAAGTAGATGTTGTTGAAGCCCTTGACGACCTTGGCGTCCGGCGCGTGCGCCTGGAGGAGCTCCGAGCTGGTGGTCGAGCCGTCGTCGAGCTGGGGAAAGGACCCGTCGCGCTGCGGGTAGTAGTTCATCGTGTCGATGACGACCTTCCCGGCCAGCGCCTCGGCCGGCACCTGCTGGTAGCGGCCGAGCGGGATGGTCACCACGACCACGTCAGCGGCCCGGGCCGCCTCCTCGCTGGTGGCCGCACGGGCGTGCGGGCCGAGCTCGGCCACGAGGTCCTGCAGCGTCTCCGGCCCTCGGCTGTTGCTCAGCACCACGTCGTGGCCCGCCGCGACGGCCAGCCGGGCGACGGTGCTGCCGATGTGTCCGCTTCCGATGAATCCCCAAGTGGTCATGGCGTCGCAACACCACTGGGGCGGTCGGACAATCCGCACGGCCCTCAGGAGCGGGCGGTGGACCTCGGCAGCCGGACGCGGTGGACGTCAATAACCGGAGCCGGTGGACCTCAGTAGCCGGAGCCGAAGCCGCTGCGCGGCACGGTGGCCAGCACCTGCTGCTGGTAGTAGATCGGGCCACCCTCGTCCGCGGTCACCCCCGAGGGGTAATGGGTCGAGGCCGAGAGGGTGTAGATGTTCTTGGCCGAGATGGCCAGCCCGAAGTAGTCGCCGATGAACCCGTCGCCCCTCTGACAGGGATCCGTGGCGCCGGCGCAGGGGTACTGCGACAACCCGCCGAGCTTCTGCGCAGGCTGCTCGGGGTCCCAGGTGTCCTTCGAGACGCGTACGTTCGCGCCGACAGCCACTGCACCGCTGCCGCTGTCCTTGTAGGCCTGCACCGAGGTGTCGATGCAGAAGTTCGTCCGTCCGACGTCCGCCGACAGGATGCTCGGGTCCTTCGGGCAGGCCTGCCGCCGGTCGTAGAACGCGACGGCGACGGCGCCTCCCGGACCGGCCGCGACGGTGGGCTGGAACTGGTCGGTGCGGACACCGACGTCGCTGTTGTCGTTGACCAGCACCGGTGCCGTCCAGGTGGCGCCCCCGTCGGTGGACTGCGTCATCTTGACGTCAGCCTGGCCGCCGACGGCGTCCCAGTCCTCGTAGGTGAGGTAGAGGTGGCCGGCATACGTGGGGCTGGCCGCCAGGTTTGCCGCGATGCCGCTGCGGAAGCGGGTGTTGGCGTAGACCTCACCGGGCGGCAGGGTCACGGTGGTGATCGGCACGAAAGCGCTGAACGAACGACCGTCGTCCTTGGACCGCGCCACGTAGATCGTGGACGCGCCGCCATTTGGGGGGAACGACACGACTGAGACGTACACCGTGCCCACGGCGTCGATCTCCGGGTAGACGTAGGTGGCACCGGGCCCGACCTGGGACGGCGCGCTGATCGTCACCGCCTTGTCGAAGGTGTCCCCTCGGTCGCGCGAGACGGCCATCCGGACCTTGATGGACTGGCCGTTGAACACGGCCCACGCCGCGTAGACGTGGTCCTGGAACGCGTTCCCGGCGATGTGGTTCACGGCGACCCACTGCTTGTCCTCGACGTGCCCGAGCTGCAGCGCCGAGGCGTTGTTCGGCGGTTCGAGCGGCACGCCACCGTTGCCCTTGACCCAGTTGCGGCCGAGGTCGTCGCTGTAGGACAGGTCGATCTCGCCGTCCGGGTGGAGCCGGCTGGCGTCGAAGTAGGAGTTGAACGGCAGCATCGTCTGGTAGACCCGGCCCTTGGTGTCGAAGTCCGCGTTGGGGTCGGTGGTGTCGGTCCAGCTCGGCGGCATGGCTTGCGTGCCCGTCGAGAGGCAGTCGTAGCCCTGGACCTGGTTGTTGCCGGACGGCGCCCCGCCCGGCATCTGCATGGCGCCGATGTAGAACATGTAGAAGGTCGAGTACTTGTCGAAGAAGTACTTCGCGGCACCGACGAGGTCCTCGCTGCCGGGCTTGACCGCGAGCCAGGACTCGGAGTGGTTCGCGTTGAACGGGCCCTCCCGGCAGGTGCCCGCGACCGGCACCCGGGCGCCCGGCGGCACGGGGTAGCCACCGCCCGTGGTCGGGGAGCTGGCGACGACGTTGGTGAACGGCACGCTCTGTTGCCAGCCGGGGCCGGACGGGGCGGCGGTTGCCCCGCCAGCCGTCACCAGGAGCGGTCCTGCAAGGAGGGCCGCTATGGCAGCCGTCTGCAGTCGCTTCATGTCTCCTCCAACCCCTGGAGGGAGCGCGCACCCGGAACGCCCCGGCGCGCCCCTCGTCACCTCGAGGGTGCTCCTGGTGTGGAGGAATCACAAGGCCCGAAGCGGGCCGTCCGGACGGTGGGCCACGGCGCTCGGCCCGTGGCTCCCGCTGTCACGAGTCCGTTCTCAGGAGTCCGTTCTCAGGAGTCCGTGATCGAGAAGTCGGTGAACCGCCAGGTCGCCGAGGAGCCGCCCGTGTCGACGATCTCGACTCCGTAGCAGATCTGGTCGACGGTGGCGCTCGACGCGACCCGACCCTTGGAGACGAGGTAGCCCAGCATGGCCTTGATGTCGATGGTGCCGGAGGTGATCCGCGCGCCGTTCGACGGGACGAACGCGAGGTAGCCGTTGCCGCTGGTGGCGTAGACGTCCCACGTGTAGCCGCCCAGCTTCACCCCCGAGGCGAAGCGCGACCCGGCCGGCACCTGCTTGTGGTTGTCGGTCCAGATCATCACCTCGTCGTTCGGCACGCCGTTCAGCCACAGGTCGTAGGCGACGTTGTAGATACCGGTGCCGGGCGAGGTGGCCGCGAACCTCGAGGTCAGCCTCGGGAAGCTGGAGATCGTGCGACCCGAGTAGTCCTTGTGCACGTTGGGGTAGGTCTTCACGGCACCGTCACCGTTGTTCTTGGCCGTGCCGATGTGGTTCCAGGAGCGGTACGAGCACACCTGGGTGGTGCCCTTGGTGCCCGGGTAGCTCGAGGCGTTCCAGAGGTTGTTGTGCACGTAGTAGCCGTGGTCAGTGACACCACCGTTGGAGTCGCTGGTGGTGAAGTACGGGTTGGTGCAAACCTGCCCCACGACCGAGGAGCAGGTCGTCAGGGAGGCAACGGCGCCGGAGAGGACGCCGGTCCCGCCGAGCAGCGTCACGCGGCTCGCTGCCAGCCGGGTGATCTCGGTGCGCACCGCAGCGGGGACGCAGGTCGGCCTCGACAGCAGCAACGGGCCGGGGACGCCGGCCGCGACCGACCCGCCGGACAGGGCATCGGGGAAGACGCTGCCGCTGGCGAGCAAGGCACGGGTGGCCGACGGGAACGCTGCCTTCGAGATGGCGACGGAGGTCGCGTAGCGGTCGGCTCCGGACAAACGGCTCACGCTGCCGGTGGTGTAGCCGGCGAGGGCGTTGGCCACACCCGCGCTCACGGCGCCGGTGCCCCCCAGCACCGTGATCTTCGCCGGCTTCAGCCGCTTCAGCTCCGTGGCCGTCACGGACGGCACGGCGGTGGCGCCGACCAGCAGCACCGGCACCTTTTGCGCCCCGGCCGCCGCCGAGCCCGAGAGCGCGTCGGGGAAGCTGGCGCCCGTGGCGACGAAGACGTTGCTGGCCCCGGTGCCGTAGCTCGCCCTCGACGCTGCGGCCGCCGTGGCGTACCGGTCGGCACCAGCGAGCCGCGTGACGCTGCCCGTCGTGTAGCCCTCCAGAGCCGACTCGACCGCATTCGACACCGCGCCGGTGCCGCCGAGGACGACGATGCGACCGGGCGCCAGCCGCTCGAGCTCGGTCTTCACCTCGGACGGGATCGCGCTCGGGGTGACCAGCAGCAGCGGGGCACGGTCACGTCCGGCGACCGCCGACCCGGCAAGCCCGTCGGGGAACGCCGCACCGGTCGCGACGTAGGCGACCGGCACTCCCGCGGGGAACGACGCCTTGGAGACCGCGGCGGACGTGGCATAGCGGTTGGCGCCCGAGAGACGGTCGACGGTCGGCGTGGCTGCCTGCGCCGGCGTCGCCGCCGCCAGACCGAGAGCCGCGAGGAGCACAGCCGCGGCATACGCCGCGAACGGTGCAACCCCCCTGCGACCGTGGTGAACCTGACCAGTCACGACGCCATGGGACATAAAGGCACGATACCGACGGGCACAAGAGGGGCCGCCGGTTCACGACAGGTATGCCGCCCACCTCACCGGGGCGGCGTACCGGCACCGGCGGTCACGGCGTGGCGTGCAGCAGCGTGGCGGCGATGAGGGCGTGCCCGGCGGCGTTGGGGTGGTCGCCGTCGTCGGCGAGGAGCGCCGAGGGGTTGCGCGTGCCGTCCTCGCCCTCGAACGGCTCGTAGAGGTCGACACAGCTGGCACCCACGGCCGCAGCCCGGGCACAGATCGTCATGTTCGCGGAACCGGTCACCTCGTCGCTCCAGGTGGCGAATCCGGGTCCCCGCTTGGCGTCGGCGACCTCCCCGTCCTCGAACACGTTCCAGTAGTCGGTCACCAGCAAACGCGCGTGGGGCGCCTGGGACCGGATCTCTTGGAGCGCGGCGGCGAGGCCGTTTCCCATGGTGACGACGGCGGGTTGGACGCAGGCGTCGTCGCACCCACCCGCCGTCCACCTGGCGATGAGGGGGACCAGGTCGTTGGCGCCGATGGTGACCACGACGACCGACGCCTGGGCGAGAGCCCGGCGGGCCGCCGCGTCGCCCTTCAGCAGCGCAAGGAGCTCCACCGTGGTGTCGCCTCCGTGACCGAGGTTCACCGCACGCACGGGCGCGCCGTCACGCCGGGCCAGCGCGGCGGCATACGTCTGCACGAACGGCGTGCAGTTGCACGCCGCACCCGAGGTGACGGAGTCGCCGAGCCCCACCACGAGACCGGGCTGGGGTGCAGAGCTCGGAGACGTGGTGGCGGGCACAGAGGTGGTGTCGGGCGCGGGGGTGGTGGCGGGCAGGGAGGTGGTGGCGGGCAGCGGGGTGCTGGCGCTGCCGGAAGGGCTGGCGGGCGCGGTGGGTGCCGCACGGACCCGCTGGGTGGTGCGGCTGGTCCCCACCACCGCGCCGACGGCGACCAGGAGGGCAAGCAGCACGCTGGCTGCGGCCATCATTCGCAGGGGCGTGACGCGCACCCAAGCAGGCTAGGTCCCAATTCTGTGGACATTCTCAGCGTTCCGGGCGCCCTGAGCGCCGCCTGGGGCGGGACGCCCTGTCAGCGGGGCCGCGCACCTGCTCGGCGAAGCGCCCGGCGAGGAGCCGCGCCACCTCGGTCGCCCTCGGCTGGACCCGTTCGGCCTCACGCCTGAGCGCGGCAAGGTCGAGCCCCTCCTGCGAAAGCGCCGCCGCGTCCCAGGAGCCGAGGCGCGACGCCCCCGCCTCCGGGTGGAACTGGACTCCCCACGCGGTCGCACCGACGCGGAACGCCTGCACGCGGCATACCGGCGAGGTCGCGAGAAGCACGGCGCCGGGCGGGAGCTCGACCACCTGGTCGGCGTGGTTCTGGATGACGGGGAAGTCCTCGCGGAGGCCGGCGAAGAGCGGGTCGGCAGCCGCCTCCGTGGTCGGCGAGACGCGGCACGAGCCTCGCTCCGGCACGCCGTGGCTGCGCACCACCCGACCCCCTGCCACGTGGGCGAGCAGCTGCGCACCCAGGCAGATGCCGAGCAGAGGTATGCCGCGCGCGAGGGCCCCCGCCGCGAGCTCACGCTCGCGCGGGAGCCAGGGCGCGGCGCCGTCGTCGTCGGGCATGAGGCCACCGCCGAGGAGCACGACACCGTCCGCTCGTCCGACCACCGCGTCGACCGCGGCGTCGCCCAGCGCCTCACCGGGCACCTCCCTGACCTCGAGGCCGTCGCTCTCGAACCAGCCGGTGAGGCGGCCCAGGGGGCTCCCGGGGCTGTTGCGGACGGCGACGAGGAGCGCACGGCGACCGTCGCTCACCGGAGGGCCTCGCGTCGACCTGGGATGGCCGCCACCAGGCGCTTGGTGTACTCCTCCCGCGGGTTGCCGAAGATCTCCTCGGGGTCGCCTGACTCGACCACCCTGCCGTGCTGCATGACGTAGACCTCGTGGGCGACGAGGCGCACGACGGCCAGGTCGTGGCTGATGAACAGGTAGGCGAGGTCGAGATCGCGCTGCAGCTGCACCATGAGGTCGAGGACCTGTTCCTGCACCAGCACGTCCAGCGCGCTCACGGCCTCGTCCATGACGACCAGCTCGGGCTCGAGGGCGAGGGCGCGGGCGATGGCCACGCGCTGCCGCTGACCACCCGAGAGCTCGTGGGGGTAGCGGTCCGCCAGCGCGGCCGGCAGGGCGACCTGGTCGAGGAGGCGGGCGACCGCGGCGGAGCGCGAGCGCGTGTCACCGATCCGGTGCACGCGCAGCGGCTCTGCGACCACCTCGGCCACCGTGTATCGCGGATCCAGCGAGGCGTAGGGGTTCTGGAAGACCGGCTGGACGCTGCGCCGGAAATCCTTCAGGCCCGTGCGCTTCAGCGTCGCGAGGTCGGTGCCGCGGTAGGTGGCCACGCCCGCGTCGCAGGCCTCCAGCCTGAGCGCAAGCCGGGCCGTCGTGGACTTCCCGGAGCCCGACTCCCCCACGATGGCGACGGTCTGGCCCTTGCGGACCTCGAGGTCCAGCCCTCCCACCGCGACCAGCGGCTCGCGCCGGCCCCGGAGGCGGTAGCGCCGTTCGACACCACGCAGCGACAGCAGCACCTCTCTGGTGCCGGGCTCGGTCACCGAGGTCGCGATCTTCGGGGTTGCCATGCTCGGTGCCGCTGCCAGGAGCCGGCGGGTGTAGTCGTGCTGGGGTGCCTCGATGACCTCGGCGGAGAGCCCCTGCTCGACGACCTCCCCGCGGTACATGACGACAACCCGGTCGGCTCGCTCGGCAGCCAGGGCCAGGTCGTGCGTGATGAGCAGCACCGCGGCGCCGAGCTCGTCGGCGAGCTCTGCCATCTGGTCGAGCACCAGGCGCTGCACGGTGACGTCGAGCGCGGAGGTCGGCTCGTCGGCGATCAGCAGCTCCGGACGACAGGCGAGGGCCATCGCGATCAGCACACGCTGGCGCATCCCACCGGAGAACTCGTGAGGGTACTGGTTGGAGCGAGCGGCGGCGTCAGCGATCCCAGCCTTCTCCAGGAGGGCGACGGCCTGGTCCCGAGCCTGCTGGCCGGAGGCCCGGCCGTGCACCTCGAGCGCCTCGACGATCTGGGCGCCGACCTTCATCACCGGGTTGAGGTTGGTCATCGGGTCCTGGGGAACCATGCCGATGCGATTGCCCCGGATGGCCGTCATGGCCTTCTCGCCCAGCTCGGTCAGCTCGGCACCGTCGAGGCGGATGCTCCCCCCGCTGACCCGGCCGTTCGAGGCCAGAAGGGCGTTGATGGAGGCGGCCAGGGTCGACTTCCCCGACCCTGACTCGCCGACCACGGCGACGGTCTCGCCGCGGGAGATCTCGAGGGTGACGTCACGGACGGCCTCCACGGTCCCGTGCGGCGTCTCGAAGGTGACCGAGAGGTTCGTGACGGCCAGGAGTGGCTCGATCTGCTTGGCGCTCGTCGCCGGCACCGCGGTCGTGGTAGTCATGGTGCTCCTGTCTGCGTCCGGGCGGCGGGGGCTGGGTCGAGGGCCCGTTCAGGGGCTCGGTCGAGGGCGTGGGCGACGCCGGTGAGTGCCGTGGCCGCGAGCTGGTCGGTGGAGACCAGCGAGTCGCGCGGTGCGAGGGGCCGGGCAGGTGTGCCTGTGGTGCCGTGGAGGCGGGTGGCGGCCACCGCGACGACCAGGTCGCGGTCGAGCGCGACCGCCAGGTAGGTGCCCGTGAAGCCACCGTGCACGACCAGCGGCACCTCCTCGCCGGCGACGGCGAGGGTGGCGAGACGGAACCCCAGGGCACGCTCTGGCGCGAGGGCCAGCGGAGCGGTGAACGTCTCGACCACCTCGGCCGGGACGAGCGTGGTGTCGAGCAGCGCCCGGCCGAGCCGGACAAGCTCCGGCACCGTGGCGAAGAGCCCTGCGTGACCGGCGACCCCGCCGAGCGCGTGGGCGGCGTTGCCGTCGTTGACGACCCCCGTCGGGGGCTCGAGACGCCACCCTGCGAAGTCGTCGACCCGGGCCTCGACGGCGTACGGCGAGGAGGAGGCGACCATGTCGCGCTCGATGACGTCGCTGTCGCCCGACGCGGCTGCCTCCGCCGCCGGCACCGGACCGTACCCCGTGCGGCGCAGGCCGAGGGGGCCCGCCACCAGCGCGGCGAAGGCGGCGTCCTGCCGCAGACCGGTGACCGCCTCGAGGACCGAGCCGAGCGTGATCATCCCGAGGTCGGAGTAGACCCACCGAGCGCCGGGCTCGGACTGCAGCGAAGCCCTCGACGCGAGCCGCAGGGCCTCGTCGCGGTCGGTCGTGCGGCAGTAGAGCGGCTGCCAGGGTGGAAGGCCCGACGTGTGCTCGAGCAGGTGGCGAACCCGCACCGCCTCGTGGTCACCGTCGAGATGGGGCAGGTATGCCGCGACCGGTCGGTCGAGGTCGAGGTCATCGCTGGCGACGAGACGCATCGCCAGCGCCGTGGTCGACGCGACCTTGGTGACGGACGCGAGGTCAAGGCGCGTGTCGGGCGTCATGGGTCGCGCGTCCCGGTCCGAACCGGCCAGCACGGCATACCCGCCGGAGGCCACGACGGTCTCGCCGCCCCACCCCACGCCCACCACGGCGCCGGCCGGGTGCGTGCCGGCGCCCCCGAGCGACAACAGGTCCTCGACGACCGGGTTGAGGTCGAGGCTCATGCCGGGAGACCGTTCTCGAGGACCAGCCACGAGGGCCGGGTGCCGCCGGCCACGGGAAGGAGGCCGCCACCAGGGGCGGGCGTCACGGCCCCCAGGACACGCGGGCCCTCGGCTCCCGTGCAGCTCGGGACGTTGCCCGGTATGCCGTGCATCGTCGCCCAGCCGATGAGCGCGAACGCGATCGCCTCCTTGGCGTCGGGGTCGAGGCCGAGCTCGGCCGTGGTGGCGAACCGGACGCCGGGGGCGGCGGCGGCGAGCGCCCGCATCAGCGTGGGGTTGCGCGCTCCTCCGCCCGAGGCGAACACCCGCGCCACGCCGGCCTCGCGCAGGCCGTCCGCGACGGTCCGTGCGGTGAGCCCCACCAGGGTCGCGACGAGGTCCGGGAGGGAGACGGTTCCGCCCCACGACGCGAGCACGTCGTCGACGTAGTGGGCGTGGAACAGCTCCTTGCCGGTGCTCTTCGGGGCCGGGATGCCGTAGTAGGGCTCGGCGAGGAACACCTCGAGCAGGTCGGGCACCACGGCTCCGGACGCGCTGACCTCGCCGTCGCGGTCGAAGGTCAGCGGGGTTGACGCGTTGGCCGTCAGCACGGCGTCGAGGAGCGCGTTGGCCGGGCCGATGTCCCACGCCAGAGGGTCGCTGCCCGGCGCGCACACCGTGACGTTGGAGATGCCACCGAGGTTCAGGGCTGCGGCCGTCCCTTCTCCGTCCGGGAAGGGCGCCAGCACCAGGGTGTCGAGGAGCGGCACCAGCGGCGCGCCCTGGCCACCGGCGACGATGTCGGCGATGCGCACGTCGGCCACGACCGGCAGCCCCGTGCGTTCGGCGATCCACGACGGCTGCCCGAGCTGGAGCGTCCCGAGCACGGCACCGTCATCCACCCAGTGGTAGACGGTCTGGCCGTGCGAGCACACCGCGTCGACCGCGCCGCCGCCGGAGGCCGCGTGGGCGGCCAGCGCGCCCTCGGCAGCGGCCGCGAAGGCCTGGCCGATGCGGGTGTCGAGCCGGGTCACCTCGTCCACGGTCGTGGCAGCCGGTGGCAGGGCCGTCCTGAGCGACTCGCGCAGCGCGTCGTCGTAGGGCACCGAGTCGACGAGCTCGACCCGCCCGCGGAGCCCCGGCCCGTCCCACTGGAAGTCGCAGATCGCGACGTCGATGCCGTCGTGCGACGTGCCCGAGATCATGCCGAGGACCCGCATCAGCGCGCACCTCGAGAGCGGGGGTCAACGGCCGCACGGAGGCTGTCGCCGACGAGGTTGAGCCCGACCACGAAGACGACGAGCGCGGCCCCCGGGAAGGCGAGCATCCACGGGGCCACCGTCGAGAGGGTCTGGGAGTCGTAGACCATGCCGCCAAGGGACGCGGCCGGAGGCGGGGTGCCGAAGCCGAGGAAGCTCAGCGAGGCCTCGGTGAGGATCGCCCACGACAGCGACAGCGTGGTCTGCACGACGAGGATGCCCCGCATGTTCGGGACCACGTGCGCGAAGAGGGTCGAGAGCCGCGACCGCCCGATCGCCGTCGAGGCCGTCACGTAGTCGACGCTGCGGAGGCTCAGCACTGGCCCGCGGGCCACCCGCGCGAAGATCGGCATGTACACGGTCGCGATGGCCAGGCTCACCGTCACCCAGCTGCGCTCCAGCGTCGCGGCGAGCGCGAGGGCGAGCAGCAGCGAGGGGAAGGCGAAGAGCACGTTCGTGACGACGCCGACGACGCGGTCGAGGAGGCCCTGGAAGTACCCGGCGAACACCCCGAGCAGAACACCGATGACCCCTGCGACACCGACGGAGACGACCGCGATGCGCAACGAGTTGGCCAGACCCGCGCAGACCCGCGAGAACAGGTCGCGCCCGAACTGGTCGGTCCCGAACCAGTGGGTGGCCGAGGGGCCCTGCAGGGCGGCTGCGACGTCTTGGCGCGCTGGGTCGTAGGGCGTCAGGCCCACCAGCCCGGCGAGGGCGAGGAGCACGACCAGGCCGGTGAGCACCACACCCACGACCGCCGAGGGCGCACGGAGCGCGACGAGCAGCTGCGAACGACGCGAGGTACGGACCACGCGGGCGGGGACCGTGCTCGTGGCGCTCACTCGGCACGCACCCTGGGGTCGACCACCCGGTAGAGGAGGTCGGTGGCCAGGTTCACCGCCACGAACAGCACGGCGATGACGAGGACGGTGCTCTGCACCACGGCATACTCCTTCTGGTTCAGGCCGAGCAGCACCTGTCGCCCGATGCCCGGGATGGAGAAGATCTGCTCGATCACGAGGGTCCCGCCGAGCAGGAAGCCGAACTGCAGTCCGCCGATCGTCACGATCGGGATGAGCGCGTTGCGCAGCACGTGGCGGTACTGCAGGCGCCGGGACGGGACCCCCTTGGCCCGGGCGGTGCGGACGTAGTCCTCGTCGCGGATGGCGAGGATCGACGCGCGCGCGGTCTGGAACACCGGTGAGGCGATGCTGACGCCGAGGACCAGGGCCGGCAGGAGCATCTGCTGGAGGTTGCGGGCAGGGTCCTGGGCGAGGGTGGCGAACTCCTCGCCGTTCGGGTTCCAGCCGAAGGTGTTGGCCAGCCACGTCGAGACGACCGTCGCGACGAGGAACGTCGGCAGCGACAGCGCCAGCAGGCTGGCCACCTGCGACCCGCTGTCACGGGTCGCACCGGGGCGACTGGCGGCGAAGAGGCCTCCCGGCACGCCCAGGAGGAGGCCGATGGCGATGGAGAGGACCGCCAGCTCCAGGGTGTTCGGCAGGGCGGCTACGGTCATGTCGAGCACGCTCTGCCGCGAGGTGGCGGACACCCCGAGGTTGCCGCTGACGACGCCCCCGAGCCAGTGGACGTACTGCGTCACGAGCGGCTGGTCGAGCCCGTAGTAGGCGCGCAGGTCGGCCAGTTGCTCAGGGCTCAGCGCGCCGGCCTCGATGCCGTAGCTGGCGGTGATCTGGTCACCGGGCAGCACGCGCAGCAGGGTGAAGGTCAGCACCGAGACGCCGAGCAGGGTGAGCGCCGCCTCGAGCACGCGGCGCAGTACCGGGTGGCGGGTGAGCATGAGGAGCACGGACATGGTGATCAGTCCCGGGGAGACGGCCGGACGCGGCGGGGCGCCGCGTCCGGCGGGGGCGTGTCGTCAGGAGGCGGCCGGTCAGGCGGCGGACATGGTCGCCTTCCACAGGGTGCTGAGGTCTCCGTTGGTGCGCGGCTCGAAGCCCTTCACCGCCGAGCTCGTCGCGATGTAGAGGTTGCCGGTGTAGGTCCACACCCAGGCGGCGTTGTCCTCGAGCTCCTGTGAGACCTTGGCGTAGATCTCCTTGCGCTTGGCCGTGTCCGTAGTCGCCTTGCCCTCGGCGAAGAGCTTGTCCAGCGTCGCGGATCGGTAGCCGGCCACCTTGTTGAACGAGCCGGTCGAGGTGAAGTAGCGGGCGTACATCGTGTTCGGGTCGGTGCTGCCGCCGTTGAGCGCGATGGCGGCGTCGAAGTCACCGGCCAGCCAGCGCTGCACGTAGGCGTTGGAGTCCAAGGTCTCGAGCTTGACCGTGATGCCCACCTCCTTGAGCTGGGCCTGGATGTTCTGTGCCTCGTTCACGGCCGTGGAGTAGAGCCCCTGGGACGTGATCATCGTGAAGCTGACCCCGCTCGACTTCCCCGCCTTGGCGAGGTGCTCGCGGGCCTTGGCCACGTCGCGCTGCGGGCACGGGCGGCTGTCAGGGTCGGAGCGGTAGGCCGGTGACGTGATCGGCCCGGTCACCTTGCCCGCGCCGAGAGCCGCGGTGTCGAGCACCTGCTTGCGGTCGATGGCGCAGGAGATTGCCAGGCGGACCTCGACGTCCTTCAGCACCGGCGCGTCGGCCCGCAGCTGGAGCACGTGGAAGTTCAGCTGGTCGACCGTGGCGACCTTGACGTTCGAGGCGGTGGCGGTCTTCGCCGTCACGGAGTTGTCGAACACCGCCATGTCGACCGCGCCCGAGCGCAGGGCCGAGACCATCGCCTTCTCGTCGGCGATGATGCGGAACTGCACACCCGGGAGGCCCGGCTTGCCCTGGTAGTAGCCCGGGTTGGCCTTGAGGGTGATCGACTGGTTGGGCGTGCGGCTCTCGAAGAGGTACGGCCCCGACCCGACAGGCTTCGTGGTCAGGCTCTCGGCCGGCACGTCGGAGGGCACGATCGAGGTGTTGACGTTCGACAACGCCGAGACGAAGGACGCGTCGGGAGCCTTCAGCGTGACGACGACCGTCTGGGGGTCCGGCGCGGCAACGCTCTTGACCGAGCCGAAGTAGGAGGCCGACGTGGCCTTCGTCGCCGGGTCCATGATCGTGTCGAAGGTGTGCTTGACGTCGGTCGAGTCCAGCGCGGAGCCGTTTCCGAACTTCAGGTCCTTCTTCAGCGTGAAGGTGTAGGTCAGTCCGTCGCCCGAGATCTTCGGCAGGTCGGCCAGCCCGGCCGTGGGCTGCAGGTCGGGGCCGGTGTTGAGCAGGGTGCTGTAGATCTGCCCGAGCACCTGCAGCGACTGCGTCGACGTCGACAGGTACGGCAGCGTCTGGGTCGGGTCGGCGCTGATGCCGAACACCAGCGGACCCTCCGAGGCGCCGCCGGACGCCTTGCTGGCCCCCGAGCAGCCGGCCGCGGCGAGGGAGGTGACGAGTGCGGCTCCGACGACCATGGTGCGCACCGTCACGGCGCCGGGACGGAGGTTCAGCATGAGGACTCCTAGCGGGGAGGCGGCGGCCCAGGCAGGAGCCTGGCCGACGCAGCGGGCACGTCGCGGCCCAATATGGCACTTTGTTCCGCATATGGGTACATGTACGTGAACATTTTCCAGATTGTGACGTGCCTCAGCGCGGCAGCGGTCGCCAGCTAGTAGGAGCCGTCATCGGTCGGCCGCACCGGTCGGCGCGCAGGAGAGAGGGACACGTTCGTGCCCGCGGGCGACCGGACGCCGGCAAGCAGACGGCGGTCGGCCGCCTCCTTGGTCTGGCTCTACGTGCCGGCGGGCCGGTTGCGGCGGGCGACGGCGTCGATCGTCACGGCGACGATCAGGACCACCGCGGTGACCATGTACTTGCTGGCGGCGCTGAAGCCCAACAGCCCCATGCCGTTGTCGATCGCTGCGATGACGAGCCCGCCGAGGACGCCGTGGATCGCCTTGCCCCGACCGCCGAAGAGACTGGTACCGCCGATCACGGCTGCAGCGACGGCATACAGCACCAGGGTGCCACCGTCGATGGCCGTCGAGATCGACCTCAGGCGCGAGGCGTAGGCGACGCCGGCGATGCCCGCCGTGAACGAGGCGAGGATGAACGCGTAGGTGCGGATCCGGGCCAGGCCGACGCCTGCCCGCCGGGCAGCCTCCGCGTTGCCGCCGATGGCGTAGATGTAGAGGCCGAACCGGGTGCGTCCCAGCAGGAACGTCCAGGCCGCGAGCACGGCGAACACCAGCAGGACCACCCACGGGACGCCGTAGACGGGGAGCAGGATGCCGCGGTCGGCGTTGCACAGCACGACGAGCGCCGCGCCCCCGAGCAGGGCGAGCACGATCTTGGTGAGGGTCAGCGCTGCCGGCGGTGCGGTCAGCCCGGCCTCGCGTCGGTGGGCGTCGACACGCCAGGTGTAGACGCCGTACACACCGACGACCACCAGCATCAGCACCCAGCCGGCGAGCCGTGACAGGTTGCCGCTCGAGATGGCGTTGATCTGGGCGTCCTGGATGAGGAGCGAGCCCCCGCTGCCCAGGATCACGAGCATGACGCCCTGCCAGAACAGCAGGCCGCCGAGGGTCACCACGAACGACGGCAGGCCCAAGCGGGTGATCAGGCTGCCCTGCAGGGCGCCGATGGCCGCGCACACCGCGAGCGCAGAGAGGATCGCCAGCCACCAGGGCCAGCCCACGTTCGGCTGGACGCGCTCCGCCATGACGACGGCGCTGAGCCCGGCCACGAAGCCGATGGACAGGTCGATCTCGCCGAGGAGAAGGGCGAAGACCTGCCCCATCGCGAGAAGGCTGAACACCGCCGCCTGCACCAACAGGTTGACCAGGTTGCCGGCGGTGAGGAAGTTGCTGTTGAGCGACTGGAACAGGACCGAGACCAGCAACAGACCGGCGATGACGGGCAGCACCCCGGTCTCGCCCCCCTTGACCCTGGCAAGGGAGGTGCGCAGGTACCCCGCTGCGGTCGCGGGCGGTTCGGGCTTTGCTTCCTCCGGGACGGGAGGAGCGTCGTCGAGCTTTGACATCGTCTACTCCCGACTCGGGCGCGGCTGGGCGACACGGGTGGACTGCCCGGTCGTCATCAGGTCCACCACGATCTGGCGGTCCAGCTCCTCGATCGGGCGGACCGCGACCATCCTGCCGAGGTGCAGCACGGCGATTCGGTCGGCGACCTCGAACACGTCGTTCATGTTGTGCGACACGATCAGCACCGCGACCCCTCGGTCGGCGAGCCGGCGCACGAGCTGGAGCACCATGGCCGTCTGGGCCACCCCCAGAGCAGCGGTCGGCTCGTCCATGATCACCAGCTTGGAGTTCCACAGCACGGCCTTGGCGATCGCCACCGACTGACGCTGTCCGCCGGACAGGGAGGCCACCGGCTGCCGGATCGACTTGACGCTGGTCACGGCCAAGCTCTTGAGGGTGTCCAGCGCCGAGTGCTCCATCGACTCCTGGTCGAGAGCCGCGCGCCGGGTGCGTTCGCGCCCCAGGAACATGTTCTCGACGATGTCGAGGTTGTCGCACAGGGCGAGGTCCTGGTAGACGGTCTCGATGCCGAGCGCCGCGGCGTCGCGCGGCGACTCGATGTGGACGTGTCTGCCGTCCCACCACATCTCGCCCGACGTCGGGGCGTGGATGCCCGCGATGCACTTGATGAGGACCGACTTCCCTGCGCCGTTGTCACCGGCCAGTGCCGTGACCTTTCCCGCGAGGATGTCGAGGTCGACGTCCGTGAGGGCCCGAACCGGGCCGAAGCTCTTGCTGATGCCCCGCAACCGCAGCAGGGGATTCTCCCCGGCCTCGTCCGACGGGGCGGTCGCCGATCTGCCCTCGGCGTTCGGGCTCACCTGGTCCGTGGCGTCCTCCTCGAGTCAGCCTGGCGCATCCACCGATGCATCCCCTGACGCGCCTCCACCGACGCGCCTCGACTGCGAATCCCTGAGTGACAAATCCGTGAGTGACGTCCGGCCGTGGACGGGCTGCATGCCGCAGTCCGTCCACGACCGGTCGAGCCGCTATCCGATCCCGGCGGCCTTGCAGGCGCTGGCCACGTCACCCGCGCACAGCTTGTC
Organism: Pedococcus cremeus; assembly: GCF_900111375.1. GTDB lineage: Bacteria > Actinomycetota > Actinomycetes > Actinomycetales > Dermatophilaceae > Pedococcus_A > Pedococcus_A cremeus. Next base: position 336,266 of record NZ_FOHB01000005.1, read on the forward strand.
CTTGGTGACCGCGCCGTCCTTGACGACCGTGTTGTTCATGTTCTCCGTAGTGACCCAGATCGGGACGGTGTAGACGGACGCGATGGCCTTGCCGATCTTGCTGTCCTGGGTCTTGGCGTTGACGAGCGTCAACGGTGGCTGGACGCCTGCCCGCAGGAACAGCGCCAGGGCCGCAGCGGCCTGGGCCTCGAGGTAGATCGGCTTGTAGACGGTGCCGCACTGGTAGCCGGTGAGGATGTTCTGCAGACCCGGCAACGACGCGTCCTGACCCGTGGTCGGGAACTTCTTCGCCGGCACCTTGTTCGACTTCAGCACGGCGATGACGGCGTTGGCGTTGTCGTCGTTCGGCGTCACCACGGCGTTGATGTTCTTGTGGGCGGTCCACTGCTGCTGGAACGTCGTGGCAGCGACCGACGGCGTCCACGTGCCAGCGGGCTCCGCGACCTTGACATAGCTGCCGTCGGAGAACTTGGGGTCGAGAACCGAGTGGTAGCCCTGCGCGAAGAGCTTCGCGTTGTTGTCGGTCGGGTCGCCGTTCATGATGAGGATGTTCGGCTTCGCGACGTTCCACTTCGAGATGCAGTCGACCTCGCCCTTGCCGATCAGCTCACCGACCTTCACGTTGTTGAAGCTGACGTAGTAGCGGTTCGCCGGACCACCTGTCACCAGGCGGTCGTAGTCGATGACCTGGGCACCGGCCGCCTGGGCCTTGGCCTCGATGGCCGCGCCCGAACCCGGGTCCAGCGGGTCGACCAGCAGCACGGTCGCGCCGCCGGTGATCATCGCGTCCGCCTGGGTCTGCATGGTCGAGGCGCTGCCGTGCGCGTTCTGGATCATGAACTGGTCAGACGTCAGGCCAGCCGTCTGGAACGCCTTGGCGAGGTAGGGCGCGTCGTACTGGACGTAGCGGGTCGACGTGGTGGTGTCAGGCAGCAGGACGCCGATCTTTCCCTTGCCCTTGGAAGCGACTCCCGTCAGCTGCTTCATCGGGGAGAAGTCGGACGTGAAGGCGGCCGCGTTGATCTGCGGCACGGAGGCCGAGCTCGACGAGGACGAGGACGACGACGTTCCCTTTGTCGTTGAGGATGGGGTTCCGCACGCCGCCACAGCAAGGCCCGCAACGAGCACGATGCTTGCGGGCGCGACGAACCTTCGTGCCACTGCCATGAGAAGACCTTCTTTCGGGTTCCTACCCGCCCCGGGCCCAACCCCCGCGGCTTGGGACCAGCCACGCCTCGATCTCCCCCTGTGGCAACCGAGATGCTGCGTGACATCCAGCAACACTTGACCACCCCGTCGGCTCCGAGGACAGGGACCTTCGGCCTCAGTGGAAACCGGTTCACCTGCGGCGTTGGGCCTGCCTCACCCCCACGTCGGCACCACGCGGATACCGTGGGGCCCGTGAGCGATGCACAGACCTCCACTCGTCCCCCGGCCTCCTGTCAGCCGACCATCGGCGGGCTCGCTCCGTGCGACAGCTGCGGCGCGCCCATGCGGTGGGAGACCTCGCACCAGCGCTGCGACTCGTGCGGCCACATCGTCCCCTGCTGTGAGGGTGCACCGCTCGGCTGAGCCGAACCGGAGCGGTAACACCCACGGCGCCACGTGGGGTCGCTCTATGCTCCAGAGATGCAGGACCCGAATCCGGCGAGGGCACTGAGCCGGGTGTTGGACGCCGCGGAGAACGCCTCCCCCCTCGACGCGGTGGAAGCGGTGACCCGCGAGCTGGCTGCGGCCCTGGGGGCGGAGGCGTCGTTCTTCCTCATCGAGGACCTGTCGGGCCAAGGGCTCATCCGGCTCTCCCACGCGACCGGTGGCGACGCCGAAGGGGTGTTCACCGCTCGCACCGGCGAGGAGGACGCGACGGTGCGGTTCGACGCCGCGGAGCAGGCCGTGGTGCTGCCGTTCGACGGCGGCCCGGCCGAGCTGGCGGTGCGCTCACAGACCCTGCAGGTGGTGGCTCCTGCCGACGACCACGCCGACGAGGCCGACGACCAGGCCGACGACGAGACCCGCGCGTCGGCTCGATACTGGACGGTCCTCACGCCGGTCACCGAACGTGGTGAGGTGCTCGGGCTGCTCGAGCTCGTCCTGCCGTGCGAACCGGACGCAGACACCCTCGACGAGATCAGGCGGGTCGGGCACATCCTGTCATTCGTCATCATCGCCAACCGGCGGCACACCGACCTGTTCGAGTGGGGCCAGCGCACCACACGTTTCTCGCTCCCGGCGGAGATCCAGCGCCGGTTGCTGCCAACCGCCTTCACCTGCGAGGCCGGGGCGTTCTCCCTGTCCGCCTGGCTGGAACCGGCCGCCTCGGTGGGGGGCGACTCCTTCGACTACTCGCTTGCCCGCGACACGCTCCATCTCTCCATCACCGACGCCATGGGCCACGGGGTGGCCAGCGCCCTCAACGCCACGCTGTGTGTCGGCAGCCTGCGCAACACGCGCCGCGCCGGCGACTCGCTGCTCGAGCAGGCGACGACGACGAACCGGATGATGTGCCAGCACGCCACCGACACCGGCGCCGAGGGCTTCGCAACAGGGCTTGTGGGTCGGCTGGACCTGCGCACCAGCACGCTGTCCATGGTCAACGCCGGGCACATCGCGCCCTACCTCTGCCGAGCCGGCACCGTGACCCCGGTCCAGCTGCCGGCGGACCTGCCGTTCGGCCTCTTCCCCGATGCGGAGTACCACAGCACCGACCTGGTCCTTGAACCCGGCGACCGACTGATGCTGGTCACCGACGGCATGCTCGAACGCAATGCCGCCGCGCTGGACCTGCCGGCGGAGATCGGCACGACCATCGGCCTGCACCCGCGGGAGGCCACCCGTGACCTGACCCGCAAGGTGGTGGCCATCGCAGGGGCGGCGTTGTCCGATGACGCCACCGTCATGGTGCTCGACTGGTACGGCGGCCACGGCCGCGAGCGGCGCACCGCCATGGGGTCGAGCCGCTGATCCCGGCGACCGCGCCGCCAACGAACCTGTCTTGTCGAGGGGCACGGACAGGACGCATACTGCTCCCGCCCGACCCGGTCACGGCAGTCCCGCCCGAAACGTCGCGTGGTGGCAGGACTTCGGGAGTCGGCATGACCATCGAGCTCGTCGGACCCTCCCCCGGGACGGTCGATGGCTCCCTTTCCCGGGCCGAGCGCCTTGCTGCCACACCGTCGCTCGCAGGGCTCAGGGCCACCTCGCCCCTACCCCTGCCGACCCGTCATTGGGGCGCTGCCGAGGCGCTCCTGGCCCTCGACGAGGCACGCCTGTCGCTGCCCCTGCACCTGCCCGACGCCACCGTCGTCAGCGCCCTCACCACCGTGGTCCTCCGCTCGGGCGATGCCGCGGTCAAGGTCTACCCGCCGGGCACCGACCCCGCGCACCTCGACCTCCTGGCAGCCGCGCTGGCCGGCACGTCGACGGCGCACCTGCCCGACGGCCGGGCGGTGGTGACCTCCCACGGCATCGTCACGGTCACCCCCTGGCTGCCGCCCGCCCCTGCGGTGACCTGGGAGGAGGTCGGTGCCCTGCTGCGCCGGTTCCACGCCGAGCACGCCGCGGCCGACGTCCCTGTCTGGGCACCCCTCTCGCGGCTGCCCTCCCAGGTCGAGGGCCTCCCGCTCGAGGTGGCTGAGGTGATGCTCGCGGCGCGCGCCGCCCTGCTCGATGCCCTGGGCGGGGTGCGCTCCGAGCTCGGCGTCGGCACCATCCACGGCGACGTCTCACCGTCCAACGTGATGCGCACCGCCGCCGGCCCCCGCCTCATCGACCTGGACTGGGTTGCCGTGGCACCTCGCGAGTACGACCTCGCCGCGGCGTCACGCCGGGTCCGCGACGGCGAGATCTCGCGGCCGACCTATGCCGGGTTCTGCGACGCCTACGGCTTCGACGTGCTCAGCTGGGACGGCCTGCCGGTGCTCGACCGCATCGCCGACCTCGGCGGGGTGGCCTTCCGCCTGTGGGACTGCCGCCACCACGGCCGCGACCTCGACTGGGTCGAGGCCGAGGCGCGCCTCTGGCGCCCCCCGCTCTGACCGACGCCGGTATGCCGTCGGGCCGGCTTCTCAGGACGGCTGCGGGAGCGAGGTCAGCCAGGTGGCGAAGACCTCGTTGTTGACGGCTCGGTCGCGCCGCTCCTGCACGTACTCCAGGGAGTCGCGGCCCGAGAGACCGAGCAGCTCGCGCACGATGAGGGTCACGACGAGCCCCGAGCGGTTGCGTCCGAAGGTGCAGTGCACCAGCGCCTGGCGCCCCTCGCGCACGAGCCCGGCCACTAGCTCGGCCAGCCGCAGCGTGACGGCGGGGTCGGGCAGGTCGTCGCCGTCCTCGAGAGGGCACTTGAGGTAGGTCAAGCCCTCGATGTCGTCAGCCGGCGGGTAGGCGTCGGCGTCCGCGAGGTCGAGCACGACGTCGATGCCCGTTTCCCTCACCCACGCGAAGTCGACCGGGCATCCGCCATGCCACAGCTGGCCGGGCACGAGCTCGGTGGGCGGGTCGGCGGGGTCCACCCCGGGCAGCTCGACCGGGTCGGTCGTCCAGTTGACGCTCTGCTCGACGTCCGTCACCCCTGCACCGTACCTTCGTTCGGGCACCACCACCCTGCCGGCAGTACGGTCGAGCCATGACCGAACCAGCGGACGAGTCACGCGTCGAGAGCCGGGCCACCGACCTGCTCCCCGAGGAGCAGGCGGCCGGGAGCGACGACCCGCGGCGGCAGGCCGAGGCCATCCTCGCCGAGTCGGACGAGCGCACCGAGCACCCCGAGGAGACCCGACGGGAGTCGAGCCAGACGCCCGACGAGGAGGACACCGCGCCAGCTGCCCCCGCCGACCCGGCCACCGACCGGCCCACCGACGCCGGCACCGGGACCCGGCCGGACTGAACGACCGCCGGGCTCAGCGCTGCGGTGGCTGGATGATGCGGAACATCGCCCCGGTCGGGTCGGCCAGGGTCGCCAGCCTTCCGAAGGGCGTGTCGTCGGTCGGGTGTAGCACCGACCCACCCAGCGACTGCGCCTTCTCCACGCACGCGTCGGTGTCCTCGACACCCCAGTAGATGCCCCAGAGGCCGGGCACGCCCTCGGGCAGCATGGCCGCCGCGTCCATGACTCCTGCCTGCTGCTCCCGGCCCTCGCCGAGGGTGGAGTAGCGGAAGTCGTCGGTGTCGCTCATGACCGAGGTCTGCCAGCCGAAGACGTCCTCGTAGAACCGCAGCGTCGGCTCGTAGTCGCGGGTGTGCAGCTCGAACCAGTTCGGGGTGCCGGGCTCGGCCACGACCTCGATGCCCGGGTTCTCCCTCCCCTGCCACACCCCCACGGCGGCGCCCGACGGGTCGGTGACCATCGCCATGACACCCTGCTCGGGCACGTCCATCGCCGGGACGATCACCCTGCCACCCAGCTCGGCGGCCCGCTCGACGGTGCGGCGCGCGTCGTCACTGGCGAGGTAGACCGACCACGTGTCGGGGGCGCCGCTGCTGCCGTCGTTGCGCATGCAGCCGCCGACCATCTTCCCGTCCTTGCGGAAGGTGATGTAGCCGCCGTACCTCTCCTCGTCACCGTGCTCGGCCGTCCAGCCGAACAGCTCGCCGTAGAAGTGCTCGGCACGGGCGGTGTCGGACGTGAGCAGGTCGACCCAGCAGGGGGCTCCGGTCATCGGGACTCGAGCGGGCATGGTCTCTCCTTCGTCACGTGTGCCTGATGGGGCTGACGCTAGGACTGACAGCCGACAGCCACCAGTGTCATCGGCAGGACCCCGTCACCCCGCACAGCAGGCGCACTGGGTCGCCAGCCGCTCGAGCAGGTCGCCGAGGCCGTGCCGTGCCCGGCCCGGCATCCGTGCCGAGGTGAGCACGGCGGGCTCCCGGACCGCCACGACCCGGTGGCCGGTCGCCCGCAGGCGGCCCACGAGCCCGTGGTCCTCCCCGTGCGGCACGGCAGGGAAGCCGCCGCACGCGGCATACGCGTCGAGTCGCACGGCGAGGTTGGCTCCGTAGACGTGCCGGTGGGCAGAGCCGTTGCCACTGCCGTTCTCGCCGCCGTCCCGGCGGTCATGGACACCCGCCTCCATGCCGCCGGCCATGATGCGCTCGTATGCCGCGAGCGCGGCCGGGTGCGCCGGCCACCCCTCGAGGTCCACCATCCCCGCCACGCCGTGAGCGGCGGCCGCGTCCGCGTGCGCGAGCAACTGGGTGACCCAGCTGCCGGGCACCACGGAGTCGGCATCGGTGCTGAACAGCCAGCGGTGCGGCGCCGGGGCCAGGTCGAGCGCCTCGCAGGCGTCGGCCACCAGGCGGCTGCGCACCGCGCCCACGGTCGTCGAGTCGTCGTCCGCGTGGCAGAAGGTCTCGAGGTCGGGCCACGCTGCGAGCGCGTCGGTCACCACCTCGGCGGTGCGGTCGGTGCTGCGGTGCACGGCCACGGCCACCGCCGCCCGCTCGACGGGCCCGTGCGCCCGGGCCCGGCGCAGGGCCACGGCGACGCTGTCGAGGCACGACACCACCCTCTGCTCCTCGTCGCGGGCGGGCACGGCCACGAGCACGTCGGTCACCGCAGGCCGCCGAGGAACATGGCGTCGCCGTCGGTACTCTGCTGCCGCACGTAGAGGTCGAGGTCGTCGACCGCGTGGGTGAGCGGGCCGTCGAAGGCCAGCCCGGCCGGCCCCGCGACCGCCCGGGCCTGGTCGAGCAGCCGCCGCACCGCCGCGCCGACCACGGCACGCGACTCCGTGGCGAGCGCCTGCAGCCCATCCGGCGGCACGTCGCCGGTGTCGAGACGGTCCGCAGCGGCGGCGACCGCAGCGGCTGCGGTGACGAGGTCGGTGCGCAGGTGACCCAGCCGCAGCTGCACGGCGGGGGACGGCGCCGCCTCACCCACGTGCTGCAGGACCAGGTCGGCCACGCGGGCGCCGCCGCCCACCCAGACCGCGGCGACGCCGACCCCGCCCGGGAAGAAGCCCGGCCGGCCGAGGTAGAAGCCCGCGTCGCCGACCTGCGTCGCATCCTCGTCGGGCACGTCGTGGTCGAGGTGGATGGTGTGCGAGTGCGACAGCCGCATCGCGCTGGTCTGCCACGCCGAGTCGTCGACGGGCCAGTCGGGCACCGGCACGTCGAGCAGCACGCTGGTCTCGTCGTCGAGCCACACCGGCACGAGCGCGCGGTCGAGCAACCCGGCACCCGAGGCGAACCGGAGCGTGCCCTCGAGGTGCCAGCCGGCGTCGATGCGACCGGCGCGGATGCCCGTGCCGCGGGAGCGCGAGGCCCACACGCCGTACAGGCACCCGGCCGAGGGCGTCGTGCCGGCCTGGGCGTGGATGCGCAGGGCATCGACATGGCCTTCGGTGAGCCGCGACAGCGGGACGTCGGTGCGTCCCAGCGCCTCGAGGGCCTCCACGAGCTCGGGCCAGGCCAGGTCGGTCCAGTCCCGCTGGGCGGCCAGGTGTCGCACCGCCCTGGCGAGCGCGGCGGCGTCGGCGTCGTCGCGCTCGTGTCCGTCCGGCAGCTCGAGCGGAGGGGGCAGGGGCACCGTGGTGGTGAACGTCATGGGCGCACCCACGAGGCCGCGACGAAGTGGCGGTCGTCGTGCCAGACCACGCGTTCCCACCCGCGTTCGCGCAGCACGCCGTCGGCCTCCTCGGTCGCCGCCGCACCGGCGAGGAATGCGTCGTCGGGGTGGTGCCGCCAGTGCACGACCACCAGCTCGGCGGAGGGCCTCGCCGCCGCCGCGACAGCGTCCAGCGCGCGGATCCGGTCGGCCTCGGGCAGGTAGTAGAGGACCTCGGCGAGCACCACGAGGTCGGGCGCCTCAGCCAGTGGCGGCACCTCCGGCAGCGCGTTGACCACGACCGAGGCCGAGGCGTCGGACAGCAGGTCGCGGGTCAGGGCCACCGCCCGCGCAGAGGCGTCGCTGGCGGTCACCCGCTCGCACCGACGAGAGAGCGCGAGCGCGAGGTCACCGGTCCCACTGGCGGCGTCCCACGCGTGGGCGTACCGCTCCCGGGCCAGCAGCGCCAGCACCACCGCCTCCTTGCGGCGTTCGTACCAGCTGTCCCGGACGTTCCACGGGTCCGGGTCCGCGGCATACATCGCGTCGAAGTCGGGTGGCTGCACGGTCACCGCCTCCTCACCCGAGCACCAGCTGGGCGTGGTGGTGGGCGAGCAGGAGGGGAGGCACCACCGGCCCCAGGCCGGCCCGGATCGGCTCGAGCTGCGAGGGGTATGCCGCCAGCGCCAGCTCGCGGGCAGCCTCGGCGTCCGGCCCGGTCACCACCACCGACCAGCGGTCACCCGTGGCGGCGACCGTCTCGGGCGCCATCCAGTACGGCATCCAGACGGGGTACTCGAGCAGGGTCGCGCCACGCTCACGGACCGCGACGGCAGCGGCTCGGCCGGCCGCCTCGTGGTCGGAGTGCGGGTCGTGCCGCCACGGGGCGAGCAGCACGTCACCGGGGTTCAGCTCGGCGGCGAGGGCGGCCGCCATGACGTCGGCCATCGCCGCAACCGCCCCGTCGGGGCAGAGCCGGTGCGGGCCGGTCCTCGCGCCCAGCAGGGCGGCAGCGGTGCGCCACTCGGCCAGGCGCAGCTCGGCCAGCCCGGGCTCCTGCACGCCCACCTCGTCGAGGCACGCCTCGCCGGCGGTCAGCGTCAGCGACAGCACCGGCCCGCGAGTGCGCGCCCACTCCGCCACCAACCGGCCGGCCCCGATGGTCTCGTCGTCCGGGTGCGCCCCCACGACGACCAGCCGGGTGCTCTCCGGAGGCACGAGGTCGGCGAGCGCACGTCGAGGTGCGTCGGCCACGGCCTCCGCCCAGGCCTCCACCGGCAGACCCGTGGGGGTCACGGTCAGGGACATGCGCCGAGCGTAGGCGTGGTCACGGCAGGTCGCTCGACGTCGGCGTTGTCGACCACCACGTCGGCCCGGGTCCAGGGGGCTCGTTCGGTGAAGTAGCGCCGCTGGGCGTGCACGTAGCGTGCCATCGTCGGGTGCTTGGGGTCCGGGTGGGTGCCGTCGCGCGCCGCCATCCGCTTCGCCGTGACGTCGAAGGGCACGTCGAGGAACACGGTGAAATCCCACAGGCCCTCGAGCTCCTGCCGGTGCAGGAACAACCCGTCGACGACGAGCACCGCCCCCGGAGGGGCGGTCGCGAACGGCTCGTCGAGCACCTCGTCGGTGGCCAGGTCGTGCCCGCGAGGGCGGTACCTGCCCGAGCCACCCGGCCCCAGAGGCCGCAGCACCTCCGCCGCGAACCGCGGGTAGTCGAAGGAGTCGAGCCAGAAGCCCTCCGGCGAGGAGCGCCCACGCCGGTAGCGCACCTCCCGGACGTGGTGGAAGTCGTCGAGCGAGACCTGCACGACGTCGCGCCCCGCTGTCCGCAGTGCGTCGGCGAGCTCGGCGGCGAAGACCGTCTTGCCGGACCCGTCGACGCCGTCGACCCCGAGCCGGGTGCAGGCGCCGTCGGTGGCGTCAGGGACGAGGCCGGCCACCTGTGCCAGCACCGCCGCTCGAGCCGGCGTCACCTCACGCGCTGACGTCTCCTGCCGAGCCGTCACCCGGGCAGCATCCAGCGCAGCACCGTCACCGCGCCGACGATGGCGCAGACGACGAAGAGGAGGGCCAGCACCACGGTGATGACGACCGCGGCGTCCACGCCGCCACCACCGTCCTGCGACGGCGCGCTGGGGGCGGGCCGGGTCGGGGTGCGATCGGCGCCGGCGCGGCGGCGCAGGGCCTCCACCCGGGGGTTGCCGGGGTTGTCACGCACGGTCCGGGGCAGGCTGCGCCACATCTGGTCGAAGTGGTCGTTGTGGCGCTCGCGCCAGGCCTCGATCGCCTCGTCGACGTCCTGGCCGCGCCGGCCCGTGCCGAACCAGGCGGCACCGGCCGCGGGCATGTCGCCCATGGCGTAGTGCACCTCACCGAGCAGCTCGAGCGCCTCGGGGTCGAGGTTGTCGGTGAGGTGGCCGGTGAGCCGGTCGCGCGCCTTCCAGGCACGCCCGGCGGCGAGGTCGGCGCGGGCGCGCTCCACCGCGCCGCTGTGGTGCTCGAGTTCGGGCCTGTCGGTGCCGCCGACAGGGGTGGGCGTGTCGCGCTCGGCCGGGGACGGGGTCTGCTGGCTGTCGTCGCTCACAGCCGTGAGTATGCCGCGTGCGAGCCGTGCCGGCCCCGCGGCACCATCACGGTCGGCACGGCCGGACGCGTCGGCTGCCCCACGTCGCGGGCCTCACGCGACGCCGACGTCGACAAGCGGCCAGGGGAAGCGGGGTCATCCGCCTCGGATGATGTCGAGGCCAACCGCGCTGCGAAGACTGGCCACGCGCCCCCGGCACCCTCGCCGGCGGACCACAGGACACCAGGACGGGAGAGCCGAGATGGCCAAGCAGGAGAAGGACACCCTCTACGTGATCGCCGCCGCCTACGACGACGTCGACGCGGCAGTCGCCGACTACGAGGCAGTCAAGGCCCTTTACAAGGAGGTCAAGACCTCCCACGACTTCGACGCCGCAGTGGTGGCCAAGGAGGAGGACGGCAAGGTCCGCATCGTCAAGAAGCACGAGCAGCCCACCCGGCACGGCGCGGCCGTCGGGCTCGGCTGGGGCCTGGCCGTAGGGGTCACCGCTGCCCTCTTCCCGCCGGTGGGCATCGGCCTCGCCACGGCCGGTGCGGGCGGTGCCGCGATCGGCGCAGTCGCCGGGCACGCGAGCGGTGGCATGTCGCGCGACGACCTCAAGGAGCTGGGCGAGACCCTCGACGCCGGGCAGGCCGGCCTCGTCGTGGTCTACGAGACCAACCTCGCGGACCAGGTGGCCGCCAACATCAAGGCCGCCAACCGGCTCGTCTCCCGGGCCACCGACATGGCGGCCGACGAGCTCGCAGCCGAGATGAAGGCCGCCGAGAAGGCCTCCGCCTAGAGTCCGGGCCTCCGGCCAGAGTCGTCGGAGGCACGGGGCGAATCTCCGGGGCGCTTGTCGCCGAGGGCTCAGGGCTCGCTGACGTCGACGACCACCTCGTTGCGCCGCAGGAACCACGGCTTGAACGGCGGGTCGTAGCGCAGCCACCGTGGCACGCCGACAGGCTCCAAGCCGGCCCGGCCCACGGCCTCGAGCAGGCGGTCGCGGTGCTCCTCGAAGGCCGAGCCGCTCCACCGGCCGGAGTACCGGATGGCCGCCGCGAGGGCCGGCGGCACGGCCCGCAGGCTCACCCGCTCGTCGGCGGGCTCGGGCGCGGTCGCCGCCGTCAGGCCGGATGGGAGCACGAAGCCCACGGTGAACGACCGCTCCTGCGCCTCCCCCACCCCCTCGTCGGTGGACCGGGCAAGCGCCTCCTGCTGCTCCTCTTCCTCCTGGACGACGGGCGCGGTCATCGCGACCCGCTCGCCGCCACCACGCCCTCGGCGCGCACGCTCCTGCACCACCGGAGCAGTCATGGCCACCTTGCTGCGCGAGCGGTTGTCGCCGCTGATGTAGGCGAACAGCGGCGCGAAGGCCAGGTTTCCGGCGCCGGTGAGGGAGCCACGGATGGTGACCTCGGCGACGGCGTGCTCGGGGTAGCGGCGCAGCTCCACCCCGTCGGTGAGGTGCCCCACGACGTCGTACGGCAGCTGCTCGGTCACGACTCGAGGCTACGCGCGGGCACGGCTGCCCCCACGGGTCGGAGGGCCCGTCGAGGATGCAGAAAGCGACCCCACCGGCCCGCGGACTCTGGCACCATCCACCCGTGCTGATTCGCGGGGGCGTTGGCGTCGGGGTGGTCCTGTTCGGCGTGTGGGTGTACTGCCTGCTCGACGTGATCATGGCTGACGAGTACCGGATCCGGAACCTCTCCAAGGCCACCTGGATCATGATCGTGCTCTTCACCTTCGAGGTGGGTGCGGTCGCCTGGCTCGTGGCGGGGCGCCCGCAGGGACCGGCCCGCAGCCTCCCCTACAAGGGGAACACCGGCCGCCCGGTGCCGACGTACCCCGAGTACGACCGGCCCGACCGCTTCGCCGCGACCAACCCCGACGACGACGAGGCGTTCCTGCGCCAGGTGCGGGAGCGAGCCGAGGCACAGCGACGCGCGGCCAAGGAGCAGCGCGAGGCCCGCGAGCGGGCGGCGGACGAGCAGGAGGCCCGCCGCCCCGACGCCGGCCCGGCGGATGAGGACGGGCGCGAGCGGACCTGAGGCGCGCGGCATACGACCCGGGTCTGGAGCGTCCGCACGGCCCGAACCGGGCCACGGCACAGCGGCACAGGTCACGCGGAGCGGGGTTGCTTTTGTTACCCACCGGTATCACCATGGAAGTTACCGGCTGGTACGCCGGCCGACACTGCTGTCCGAACACGTGGAGGATCCGGCCATGGGCCACTACAAGAGCAACCTGCGCGACCTGGAGTTCAACCTTTTCGAGGTCTTCGGCCGGCAGGACGTGCTGGGCCACGGGCCCTACTCCGAGCTCGACGCCGACACCGCGCGGGAGATGCTCAAGGAGGTCGCCCGCCTCTCCGAGAACGAGCTCGCCGCCTCGTTCGCCGAGGCCGACCGGAACCCGCCGGTCTACGACCCGAAGACCTACTCGGTCACCATGCCCGAGGCCTTCGCCAAGAGCTACCAGGCCTACGTCGACTCCGGGTTCTGGAGCGTCGACGTGCCCGGTGAGCTCGACGGCACGGTCGCCCCGCCGTCGCTGAAGTGGGCCATGAACGAGATGGTGCTCGGCGCCAACCCCGCCATCGCGATGTTCGCCGCGTCCTACTCCTTCGGCAGGCTGCTCTACATCCTCGGCAACGACGAGCAGAAGAAGCTGGCCCGCTGGATCGTCGAGAAGGGCTGGCACTGCACGATGGTGCTGACCGAGCCCGACGCGGGTTCCGATGTCGGCGCCGGCCGCACCAAGGCCGTGCAGAACGAGGACGGCACCTGGAACATCACCGGCGTCAAGCGGTTCATCACCTCGGCCGAGTCCGACATGACCGACAACGTCGTGCACTTCGTGCTCGCCCGGCCCGAGGGCGCCGGGCCGGGCACCAAGGGCCTGTCGCTGTTCATCGTGCCGAAGTTCCACGTCGACCTCGAGACCGGTGAGCTCGGCGAGCGCAACGGCGCCTACGTCACCAACGTCGAGCACAAGATGGGCCTGAAGGTCTCGACCACGTGCGAGATCACCTTCGGCGACAAGGAGCCGGCCGTCGGCAGCCTGCTCGGCGACACCCACGACGGCATCGCCCAGATGTTCCGGGTCATCGAGCACGCGCGAATGCTGGTGGGCACCAAGGCCATCTCGACGCTGTCGACCGCCTACCTCAACGCGCTCGACTACGCGAAGCAGCGCGTGCAGGGCGCCGACCTGACCCAGATGACCGACAAGAACGCCCCGCGTGTCACCATCACCCACCACCCCGACGTGCGCCGCTCGCTCATGACGCAGAAGGCCTACGCCGAGGGCCTGCGCGCGCTGGTGCTCTTCACCGCCACGCAGCAGGACATCGTCGACCAGGCCCAGCTCGAGACCGGCGCGGAGTCACTCGAGAAGGACAGCCCGGCCGAGATGGCCAACCGGGTCAACGACCTGCTGCTCCCGATCGTCAAGGGCGTCGGCTCCGAGCGGGCGTGGGTGCTGCTGGGCACCGAGTCGCTGCAGACCCTCGGCGGCTCCGGCTTCCTGCAGGACTACCCGATCGAGCAGTACATCCGCGACGCCAAGATCGACACCCTCTACGAGGGCACCACCGCGATCCAGGGCCAGGACTTCTTCTTCCGCAAGATCATGCGCGACAAGGCGCAGGCCCTAACGCACATCGCCATGCAGATCCAGGAGTTCGCCAAGAACCTTGGCGCCACCGGCGGCAGCCTCGACACCGAGCGTGAGCTGCTCGGCAAGGGCCTCGAGGACGTCCAGGGCATCCTCGGCTACATGGTCGGCGAGCTCATGAAGTCCGACCCGCGCCAGGACGGCTCCGACGTCCGCAACCTCTACAAGGTCGGCCAGAACACCTCGCGCCTGCTGATGGCCGCTGGTGACCTCGTCATCGGCTGGCTGCTGCTGCGCCAGGCCGAGGTCGCCCAGGCGGCGCTCGAGGCCGGCACCTCCGAGAAGGACCGCGACTTCTACGAGGGCAAGGTCGCTGCGGCGAAGTTCTTCGCGCGCAACGTCCTTCCCAAGATCGCGGCCGAGCGCCAGATCGCCGAGGCGACCGACAACGCCCTCATGGACGTGCCGGAGTCGGCCTTCTGACCAGCGTTCACTGACCGGTATGCCGGGTGGTTCCGGCACGCACGAAGGGCTGGCTTCCCGTGGAAGCCAGCCCTTCGGCATACGGGTGGGTGTCAGCGCTTGAAGCGGATGAAGGCGCTGAACTGCTCCGAGCCCTCGCCGCGCGTGGACCGGCGGTAGCTGTAGGCGTCGGGGCGCACGTGGTTGTACTCCTCGACCATGAAGCTGCCATCGGCGTTGACCTTGGCGACGTAGGCGACGTGGCCGTAGGAGCCGGAGCTGCGGACCGCGATGTCACCGACGCGCGGCGTGCCGTAGACCGGGATCCCGGCGGCCCGAGCCGCGTTGTCCCAGTTCTGCGCGTTGCCCCAGTGCACGTTCTTGTAGTGGTTGTGGAACGCGACGCCGAGGTTGTGGTTGACCCGCCACGCGGCGAACGACGTGCACTGGCCCTTGTAGAAGTTCCAGCGGTCGACGCCCGAGCTCGCGCCCCGGTAGGGGTAGTCGTCCTTGATCGCGCCGGTCGGGGCCGGGTTGGTGGAGCCGCTGTCCTTGCAGAGCGGGGCGACCCGGCCGTCGGAGCCGGTGTAGACGAAGGCGTCGGAGACGTAGCGGTTGGCGCCGATCTTGTTCCACCAGCTCGACGTGCCGTACCTGCCGGTGACGGTGGTGCCGCGAGCCTGGCAGATGATGTCGATCTTCGTGCCGGACGAGATGCGACCGACCTTGGCGTAGCTGGTGCCGGGGCCCGAACGGACCACGAGGTTCTCCCCACCCGTTCGCACCCGGCCGGTGGCGGCGTCGGCGGCCAGCCCGAGGCCGGCGACGGAGCCGAGTCCGAGGACGGCGGCTACCGCGACGCGGGTCGGGCGGTTGCCCGTCAGTGTTGCGATCCTGCTCATGTCTGGTATCCCCTGCGTGTGGTTCGGCCACTCGCTTGTCGAGCGGCCTTGTCTCGCAAGGAAAACTACGAGCGAATCACCGGTCCGTCGATGGGGAGGACTCCCCGGCGGCTCCCCGAAGTGGTGCGGGCACAGACGACGGCGGGGCCGGGAGTAGCTCCCAGCCCCGCCGTGGTGGGGGTCTGCGGTGTCGCGCGGTCTGCGGTGTCGCGCGGGCTCAGCGACCCGGGTCGACGTCGACCTCGTCGACGCGCGAGCCGGTGGCCGGGTCGGTGTGGCTGACCCGCCGAGCCGAGTAGCCCGCGGTGGTGCGGCGGGTGATGGCGAGTGACAGCACGATGGCCAGCACGCCCGCCGCCATGCAGATCCAGCCGATCATCTGGAGGTCCACGGCACCAACGGTGGTGGCGTGGAGGGCGAAGGTCAGGATGGCGCCGATGACGATCAGGAAGATTCCGAGTCCGATGTACATGCTCACTCCTGGTGATCGCAGGTCCGGGTGGGACCCGTTTCCGCCACGGTAGTGCGCAATCGCGGCGACGGCGCGTCCAAGGACCTCGCCGGCGCGGCGGCCGGCGACTCGTTCCTCGTTGTCCACAGCGGCCTTCGCACCGTCACGCCGTCCACAGGCACCACTACCCCGCTTGCACGCGAACGCTATGTATGCCGCGAAATCCGCTGTGCCGCAAGGGTTTCCGCTGGCACACGTCCGGATTCGGTTGTCGGTGGTCGCATCTAGGGTTGTCATCATGGAGGGAAACCAGCAGCGCGGGGGCGGGCAGGCAGGTCACTGCCTGAGCCTGGCCGAGCGCCGTCAGCGGATCGCCGCCGCGCGCGAGGCGCTGCAGGGGCTGGGGTCCGTGGCCTGGCAGGCGCCCTCCGGCGGTGGTGCGGATGGGCTGTCCGGGTTGATGGGTGAGGTGGACGCCCTGGGCATGGCGTGTGACGCGAGCCGGGTGGCGGTGCTGCGGGAGGCGATGAACCGCGGCGTGTCCGACGGCGGGTCGGCGGCGCTGACCACCGCGCAGTGGGTCCGCCACCACGCCCCGTCGACCATCGCCGGTGGCGCGGCGGCCATCGTGTCGGTGGCCACCGCGTTCGGCAAACGCGTCAACGCCCCGGTCAGGGAGGCGGTGGAGGCCGGCCGCCTGCCGGTGAAGTCCGCCGCGGTGGTGGTGTCCGAGGCCGACAAGCTGCGACCGCTGCTGGCCGACGGTGCCGAGCCGCACGTGCTCGAGGGGCTGATCGGGATGGCCGAGCAGCACGGCCCGTCCGGGTGCCGGCTGCTGCGCGACGGGCTGATCGCCAAGTACGGGCGGCAGGACGTGCTGCAGGACCAGCAGAGCATGGGCAAGTCCTTCATCCGGCTCTCCCAACCGACCGACACCGGGGCGAGCACCTTCGAGTACCGGCTCACCCTCGACGTCGAGGGCAAGGCCATCCTCGAGGCGGCCCTCGGGCCGCTGTCCGCGCCGAAGCCGGTCGACGG
>NZ_FOHB01000004.1 GCF_900111375.1 Pedococcus cremeus
GTCTTGCCGACCTCGTCCCCGGCCGCCACCGCCCGGCGCACCAGGGTGACCAGGGCGTCGCCGCGGCGCCGGTCGGAGGACCGGAGGTCGCGTTCGCCGTCGACCGGCTTCGGCGCGGACAACGGCCCGAGGGCGGCCTCGAGGACCGCCTTGCCCTCCAAGTCGAGGGTGAGCCGGTACTCGAAGGTGCTGGCGCCGGTGTCGGTCGGTGGGGAGAGCCGGATGAAGGACTTGCCCATGTTCTGCTGGTCCTGGAGCACGTCCTGGCGCCCGTACTTGGCGATCAGCCCGTCGCGCAGCAGCCGGCACCCGGACGGGCCGTGCTGCTCGGCCATCCCGATCAGCCCCTCCAGCACGTGCGGCTCGGCGCCGTCCGCCAGCAGCGGGCGCAGCTTGTCGGCCTCGGACACCACCACCGCCGCGGACTTCACCGCCAACCGGCCGGACTCCACTGCTTCCTTCACCGGGGCGTTGACGCGCTTGCCGAACGCGGTGGCCACCGACACGATCGCCGCCGCCCCACCGGCGATGGTCGACGGGGCGTGGTGACGGACCCACTGGGCGGTCGTCATCGCCGCCGATCCGCCAGAGTCTTCGCCGCGGTTCATCGCCTCCCGCAGCACCGCCACCCGGCCCGCGTCACACGCCATGCCCAGGGCGTCGACCTCGCCCATCAACCCGGACAGGCCGTCTGGGCCACCGCCGGAGGGTGCCTGCCAGGCCACGGACCCCAGCCCCTGCAGCGCCTCCCGCGCGGCCGCGATCCGGTCCCGGCGCTCGGCCAGGCTCAGGCAGTGACCTGCCTGCTCGCCGTGGCGCTGCTTCCCCTCCATGACCACAACACTAGGGGCGACCACCGACAACGCATCGCAAGCAGCAGCGAGCGGAAAGCATTGCGCCACAATCGCTTTCGCGGCATACGGGCGTCTCGACAGCAAGCCCATCAGAGCCGGTTGTGGACAGCGTGACGACGAGTCAGGGGCCTGTGGACAACGCGTCCACCTCTGCCGCTCGCCGACGGTAGACGCGTCGCTCGGCCTCGTTCTGCGTCAGCTCGGCCGCACGCTCGAACTCCGCCCGTGCCTCCTCGAACCGCCCCAGCCGCTCCAGCAGGTCGCCCCGCACCCCGGGCAGGAGGTGGTACCCCTCCAGCGAGGGCGTGTCCGCCAGACCCTCGAGGACTGCCAACCAGCCTCGGGACCAGCAGCCATCGACACGGCGACCGCCCGGTTCAGCTCGACCACAGGCGAGCTCGTCGCCACGACCAGTGCCCCGTAGAGCTCCGCGATGCGCTGCCAGTCCGTCTGCTCAGCCGTACGCGCACGCGCATGGCAGGCGGCAATGGCGGCCTGCAACCCATACACGCCAAGCGAGTCGGTCAGCGCCTCCGCCTTCTCCAACGCTGCCAGGCCGCGTCCGACCGCCGCCCAGTCCCACCGACCACGGTCCTGGTCGAGCAGCAACACCGGCTCACCGTCGCGTCCCACCCGCGCCCGTGAGCGTGATGACTGGATCTCCATGAGCGCCAACAACGCCCAGACCTCGGACTCCTTCGGGAGCAGCCCTGACAGCACCCGGCCCAGCCGCAAGGCGTCGTGGCACAGCTCCGGCCGCAACCAGTCCGACCCGGCGGTCGCCGAGTACCCCTCGTTGAATACGAGGTAGACAACCTCCAGCACCGAGTCGAGGCGCTCGACGAACTCGGACGGCAGCGGCGAGGAGAACCCGGCTCCGGCGCTGGTCAGCTTCTTCTTCGCCCGCACGATCCGTTGTGCCACAGTCGCTTCCGGCACGAGGTAGGCCCGGGCGATCTCGGCGGTGGTCAGGCCTCCGAGGAGCCGCAGCGTCAGTGCGACCCGCGCCTCGGGGGCAAGGACGGGGTGGCAGGTCGTGAACACGAGCCGCAGCAGGTCGTCCTCGATGTCCTCCTCCACCGCCTCGAAGTCGGCGATCCCGGACCTCTCGCCGGACGCCAGTGACAGCGCGAGCACTCGCCCGAGCTCGACCTCCTTGCGCGCCAACGTCTCCTGGCGACGGGACCAGTCGATGGCCCGCCTCCGACCGACCGAGAGCAGCCATGCACCGGGGTTGTCGGGTACGCCGTCGACGGGCCACTGCTCCATCGCCGCGACAAGTGCGTCCTGGGCGAAGTCCTCGGCCAGCCCGACGTCGCGAGTGACGTGGGCCAGTGCGGCCACCACCCGGGGCGACTCGATGCGCCACACCGCCTCGACGCGACGGCGGACGTCCTGTTCCGTGCCCACGCCCCCAACCAACCAGCGCTCCGCCACCCACCGCAAACAGGTATGCCGGTGGGCCGCCCACGAGGGCGACCCACCGGCATACCCGCGTGCCCGCCGGAACGGCGAGCGTCAGCCGACGTCAGGTCAGGAGCGCTGCGCCTCCTGCTTGGCGCGCTGCTCGGCCTCCCACTCCTTGACGTGCTCGGGCAGCGCGTCACCGAAGTCCTCGGCCTCGAAGACCCGACGGATCTCGAGCTCGCCCTCCTGCATCGGAGCCCGGCGCACCCACTCGACGGCCTCCTCCTTGGACTTCACGTCGAAGATCCAGAAGCCGGCGATCAGCTCCTTGGTCTCGGTGAACGGCCCGTCGAGCACGGTGCGCTCCTTGCCGTCGAACCGGACGAGGGCGCCCTCCGACGACGGGTGCAGGCCCTCACCGGCGACCAGCACCCCGGCCTTGGCGAGCTCCTGGTTGTAGGTGTTCATGGCCTCGAAGTCGTCCGCCGACGGCATCGCGCCCGACTCGGACTCGGGAGTTGCCTTGACCAGAACCATGTAGCGCATGTCTGTTCCTCTCGGGTGGTGGCCGGTGCCCTCACGGCCCAGCCTCTACCCTCACGTCGAACGGCGCAGCCACCGATCGACAGCCCGGCCGGAGAATCTTCAAGAGAGTCTCTCCGGCCGGGCTGATGGGGCCAGCCCCCGCCTGGGCGTGCCCCGACCCCCTGGTCTAGCCCTGGCCCGACACCGCGCCCGGGATCTGGTGGTTCGCGAGGAACACACCCTCCGGGTCGACCGCCGAACGGACCTGCCGCAGCCGGGTCCAGGTGTCACCGTCGAACGCGGTGCTGGCGTCGAGCGTTGTCTCGGTGAAGTTGAGGTAGGTCCGCCCGCCCACCCACGGCTGCAGGGCAGCCTCGAGACGGGCCGCGTCGGCGAGCCCCTGCGACGCCATCTCGGGCGTCGCGGCGATACCGACGAAGAAGCCCGCGTATGCCGCGTCGAGCCTCGGCAGCGCGCCGGCGCCGTCCGCGTCGCGGCCGAGGGCGCCGCCGAGCTGGCGCAGCTCGGCGAAGAGCAGCGACGACGTCGAGCCGTGCCCGACCTCGGCGAGGAACGCCTCGATGGCCTCCTCGGGCAGGCCGGCCAGGGTGAGGGAGCCCGACACCGCGGGCGTCGGCCCCTCCGGGTCCATGTGCAGCCGCGACAGCGCTGCGGCCGGCACCCGGCCGAAGGTGTCCATCTCCGGGGAGAGGGCGCGCAGCGGGGCGAGCAGCTCTTCGGCGGTGGCGTCGTCGGCCAGCACCGCGCCGTCGATGATGACCAGCTGCCGGCCCCGCAGGAAGTCGGGCAGCTCGGGCATCGGCGGGAAGCTCATGACGCGCAGCGAGGTCGTGACCTCATCGGGCGCCGACTCCGACCAGCGGGCCCACTCGCGCACCACCGCGTCGGCGTGCTGGCGGTCCCACAGGAGCATGCCGGCGTAGGCGTCGGCGATCGGGAAGAGCTGCAGCTCGACCGCGGTCACCAGGCCGAAGTTGCCGCCCCCACCGCGCAGCGCCCAGAACAGGTCGGCGTCGGTGCCGGCGCTCTCGGCCGAGACGCGACGGACCTGGCCGTCGGCGGTGACGACCTCGAGCGCGACCACACTGTTGGTCGCCAGGCCCAGCTTGCGGGCGTACCAGCCGATGCCGCCGCCCAGCGCGTAGCCGGCCACGGCGACGTCGGGCGAGCTGCCGTGCAGCGCGGCCAGGCCGTGCGGCGCCGCCGCCTCGACGACCTGCTGCCACAGCACGCCACCCTCCGCGCGCACCGTCCGTGCCTCGGGGTCGATGGTCACGCCGTTGAGCTCCGAGGTGCGCACGATGACGACGTCCTCGAGCGATGACTCGGCGAGCGGCCCGGCGGCGTGGCCGGTGCTCTGGGGCGCCACGCGCAGCCCGGCACGTGCTGCGGCGACGACGAGCTCGGCCGCCTCGGCGGCGCTGTGCGGGAACGCCACCGCGGCGGGGCGCTGGTCGACGGCCACGTTCCACGGCATACGGGCCATCTCGTAGCCGGCGTCGCCGGGCAGGTGGACGGCTCCGCCGCAGAGGCCGCGCAGGGCCTCGGCGGGCACGGACGGGGCTGGGTGATCGAGGGTCGTCTCGACGCTCATGGTGCTTCCTTCGTGTTCTCGTACCGGTTCGCTCTCGAACCGGGGTCGTTGGGTGTCAACGGCAGTGGTGGTGTGCTCAGCGGAGGGCGAGGGCCTCGATCGAGACCGTCATCCCGGGCACCGGCAGCTCGCGCACCCCGAGGAGGGTCGTCGGCGGGCTCGCCCCCACCTCCGCGAACCGCTCGACGGCCGTGTCCCAGACGCCGAGCAGGGTGTCCATGTCGGTGGTGTAGACGCGCAGCTGAGCCAGGTCGGCCGGCCCCATGCCGGCGGCAGCGAGCACCGCCTCGACGTTCGCGAGGGCGAGCGCCAGCTGCGCGGCCGGGTCGTCCTCGTGGACCAGTCGGCCCACCGCGTCGAGCGGCCCCTGCGCCGCCACCGTCAGGACTGCGCCGGGGGCAGCGCGCAGCTGCCCCTGGTCGTACCCGAGCGCACGGGACCAGGCGGTCCAGGTGCTCGGGGTGACGGGCGTCGTCGTGGCGGTCGTGCTGTTCACGACCACGACGGTGACGGACCACACCCCTGCCCAGCCATCCCTTTTCCGGGGGAACCTGCGCCTCCCGGTGCTCTGGAGTGGCGAACCCCCCACTTTTGTGGGATACCCGTGCGCCGCTCCGTCGGGCAGACTCCCGCCATGCGCCGTGCACTGACTGCTGAGCGCGTGCGGCGGGACGTCGAGGTGGTTGCGCGCGCGGGCCTCGACATCGACACCTTCCTCGGGGAGGCGGTGGAGTCGCTCCAGCGGGCCGTGCCCCACGTGGCGGCGTGCCTGGCGACGGTCGACCCCAGCACCGAGCTGCTCACCGGCACCCGGAAGTTCGGCGACCTGCAGGGACGCGACAGCCATGACCACGAGTGGGGCCTGATCGAGTACGGGTCGATCGAGCCGACCACGTTCACCGAGCTATCCCGTGCCGGCATCCGCGCGGCGGGGGTGCACGTGACGACCGACGGCGACGTGGCCCAGTCGCAGCGGATGCGCGAGTTCATGCAGCCGAACTTCGGCTACAGCGACGAGCTGCGGGTGGTCTTCCGCGACGGCTCCTCGGTGTGGGGAGGAGCGGCGCTCTTCCGCGACCCCGAGAGCGCCCCGTTCGCCCAGGAGGAGATCGAGTTCGTCGGCTCGCTGTCGGCCGTCTTCGCTGCCGGCATGCGCACCGGGCTGCTCGCCCGGATGGCCACCTCCGGCCCGCCGCCCGCCCCGAGCGGACCGGCCGTGCTCATCATCGGTGCCGACGACCAGGTCCGGCAGACCAGCCTGGGCGCCGAGGAGCGGCTCTCCGAGCTCGAGAGCCCCACCCACAACGCCAAGTGGACCGGCATCATCACCTCCCTCGTCGCCGCGGCCCGGCGCTACGCCCGCGGCGAGACGAGGGTGCCACCGCGCTCACGCGTGCGGGCCCGCAACGGCATGTGGCTGGTGCTGCACGCGACCCCGCTGCTGGGCCCCGACGGGGTGAGCGGCGACGTCGTCGTGACCATCGAGGAGGCGCGTCCGCCGGAGATCGTGCCGCTGGTCGTGGCCGCCTTCGACCTTACCCAGCGCGAGCGCGACGTCACCCAGCTGGTGCTCCAGGGCGTCGACACCAAGGAGATCGCCGCCACCATGCACGTGTCGACCTACACCGTGCAGGACCACCTGAAGTCGGTGTTCGACAAGGCCGATGTGCGCAGCCGTCGCGAGCTCATCGCGCGGATCTACTTCGACCAGTATGTCCCCCGGCTGGGCGCCGAGCTCGGTCCGTCGGGCTGGTTCTGCGCCGGCTGAGACCCGGTCGCGCGTCGACAGACCGAGCGCGCGTCAAGGGACCTAGCGCGCGTCGACAGACCGAGCGCGCGTCGACAGACCTAGTCGCGCGCCGCACGTCGGCGCGCGAGATACCGCATCACCAGCACCACGACAACGGTGACGAGCACGCTGGAGAGCAGCACCTCGTCCCTCGACAGCCCGTCGATGTTGGGCTGCAGGTCCTTCTCGGTCGCCCAGCCGAACAGCACCTCGCTGGTGAAGATCCCGAAGACGAAGCAGGCCACCGTCGTGATGCCCAGCGCCCACATCCGGTAGACCACGTCCCGTCCGACGAGGAGGCCGGCCGCCACGCCGAACCCCAGCGACACGGACGCCAGCACCGCCAGACCCCCAAGGCCGAGATCCCACTGCATGACAGCGCCTCCCGCAGTCCGTCTCACCTCAGCGTCGGAGGGTGAGGAGGCGCCACACAGTGCCGAACGGCCCGCGGCCTCCGCCGTCAGCGGGACGTCGCGGCGGGATGCGTACCGGTCATGCTGAGGCGCGTGCGGTAGCTGGTCGAGCAACCCGCCCGGGCGGCTGCCGCTGCGGCGTCCGGGTGCTTGTTCCGGTACCAGCGCAGGTCCTGGTCGGAGAGCACGGTCAGCACGAGCTCAGCGTCCTCGCGTTCCCAGTCCGTCGGCACCCGGGCGGCCAGCGACGAGGACCCGACTCCCGTCGGTGGCGGGGTCCAGTAGGCCTGGTACCCCGGCGCGACCTTCCATCCCACCGCCTCCAGCTGGTCGTCGAACCACTGCGCGAGCTCCGGCACGGACGCGGTCGTGCAGGCCACCGTCTGCAGGGTTCCGGAGTTGTCGGCCATCAGGTTGCGCTCCGGCGGCGACGCCGACGAGTCGTAGACGACGGAGCCGGGGTAGACCGACCCTGCCCCCGGGATGGCGCGCATGTCCTCCACCGACGGGAACGACGACGTGCACCCACCCAGGACGAGGGCGGCGCCCAGCAGGGTCGCCGCCGTGGCCGCCTGCCTGGTGGTCCCCCCGTCCATGCCCGCAGTATGGGGCCGGGGCGCAGAGAGATCCGCCACTTCGGGACAACCACCGGGGTGCCGCGTTCGCACCGCCTGGGCGGGGCACACCGACCGTCAGTGGTCGTGCGATCATCCGACTGACCTCGTCAGGGGCTGCCTTGCCGGATCTGGGGACGAACGGGCCCGGTCCGGAGTGAGAATGGGTGTTGCTGAAGGAGCTCCATGTCTGACGTGGTCGAGGCCTCACCGGTTGAACGCGCCCAGCAGGCGCTTGCGCGCCACTCGTGGCGTGAGGCGTTCGACCTGCTCCGCGCCGAGGACGAGGCTGGCAGGTTGTCCCCGGGGGAGCTGGGACTGCTCGCCCAGGCGGCTTTGTGGGTGGGGCAGCTGCCCGTCGCGATCGACGCCCTTGAGCGCGCGTATGCCGCCGCGGCCAGGGCCCATGACAACGAGACCGCCGCCGTGCTCGCCATCGCGCTGGCCCGTGACCAGCTCTTCCGCAACGCCGCGCCCGTCGCCAACGCCTGGCTGCGGCGAGCCGAGCGCCTTCTGGCGCACGCCGACGAGGGTGTCGGACACGGCTGGCTGGCAGCGACACAGTCCTTCCACGACGCGCTCGTCGGTGACGACGAGGGTGCGCTGGCCAACGCCACGCGCGCGCTGGACATCGGGAGACGCCTCCAGGACCGCAACCTCGAGACGTTCGCGCTGGCGGAGCGTGGGGCGGCCCTGGTCTCGGCAGGCAGGGTGGCGGAAGGGCTCGACCTGATCGACGAGGCCACGGTTGCCGCCATCTCTGGCGAGCTCGAGCCGGACGTTGCGGGCGGCGTGTGCTGCACCACGATCGAGACCTGCAGCGCCCTTGGAGAATGGACGCGGGCCGCGGAGTGGACCGAGGCACAGGACCGGTGGTGTCGGCGCGAGGGCATCAGCGGTTTCCCGGGGATGTGTCGGGTCTTCCGTTCCGAGATCAAGCGGCGACGGGGTGAGTGGCTCGAGGCCGAGGCGGAGGCACGGCAGGCGTCGGTGGAGCTGCGCGGCTTCGTGCCTGCGGCGGTGGGCATGGCCCTCTACCAGATCGGCGTCATCCGGCTCCGGCGCGGTGACCTGGGCGGCGCCGAGGCCATCCTCGTCGAGGCGCATGCCTTGGGGACCGATCCTGAGCCTGGGCTGTCCCTGCTGCGGCTCGCCGAGGGAAAGGTCGACGTGGCTGCCACGGGGATCCGCCGAGCCCTCGACGGCCCGGTGCGGACGCCGACGTGGAGGGCGACGCCCGACACGGGCCTCTATCGACTGCCGCTGCTCGAAGCGCAGGTCGAGATCGCACTGGCCCGGTCCGACAGCGGGACGGCGCGGACGGCTGCCGAGGAGGTCGGGCGCATCGCGGACCAGTTCGGGACCCGGCTGCCTGCGGCGGCTGCAGCGGCCACCATGGGTGCGGTAGAGGCGAGTGAGGGTGCGCTCGAGGCGGCGAGTCGGGACCTGCAGCGTGCCGTCGACCTGTACTCAGGGGCCGACGCACCATACGAGGTCGCCATCGCGCGGCGTGGACTGGCCGAGGTTCATGCAGCCTCCGGTGACCCGGATGCGGCGATCGTCGAGGCGAGGGCTGCGCGGGGGGTGTTCGACCACCTCGGCGCGACCCCGGACGTCGAACGGACCGCCCGGTTGCTGGTCACGCTCGAGGCCGCGACCGACCCACGTGCCCACGGCGGCGCCGGGGAGGGCGCGGGGGGTGTGGCCGGCACCAAGCGGGTCGTGCGGTCGTTCGTCTTCACCGACATCGTCGACTCGACGAGACTCACCGAGCTGCTGGGCGACGAGTCGTGGTCCCGGGTCCTCGACTGGCACGACAAGGCGCTGCGCGGTGTCGTCGCCGAGCACGGAGGCGAGGAGATCAAAGCCACGGGCGACGGGTTCTTCCTCGCCTTCGACGACGTGGACGAGGCCCTCGATGCGGCGATCGGGATCCAACGACGGCTCGAGCACCAGCGGCGTGAGTACGGCTTCGCACCCCAGGTGCGCATCGGTGTCCACAGGGCGGAGGCGAGCCGAAGCGGCCTTGACTACATCGGTGGCGGCGTCCACCTTGCCGCGCGCATCGGTGCGGCAGCCGCGGGTTCCGAGGTGCTGGTGAGCATGGCCTCGCTGCAGTCGTCGCGGCGGCGGGACCTGCCAGTCGATCGTCGGTCGGTCAAGCTCAAGGGCTTCAGCGAACCCGTCGAGGTCGCCTCCATCGGCTGGCGGTGACGGCCACCGGCCGCGGCTCACCGAAAAGCAGTGTCTGGAGGCAGGTCCGGGCTCGTAGGATTGTCACCTGCCCGCGGCGCCAACGACGGCGCCCGTCCCGGGACCTCTCCTCTCCTGCTCGAAAGGCACTGCCATGCCGCGCCTCACCCTGCCCACGCGCCGTACCGCGGCCGTGGCCACCCCGAGGCGGGAGATCGCGCAGATCGCGGTGCCGGTGAGTGCGGAGTTCGTGCTGATGCTGGTGCTGAACTTCGTCAACCAGGTGGTGGTCGGCACGCTCGGTGCCACCGCCATCGCGGCGGTGGGGTTCGCGAACAGCCTGTCGTTCATCCTCATCATCACGCTCGGCTGCCTCGGCACGTCGGTGAGCATCCTCGTCGCGCGGGCCTTCGGCGCCGGCCGTCGGGTCGACATGGACCACACCGTCACCGCTGCGTTGGTCGTCGCCGGCACCTTGGGCGTCCTCGCCTCGCTGCTGCCCTCCGTGTGGGCCGGTGACCTGCTGACGGCCACGGGGGCGTCGCCGACGGTCGCCGCAGTGGGCACCGACTACTTCCGGCTCGTCGCGCTGGCCACCCTGCCCACCATGCTGAGCGCCATCCTCAGCGGCGTGCTGCGCTCGGTCGGGCGGGCGACCAGCCCGATGGTCGCGACGACCGTCACCGTGCTGGCCAACTCGGTGCTGGCCTACACGCTCGTCACCGGTGCCGGCCCGGCGCCGGCGCTCGGGGCAGCAGGAGCCGGCTGGGCCACCCTCGTCACCACCACCGTGAAGGCTGCGATCCTGGTCTCGATGGCGTTCGGGCGGCGCGGGGTGGTCTCGTGGCGCCTGCCCGTCGACCGCATCGAGTGGCGCCGGGTCGTGGTGCCGCTCTTCGTGCTGGCCCTGCCGCTCGGCGTCACCGAGCTGTTCTGGACCGGCGGCACCTTCCTCTACAACGTGGTGTTCCAGCGACTCGGTGACGAGGCGCTGGCCGCGGCCCAGATCGTCACGACGCTCGAGGGCGTCTTCATCGTCGGCAGCATCGGGCTGATGAGCGCCACCACCACGCTGGTCGGCCGGGCGGTCGGCCGGGGCGACGCCGCCGGCGCCGTCGCGTGGGTGCACCGCCTGACCCGCGCCGGCCTCGGGACCGGCGCGCTCTTCGGTGTCCTGTTCGGGGCCAGCATCCTGCTCCTCGAGCCGCTGTTCCAAGACGCCGGGCCCGAGGTGCGCTCGATGGCCATGGCCGGCATCGCGGTCAACGCCGCCTTCCAGGTCGTCAAGGTGCGCAACATGATCCTCGGCGCCGGGGTGCTGCCCAGCGGCAACGACGTGCGCGGCGTGATCATGGGCGACGCCATCGGCGCCTTCGTGGTGGGCCTGCCCATCGCGGTGCTGCTCGGCCTGCACACCCCTCTCGGGGTGCTCGGCGTCTTCGTGGCCCGGGTGGTCGAGGAGGTCGCCAAGCTGGGCGTCTTCACCTGGCGAGCCCGGCGGCTGCGCTGGCACGAGCTGGCCCGCAGCGGCCACGCCGACGACAGCGTGGCAGTTCCCGCCGAGGGTGTGGCGCCCGCCCCGCCCGCCGATGCCCCCGTCGGAGTATAAGGAGACCGCCATGACCTATCGGTTCGTCGACACGGTGCCGACCGTGGAGGAGCACGGGGCGCTGGCCATCTCGGTCGGCTGGCACGGTGACTTCCACTGGGAGTCCGTGCCGGCCTCCCTGGCCGGTTCGCTGTGCGGCGTGGTCGCCTACGACGGCGAGGAGCAGCCCGTCGCGATGGGCAGGGTCGTGGGTGACGGCGCGTTCTACTTCTACCTCCAGGACGTCGCCGTGCACCCGGACCACCAGCGACAGGGGCTCGGCAGCCAGGTGATCCGCCGGCTGCGCGACCAGATCGAGGCCATGGCGGGAGCCGACTGCTTCGTCGGCCTGTTCGCCACGCCCGACGGCCAGACGCTCTACGCCCGGGAGGGCTTCGTCGCCGAGAACACCGTCGGCATGTGGCAGGTGCTGCGCCCCGGCAAGGAGTAGCCCGTCAGGTTCCCGGGTCTCAGGTCTGGACGCGGAGTCGACGGCGCACGTTCAGGCCGACGACCAGGGCCAGGCCCACGGCACTGCCGATCACCGTCTCGACGCCGCGGTCGAACAGCAGCTGGCCGGCCGGCTGCTCGAAGGCGGTCTGCCCCATCAGCAGCGCGAGCGGCGTGATGACGAGCAGGGCGACGCCGTAGTTGCGCCCCACGAGCAGCTCGGCACCGATCTGCAGAGCTGCGATGACGAGGAGCAGCGCGACTCCGGCCAGGTGCAGGCTGAGCAGCAGGCCGCTGGTGACCAGGCCGAGCAGCGTCCCGAGCACGCGCTGTATGCCGCGGGTCACCTGGCCGCGCAACCCGCGCGCCGACAGCGGCGCCACCGCCGCGACCGTGGCCCAGTAGGGGTGGCCGATGCCCGACGCCGTGGCGAGCGCACCGGCGACGCTCGCGGCGACGGCGTCCTGCAGTGGCAGCCACGACCGGTGGAGGCGCGCCCGCGAGGGCGTGGACCGCTCACCGCGGGCGAGGCCGCCGACCGCGCCGACGACCACGGCGAACAGCGCGGAGAGCCCGGAGACGGCCAGCGCGGGCGCGAGGTCGGCGGTCGTGTGCGGCACCGACGCACAGCCGCCGAACGCGAACACGACGAACAGCGAGCCCGGCGGGTGCCAGTCCTGCGCCCGCGAGAGCATCGAGGCGCCGGCCGCGACCAGGCCGGCGATGGGCACGGCGACCCAGGCGGCGTGCGGCAGCGTCGAGACGGCGACCCCGAGGACGATCACCGACACCAGCGCGGCGCCGACCGAGGCCTGCATCGCCGCGCGGGACAGGTGGACGTGGTTGCGGCCGTACAGCGACGTGAAGGCGCCGAACCCGGCATACATCGACCACTCCGGGTGGCCGAGGAGGAACACGGCGAGGAGTGGGACGAAGACGCTGATGCCGGCCCGCAGGGCCACCCGGTGCGCGCCCGCGTGCGGGCGGAAGTGGAACAGGTCGTGGTGCGTGAGCTGACCTGTCCGTGACACGGGGCGGGGCTTGCCTTTCGGGTCGGCTGCAACCTGTCGGGTTGTGGGCAGCATCAAGGATCTCACACGGCGGCTGGCTCACCAGCGGAGGTCGAGCGCGGGCCCGTCCGGCTCGTCGACCACCTCCAGGGCCGTGCCGAGCGGCCGTCCAGCGCGGGTCAGGGTGTCAGCGAGCCAGCGGGCGTCATCGACCCCGGCCCGGTCGAGCCGCAGACGGCGCGCGACGAACGGCACGAGCCGCAAGCCCAGCAGCGTGCCGTCGCGCGGGTCGAGGCCCACCAGGTGGAGCGCTCGGACCTCGTCGCGGAACGCCTCGTAGCCGCCGATGCCCTCGTAGTCGTTGACCAGGTCGCCGCAGCCGTAGAGCACGACGTGGCCCTCGTGCACCTCGACCGGGCGCGGGTGGTGCGAGGAGTGCCCGTGCACCACGTGGACGCCCGCCTCGACGAGCGCGTGCGCGAACCGGCGGTGCGAGGGCTCGACGTCGTAGCCCCAGTTGCTCCCCCAGTGCACCGACACCACGCGCAGGTCACCGGGACGCCCACCCTCGACCAGCCGTCGGGCCACCCGCCTCGCGGTCCGGCCGCTCAGGTCGGGCAGCAGCGCCACTCCCGGCCGCCCGGCACCGGCGGCCCACCGCGACGGGACGCCGCTCGAGGAGTCGCCCACCGAGAGCACCACCACGCGGTGGCCGTTCGGGGTCATGGCCACGGCCGGCCGCCAGGCTTCCTCCTCGTCGCGACCGGCACCGGTGGTGGCGAGCCCGGCGGCCGCCAGCACGTCGAGGGTCTCCTCCAGGCCGGCCAGGCCGTAGTCGAGGACGTGGTTGTTGGCGAGGGCCCACACGTCGGCCCGCGCCGCGGTGAGGACCGCGAGGTTGGCGGGACTCATCCGATAGGTGACGGCCTTGCCGTGGGCCCAGTCGTCGCTGGTGGTCACGCTGGTCTCGAGGTTGAGCACCCGCACCGCCGGATCGAACCGGTCCATGGCGGCGAGGGTGTCGCCCCACGGCCACGTCGGGGCGACCGGCCGGTCGACCACGCCGTTGACACGCTCCGCGAGCTCGACGTAGGTGCGGGCGTCGTGCACGTAGTCCTCGTGCAGCTCCGGCGGCACCGGGTGGGCCAGCACCTGGTCGATGCCGCGGCCGGTCATGACGTCACCGGCCAACAGGAGGTGCGCGCCGTCGTCCGCCATGGCTCCTGCGTATGCCGCGTCGCCGCGCCTGCGCAGGGCCAGAGGTCACCCAGCGAAGTCGAAGAGCCGGCGTGGCTAGGAGGCCGCTCCCCTGCCGGGCCGGTCAGCGTCGGCCGGTGCACCGTGCCTGCCGCGCGGTGCCGGTGCCGGTGACGGTGGCTGGGCGACGCCGTCCATCTGGTCGAGCCGCCCCACCGACGGGTCCTCCATCACCGGGACGTGGCGGTGCAGCCAGCGCGACCACCACGCACCCAGACGTCCTCGCCGTCGCGGTCGGCGAGCGGGAATGGCCGTCCCAGATACGTCAGCGATGAGCGTGCTCCTTCAGCTCCGTGGCCTAGTTCCCTCGGCCGAACGGCTGTCTGCTCCCCTGCTGGTTGTGCCCGCTTGCCCCGACATGCTTCCGGTGGCCAACGCGTCAACCGCGTTCCCAGAGTAGACCGCGGAGGCCGTTCGCGACAGCATCTCCGCCCTTTGCCGGATCCCCTCAGCAGGCCACCGGCGCAGGCTCGTCCCGTGTCGCAGATGAAGCACACCGACGACGACGGCGACCTGAGCGTGTTCATCAGCGGAGACCTCGTGCTCTTCGCCTGCAGCAAGGGCCATGCCTGGACGGCCCCGCTCTCGATCGAGCCCGGCGCCGGACCCACCCGTCACCTCGACACGGATGTCGAGGAGACCCAGGACGAGCTCGAGGAGCTCTCCGTCGAGCACGAGCGGTACGCCGAGCTGGTCCGCCGCTTCGGACCCGGCGTCCCGCGTGCGCTGGGCTTCCACTGACAACCGCACCGCGGCATACGTCGGCACTGCCCGCTGCAAGCGGCACCAAACGGCCCGACGGCTGTGGAAACGAAGCCGTAGATACCGAAAATTGACCTTGTCTCCGTCATTTGCACGACGTTCGACGGATGGGGCGAGCGCAGCCTTGTGGTGCAACAACAGGGGGGCGCCATGGAAAAGGCAGCGATGTACATCCGTGCGGTCCTGACCGGGATCCTGTTCCTGATCACGACCTACTGGCTGCTCGAGGTGGCAGGCCAGATCTCGACCGTCCCGAGATGGGACGCACAAGGGCACGTGCTCGACACGTACCAGCGGGCGAAGGACGTCCTGCTGGTGGTGCTGCCGCTGCTCACCACCACGCTGGGGTACTGGTTCGGGGCGGCCGGCCGCGAGAACGCAGAGGCCAAGGCGGTCCAGGCCATGAGCGAGGCCAGGAGGACCCAGCAGAAGCTGGAGGGGGTGCTGGGCAGCAGCCGCGATGAGGACCTGCTCAGCAAGGCGCAGGTGCTCTACCCGGACGCCTTCGGGCTGCCCCGCCAGCCGAACCCGCCGCACCGGTCCGACGTGCGGCGCACGCCTGAGGGCGCCGCCGCCGGAGCTTCCCCGTGACCACGCGGCTGAAGCACACGGACGACGACGGCGACCTCAGCATCTTCGTCAGCGGCGACGAGGTGCTGTTCGCCTGCAACCACGGACACGCCTGGACGGCCCAGGTGTCCGTGCACCTGCACACGTGCCGGCACGACCACGCAGAGGAGGACTCCCCCGTCGACGGGCCCGGACCACCCACCCATGGAGTGGCCTGACGGCGGGGGCGGGGTGCCCGCCGGGCTCTACGCGGCGTTGTCCGCGCGCGGCTCGGCGGGCGCTTCCGTGCTGGCGAGCTGGGTGTATGCCGCCCCGCGCACCGCGTCGTCGCTCTCCAGGCCGGCGCCGAGGGCGCCACCGACCGTCGCGAGGCTGGCCGTGACGAGGGCGACCCGGAGGTACTCGGGGAACCCGAGCGCGTGGCCGGTCAGCGCGGCATACACGTCGGCGTCGACGAGGACCAGCGCGCCCAGCACCGAGATGACGAACAGCGCTGCGAACAGGGTCACGACGCCGATGACGACCGTGGCGAGGGTGGCCGCGTTGAACAGCGCGACCTGGCGGCGCTCGCGCCGGGCGCGGGGCCGCTCCCAGAGCTGCGCGCCGATGACAAGGGTGCCTGCGACCGCCGCGACCGACAGCACGGCGAGCACGGCCAGCTGGGTGGGGCCGTAGCCCTCGGAGAGCAGCCAGAGGTCGGAGGAGACGAGGGTCAGCAGGCCGGTGGCCGCGGCGATGCTGAGCGACTTGGTGAGCCCGGCGGCCAGCCGCCACGGCCGGTTCGCGCGCACCATGCCGAGCAGCAGGCGGAGGTTGCCGCCGAGCACGCGAGCGGTGAACTGGAGTCCGTCGTCCTCGCCGGTGTCGGACGACAGCTGGTCGAGGCGCTGCCGCACCACACCGGGGTCGTCGTCCTCGTCGAGGTCGAGCAGCGAGGCGACCAGGTCGACCACGAGCGCAGGCACGCGCGAGCGGGTGCGGGCGCCCCCGAGGGCCGGTACCGACACGAGCCCGACGCCGTGCACCGGGCTGGCCTGGGTGACGAGCACCCGTCGGCCGGCCTTCAGGGGCAGGTCGGTGAGCGCGACGACGAGGTCCCACTCGCGCTCGAGCATGACGTCGCGCGCCGCCTCCAGCAGGTCGAGCCCGTCGGCGGGTGGTCGCACGAGGGCGTCGTCGACGAGCTCGACGCGCCAGTGGCCGGGCATCCGGTCGCCGAGCAGGCTCGACAGCTGCTGCGCTAGCGCGGTGCGGAGACCCTCGGTGACGTGCGGTGAGAGGGCGACGCCGAGCACGACCTCGCGCGACGCGGGAGCAGGGTCGGCGTGGCCCGGGGAAGCCGCGCCGGCCCTGCTGCCGTGGTGGCTGGTCAGGTCGAGCTCGTCACGGGTCACGCGGTCAGCGTCGCACAGCCGTGTTGCCGTACTGCCGGGCGCACCGGCTGCCGCTGATGTCGCCGGACACGACGACGTAGTCGGAGCGGGGGCGGATGATCGCGGTGACGGTCTTGGTGATGGCCGACATGCAGCTGTCGGAGACCGAGCGGCTGGCCTTGGCGCCGCCGACCCAGAGGTCGAGCCAGTTCTGGGCGCCGGTGGGGCCCTTCGGGAAGCCGGTCCAGCAGGCGCTGAGCTGCGGCTTGGGTCCGTCGCCGCACGTGTCCTCGACGATGAAGTAGCGGCGCAGGTTGGGGATGTAGAAGCGGGTGCCGGGCTTGAACAACGGGGTGTCGACTCCCCTGCTGATGCTGTGGCCGACGGCGACCGTGATCGGGTCGCTGTAGGTGCCGGTGCCGCCGGCGCGGGTGTGCTTGGTCGGGTACCACGTGCGGGGGTAGGCGATGGTGGCGCTGCCGGCCGGGGTGTTGTCCCAGTAGGAGTAACCGGTGACGTAGGAGCGGTAGCGGTACTCGGCGGCCTCGGCGTTCGGGGCGGTCACGACGGTGGCCAGGGCGAGGAGGAGGGTGACGAAGGCGCTCAGGGTCAGGCGCTGGGGGAAGCGGAGGGTCATGCGGGCACTGCCTTTCACGGGCGGGGCGCGCTGGGGACTGCTCCGGGTCATCGAAGGCTGGAGGTGCGCGCCCGACGCGCGTGAGAGTAATGGGCCGTTTGGCCCTGCCCGTGCGGTTCGCGAGGTGTGGCGCGATTCGGTGCCATTTCGTTGCACTGGTGGCGGTGTGCGTTACCTCCACCGGCACAACGCTTGACCTTCGGCGGCGCAAGTGTCGCCCTCGGGGCCGCCATCGGTGGTGTCGGCGGTGGAAGGCGGAGCCTTCCTCAGTCCGGAAGCTCGCTCGGCAGCACCACAGCGTCCACCAGCGCGCCGTTGCGGATGACGGTGACCTCCATCCGCTGACCGATCGCGTCGGTGAACAGGCGCTTCTGCAACGACTGCGCATCGCCGAGCGGCGCGCCGTCGATCGCGAGGACGAGGTCACCCGCGTGGAGGCCACTCTGGGCGGCCGGGCTCTTCTCGACGACCTCGACGACTCGCAGGGCACCACGCTGCCCGTAGCGCTCAGCCTGGGTGGGGGTCAGCCGTGCAGGAGTCGTCACCAGACCGAGGTACGCGCGCCGCACCCGCCCGTCATGCATCAGGGCGTAGATGATCCGGTGGGTCGTGGCATTGATGGGCACCGCCATGCCGAGGCCTATTCCGGCGACGGCCGTGTTGATCCCGACGACACGACCCCTGCTGTCGGCCAACGCACCACCGGAGCTGCCCGGGTTGAGGGCAGCGTCGGTCTGGATGACGTCCTCGATCAGGCGCGCCGCCGTGCGGGTCCGGACCGGCATGCTGCGGCCCAGGGCGCTGACCACGCCTGCCGTCACCGTGCCGGAGAGGCCCAGCGGGTTGCCGACGGCAACCACGAGTGAGCCGACGAGGAGCGAACCTGCGTCGCCGTAGTCGGGCGGGGTCGGCAGCTCGTGGTCGGCGACGATGACGGCGATGTCCGACAGTGGGTCACGGCCCACGACGTGGAAGCGGGTGAGCGTTCCGTCGGCGAACTCTGCCGTTCCTTCGCCGGCATCACCGACGACATGAGCATTGGTGACCATGTGGGAGTCGTTGGTGAGGACCACGGCCGACCCGGCCGACTCTCCGCGCAACGACCGGATCCGCAGCGCGGCGACCTTCGGCGTCAGCTGCGCCGCAACGGTGGTGACAACGGCTGAGTAGGCGTCCAGCGCGCCCGACTCCGCCGTCGGGTCAGTGCTCATGGCTGTGACAACGAGCGCTGCGCATGAAGGGATTCCGGGTTTCACCGAGGGCGAAACGCGCGGAGGCTGCCGTGGCGCCGAGGACGACCGGCGGGGTGCCTCAGACGGCGGTGTACCCGCCGTCGGCCACGAGGATCGAGCCGGTGATGAAGGATGCCGCGTCGCTGGCGAGGAAGACGACGCTCGGCGCGATCTCCTCCGGCAGCGCGAACCGCTGCTGCGGGCAGTCCTCGATCCAGTGGCGCTGGAACTCCGGGCGGTCCACCGGCGCCATGTCGGTCTTCACGTAGCCGGGCGCGACGGCGTTGACGCGGATGCCGTGGGGCGCCCACTCGACGGCCAGCGACTTGGTGAGGTGGTGCACCGCCGCCTTCGAGGCGTTGTAGGCGGGCTGCCACTGCGGGCGGTTGACGATGATGCCGGACATGCTGCCGACGTTGACGATCGAGCCCCCGCCGTTGTCGCGCATGACGGCTCCCACGGCGCGCGACATCTTCCACAGGGCGCGGACGTTGAGGTCGAACACGTCGTCCCACTGCTCGTCGGTCACCTCGAACGCCGGGGCGTGGTGGCAGACGCCGGCGTTGTTGACGAGGACGTCGATGCGGCCGCCGAGGGCTGACGCGGCCCCTTCGACGAGGGCCGTCACCTGGCCGTCGTCGGTGAGGTCGGCGGTGAAGGCGACGTAGTCATGCCCCGCTTCCCTGGCCTCGTTGGCAACGGCCCGGTTGGCGTCCTCGCGCCGGCCGCAGATCGCGACCCGGGCTCCTGCGTCGGCGAGGGCGCGGGCGAACGCCTTGCCCAGCCCCTGGTTGCCGCCGGTGACGAGGGCCGTCCTGCCCTCGAGGCTGAAGGGAGAGCTCATGCTCGGACCCTGCCACGCAAAGGCTCCGCTGTCCTGCGTTCGCTGGTCTCCCCGGCGTGGCCTCAGCGAGACGTTGGCCTCAGCGCGGGACGGACGCCATCGCCCGCTGGGTCTCGCGGTCGGCCGGCAGGAAGGTCTCGAGGTGCAGCTCGTCCAGCGTCGCGTCGGTGGCGGTCTCGAGCCGGGCGCTGACGCTGAAGAACCGCAGCAGCCCGTCCTCGTGCTCCAGCTCCAGGGCGAGCACCGGACCGGTCGGCCGTGGCCCGCGCGCGGCGCCCGGGACGTATGCCGCGGCCCCCCGCGCCAGCGCGACCAGCGCCGGGTCGTGGGTCAGGTCCGCCCGGGCCTGCACCTGGTGCACCAGGTGGGCGGCCCACTGCGACAGGTTGCGGATCCTCGGCGCGAGACCGCCCGGGTGCAGGCTGACTCGGATCGCGTTGACGGGCGGCTCCAGCAGCGCCGGCTCGCACCCCGCGAGCAGCAGGTCCGTGGCCGCGTTGGCGTCGACGACGTCCCAGTGCCGGTCGAGCAGGAGCGCCGGGTTCGGCAGGTGCGCGTCGAGCAGGTGGCGCAGGCCGTCGAGGACCACCCCGAGGTCGGCGTGGTCCAGGCCGCGGCCCCCGTGGCGGGGCGCGTAGCCCCCGGCGAGGAGCAGCTCGTCGCGCGAGCGCAGCGGGACCTCGAGCGAGTCGGCGATGCGGTCGATCATCTCGGCCGTCGGTCGCGAGCGCCCCGTCTCGACGTAGCTGAGGTGCCGGGTGCTCACCTGGGCCCTGGTCGACAGCTCCAGCTGGCTCAGGCGGCGGCGCTCGCGCCAGGTCCGCAGCAGGGCGCCCACCTCGGGCCGGGTCTGCACCGTCGTCGTCACGGGCGCCAGTCTCGCAGCCCACCTGCAGCCCGGCCATGACCTCCGAGGTCATCGACGCGCCTGCCCGCGGGACGGGAGCCTCTCGGTGCCGGCGGTTCCGCCGGAAGCAGCCCGATGAAGGAGAAGCCATGCAGGACAATGCCATCCGCGACACCACGCACAGCGAGACCGCCCCGCACAGCGCGGCTGTCCTCGCGGCATACCTCGCGACGTGGAACGCGGCAGACCCGCGCGAGCTGCGCGCCCTGCTCGAGGCGCACTGGAGCGCGGACGTGACCTACACCGACCCGCTCGCCGAGGTCGGCGGCCACGACGGGCTCACCGCCCTGGTCGCCGCCGTGCACGGGCAGTTCCCCGGGTTCGTGTTCACCGTGGTCGGGGAGCCCGACGGCCACCACCGCCAGGTCCGGCTCCAGTGGGGCCTGGGGCCGGAAGGGGGCGAGCCGGTCGTCATCGGCTCCGACGTGGTCGTGCTCGACGCCGAGGGCAAGGTGGTGGACGTCCGCGGCTTCCTCGACGTCGTGCCCGAGGTCGCGGCGTGAGCGCGGCGACCCCCCGGCCGGCGTATGGCGTGGGCTACCTGCGTGACGTCCAGCCCGTGCCGCAGGTCCTCGAGTACATCGAGCGGATCGAGGCGACGATGGAGCCGTACGGCGGCCAGTGGCTCGTGCACGGGACGGAGCTGGTCCCCCTCGAGGGAGAGTGGACGGGCGCGCTGGTCGTCATCC
Source organism: Pedococcus cremeus (assembly GCF_900111375.1). Taxonomy (GTDB): domain Bacteria; phylum Actinomycetota; class Actinomycetes; order Actinomycetales; family Dermatophilaceae; genus Pedococcus_A; species Pedococcus_A cremeus. The sequence goes on from NZ_FOHB01000004.1 coordinate 20,730, forward strand.
GGTTCCCCTCGATGCAGGCCGCTCGCGTGGTGGGACTCGCCCGCGTACCGCGCCATCGCTGCACTGCGGACCGAGCACTCCAACTCCATGGTCTGCCTCGTCGAGGGGGTGCCCGACGGCTACCGCGCCACGTCGACCGCGGACGCGCTGCGTCTGGTGTTCGCTGCGCAGGTCGCGGAGGCTGCGCCGGCCGGGTGAGGGCCGGGCCGACCGGCGGGTGGGCGCGGGACTCAGCGGGCGGCTGCGCGGACTCTCTGGCGCACCGTGCGCAGGGCGTCGGCGACCTCGGGACGCACGCGGGCCGGGTCGATGAGCCAGTCGAGCAGCACGTGGTCGTCGGTGGCGACCCCGGTGAGGGTGTCGGCGACCGCCGCGGCGAGGAGGGCGCCGGTCCGGGGCACGGGCACCGCTTCGCCCACGACGTCCTCGGTCCAGCGGTCGGCGAGGTCCAGCAGCTCGTCGTCGACGTGGCCGCGGCGTGCGGCGGTGAGGGCGGCCGCGGCAGCCGGCAGGGCTCCCACGGCCTCGTCCCCGGCTGCCGCCCGGACCTCGGCGACCAGCTCGACCAGGTGCAGCTCCATCAGCCAGGACGGCATGCCGCGCCCGGCGAGCACCCGGCAGAGCCAGGCGACCTGGCGGGTGGCGCGCTCCTCGCCGAGGTGGGCGAGGGAGATGAGCCACGCGGAGTCGGTGCTGGCGAACCGGGACCCGCGCTCGCCGTAGCGGATCCCGTAGTACGGCATGGCGTCGAGCGACCGCTGTGCCGCCCGGACCGCGGCCCGGACCAGCGTGGCGTCGGTCGTGACCTCGTAGGAGCCGGCACCGGGGTTGACCAGGGCGGCGTCGACCGGCTGCCGGTTGGCACGCCGGGCCAGGCCCGCGACCACGTGTCGCTCGCCCTCGGCGACGAGCGCCGCCACGTCCGACCCGTGACCGTGTTCGGGGAGGCGTCCCTCCAGCGCGGCGCGCAGGACCTCGGGGTCTGCCGACCCCGTCGCGACGACGAGCCGCTCGACCCCGACCACCGCCGCGAACAGCGCCGGGTCGTCGAGCCGCCCGGTGACCGCACGGTCGGCGTTGGCGAGCAGGAGCTGTCGCGCCTCGTCGGCGGCCAGGTCGGTCATGGAGGGCATTGTGTCGTGCCTCGCCGCGCCGGACCGCCCCGGGCAACCAGAGGGCTGCGAACGAGGACGGGGCCGGAGGTGGCGACGGTTCAGAGCTGGAGGATCCGCGTGGCCACCTCGTAGGCCGCGGCCACGCCCCTCGGGTCGTGCAGGTCGCCGGGGTCGGCCAGCGTGGCCTCGGTCCGCGCCCGGACTGCGGAGCCGGGATCGTCACCGACGAGGTCGGCACAGAGACCGTCGACGACCGAGCGCGCGTCGTGCTCGTCCAGCCCCTCGAGCGCGAGCCCGTTGTAGAGCAGGACCGCGGCCTCCTCGAACACCTCACGCGCCATGGCGAGGTCGACGTCGGGCCGGGCTCTGGCCACCGCCTCGGCGGTGGCCAGGAACTGGTCGAAAGGCGGCTCGAACGGACCGGACGGCATACGACGAGCGTCTCAGCACGTTCCCGACCCCGGCAATCGCATATAGGGTACCCGTCCGGAACCGACCCGCCGCCCCGCACGGAAGACGGCCTGACAGCGGACCGCTCCTGACCTGGGTCACGGGGCCACACTGGCGACATGACGTCGTGGAACGCACTCCTGCGCGACCAGTTCGAGTGGCACTGGGAACACCAGCTGCGCAACCGCTTGGCCGGGTTGTCGGACGACGAGTACTTCTGGGAGCCGGTCGAGGGCGCCTGGAACGTCCGCCCCCGTGGGACGGCCACGACTGCGATGGCTGCGGGCGGCGGCGACTTCGTCATTGACTGGGTGTTCCCCGAACCGACCCCGGCACCGTTGACCACGATCGCCTGGCGGCTCGGCCACGTGGTCGTCGGCGTCCTCGGGATGCGCAACGCTGCCCACTTCGGTCGGGCCCCGGTCGACTACGCGTCGTTCTCGTATGCCGGCACGGCGGCGGAGGCGCTGGCGCAGCTCGACCGTGAGGTCGCCCTGTGGCTCGAGGGCATCCGGGCGCTCGGCGAAGACGGGCTCGACCGACCGTGCGGACCCGCAGAGGGACCGTTCGCCGAGGCGCCGCTGGCCGCCCTGGTGCTGCACATCAACCGCGAGCTCATCCACCACCTTGCCGAGGTGTCGCTGCTGCGGGACCTCTACGGCCACACCGAAAGCCGTCGCTGAGGGCTGCCGTCAGTCGTCCATCGCCTCGATCCCCAGCTCGGCCAGCTCGGCCATCCGCTCGCGCATGTGCCGGATCAGGTCCGCCGGCGGACGCGTCCAGCCGGTGACCTCCTCGACGACCCGCAAGGGCTCGGTCGTGCGGTAGGACCGGGTCGGGTTGCCGGGGAAGCGCTTGTCGGTGACATTCGGGTCGTCCTCGATCCTGCCGAGTGGCTCGACCCGGTAGACGCGTCCAGGTCCGTCGCCCTGAGCGAGCTCGGCTGCCAGCGGCGCGCCCTCGCGCGTCGCGGTCAGGTAGATGTGGTTGGCCTGACGCCCCGACCCGTAGTTCGAGCGCCAGCCCGGGGTGAGCAGGTCCCCCGGACGCAGGTCGGCCCTGGTGCCGTGGAAGAACGGCCCGGGGTCATCGACCACGCGCGGCGGCGGAGGTGGGTCCCGGAGCATGCTGTCGAGCCGTTCCATGAGCGCCGCGACCCGGTTGCGCCCCTTCGGCGCCCGCGGGTAGCGGCTCAGCACGTCGAGGACGACCGGCGTGGCCCGCTTGGCGGCGGCGGTGACCACGTACTCCGCGACCACCGGGTCATCGCCCCGGGCGAGCTCGGCCGCCCGGGCGGCATGGGCTGCGGACCCGAGGATGTGGCGCACCTGCGTCGCCTTCGCCAGCGGGTGGAGGTATGCCGCCGCGGCGGCGTCTCCTGCAGCGCTCGCCGCGTGCCGGGCGGCTTCGGTCGCAGCCTCCCTGGCAGCGCGGTGGGCGTCGGTGGCCGCAGTCCGTTGGAGGCGTGAACGGGGCGCCCCCTCGGCGAAGACCCGAGCGGCGTGGAGGGCCGCCGCAGGGCGGCAGTCACCGGGGTGGGCCTTCTCGAAGATGACGAGCGCAGGTTCGGCGCACGCCACGGCATACCCCGCCACCGCCCGCAGCTCGTCCGTCGTCAACCCGAAGTCACCCGCCGATGTCCGCATCTCCCCTACAGCTCCCGCTCGTACGCGACCATGACCGGACTGCACGGTTGAAGTCGTGCAACAGCCGCGCCGCCGCAAGTCCGTCTTCGGCAGCATTCCCCATCACCCTCCGGACCACCCTGACAGTGTGCCTTGGCGACGGGCCAGCTCGCGGCCTCGAGTCAGACGAGCAGCAGCGACAAGGCGTGGATGGCGACGCCGGCCAGTGCGCCGACCACCGTGCCGTTGATGCGGATGAACTGCAGGTCACGGCCCGCCGCGAGCTCGAAACGGTCGGCGGTCTCCTTGGGCGACCACAGCTCCACCTTGGTGCGGATCAGGTCGGTGAGCTGGTGGCCGTGACGTTCGGTGGTGGTGACGACGACCTGTTCGAGCTGGCGCTCGAGCATCTCTGCGAGCTCGTCGTCCTCGAGCACCCGGGTGGCGACGGACCGGATGAGCTTGGCGATCTCGTCCTCGGCCGCCGCGTCCGGGCGCGACAGCATCCTGACGACGGCATCGATCCAGGTGCCCACCTGTTCCTGCACCCAGGCCTCGGTGCCCGGGTGGTGCACGAGGTTCCTGATCTCACCGTCGATGCGGCGCGAGGCCGCCGTGTCGTCCTTCAGCAGCTGGGCCACGCGCTCCAGGAGGTCGTTGACGGTGGTCCGCAGGTCGTGGTCCCGGTCTGCGCCCGCTGCGCGCAGGGCCGCGGTCACCTGGGTCAGGATCTTCTCGGCGCGCCTGGTGGTGGACACCAGCGACACCAGGAAGCCGCTGCGCTCGCCGATGGCCTTCAGCTGCTGGGCCAAGGCTGCCTGGTTCTCCTCGATCGCGTCCGCTCCCGCCTTGAGCAGCACGTCCAACAGCGGCTCGTGCGTCCTCGCCACGACCACGTTGTCCATGAGCCGCCCCAGCGCGGCGCTCGTGGAGTGGTTGTCGGTGTAGCTGCGCAGGGCGCCAGTCGTCAGCCGCCCCAGCACGGAGGGGTCGGCAGAGCGCATCGCCGTCGTGAGCATCTCGACGCCACGGTCACTGAGCATCCGGGCGACGTTCTCCTGCGCCACCCATCTCGCCGTCCGCCCGACGACCCCGAGCGAGCGGACGTGGTCGCGCACCGTCTCCGGGGACAGGAAGTTCTCGGTGACGAACTGCCCGAGGCTGGCGGCGAGCTCGTCCTTCTTCCGGGGGATGAGGGCGGTGTGCGGGATCGGCAGCCCGAGCGGGTGCTTGAACAGGGCCGTGACGGCGAACCAGTCCGCCAGTCCGCCCACCATGCCCGCCTCGGCCGCGGCGCGCAGGAACTCGGACGCGGTCGACTGCGGCGCCACGAGGTAGCTCGCGATCCACAGGACACCGACGAGGACGAGCAGCAGGCTCGCCCTCGTCTTCATCCTCCGCAGCCGCTGGCGGTCACGCTGCGAGCCCTCGATCCCCAGCACTCCGGTCAGGGAGGATCGCGCCCGGTGCCGCCCGGGTTCCGACGGAGTCAGGGGTTGCTGCTCCGCTGTCGAACGCGGCGGTGCTTGCGTCGTGGACGGGGACACCCCACCCACCCTAGGCGGCCCTCCCGCCGAACGTCGGCCGTGCTTCGGGCGAGCGGCCCCGGGGCCTCAGGGCACGTCGTGCGAGTGGTCCGCCTCGTCGAGCCTCGTCGCGGCGCCGCGCAGGCTGCGCAGCTCCGCCTCGTAGTACCCGAGCTCGGCGGTGGCGAACGAGCCTGCGGCGTCGAGCGGCATACCGGGTCCTTGGAGGACTTCCGCCGCAGCGATCTCGACCTGGGCCTCCTCGGCCACGGCGAGGAGGTCGGGGTGGTTCGGGTTGGTGGTCATGGACTCATGACCGGGCAGGACCCGGGAATGTGACAGCGGGTCCCGACCACCGTCATGCGGACTCCTTGGCCCAGGCCGCGTACGAGATCGAGCCCAGCTCGGCACCCGCAGCGGGCACGAGGCTGTCGTCGGCGAGCTCGGTCCCGAAGTACGTGGCGTGTTCGTCGACGACCAGGTCACGCGTGTCACCGGACTCCGAGAGCACGGCCGCGATGAACTCGTCCATCCTCACCCTCTCGGGGCCGCCGATCTCCTTGACGCCGTGCAGCGGTGTGGCCACAGCCGCCCTTGCCACGGCCGACGCGACGTCGTCGGACGCCATCGGCTGGTAGTGCACCGGGGCGAGGTGCACCGCGCCGTCGACGGTGGAGGCGTCCGCGATGGCCCTGGTGAACTCGAAGAACTGGGTCGCACGGACGATCGAGTACGGGACGCCCGACTGCCTGATGAGGTCCTCCTGGGCCGCCTTGGCGCGCAGGTAGCCGCTGTCAGGCAGGGTCCCGGTGCCGACGACCGAGAGGGCGACGTGGTGCGCCACGCCGGCCTCCTTCTCGGCCTCGAGGAGGTTGGTGGTGGAGATGGTGAAGAAGCCCATGACGTCGTCGTCCGCGAACGACGGGGAGTTCGACACGTCGACCACGACGTCCGCCCCGACCAGCGCGTCGGCCAGCCCCTCTCCGGTGAGCGTGTTGACCCCGGTCTGCGGCGCCGCGGCCACCGCCTCGTGGCCGTGGGCGTTCAGCTTCTCGACGACCTTGGACCCGATGAGCCCTGTTCCGCCGACTACGACGACCTTCATGAGTTGATCCCTTTCTGGGACTGTCGATGGGAAGGAGGCTCAGGCGCCTCCACCCCACATGACCGGACAGCGCCGCCTCCTGTGACACCACTCGAGGACGAGCGTCACGCGCAGGTGTGGCTAGCCCGCGATCGGGGCGAGCTTGGCGGGTGCCATGACCCAGAGCAGCTGGTCGATACCGGATCCCGAGCTGCTGATGGTGAGCAGCGCCAGGGCCGAGTCGCCGCGCGTGACGAGCACGGACGGCCGCCCGTTGGTCTCCAGCCAGGTGAGGCTCGTGCCGGTCCACCAGTCCGCCCACCCGGCGACGAAGCGGGCCACCTTGTCCCGGCCGACCACGGGCCGGCGGGCCGCCCGGGGTGCAATGCCGGCACCGTCGGAGGTGCTGACCACCTCGGCGGACAGCACCTGCTCCAGGCGCGCCAGGTCGCCGTCGCGAGCAGCCGCGACGAAGGCGTCGAGCAGGGCGCGGTGCTCGGCCGGGTCGACGGGTTCGCTGCGGCTCGACTGCACGTGCTTCTTCGCGCGGCTGACCAGCTGCCGGGCGTTGGGGGCAGTGGTGTCGAGGATCTCCGCGATCTCGTCGTAGGGGTAGCAGAACGCCTCGCGCAGGACGTACGCCGCCCGGTGCTCGGGGCCGAGCTTCTCCATGAGCACCAGCACGGCTGCGTCGAGGGCCTCGGCCGTCTCGGCACCGAGAGTCGGGTCGGCGCTGGTGTCGACGGGCTCGGGCAGCCACGGCCCGACGTACTGCTCCCTCCTGGCGCGCGCGGTGTCGAGGACGTTGAGGGCGAGCCGGGTGGTGACGGTGGTGAGGAAGCCTGCAGGGTTGCCGACGAGCGAACGATCGGTCTGCTGCCAGCGCAGCCATGCTTCCTGCACGATGTCCTCGGCCTCGGCGACACTGCCCAGCATGCGGTAGGCGACCCCGAACAGCCGGGGCCGGGAGTCGTTGAAGACCTCCGCCGCCGCGTCGAGGGTCCGGCCAGGCGCGTCGTCGACCTCGCGTGACGTCATGGCGCTAGATGTCCGCTACCGCTGGGATCACGCGCTCAGCCATCAGCTCCAGCGTGCCGGGCTTGCTGACGTTGGCGAGAGCACCATGTGCGACCTCGATACCCAGGCCGGCGAGCTCGTGCAGGTGCTCGATCGTCTGCTTGACCCGTTCGCCGTTCGGGCCGAGGTCGAACCGCACCTGGGCGGTCTTCTCGATCTGGTCGTAGTCGCGGCCGAGTCGCTCGCAGTGCTCGCGCAGCACCTCGAGCTTGTGAGGCAGCTCGGGCGTGTCGAAGATGTTGCACGCGTCGGCGTACTGGGCGACCAGGCGCAGCGTCTTACGTTCCCCGGCGCCGCCGATGAGGATCGGCGGGTGGGGACGGCTGAGGGACTGCGGCGAGTTCAGCGTCCGGGCGAGGCGGTAGTGCTTGCCCTCGTACGGGCCGTCGTCGTCGCTCCACATCTGCTGGCAGATCTGCAGCGCCTCCTCGAGCCGCTCGAACCGCTCTGCCGTGGAGGGGAAGAACAGGCCCAGCCCGCGGGACTCCTCCTCGTTCCAGGCAGCACCGATGCCCAGCATGGCGCGACCGCCGGAGAGAACGTCGAGCGTGGTGACGGCCTTGGCCAGCAGCCCGGGCTCGCGGTACACGACGGCCGTGACCACGGTGAGCAGCTTGACGCGTTCGGTCTTCGCGGCCAGGTAGCCGAGCGTCGTGTAGGCCTCGAGCATCTCGTGCTCCGGCGGCCCCAGGTGCCCGATCTGCCAGACGTGGTCCATCACGCTGACGCGGTCGTACCCCGCCTGCTCGGCGCGCGCAGCGACGTCACCGAGCTTGTCGCGCAGGCTGTTCGGCCCCCCGTCCCAGGTGAAGTCCGGGATGTGCAGTCCAAGCTTCATGCCAGCTCCCTCACGTCGCGCTCTCCATCGGTGCCGTCCGTCGCCGCCGACCGTCCCCATTCAACGCTCGGGACGACCTGCTGGCGCGAGCAGCCCGGTGCGGGTCCGGGGGAAGCCACTGTCCCCACCGGGGCCGGGCTTGACGGCGAGGACCTGGTTGATGCCGAGGCGGTTGGAGCGGAAGCCGAGTGCCGAGCCGGCCATGTACAGCCGCCACACCCGGGCCCGCCCGGCGCTGGAGAGCCTGACCGCCTGGTCCCAGTTCTGTTCGAGGTTGGCCACCCATGCGCGCAGGGTGTCCACGTAGTGCTCGCGCAGCGACTCGACGTCCCGGACCTCGAACCCCGCTGACTCCAGCACGTCGACCACCGTCGCCAGCGGGTGCAGCTCACCGTCGGGGAAGACGTAGCGGTCGATGAACGACGTCTTGTCACCCTTGGGGTCGCCCGGGGGTCCGGGCCGACGCGAGATCGCATGGTTGAGCAGCCGGCCGCCCGGCGACAGGAGGGTGTGCAGGTGGGCGGCATACTCGTCCAGCTGCGACAGGCCGACGTGCTCGGCCATCCCGATGCTCGCGATGGCGTCGTAGGACCCGTCCGGCACATCGCGGTAGTCCTGCACCCTGATCTCGACCCGGTCAGCCAGGCCGTGTGACGCGACGGCTGCGCGTGCGAAGGCGGCCTGCTCCTCGGAGAGGGTGACGCCCACAGCCGTGACGCCGTACCTGCGGGCGGCCTGGATGACGAACGACCCCCACCCGCAACCCACGTCCAGCAGTCGCATCCCCGGGGCCAGGCCCAGCTTGTGCGCCACCAGGTCGAGCTTGGCGCACTGCGCGTCCTGCAGGGTGTAGTCGGGCGAGGGCTCCTGCTCGAAGTACGCGCAGGAGTAGACCATCGACGGCCCCAGGACCAGGGCGTAGAAGTCGTTGCCCACGTCGTAGTGGTGCGAGACCGCCTTGGCATCCCGTCCCCGCGCGTGCCGGCGCCCGGACAGCCGAATCTCCTCGGCGGGCGGCCGCGGCGGCGGACCCAGCGCGCCCAGGCGCAGCACGGCCTTGACGACGGCAGCCGTGGTGTCGGGCCCGACCCGCACGCCCGGTCCGCGCTCGGGGTCGGCCAGCGCCTCGAGGCGGGTCAGCGCGTCGAGGAGGTCACCGTCGATCTCGACGTCCCCGGACACGTACGCGCGGGCGAACCCCAGTTCGTTGGGGGCCCAGGCCAGGCGGCGAAGGGCCCGCCGTGACGCGAAGCGAACGACCACGTCGGCGTCCGGTGACCCCATCGAGCTGCCGTCCCAGCATTCGACGCGCAGCGGAAGGTCGGTGCCGAGCGCGGCGTCGACCAGCGGTCGCAAGATCGCAGCGGCGTCCATCGCACCTCCCAACGGCCTCACGAGCCAACGTAGCGGTCTGGGCCTCATGCTGCGCAGCCCGCGGCGCGGCGATCGCCCTCCGGTCAGCCGATCCGCTCGGCCAGCGAGACGATGATGCCCTCCGGGCCGCGGACGTAGGCCATCAGCCAGGCGTTCTCGTACTGGCCGATGCCCCCGACGAGGCCGTACCCGTCAGCGCTCAGCTGGTCGACGGTCGCCTGCAGGTCGTCGACCTCGAACGAGACGTTGCGCAGGCCAAGCTCATTGGCCATCGCGGTGGGCGATCCGGGCTGGTGGTCCGGTCTGACGAAGCTGGAGAGCTCGATCCACGTCCCTCCGCCGGGCGCGCGCAGCCCGACGATCTCCGTACGTGAGTCGGGAATGCCGGTCACCGTGTCGACGAACTCGCCCTCGACGAACATGCGCCCGTCGACCTCGAGACCCAACCCGACGAAGAACGCCGTCACGGCGTCGAGGTCGGCGACGGTGATGCCGATGTGGTCGAAACGCTTGATGGCGGGCATGACGTCCATCCTCCCAACAGATCCACGACGGCGCCCGAGACCAGCTCCGGCCTCGCAGCCGCCGGTCAGGAGCTGCCCGAGTGCCCCCGCGCCGTGGCCAGGCGTTCCACGGTGTCGGGATGGGTCGCGAACAGCAGGTACTCGATCCGGGGAGGATGGACATCGGAGATGTTGAGCTCGGCCAGGCGCAGCTGCATCGCGGCGAACACGGCGGAGTCACCGGTCAGCCGCAAGGCGTGCTGGTCGGCACGGGCCTCGACCCGACGGGAGACGAGGTTCTGCACCGGGCCGCTGACCAGGCCTGCCACCGCCCCCGCGGCGAGCACCAGCCCGATCGCGTTCGGCGAGCCGATGGAGCTCACCCCGGCTCGGCGCAGCAGGGCGCCCCACTCCCCCAACAGGTAGAGCGCCACGACCGCAGCCGCGGCCCCGACCGCCCCCAGCAGCGCACCCAGCTCGGTGTCCCGGTCCTTGGCGTGGCCCAGCTCGTGCGCGACGACGCTGCGCACCTCACCTGAAGGGGCCTCCCGCAGCAGCGTGTCGTAGACGACGATCCGCCGGGTGCGCCCCAAGCCGGACACGTACGCGTTCAGCCCGGTCGTACGCCGCGAAGCGTCCGCGACCAGCACGTCCCGCACCGTCAGGCCGTCCCGGGCCGCCATGGTGAGCAGCTGGTCACGCAGTGGTCCCGCCGGCATCGGGGTGAACGTGTTGAACACCGGCTCGACCAGGACCGGGAAGACGAACGACAGCAGGACCACCAACGCGGCGGCACCCACGGCGCCGAACGCCCACCACCAGCCGGGCGCGAAGTGGGTGAGCGTGTAGAACCCGCCGAGCACCACCGCACCGATCACCGCCCCGACCGCGCCTCCCTTGAGCTGGTCCGCCGCCCAGCCGCCCCAGTCCTGGGTGGACAGCCCGTAATCGCGCAGCACGGTGTGGCGCCAGGCGCTGAACGGCAGGGCCACCAACCACAGCATCGCCAGGATGACCAGCCCTCCTGCCAGGGCCTCCGCCAGCCAGTGCCCGCCGAACGGCTGGCCGACCCAGGCGACGATCCGGGCACCCGCCGGGGTTAATCCGAGCAGCAGGGGCACCACCAGTCCCACCAGCAGGGCACCGTACGAGCTGGGGCGCAGGGCGGCGCGCAGCGCCCGACCTCTGGTGACCACGCCATCCGGCACGTCGCCCAGCGCCGCCGCTTGGTCGGCGCGGCTCGGGCGGGGCAGCCGCCAGGGCACCAGCGTGATCGCCGCGACCGCCAGCACGATGCCGACGGCGACCAGCGCCGCCAGAGCCCACCATGTCGGGGTCACCGCCGTCCCCTCTCCTCCCTGTCACCGTCCAGGCAGGTCCAGCCGCCGGGACCGTTGCCGCCCACCGCCAAGTGCACCACCCGGCATGCCAACAGGTGAACGGTTCGCAACAGCGGGCCTTCTGCCCAGGCGGCGCTGGTGGAAGGGTCAGGATTCGAGAAGCAGCGGTCACCGGTTCGCTCCTAGCGTGTCAGTCATCGACAGAGCGGCGGTCAGTGGATGACCGTCCTGACAAGGAGGTGACGAGGATGAGCCCCACGATCCGCAGTCTGGTGATCCCGGTGTCCGATCTGGACGCCACCAAGGCGGTGTACACCGCGCTGCTCGGCTCACCGCACACGGACGAGTCGTACTACGTCGGCTACAACGTCGACGGCTTCGAGGTCGCTCTCAACCCGGCCGGCGCTGGTGGGGGGCCGGTGGCCTTCGCCGACGTCGAAGACCTGGACGCGACCCGCGCGACCCTGCTTGCGGCCGGAGCCACCGAGCGGGACGCGCCGCGCCAGGTCGCACCCGGTGCGCGGGTCTGCGTGCTCGCCGACGCCGACGGAAACCCCATCGGCCTGCGCGGGAAGTAGCGGACGGACACACCGCGCCGCCCAAGGACGCACGCTTGACCGGTGCCGGCAGCCGCGCCGGCCGCGCCGGCCGTGCCGGCCGTGCCGGCCGCCCGAGAACAAATCTGCGGTTAGCTGTCAGAGCGAGCCGACGAGGGGACTCGAACCCCTAACCACCTGTTTACAAGACAGGTGCGCTGCCAATTGCGCCACGCCGGCGAGTCCACGAGCGCCGACGTGGCGCCTCGGGATCGCGGAAATGCTACCCGCCGCTGCTCGTCACCACGGCATGCGGGACGCCCAGCGCAGGCACACGGACGTCTGCCACGCGGCACACGACGGGGCCCGGCCCACCGTGAGGTGAGCCGGGCCCCGTCGGAAGCAGAGGCGTCAGTGACGGTTCAGGTAGCTCTGCAGCGAGCGCACCGTGGTGCGGTCGAGGTAGTGAGCGCCGTTCTTCCTGGCGCCGATGTGGCCCTGCAGGGCGCGGACCGTCTTCGGGCCGATGACGCCGTCGGGAGCCGAGCCGACCTTGCGCTGGAGGCGCTGCACGTCGCCGCGCGAGAGGTCACCGTTGACGGATCCGCCGACCCAGCGCTCGATGGCGGCGTTGGTCTTCGGACCGCGGATGCCGTCGACGGTGAGCCTGCCGTGGCTGGAGCTGGAGGACAGCGCCTTGCGGGTGGTCGAGCGCGACGCGACTGCGCTCGAGGCCGAGGCGACGGCGCTGCCGTTGGAGCGGGTCAGGCCGGCGACGACGCTGCAGTGCGGCCAGGCGCCGGGGCCCTGGGCCTGCAGCACGCGCTTGGCGACGGTGATCTGCTCGCCCTTGGTGGCGAGGTCAGCCCGGCCGGCGTAGCGCTGGCCGCCGAAGGCGTTCCAGGTGGTGTACGAGAACTGCAGGCCTCCGTAGAAGCCGTTGCCGGTGTTGATGCTCCAGTTGCCGCCGCTCTCGCAGTTGGCGAGGCGGTCCCAGACGGTGCTGGCCTGGGCGCTGGAGGAGGTGGCGATGCCGGCGCCGACGGTGGCGAATCCGGCAACGGCGACGCCGGCCATGCGCCGGCGGACGGGGCTCTGCTTCCGAGCGGAGTGCTTCGGGGCATAGAACATGCGCGGGGGTATTCCTCTCCTGACCTGCGCCTGAGAGGTGAGCTGTCGGGTTCGGGCTGTCAGGCGCCCGGCCGGCGGACCGGCTTCACCCCAAGACCCGCCGAAGCGGGCCGAGTTGGTTCCCCCACCCTCGTCCTGGCCCGGGGATCTCCCGGCGAGACACCAGCCGGACGAGGTTAGGCGCGGCGGGCGTGCGTGCTCTGATGTGCGGTGTATGCAGTTGTGAGAACCCGGGAGAAATGCGCAGTTACCCGGCGGCGCTGGGGCCAATCGCTGACGGTACCGGTCCCTGTCGGATGTCGACAAGCGGTTCGTCGTAATCCGTTCGTGATCTTTTTGAACACAACTCCGGCAGGGTTTGAGCGGGTATGCCGCGCGGGCGCCTGTCGCGCCCCGGCGGCACCGCTGTCGCGCCGCGACGTCAGCGCCGGCGGGCCCGCCGCTTCTGGACCATGCGGTGGTCGAACGGCGCCCCGAGGAACTCGCCCAGCACCGTGCCGGTGGCGATGGCGAGCAGCACCGCGAAGGCCCCGAGCAGCGTGGTGAGACCGCCCTGCATCGACAGGCTCCCGGAGTCGGCGGACGAGTGCGTGACCATCTCGTACAGACCCCGGAAGATCGCCAGACCGGGCAGCAGGCCGTAGGAGGCCGGCACGACGAGCACCATCGCCGGCGCCCCCATCCGCAGGGCCACCAGCCGCCCGGCGAACCCGAGCCCGATGCTGGCCAGGCCGGCCGCAGTCAGCGTGCCGAGCCCCGGCACCAGGCTGACCACCAGCGAGAGCCCCACGGCCGCGCCCGAGAGCAGCCCCGTCGGCAGGACCAGCTCCCGCCGGCTGCGCAGCGATACGGCTCCCGAGAGGCCGACCACCACGGCGCCGAGCACACCGAGCAGGACCGGCGCGTCGGTCGCCCGCAGGTCGAGGATGCCCGGGGAGGCGATCGGCAGGTCGAGCATGGCCGTCAGCTTGAGGGTGAACGACAGGGCGGCAGCGACGCCGAGGATGATCCCGGCCGTCGTGAGCAGCACACCGAACATGCGCCCCGCACCGGTCACCGAGTAGCCGGAGACGACGTCCTCGAACGCCGACGCCACGGTGCGCCCGGGCAGCAGCACGACGATGCCACCGGCCACGACGTAGGCGAAGTCGGCCGAGCTGACGGGAAACAGGTCCGCCGCCCCGAGCGAGAAGGCGCCCCAGGCGATGGCCGTGGCGATGAACCCGCCGATCGCGCACTGGTAGAACTCCGGCAGCCCGCGGTGCCCCAGCCGGCGCGCGGTGGTGTCGACCAGCAGGGCCGAGGCACCGGCCACCACCGACGCGAACAGCGACGCCCCGAGCATCAGCGCGACCGCCGCCGCCAGGACACCCATCGAGCCGTGCACCACCCACCGCGGCCAGAAGCGCGGCATGCGGCGGATCTCCCGCAACCGGGCAGCGGCCGCCTCGCGGTCGTAGCTGCCCGCCACGAGGTTCTCGACGAACTCGTGCACGGCGACGAGCCGGGCGAAGTCGCGGGTCGCCGAGCGGACCACCCGCAGCATGGTGATCTGGCCGCCCGAGCTGGTGGTGCACTGCACCAGCAGCGACTGCAGTGTGATGTCGACCTCGAGGTTGTCGAGCCCCGCGGCCGCCGCGACCGCGATGACGCTCGACTCCACCTGGGGCGCGCCCGCCCCGCAGCGCAGCATCAGCTCGCCCACCCGCAGCGCGAGGTCGAGCGAGGCCCGTGCCTCCCGCTCCTCCGCCGCGGCGGCGAGCACGCGGGGGTTGCGGTACGGGGTCAGCCGCAGCGAGTCGACGATCGGGAGGGTCTCGGTGACCTCCTCGCCGCGCCACAGGGCGCGCGGCACCCGCGCCCGACGCGGGAGGACCCGGCGTTCGGGCAGGCTCGACTGGCCCGGAGGGCCTTCGGCGACACCCGTCATCGGCGACCCGTCAGAGCGGACACGTCATCGACAGCAGCGAGCATCAACGCAGCCCCGGCAGCCCGGCCCAGATCTCCGACGGCGACTGCCACGGCCACCACGTCGGCACGCCGCCACCCTGGTACGACCACAGCGCGAGTCCGGCGGCGACCAGCAGACCCGCCACGACTGCGACCTGCGCACCACGGGCACCGGGCGCCAACCCGCGCACGACACTGCGGGTGCCCCGGCGCAGGGCGGCTCCGCCCGGCCCCCACCAGGCGACCAGCACCGCGAGCAGCCCGCCGACCGCGAGGGGCAGGGCGGAGTTCGGCTCGGGGGACCCGCCGGCGACGCCGACCCAGGCCAGCGCGGTGCTGAAGACCGCGGAGACCCCGACGAGCAGGGGCAGCAGCAGGCCGCCGAGCGTGCCGAGCGCACCCACGACGACGTGCCAGGGGCTGGCCGCGACGGCCATCGGCACGTCGCTGCGCCGCGGCCCACCCCTGTGGTGGCGCCGCAGCACCAGCGACGTCACCGACCGCTCGGCCGTCCGGGCCACCCAGCACCACAGCACGAAGAGCACCACGCCCACCACGGGCACTGTCGCGATCACGGCCGCCACCACCAGCAGCAGAGCCAGCAGGGTTCCGCTGCGCTGCGGACGCCCGATCCGCGGGTCGGGCTCCTGCGGGTCGGCCTCCCAGGCCGCCTGCCAGTCGGAGACCTCGTCCGAGGGCTGCTCGTCCCAGTGCGCGAGGACGCTGTCGTCCTCCTCCGGGGCGGCGCGCGTGTAGGGCTCGCTGTCGACGGGCAGGGACAGCCGGCCCACCGGGGGCGGCTGCTCCCAGCGACGCGTCGACCGCTGGTCGATGACCTCCGTATGCCGTGCGGCCAGGGCCGAGGGCAGCACCTCCGTGGCAGGCCTGCCGGCGGCATACCGCTCGAGGCCCTCGACCACCTCGTCCGCGTCGGGGCGCCGGCGGGCGTCCGGCGACAGCGCGGCATACAGCAGGGGCGCCAGCCGCGGGTCGACGCCCGAGAGGTCGGCCTCGCCGCGGCTGACCCGGCTCAGCACGACGTCCATGGGGCCGCGCCCGAAGGGCGGGGTGCCCGAGGCGGCGAAGGCGAGCGTCGCGGCCCAGCCCCACCAGTCGGTAGCCTCGGTGACCGGCGCGCCCTCGACCACCTCGGGGCTGAGGTAGCCGGGCGTGCCCATCACGAGCCCGGTCATGGTGATGCGGACGTCGTCGGCGACGTGGGCGATGCCGAAGTCGATGACCACCGGGTCGCCGTCGAGCATGAGCACGTTGGCGGGCTTGAGGTCGCGGTGGATGACGTCGGCGGCGTGGATGGCGTCGAGCGCGCCGGCGAGGCCGCGACCGAGCCGCAGCAGGTCCTGCCCCTCCAGCGGACCCTGCTCGCGCACCACCTCGTCGAGCGAGGGGCCGGGCACGTAGCGGGTCACGACGTAGGGCTGGTCGCCGTCGAGGTCTGCGTCGATCACGGCCGCCACGCGGGGGTCGTCAACCCGGCCGAGCACCTCGACCTCGCGGGCCAGCCGCGAGCGGGCGGCGGGGTCGTAGGCGATGTGGGGGCGCAGCAGCTTGAGCGCGACCGCACGGCCGCTGGGGTCGAGAGCGAGGTGGACGACCCCCATGCCGCCCTCACCCAGCTGCTGCACGAGGCGGTAGGGGCCAAGACTTGCGCCCCCGGGCAGCCCGGGAGCGCCTCCGATCGCCTCCGTCGTCATGCGCCTACGGTAGGCCGACACCCTCTCGGGCGTCAGGCCGACTCACCCCTGGATGTACCCGACCAGCTGGTCCCGCTCGGACTGGAGCTCGTCGATCCGGTGCTTGACGATGTCGCCGATGCTCACGATCGCGCGGAGCTTGCCGTCGACCACCACGGGCATGTGGCGGACGCGCATCTCGGTCATGGTGCGGGCGAGGTCCTCCAGGGGGACGTCGAAGTCGCACGTCTTGACGTCCGTGGTCATGATGTCGCGGACGCTGCCCTGCAGGATGGCGGCTCCATCGGAGGCCAGGCGCCAGACGACGTCGCGCTCGCTGACGATGCCGGCGACCGTCTCGCCGTCCTCGCTCACCACCAGGGCACCGATGCGGTGCTCACCGAGCAGCGCGAGCAGGTGCTCGACCGAGTCGTCCGGTCGCACCGTCACCACCGTGTCGCCCTTGCGACGCACCACGTCGTGGATCTTCATGCTCCGACGTTAGCCCTCGCGGTGGTGGGGCCGCCACCAACTCCGGGTCAAGAGCCCGGCAAATCTTGCGCTGCAAGGAGATCCGTCCGAACCGCCTCATCGCGGACATTTCCCGTTCGTGCAGGTCAGCAGGGCTCGGCATAGGGTTGCGGAGGAACCCCGAGTACAGCAGCTGGGAGTTGATCGCGTGTCCGGCAGTACCCACACCTTTGACCTGGTGGTGGCGGCCAACCGCCTGCCCGTCGACCGGGTCGTCCTGCCCGACGGTGGCACCGAGTGGCGGCGCAGCCCCGGTGGACTGGTCACGGCCATGGAGTCGGTGATGCGCGGACGTGAGGGAGCCTGGGTCGGGTGGGCCGGCGAGGCGGGCGACGCCCCGGAGCCGTTCGAGGAGGACGGCATGTTCCTGCGGCCGGTCCCGCTCTCCGAGGACGAGGTCGCCTACTACTACGAGGGCTTCGCCAACGACACGCTGTGGCCGATCTACCACGACGTGATCGTGCCGGCCACGTTCCACCGGCTGTGGTGGACGGCCTACGAGAAGGTGAACCGGCGCTTCGCCGAGGCCATCTGCGACGTGGCCGCCGAGGGCGCCACGGTGTGGGTGCACGACTACCAGCTGCAGCTGGTGCCCGCCATGGTCCGCGAGATGCGCCCCGACGTGCGGATCGGCTGGTTCAACCACATCCCCTTCCCGCCCGTCGAGCTCTTCGCCCAGCTGCCGTGGCGTCGCCGCCTCGTCGAGGGCCTGCTCGGCGCCGACTTCCTCGGGTTCCAGCGGGTCGCCGACGCCCACAACTTCCTGCGCGCCTGCCGCCAGCTGCTCGGCCTGAGCACCAAGGGCGAGACCGTCACCTCGACGCTCGAGGACGGCCAGACCCGGGTGGTGCGGGCCAGCGCCATCCCGATCTCGGTCGACTTCACCGGGCTCGAGGAGCTGTCGCGCCGGCCCGAGGTCATCCAGCGGGCCAAGGAGATCCGCGAGTCGCTCGGCAACCCCGAGACGATCTTCCTGGGCGTCGACCGGCTCGACTACACGAAGGGCATCCGGCACCGGCTCAAGGCCTACGCCGAGCTCCTCGAGGACGGCGAGGTGTCTCCGCCGGAGCAGGTCTTCATGCAGGTGGCGACGCCCAGCCGTGAGCGGGTCGACGCCTACCGGGAGCTGCGCGAGGAGGTGGAGAAGGAGGTCGGCCGCGTCAACGGCGAGTACGGCGACATCGGCTCGGCTGCGGTGCACTACCTGCACCACTCCTACCCGCGCGACGAGATGGCCGCGATGTTCCTCGCCGCCGACGTCCTGCTCGTCACCCCGCTGCGCGACGGCATGAACCTCGTCGCCAAGGAGTACGTCGCCTGCCGGCACGACGGCGCCGGCGCCCTGGTGCTCTCGGAGTTCACCGGTGCCTGGCACGAGCTGCACCAGGCCTACGTCTGCAACCCGCACGACATCGCCGGGCTCAAGCAGACCATCCTCACGGCGATGCGGGCGCCCGAGGCGGAGCGACGCCGGCGCATGAAGGCGATGCGTCGGCGGGTCGCCGACCATGACGTGCAGCGGTGGGCCTCCCGCTTCCTCGAGGCGCTCGAGCAGGCGCCCGCCAAGCCGACCCGCACGCCGCGCGAGCAGCGCGAGGACGAAGCGCAGGCCGCCGCTGACGACAAGGCCGAGCAGCGGCACCACGCCGAGCACGCGGGGGTCAACGGCTGATGGCGCTGCCCGCCTCCCTGACCGCGGCCCTGGAGGAGCTGGCCCGCCGCCCGTCCGTGCTCGTCGCCAGCGACTTCGACGGCGTGCTCGCCCCCTTCGTGCAGGACCCGATGGACGCCAAGCCCCTCGAGGGCACCATCGACGACCTCGCCGCGCTGGCTGCGCTCCCCCGCACCCACGCCGCCGTGGTGTCGGGACGCGACCTCGACGTCCTGACGGAGCTCACCGGCCTCGAGGACGGCAGCCCCGTCACGCGGATCGGCAGCCACGGAGCCCAGTCCAGTCACGACGACGCAGACGACCTCGGCGAGGAGCAGCAGCAGCTGCTCGAGCGGCTGACCGGCGACCTGCACGACGTCGTGGAGGCCCACCCGGGCGTGCGCCTCGAGCACAAGCCGGCAGCCACCGTCCTGCACACGCGCGGGCAGGAGGAGCACGTCGCCGAGGCGGCGGTGCGGTCCGCGCTCGAGGTGGCGCAGCGGCATACCGGCGTGAAGGTGCTGCAGGGCAAGAACGTCGTGGAGATGTCGGTCGTCACGGCCGACAAGGGCACCGCCCTGAAGGCGTTGCAGGAGAAGGTCGGAGCCGACGCCGCGCTGTACATCGGCGACGACGTCACCGACGAGCACGCCTTCGAGGTGATGGCGGAGCCCGACGTCAGCGTCAAGGTCGGCGAGGGCGAGACGGCAGCCCGGTTCCGGGTCGACAGCGGCGAGCAGGTCGCCGAGGCGCTGCGCCTGCTGGTGCGCCTGCGCCGCGAGGCGACCGCGAGCTGACCGTCAGGCCCGCTGGCGGTCAGCGCGCTGGCGGGCTGCGCCGGTCGAGCCGCGCACGACGAGCTCGGGGCGGAAGATGTACTCCGCCCGCGGCGCCGGCTCCCCGGCGATCTCGTCCAACAGCGCCCGCACCGCGGCCTCGCTCATGGCCTGCACGCTCTGGCGGATCGTGGTCAGCGGCGGGTCGGTGAACGCGATCAGCGGCGAGTCGTCGTAGCCCACGACCGAGAAGTCGTCGGGCACCTCCAGCCCCAGCCGGCGGGCCGCCCGGATCGCGCCGAGCGCCATCAGGTCGGAGCCGCACACGACTGCGGTGCAGCCCTTCTCGATGAGCCGGGTCGCGGCCGTGTCGCCTCCCTCGACCGAGAACATGGTCTTCTCGATGAGGTCCTCGACGTCGTCGCGGCCGAGCAGCGACTTCATCGAGTTGCGGAAGCCGGTGATCTTGCGGATGACCGGGACGTAGCGGTCGGGACCGATCGCGAGCCCGATCTCCTTGTGCCCCAACGCGACCAGGTGGCTGAGCGCCAGCTCCATCGACGCGACGTCGTCGTTCGAGATGAAGGGGGCGTCGATGCCCTCGTGGTAGCCGTTGACCAGCACGATGGGCAGCCCGCGCTCGCGCAGCTTCTCGTAGCGCTCGGGATCCGTTGTGGTGTCGGCGTGCTGGCCACTGACGTAGATGATGCCGGCGACCCCGCGGTCGAGCAGCATCTGCACGTACTCGTCCTCGTGCACCCCGCCGGGCGTCTGCGTGCACAGCACCGGCGTGAACCGCAGTCGCGCGAGGGCCGTCTCGATGATCTGCGCGAACATCGGGAAGATCGGGTTGGTCAGCTCGGGCACGATGAGCCCGACCAGCCCGGCGCTCTTGCGCCGCAGCCGCGACGGCCGGTCGTAGCCGAGCACGTCGAGGGCCGTCAGGACGGCCTGGCGGGTCGACTCCGCGACGCCCGGTTTGCCGTTGAGCACCCGGCTGACCGTCGCCTCGCTGACATCTGCGTGCGCAGCGATGTCGGCCAGCCGTGCCTTCACTCGCTCACCGTCCATGTCCAGACCCGAACCTGCGGACCCGGCGCCCGCAGGGTCATTCTGCCCCCATCGAACTCTGGGGCGTCACCGTATTTCGCTTCTCCGCCCTCGACACCCGGGATGCGAGACGCGTCCAGCGTGACGGGCTCGTGCGCGTGGCGGGCGCAGTGCACCAGGGCCACCTCGGTGGGCGACTCGCGAAGGAAGACCAGCGCGTCGTCGTCGGCGTGCACCCACCGGAGGCCACCCTCGCGCAGCGCCACCGAGCCGCGGCGTGCGGCGATCAGGCCACGGTAGGCCTCTAGCAGCGAGGAGTCCCAGCGCTGTTCGTCCCACGGCATGGGCCGGCGGCCGTCCTCGCCGAACTCGCCCTCCATGCCGACCTCGTCGCCGTAGGTGAACATCGGGATGCCGGGCAGCGTGAAGAGCAGGCCGGCCGCGACCTCGACCTGGCGCGCGTCGTCACCGACGAGGGTGCGGATGCGGGTCGTGTCGTGCGACCCGACGAGGTTGAAGCTGTGGCGCACGGTGCTCCACGGCACCATCGCCGCGAACTCGCGCATCGTCTCCATGACCGAGTGCCCACCGAGCCGCGGCACCATCAGCGGCGAGCCGAGGAACTTCGGCGCGTGGCCGCGGTCGCGCAGCCAGGTCCACACCGGGCGGGTGAAGCCGGCGTAGTTCATGACGCCGTGCCAGCCGTCGCCCTGCGCGTCCTGGGTGTAGTCGTGGCAGTGCTCCCCCACCAGCAGCGCGTCGGGGGCGGCCTGCTGCATCGCCCCTCGCATCTGCCGGGCGAGCTCACCGTTGAGGTCCTGCCCGCGGTAGCGGCCGGTCATGTTGGCCACGTCGACCCGCCAGCCGTCGAGCGGGCTGTCGCCGGTGATCCAGTGGCGCACCACACCGTCGGGGTCGTCGAAGACCCGTCGGCGCAGCCCCTCGCTCTCGTAGTTGAGCTTGGGCAGCGACTTCACGCCGAGCCAGGAGACGTAGTCGCCGTCCTCCCAGAAGTAGTAGCCGCGCTCCTCGCTCTCCGGGTCCTGGTGCGCGCGGACGAACCACTCGTGCGCGTCGCCGGTGTGGTTGGTCGTGAAGTCGCCGAGCACCCGGATGCCCCGCTCGTGGCAGGCGTCGACCAGCCGGGCGAGCGCCTCGTCGCCGCCGAGCACGGGGTCGACCCGGTCGAAGCTGGAGGCGTCGTAGCGGTGGTTGGACCGCGCAGGGAAGAACGGCGTGAGGTAGAGCACGCTGACGCCGAGCCGCTCGAGGTGGTCGAGGTGCTCGACGATGCCGTCGAGGTCACCGCCGTAGAGCTGGGTCGCGATCACGTCGGGCTCGAGCCGCACCGGCTCGTCCCACTGCATCGGCACCGCCCACTCCGGCACCTCGCGGTCGTCCTGCGCGGCGGAGCGGCCGAACCGGTCGGGAAAGACCTGGTAGACCACGGCGTCGCCCGCCCATGCGGGCGGTGCACCGAACGCGGTGATCCGGAAGTCGGCGGCATCCGGCACGTCGCGCAGGTGCAGGCCAGTGCCGTTCAGCCACTGGTATGCCGTGGGGCCACCTTCGAGGATGAACCGGTAGTTGGTGACGGGGTTGTGCACCACCACGTCGGCCGCCCACCAGGTGTCGGTGGCGGTCTGCTTCTCGACGACGGCGTCGACGAAGGACGGCTCGGCGTCGGGCGTGAGCCGCACGTGCACCGCGGTGACGTCGGCCCCGCGCGGCACGCGGACCCGCACGGTGACGGTCTCGCCGAGCGCCGGGTAGGGGTTGGAGACGTAGAGCGCCGAGCCGTCGTGGTGCGGCTGGGCGAGCAGGTCGCGGTGGGTGGAGCCGCCCGTGCGCGCTGGGTCGACGTGGTGTCCGGGTTCGGAGGAGCTCACTTCACCGAGCCCTGGGTCAGGCCGCCGACGAGGTAGCGCTGGGCGCCGAGGTAGAGCACCACGACGGGGAGCGAGGCGAGCAGCGCGCCGGTGGCGAACTGGCCGAAGAGCCGGTTGCGCTCGTTGCCGACGGTCATGCTGTAGAGCCCGACGCTGAGGGTCTGGCTGTCGACGTCGCGCAGGAAGATGCTCGCGAGGATGAACTCGCTGTAGAGGCCGACGAACCCGAGCATGAAGACGGTGACGAGGATCGGCATGACCAGGCGCAGCGTCATGGTGAAGAAGATGCGCGCGTGGCTGGCGCCGTCGACCTTGGCGGCCTCGTCGAGCTCACGGGGCACGGTGTCGAAGTAGCCCTTGAGGAGCCAGACGTTCGCACCCATCGCGCCGCCCATGTAGACGAGCAACAGGCCCCAGACGCTGTTGAGGCCCAGGGTCGGGACGACGTCGCCGATCGCCGCGAAGGTGATGTAGAGCGCGACGAAGGCGAGGAAGGCCGGGAACAGCTGGAGCAGCAGCAACGCCAGCAGGCCGGGACGGCGGCCGGTGAACCGCATGCGGGAGAACGCGTAGGCCGCGCAGGCGCCGATGAAGGTCTGCGCCAGGGCGCCGACGATGCCGATGATGAGCGAGTTCCGGTACCACGTGGTGTAGGGCCGGGACGCGTCGTTCAACAGGATGTGCAGGTTGCTGAGCGAGAACTCGGTGGGCAGCAGCGAGCTGGTCGACAGCGTGCCGGCGGGGTTGAGGGCGGCCGAGATCAGGAACATCACCGGGAACAGCGCCCAGACGAGGACGATGGCCACCAGGACGTAGCGCCACCACATGTGGCCGCCGCCGGGTGCGCGCCGAACCTGCTTCGGTGCGCGGCGCCGGGCCTCGGGGGTGACGGTGGGGACGGTGGTCTGCACTCCGGTCGACATGTCAGTTGACCTCTTCCAGGGACTTGGTGCGACGGAATCCGACGTAGCTCATGAGCCCGACGATGATGAAGATGAAGATCGAGATCGCCGACGCCAGGCCGTAGTCCGGGTTGACGCCGCTGAAGGCGATGCGGAAGGCGTAGGTGATGAGCAGGTCGGTCGACCCGATGCTGACGTCCCCATCGGTGAACGGGCCGCCCTTGGTCATGAGGAAGATCAGCGTGAAGTTGTTGAAGTTGAACGCGAACGACGCGATCAGCAGCGGGCCGACCGCCACCAGCAGCAGCGGCATCGTGATCGACCGGACGGTGCGGACCGGGCCGGCGCCGTCGATGCGGGCGGCCTCACGGACGTCGCCCGGGATCGACTGCAGCGCACCGGTGCAGACCAGGAACATGTACGGGAAGCCGAGCCAGAGGTTGGTGATGAGGATCGCCGCCTTGGCCGCCCACGGGTTGCCGAGCCAGTCGATGTCGAGGCCGGTGATGTTGTTGATGAGGCCGTAGTCCTGGTTGAACATCGACATCCACAGCAGCGCGGTGACGAAGCCCGGGATCGCGTACGGGAGGATCAGGATCGAGCGGTAGAAGCCCTTGCCTCGCAGCCGGTCGTCGTTGAACAGCAGCGCCAGCAGCATGCCGAGCATGAACGTCGAGATGACCGAGAGCAGCGCGAAGGCGACGTTCCAGACGAAGATCTTCACGAAGCCGTCGCGCAGCGTGGAGTTGGTGACGAGGGTCTTGAAGTTGTCCCACCCGACGTTCTGCTTCCAGCCCTGGGGGTAGGCCTCGCCCTGGCCGTCCGCGGGCACCCACGCGGCGCCCTTCGGCACGTAGGTCTTGCCGGTGGAGGTGTCGGTCAGCTTGTCGGCGGCCTTGTCGTAGGTGACCGTCGCGCGGCCCTCGAAGGCCTCGCTCAGGCCGACCGCCTTGATCCCGCCGTTGTCCTTGGGCACGGCGAACTCACCGAGCTCCTTGCCTCGCTTGTTGACCTGCTTGGCGTCGAGGATCGTGAAGCCGGGCGCCTTGGTGATCTTGCCGGTGGTGGTGGCCTCGACCCCGTCGGTTGGAAGGTCCTCGAGGCCCTTGGGGGTGCCCTCGAAGTACTTGCCGCTCGGGTCGGTCAGCAGGAAGGTGAGGTCGCCCTTCGCGGGGTCCTGCCCCTGCGGGACGGCGATGCTCAGGCGGTACCGCGGCGAGCCCGGGACCTCCTGGACCGAGTTGGCGATGATGCTGGCGGTGGCGTCCTCCTTGCTCAGGAGGTGGCCGTCGCCGTAGTTGGTGAATGCCGTGGCAGCCGTGTAGGCGATCGGCCAGACCTGGAAGGCGACGAGCAGCAGCATGCCCGGCAGCAGGTACTTCAGCGGCACCGCCCGCCGGGTGGAGTAGACGGCAACGACCGCCATGACCACGAAGGCGATGATGACGACGAACAGGGCCTTGCCGTCCTCGACGAGCCGCCACGAGACGAGGGTCCCGAAGGCGACGACGAGGGCGATGGCCGCCCACTTCACGACGACCACCCAGGCCGGCGCCGGGCCGGACCGGGTGGAGGGGTCTCCACGGAAGGTGGTGTCAGCAGCAGCCATGGGGCGCTCTCCTGGGGCGGGCAGCCGGGCCGGCGGGGCCAGCGGCGGTGGTGGCGGGGCGGGGCGGGCCCCGGGCGGTGCAGAGGGTGGAGCGGGTCGTTCAGGGTCGTGCGGGTGGTGCGGTATGCCGGGCGGTCCCCGCGAGTGGGGACCACCCGGCATACCTGCTGTCACCGCGGCCGGGGCCGCGGGTCAGGCGTCAGCCCTTGGCGATGTTCGCCACGATCTCCTTCTGGGCCGCGTCGAAGCGGGCCTTCGGAGCCTTGCCGGAGATGACGTCGGCCGCGGCCTGGCCCAGCGGGCCCCAGACCGAGTTCATGGCCGGGATGTTCGGCATGGGCTTGCCGTCCTTGCCGGCCTCGTACCAGGCCTTGACGTCCTTGTCCTTGGCGGAGACCTCGTCGTAGGCCTCCTTCAGGGCCGGCGGGCGGCCACCCTGCTCGAAGAGCGCGAGCTGGACGTCCTTGCGCGGGACGTAGTTGGTGACGAACTCCTGCGCCAGGACGGCGTTCTTGGCCTTGGCGGAGACGTAGAACATCTGCACACCGAGGAACGGCTTCATCGCGCCGCCACCGGCGAGGCTCGGCAGGCTGGTGATCTCGTACTTGATGCCGGCCTTCTTGGCGTTCGGCACCGACCACGGGCCGGTGATGAAGAACGGCGCCTTGCCGCTGGTGAACAGGCCCTCGGCGTTCTCGTCGCCGACGTTGGTGGAGAGGATCTTCTCCTTGCCGAGCTTGGCGAGCTCCTCGGCACCCTTGATGGAGCCGGCGCTGTTGACGATGACCTTGTTGGGGTCGTAGTCGCCGTTGGCCTTGGTGGCGAAGATGCCGCCGTCGAAGGCGCTCAGGTAGGGGTAGGTGTAGTAGGCGTTACCGGTCTTGCCGACCTGCTGGATCAGGACGTTGGTGACCTTGCCGCCGGACTTCTTCTTGGCCTCGGTGCCCATCTTGACGAGCTCGTCCATCGTCTTGGGGGCGGTCGGGGCGAGCGCGGTGTTGCGCATCAGGCCGATGTTCTCCACGGCGTAGGGGACGCCGTAGGTCTGGCCGTTGAACTTGGTGGCCGCGATGGAGTTCGCGGAGAACTTGGAGGCGACGTCACCGGAGAGCTGGATCGGGGCGACGGCGCCGTTCTGCACCAGCTCGCCCAGCCAGTCGTGGGCGCCGACGATGACGTCCGGGCCCTTGCCGACCTTGGTGGCGTCCTTGAACTGGGCGCGCAGGTCGACGGAGATCTGCACGGCGACCTTGACGCCGTTCTCCTTGCCGAACTCCT
Source organism: Pedococcus cremeus (assembly GCF_900111375.1). Taxonomy (GTDB): domain Bacteria; phylum Actinomycetota; class Actinomycetes; order Actinomycetales; family Dermatophilaceae; genus Pedococcus_A; species Pedococcus_A cremeus. The sequence continues at coordinate 46,656 of NZ_FOHB01000004.1, forward strand.
CGGCGTACTTCGTCAGGATCGGCGCGCGGTCGGCGTCGGTCCAGATGACGAGGTCGGCCGCCTGGTCACGGACGGGGGCCTCGGTGCCGGTGGGGCTGGGGGCCGGGGCCGAGGTGGTGGTCTCCGTCGAGGAGGAGGCAGAGCTGGTCGAGCTCGAGCTGGAGGCTGCGTCGCCGCCGCCACCGCAGGCGCTCATGAGCAGCGCCGCGACACCCGTCACGGCCGCTGCGCCAAAGGCACGCTTGTGCATGAAATCTCCTTGTAGTGCGCAGGGCGCATCCTTGCGGCCCTGACGGTGCGCTGAAGATAGCAAGAACTTGCAGCAAAACAGCCCCATACGCCTGCAAGAAATTGCATCGATCAGGTCACGGCTTGCAGCGGACCGTCGACCCTGGCCCTCCCGCGGCCGTCGGCCGCCTGTGGGGCCGCCCCGAGGGCCTCCACCCCGCGTCGCAGGGTGGGCCGGTGTGGCCAAACGACGCGTCGTAGGACAGACTGACGCCACCGCGGGCACCGACGCCCGCGGGGCACCACCTTTACAACGGATCGTCCGGCACGTTCCTGCCGGTGAAGGAAGGCAAAGACGCCATGGCCACTGTGAAGTTCGACGAGGCAACCCGGATCTACCCGGGCAACGACATCCCGTCGGTCGACAAGCTCAACATCGACATCGCGGACGGGGAGTTCCTCGTCCTGGTCGGCCCCTCCGGGTGCGGCAAGTCGACGTCCCTGCGCATGCTCGCCGGCCTCGAAGAGGTCAACGACGGCAAGATCTGGATCGGTGACCGCGACGTCACCAACCTCTCCCCCAAGGACCGTGACGTCGCCATGGTCTTCCAGAACTACGCGCTCTACCCGCACATGACGGTCGCCGACAACATGGGCTTCGCCCTGAAGATCGCCGGCGTCGACAAGAGCGAGATCACCAAGCGCGTCAAGGAAGCCGCCAAGATCCTCGACCTCGAGCCCTACCTCGAGCGCAAGCCGAAGGCCCTCTCCGGTGGCCAGCGCCAGCGCGTCGCCATGGGCCGCGCCATCGTGCGCCAGCCGCAGGTGTTCCTCATGGACGAGCCCCTGTCGAACCTCGACGCCAAGCTGCGCGTGCAGACCCGCACCCAGATCGCCTCGCTCCAGCGCCGCCTCGGCGTCACCACGGTCTACGTCACGCACGACCAGATCGAGGCCATGACGATGGGTGACCGCGTCGCGGTGCTCAAGGACGGCATCCTGCAGCAGTGCGACACCCCGCGCCGCATGTACGACCACCCGAACAACGTCTTCGTCGCCGGCTTCATCGGCTCCCCCGCCATGAACCTGCTCGACGTCGCCGTGGTCGACGGTGGCGTGAAGCTCGGCACCGGCACCTACCCAGTCGCCCGTGACCACCTCAAGGACGCCCACGGCCGCAGCGTCACGATGGGCGTGCGGCCCGAGGACCTCGACCTCACGACCGAGGGCAATGGCATCCCGGTCGTCGTCGACGTCGTCGAGGAGCTCGGCGCGGACGCCTACATCTACGGCACCGCCAAGGACGCCCACCAGCACCAGGACTACGACGAGTCCGGCGGCGACCTGCCCGAGCGTCCCTTCATCGCGCGGGTCGACGGCCGTCGTCCCCCGCAGAAGGGCGAGACGGTCTACCTCGCCCCCAAGGAGGGCCACGTCCACATGTTCGACACGGAGAACGGCCTGCGCCTCGGCGACTGACCTCCAGCACGTATGCCGGTGGGCCGGCACCCGTTCGCGGGTGCCGGCCCACTGCCGTGTCCGGCTCGGTGTTCCGACTCCGTGTTCCGACTCCATGTGGTCACCGGTGGTCAGTAGTCACCGGTGGTCAGCCGTGCCGGGTCGAGCGCTGACCTGACACCATGGGGCGCGTGGCACTGGAGATCACCGCAGCCCGACCGGACCCGGCCCTGCTCGACCTGCCGTGGCACCTGCCGCTGGAGACCTGGCCGGAGGAGCACCTCGCCGCCCTGCCCCGCGGCATCTCGCGGCACGTGGTGCGCTTCGTCAAGCTCTCGCACCGGGTGCTGGCGGTCAAGGAGATCAAGACCGACATCGCCTTCCGCGAGTACCACATGCTGCGCGCCCTGGGCCGGCTCGACCTGCCCTGCGTCGAGCCGTTCGGCATCGTCAGCGGCCGTGAGCAGGAGGACGGCACGGTGCTCGACGGCTGCCTGCTCACCCGCCACCTGCAGTTCTCGCTCCCCTACCGCGCCCTGTTCAGCCAGACCCTGCGGCCCGACACCGCCAAGCGCCTCATCGACGCCCTCGCGGTGCTCCTCGTCCGGCTGCACCTCGAGGGCTTCTGGTGGGGCGACGTGTCGCTGTCCAACACCCTCTTCCGGCGCGACGCCGGCGCGTTCGCGGCATACCTCGTCGACGCCGAGACCGGTGAGCTGCACCAGACGCTCACCCCGGGACAGCGCGAGCACGACCTCGACATCGCCCGCGTCAACATCGCCGGCGAGCTGATGGACCTCGAGGCCGGCGGGCTGCTGCACGAGTCCGCCGACCCGATCGAGACCTCCAACCGGATCGTGACGCGCTACACCGACCTGTGGGAGGAGCTCACCGGCCTCGAGCGGTTCGAGAAGGGCGACCGGTGGCGCGTCGACGAGCGGATCCGCCGGCTCAACGAGCTCGGCTTCGACGTCGACGAGCTCGCCATCTCGACCGACATCGGCGGCACCACGATCCAGATCCAGCCCAAGGTCGTCGATGCCGGCCACCACTCCCGCCGGCTGCTGCGCCTCACCGGCCTCGACGTCGAGGAGAACCAGGCCCGCCGGCTGCTCAACGACCTCGACGCCTTCCGGGCGTCGCAGGACCGCCAGGGTGAGGACGAGGAGATCGTCGCCCACGACTGGCTGGCCCGCATCTACGAGCCGGTCACCCGCACCGTGCCCCGCGACCTCACCGCCAAGCTGGAGCCCGCCGAGGTCTTCCACGAGGTGCTCGAGCACCGCTGGTACATGTCGGAGCGCGCGGGCCACGACGTGCCGATCGAGGACGCCATCCAGGACTACGTGAAGACCGTGCTGCCGGGAAAGCCGGACGAGAAGTCGGTGCTCGGCGTCGACACCGTCGAGATGCCGGTGATCGCCATGCTGGGCGACGAGATCGGCGAGGGCTGAGGGCCGCCCGAGCGACGGTCGCTCAGTAGCGCGGGGCCGACTGCGCCTCGAACCAGGCGCTGGACTCCTTGCGCCACAGGAAGAACACCGCGACGCCGCCGACGATCGTGCCCGCCACCGACAGGATGGTCAGCAGCGGGGTGACGCTGGCCTGCGCCAGGCTGCTGAGAGCGGAGAGCAGCCCCAGGGCGAAGAGGATGGTGGCGACGATGCGCGCCCACGTCCTGCCCCTGCCGTTCTGCCACGCCATCAGCAGCCACAGCCCGGCCTCGACCAGGCCGAACACGACGGCGACTGCCAGGATCACGGTCACGAACCCGTCGAGCGTTCCCGGGTCCATGGAGGAGCCGGAGGTGGCGATGGCGTCGCGGATCTGCGTCCGCATCGCGTCGCCCATGGTCGGGGTCAGCAGCGCGCTCACCAGGCTGAGGGCGGCGCCCACCCACATGAGGCGCACCGCCGTGGTGACCGAGGCGGGGCGCGGACCGGCGGGTTGGGGCGCGCCGGCGGCCGGCGGCATACCGGGCATGCCCCCCGCGTAGCCCGGCATCGGAGCCGGCACCTGACCCGGCATCTGACCGGGCATCTGACCCGGCATCTGACCCGGCATCTGACCCGGTGCGGCACCCGGGTACGCCGGCGGCGGTCCCGGGTAGCCGGCCCCAGGGTAGCCCTGGGGTCCCGGCTGGCCCTGGGGCTGGCCCGGGGGCTGGCCCTGCGGCTCCGGCGGCGGCGGGTACGGGCTGCTCATGAGGTTCTCCTTGGCGACTGGTCAGGCGGGTGACAGCAGCGTCATCCCGGGAAGGTTGCGGGCCACGCCGAACAGCACGACGAGAGCCGCAGCCGCCCACTGCACCCATGCTGGCACCGACGCCCTCGCCGTCGTGGGCGTTCCCCACCGCCCGCGCACCCAGCCGAGCCACGCCCAGGCCAGCACGGGCAGCGACAGCACGGCCAGGGGGTTGCGGGCCAGGGCGCCCGCGAGGTCGCGATGGGCGAGGTCGTGCAGCGCGCGCATCGTGCCGCACCCCGGGCAGTAGAGGCCGGTGGCCGCGAGCAACGGGCAGGTCGGGTAGTGGCCCGGCTCGTTCGGGTCCACCACCGCGACGAGCACCCACCCGGCCGCGACGGCGCCGAGCCAGAGCAGGGGAACGCCGAGCGCCCTGCGTCCCTCACGGAGGAGGTCGGCAGGGCGCTTCCCGACGGTCGGTGCGGTCACGGCACGCCAGGGAGTGGTGCTAGTAGGTGGTCGAGTTGGACGTCATGACTCCGGTCGCGATGAGGATGATCCAGGTGATGACTCCGACGACCAGGAAGACCGTGCCGATGATGCCGCAGATCCGGCCGGCGTTGACGGTGCCCCGGTTCGAGTAGGCACCCGGGTTGGCGTCGATCTCGCGGATCGCCCGGTTGCCCATGATCCACGCGACCGGGCCGAGCAGCTGGATGCAGACGATCGACGCGATGCCGAGGATCAGGATGAGCGTGCCCTGCGGGTGCTCCCGCGGCCCCATCGGGCCGGCGCCCTCGACGTAGCCCGGGGCGGGCGGCGGCGCGGAGTACCCCCCACCTCCGGGGGGCGGAGGCGGGTAGCCGCCTCCACCAGGCGGCGGAGGCGGGTAGCCGCCCCCACCAGGCGGCGGAGGCGGGTTGGAACCGTAGTCGGACATGCCCATCCTTTCGCTGGCGCTCCCCCATGGGCGCGGCTGCAGCGAACGGTATCGGAAACGTCCCTTACGACCGGGTTGCGCCGGCCGCGCGTCGCCTCGCGATCTCGTACAGGGTCACGCCCGTCGCGATGCCGGCGTTGAGCGACTCGACGGCCGACGACATCGGGATCGAGACGATCTGGTCGCACGTCTCACCGACGAGGCGCGAGAGCCCCTTGCCCTCCGAGCCCACCACGACGACGAGCGGCTCCGACGCGAGCTCGAGCTCGGGCAGGGAGACGTCGCCGTCCATGTCGAGGCCGAGGATGAAGAAGCCGGCCTTGCGGAAGTCCTCGAGGCTGCGCGTGAGGTTCGACGCCAGGGCGACCGGCACCCGCGCCGCGGCACCCGCCGACGTCTTCCACGCGCTGGCCGTCATGCCCACAGACCGGCGCTCGGTGACGATGACGCCGTGGCCGCCGAACGCCGCCACGGAACGGATGATGGCACCCAGGTTGCGCGGGTCGGTGATGCCGTCGAGGGCCACGACGAGCGGGATGCCCGGCGCCTCGGGGTCGACGAGGTCGGACGGGTGGGCGTACTCGTAGGGCGGCACCTGCAGTGCCAGGCCCTGGTGCACCGCTCCGTCGGTGAGGCGGTCGAGCTCACCGCGCGGGGTCTCGAGGATCGGTATGCCGCGCTCGGTCGCCGTCTTCAGCGCCTCCCGCACGCGGTCGTCGGCGTCGATGCGTCCGGCGACGTACATCGTCGTGACCGGGATGTTCGCGCGCAGCGCCTCGACGACCGAGTTGCGCCCGGCGACGATCTCGCTGGAGCTCTTGGACCGGCGACCGCCCGAGGGGCGGCCCCCGCCGGGACGGCCGGCACCTGCGCCGCCCCGTTTCGCGGCGGCCTTGGCCATCTTGTGCGCCTTGTGGTTCGGGCGATCGGCCGCCTTGGGGGTCGGGCCCTTGCCCTCGAGCCCGCGGCGGCGCTGGCCGCCTGAGCCGACGGTCGCGCCCTTCTTGGATTCGCCCTTGCGGATCGCCCCGCGGCGCTGGGAGTTGCCTGCCATGTGTGCCTCTCAGCCCTCGGTGCGACGGGTCATCGACCACGACGCACCGGAGGCGGTGTCCTCGATCTGGATGCCGACCGCGCCGAGCTGCTCGCGGATCGCGTCGGCGGTGGCGTAGTCGCGTGCGGCCCGGGCCGCAGCACGGGCCTCGAGCTGGACGCCGACGAGCGCGTCGAGCGCCAGCTGGGCCTCGTTGCCGTGGTTCGCGGAGCCGCCGTCCCAGTGCGGGTCGAGCGGGTTCACCCCGAGCAGGTCGGTCATGGCCACGACGTGGGCGAAGGCCTCGGCCACACCCTCGTCGTCGCCGTCGTCGAGCGCGGTGTTGCCGGCACGCACGGTCTCGTGCACCACCGCGAGCGCGCCCGAGACGTTGAGGTCGTCGTCCATCGCCTCGGCGAAGGCCTCGGGAACGCGGCTGTGGTCGGGTGTCGCGTCCATGCCGGGCAGGGACCGCAGCGCGCGCCGCAGGAAGCCGTCGATGCGCTCGACGGCGGAGTCGGCCTCCTCCAGCGATCCCTCGTGGTACTCGATCGTCGAGCGGTAGTGCGCGGCGGTCAGGTAGTAGCGGACGGCGAGGGGACGGGCCACCTTGGTGACCTCACTGACGACGAGCGAGTTGCCGAGCGACTTGCTCATCTTCTCGCCGGCCACCGTCACCCAGGCGTTGTGCAGCCAGAAGTTGGCGAAGTCGAGCCCGGCCGCACGCGACTGGGCCTGCTCGTTCTCGTGGTGCGGGAAGCGCAGGTCCACGCCACCACCGTGGATGTCGAACGCGTCGCCGAGGTACTTGCGCGCCATGGCCGAGCACTCGAGGTGCCAGCCCGGCCGGCCGGTGCCGAACGGCGTCGGCCACGAGGCGGTCGGCGGCTCGGACTCCTTGCGCCCCTTCCACAGGGCGAAGTCGCGGGGGTCGCGCTTGCCGCGCGGGTCGGCGTCCTCGGCCGCGGCCATGTCCTCGATCCGCTGGTGGGTCAGCGCGCCGTACTCCGGGAAGCTGCGGACGTCGAAGTAGACGTCGCCGCTGCCGTCGGGGGCCGCGTAGGCGTGGCCCTTCTCGACGAGAACCTGCATGAGCTCGACCATCTCGGGGATGTGCCCGGTCGCGCGCGGCTCGTACGTCGGCGGCAGCACACCGAGGAGGTCGAGGGCCTTGGCCGTCTCGATCTCGTTCCGGTACGACAGGGCGTACCAGGGCTCGCCGGCCTCGGCCGACTTGGCGAGGATCTTGTCGTCGATGTCGGTGACGTTGCGGATCAGGTTGACCTGGTAGCCGTAGCGGCCCTCGAGCCAGCGGCGCAGCACGTCGAACGCGACGGCGAAGCGCACGTGCCCGATGTGCGGGGCGCTCTGGGTCGTGAGCCCACAGATGTAGATCCCCACCTGACCTGGCACCAGCGGGGTGAAGTCGCGCAGCTCGCGCGCGGCGGTGTCGAACAGGCGGAGGCTCACCCGCGCAAGGTTACCCGCGGGTGGCACCACGGGACTAAACGGCGAATCGTGCGGTGTGCGCTACGGAGGTGGTGCTGGGGGCCGACATGGACCGCGCCGAGGTCGAGGCGGCGCTGCTCGGCGAGCCCCTGATCCTCGAGCGACCCTTCTGGACCGGCGAGCGGCCACTGGACCTGACGGTCACTGGCCGCGGTCGAGCCACTCCTGCAGGTGCGGCGCCTCCGCCCCGATCACCGTCGAGTCACCGTGCCCGGTCAGCACGACCGTCTCGTCGGGCAGGGTCAGCAGCTTGTCGCGGATCGAGTCGATGATCGTCGGGAAGTCGCTGTACGACCGCCCCGTCGCGCCCGGGCCACCGTTGAACAGGGTGTCACCGCTGAAGACCACGCCGAGCTGGGGCGCGTAGAAGCAGCAGGCGCCCGGCGAGTGCCCCGGCGTGTGGATGACGTGCAGCTCGACGTCGCCGACCGTGATGGTGTCGCCGTCCCGCAGCTCACGGTCGGGGGTCACGGGGTAGACCGCGTCCCAGAGCACGCGGTCGTCCGGGTGCAGGTACGCCGGGGCGCGGGTGGCGTCGCAGACCTCGCCCACGCCGTTGATGTGGTCGTTGTGCGCGTGGGTGCACAGCACCGCGGTGACCTTGCGGTCGTGCGGGACCGACTTCACGATCGCCCGCGCGTCGTGGGCGGGGTCGATGACGACACACTCCTTGTCGTCGCCCACGATCCAGACGTTGTTGTCGACCTCCCACGAGCCGCCGTCGAGCTCGAAGGTGCCGGAGGTGACCAGGCGCTCGACCCGCACGCCACCGGCGGACGGCGCGATGTCCGGCACGAGCTCGGCCGGCATCAGAGGACCACCACCGAGCGGAGCACCTCGCCGCGCTCCATCTTCTCGAACGCCTTCTCGATGTCGCCGAGCCCGATCTTCTCGGTCACGAAGGCGTCGAGGTCGAAGCGGCCCTGGCGGTAGAGGTCGACCAGCATCGGGAAGTCGCGGCTGGGCAGGCAGTCGCCGTACCAGCTCGACTTCAGCGCACCGCCACGGCCGAAGATCTCGATCATCGGCAGGGTGACCTGCTTGTCGGGGGTCGGGACGCCGACCAGCACGACGGTGCCGGCGAGGTCGCGGGCGTAGAACGCCTGCTCGTAGGTCTCGGGCCGGCCGACGGCCTCCACCACGACGTCGGCACCGAAGCCGCCGGTCGCCTCCTTGATGGCCTCCACCGGGTCGGTCTTGCCGCTGTTCACGGTGTGCGTGGCGCCGAACCGGCGTGCCGCGTCGAGCTTCTCGTCGTCGATGTCGACGGCGACGATCGTCGTCGCGCCGGCGAGCTGGGCGCCGGCGATGGCCGCGTTGCCCACGCCACCACAGCCGATGACGGCGACCGAGTCACCCATGCCCACACCACCGGTGTTGACGGCCGCGCCGAAGCCGGCCATCACGCCGCAGCCGAGCAGGCCCACCGCGGCGGCGTCCGCCTCGGGGTCGACCTTGGTGCACTGCCCCGCAGCGACCAGGGTCTTCTCGATGAACGCGCCGATGCCCAGCGCGGGGCTCAGCTCGGTGCCGTCGGTGAGCGTCATCTTCTGCTTGGCGTTGTGCGTCGCGAAGCAGTACCACGGCTTGCCCTTCTGGCAGGCGCGGCACTGGCCGCAGACCGCGCGCCAGTTGAGGATCACGAAGTCGCCGGGAGCCACCTCGGTGACACCCTCGCCGACCGCCTCCACGACACCGGCCGCCTCGTGCCCCAGCAGGAAGGGGAACTCGTCGTTGATGCCGCCCTGCTTGTAGTGCAGGTCCGTGTGGCAGACCCCGCAGGTGTGCACCTTCACGACGGCCTCGCCCGGGCCCGGGTCGGGCACCACGATGTCGACGACCTCGACGTCGGCGTCCTTGCTGCGGGCGATGACTCCCTTGACGGTCTGGGGCATGCGGTCCTCCTCGGGAAGGGGCAGGGCTGGGTATGCCGTCACCCTACGGCCCGTGGTCAGGCCGGGCGCGGGCGCGTGGCCGGCTCCCGCCGCGCCCGCCGAACTGCCCCGCCCCGGGGTCAGGCGGGTGGGGTCGGGGAGTGCGACGGTATGCCGGGCACGCAGGCGAAGCGTCGCCGGCCTGCCTCGACCATCGCGGCGAAGTAGGCGAGCCCCACGAGCGCGCCCAGCACCGCGACCACGGCGGTCGAAGCCCCTGCTGCGTCCGCGACCAGCGCACCCAGGGTGCCCGCCACGATCGTGTTGACCGCGGTCATGAACATCACCGTGCTGCCGACGACGTGGAGGAACGTCGAGCGGCGTCGCCCCAGCGTGTAGGTCGCGTGGAGCCCGGCGAAGTCGTCGTGCCACGAGGCGACGAGGTAGGGCTCGATGCCGGGGTCGAGCTCCCGGTACCCCGCCCGCAACCGGTTCATCCCCGTGATGAGCAGTGCGTCCTCGGCGCTCGCCATGTGGACGCGCAGCTCAGTCAGGGTCCCGAGCAGCAGGATCGCCGAGGCCAGCCCGATGCTCAACACCTGGAAAGCAGGGCCGAATCCGATCGCCTGGGCGGTCAGGGCGAGCACGACCAGCGCCGCCGAGGAGACCGTGAGGTGGATGGTGATCCGGCTCATCACCTCGGACCACGTCGTGCTGCGCGTGGCCAGCAGGCTCCAGTGCTCGGTCGCGAGCAGCTGCGCCCGCACGGCCGCCGGCACCTCCGAGCCGGTGCCTGCCCTCAGTGACTGGTCGAGACCGGTGGTGGACATGGCCGCTCCTCAGCGTCGGGTCACCTGTCTCCCCTGCTGCCTCTCACGGTACGACTGCCTGTCCGCGGAGAGGGGTCGTTCGGCTCTGCTGGGCGCCCGGGCGGTCGACCAAGGCTGGAACCGTTGGAAGGAGGTGCACTGATGAGACTCACATTCCGGGACGCCATCGCCTCCCTGCTGGTCGCCGCGATCGCGGTGCCCTACATCGGCTACCTGGTCAACGGTGAGATGCCCTTCATCAAGGACCCGCGTGGCATGTCCGCCACAGGCTTGGTGCTGGGCGCGATCGCCTTCCTGGTCCTGAGGACGGGCAACGCAGCGGACCGCGTCGGCACGGGCGAGAACATCGCCGCGGTCGTCGCGGGGGTGCTGGGCCTGGCTGCCCTGGTGTTCGCCGAGACCGCGGCGGCAGAGGTCCTGCTGGCCGTCTTCATGGGCTCGATCCTGGTGGTCTACGCCTTCGAGGTCGTCGACCACGCCGGTCTGGTGCACGCCCACGCGGGCGCACGTCCGCACTGAGGTGACCGACTCGACCGGTCAGCGGCCACACGAGGGGGCCGGTGCATCGCACCGGCCCTCTCGAACGTCCCCCGCGCGCGCCGGCCGGACGGCATACTCACGCCCACCGGGGGACGGAGCGGCAGGGCTCGCCCGAAGGGCAGGGGGACGTGTCATGCAGGTGTTCGGCTCGGTGGCGGCCATGGTGCCGTCGGTCCTCACCATCGCCCTCTGGGCGTCAGCGCTCGTGCTGCTCACCCGCCACGGCTCCCCCGGCCAGCGCTGGAGACAGCTGGCCGCCGCCGGACTTGTCGCCCTCCTGGTCGACTCGCTGGCCGCCCTGGCCTGGATCTGGCTCCTGACGTCCGGGCGCGGGTTCTCACCGATCGCGCACCCCGGGCTGCTCGCGGTGGTCAACTTCGCCAGCATGGTGCTGCGCCTGACGGGGTACGGCCTCCTGGTGGCGGCCCTCTTCGCCGGGCGGACCCGGCGCGATGGTCAGGTGGCGGCGTAGACCAGGGCGTTGGCGATCGCCGCGACCCCTTCACCACGGCCGGTGAGGCCGAGCCCGTCGGTGGTGGTGCCGCTCACCGAGACCGGCGCACCGCAGGCCGCCTCGAGAGCCGCCTGGGCCTCGTCGCGGCGCGTGCCGACCTTCGGCCGGTTGCCCACGACCTGCACGGCCACGTTGCCGATCTCGAAGCCGGCGTCACGGACGAGCCGGGCGGCCTCGGCGAGCAGGGCCACCCCCGACGCGCCTGCCAGCTCCGGTCGCGACGTGCCGAAGTGAGCCCCGAGGTCACCGATCCCCGCCGCGGAGAAGAGGGCGTCGCAGGCGGCGTGGGCCGCCACGTCGGCGTCCGAGTGCCCCTCGAGCCCGCGCTCCCCTGGCCAGAGCAGCCCGGCCACCCAGAGTTCGCGAGTGCTGCCCTCCGGCGCGAAGGCGTGGACGTCGACGCCAACGCCGACCCGCGGCATACCGGCCTGTGCGTGCCTCACGACGACCACCTCACCACGCCATCCAACCACCGCGCCGGGGAAACCCCGTCGCTGCCGCGCGCAGCCGACCGATAGCGTGCGGGCGCATGAGCGAGCCGATGCCGATCCCCGTCCTGACCGGTCCGTCCGTGGTGCTGCGGCCCCACGTGGAGGCCGACCTCGGGCCGATCGTCGAGCGCTGCACCGACCCTGACAGCGTCCGCTGGACGACGGTGCCCTCGCCCTACACGGAGGACATGGGGCGGGAGTACCTCGCCGCCATCATGAAGCCCTCGGACGAGCAGGTGTCCTGGGCGATCGAGACCGACGGCGCCTACGCCGGCACCATCGACCTGCGGGCGTGGACCCGCGAGCCCGGCCACGGCAGCGGCAACATCGGCTTCGTCACCCACCCCCGGGCCCGCGGCCGTGGCGTGATGTCGGAGACCATCGGGCTCGTGCTCGACCACGCCTTCACCGACCTCGGCTGGGAGCTGGTGGCGTGGCAGGCCAACGTCGGCAACTACGCCAGCTACAAGGCCGCCTGGCGCAACGGCTTCCCGCTCCCCCTGCTCGTGCCGGCGCTGCTCCCGCACAAGGGCCGCATGCTCGACGGCTGGCACTCGGTGCTCGAACCGGACCTGCCGCGCGAGCCGCAGGTGACGTGGGACGAGGCCTGTGCCGTGCTGCAGGAGCACGTGCGGACGGCCCGCCGCCCGGGCTAGGCCTGTTGCGGGGAGGGGCTGAGCCGGTCGGCCTGCTCCTCGCCGAGGAAGAGCGCCGCGACGGCCAGGTCGTGCGGTGTCGTGACCTTCATGGCCCTCTGGTCGCCGGGCACGACCCGGACGTGGGCGCCGATGCGCTCGGCCAGCCCGGCGTCATCACTGGCCGAGGCACCGCTGGCGTGCGCGCGCTCGAGGAGGGCGCGCGTGAAGCCCTGCGGGGTCTGGACCGCCCGCAACCGGGACCGGTCCGGGGTGCCCTCGACGACCTCGCCGGCGCCGACGGCCTTGATGGTGTCGACCACGGGGAGGCCGGGCACGACGGCCGGGCTGCCTGAGCGGACCGCGGCGACGACCTCCTCGAAGAGCTCGGGCGGTGCCAGGGCGCGGGCAGCGTCATGGACCAGGACGACCTCGTCGTCCGGGCGCAGCGCGGCGAGGCCAGCCGCCACCGACTCCGTGCGCTCGCGGCCACCGGGCACCACGTCGACGACCTCCGGCCGCCCTGTGGCGTCGGCGACCGCCCGGGCCGCAGCGAGGTGGCTGCGCGGAGCAACCACGACGACGTGCCCGACAGCACGAACGGCGAGCACGCGGCTCAGGGCATGCCCGAGCAGCGGCTCGCCGTTCAGTGTCACGAACGCCTTCGGCTCAGCAGCGCCGAGCCGGGTGCCCTGCCCTCCTGCGACCAGGACGACAGCGACGGTGGAGGCGCTCAGGAGGCGAGGACCTCGTCGAGGATGGCCTCGGCCTTGTCCTCGTTCGTCTTCTCGGCCAGGGCCAGCTCGGAGACGAGGATCTGGCGGGCCTTGGCCAGCATGCGCTTCTCGCCGGCGGAGAGACCGCGGTCCTTGTCGCGGCGCCACAGGTCGCGGACGACCTCGGCGACCTTGATGACGTCACCGGAGGCGAGCTTCTCGAGGTTGGCCTTGTAGCGGCGCGACCAGTTGGTCGGCTCCTCGGTGTGCGGGGCCCGCAGCACCTCGAAGACCTTGTCGAGACCGTCCTGGCCGACGACGTCGCGGACACCCACGAGGTCGCAGTTCTCGGCAGGGACCTCGATGGTCAGATCGCCCTGGGCCACCTTGAGCTTGAGGTAGAGCTTGTCCTCGCCCTTGATCGTGCGGGTGTTGATTTCTTCGATCAGTGCTGCCCCGTGGTGCGGGTACACGACCGTTTCGCCGACCTTGAAAACCATGTGCTGTTTTCCCCTTTCGCGACCTCCAGAATAACACGGCAAGCCATCGAGAGGAACTTGAGCCTTCGACGTTTCCGCAGGTCAGAGCCTCTTTTACCCGGAATTTGCCTGCCTGAACCGTCTTGACAGAGGCCACCTTCTCATGCAACGCGCACAGGTGCGCGCAGTCGTGACGGTGCCCGGTACTCTGTCACCCGTGATGCGCCGAACCCTCTCTCCCGCCCGTGTCGCCCGCCGTCTCGTGCCCCTGGCAGCTGCCGCGGCCGCGCTCGGGCTGAGCGGGTGCCAGCTCACCAACCCCCTCCAGACCGAGCAGCCGTACACCCCGGCCGACGGCGTGGCGGTCGACCTCTCGCAGGTCCAGATCCGCGACCTCGTCGTGGTCGCCGAGAAGAAGGGTGGCCCGGGCACCCTCTCGGGTTCGGTCGTGAACCGGGGCGGGCAGCAGGTCAGCATCACCTTCGCCGGAGAGGGTGGCGCCACCGCCGACCTGCAGGTGCCGGCCTACTCGACGGAGCGCCTGTCCGGCACGAACCAGGTCTCGCTGTCCACCGTGAACGCCGAGCCGGGTGGGGTCACAACCCTCCAGGTCACCACGCAGGGCGCCGGCACCAACATCGTGCAGGTCCCGGTCGTGGCGGCGCAGGGCTACTACCAGACCCTGGCCCCCACGGCGGCGCCGACGAGCGGCACGAGCGGCCCGAGCAACTCGCCGACCAGCACCCCGTCCAGCACCGCGACCAGCTCACCGACCTCCTGACGAGGCGAGACCTTCCGGACACGAGAGGCCGGTTCCCCGCTGGGGGAACCGGCCTCTCGCCGTGTGCGCCGTCAGCGCCGTCAGCGCCGCCAGGGCGCCGACTGCGCGCTGGCCGCACGTCGGCCCCTGGCGGCAGGTCAGCCGCGTGTCAGTCGACCTCGAACTTGTAGCCCAGCCCGCGCACCGTGACGATGTGCTGCGGGTTGCCGGGGTCGGGCTCGATCTTGGCTCGCAGGCGCTTGACGTGGACGTCGAGCGTCTTGGTGTCGCCGACGTAGTCGCTGCCCCACACCCGGTCGATGAGCTGCATGCGGGTCAGCACCCGGCCGGTGTTGCGCAGCAGCATCTCGAGCAGCTCGAACTCCTTGAGCGGCATCGACGCCGGCTCGCCGTTGACCGTCACGACGTGGCGCTCGACGTCCATGCGCACCGGGCCGGCCTCGAGGGTCGCCGGCATGAGGTCCTCGGGCTCGGCACGCCGCCGCAGCACGGCCTTGATGCGGGCGAGCAGCTCACGGGAGGAGTAGGGCTTGGTGACGTAGTCGTCGGCGCCGATCTCCAGCCCGACGACCTTGTCGATCTCGTCGTCCTTGGCGGTGAGCATGATCACCGGCACGTTCGAGCGCTGCCGCAGCGCGCGGCACACGTCGGTGCCGGGCAGCCCGGGGAGCATGAGGTCGAGCAGCACCAGGTCGGCGCCGGCGCGGTCGAACTCCTCCAGCGCCTCAGGACCGGTCTCGGTCACGGCAACCTCGTAGCCCTCCTTCTTCAGCAGGTAGGACAGGGGGTCGGAGTACGAGACCTCGTCCTCCACCACCAGGATGCGGGTCATCCATCAGCCTCTCGTTGGTTCGTCGCCGGGCCGGTGCCCGGTCGTGGTCCGGAAGGTCTGCAGGGTGGGGGTGGTCGGCTGGTCACCGGCCTCACCGCTGTGGTCGGCGGCCGCGGGCAGCCGCATCGTGAAGGTCGAGCCACGCCCCTCGCGGCTCCACACGGTGACGTCGCCGCCGTGGTTGGCGCAGATGTGCTTGACGATGGCCAGGCCCAGACCGGTGCCGCCGGTGGCGCGCGAGCGAGCGGTGTCGACGCGATAGAACCGCTCGAAGATCCGGCTCTGCTCCTCCTCCGGTATGCCGTGGCCCTGGTCGGCGACGCTGACCTCCACCGTGTCGCCGGCGCGCCGCACCCCGACCGCGACCTTGGTGCCGGCGTCGGAGTAGGCGATCGCGTTGCCGACCAGGTTGCGCACCGCCGTGACGAGCAGCTCCTCGTCGCCGAAGACCTTCAGGTCGGGCTCGGCGGCCACCGCCAGCTCGATCTCCTTGGCGTCGGCGCCGGTCCGTGACCACTCGATCGCCTCCTGCACCGCCGCGCCCACGTCGACCAGGCGTGGCTCGTGCAGGGCGTCGGCCACCTGGAGCCGCGACAGGTCGACGATCTCCTTGACCAGCTGCGCCAGCCGTGCCGTCTCGACCTGCATCCGCTGGGCGAACCGCTCCACCGCCTCCGGGTCGTCCTTGGCGTCCTCGACCGCCTCGGCGAGCAGGCGCAGTCCCCCGACCGGTGTCTTGAGCTCGTGGCTGACGTTGACGACGAAGTCGCGGCGGACCTCCTCGAGACGCCGGGCCTCGGTGCGGTCGTCGAGCAGGAGCAGCACGTGGCTGCTGCCGAGCGGGGCCACCCGGGCCTGCATGAACACCTGCCCCATGCCGAGCGGGCCGCGCGACAGCTCGAGCTCGGCCTCGCGGATCACGCCGTCGCGGCGCACCTGCCGGGCCAGCTCACGCAGCTCGGTGTGTGCAAGCTCCTGCCCGCGCACCAGGCCGTAGGCCACCGCGGCCGGTGAGCTGTTGATGACGGCGTCGGAGGAGTCGACGACGATGGCGCTCGAGCGCAGCACCGCCAGCACGTCGCCCACCCCGGAGGGCAGCGCGGGCGGCTGCTCCGGCTCCGGCACGGCATACATCTCGCGCTCGGAGTAGCGGACGGCGAGCACGGCGAACACCCCGATGACGAGTCCGGCGAAGCCGGACAGCACGGCGGCGGTACCCACGTCCACGTGACTCAATGTACGCAGTCCGTGGGGCCGCTTCTGTCGCCACCGGGTGTCCTCCGCACGCGGGTTCCCATATGTTCACCTTGGGGTCCCCGGACGTTCACAGCCCCGTGGGAACCTCACTCGGCACGACGACCCAGCGAGCCCGACCCCGCGAGACCACCAAGGACCACGAGCACCCATGCGCCACGCCTTCCACGAGGACCTCGACAAGATCTCCGACCAGCTCGTCGAGATGACGCGGCTGGTCGGCTCCGCCATGTCGCGGGCCACCACCGCCCTGCTGGACGCCGACATCCAGCTGGCCCAGACCGTGATCGACGGCGACAAGGCCATCGACGCGATGCGCGAGTCGATCGACGAGCTCGCCATCGACCTGCTGGCCCGCCAGAACCCGGTCGCCACCGACCTGCGCATCATCGTCACGGGCATGCGGATGAGCTCCGACCTCGAGCGCATGGGCGACCTGGCCCGCCACATCGCCAAGGTTGCGCGCCTGCGCTACCCCGACACCGCGGTGCCGGCCGAGGTGCGCGCCGAGATCGTGCAGATGGGCAACGTCGCCGAGAAGATCGTCGCGAAGGCCGGCTCGGTCATCGCCTCCAAGGACGTCAAGGCCGCCGCCGAGCTCGACCGCGACGACGACGCCATGGACGACCTGCACCGCGACCTGCTGGCCCGCCTCATGGAGGGCCCGTGGAAGTACGGCGTGCAGTCCGCCGTCGACCTCGCCCTCATCGGCCGCTACTACGAGCGCTTCGCCGACTGGGCCGTCACCGTCTCGCACCGGGTCATCTACCTCGTCACCGGCGAGTGGGACGAGGGCATCACGAGCATGGACCACGAGGAGCAGGAGGACGACGCGACCGACTGACGCGTCACCTCCCCGCCCCGTCGCAGACGCAGGCAGGAAGAGAGACAGGCCCGGTATGCCGCGTGCACGGCATACCGGGCCTGTCGCCGTTGCGGGCTGCGCCCGGTGGGCTCGGCGTCAGTGGCGCTGGCCCTGGGCCGCCACGGCGGCGGCGGCCTCGGCAGCCGCCTCGGGGTCGAGGTACTCCCCCGGCCTCGTCGGCATCATGTCCTCGCCGAGGGTGTAGACGAGCGGCATGCCGGTGGGGATGTTGAGGCCGGCGATGTCGTCGTCGCTGATCTGGTCGAGGTGCTTGACCAGGCCGCGCAGGCTGTTGCCGTGGGCGGTGACCAGCACCGTCTGGCCGGCGCGCAGGTCCTCCTGCAGCGGGCCCTCCCAGTACGGCATGAACCGCTCGATGACGTCCTTGAGGCACTCGGTGCGCGGCACCTCGGTGCCGGCGTAGCGCGGATCGTCGGTCTGGTCCCACTCGCTGCCGACCTCGATGGGCGGCGGCGGCACGTCGAAGGAGCGGCGCCACAGCATGAACTGCTCGTCGCCGTACTTGTCACGCGTGGCGGCCTTGTCGAGGCCCTGCAGGGCGCCGTAGTGCCGCTCGTTGAGGCGCCAGTCGCGACGCACCGGGATCCAGTGGCGGTCGCACGTGTCGAGCGCGAGGTTGGCGGTGGTGATGGCCCGGCGCAGCACCGAGGTGTGCACGACGTCCGGCAGGATGCCGGCCTCCTTCAGCAGCTCGCCGCCGCGCACGGCCTCCTGCCGCCCGAGGTCGCTCAGGTCGACGTCGACCCAGCCGGTGAAGAGGTTCTTCTCGTTCCACGTGGACTGCCCGTGGCGCAGCAGGATGAGCGTGTATGCCGTCATGGCGCCAAGGCTAGCGGGGCTCAATCCTCGAGCAGGTGGCGGAAGGCCTCGAGGTTGCGGGTCGACTCACCTCGCGAGACGCGCCAGGCCCACTCCTTCCTCATCGAGGTGAGGAAGCCGATGGCGAGCAGCTCGTTGAAGTGGGCGTCGGCCGCCTGCAGCAGGGCGCCGAGCAGCTGGTCGAGGTAGTCGGCGTCCACCCCGGCCGCCGGCAGCCGGCCCGTGACGTAGACGTCGCCGGACGCGTCGATGGCGTAGGCGAGGCCGGGCAGGCGGAGGTTCTTGCGCAGCAGGTAGCGGTAGAACTCCTCGTGGTTCTCGTCCGGGTTGCGGATGACGAACGCCGACACCGACAGGGTCGAGTCGGTCACCACGAGCGAGGCCACCGTCTTGAGCTTCTTCTCCCCCGGCAGGGTCAGCACGAACTCGCCGTCGCGGGCACCGGCCTCCCACGGGATCTCCGACTCGCCGAGGTAGGCCTCGAGGACCTTCGCCAGGCGGGCCCCCTCGCCACCACCGGCCGTCACGGGACCACCGCCGCGGGGACGCCGGTGAGCAGCGCCGCCTCGCCGATGGGCGACGACGTGCGCTGGACGCAGGCCTGCCGGTAGACCTCGAGAAGGCGGTCGGCCGTGCGCTCCCAGCCGAACTGGCCGGCATGGCGCACCGCCCGCCGGGCCAGCTCGTCGCGCCGCCCCGGGTCGAGCAGCAAGTCCTCGAGCTCGTCGGCCCACCGGCGGGGGTCGCGCCCGTCGACGAGCACGCCGGCGTCACCGACCGCGGTGGGCAGGCCGCCGACATCGGCGGCCACGACCGGGGTGCCGCAGGCCTGGGCCTCGACGGCGACGAGGCCGAAGGACTCGCTGTGCGACGGCACGGCCACCAGGTCGGCCGCGCGGTACCAGCGGGCCAGCTCCGGCCGGGTCACCGGCTTGACGAACCGGACGTCGGACGCGATCCCGAGGTCGCGCGCGAGGTCCTCGAGGGAGTGGGGGTGCGCCAGCCCCGAGCCGCTCGGACCCCCGAGCACGGCCACCGCCAGCCGGCCGCGCCAGTCTGGGTGGCGCTGCAGCAGGTGCGCGGCCGCCCGCACGAGCACGTCAGGCGCCTTGAGCGGCTGGATGCGGCCGACGAAGAGGAGCACCTTGGCGTCCCGGGGCAGGCCGACCTGGTCGCGCGCCTCGCGCTGGTCGCCGGGGGTGAACACCGAGAGGTCGACGCCCGGGGGCACCACCACCACCTTGGCCGGGTCGGCGGCATACAGGTCCACCAGCTCGGCCGCCTCCTTGTCGGTGTTGGCGATGAGCCGGTCGGCGGCCTCGACGACCTGCGCCTCGCCGATCTCGCGGCCGGACGGCTCGGGGGTGTCGCCCTCGGCGAGGTGGGCGTTCTTGACCCGGGCCATGGTGTGCATGGTGTGCACGAGCGGCACCTGCCAGCGGTCGTGCGCCAGCCAGCCGACCTGGCCCGAGAGCCAGTAGTGGGAGTGGACCAGGTCGTAGTAGCCCTCGGGGGCGTGCGCCGCGGTGCGCATGACGCCGGCCGCGAAGGCGCACAGCTGGCCGGGCAGCTCCTCCTTGCCGAGCCCCTCGTAGGGGCCGGCGGTGATGTGCCGTACCAGCACCCCGGGGGCCAGCTCGACCACCGGGTCGAGGTCGGCCGTCGTGGTGCGGGTGAACACCTCGACCTCGACGCCGCGACGGGCGAGCTGCTTGGCGACCTCGACGACGTAGACGTTGAGGCCACCGGCGTCCCCGGTGCCGGGCCGCTCCAGCGGGGAGGTGTGCACGCTGAGCATGGCGACCCGGCCGAGAGAGTCACACAGGGGCATGCCGCGATTGTCCCACGGGGCACCGGAAGGCACCTCGCCGAGCGGCACCACCGGCCCTCTTCGCGCTACCCCTCGCGGCGCTACCGCGGGCTCGGGTTCGGGCGGGAGGACACGGTGACCACGGCCGAGCTCGACCAGACGTGCAGGTCGAGGCGGCCCGACGAGCGCTGGTCCACACCGCGGGCCACCCCGGCCGGGCCGATCGCCACGTCGGTTCCGAGCACGGTGGTGAACGCCGGGTCGCTCCGGCCGGTGTCGGCGGGCAGCCAGAAGTCGTTGCGCCGCAGGTTGCGGAACGGCAGCACCGGCGGCAGCCCCGTGGTGGCCGGCTTGTGCGCCAGGTGGACCACCACCCCGCTGGCCAGGGGCACGCTGAAGCCGATGCGCACCACCGGGCCGGCCAGCTCGATGCGGATCTCGACCGGCAGCGAGTTGGAGCCGTCGGAGACCTCACCGGAGTAGACCGCCCGTCCCGGGAGGAAGCGCAGGTCGGTGATGTGCAGGTGGTTGTACTCGTGCTCGACGTGCTCGGTCGTCGCGTTGCCCGTGCCCTCCGCGGTTCCGACCACGGCGGAGAGGAACGACCCCCGCAGCACGGTCTCGGTGAGGATGTCGTCGTCGTGGCTGAGCCGCAGCCCGGAGTCGTAGAGCGAGGCCGTCACCCCACCACCGAGGGTCGCGATGCCGCGGGCCTGCTGGTCGACCTGGAGCATGCCGGGCTCGACGTCGGCCATGCCGCTGTCGCGGCCCAGCCAGCCGGGCACCCACGAGCTCAGCCCCAGGGCCGTGAGCGCCGCGAGCGAGAGCACGAGCGCGACCATGCTCTTGCTCACGTCACGCTTGGTCCGGGGCACGGGTCCAACCCTAGGACCGGAGGCAGCCGAGCCGGCGCCGGCACGTACCCTGCGGGCGTGGCGAGCAAGCGGCCGGTGGGCACCATCACTCGGGGCACCACCAACCCCAACCGCCTCCGCCGGGTCGACCGGTGGCTGGCGGGGCCCCAGGCCAAGCGCCTCCGCCGGCACCGGCACACCCCGGTCGTGGTCGACCTCGGCTACGGCGCGTCACCCGTCACGGCGGTCGAGCTGCACGAGCGGCTGCGGAGGGTGCGCCCCGACGTGCACGTCGTCGGCATCGAGATCGACCCCGCGCGGGTCGCGGCCGCGCGCGACCTCGAGCGGCCCGGCCTCAGCTTCCGGCGGGGTGGGTTCGAGGTCCCGCTCGAGGGACGGCAGCGCCCGGTGGTCGTGCGCGCCTTCAACGTGCTCCGGCAGTACGACGAGGCGGAGGTGCCCGGGGCCTGGGCCCAGGTGCAGGAGCGGCTCAGCGACGACGGCCTGCTGGTCGACGGCACCTGCGACGAGCTCGGGCGGCGCAGCACCTGGGTCGCGGTCGACCGCTCCGGGCCGCGCTCGCTGACCCTGTCGTGGCGGCTGCGCGGCCTCACGGCGCCCTCGGAGATCGCCGAGCGGCTGCCGAAGGCGCTCATCCACCGCAACGTCGAGGGTGAGCGGGTGCACGGCTACCTCGCCGCGCTCGACCGGGCCTGGTCGTATGCCGCGCACCACGGCTCGTTCGGCGCGCGCCAGCGCTTCCTCGCGGCGGCCACCGCGCTGCGCGAGGAGGGGTGGCCCCTGCTCGACGGACCCAGCCGGTGGCGACTCGGCGAGCTCACCGTCGCGTGGGACGCCGTGGCGCCCGGCACCGACCCCGCCCAGCCAGGTGGACTGGCCACCCGGGCCCCGGAGGGTCAGCGGGCGTAGTCGTCCTCGAGGCGCACGATGTCGGCCTCGTCGAAGTCGCCGAACGCGACCTCGAGCAGCCGGCCGGCGCGGTCGCTCTTGTTGGCCATGCGGTGCATCGTGCGCGGCGGCACCCACACCGACTCGCCGGGCTCGGCCGCCCAGGTGCGCTCGCCGACGGTGACCTCGATCGGCACGTCGAGCACCTGCCACATCTCGCCGCGGTTCTCGTGCGTCTGCAGCGACAGGCGGTGCCCCGGCTCGACCGTGATGACCTTGACCGTCACGGTCTCGTTGGAGACGAACTGCTGGAACTGCCCCCACGGGCGCTCGACGACGAAGATCTCCTCGCGCGGGTCCTGACGGTCAGACATGGCTCCCCTTGTGTTGGCCGGTTCGGTGTGTGGCCAGTTCGGTGTGTGGCCGGTTCGTGCGGCTGGTCGGTGCGGCTGGTTCGTGGAGGGTGCCCCGGACGCGGGGCGGGTCACCAGGGTCCGTACGGCCCCTGCGACGAGCCGCGTCCCCGGCCGCTGACCTGCTGCAGGGCCGGGCGCACGTCGGCGAGGTAGATGGCCGCGCCCACGACGGCCAGGATGCCGAGGAGGTTGAGCGGCGAGAAGACGAAGACGAACCCCACCAGCGCGGCGATCCCGGTGACGATCAGCCAGAACTGCTTGGTGCGCTTGCCGGCGGCGACGTACGCGTCCGGGCGGTGGCGCAACGCGTCGATGAACGCGAACACCTCCAGGGCCAGGGCGGCCACGCCGAGGATGAGCGTCACGGTGCTCTGCGCCGAGCCGATCAGGTTCATGCGACCAGCCTACGGCGTCGCAGAGGGCTCAGACGTCCACTACGAGCGTGACGGGTCCGTCGTTCACGAGGCTGACCTGCATCATGGCCCCGAACCGCCCGGTGGCGACCTCGACACCCCGCTCGCGCAGCGCCGCGACCACGGCCTCGACCATCGGCTCGGCCACCTCGCCCGGGGCCGCACCGTTCCACGAGGGCCGTCGGCCCTTCCTGGTGTCGGCGTAGAGGGTGAACTGGCTGACGACCAGCACGGGGGCGCCCTCGTCGAGCACCGAGCGCTCGTCGCGTAGGATGCGCAGGTCGCTGATCTTGCGGGCCATCGTGGACACCTGCTCGGGC
This sequence comes from Pedococcus cremeus, assembly GCF_900111375.1. GTDB lineage: Bacteria > Actinomycetota > Actinomycetes > Actinomycetales > Dermatophilaceae > Pedococcus_A > Pedococcus_A cremeus. The sequence goes on from NZ_FOHB01000004.1 coordinate 69,381, forward strand.
CCGTCGTCGTGCGTCACGCCGACGAGGGCCACCAGCCCCGGTCGGTCGATCGCGCCGACGACCTCGCCGTCGACGGTGACCGACGCCTCGGTCACCCGCTGGAGCACCGCCCTCATCCGCCAGCCCTCACAGGCCCACGGCCACGACCGCACCCACGGGCTCGCCGTGGCCGAGCACCGGCGCGCTCTCCAGCGTGCCGAACGCCTCCGACTCGATCCCCAGCCGGCGCATCGCGGCGGCGAGGATCACCGGACGGGCGCGCTGCCCGCCGTCGGCGACCTTGAGCGCGATACCGCGCCCGTCGGCCAGCCCGACGGCATACACCGCCTCGGCGCCGTCCTTGGCGATGAGTCCGGGGGTGCCCTCGATGAGGGCGGTGACGTCGCGGCGGGTGCCGCCGAGGTATGCCGGGTGGCGCCGGATCGCGTCGGCGATGGTGCGCTCGTGGGTGCCCTCCTCCGCGGAGGCGAGCCGGCCGAAGGCCCGCGCGAGCCCGGCGAGGCTCACCGCCATGACGGGTGCGCCGCAGCCGTCGACCGCCATCGCGGCGACGGGCTCCCCGGCGAGCTCGGCGAGGGTCTGCTCCATCGCCTGCTGGAGCGGGTGGCTGGGGTCGCGGTAGGTGGCGGTGTCCCAGCCGTTGACGACACAGGTGGCCAGCATCGCGGCGTGCTTGCCGGAGCAGTTCTGGGCGAGCGAGGACTTCTCGCGGCCCTCGCGCCGCCACCGGTCCTGCTCCTGCGCGTCGTAGGGGAAGTCAGGCGTGTTCTGCAGGTCGGCCTCGGTGAGCCCGGCGCCGGAGAGGATGCGGCGCACCCCCTCGAGGTGGAAGTCCTCACCGGAGTGGCTCGAGCACGCGAGCGCGAGCAGCTCGGGCTCGAGCACCAGGCCGTGGCGCACCATGGCGAGCGCCTGCAGCGGCTTGTTCGACGAGCGGGGGAAGACCGGGTCGTCCACACCGCCGAGGGCGAGCAGGGGCGAGCCGTCGGCGGCAGTCGCCACCAGGCTGGCGCGGTGGGCCGACTCGACGAAGCCGCCGCGCACCACGTGGGCGAGGACGGGGGCGTCGGCGAGGGCGGCCGGTGTCTGTTGCGGGGCCGTCTGCTGCTGGGCCACGGTCTGCTCGGTCACGGCGCCACCCTAGCCACGGGCCCGGGCAGCGGAAGACCCGCCCACGGGGTCCGGGTGGGCGGGTCTGCCGTTGGGCCCGGTCAGGCCGGGCCGTCGGTCAGCTCAGTCGCCGACCTTCTTGGCGGCGTCCGTGCTGGCCTTCTTCGCGGCCGCGGCGGTCTTGCGGGCACCGGTGGTGGCGCGCTTCGCGGAGGACCGCGTGGCGGCGGCGCTCTTCTTGGCGGTGGTGGTGGTCCGCTTGGCGGCGCTGCGGGTGCGCTTGGCCGAGGTGGTCGCGGCGGTCGTGACCTCGCGAGCCTCCTCCTCCGCTGCCTCGACGGCCACGTGGGCCACGGAGGTGGCCTGGTGGCGGCCGGTCGTCAGCGTGGCCTTGGCCGAGCGCTCGATGTCGGTCGCGGCCTTGCGGACCGTGGTGACGGCGCCCTTGCCGAGCGCGATGGTGCTCTCGGCCTGCGCGACCAGGTCCTTGGTGGCCTTCTGGTTGCGCACGCGCCGGACCAGGCTCTCGCCGCGGGCGGCGAGCGACTCGTAGCCGTCGACGGCCTTGCTGGCGAGCTCGAGGCTGCGGTTCAGCGCCAGCACGGGCACGTGCTGGGCCTGCTCGGTGACCTCGGTGGCGCGCTTGGCGACCCGGGCCTGGATCTTGTCGGCGGTCAGCTCGGCGCGGGCGGCCTGGGCGCGGACGCGGGCGTCGCGCACCTTCTCGACCGCGAGGTCGGTGGCGCCGACGGCGGCGTACACGGGGGTGGACTCGGTGACGGTCTTGGTGATGTCAACCACGAGTGTCATGGCGATCTCCTCATTCCTTCTCGGTGGATGTCTGGGGTTCGGGGGACGTGGCGGGTGTGGTGGTGGACGGGCCCGGCCTGGCGGCCTTGGTCGTCTTCTTGGTGGTCACGGCCGCGGCAGCGGGTCTGACTGCCTTGCCGCCCTTGCCGCCCTTGCCGCCCTTGGCGGCCGTGGCGGCCGTGGCGGCCTTGCCGGAGCGGGTGCTGCGCCGGCGGCTCGGCGTGTCCGTGGTCCGCTCGGCCTTCGCCTTCTCGGCGTTCGGCCTCTCAGCCTCCTCCTTCGGTGCGTCTGGCGCACCGACGAAGGAGTCGTAGATGTCGAGCAGGGCGGACTTCTGGCGGTCGGTGAGGTGCGGGTCCACGGAGATGGCCCCGCGGGTGTCGATGGCCGGCGACCCGGCGTGCGGGCGCTCGTCGAGAATGCCGGCTCGGACGTAGAGCGACTCGGCGGAGACCTGGAGTCCCTTGGCGAGCTGCTGGAGGATCTCGGCGCTCGGCTTCTTCAGCCCTCGCTCGATCTGCGACAGGTAGGGGTTGGAGATGCCGGCGAGGTCGGCCAGCTGGCGCAGCGACAGCCGGGCTGACTGCCTCTGCTCTCGCAGGTAGTCACCCAGGTGGTTGCCCAGGGGGATCTGCCTCATACCTTCATTATGCTTGCTCGAGTTAGCAAATGCAAACCCCGGCAAGCGTGAGCCCCCTCACACCGGGGCGGGAGGGGGCTTCGGGTGCGCCGCGGGGCCCGGGGCGGGGGCCGCGGCCGGTTGCTAGCGCGTGCGGCGGTCCTTCACGCCGAGCAGCGCACGGGCGTCGTCGGTCGACATGGCGGGCCGCTGCATGACCTGCGCCAGGTGCGCGGCGCGCTCGACGAGCTCGCGGTTGTGCTGCACCTGCTTCCCACGGGCGAACACGACGTTGTCCTCCATGCCCACCCGCAGGTGGCCGCCGGCCGACAGGGCCGCCGCCATCACCGGCAGGTGCGCCCGGCCGATGCCGGTGGCCGCCCAGCTGGTCACCTCCGGGGGCAACAGCTGCACGGCCGCCATGAGCGCGGCCGGGCTGCCCGGCATACCGCCCGGCACGTTGGTGACGAAGTCGACGTGCACCTTGCCGCCGAACGGCAGCCCGTGGGTGTCGATGAGGCGGCGCAGGGCGTGCACGTGCCCGAGGTCGAAGAGCTCGAACTCGGGCACGACCTCGCGCTCCTGGGCCTGGACGTACAGGTCGGACATGAACCCCCAGGGGTTGAGGAACACGTCGTCGCCGAAGTTGGTCGTGCCGCAGGTGAGGCTGCAGGAGTCGGGCTCGGCGTCGAGCACGGTCAGGCGCTGCTCGAGCGGGTCGTGCACGCTGCCGCCGGTGGACAGCTGGACCACGAGGGAGGTCTGCTCACGCAGCGCGTCGACGGCGGCCTTGAGGTAGCCGTGGTCGAGCGTCGGCCGGTGCTCGGCGTCGCGGATGTGGAGGTGGATCATCGCCGCGCCGGCCGCCTCGCAGGCGGTGGCCGTCTCCACGAGCTCCTCGAGCGTCGAGGGCAGCTGCGGGAAGTCCTCCTTGGACAGTTCGGCGCCGGTCGGGGCGACGGTGATCAGGGTGCTGGCGGCGGCGGCAGCGGACGAGGTGCTCGACATGCGCCCATCATGGCAGTCGGCAGGTGGGCGACTTGTCCCATGTGTGGGACACTGGGCCGAGTTTGAGCAGGGGGCCGTTCGTGGTAGGTCCCGACCGCGCGCACCCGGTGTACGGAGGCGCAGACGAGGAAAGTGGGACTGTGGACCTTCACGACTACCTGCGGGTCGTCCGGAAGCGCTGGCGCACCATCGTCGCCGTCACCCTGGCCCTCGTGGCCGTGGCCGCACTGGTGACCCTGTGGAGCCCCAAGGTCTACGAGGCCCGCACCCAGGTGTTCGTCTCCACGACCAGCTCTGACTCCTCGCAGCTCTACCAGGGCAACACCTTCACCCAGCAGCGGGTGAAGTCGTACTCGGACCTCATCACCACCCCCACCGTCCTCGACCCGGTGATCAAGGAGCTGGGCCTCAAGACCGACGCCGACGCGCTCGGGAAGAAGATCACGGCCAGCGTCCCGCTCGACACCGTGCTCATCGACGTGATGGTCGACGACACCGACCCGCAGCAGGCGGCTAGGATCGCCGACGCCGTCGGCAAGCAGTTCTCGCAGTCCGTGGCCGAGCTCGAGCGGGTCTCGAACGACAAGGCGAGCCCGGTGAAGGTCTCGGTCGTTCGCCCGCCGTCCACGCCCGACGCACCCGTCAGCCCCAAGCCGCTGCGCAACGTCGCCCTCGGTGTGGTGCTCGGGCTCATGCTCGGCCTCGGCGCCGCCCTGCTGCGCGACCTGCTCGACACCTCGATCCGCGGTGAGCGCGACATCAAGGACGTCACCGACGAGACCGTCATCGGCGGCATCATGTACGACGCCGACAGCACCAAGCGGCCGCTGATCGTGCAGGCCGACCCGCACGGCCCGCGGGCCGAGGCGTTCCGCGCCCTGCGCACCAACCTGCAGTTCATCGACGCCGCGACCCACCCGCGCTCGATGACCTTCACCTCGTCGCTGCCGGGCGAGGGCAAGACCACCACGACGGCCAACCTCGCCATCTCCATGGCGGCGGCCGGCTCGCGGGTCTGCCTCGTCGAGGGCGACCTGCGCCGCCCGCGCATGCTCAAGTACATGGGCATGGAGAACTCCGTCGGCCTCACCAACGTCCTGATCGGCCAGGCCGACCTCGACGACGTGCTGCAGCCGTTCGGCGGCTCGAACATCCAGGTGCTCGGCGCCGGCCAGATCCCGCCGAACCCCAGCGAGCTGCTCGGCTCCGAGGCCATGTCGCGCACGGTCCGCGAGCTCGAGAGCCGGTTCGACTACGTCATCATCGACGCCCCGCCCCTCCTGCCGGTGACCGACGCCGCCGTGCTGAGCACCATCACCGGTGGCGTGGTCGTCGTGGTCGGCTGCGACATCGTCCACAAGGAGCAGCTGACCCGCGGGCTGGAGTCGCTCCAGGCGGTCAACGGCAACGTCCTCGGCCTGGTCGTCAACCGCATCCCGACCAAGGGCGCCGATGCCGAGACCTACTACTACCGCGAGGGCTACGCGCCCCAGCTGCCCGCGCGCACCCGCAAGGAGCGCGCCAAGGACCGCCGGAACGAGCACGCCGGGGTCTGACCGCCGCGCGGGCCGGGGTCGACGCGCGCGCTCGGCCCACGCCTACGGCGTGACGACGACCTCCTGGCTGGCGCTCACGCCGCCGGCGAGCAGGACGGCCGCCGGGTCGGTGCTGCGCTTGACCAGGGCGAGGGCGATCGGCCCGTCCTCGTAGTGGCGGGCCACGGAGGTGAGGTGGCCGACGGCACGCTCGCCACCGGCATACACCTCGGCACCCCGCTCGGGGATGGTGTGCCCGGAGCCGTCGAGGTGCAGGAAGACCAGCCGACGCGGCGGTCGCCCGAGGTTGTGCACGCGCGCGATGGTCTCCTGCCCGCGGTAGCAGCCCTTGTGCAGGTGGACCGCCGTGCGCAGCCAGTCGACCTCGTGCGCGATGGTGCGGTGGTCGGTCTCGAAGCCGAGGCGCGGTCGCCACGCGGCGACGCGCAGCGCCTCCGACGCCCAGGTGCCGGCCAGCGGCCGGTCGCCGACCGCCTGCGCGAGCTCGGCGCGCGGCACGAGCAGCTCGCGCCAGGCGCGGCCGGCGGCAGGATGGCCCTCGGTGGGGCCGTATGCCGCGGTGTCACCGACGAGGTCGGGCCAGGGGTCGCGCCAGGCCAGCGGCTCCCCCGGGAGCGACTCGGCGCCAGAGGGCTCACCCAGCACGGCCCAGTCGGCCGAGACGTCGGCGACCTCGACCCGCAGCATGAAGCGCATCGAGTCGAGCCAGGCCACCAGCGGGGCGGCGGTGCCGGGCTCGACCGTGATCCAGGTGGTCCCACCGTCGTCGACGAGGTGCAGGTTGTGCTCGATGTGCCCCTTGGGGCTGAGCACGAGCGACTCGCGCGACAGTCGTGGCTCCAGGCCGGTCAGCAGCTGGGTGGTGATCGAGTGGAGCCAGCTGAGCCGGTCGGGCCCGGTCACGGTGACGACGCCGCGGTGGGACAGGTCGACCACGGCCAGCCCCTCGGCCAGCAGCCGCTGCTCGCGCATGGGGTCGCCGTAGTGGGCGGCCACCCCGGCGTCGGGCCCCTCCCCCTCGACGGCACCGTGGCGGTCCAGCAGGGGTGAGCGGGTCACCCGGTCCGTCTCCTCCGGGTCGGTCGTGGCCGGGTCGGTCGTGGTCATTGCTGCCTCGCGCATTCGCTGCACCATCCGTGGATTGCCATGTGTGTCACATCAGCCACAAAGCCCGTGGAGCGCAGGACATTCCCCACGAACTCCTCGGCCGCCTCCCGGGTGCACTGGTCGACCCGCCCGCAGCCGCGGCACACCAGGTGCACGTGGTCGGCGTGGTCGGCCAGGTGGTAGGTCGGGGCCCGGTGGTCGAGGTGGGTGTGGCCCACCGCGCCGAGCGACTCGAGCGCGTCGAGGGCCCGGTAGACCGTGGAGGGCGCCAGTGGCGGCCCGCCGTCCCCGGCCACCGCGGCCACGACGTCGTCGGGGGTGGCGTGGGCGAGGGAGGCGACGGCGTCGAGCACCCGCTGCCGCTGCGGCGTCATCCGCCGCCCCTGGGCCCGGAGCTTCGCACCGATGTCCTGCACCACCCCGCCACTCTACGGCCGGCCGTCGGGCGCCGCCGGGGCCGGTCAGCCCTCCTGCGGTCCGCCGCTCCACTCGACGAGGTCGCCGGTCGCCCGCAACGTCGTGTCACCGGCGGCCACCCAGACGGCGTCGCCGGCCGCGGCCAGCGCGACCTGCCCGGCCCGAACCTTCGACAGCTCCACCGGCGCGCAGCCGAGGGCCTTCTGCGGGTCGGCGGCGTCGACGACGGCCAGCCCGGCGCAGTCGTCCCGGGTCACCAGGGCCAACGTGCGCTTGCCCGTGACGGCGAGCGCCAGGGCTCCCTCGACGGGTCCGTCGTCAGACCACTGCTTGCCGGTGGCGCTCGACCTCAGCCGACCGTCGCCGCACAGCGCGACCGCAAACCGGTCGTCGACGGCGAGGTCGACCACCCCGCTGTCGCCGCACGGCTTGGCCCGGGCGCCGGCCTCGGTGCCCACCACGGCCGGGTCCTGCCCGTCGCGGTACCACGCGCCCGGGACGGTGCCCGGGCGGTCCCAGGTCTGGGCCGTGTCGCGGGTCTGCCGGAAGCGCGGCGTGCAGTCGCCGTCACCACCGATCGCGAAGGCGGCACTGCCGTTGTCCCTGACCCGCACGCGCAGGGTCGTGTCGAAGGGAGCCACGCGCGGCTGCCAGGTCTGGGCGCCGTCCTCGGTGACCGCCAGCGTCGAGCCGCCCGCGCCACAGCTGCCGCGGGCGAAGCGCCACGCGGTCGAGTCGTCGACGGCCACGAGGCCGATGGTGACCGAGGTGGGCTCGAGCACAGGGTCCTCGGCCGGGGCGGCGGACGGCGACGAGCCTCCCCCGGAGGGCGTGGCGGCCGGGGCGCTGTCGGTGGTGGCCCCGGACCCCGGGGTGGCGCCTGCACCCCCCGCGGAGACGCCGCTCTCGGCCGCCGGGCGCGCCGAGGAGCCGGACTGCCCCGAGGTCGGGGTGGCGGCGGTGCTGCGCAGGGCCAGGCCGACCAGGCCCACGTCGACGAGAAGGAACGCGCCGAGGGCGACGAGCCCGAGCGGTCCGGCGAGCCGCTTAGCCATCGGCGCGCCCGAGCGCGGCCGCGACCTGGGGGAGCGCTGACATGACCTGGGCCGACATGGTGTCGAACACTACGGCCTCGCGACGGTAGGGGTCGACGACATCGGCATCTTCGTCCGAGAGCGGCGGACGCAGGCCCCGCCTTCCCGCGGCTGCCTGCACGAGGGCCCGCACGTGCTCGCCCGCGTCGCCCGCGGCATACGCCTCCCGGGGCAGGTCGGAGACGAGGTCGGCGAGCTCGCGGAGGGTGAAGGTGTAGCGCAGCGCCCGCGGGTGCATCTGGGCGACCAGGCCCCGGTGCCGTCGGGTGGCGGTGAGCACCAGGTCGGCGGACGCCACGATCTCCGGCGTGAGCGCCCGGGCGACGAACCCGTCGGCGCTGTAGCCGGCGGCCTCGAGGAGGCGCAGGGCGGGCGGGTTCATCGGCTCGCCGACCATGGCGCCGGTGCCGGCGCTGCGGACCTCGACCACGCCGGGTCCCCACGACCGGTCGAGCTCGGCCTGCAGGGCCCGCTCCATGAAGGGCGACCGGCAGATGTTGCCGGTGCACACCGTCAGGACCCGCGCGCCGGCCACGCCGGCACCCGTCGGGCCTCCCCCGCTCATCCCGCCCCCGTCACGCCGCGCGTCTCAGCCGACGCGCTTGAGCTCGGCCGAGACGTGGCTCTGCAGCGGCTGCCCCACGGCGGCCATGTCCATGACCCACAGGAGGTTGGAGTTGACCAGCCCGTACATCCGCGCCGCGGCGTTGTACTCCTTGGCGTGGGGGCTGCGGACCACGCTGTCGGTGCGCAGCTCGATCTTCGCCGGCGCGGTGGTGCCGTGGTACATCTCCACGATCCCGGTCGGGTGGGTCAGCAGCAGCTCGACCTCGTTGTTCTCCAGCGGTCGCCAGAACCCCAGCTCGCGCGCCAGCGGACGCACCTTGTTGCCCTGCTCGTCGAGCAGCCAGGTGCGGCTCTGCCACTCGAGGAACGGCCGGCCGTCGTGGGTGACGCTGATCTCCTGCCCGAAGTGGGCGGACTCGATCGTGGGGTAGCCGACGACACCTGCGCCCTCCCACTCGCCGATCAGCCAGGCGAGCGGTGCGAGCGCGGGGGGCAGGTTGGGGTCGAGCGTGAAGGTTCCCATCGTCACTGCGGGGTCTTCACCAGGCGGTAGACGACGTAGCCGGCGAACCAGGTGACCACGATGACGGTCAGGATCAGCAGGGAGATGTAGAAGGCTTCCACGTCGATGATCGTAGCCTGAGCCCCATGTCGGCCACCGCCTCGACCACCCAGCCCGCCACGCCCCAGCGCCTGGTCGTGAAGATCACCTGCGGCCCGGAGGCCCTCGAACGGCTCAACCAGGGCCTGACCGTCGCGGCCACCGCGGCGGCGAGCGGCGTCGAGGTGAGCCTCTGGCTCACCGGTGACGCGAGCTGGGTGGCCGTGCCGGGACGGGCCGAGGAGCTGGTGCTCCCCCACGCAGCCCCGCTCTCGGAGCTGCGCGACGCCGTGCTGGCCGCCGGCACGGTCACGGTGTGCGGCCAGTGCGCCGCCCGGCGCGACCTCACCGACGCCGACCTGCTGCCCGGCGCGCAGGTCCGTGGCGCGGCCGCGTTCGTCGAGGAGGTCATGGCGCCCGACACCCGCGCCCTCGTCTACTGACCCTCACCCGCCGAAGCCACCTCGACCCGACTTCGTATGCCGCGAGCCGCCGAAGCGGCCTTCCTCGCGTCCCTTGGGCGGCTCGGCGGGTACGAAGTCGCGGGGAGATCGTCGGATGCCGCCCTGGGACCGGGCGCGCGGGAACCGGGTCAGGCGACGAGCAGACGGCCGAGGGTGTAGACGACGACCCCGCAGAGCAGCACCGACGTCGCTCCCGAGACCAGCTGCGAGCGCGAGGAGACCATCGAGGGCAGCACCGCGAGGATCCGGCGCACGGCGTGCGACGTGCCGGCGACGAGCACCCCGATGAGGGCCCCGGTGGCGGGCGACGGCCGTCCGGCCTGCAGGGCGACCGCGAGCCCGGCCACTCCGCCGACCACCATCGCCAGCGGGAGGGCCCAGGCCCGCAGCCGGGCGGTGGGCACGCCGAGGTCGGCGAGCGCCGAGAACGCGAGCGCCGCCATGGCCACGGCCAGGGTCTGCGAGCCGCCACGGGTCTGTGGCAGGGGGATGTAGGCGACCCCGCTGGCGATGATGGCCAGACCGGCCCCGGAGGCGGCGACCGACTCCGTCAGACGAGGACGCCCGTCGCGGCGGAGCAGCTGGTGGAGGAAGGCGGCGATGAGGCTCACCGCGAGGGCGGGCGGCACCCACCGCAGGAAGGGCTCGTCGGCGGCGAGGGCCGAGGCCGCGGTGCAGGCGACGGTGCCGATGACGAGCACCACCGTGGTGCCGAACCGGCTGGGCAGCCCCAGCAGCACCGGCCAGCCCCAGGCCATCACGAGACCGGCGAGGCCGACGGCGAGGGCGACCAGCAGGGGGTGGGCGTAGCCGGTGAGGGCCACCAGGGCGCTCAGCGCCATGGTCGACCCCACGGCCAGCGGGCGCCGCGAGGAGGTCGGCGGCAGCACCAGGGCCTGGGCGACCTGTGCCTCCTCGCGGCGCTGCCGCCGCGTCATGGGAGACCCGTCGGACGCCGCTGCAGGGCTCACCGGTCCGGGGGCGCGGGGACTCTGCGGTTCGTCAGGCACGCCGGCCATCCTTCCACCCACCGGCACCGGCACCCACCGGCACCATCACCCGCCGGCGAAGGGAGGCAGCACCTCGACGACGGCACCGGCCGGCAGCGCGGCGTCGCGGTCGGCCGGCACGCCCTCGAGGAGCAGCGAGCTGACGGCCGTGACCGGCTCCAGCGCGGGACGCAGGCGGGTCACGGCTGCCACGGCGTCGCCCACGGTGGCGCACCCGCTGACGGTGTCGCTGTCGACGCCCGCGGCGGCGCGGGCACCCGCCCAGTAGCGGACGGTGACGGTCGCGTCAGGGGCGTGGGGCGGCATACCGGTCTCTCTCCTCGCCCTCCCGCAGGAGGTCTCACGATGTGTGTGGCCCCCATTGTGGGGCCCGGCACCACCTATCCTGCCTTGGTATGGCCCACCTGCTGCTGCTGACCAACGCCCTGGCGCCCAGCGCCGAGGTGCTGCCGGCGCTGGGCCTGCTCGCCCACCAGGTGCGGATCCTGCCCGCCGAGCCGACCGCGCTGGTGGACGCCCCGCCCGCCGACGCGGTGCTGGTGGACGCGCGGCGCGAGCTGGCGGTCGCCAAGTCGCTCTGCCGGGTGCTGCGCGCGACCGGCGTGTCCGTCCCCTTGATGGCCGTCCTCACCGAGGGCGGCCTCGCTGCTCTCACGGCCGAGTGGGGCGTCGACGACGTGCTGCTCGACTCCGCCGGACCGGCCGAGGTCGAGGCGCGCCTGCGGCTGGCCGTGGGGCGCCTGCAGGACAGCGACGAGGGCACCGAGCTCACCATCACCTCGGGCGACGTCACCATCGACGAGGCGACCTACTCCGCGAGGGTCCGCGGCCGGCTGCTCGACCTCACCTACAAGGAGTTCGAGCTGCTGAAGTACCTCGCCCAGCACCCGGGCCGGGTCTTCACCCGCGCCCAGCTGCTGCAGGAGGTCTGGGGCTACGACTACTACGGCGGCACCCGCACGGTCGACGTCCACGTGCGGCGGCTGCGCGCCAAGCTCGGCCCCGAGCACGAGGTGCTGATCGGCACGGTGCGCAACGTCGGCTACCGCTTCGTGCCGGGCGCGCTCGAGCAGGAGAGCGACGAGCTGGCCCAGGCCTGAGACGACCGGGCCTCGAGGAACGCGGAGAGGGCGCCTCCCGCTGCTGCGGGAGGCGCCCTCCTTCACGCTCCGTGGCGTGTGCCGCGCGGCGTGTGCCGGGCGGCTGCCTGGCCTCGCCTACTGCTTGGTGATGCGGGTGAGCGGGACCGGGCTGTACGGGCTGTTCGCCTCCAGGTAGTTGGCGAAGGCGTCGATGTCGAGGCCGCCGAAGTACTTGCCGGTGCCCTGGGTGAACGTCGGGAAGCCGTCGCCACCATCGGAGAGGAAGTTGTTCGTCACGATGCGGTAGGTCGCGGTGTCCTCCAGCGGGGCGCCGTTCAGCATGACGTTGCTGATGGTGCCGTCAGCCTTGTAGGTGTAGGAGAAGCCCTTCGACACCTGGAGGATCTTGTTCGAGCCCGCATTCGAGCCGGTCACCTGCTCCTTGAGCAGCTGCTTGACCTGGGCGCCGGTGAGGCTCATCGAGACGAGGTAGTTGTTGAACGGCTGGACCGTGAACGCCTCCTCGTAGGTGACGACGCCGTCGCCCTCGCCCTTGCTCTGCGCGTAGGTGAGGTCGGCGCGGATGCCGCCGGGGTTCATGAACGCGATGACCGGCTTCTGGCCACCGGTGACCACCGACGGGTCGGCGAGCTGGGCGTCGGCGATGAGGTCGCCGAGCTCCTGCTCCCCAGCGGCGTTGGCGTTGGCGCCGCTGCGGCCGATGTCCTCGGTGATGGAGCCGAGCACGCGGCTGGCGATCGGGGCGACGAGCTTCTGGTACTTGCTGACCAGCGCGGTCTGGTCGGCATCCTTGGGCACGTCACGGGTGACCTGCATGTTGGCCGACTTCACCGAGGCCCGGACGATGTCCTGGGTGCGACGGTCGTAGGTCAGCGTGGTGTCGGTGAACAGGCGGCCGAAGGAGGAGGCCGAGGTCACGAGGCGCTGCTGGCCGGCCGGGTCCTTGACGTCACAGACGTACGGCTGGTGCGTGTGGCCGGAGATGACCATGTCGATCGCCGGGTCGAGGTTCGCGGCGATGCCGAGAATGGGCGAGGACTTCGGGTCGAGCGAGCCACCTTTGGCGCAGGTGTAGTCATAGGTCGGGTTGGCTTGGTAGATCTTGCCGTCGGGACCGGTCCACGGCTCCTTGGCCGGGCTGCCGCCCTGGTGGATCAGCACGACGATCGCGTTCACGCCCTGGGCGCGCAGCTCGGGCACCAGCGCGTTGGCGGTGGCCACCTCGTCGGTGAACTCCAGGCCCTCGACACCCGACTTGGTGACGATGTTCGGGGTCTCCTTGAGGGTCATGCCGATGAAGCCGATCTTGGCGCCCTTGATGTTCTTGATCGTGTAGGGCGGGAGGATCGTCTGGTTGGTGCCGGCGTACTTCACGTTGGCGGCGAGGAACGGGAAGTCGGCCCCCGCGAAGCTCTTGCCACCGGGGCAGGAGTCCTGGTTGTTCGCGCCGTTGCCGTCGTCGAGGCAGCCACCCCGGTCGAGGCGCTGGAGCTCCTTGTAGCCCTCGTCGAACTCGTGGTTGCCCACGGAGGTCGCGTCGAGGCCGAGCAGGTTCATCGCCTCGATGGTCGGCTCGTCGTGGAAGGCGGCCGAGAGCAGCGGGCTGGCGCCCACGATGTCGCCGGCGGCGACGGTCAGGGAGTACGGGTGACCCTCACGGGCCTGCTTCAGGTGCGTCGCGAGGTACTCGACTCCACCGGCGTCCTTCGTGACGTCGATCGGGTCGTTGACGTTGCCGTCCTTGTTCGCGTCCTTGGTGTCAGGAGCGTGGCCGACCACGTTGCGACCGCTGGAGCCCGACGGGGGCTCGAGGTTGCCGTGGAAGTCGTTGAACGACAGGAGCTGGATGTCCATCGTCGGACCGTTCGGCGCGGCGTTCGACGACGTCGACGCCAAGGCCAGACCGGTGGCCGACATCGCGGCCACGGCGAGCACCCCCGTGAGGCGCCTGCTTCGAGCTGAGGTCATGGATCGTTCCCTTGTGAAGAAGTTGCGACAGCCCGGCGGCGGCCCGGCTGAAACGCACGGTAATGGTGCGGGGTGACAAAGGGAACCGCCATTGGTGGAATGCTTCCCGTGCCGTCGCCCACCGTGCCCCCCGTGTCCACCCTCCCGTCGCTCAGCCCGGGGCAGGCCGAGGAGGTCCGCACCCTCGGTCGCCGGGCCGCTGACGCCGACGGCGTCGCCGCCCTGTCGGAGCAGACGCTGCTCTCCCTCGCTGCGCCCGAGGGGGCCGTCGAGCACGTGCTCGCGTATGCCGCGGGGCACCTGGGTGCGTACGCCCAGTGCCAGCCGGCAGGTGGTGGCGGCGGCGGTTCCGACGGGGCTGACGGCGGCAGCCCCGGCGACGGCGAGGGACCCTCCGTGGAGCTCGTGGTGGACCCGGCGCTGCGCAGGCAGGGCCTCGGCTCGGCGGTATGGGCAGCGGTGGAGGCGCGCGACCCGCGGGCGCGGGTGTGGGCGCACGGCGACCTGCCCTCGGCACGCGGGTTCGCCGCGGCCCTGGGGCTGGAGCCGGTGCGCGAGCTGCACAAGATGGCCCGCCCGCTGACCGAGGCCGACGCCACCGGTGAGGCTGCCGGGGCCGCCACCGCGCTGCCGGCCGGGTTCTCCGCCCGCACCTTCGTGCCCGGCCAGGACGAGGAGGCGTGGCTGGAGACCAACGCCGCGGCCTTCGCGCGCCACCCGGAGCAGGGCCGGCTCACCCTCGCCGACCTGCGCGAACGCATGGACCAGCCGTGGTTCGACCCGGCCGGGTTCATCGTCGTCGAGGCCGATGAGGCGCCGGGGCGGGTGGCTGCGTTCCACTGGACCAAGGTCGACCCCGAGCAGCGCTCCACCTCCGACCCGGCCGCCACGGCCGGTGAGGTCTACGTCGTCGGCGTGCACCCGGCATACCAGGGACGCGGGCTGGCCCGCCCGCTCACCGCACTGGGCCTGGCCCACCTCGCCGGGCTGGGGCTGCCGGAGGTCGTGCTCTACGTCGACGGGGACAACACCGGGGCCCTTCGGACCTACAGCAGCCTCGGTTTTCGCGACATCATGGTCGACGTCATGTATTCGCGCGCCGTTCACGCACGAGTGTGAGGATGAGCTAATGGCTGCCAGCACGAGCACCGGCGTCGAGGAGTCCGGGGCCACCGAGCCCGAGGTCTCCATCGCGAGCGCCAGCCCCCTCGACAACACCCGTTTCCAGCCCCGCGCGTCCAACGGACGCTTCATGCGGGTCGTGCAGTCCGTCGAGGACGAGACCGGGCTGCCCTCCGACCGGTTCCTCGACCGTGAGATCTCCTGGCTGCAGTTCAACGAGCGCGTGCTGCAGCTCGCGGCCGACGAGTCGGTGCCCCTGCTGGAGCGCGCCCGGTTCCTGGCGATCTTCACCTCGAACCTCGACGAGTTCTTCATGGTGCGTGTGGCCGGCCTCAAGCGACGGATCGCCACCGGCCTGGCCGTTCGGTCCGCCTCGGGCCTCGAACCCCGCGAGGTTCTCGAGCAGATCTCCCTGGTGGCCCACGAGCTGCAGTCGATGCAGTCGGCCCTCTACCGCGACCGCGTGCAGCCGGCCCTGGAGGACGAGGGCATCTCGGTGGTGCGGTGGGACGAGCTCACCGACCAGGAGCGCGAGAACCTCACCTGGATGTTCACCGACCAGGTCTTCCCCGTGCTGACCCCGCTGGCGGTCGACCCCGCGCACCCGTTCCCGTACATCTCCGGGCTGTCGCTCAACCTGGCCATCACGCTCGTCAACCCCAAGACCGGCAAGGAGCACTTCGCCCGCGTCAAGGTGCCGCCGCTGCTGCCCCGCCTGCTGCACATCGACCCCCCCGGCGGCGAGTCCGCCCTCGCCGACCACCTGCAGACGCGCTTCGTGCCGCTGGAGGAGGTCATCGCCGCCCACCTCGACATGCTCTTCCCCGGCATGGAGGTCCTCGAGCACTTCACCTTCCGCGTCACCCGCAACGAGGACTTCGAGGTGGAGGAGGACGACGCCGAGAACCTCCTCGCGGCCCTGGAGAAGGAGCTCACCCGCCGCCGGTTCGGCCCGCCGGTGCGCCTCGAGGTCGAGGACGACATCGACGGCCACGTGCTCGACATGCTCATCCGCGAGCTCGGCGTGGCCCAGCAGGACGTCTACCGGCTGCCGAAGCCGCTCGACCTGCGGGGGCTCAACCTCATCGCCGACCTCGAGCGCTCGGACCTGAAGTTCCCGGCGTTCCGGCCGCAGACGCACGCCGACCTCGCGCCCGCCGAGACGGCCAAGGCCAGCGACGTCCTCGCGGTGGTGCGCGACAAGGACGTGCTGCTGCAGCACCCCTACGACTCGTTCTCGACCTCGGTGCAGGCGTTCATCGAGCAGGCGGCCGCCGACCCCAAGGTGCTGGCCATCAAGCAGACGCTCTACCGCACCAGCGGCGACTCCCCGATCGTCGACGCCCTCATCGACGCCGCGGAGGCCGGCAAGCAGGTGCTGGCCGTCGTGGAGATCAAGGCCCGGTTCGACGAGCAGGCCAACATCAAGTGGGCCCGCAAGCTCGAGCACTCCGGCGTGCACGTCGTCTATGGAATCGTCGGGCTGAAGACCCACTGCAAGC
This sequence comes from Pedococcus cremeus, assembly GCF_900111375.1. Classification (GTDB taxonomy): domain Bacteria; phylum Actinomycetota; class Actinomycetes; order Actinomycetales; family Dermatophilaceae; genus Pedococcus_A; species Pedococcus_A cremeus. Next base: position 85,439 of record NZ_FOHB01000004.1, read on the forward strand.
TCTCGCTCGTGGTGCGGCAGGAGGCCGACGGCCTGGTCCGCTACTGCCACGTGGGCACCGGCAACTACAACCCGAAGACCGCCCGGCTCTACGAGGACTTCGGGCTGCTCACCTGCGACCCGCAGGTGGGCGAGGACCTCACCCGGCTGTTCAACCAGCTGTCCGGGATCGCCCCGCGCACCAAGTTCAAGCGCCTGCTGGTGGCCCCGCGGTCGATCCGCGCCGGGCTCATCGAGCGCATCGAGGGAGAGATCGCCCATGCGGCAGCCGGAAACGGTGGCCTGGTGCAGATCAAGGTGAACTCGATCGTCGACGAGCAGGTCATCGACGCGCTCTACCGGGCCTCGCAGGCAGGGGTGCAGGTCGACATCTGGGTCCGCGGCATCTGCGCCGTGCGCCCCGGGGTGAAGGGCCTGTCCGACAACATCCGGGTGCACTCCAACCTCGGCCGGTTCCTCGAGCACTCGCGGGTCTTCGTCTTCGGTGGCGCCGGCGAGCCGGAGGTCTTCATCGGCAGCGCCGACATGATGCACCGCAACCTCGACCGGCGGGTCGAGGCGCTGGTGCGGATCACCGACCCCCGGCACGTCGAGGAGCTGTGCACCCTGCTGGCGCGGGGCATGAGCGGCGACTACACGCACTGGGAGCTCGCCGACGACGGCCGCTGGATCCGGCACACCACCGACTCCGAGGGCGCCCCGCTGCCCGACCTGCAGACCGCCCTGGTCGAGATGCACTCCAAGCGCCGGCGGAAGGCCCGACGCCGTTGAGCCAGGTGGTCCCTGACCCTGGCCGCGGCCCGCTGGTGACCGCCGCCGACGCCAGGCACCGGGGTCCGTCATGCCGGTGATCCCCGCTGCCGGCACGCTGCCGTGGCGTCGACGGGCGGATCGGCTGGAGGTGGCGCTGGTGCACCGCCCCAAGTACGACGACTGGGCGTGGGCCAAGGGCAAGCTCGACCAGGGCGAGGACTGGGCGGTGGCCGCCGCGCGCGAGACGCACGAGGAGACGGCGCTGGAGGTCAGGCTCGGCCGCCCGCTGCCCTGCTCGACGTACACGGTGCTCGGCAAGGACGGCGAGCCCGCCGCCAAGGAGGTGCGCTACTGGGCGGCCCGGGTGACCGGTGGCACCGGACAGCTCGCCAACGAGATCGACGAGGTGCGCTGGCTCGACGTGGTCGCCGCGCACGACCTGCTCGACTACGCGCGCGACCGCGACCAGCTGAGGGCGCTGGTGCGCGCGGACGCCGCCGGCGCGCTCGACACGTGGCCGCTCGCGCTGGTGCGGCACGCCAAGGCCGTGCCCCGCGGGCAGTGGAAGGACCCCGACGACCAGCGGCGCCCGCTCGACCGCGTCGGGCGCGGACGCGCGGACGCCATCGTGCCGCTGCTCGCGGCATACGGGGTGCGGCGGCTGGTCAGCTCACCGTCGGTGCGGTGCGCCGACACGATCGCGCCGTATGCCGCCTGGCTGGGCCAGCCGCTGCGGCTCAGGGAGGGGCTCTCGGAGGAGGGCTACGAGGCGGACCCGACCCGGGCACCGCACCACCTCTCGCGCCTGCTCCGGCGCGGCACGCCCGCCGTGCTGTGCAGCCACGGCCCGGTGCTGCCGGGTCTGCTCGAGCAGCTCGTCGGCCTCGTCGACCACGGCAGCGACGACGGCCCGGGTGCGGCGAAGCAGCTCGCCGAGGCCGCCGAGGAGAAGATGGTCAAGGGCGAGGTGCTGGTCGCGCACCTGGTCGGCCGGGGCGCCGACGCGCGGGTCGTGGCCGTGGAGCGCCACCTCCCCTGACCTGTGCCGGAAGTGGCGTGGCTCCTGCGGGACTTGACCCGCTCCTGACGGGTTGTTCAACTGTGGCTCAGGTGGCGTCTGCGCACGCGTGGGGCAAAGTCTCGGGCTTGTTCACCCTCCGTTCACCCGGCACCGGCCATCGCGTCACTCACCGCTCCTACCTTCACGAACGTCGGGCATCCCGCCCGCCACCGAACATCGGGCACCTGCCCGCCACTGACTTTCTCTCGTGGAGAGGTTTGATCGTGAAGATTCAGCGTTTCGGCATGCTGGCCGGCGCCACCCTCGTCGGGTCGCTCGCCCTGTCGGCCTGCGGGTCGGACAACAACACCGCCGGCTCGGGCTCGCAGGGCTCCGCCTCCGGTTCGGCCAGCTCCGCGGAGTGCGCCAAGGGCACCCTGAACGCCGAGGGCTCCTCCGCCCAGAAGAACGCCATCGAGGAGGCCATCTCCTCCTTCCAGGACGCGTGTGAGGGCGCCACCGTCAACTACAACCCGACCGGCTCCGGTGCGGGCATCAAGCAGTTCCTCGCCGGCCAGGTCGACTTCGCCGGCTCCGACTCCGCCCTGAAGAAGGAGGCGAAGGACGGCAAGATCGAGACCGAGGAGGCCCAGAAGCACTGCGGCTCCCCCGCCTGGAACCTGCCCATGGTGACCGGCCCGATCGCCGTCTCCTACAACCTTCCCGGCGTCTCCAAGCTCGTGCTCACCCCCGAGGTCATCGCGAACCTGTTCAACGGCAAGATCACCACCTGGAACGACCCGGCGATCGCCAAGATCAACCCCGGCGTCAAGCTGCCGAGCACCCCGGTCAAGGTCTTCTTCCGCTCCGACGAGTCGGGCACCACCGAGAACTTCACCAAGTACCTCAAGGCCGCCGCGCCCAGCGCGTGGACCGCCGAGCCCAGCAAGAGCTGGACCGGCAAGGGCGAGGGCAAGGAGAAGTCCGCGGGTGTCGCGAGCGCCGTGCAGTCCACCGAGGGCGGCCTCACCTACGCCGAGTGGTCCTACGCCAAGGACAACAAGCTCGGCATCGCGCAGGTCGACAACGGCGCCGGGCCGGTCGAGCTGACCGGTGAGTCCGTCGGCAAGGCCGTCGCCGCCGCCAAGCAGGACGGCGAGGGCAACGACCTGCGCCTCAAGCTCGACTACGCCACCAAGGAGTCCGGCGCCTACCCGATCCTCCTGGTCACCTACGAGATCGTCTGCTCCAAGGCGCAGGACCCGGCCAAGGTCGACCTGACCAAGGCGTTCCTGAAGCACTTCGCCTCCGCGGACACCCAGAAGTCGCTCGAGGAGATCGGCTACGCGCCGCTCCCGTCCGAGGTCCAGTCCAAGGTCGAGGCCGCCATCTCGGCGCTCTCCTGACCCTCGTATGCCGCGCGGCAGGGCACTTCGCCCGCCGCGCGGCATACTGCCGTTGTCCCCCGAGGAACGTAAGGCCCCACGTGAGCACGATCACCGGCGTCACCGCTGCTGACGAGACCCCCACCCCGACCTCTGGCTCCCCGCTCGGCGGGGACGCCGCCGGCACCGGTCGCCTCGGCGACCGCCTGTTCGGCGGCCTGGCCACGGGTGCAGGCGGTCTCGTCGTCGCCCTGGTCACCCTGATCGGCGTCTTCCTGCTGTGGCAGGCGATCCCGGCGCTGGCCCACAACGAGGCCAGCTTCCTCACCTCGCGCGAGTGGTCCGTCGGCGGCGACCACCCCCGGTTCGGCATCGTCGAGCTGCTGTGGACCACCGTGGCGTCGTCGCTGATCGCGATGGCGCTCGCCGTGCCCGTGGGCGTGGGCGTCGCGCTGTTCATCACGCAGTACGCCCCCCGCTGGCTCTCCCGGCCGGCCGCCAGCCTGGTCGACCTGCTCGCCGCGGTGCCGTCGATCGTCTACGGCCTGTGGGGGGTGCTGACCTTCCGCGCCGCTGTCCGCCCCGTCGAGGACTTCCTGCAGTCCAAGCTCGGCTGGTTCCCGCTGTTCGCCAAGACCGGCATCTCCGGCGGCACCATCTTCTTCATCGGCATCGTGCTCGCCATCATGGTGCTGCCCATCGTCACGGCCCTCTCCCGTGAGGTGTTCGCCCAGACGCCGGTCGCCCACAAGGAGGGCGCCCTCGCGCTCGGCGCCACCCGCTGGGAGATGATCCGCACCTCGGTCCTGCCGTTCGGCCGGCCCGGCGTCATCAGCGCGTCGATGCTGGCCCTCGGCCGCGCCCTCGGCGAGACCATCGCCGTGACCTTCATCGTCTCGACCCTCTCGCCGGGCAACCCCTGGTCGTGGTCGCTGTTCAACGGCGGTGAGACCTTCGCGTCGCGCATCGCCAACAACGCGGCCGAGTTCGACTCGCCGCAGAAGACCGGTGCCTTCATCGCCGCAGGCCTGGTGCTCTTCGTGCTCACCTTCGTGGTGAACGCGATCGCCCGCATCGTGATCGAGCGCAGGAAGGCCTTCACCGAATGACCACCGACACCCGCGTCGGCTCGACCAGCCCGGGCCCCGTCCTCCCGGCGCTCGGCAACCCGTCGCGCTCGCGGACTATCCGCGACCAGGTCGCCCGCGTGGTGATGTGGCTGGCGTTCCTCGTGGCGGTCGTCCCGCTCGTGTGGATCCTCTGGACCGTCGTCAGCCACGGTGGGCATCTGCTCATGGAGTCGCAGTGGTGGACCAACTCCCAGCGCGGCATCACCTCGCGCCGGGCCGGGGGCGGCGCCGTCCACGCCATCCAGGGCACCCTGATCCAGGCCGCCGTCACCGCCCTCATCGCGGTGCCGATCGCCGTGATGACCGCCATCTACCTCGTGGAGTACGGCCGCGGGAAGTTCGCCAAGGCCGTCTCCTTCATGGTCGACATCCTCACCGGCATCCCCTCGATCGTCGCGGCCCTGTTCATCTACGCGGTGTGGGTCACGACGTTCGGCTTCCAGCGGGTCGGCTTCGCCGTGTCGCTCGCGCTGGTGCTGCTCATGATCCCCGTGGTCGTGCGCTCCACCGAGGAGATGCTCAAGCTCGTGCCGAACGAGCTGCGCGAGGCCTCCTACGCCCTCGGCGTCCCCAAGTGGAAGACCATCGCCAAGGTCGTGCTGCCCACGGCCTTCTCCGGCATCGTCACCGGCATCCTCCTCGGCCTGGCGCGCGTCATGGGTGAGACCGCCCCGCTGCTGATCCTCGGCCCGTACACCAAGTCGATCGCGACCAACTTGTTCAGCGGCTACATGCCGACGCTGCCGACCATGATCAACCAGGACCGCACCGAGCTCGGCCAGCCCGCGGCCGTCGAGCGCATGTGGGGCGCGGCCCTGACCCTGATCCTCCTCATCCTCCTCCTCAACATCGCCGGCCGCCTCGTGGCGCGCTTCGGCTCGGTGAAGAAGTGACTGAAGAAGTGACGCCGGCCCGCACGGTCCGGCCACACGGCATACCCCTCATGCACCCCGCACCACTCATGAAAGACGAAACCTTCTGATGGCAAAGCGCATCGACGTCAGCGACCTGAACGTCTACTACGGCCAGTTCAAGGCCGTGGAGGGCGTGACCATGACGGTCGAGCCCCGCTCCGTCACCGCCTTCATCGGCCCCTCGGGCTGCGGCAAGTCGACCTTCCTGCGGACGCTCAACCGCATGCACGAGGTGATCCCCGGCGGTCGCGTCGAGGGCAAGGTCCTGCTCGACGACCAGGACCTCTATGCCTCCGACGTCGACCCGGTGGCGGTGCGCCGCACGATCGGCATGGTGTTCCAGCGGCCCAACCCGTTCCCCACCATGTCGATCTACGACAACGTCGCGGCCGGTCTGCGCCTCAACGGCGTCAAGGGCAGGAAGAAGCTCGACGAGGTCGTCGAGAAGTCGCTGCGCGGCGCGAACCTCTGGAACGAGGTCAAGGACCGGCTGAACAAGCCCGGCGCCGGCCTCTCCGGTGGCCAGCAGCAGCGCCTCTGCATCGCCCGGGCCATCGCCGTGGAGCCGCAGGTGCTGCTGATGGACGAGCCGTGCTCGGCGCTCGACCCGATCTCGACCCTGGCGATCGAGGACCTCATCAACGACCTGAAGTCGCAGTACACGATCGTCATCGTCACGCACAACATGCAGCAGGCCGCCCGCGTCTCGGACCGCACCGCGTTCTTCAACCTCGCGGCGACCGGCAAGCCCGGCAAGCTGGTCGAGATCGACGACACCCACCGCATCTTCAACAACCCCAGCGTGAAGGCGACCGAGGACTACATCTCCGGCCGCTTCGGCTGACCCCGAACCCCCTTCCTCTCCCGACTTCGTCTACGCGGAGCCGCTCATGCCGCCTCCCACGCGGCGCTTCAGCGGGACGGCGTAGACGAAGTCACTGTCCACAGGCCAAGCACCTCTGCCCCACTCGCCACCCGCAGCGAGATGCTGACGGCCCTGACGCGGCACCAGGTGCAGGGCTGCCTGGCGCGGGGCGACCTCACGCCCCTGCGGCCCGGCCTGTATGCCGTGCCCGAGCCGTGGTCGTCGCTCGCACCCCGCGAGCGTCACCAGCTGCTGGCCGACAACGTGGGCCGCGCGGACGGCAGGGCCGCGCTCAGCCATGTCAGTGCAGCCCTGGTCTGGGGGTTGCCCAACCCCCACGGTGAGCTGCCGCGGGTGGAGCTCACGGTGACCGATCGGCCCCGGGTGAGCCGCGCCAACAGCAAGGCCCACCTGCACCGCGCGGATCTCCCCCAGCGACACCTGCGCGAGGTCGACGGTCTGCTCGTCACCTCCCCCGCCCGAACGGTCGTCGACTGCTTCCGCTCCCTGAGCCTGGGCGATGCCGTGGCCATCGGCGACGCAGCCCTCCGCGGCGGCCTCACCAGTCTGCTGGAGATCGAGGACGTCCTCGACGTCCAGTACCGCTGGCCGTGCCTCGGAAGGGCACGCGACGGCATACCGCTCCTTGACGGCGGACGGGAGAACTGGCTGGAGTCCTACTCCGCCGCTGCCCTCTACCGGCAGGGCATTCCGCTGGCCACCCCGTAGGTGAGCGTCTTCACGGGGGATGGTCGCTTCGTCGCAAGGGTGGATGCACTGTGGGAGTACGAGGGAATCGTGGGCGAGGCGGATGGGGCAGGGAAGTACCTCGGCGAGTTCGACGACAGCGGTGACCGGTCAGGTGACGCCGTCGCCCGGAGGGTGATTCAGGCAGGCGTCCGCGAGTCGCGACTGCGGGAGCTCGGCTTCGCGGTGGTCCGTTGGGAACCGGGCGAGATCACGCGCAGGCCCGGGGTCGTGGCGGATCGCTGGTTAGCGGCCCGGGCCCGCCACGACCCCTCACGGATCAGGGCGCGAGTACGACCCGAGGGCCAAACGGCGATGACTTGGTATGCGCCGAGCCGCTGACACCCGGTCATTGTCGGGCGATCAGCGGCTCGGTGGATTCGAAGTCGGGGAGTGGCGGTGGGTCAGAGGAGGATGGCGTTGCCGATGTAGAAGGCGAGAGCAGCCGCGAGACCGGCACCGGGGAAGGTGAAGACCCAGGCGCCCACGATGTTGCCGGCCACGCCCCACCGGACGGCCGACAGCCGCTTCGTGGAGCCCACGCCCATGATCGCCGACGTGATCGTGTGGGTCGTCGAGATCGGCGCCCCGAAGCCCATGCCGGCGACGTACAGGATGCCGGCAGCGGTCGACTCGGCCGCGAAGCCGTGCGGCGGGTCGAGGTGGATGATGCGGCGCCCGAGGGTGCGCATGATCCGCCACCCACCGGCGTAGGTGCCGAGCGAGATGACGATCGCACTCATCAACAGCACCCACCACGGGACCTCGCTGCCGGTGTGGAAGCCCCCGACGGTCAGCGCCAGGACGACGACACCGGCGGTCTTGGAGGCGTCCTGAAGGCCGTGGCCGAACGCCATCGCCGCAGCGGAGGCGGTCTGGGCGTAGCGGAAGCCGCGGGAGACCTTGCCCGGTTGGGCCCGCCGGAAGAGCCAGAGGATCGCGGTCATCGCGAGGTAGCCCACGATGATGCCGACGACCGGCGAGGCCACCATGGGGATGACGACCTTCTCCCAGATGCCCGCCCACTTCACGGTCGCCCCGGCCGCCAGCGCGGCGCCGCCGAGACCCCCGATCAGCGCGTGGGAGGACGACGAGGGCAGGCCGTACCACCAGGTCAGCAGGTTCCACCCGATGGCGCCGATGAGCGCCGCCGCACAGATGAGCAGCCCGACGCTGCCCTGAGGGGCGTCGATGATGCCCTTGCCCACGGTGTCCGCGACCTTCTTGCCGAAGAACGCGCCGAAGAGGTTGGCCACGGCAGCCATGCCCAGTGCCACGCGCGGGGTCAGCGCCCGCGTCGAGACGGAGGTGGCGATGGCGTTCGCCGCGTCATGGAAGCCGTTGGTGTAGTTGAAGCCCATCGCCAGGGCGATGACGATGCCGATCGGCAGCCATTCCACGAGGTCAGGACTCCTTGACCGCGATGCTCTCGACCTTGTGGGCCACCTGCTCGAAGGCGTCGGCGGCGGCCTCGAGCTCCTCGATGACCTCCTTGTGCTTCATCACCGTGATCGCGTCCGTGGACTCGCCGTTGAAGAGCTCGGCGAGCAGGCGGCGGTAGCACTGGTCGGCCTGGTTCTCGAGGCGGTTGATCTCGATCCAGTACTCCGAGAGGTCCTTCATCGAGCGCAGTCGCGGCATGGCGTCGGCAGTGAGCTGCGACATCCGCACCAGCACCTCCACCTGCTCCGATACACCGGCCGGCAGCTCACCGATGCGGTACAGCACGATGAGGTCGACGGCGGCGTCCATGAGGTCCATGCAGTCGTCGAGGGTCGCGGCGAGCCCGTGGATGTCCTCGCGGTCGAACGGCGTGATGAACGAGGAGTTCACCTTGCGGATGATCTCGTGCGTTGCCTCGTCGGCCTGGTGCTCGATCTCACGCATGCGGGCCGCGATGGCCTCGCGCTCGGAGATAGGCGCACCAAGGATCGTCGTGAGCTCACGGGAGCCGTCCACCAGGTAGGAGGCGGACTTGGCGAACAGGTCGTAGAAGCTGTTTTCCTGGGGGGTCAGGCGGAAGCCCACGAGCATTCTCCGGTCATGCGAGGAAATGGCCGGGGATGATGCTACGGCCTCGCAGACACTCGCACGCAATCAGGAGTTCACCGAGCCCCTCCTGCGCAGGTCAGAGGGCCACGGCCGCGGCGCCCGGGGGGCAGGTCAGACGTGCTGGGGGCTCTTGGCGCCCTTCGCCACGCCCATCCCGCGGTCCACGCCGAGCACCTCGTCGATCTCGTCCTCGCTCAGCGGGCCCTCGCTCGCGGAGGCAGCCACGACCAGGTCGCCGACGAGCTCGATCTCGTCCTGGAGGGCGCCGTCCGTGAGGTCGGCGCCGACGATCGGGTCTGGTGCCATAACGCAACGCTAGCCGAGGGCGCCAGAAACGCCGAGAGTTCTTTGCCATGTCTTGACCGCTTCCACCCATAGATGACTCGTCCGGGCCATGCGTGCATGCCCGCGCTAGTCACGCCGGGCCACGGGGGCGATGATGGTGCGGTGACAGCGCCCGCAGAGCCGTCGGACGCGCCGTTCGACCTCGCCGACGCCGTCGACTCCGCGTCGACGGAGGAGCGTGGTTCGTTCACCCATGGGGTATGCCGCGTGTGCGGCTGGACGGGGCCGGGTCGGCGTTCGCGGGAGCGGGCACGCGACGACGTGGGGGCCCACCGGGCCGGGGACTGCCCGGTCTAGATGTGTGCGCCGGGCTGGGAGCGCCTCACGGCGCGTGGCCGCTCGTAGCGGCTTCAGTTGGGACCCGGGGCTACCGCAGCCCGGCGCACGTCTGACTGTAACCGGAGCCCGTCCCGGAATGTTCCGGCTGTCCCCACATTGAGCCGAAGGGCCCACAACGCCGCAGGTCAGCCGCCAACTGCCGATTCAATAGCCACCGCCGGTTCGGCAGCCGCGCCAGGTTCGGCAGCCGCAGGTCAGAGCAGCTCGTCGGCACGCCAGAGCCGGGCGCAGGCCTCGAGGTCCTCGGCGGTCGAGAGCAGGGACGACGCCCGGCGGGTCTGCGTCGAGGCCGCCTCGGCGTCCTGCACGTCGGTGGTGTGGGCCCGGTCGGCGCGGCCCGACGACACGACCCGGCAGAAGGCGCCCGCCCGCTCCAGCGCGACGGCGAGGTCGCCCTCGAAGACGCCGCGCAGGATGGAGTCGGCCAGGCTGCGGATCTCCTGCGGCCCGGGCGGCTCCGCGACCCCGGCGACCACGTGGTTGACGTCGGCGAACCGCACCCCGGCGGTGTAGTCGGCGCTCGCCTCCTCGGGGCTGCGCTGCACCCACTCGTGCAGGGCGTACAGCCGCCAGAGCGCGCCCGGCAGGCTGCGGGCCGGCCGGTCGGCCCAGAGCTCGGCCAGCGTCGAGAGGCCGAGCTCGTCGACGAGGGCCACGAGGCGCGTCGTGACCTCGGGGTCCTCCGACGACCGCCCGGCCCCGACGAGCACGGCCGCGGTCGCGTGGGCCACCTCGGTGACCTCGGCGGGGTCGGGCACCAGACCGCCCTGGGTCTCCATCGCAGCCGGGCTGAAGAACGCAGGACGGCGCGGCGCGCCTCGCCCGCTCGGTTCGTTCCTCATCAGCCCAGTCTCGCACCGGCACGCCCACCACGCGCGGACGCGGTCCGGCCGCCGTGGCGGGGGTGCGGCATACCGCGGTCAGTCGCCAGAGACCAGTCGCGAAGATGAGCCTCGACGATCAGTCGTCGAACAGGTCGGAGAGGAACGAGCGGCGCTTCTTCTGGGGCTTGTGCCCGTAGCCCTGCCCGTAGGGGTGCCCGTGATGCTGCGGGTTCGGCGAGTACTGCCGCTGGGGAGCCTGCTGGGCCTGCTGCACCGGCGCCTGGTGCCACTCGTTCTCGGCGGCGGTGAGCCGCTCGAGCTCGCCCCGGTCGAGGAAGAGCCCGCCGCAACCGGTGCACTGGTCGACGAGCACGCGGTTGCGCTCGTACTGGCGCATGTCCGAGCCGCACTTGGGACAGGTCAGCGTGGAGTCCATGAACGGCCAACGCGCCCCGTGAGGTCACGGTTCCTCGCCCCGCAGCGCCGCTAGGCCCAGCCGCTGTGCTCAGCTGCCCGGCTCAGCCGCTGGGCTCAGCCGCCGGACGGCGGGTACGGCGCGGCCTTGAGCCGGCGCGCGAGGTGCACCGTGTTGGCCGCCAGGGTCGCCGTGGTCGACGCCACCGTCTCGGGCGTCTCGTCGAGGTCCTGGTAGTCGACGCCGCTCATCGCCTCCCCCACCCAGTAGGTGACGGCGCCGGCGGCGAGGCTGAAGCCGACGTCGTTGAGCGCCTGGAACAGCTCGGCGCTGACGTGGTGCGCGCCGTCCTCGTTGCCGACCACCGCAACGGCGGCGACCTTGCCGTAGGTGAGCAGCCGTCCCTCGTCGTCCTTCTCGGACAGCTCGCCGTCGAGCCGCTCGAGCGCCCGCTTGATGACGCTGGAGGGCTGGCCCATCCAGATCGGCGTCGACAGCACGAGGATGTCCGCGTCCAACATCTGCTGCCGGATGGCCGGCCAGGCGTCGCCAGGACCCATGTCGACCTGCACGCCGGGCTTCACGTCGTGGTCCACGAGCCGCACCACCGTGCCGCCGACACCGTGCTTGCCGAGCTCGGCCAGCACCTGCTCACCCAGCAGCTGCGAGCTCGAACGCTCGGGTGAGGGCGTCAGCGTGCCGACGAGGACGAGGGCGGTCAGGTCGGAGTCCGTCATGGGCCCACCCTCCGGTCGGCGGTGCGCCGGCGCCACTCGAACGACTGCTACTCGACCGGCCGCAGCGCCCGGTCGAGGAAGCCCACGACCCGGCGCTCCCACTCGGCCGGAGCGGTGGCCAGCCCGCCGGTGTGGTCGGCGCCGGGCACCGTCCACACCTCGACGCGGGCGGGGGCCACGGCACGGAGGGCGGCCGCGGCATACCCCTCGTCGGGCCGGTCGCCGGCCGTGACCAGCAGCACCGGCGCCCTGCCCCGCCGCACGCCGTCGGCGAGCGTCCGGGGCGGCGCCAGGCCCGAGAGCGCTGCGGCGAGCCACGTGTGCACGTCCTCGACCCCCTCCTGCACCTGGCCCCTCCATCCGTACCGGGTGGAGAGCCAGCCCAGGTCGGCCGCCTGCCGTCCCGTGGCGCCCTCGGCCACGACCGCGGCCAGCCGCGGGTCCACCGCCAGGGCGCCGAGCGCCTCCTCGCCGCCCATCGACAGACCCACGGCCGCGATCCGGCCCGGGTCGGTGCCCGCCTCCGGCGAGGAGAGGTATGCCGTCGCCGCCGCGACGTCGCGGTCGCCGTGCCACCCGAGGTCCATGGCCCGCCCCGTGCTCGCACCATGCCCGCGGGCGTCGGGCAGGAGCACGCCGTAGCCGTGCCGGGCGAGAACCGCCGCCTGCCGCAGCGTGGAGGACCGGGTGGAGCCCGAGCCGTGCAGCAGCACGACGGCCGCACCGTTGCGCGTCGGCACGTACCAGGCGGCGAGCGACTCGCCCCGGGTCACCGGGAGCCTCACCTCACGGAACGGCAGGCCCACGCTGGCCGGGGTTCGTCCGTCGCCCGGGTCGGCAGGCACCATGGTCGCGGCCACCGGGACGGCCACGAGGTCGACGACGAGCAGGGCGGCCACGGTCAGGCCGAGGGCGGCGGGCACGCGCCACCAGCCGTGGGCGGCGCGTACGCCGGCCACGATGCCCACCGCCACCAGCGCCACGCCGAGACAGAGCGCCAACAGCCCGGCCACCGTGGCGGGCGACCACCCGACCTTGGCCAGGTGCGGCAGCCCCAGGCCGCCGCCGGCGCCGACGAGCACCGCACCAAGGACCAGCACCACGACGCCCGCCGCCGGACCGACCCGGCGCTGCCGGTCGGCGCCTGCACGGCGGGCCATGCCGCGGCCCTCGTCAGGCGGGAGTCCGCCGCGAGGCACGGGCGACCGCGACCGCCACCAGGGTGACGCTGCCGCCGAGGAAGACCAGGCTCACGAGGAACAGCCCCACGCCGACGCCGCCGAGCCAGGGCACCTCGGCCCCGAACCGGACGGAGGCCGAGACCCCCGGCGAGCCGTCAGCGTTCATGACGACACCGGACCAGCTGCCGGTCTCCGGTCGCCACACCATCGCCTGCGTACCGGCTCCCGCGGCCCGCGAGACCCAGATGTCGAGGTCGGTCGGCGCCGCCGGCGGAGCGCCACCACTGATCTCCTGGCCGTTGCGCGTGCCGTTGTTCCGGAAGGTGTGGGCCACCCCGGAGAGGTACGCCCTGACGTCGCTCGAACGCGCGACCCCGACGAAGACCGGGACGCCGGACCGGTTCGAGGTCACCTCCATCCGCACGTCCCCGATGAGGCGCCCCGGCAGGGTCCGGTCAGCCGAGGACTGGAGCAGGATGCTTCCGATGACGGCGTAGCCACCCGACTGCCACGTCTCCGAGGGCGTCATCACGAAGCCGTCCTCGCGGAAGGCCCGGTCGGCCACCACCATCGCCCCACCGGCGGCGAGGCCGCCGAGGGACATGAGGCCGACGAGCACCCCGACCACCACGCTGACGATGCGGCCACCCGTCCAGCCGGACCGGGGGGGCGGGGGTCCACCGGGCGCACCCGGGGCACCCGGGCCGCCGTAGTACGTACCCGGGTAGGGCTCGGCGCCCGCGTAGGGCGACCCCGCGGCATACGGCTGCTGTGGTGCGCCCTGCACCTGCTGTGGCGGCCCCTGGGACGGAGGCGCGGCCTGCCCCGGTGACGACGGCGGCATGGCGGGGTTCGGGGCCGACGATGGACCGCCCGCCTGGCTGGTCACCACGAGCGCGTGCGGCTCGTGGGGGCCCATGTCGAGGCGGAAGGGCGGGTACTGGTCGGTCATCAGCCCGACGTACGCGGCCACCCGCAGCACCCACCGGTTCAGGCCGAGCAGCAGGTCGTAGATCGGCCGCGGGTAGGAGCCGGTGAACAGGAGCACCACGGCGGCGATGAAGGCGAGCAGGCCCACGAGGCCGGGGCTGTCGACGTACCTCCACCGGTTGTCCTCGAACGCCCAGCGGCTGCCGCCGACGATGAAGGCGATGACGAGGTAGTGCGGGATGGCCAGCAGCCACCACTTGACGAGGACCAGGCCGCGCGACAGGTGGTGGGGGTAGTCGATCTGCAGGTGCGTCGGGTAGTCCGGCACCTCGGCCAGCGTGAACGGCGGGTAGCGGTCGGTGGCCAGGGCGCCATAGGCGTAGTAGGCGACCCGCCACGTCCAGCGCATGACGCCGACGTTGAAGTCGAAGATGGCCCGCGGGTAACTGCCGGTGAACAGGATCGCGAAGAAGGCGACGATGCTCAGGACCGTGAACGCGATCCAGAGGAAGGCCAGGACGATGTAGTGCGGCACGGCCAGCAGCCACTTCACCAGCCACAGCCAGCGCGAGGCGACCGGCTCGGTGGTGGAGTCGACGTGGACCGGGTAGCTCGGCCGCGGAGGAATGGTTGCGGTGGTCATGGGTGTCGTTCCTCAATCGGCTCGTGGTCCGGGTGGGTTCCCGGTCCTTCAGGGCCGCTGTCGGTGTCATGGTCCGATGCGATCTGGCCGGCGATCCGCGTTGCCCAGCAACGGATCTCGTACCAGTCGCGGTAGTCGCCGTCGCCGGCGTGCAGCCGCCTGGCTCCGAGGCGCTCACCCCGGGAGAGGCAGGACAGGTCGAGCCGTCCGGCGAAGACCCGGTGCTCGCGGGCGTGGGTCAGCCGGCCGGCCCTGGTCGCGTCGGCGACGTCGTCAGTCGGGCGCGGGGGCTCCCCCACCGGGCCGCTGGAGAACAACCAGACGTCGCGGTGCGCGAGGTCTGGCTCGAGGCGGGCGGCGAGGTTGCGGGCCTCGGGCAGCCAGCGACCGCGGTAGACGGCGCTGCCCAGCACCACGGCGTCGACGCCGTCGAGCGTGTCGACGGCCTCGGGCTCGAGCACCTCGGCGCTCCGGCCGGCCGCGCGGAGCTGGCGGGCGATCTCGCGCGCGATCGCCTGCGTCGCACCGTGCCGGCTCGCTGCCGTGACGAGGACTGTCATGCGTTTTCCTCCCTGCCCTCGTCGCCAGTGTTCGACCGCGCCGGAGGCAGGGCACAGGGCCGGATGGCCCCCTCGTGCCGTGGGGTGCCGGATCCGACGCCGGCTGGGCGCACCGGGTCGGCGCCGAAGCCGGCTGGATGCCGCGAACCGGGTCAGGGAGCGGCGGGAGGCTCCTCGCTGCGGCGCTTGAGCCCGACGGCCTCGAGGTTGACGTAGCGGTCGACCAACCCGGCCATGCAGCGGCCCACCAGCTCGCCGACGACGCCCCGTTGCTCGAGCTCGAGCGTGACCCTGGAGCCGTCGCGACGGCGCTCCACGAGATGGCGGCCCGTGCTCCGGAACCCGGGCAGGCCACTGGTCCAGGTGAAGGACCTTCCCGGCTCGACGTCCTCGACCGTCCAGACGGCGACCGGGAGGCGGGGCTGGCGCAGGCGCACCCTCGAACCCACGTCGAAGTGACCCGTGTCGAGGCGCTGGGCCTCGCTCACCGACGCGGTCCACTGGGGCCACGCCTCGACGTCGGCCATCACGGCCCACACCCGCTCGGGCGGGGCGTCGATGTCGATCGTGACCCTGGCATGCACGGCGGCTCCTCGGCTGTCCCGGTGCCTCGGCTCCTCGGCAGCCATGCGCCCTGGGTGCCCGAGGGACCATTGCCCCTGTTGGACAGCGTAGGCGCGGACGAGGCTGGGCGCAGAGCCCCGGCGGCGGCTGACCGCACCCTGCGCGGCCGCGTTCCCGGGCGGGAGGTGACATGTCCAAGACCGGCAGGCGACGCATCGGCCCCGTCGACACGATCTGGCTCAACATGGACCGGCCCAACAACCTGATGGTGATCACGAGCCTGGTGTTCCTGGAGTCCGTGCCGGACTGGGACGAGGTGCGGCGCATCGCGCAGGAGCGGTTCATCGACCGCTACCCCGTCTTCAGCCAGCGACCGGTGACCTCGGCCATCCCGGTGGGCCTGCCGTCGTGGGAGTACGACCCGGACTTCTCGCTGGACCGCCACCTCATCCAGGAGACCCTGGAGGCGCCCGGCGACGACGCGGCCCTGCAGGCCCACGTGGAGCGCTACCTCCCCCACGCGTTCGACCGGAACCACCCGTTGTGGGAGATCCACCTCATCGAGGGCTACGGGTCGGGTGCGGTCGCGTTCTTCCGGATCCACCACGCGCTGGCGGACGGCATCGCGCTCACCCGGGTGCTGCTCTCACTGACCGACGACGGGGCATCCGTCGACGACGAGCAGCCCTCCGAGGACATGAGGGCTTCGACCACGTCGGGGCCTGTCTCGCTGGTGTCGTCCGGTGTCTCCTTCGCCCGCGGCACCGTGGAGCAGGCCGCCCGCATGACCAACCCCGCCGAGCTCGCGCGCACCCTCAACGTCGGTGCCCGCACCGGCAAGGTGGTGCGCGACCTGCTCTTCATCGAGAACCCGCCCAACGTGGTGAGCGGCACCCCGGGCCTGCACAAGCGGATCGTGTGGACCCAGCCGGTGCCGCTGGGACCGCTGAAGACGGTGGGCCGGCTTGCGGGAGCGACCCTCAACGACGTGCTCATGAGCGCCGTCGCCGGGGCGCTGTACCGGTACCAGCAGGAGCGCGGTGCGACCCCCGTCGACCTGGTGACGATGGTGCCCGTCAACCTGCGACCGCTCGACAAGCCGCTTCCACGCGAGCTCGGCAACCAGTTCGCCATGGTGTACTTCACGTTCCCCAGCAGCATGGACGGTCGGCTGGCCCGCCTCGCCGAGACGAAGCGCCGGATGGACTGGCTCAAGGGGTCACCCGAGTCGGTGCTCACCTTCGGGCTGATCACGGCCATCGGCTTCAGCACACCGGTGCTCGAGCGCTACCTCGTGGACTTCTTCGCCAACAAGGCGATCGGCGTCACCACCAACGTGATGGGCCCCCGCGAGCCGCGCACGTTCGCCGGCGTGCCGGTGACGGGTGTGCTCGGCTGGGTGCCAGGGTCAGGCACCCACACCGTTGGTGTGTGCCTCTTCACGTATGACGGGACCGTCCGGGTCGGGTTCATGGTGGACGTCGGCGTCGTCTCCGAGCCGGAGTCACTGCTCGTCGCCTTCGAGGACGAGCTGGGCGCGCTGGTGCGCCTCGGCCGCGACCGAGACCTTGACCGAGAGGAGGGAGCGGCGCATGCCAACCGACACCGCAACCCAGTCAGTCGAAGTGTCAGCCACACAGGCCATCGTCCTGGAACTCCTGCGCGACGTCGCAAGCCAGCCGGAGTGGATTCCGCAGATCCTGGAGGCGGAGGTCCTGAGCAGTGACGAGCAGGGGCGGCCGCTGACCGCGGCGTTCGCCGCGTCGACGAGCGTGGGCACCGACCGCTACACCCTCGCGTACGAGCACTCCCCCCACGGGATGAGCTGGTCGATGGTCAAGGGGCGCCTGCAGACCGGTCAGGAGGGCGTGTACACCCTCGAGTCGGCGGGCCGCGGGCGGACGAAGGTCACCTACCACCTGACCGTCCACCACAACCTCCCGCTCCCGGGGTTCATCCGGTCGCGGGTCATCAAGGGACTGGTGTCGGACACCCTCACCGGGCTGCAGGGCCGTTTCGCGGTCGACCGACTTCACCGTCCGAGCTAGCAGTCGAGCTCGAACCACACCGTCTTGCCGGCGCCGCCGGGAAGGGGCGCGGTGCCCCACCGCGAGCTGAGCGCGCCGACGATGAGCAGGCCGCGTCCGTCCTCGGCGTCGAGGTCGTAGCCGCCGGGCTCCGGGCGGTGCGGGTTGGCGTCGCTGACCTCGACCCGCACGACGTCGGGCCCCGGCCAGAGGCGCACCGCCACCTCCCCACGGCCGTGCCGCACCGCGTTGGTCACCAGCTCCGTGGCGAGCAGCACGGTGTCCTCGCGCAGGAGGCGGTCGAGGCCGCGTGAGCTCTGACGGATCCAGCGACGCACGGCGGAGGCGGCCTCCGGGCCGTCGGGGAAGGAGGCGGCGTAGGGCGCGGCAGCGTACGAAGGCACCCGCCCGACGTGCAGCGCACCGTCGAGGCTGCGGACCACCTCCGTCGGGAGGCTCGGCCGCGCCCCCGACGTGAGGCCCTGCCGCGTCCCGGACGGGCGACTCAGCCCGACCTCCGGCGTCAGGCTGCGGGCGACCTCGGCCTGGAGCGCGGGGTGGTCAGGAGCCGTCACCGGCTCCGGACGGCTCCCCAGGACGTCCGCTCCTTCACGCTCGGCTGTGCCTGCGCGCATCGGCACGCGGGCGACCAGCAGGGCGATGTCGTCCTGGCGCTGGTTGGCGGAGGTGGCGACGAGCAGCTCGGTGGCGAGCGCCTCGACGTCACCTCGCTTGCGCCGGGCGGTCGCTCCCACCAGCTCGACGAAGGACTCGAGCCCGTCGAGGCCGGTGGCCCGGTCCTCGACGATGCCGTCGGTGTAGAGGATGAGCACGCCGCCGGGCGGCACGACGACCTCCGCCTCCAGCCGCTGGGGGTTGGGCGTGCCGAGAGGCGGTGACCCGCCATCCTCCAGCAGCAGGGTGCGACCCTCGTCGTCGACCAGGATCGGTGGCAGGTGCCCCGCCCTGGCCACCCGCGCGATGCCGGTCTCGGCGTCGAGGAGCACGTAGGCGACGGTGGCGATCTCGTCGACCTCGAGCATCGAGTGCAGCCGGTCGAGACCGCGCAGGACCGCAGCAGGTGAGGGATCAGCGCTGGCGAGCGAGCGGACAGCGGTGCGCATCTGTCCCATGACGGCCGCCGCGCGCAGGCCCTTGCCCATGACGTCGCCGACGACCAGCGCGACCTTGTGGCCGTCGATCGGCACGCAGTCGTACCAGTCGCCGCCGACCCGAAGGCCCGCCTCGCCGGGAAGGTAGCGGGCCGCCATGGCGAGGTCCTCGCGTGGGGACAGCGTCGGCGACAGCAGCGACCGCTGCAGGGTCGCGGCCGCGTTGGCCTCGTTCTCGAAGGCGAGGGCCCGCCGCAGCGCCTGGCCACCCTGGCTGGCCTGCCCGGCGAGGACCTCTCGCTCACTGGCGCTGAGGCGGTGGGGCACGGTGTCCCACACGACCAGCGTGGCCAGGCGCTCCCCCGCCACGCGGATGGGCAGGACCGCCAACGACGCAGCCTCCTGCAGCGGGGTGCCGGCCGGGACCCGCGCCCGCACCTCCTCGGGCGTCTCGAGGAACAACGGCTGCCTGGCCAGGGGCGCCAACGAGGAGACGTAGGGGGCGTCCCACCCGGTGCCGGAGGTCTCGGCGGCTGGGCTGCTGCCGTGACCGACGCGGCCCAGCACCACCGTGTCGGCGTGGTCGCGGCTGACGAGGAGCACGGCTCGGCGCAGTCCGCTCGCGGTCACGGCGTCGCGGCACAGCGCGTCGGCGACCTCTGTGGGCGTGACGGCCTTGGCGAGGTCCTGCGCGCAGCCGAGCAGCTCGCGGGTCAGCCCGAGGGACGTTCGGAGCTCGGCCTCTCGGCGGTCGAGCTCGCTCTGGGTGTAGGACTCGGTCTCGGCGAGCCGGGTGAGCACGGAGTAGACGGCACCGACCGCCAGCACGGCATACGTGGCCACGCGGAACGAGAGGCTCGCCCACCAGACGGCGCTGAAGCGCTCGGCGGCGAAGGCGTTGAGGAGGACGTCGTAGAGCGCGAGCGACAGGGCGACGCCCACCCAGGTCCTCAGGGTGGTCGCCGACCGCCCCGCACGCCGGACCCAGACCACGGCGACGACCGCGGTGAACGCGACCATGACGTACTCCGTCGCGAGGAGGATGGGCGTGAAGGTGGTGTCCCTGCGGAGCAGCACCGGAAGGGGGACGAGGTCGACGGCCAGGAGGACCGCCACCGCGACTCCGAGCACCAGCGCCGGCACCCGCCACGAGCCCGGGGCCCCGATCGCCCCGGCCAGTGCGCCCCCGACGAAGGCGAGGTGGAACAGCAGGTAGAGGGCCGCGCTGGCCTGGTCACTGGTCCCCAGCGGCCCTCCTCCCGGGAGCACCGCTGGGAACGACACGAGCTGGAGGACCATGGCGAACCAGCCGACCGCGAGGCCCGCGCTCACCCAGCTCAGGGCGGGGTCGACCTCGGCGCGCCACCGCATCCCGATCACCACCACGGCGAAGGCGGCGCTGATCGGTGCGGCGGCGAAGAACACCACCGAGAGACCCCGCGGTGGCACGATGTCGAACGACAGAGCGGCCCCGTACGCGAGGGAGGCGAGGGCGCCTATCGCGACGGCGGCATACAGGTCCAGGCGTCGCTCAGGGCGCGGCCGCCGGGGGTCCATCTCCCACGGCACAGCCGCCGGCTCGGCGACCTCACGGGCAGCCATGACCCACCCTCTCCGCAGGCCCGCCGACACTGCGGGGGACACGCTGCTGGCCCATCTGCTCTCCTCGAGGGACGACACCACACGCCGCGCCGACCCGACAGGGGTGACACGGACCGGGCCGGCCATCACCCGGGTTGGGTGATCGGGGGAACCGGCTCAGGCACGGGGCGCCGCCCGCCCGCCTGTTCAGTGTGCGGTCAGGCGGGTCGCCGTGGGTAGGCCGTTAGCCCCTTGGTGCCGTGGTGACGGGTGTGCGGGCTGCCGTCAGGCAGCGGACCGCGTGCCGTACGAGCCGCGCTCCAGGTCCGCGACCACGGTGGGGCGGTGCGGCCGCCATCCCAGGCCCCGCCGGGTGCGTTCAGCGGAGACTCGCTGGTCGCACGCGAGCGCCTCGGCGAAGGGCTCGCCGAGGACGGCGGCCGCCTCGGCGAGCGGCCAGGCACGAGTACCCGACACACCGGCGGCCGTCGCGGCTGCCGCCGCGATCTCCCGGGTGTCGACGCCCTCTTCGGCGACGCCGTGCAGGACGCTTCCCGCCGGTGCGCTCCGTAGGGCCATGACGAAGAGGTCGGCCAAGTCGTCGACGTGCACCATGGGCCACCTCACCAGACCCTCACCCACGTGGCGCCCGGCGCCGTCCTCACGAGCGCGATCCACCAGCAGGGCAGGTATGCCGCCGCCACGCCCGTGGGCCACGCCCGGGCGGATGACCAGGCCCCGGACCCCTTCTGCCGCGGCCGCCAGCACCCGCCCCTCGAGGCGATGGCGGTAGCCGACCAGGGGCAGGGGCCGGGTCGGGCTGTCCTCGTCGAGCAGGTCGGCCTCGCCCTCCAGGGCACCCAGCACCCAGGCGCCGCTGGTGTAGAGCAGGGTGCGGCCGGTGTCCCGCAGCGGCGAGAGCAGCGCCTCGAGTGCCGCCGCGTCGGCTGCCTCGTCGCCCAGTGGCGTGGCCAGGTGGACGACGGCGTCCACGTCCGGCGTCACGGACGCCCGCACGGAAGCGGGGTCGCGCAAGTCCCCCTCCACCGTGTCGACTCGGTAATCGAGGGCGTGTGAGCCGTCGGCTGGGCGGACCAGCGCTACGACGGCATGGCCTTCATCGAGCAGTCGCCCGGTCACGACGTGACCGAGGTAGCCGCTCGCGCCGATGACGAGCAGGCGCTGGTGGGGGCGGGCGTGGGGGTCCTGGGGGTGGCGCATGAGATCTCCTCCTGACGAATGCTTAGCGGACTGTGGTCCGTTTAGATTGCCGAAGGTAGTGGACTACAGTCCGGTTAGTCAACGGCTCTCCGTTGTCGCAACCCACCCGAGGAGGCTCCGTGCCGACGCCACCCACCGGTATGCCGCTCGTCCCGACGCCGCGGGCACCGCAGCGAAAGGAGCGGGCCGACGCGGCCCGTAACCGCCAGCGGGTGCTGCTCGCGGCCGAGGAGCTGTTCGCCAGACGGTCGGTGGAGTCCGTGACGATGGACGACATCGCAGCGGCCGCCGGCGTCGGAAAGGGAACGCTCTACCGGCGCTTCACCGACAAGGGAGGCTTGGCGGCCGAGCTGCTGAGCGAGCGTGGGGCCGAGCTGCAGAGGGCCATCCTCGAGGGACCAGCGCCTCTCGGCCCCGGCCCGGCGGCCGGAGCAGACTCCGGCGCAGGTACCAGCGCAGGTACCGGCGCAGGCACCGCGGCGGATCCCGCCGCGCGGCTCGAGGCGTTCTGCGCGGCCTACCTCGCCTTCCAGGAACGTCACCTCGACCTCGTCCTCCTTTCGGAGACCTCGAGCCCCGGCGGGCGACTGCGGAAGCGGTCGTACGAGTTCTGGCGCCAGCACACCGAGGTGCTGCTCCGCGCGGCACACGTTCCCGACGCGCGCGTGCGCGCCGAGGTGCTGCTCGCCGCTCTGTCCGCCGAGCAGGTGCGCCACTGGACCAGGAACGAAGGTCGCACCCTGGACGACCTCACCGTCGCACTGACGGGGGTGGTGCGCAGTCTCATCGGCAGCCCAGCCGCGTGAAGGCGGAGCGGTCGGGTCCCGGTACGCTGACGACCCGGATCGAGGACACCGTGGCACCGAACGCTGGCGCCCGAGGCGGTGTCACTCGATCCCGCGGCCCCCAGGAGCCGCGGGCCTCTAGCTCAATTGGCAGAGCTGCGGACTTTTAATCCGTAGGTTGTGGGTTCGAGCCCCACGGGGCCCACTGGCATTTACCGCTGGTCAGAGCCCCAAAACGTCTTCTTCGAGGGCCGACGCCATCTGGTCGGCAACGCTCAGCTCGTCCGGTCGGCCGCTCTGGCGCAGGCCGGTGACGACCCCTTCGCGGTCGGCCCGTGACCGGTTCTGGCTGAGTTTCGCCTTCCCCTCGACCTTCGACACGGTCAGCTCCACACCGACGATTCCGCGCAGCTGTCCCTCGATGTACGCGCTTGGTGCGTCGGTGACGTGCCAGGGCGCCGGGCGTCGCTGCTCGTGTTCGTTGGTCAGCTCCTCGACGGCCATGCGGAGCCACTCTGGGTCGTGATGCGCGCGCGCCATGCCGGTCAGGTGAACGGCGCTGTAGTTCCAGGTGGGCACGACCTTGCCGTGCTCTGCCTTCGCGGCGTACCACGTCGGAGACACGTAGGCGTCGGGGCCCGTGACGATGAGGAGCGCTGGTGTCTCGGAACCGATCTCGCGCCAGTGGGGATTCGCCTTCGCGACGTGGGCGATCACCGTGTCGTCTCGCCAGATCACCGGCAGGTAGGTGGCGGAGGGGGCCGCAGCGTGACCATTGGTCACCAACCAGCCTGCGCGCACATCAGCGACGAGAGCGCGCAGCTCCTCTTCGTCCTCTGCGAGGTTGAACGGCGGTGTGTACACGGTTCTCACGCTAGATGACGACCACAGCGCTGAGGGTGAGGCGCAGCCAGACGGTGCCAGCAGGGGTGGCTCTCACCTCGCTCGGCAACGGATCACGACGGCGACCTGGTCAGCCTGGCCCGAGGAAGAGAGCGACCGTGACGCCGAACAGGACGTGGGCGGCCAGACCAACGGTCGCGGTCTGCGGCCCGTAGTTCCGGCCCAGGAAGCCTGGAGCCTCCATGAGGGCGACCTCCGTTGCGTCGCTGACGTCGTTGCCCATCCGCGGGTGGACGAGCGGCAGCAGCACGTTGATGAGGGCGGTGCCCGCGAAGACGCCGTGCCCGGCCCCGAACAGGGCCCCGAGCCACCAGTCGTGGCGGCCCACCGCCGCGAACAGCGCGAGGTAGACCAGGGCGAACAGCTCACCGAAGAGCAGGTGGAGCGCATAGCCCAGCGCCTTGGCTCTCGTGCGGTCGGCGGTCACCGCCGTGCCGAGCAGGAAGGGCAGGTCGATGCGCGTGAGGTGCAGCTCCGTGGCCGCGCGCAGCACAGAGGTGAGGACCACGGTGCCCACGAGGCCGCCGGCCACGGTCTGGAGGACGGTCATGGTGCATCGAGCAGGGCCGAGACCTCGGCGGCGGCGCTGATGAGGGCCAGGTGGCTCAGTCCCTGGGGCAGGTTGCCGAGGAAGTCCCCGGTCTCGGGGTCGATCTCCTCCGCCAGCAGACCGACGTCGTTGGTGAGAGCCACGAGCCGGTCCACGAGGGCGGCCGCCTCCGCCACTTGGCCGGTGCGCGCCAGCGCCTGGGCCAGCCAGAACGCGCAGGCGACGAAGGCACCCTCGCCACCGGCCAGGCCGTCCTCGCCGGTGTAGCGCTGAAGGAGGTCTCCGCGCCCCAGGCCTCGGCGGATGGCGGCCACGGTGGCGCGCCACCGCTCGGACGTGCTGTCGCCGTAGCCGGCCAGCAGCCCGAGCAGCACGCTGGCGTCGAGGTCGTCGCTGCCGGCCGACCGGGTGTAGCTGCCGACACGTGCCGAGTAGCAGCGCTGCTCGACGAAAGCGGCACACGCCGCTGCCTCGGTTCGCCAGTGACTCTGCCGGCCGCTCGGGAGCAGCCCAAGAGAGGCCATGCGGTCGGCCCGGTCCAGGGCCACCCAACACATCATCGTGGAGTGGGTGAAGTGCCGTGGGGCACTCCGCACCTCCCAGATGCCCGCGTCAGGCTCGCGCCACCTGTCGGCGACCAGCTCGGCGACCTGCGCCAGGCGACGTCCGATGTCGGGATCGAGCGTGCCTCCGGCCTGCACGTGCAGCCACACACAGTCCATCAGCTCGCCGTAGGAGTCGAGCTGCAGCTGGGTCGCGGCGGCGTTGCCGACCCGGACCGGTCGAGAGTCCCGGTACCCCTGCACCGGCAGCACCCGTTCGCGGGCCCGCGGGCCCCCGTCGAGGCGGTAGAGCGGTTGCAGCCGTGGGTGGGTGAGCTGAGTGGCCTGCAGCAACCACCAGAAGTACGCCTCGGCCTCCGGCGTACAACCCAGCCGCAACAACGTCCCCAACGTGAAGGCGGCGTCCCGGACCCAGGAGTAGCGGTAGTCCCAGTTCCGCGCTCCCCCGATCAGCTCCGGCAACGAGGTGGTCGCCGCTGCCGCCACCGCGCCCGATGGGCTGAAGATCAGTGACTTCAGGACCAAGGCGCTGCGAAGCACACTGTCGTCCCACGGCCCGTGACACGCCAGTGTGCCGGACCACCGGCGCCACTCCTCGACGGTGAAGTCGAACCGTTCCTCCAGGTCGGCGGCCGTGGGCAGCACCAGCGGCTCCCCGAATGCGCCGCACAGCGCAACCACGCTGCGGGACCCGGCCGTGGTCGTGAAGGCGCCACAGATGCGCCCGTCCACCGTCGACGGCATACCGGCGTTGACCGGGAGCACGGCGACGGCCTCGGCCCCTGCGGTGGCGACCGGCACGCCAGCCCTGCGGCCAAGCCGTACCCGCCGCTGGCCGAAGCCGAACCGCACGTCCACCGACCAGGCCATGGAGACGCTGCCCGTCACTCCCTCCACGCGGCGCTGGAGCTCACGCATCGGTCCCAGCCGGCGCCCTTTGAAGGTGAGGGCGTCGAGCACACGGACCGAACCCGACGCCGTGTGGAACACAGTTTCCAGCACGTCGGTGCCCGGCAGGTAGCGACGGTGCACCGTGTACGCCTCCACCGGCGCCACCGTGAAGGACCCGCCCCGACCAGGGTCGAGCAGCGCGGCGAGAAACGCGTCCGAGTCGAGGTTGGGCCAGGCGAGCCAGTCGATGGCGCCGTCCTCCGCCACGAGGGCGATGCTGCGGCCGTCACCCAGTGCCGCGTAGCTGCGCAGCGGCAGGAACCCACCCTCGCGGCGGGGCGCCGGGACTGCAGAAGCCTGTCCGCCGGCCCGCGACCGGCCTTCGGCAGCCGGGGCGCCGTCGTTCCTCATGTCCGTACCGAGGCGTCCAGGTCGGGCAGCGGCACGTCGGGGTCGGCCAGGAGCGAGAGGTCGACGAGGGAGCCGGAGCGGATGAGGTCCTGCACTGCGTCCATCTGGCCCCACTCGTTCACGCCCATGCCGGCCGCCACCCGCCCGTCCCTGAGCCAGAAGGCCATGAACCGGCCGGAGGCCTCGTCACCGCGCACCACAACATCATGCGCCACCGTGGGATCCACCCATCCCGTGTACTCGAGGCCGAGGTCGTACTGGTCGCTGAAGAAGTAGGGCAGCCGGTCGTACGGCGCGTCCACGCCGAGGATGGACGCGGCCACGGTCTCGGGCTGGTGGAGCGCGTTGTCCCAGTGCTCGACACGCAGGTGACGACCCAGCGTCGGGTGCCAGGCGTTGGCCGTGTCACCGGCCGCGTAGACGTCCGGAGCCGAGCTGCGCAGGCCGGCGTCGACCACGATGCCGTTGGACACCTCGAGCCCCGAGCGCTGGGCCAGCTCCGTGCGGGGCTGGGCGCCGATGCCGACGACGACGACGTCGGCCGCGAGCACGGTGCCGTCGCCGAGCAGCACTGCGGCGACGCGGCCGTGACCCTGCGGCAGCAGGGCTCTGACCTCCACACCGCCGCGTACGTCGACGCCCCGGTCGCGGTGCGCCCTGAGCAGCACGTCCGCCATCCGGGTGCCCAGCACGCGCTCCATCGGCACCGGCGCCTGCTCGAGCACGGTGACCTCCGCACCCCGCGACCTCGCCGCGGCGGCGACCTCCAGCCCGATCCAGCCACCGCCGATGACGACGGTGCGCGGAGCCCCCGCCAGCGCGGCATACAGCGCAGTGCTGTCCTCGACGGTGCGCAGGTGGTGGACACCTCCGAGGTCTGAGCCCTCCACGCGGAGCCGTCGTGGCGCCGCGCCGGTGGTGAGCACCAGGGACTCGTAGCGGAGGGATGCCGAGCCCGTGAGGGAGACCCGGTGGGCCCGCACGTCGACGTCGGTGACCGGGCAGTCCGTGATGAGGTCCACGTCGTGCTCGGCGTACCAGCCCTCGGGGTGGACCTGGACCTTCTCGCCGACCGGGCCGTCGATGAGGCCCTCCTTCGACAGGGCGGGCCGCTCGTAGGGCAGGTGGCGCTCCTCCCCGACCAGCACGATCCCGCCGCCGTACCCGCCCGCCCTCAGCGCCTCGGCCGTCTTCGCGCCGGCGAGGCCGGCTCCGACGATCACCACATCGTTCGCACTCATGAGATCTCCTGAGTCCCTTGGCCTGTCAGCGTCGGTAGGTGAGAGCGAGGAACTCTGCGTGGGAACGGCCGTCGTCGCGCAACGTTCCCAGCAGGCTGGACGTGATCGTGGTGGTGCCCGGGGCCTGGACACCGCGAAGCGTCATGCACAGGTGCTCGGCCTCGATGACGACGCCGACGCCTGCGGGCTCGAGCTGCTCCTGCAGCCAGCCGGCGACCTGTGTGGTGAGTCGCTCCTGGACCTGCGGCCGGTGCGAGAAGTGCTCCAGCACCCGCGCGAGCTTGGAGAGGCCCAGGATGCGCTCACCCGGCAGGTAGCCGATGTGGGCCGTGCCGACGAAGGGCAGCATGTGGTGCTCGCACAGCGACCGCATGGGTATGCCGCGGGCGACGATGAGCTCGTCGTAGCCGCCGTCGTTCGGGAACGTCGTCAGCTCGAAGGGCCGAGGAGTGAGCAGCTCGGCCAGTGCGGCAGCCATCCGCTCGGGTGTGCGGCGCAGTGACTCGCCCTCGAGGTCGATGCCCAGACCGCTGAGGAGCAACCGAGCGCCCGAGACGGCTGTCTCCGGAGCGCGGTGCGGCCTCGGCCTGCCTGCTCGTATGCCGCGCGCCGCCTTCTCGAGCGGGTGTGCGGGCTCGGCGCCGGCGGCCGCGGCGGTGCCGCTGATGGAGGTGGTCACCATTGTGGGTCTCTCCTCGGTTCGCGTTCGGTCCTCGGCGACGCTGCGTCCGGCGGTGGCCGGGCGGCAGGGGGAGGCTGACACGGTGTTAGAGGGCCCGGGGCGCGCGAGTCTTACCGAGTTCCCGAGAGAGACCTACCCTGAGCGGATGTCCTCAGACGTCTCCGCCCAGCTGCAGCAGTTCTACGACGCTGAGATGCGCGACCGGGCGTCTCGACCACTCGGTGACGAGCGGACGGACCGGGTCACGGCGTTCCTCGCACACTGTCGCGAGCGCGGCATCCGATCGGTGCTCGAGGTCGGTTGCGGCGCAGGCCGCGACGGCACCCTCATCGCGGACGGTGGGTTCGAGTACGTCGGTGTCGACGCCTCTCGCGAGGCCGTGACCGTATGCCGTGAGCTGGGCCTCGTGGCGGCTCAAGGGAGCGCCACTGCACTTCCGTTCGAGGCGGACCGGTTCGACGCCGCCTGGTCCATGAGCACCCTGATGCACCTGCCGGGGAACGCCTTGGCGAGGGCCCTGGCCGAGCTGCGACGTGTGGTCCGTCCCGGTGGCCTCGTGGAGATCGGCGTCTGGGGGCACACGTCGAACCGCGAGTGGGTGAAGCCCGACGGCCGGTTCTTCAAGCACCGGTCGGACGACGAGCTGCGCGGCGAGCTGGCGAACCTCGGAGAGGTCGTCGACTTCGCCACCTGGGACTGGTTCGACGACGGCGGCCACTACCAGTGGGCGAGAGTGGAAGTGGCCACGACCACGGCCTGAGCGTCGCGCTCGTGGGCGGCTGCCTGCCGTTCGAGCCGGGCGACCTCACCGAGGCCGACTGCCCGCAAGGCTCCCGCGACCTGGTCGACGCTTCGCCGGTAGCGCACCAGCACGACGTCGTGGCCGTGCCGACGGTAGGCCTGCGAGACGTCCTGGACGCCGGTTCCCGACTGGAAGGCGACCAGCACCACGCCGCCCGGACGAAGGACCCGACGGAACTCGGACATCGCGGAGGTCAGCGCCGCGTCGTCCCCGTGAATCGTCGAGTACCACGAGAAGACGCCGTCGAAGGACGCGTCGTCGAACGGCAGGTCGGTGATCGAGGCGACCTGCGTCGCGAACTCCGGGTGGTCCGCTCGCGCGCGTCGCACCATCTCCGGGGAGAGGTCGACCCCCTCGGCCACGCAGCCGAGCTCGGCCAGGAGCGGCAGCATCCGCCCGGCCCCACAGCCGGCGTCCAGCACCCGCCGGTCACCGGTCAGCAGCGAGGCGAAGTGCTCGACCATCGCCAGCTCGGGCGGCAGCTCGGGTTCGGTCGTCCGGAAGCGGTCGGCATACGTGTTCGCCACCTCGTCGTAGGCGACCCGGACGGCCTCGTCCGTCTGCGGGGCGTTCATGCGCCGACCGCCGTGGCAACAGGCACCATCTTGCGCCGGGTCCAGCCACGCACGGGGCCTCGGGTCACCGCGAGCGCCTGCACGACGTAGGCGAGCGCCAGCGGCGCGAGACGGCTCGGCTCGTCCGGGATGCCCGACATCGCCAGCACCGCACCGATGACGGCCACGACGACGAAGACACGACGCGCGAGCTCGCTGCGGCGGTAGATGCGGTAGAGCAGGAGCAGCGACACGAATCCCCACAGCAGGTGTGGCCCGGGGCCGGCTTCCGGGTACGTCGTCAGCCACTCCTGCGCGACAACCGCTCCTGCACCGACGGCCAACCAGCCTCGAACGACTGCCTTCTCCCCCATGGACGGAGTGTAGGGCCGGCCCACCCGGCGCCACCGGTCCTCGGTTCGATCATCGTGCCGAGGGGCGCCCGTAGGGGTAGACATGGGAGGTGGTCACCGAGTCGCCACTGCTGCTGGGCCTCGACCTGGCCGGCACGTTCGCGTTCGCGCTGAACGGCGCCCTGACGGCGGTCAAGGTGGCCAAGCTCGACGTCGTCGGCGTCGTCACCCTAGGGATGGTCACGGCCCTCGGCGGCGGCATCATCCGCGACATCCTGATCGACTCGCTGCCGCCCGCGACGTTCAGCGACTGGCGGTACCTCCTGGTGGCGGCGGTGGGAAGCTTGGTCGCCTTCGCCTTCAGCCGGTCACTGAGCCGGTTGAACGCGCCGATCCTCCTGCTGGACGCGGCCGGCCTGAGCCTCTTCGCGGTGACGGGGGCGAGCAAGGCGATGGACTTCGGTGTCGGCGCCGCCCAGGCGGCCATCCTGGGCACGATCACCGCGGTGGGCGGAGGGACGCTCCGCGACATGTTGATCGCCCGCGTCCCGGTGATCTTGCGCAGCGAGCTCTACGCCATCCCTGCCCTGGTTGCCGCCACCGTGGTCGTCGTGACTGAGAAGGCGGGGGTCTACGGCACCGTCGCCGCCATCGCCGCGGCCGGGCTGTGCTTCACCATCCGCGTCGTGGGGCTGCGGTACCGGCTCAACGCCCCACGACCACCCGGCGCCCGGCACGACTGAGCGCGACTCACGGCGGGTGATCGCGCGCCACGCCGTGGTGACGGGCCGCGACCACAGCCACCAGTAGCCGACCCCCAGCGCCAGCGACCCCACGAAGGCCGCCACGGGGTGGCCCCAGAGCACCTCGAGCGCCTGCCAGTGGATGACGTAGATGTAGAGCGACGCCGCCGCGAGCACGCGCACCACCGGCACGAGGAACGACGGCACCCGGGTCACCGGGAACCACAGCATCACGAGGACGACCGCGATGGTCAGGCCGTCGCGCGCGTGGTTCCACGAGAAGGTGCCGACCATCCCGACCACGACCAGCGACGCGAGCACGCGCTGCCGGACCGTGACGGCCCGCGCCAGTGCCCAGCCGAGCAGGAACAGGTGCAGCACCACGAGCGCCGACCCCTGCATGCGCGGCACGGGCAGGGGAAGCCACGGCACGCGGAAGAGGAGGTATGCCGCGCCGGCCAGCACGAGTGGGAGCCCGAAGGGATGGCGGTGGTCGAGCCACGCAACCAACCGCGACCGGGTCAGCACCGCGACCACGACGAGGGCCAGGATGACGGCCTCGACGAACCAGAACCGCCAGGGCGGGCCGAGCCTCGCGTCGCCGAACACCCAGTTGGCCAGGAACAGGTTGCGGGTCTCGTAGTAGCCGCCGAGCAGGTGTGCGGTCACGATCACGGCCAGGGCCGGCGCAGCCACCCGCGAGGCTGCCGAGAGGATCCTGCGCGACCGCTCCGACGGGTCGGGGCCAGCGAGCTGGAACCGGGCGAGCTGGTAGCCGGCGATGACCAGCAGCGCGTTCGCCGTGCCCTGGAGGGTGAAGAGGTGCGCGTGCGTGCCGACGATGAGGACGATCGCGAGCGCCCTGAGCCAGATGCTGGACTCCATGGCCTGCCACCGGAGCCGACGCACGCGGCCCCACGTCCAAGGGCGCGCGGAGCCCGTTGCGACAGAACGGTTCTCGGGTGAAGTCACCGGGCCGGTGGCGGCCGCCATGCGCTCGAGGTCGGCCACCGGGGTCAGGTGCCAGCTCGGGGGGAGCTGCCCGAGCAGGGCCTCCAACAGGATCGAGGCCTCGACGTAGGACAGCGAGTCGCCCCCGAGGCCGACGAACGTCGAGTCGGGCTGGACCTCGACCCCGAGGACCTCGGCGTAGACCGATCCGGCCGTGGCGGCCGGCCTCACCGCCCGGCCCGCGGCTCCTCGGTCCGCCAGGCCGCCGGCTCCCCGGTCTGCCAGGGCCAGGAGCGACGCGTGGTCCGGCTTGCCGTTCTCCAGCAGCGGGAACTCGTCCACCGCCACGACGCGAACCGCGTCACGCGGCACCCCGCTGCGCTGGATCACCGCTCGGCGCAGGGCTTCTCGCCGCGGCGCCGGCAGTGCGCCCACGGACGCGACCGCGAGCAGGCCGTCGCGGCCGGCGCAGCGGACGTCGAGGCCGTCGTGGTGCAGCCGGCGCTCGAGGACGTCGAGGTCGACCCGGTGGCCGAGCACCTTGACGAACCGGGAGCGTCGACCGGTGATCCTCAGCAGTCCGTCGGGCGTGAGCTCACCGAGGTCCCCGGTGTGCAGCTCGTCGACCGTCCGCCCGAGGGCGAGGTCGCCGGGGTCGTGGGCGTAGCCCAGCATCACGTTGGGGCCGCGGTAGACGACCTCGCCGTCGACGAGCTCGACCTCACCTCCGGGCACCGGGACCCCGACGGTGTCGGGGTGCTCCGCCGCGAGGTGGGCCGGGAGGGTGGTCATCCGGGCGGTGGCCTCCGACTGGCCGTACATGACCACGAGGTCGAACCCGCGCCGGCGACCGATCTCGGCGAAGCGGCATACCCGCTCGGGGTCCATCCGGCCGCCCGCCTGGGTGACGTAGCGCAGGGAGGGCAGCTCGCGGTCGGCGAAGCCGCTGCGCTCGAGGAGCTCGAAGGTGTGCGGGACCCCCGGGAAGGTGGTCACCCCGGCGGCAGCGGCGGCCCGCCAGAAGCACTCGTCGACGACCGATGCGTCGGTGAGCATGACCCCGGCGCCGACCGAGAGGTGGGTCGTGAGCACCGACAGGCCGTAGCAGTAGGTGAGGGGCAGGGTGAGGGCGGCGCAGTCGTCGGCCCGCACGCCGAGCGCGTCGCGGATCTGCTGGGCGTTGGCGGCGAGGTTCTCGGCCGACAGCCGCACGAGCTTGGCGGCGCCGGTCGAGCCGCTCGTGCTGAGCAGGAGGGCGAGCTCGGGGTGCAGGTCGTGGGCCGGCTCCTCGCGGCGGACCTCGACCCGGCCGCGCGAGTCGATGACGACGTCGGGCGCGTAGGCCTCCCTCAGCGCCCGCGCCGGCCCCGGGGCGCTGAGGAGGACGACGTGCCCGGCCGCATGGGCGCCGAGCAGGGCGGCGACGGTGTCGGCGCCGTTCCCGCCCTCGACGTGGACCAGTCGTCGCGTGCCGGCGAGGCCGGCAGCCATCGCCTCGACGCGGTCGGCGAGCGCGGCATACGTCACCGGGCCGTCGGGCGTGTGCAGCGCGACGCGGTCACCGTGTCGCTCGAGGCCGGTGACCCACGGCAGCGTCCGCGTCGCGGCGACGAGGTCGGGGGTCAAGGTCACGGCGGCAGTAAATAAGGTT
The DNA here is from genome assembly GCF_900111375.1 of Pedococcus cremeus. Taxonomy (GTDB): domain Bacteria; phylum Actinomycetota; class Actinomycetes; order Actinomycetales; family Dermatophilaceae; genus Pedococcus_A; species Pedococcus_A cremeus. Next base: position 117,843 of record NZ_FOHB01000004.1, read on the forward strand.
AGGCACACCTAACGCAAACCCACCCCCGGGTTGGGACCGAGGCCGCCTCCTCGGTTACGCTTCCTCCCGGACTAAGGCAAGCCTTGCCTACGGCCGAGCGCCGCCGCAGTCCGCGCAGCACCCCCGACCACCGCCCCCGCCGACCACCGCTGGAGACGCTTCCGTGAGACACCGCATCACCGCCCTCGCCGCGGCCCTGGCCGCCGCCACGCTGGGCCTGGCCGCCTGCGGGAGCGGAAGTCTCGAGGCGTCCGGCGACCTCGACAGCTCGAAGCTGACGATCTACAGCGCCCAGCACAAGAACCTCACCGAGGCGTGGGGCCAGAAGTTCCAGAACGAGACCGGCATCAAGGTGCAGGTCCGCTACGGCAACGACTCCTCCATGGGCGCACAGCTCGTCGAGGAGGGCGCCAGCTCGCCCGCCGACGTCTTCCTCACCGAGAACTCCCCCGCGATGACGACCGTGCAGCGCGCCGGGCTCCTCGCCCCGGTCGACCCGGCCACGGTCGCGCAGGTGGAGCCGCAGTACGTCCCGTCCTCGAAGGACTGGGTCGGCATCGCCGCCCGCTCGACGGTGCTGGTCTACAACCCGTCGAAGATCTCCGAGGCCGAGCTGCCCGCCTCGCTCATGGACCTCGCCGACCCTAAGTACGCCGGCAAGTGGGGCGCGGCCGCCGGCGGCGCCGACTTCCAGGCGATCGTCTCCGCCGCGCTGGCCCAGGAGGGCGAGCAGAAGACGGAGGCGTGGCTGAAGGCGCTGAAGTCGAACGCGAAGGTCTACCAGAACAACATCGCCACGATGAAGGCCGTCAACGCCGGCCAGTCCGCGATGGGCGTGATCTACCACTACTACTGGTACCGCGACCAGTCCCTCGACAAGGCGAGCAGCGGCAACACCAAGCTGCACTACTTCAAGAACGAGGACCCGGGCGCGTTCGTCAGCCTCTCCGGCGGCGGCGTCCTCAAGAGCAGCAAGCACGCGGCCGACGCCCAGAAGTTCCTCGCCTTCGTCACCAGCAAGGCGGGCCAGGACATCCTCCGGACGACCAAGGTCAAGGAGTATGCCGTCGGCAAGGGCGCCCAGTCCGACGCGGCGCTGCCGCCGCTCGCGTCCCTCGAGGCGCCGAAGATCGACCCGTTCACCTTGAACGGCCCCAAGGTCATCGAGCTGATGACCCAGGCGGGGCTCCTCTAGGTGACCGCCACGCCGACCAGGACGGTGCCGACCCCGGTGGGGCCGGCACCGTCTCCGGCGTCCCGGCCCGCCCCCTCCGGCGGCTCCGGCTCCTCGCCCTGGCTCCGGGTTGCGGCCATCGCGGTCGCGCTGCTGTGCGTGCTGCCCCTCGTGGTGGTCGTCGCCAAGGCGCTCGAGTCCGGGGTTGGCGAGGCGCTGGCCCTGGTCTGGCGACCGCGGGTCGGCGAGCTGCTGCGCAACTCCGTCTCCCTCGTCGTGCTCACCGGCGTGCTCTCGACCGTGATCGGCGTCGGTGCCGCCTGGCTGGTCGAGCGCACGGCCCTGCCCGGCGCGTCGTTCTGGCGGGTGGCCTTCGTCGCGCCGCTGGCGGTGCCGGCCTTCGTCAACAGCTTCGCCTGGTCGGCCCTCGTGCCCGGCCTGGAGGGCCTCGCCGGCGCGGTCATCGTCACCACGCTGTCGTACTTCCCCTTCGTCTTCCTGCCCGTGGCCGCCCTGCTCCGCACCGTCGACCCCGGCCTGGAGGAGGCCTCGCGCGCCCTCGGCCACGGGCCGTGGCGCACCGCGCTGCGAGTCGGCCTCACCCAGGTGCGACCGGCCCTGCTCGGCGGGGTGCTGCTGGTCTCGCTGCACCTGCTCGCGGAGTACGGTGCGCTCGAGATGCTCCGGTTCCCGACCTTCACCACGGCGATCCTCGACCAGTTCGAGGTGGCCTTCGACAGCCGCTCGGGCAGCGTCCTCGCGACCATCCTGATCGGCCTGGCCACCACCCTGCTCACGCTCGAGCTGCTGGCCCGTGGGCGCACCCGGCACGTGCGCCTCGGCTCGGGCACCGCTCGTCGCGCGCCCCGTGCCAGGCTCGGGCGGGCCACGCCGCTGGCCCTCCTCGGTGTGCTCGCCCTGACCGTCCTCGCGCTCGGGGTGCCCGCGTGGAGCATCGGCACCTGGCTCTCGCGCTCCGACCAGGCCATGGAGCCCACCGACCTCGGCCCGGCCCTCTGGTCGACGCTCGGGCTGGGCCTGGTCGCAGCCCTCCTCACCACCATCGCCACCCTTCCGGCCGCGTGGCTCGTCGCCCGCAGCCGGTCGTGGGTCGCCGTCCTCCTCGAGCGGGTCACCTACCTCGCGGCCTCCCTGCCGGGCGTCGTCGTCGCCCTGGCCCTGATCACCCTGACCATCACCTACGCCCGACCTCTGTACCAGACGGTCTTCGCCCTGGTGCTCGCCTACGTGATCCTGTTCATCCCCCGGGCCATGGTGGCCACCCGCGCCGCCATCGCGGCGGTCCCGCCCGAGCTGGGCGACGCCGCCCGAGCGCTCGGCGACAGCCCGGTGCGCGCGTTCGTGCGGGTGCAGCTGCCGCTCATGCTCCGCGGCACGCTGGCCGGTTCGGCTCTCGTCTTCATCGCCGTGACGACCGAGCTCACGGCCACCCTCCTGCTCGCACCCACCGGGACCCGGACCCTCGCCACCGCCTTCTGGGACGCGAGCGCCGCGCTCGACTACGCGGCCGCCGCGCCGTATGCCGCGGCGCTGGTCGTCCTGTCCGCCCCGCTGACGTACGTGCTGCTCCGCGGCAACCACGAGGAGCCACTCACATGAGGACCCTCCAGCTCACCGGCATCCGCGCGTCACACCCGCGCACCCCCGTCCTGAAGGACGTCGACCTCACCGTGCCCGCGGGCACGACCACAGCCGTCCTCGGCCCGTCCGGCTGCGGGAAGACGACGCTCCTGCGCGTCATCGCCGGGTTCATGCGACCGGAGGCCGGCGAGGTCCGCCTCGGCGACGAGCTGGTCGCCGGTCCCGACACGTGGGTGCCGCCTGAGCGCCGCGGCTTCGGCTACGTCGCGCAGGAGGGCAACCTCTTCCCGCACCTCGACCTCGCCGGCAACATCACCTACGGCCTGCCGCGCCGTGAGCGCAAGGACCGCGCCCGGGTCGGTGAGCTCCTCGAGCTGGTGGGGCTGCCCGCCGACTTCGCCACCCGTCGCCCCGACCAGCTCTCGGGAGGCCAGCAGCAGCGCGTCGCCCTGGCGCGCGCCCTGGCCCGCCGCCCGGGCATCGTGCTCCTCGACGAGCCGTTCTCGGCGCTCGACCCCGAGCTGCGGGTCGCGACGCGCGACGCGGTGGCCGCAGCGCTGCGCCACGAGAACGCGACGGTCGTCCTGGTGACCCACGACCAGGCCGAGGCGCTGTCGTTCGCCGACCAGGTCGCGATCATGCACGCCGGTCGCTTCACCCAGGTCGGCGCGCCGCCGGTGGTCTACCGGACCCCCGCCGACCGGCGCTCGGCCACCTCGCTGGGCGAGGCGTGCTTCCTCCCGGGGAGCCTGGTCGACGGAGCCGTCACGTGCGCGCTCGGCACCCTGCCGGTCTCCGCCGCGACGGGTTCGGGAGCCTGCGAGGTGGTGATCCGACCGGAGCAGCTGCACCTGTCCGACCCGACGCCCACGGCGCCGCTCGCGCTCGTCACCCGCACCGAGTACTTCGGTCACGACGCCCTCGTCGAGCTGCGTCCACTCCACGCGCCCACCGGTGAGGCGTTGCAGCTGCGCGCCCGGGTGCCGGGTGGTGCCACCCCGTCCGTGGGCGACACCGTCGCCGTCCACGTCATGGGCGAGGCCCACATCCTCACGCTCGAACCCACGACCACCCTCGCGGAGCACGGGGCGTAGGGGCGCTCCTCCTCACTGCTTCCGCAGCGGCCACAGGGCCGGACGCGCGTCGAAGCGGGTACTCAGGCGCTGGAGGGCCACCGCCCCGAGCAGCAGGCCGACGTCACGCAGCGCGACGTCGTAGTAGGTGCCGAGCAGCAGCAGGTTGAGCACGATGCCGGCGAGCCACAGCGCGACCACGGCGCCGCCCAGGCGCGGGTGGAGGGCGACGACGACGCCGGCGACGATCTCGACCACGCCCACGGCATACATGGTCGTCGTCGGGGTGAACGGCGACAGGTGGGCGATGGAGGGTGCGAGGTAGCGCACCCAGTCGGTGAGCAAGTTGGTGAACTTGTCGACCCCGAAGACCACGGGGGCGACGACGAAGGCGGTGCGCAGCAGCAGGAACGCCTGGTATGCCGCGTCGCGGCGCAGCCGTGGACGCGAGCCTGACCGTGTGCTGCTGAGGGTGGTGGCCATGAGGTCCTCCTGGGTGGAGCTGGGCCCTCCCCTCGGTCCCGGAACGGCAGACGCGCCGGCTGGCCGGGTGGGAGGCTGACACCGTGTCAGTGGCAGCAAGGGCCGTGCGCCTTACCGCGACGGCTTCGTGCTCTGCCTCGTTGCGGTGCGTCGGTAAGACCGAGGCGGTGTGGCGCAGCAGAGTGGGTATGACGACGAAACAGCCCTCCTCCACCCCAGCAGTCCCACGGACACGGCCTCCCTGCCTGTCGGGGGGACCACCCGTCGACGTCCGGGGCTGGCGACGGTGCCGGCTCCTCGAGTACGGCTTCCCGCCCGAGCTGGCGGAGCGCCTGGCCGGGCAGCGGACCGACCTGCACGCGCTCCTCCAGCTCGTCGACCGCGGGTGCCCACCCGAGCTCGCGGCCCAGATCCTCTCGCCGCTCGACGATCCCCTGTCGCCCCCGGACGAGGTCGGGTGACCGCGATGAGACCGACCCGCTTCGAGGAAGCCGCACCTCCGGGACCGGCCTGCCACGCGGTCGGGGCCGAACCGTTCGACTGGGTGACGGCGCTCAGCACCTCTGGGCCGAAACGAGACCATGCCCTCGGGCAGCTGCACGCGCTGATGGTGCGGGCCGCTCGCCACCAGGTGTGGCGCCTGCGTGACGCCCTGCCCGACGCCTCAGCGGCGACGCTCGACGTCGTGGCCAACCAGGCCGCCGACGAGGCGATGGTCGCCCTGCTGGGCAAGCTCGACACCTTCGAGGGCCGCAGCCGGTTCACGACGTGGGCCTACAAGTTCGCGATCGTGCAGGCCGGCAGCGACGTCCGGCGGATGCAGTGGCACCACCGCGACCTCGAGCTGCGCGACCTCGACGTGCCGGCCCCTGCGACGGACGACCCCGCGCAGCAGGCGGAGGCGAGCGACCTGGCCCACGCCGTCGCCGATGCGATGCGCCGGGTGCTCACACCGCACCAGCGCCGGGTCGCGGTCGCCCTGCTCGTCGACACCATCCCCATCGACGTGCTCGCCGACCGGCTCGGAACGACCCGCGGAGCCCTCTACAAGACCCTGCACGACGTGCGCGGCCGCCTCCGGTCGGAGCTGGCCGCCCAGGGCTACCTGCCCGCTGCCACCTCGCCCGCCAGCTCGACCCCCACCGGCTCGACCGCCGACACCTCGATCCCCTCCACCTCCACCTCCGACTCGTCCTCGACCCAGGCAGGTGAACCGTGAACACCTCTGCGCGCCAGCCGATCCCGCCCCGCGCGGTGGAGGCGCTGCTGCTCGACACCACGCCGTTCCTGTCGTGCGAGGAGTGCTTCGAGCGGCTCGACACCCACGTCGAGGCGCTCCTGGCCGGCTCCGACACCGACCCCGCCATGAGCCGCCACCTCGACGGGTGCGCCGCCTGCGCCGACGAGGCCGCGGCGCTGCGCCAGCTGGTCGAGGAGGACACGCAGGGCGCCTGACCCCGCGGCTCAGCCGCGGCGGAAGAGCGCCACCTGGAGGAAGTCGTGCGAGAACACCTCATGGCCGTGGTCGTGGGGCGCCGGCATCTGCCGTGAGTCGACCGGCTCGAGCCAGGAGAACATCTCGCGCAGCTCGTCGAGCGTGTAGGCGATGCCACCCTCGAGACCCCGCTGGAGCAGCAGCTCCTCGTCGGACGCGGTCGTGCCCATCTGCCCGGCCGTGAAGGTGCAGATGCCGAACAACCCACCCGGGGCGAGGCACTCGCGCAACGCCTCCATGTAGGAGATCCGACGGTGCGGGGCCAGGTGGTGGAAGCAGCCGGAGTCGTAGACGAGGTCGAACGGCGCCCCCGGCACCTGCTCCCTGACGAAGTCCAGCACGAGGTACTCGGCTGTGAGGCCGGCGGAGCGGCGCGTGGCCTCGGCCACGGCATACGGCGCGATGTCCACCCCGGTGACGGTGAACCCCTGCGCTGCCAGCCAACGGCTGTTGCGCCCGAGCCCGCACCCGACGTCGAGCGCCCGGCGCCCGTCGGCGTCGCGCTCGGCGCCCAACAGACCCTCCTCCTGCCACGTCAACAGGGCCGCGTCGGGGCGGTCGGTGTGGAGCGGGTGGTCCTGCTGCTGCAACAGGCTGTCCCAGAAGGGCGCCGCGTCGTGGCTCGAGCGGTCGGCACCGCCTGCGTAGAGCCCGTCCAGCAGCAGCATCAGGTCCTCGTACGTGGTGATGCGCACGGCTCTCCTCTGCTCGTCCGGGCCAGCAAGCGTATGCCGGTGAAGGGCGCGGCACGGTCTGCCATGCCATGCCGTGCCATGCAATTGGCATGGCGTCGACCGCGTGAGACCCGTGCGCGCGATGGGCGATTGGCTCGCACCTGCGGCAGGCTGGTGCGGTGACCACGCAGCACGAGACCTCCAGTCCCCACAGCAACGACGTGCACGTCCCGCGCCCGCTGGCGGTGGCCGCGGCGTGGTCGTGGCGGCTGCTGGTCATCATCGCTGCCGTGGCACTGCTGGTGACGGCGCTGCGCACCGCCAGCCTCATCGTGGTGCCGTTGGCCGTGGCCGCCCTCTTCACCGCCCTCCTGGCACCGGCCGCGCTGTGGCTCGCGGCCCGGACGCCGCTGTCGCGCGGGCTGTCCTCTCTCGTCGTGCTCCTCGGCGCGTTCGCCGTCGTGCTGGCGCTCGGCACGGCGGCCGCGGCCCAGCTCGCCAGTGGTGCGGGCAGCATGCGCACGAGTGCGGAGCAGGGCTTCGCGAAGATCACCGAGTGGCTGCGCACCGGTCCGCTGCAGCTCACCAGCGCCCAGCTCGCCGACTACCTCGACAAGGCGCGGGAGTCGCTGAAGGCCAACAGCAGCATGCTGACATCGGGGGTGCTCTCGGTCGGCACCTCGGCGGGTCACTTCCTGGCCGGCATGCTGATCTGCCTGATCGCCACCTACTTCTTCCTCGCCGAGGGCGAGCGCATCTGGGCCTTCTTCGTGCGGATGCTGCCCCGGCCCGCTCAGGCCCCGACGCACGAGGCCTTCCGGCGCGGGTGGACCAGCCTGGGGCACTACGCCCGCACCCAGGTCGTGGTCGCCGGTGTCGACGCGATCGGCATCGGCCTCGGCGCGCTCGTCCTCGGCCTGCCGTTCGTCATCCCGCTGACCCTGCTGGTCTTCCTCTCCTCGTTCATCCCCATCGTCGGCGCCATCCTGTCCGGGGTCGTCGCGGTGCTCATCGCACTGCTCGTCAAGGGGCCCACGGTGGCGCTGCTCATGCTCGCCGTCGTGCTGCTGGTGCAGCAGGTCGAGACCCATGTGCTGCAGCCGTTCCTGATGGGTCGCGCGGTCGCGCTGCACCCGCTCGCCGTGATCGCGGCCGTGGCGCTCGGCTCGTTCCTGCTCGGCATCGTGGGTGCACTCTTCGCGGTGCCGGTGCTGGCGGTGGCCAACAGCGTCATCCGTTACTACTTCCGGCAGGAGCCGGAGCTCGAGGAGCAGCCGGAGCCCGACCCGACCGAGGTCACCGTCCCCGAGTAGGCCGCGCCCGGTGGGCCGCACTCCTGTGGCCGAAGTCTGGGACTTCGGCCTTCAGGCCCGCTCATGAACCGAAGTCCCAGACTTCGCGGCGGGGCGGTTCACGCCGCGCGGACGTCTGTCGGTGGGCGTCCCTAGACTGGGAACAGCTCAGGAGAGGCAACGACAAGTACCTGGCTTGTTGCCCGGCAACCTCCACCGCGGAGGTGCCCCAGGGGAAGAGCTGACCGAGCCGGACCCGGCCCGGTAACAGCGGATCTCCACGGCCGACGCGTCGAGGGGTCCCGTCCCCGTGGAGGCCCCATGTCGTCCCAAGAAGCGTCGTCCCGTTCAGCCGTCGTCGCCCTGGCCCGCACCAGCCTGTCCTACGCCCACGCCGTCATCGAGGAGGCCGAGCGCGAGCACGGCGACCTTCGCATGGCCCAGGCGTTCGGCATCCTTCTCGCCCTCCACGCAGCCGACCTGGGGGATGCGCTGCGTGAGTTGGCCGGTCCCGAGCCGCTGCCGGGCAAGAAGCGGCTCGACAACAACCCCTACACCGACCCACTCGACGGCCGGTACGGCGACATGGACGCGTGGCGCCGCACGCTCTCCGACGACGAGCTCCGCGAGCACTGCCGGTACTGGAACTGGTCGCGCGAGAACCAGGTCCACCCGCACGGCCGCTGGTGGTGCTCCAAGGCCCTGTCGGCGAGCCAACGCGAGCTGGCGCGCAGGGGCCTCGACCCGCAGTCCTGGCGCGACGGGACGGAGTCGGAGTGAGCGGCGGCTGGTGCGACGAGAGACCCGGGCCAGAGCCCCGAGACGGGTCGTGGACACCCCTGGTGGTGCTCGTCGACGACACCCGCGACTTCAAGGACGGGCGGCCGGCCGTGACGGCCCGGACCTCCGCCGAGGCGGTGGCACTCCTGCAGCGCCTGGACCGGACGACCATCGACGAGCTGTGGCTGGACTACGACCTCGGCTTCGGCGACACCGCGCAACCGGTGGTCGACCACCTGGTCGCGGCCGCGGCATACGGGACACCGCAGGAGGTGGGCACGATCCGCGTGCACAGCTCCAACATCCGCCACGGCCAGCGGATCTGCGCCGAGCTGGTTGCCGCCGGCTACCCGGCCCGGCGCAGCTACGGGGCAGGCCTGTTCGTCAGGGCGCGCTGGTCGCCGGCATGAGCCGGCCCGGGACGCCCCGTCGAGCGCCCCGGGCCACTCCTCCCACCCGGTCTGCGGATCCGCTACTTGCCGATGCCGTCCGTCAGCCCGCGCAGGAACTGGCGCTGGCCGATGAGGAACAGGACGATCATCGGGATCGCGGCCATCGTCAGGCCGGCGAACTGCACGGGCCAGTCGGTGAGGAGCCGGCTCTGCATGTCCATCAGGCCCACCGGCAGGGTCTTCAGGTCGCCGTTGCTGATGAACACCAGCGCGAAGACGAACTCGTTCCAGGCGAACAGCGCCTGCAGGAGCGCCGCCGAGACGAGGATCGGCCGGCACATCGGCAGGATGATCCGCCAGAAGGTCTGCGCCGGTGTGCAGCCGTCGAGCTTGGCGGCCTCGTCGACCTCGGGTGAGAGGTCGATCATGTAGGCGCGGATGAGGAACGTCGTGAACGGGATGCGGAACGCGGTGTACAGGACGATGAGCGCCCAGTAGGTGTCGAAGATCCGCAGCTGCTGCAGCAGGTTGAACAGCGGGATCAGGGCCACCGTCGGCGCGAGCATGAGCCCACCGAGCAGCAGGCCGAGCACGAGCCCGCCACCGATGATGCGCTGACGCACCAGCCCGTATGCCGCCCACGCGCTGATGAGGACCGTGGTCAGGATCGACGCCGACGTGACGAGCACGCTGTTGGTGAAGTACCGCACCACACCGGCGCTGCCGGCCTTGGCGAAGTTGCCCCAGCGCAGCTGGCTGGGCAGCCCCCACGGGCTGTCGAAGACCTCGCGGTTGTCCTTGAAGCTGCTGAACACCATCCACAGCAGCGGGTACAGCACCGCGACGACGAGGGCGGCGAGGCCGACCCAGACGAGCACGGAACCGATGCGGCGGCCCACACCCGCGAGCGGTAAGCGGCGTGGCCTGGCGCCGGCGCCCGCGCCTGCCGTGGCGGCTGCTGCGGTCGGGGCGTTCGGTTTGGTGTTGGCGGACGCGGTCATCATCACCACTCGATCCTCCGGCGTCGGCTGAGGTAGATCTGGCTCGCCCCGATGAGGAGCGTGATGAAGAAGATGACCGTCGCGATGGCGGACGCGTAGCCCATGTCGTCGTTGAGGAAGGCGTTGCGGTAGAGCCACGTCCCGAGCACCTGGCTCGAGTTGGAGGGGCCACCGGCTGTCATGACCATCACCTCGTTGAAGACGAGGAAGGCGCCGGAGATCGTGAGGATGGTGATGAGGGTCGTCATCTCCCTGACCATTGGCACCGTGATGGCGAAGAAGCTGCGGATCCTGCCCGCGCCGTCGATCCGGGCCGCCTCGTAGAACTCCCGTGGCACCCGCTGGATGGCGACGACGAAGAGGATCGCCGTGTAGCCGATCGACTGCCACTGGCTCATCGCGATGATGCTCCACATGGCCGTGCCGGGCTCACCGAGCCACGAGTGCTGCCAGGAGACGAGCCCGAGGGCGCCGAGTGCCCGGTTCAGCAGGCCGATCTGGGGGTTGTAGAGGAACGAGAAGAGAATGCCGGCCACCGTGATGGAGATGACGGCCGGGATGAAGTAGATCGTCCGCAGGATCCCGCGCAGCCGCTGGTGGACGAACTCCTCGAGGACCGCCGCCAGCACCAGCGAGAAGCCGACCTGGAAGACCAGCGAGGTCACCGCGAAGACCGTGTTGTTGCGCAGGGCCCGCCAGAAGATCGGGTCCTCCGCGGCTGTCTTGTAGTTGTCGAGCCCCACGAAGACCGGGTGCGCGGAGAACGCGTTCCACGAGTACAGGCTGAGCCTGAGGTTCTCGACGATGGGGTAGTAGACGAAGACCAGGAGCAGAGCGAGGGCGGGCAGCACCCAGACCCAGGACCGCCAGCGGTTCAGTACGTGCATTGTCTGTTCGCCTCCCTGCCGGAGGGATGAGCCGGGGACCCGTCCGCGCGGGACGTGTCCCCGGCCACCATCACCCGACCTGCTTCTTGGCCTTCGCGGCGGCGTCCTGGACGCCCTTGATGACTTGCTGCGGCGTCGTGGCGCCGTTGATGAGGCCCTCGACGCCGGAGAGGTAGGCGTTGGCGACGTCGGCGTTGGTCACCGTGTCGAGCCAGATGGCGAACTGGCTGGCCTTGCCCATGTCGGTCAGCGCCTCCTGCAGCTGCGGGAACGAGTTGCTGCTCGTCGCGGACCCCTGCACCGGGCTGAGCCAGCCGATGTCCGCGGTGAGCTTCTGCGCGTTCTGCGCGTTGGTCATGAACTTGAGGAAGTCGACCGCGAGCGCGGCGTTCTCGCTCTGCGCGTTGACCATGAAGCCGTCCGGCGCACCGGTGAGCGCCTTGGTGTCACCGGGGCTGCTCGAGGAGGCGGGGAGCTTGAAGAACGACCAGTTGTCGGCGAGGTCCTTCGACGCACCGCCCTTGGTGGTCAGCGCGAGGAACTCCAGCGACTCCAGGTAGTGCATGGCCGCCTTGCCGTTCAGGAAGTTGGCCTGGGCCGCCTCGTGGGAGAGGCCGTTCGCCTGCGGCGTGGCGCACTGCTTGACGATCGACTGGAACTGGGTCAGCGCCGTGACGTAGCCCGGGTCCGTGAACGCACCGGTGGCCGGGTTGTAGTCCTTGGACAGCGTGTCCGGCTTCACGGCATACGCGTTGAGCTGGGTCATGTAGTGGATGGCCGGCCAGCCGTACTGGTTGCCGAGCGCAATCGGCGTGTAACCGGCGGACTTCAGCTTGCCGCAGTCGTCGAGGAGGGTCTCGAGGCTGTCGGGCGGGTTCGCGATGCCCGCCTTCGCGAAGGCCTTCTTGTTGTAGGCCATGTACTTCGCGTCGAGGTCGATCGGCACGCCGTAGTACTTGCCGTTGGTCTGGAAGGCCTTCAGGGCCGCCGGCGCGAACGTCTTGCCCCACTCGGTGTCCGGCCCGATGACCGAGGTCAGGTCTGCGGCGAGGTTGGCACGCACGAACTTGTTGGCGAAGTCACCGGCCCACGAGAAGTAGATGTCCGGCAGCTTCTTCGACGCCGACAGCACGCGGATCTTGTCCTTGTACGGCTGGTCGCCGACCTGCTCGAGCTGGATCTTCACGCCGGGGTTCGCAGCCTCGTACGCCTTGGTCACGTCGACGAAGTACGGGGCGTACTTCGGGTCGGCGAACTTCGTGACCATCGTCAGCGTGCCCTTCTTCTCCTTGGGCGTGCTGAGGTTGGCCTGCTTGCCGGACGTGGTGGCGGTCGAGGGCGTCCCACACGCAGCGAGGGCCACGGCTGTGACGACCGCCGCGAGGGAAGCTCCCACACGGGTCAGGGATCTCATGATCGATACGCTCCTTGCTGGTTGGGGTCGAGCGGTGTGCTGGTGGCCTCGATGGCCGTCTCGTAGCCGAACGCGCCGAACGAGGCGCAGGTGGAGGTGGCGTATGCCGTGGCCTCCTGGGCGAGGTGCTGCAGGTCCTCTTCTGCCGCCACCCCGAGGAGGAGCCGGGCGATGAAGGCGTCGCCGGCCCCGAGGGTGTCCACCACCGGCGCCGGCTCGGGCCGGGCGTAGGCGAGGCCCCCGCGGTCGAGGAGGACCGCGCCCTCGGCGCCGATCGTGACGGCGACGAAGGACGGGCCCAGCTCCTGGAGGCGCTTGGCCTCCTCAGCGGCTTCCTCGGGGGTGGCACCGGGGCAGGACCGGATCGCGACCTGCGCGTGCCGGGCGTACTTCTCGAGGTACGGCCAGGGCCGCTCCGAGAAGTCGAACGAGAGCCGGCGCGCGGCGAGCGCCAGGTCGGCGAGCTGGTCCTCGACCATCGAGCACTCGCCGGTGTGGGTGATGTCGGCGGCGGCGACCGCCGCGAGGTCGGCCTGCGTGAGGGTGACCCGGGAGACGCCCGGGTCCCCGTGGCCGAAGACGCGGTTTCCCTCCACGACCCGCACCTCGGCATACGCGTTGGCACCGTCGACCACCCGCACGAGACGGGTGTCGACCCCCTCGGCGACGAGGGCGTCGAGCACGGCCCGGCCGGCCGCGTCGGTGCCGACCGCACCGACGTAGGCGGACCGGGCGCCGCAGCGACGGGTGTGCACCGCGACGTTGACCGCGTTGCCCCCGGGGTACATGACCCCTCGGTCGACGTAGCGGTCGACCACGTTGTCGCCGACGGCGACCAGGCTGGCGCTCACCACGTCACCGTCAGTACGCCACGCGCTTGTAGTAGCGCCGGGTCGTCAGCGGGTGGTCACGCAGCACCTCGAGGTGGGCACTGAGCCGCTCGAGCAGTGCGGCCAGCACGACCTGGGAGACCAGCGACCGCACCTCCTGGGTGACCCCGGGCAGGTCCACGTCGGCGCTGTCGAGCACCCACATCTTCTCGGTGTACCCGGGAACGAACTTCTCCACACGCTCGACGAGCAGGCGGGAGGAGTCCTCCCCCTTGAGGAGGATGACGCTGACCCCTTCCTCGACCAGCTCGAGCGTCCCGTGGAAGAAGTCGGACGCGTGCACCGGTCGGGTGCGGATCCACTGCATCTCCTCGAGGATGCACATGCCGTAGTAGAAGGCCTGCGGCCACGTCGCCCCGGCACCGGTGACGATGTGGAACGGCTCGTCCTGGATGCGGGCTGCATACTCCGCGGCGCGCGGCTCGAAGGCGCGCTTCGCCTCCAGCAGGAGGGCCGGCAGCGACCCGAGCTGGGCCACGGTCTCCGCGTAGCCGTCGTACTCGCCCCGCAGGTGCATCAGCGAGAGCGCCACGAGCAGCGACTGCAGGTAGAACGACTCGCAGGAGGTGTCGTCGGCGGCCTCGTTGACGAGGCTGACGTCGGCCTCGTCGGCCAGCGGGACGCCCGCGAACCCGGTCAGGGTGATGACCTTGGCGCCGCGCTCCCGGCACCAGCGGAGGGCCCCGATGCTCTCGGGCGTGGTGCCCGACAGGGACGGCATCACCACCAACGAGTGCGGGCCGAGGTGCACCGATCCGCGCACCACGAGCTCGGCCGGGATCACCTGGTGCACCGGGAAGGTCGAGCGCTCCTGGAGCAGCCGAGCCGCCGGCTCCATGAGGATGCCGGCACCGCCGGACCCCACGAAGAAGAGGTTCTGGACCCCTTCACCCAGGGCCCGGTCGACCTCCTCGTGGATGCGACCGGCGAGGCCCACGGCACCGGACTGGATGCGCAGGTAGCGGTCGTCGTCGAAGTTGAGCATGGTCAGCTCCTCCTGCCCCGCAGGGCTCAGTAGTCGACCTTGAACATGTAGCGGCGGGTCTCGAGGTCGTGGCCGCGGACCGACTCGTAGTGTTGGGCGAGCCGGTTGGCCAGGGCGCCCACGACGATCGGCGAGACGTCCTGGCGAAGGGCGGCAGGGATGCCGGGAAGGTCGAGGTCCTTGACGTCGACGTACTGCGCCTTCTTGCAGTAGGTGTCGAGGAAGGCCTTGCCCCGCTCGGCCATCGGCCGCGAGGCGTCCTCGCCCAGCCACAGCAGCACCGCGGTGTCGTCGTCGACCATCTCGAAGGCGCCCTGGAAGAACTCGCCGGTGTTGAAGGCGGCGGCGTGCTTCCACTGCATCTCCTGGAGGAAGCACATGGCGAGGCCGTAGGCCCACCCGTAGCTCGGGCCCGAGCCCAGCACGTAGGTGATGGGCTCGTCCTTGAAGGCGTCGGCGATCTTGGCCAGCTGCGGCTCGGCCTGCTCGATGGCGTGCCGGACGGCCTGCGGGAGGGCGGTGAGGGCGGCGTCGACCTCGGCGCGGTCGAGGTCGGCACCCGTCGCGGCGAGGAGCTCGAAGGCGACGAGCAGCTCGAAGAGGTCGCTCTTGCCCGAGAAGGCGGTGTCGGAGGCCTCCGCCAGCGGGCTGCCGGCCTTGGCTGCGGAGATGACCGTGGCACCGGAGGCCTTGGCCGTCTTCGCGGCGGCGACGGTCTCCTTGGTCGTGCCGGTGTAGGAGGCGAGCACCACCAGCGACCCCTCCCCCATCAGGGCTGGAGTGCTGCAGTTGAGCTCGTCGCTCTGCAGCTGGAAGACCGGGAACGAGGCCTTGCGCTGCAGGAGGTAGTGGGCGGGGTAGCTGCAGATGATCGAGCCACCGGCGCCGACGAAGTAGACGTTGCGCAGGCCGCGGGCGACCACGTCCGCGACGGCCGTGGCAATGGCCTCGCGCTCGCTGACGGTCGCGGCGAGCTTGTCGACGGTGTCGGCGTCGATCGGCTTCAGGGGCAGGGTGTCCGGCATCGGGTTTCTCCGTCTCTGGGTTTTGATAACGTTCTCAGTCGAGGTGTTGAGAACGTTCTCAAGACGGTCACCGGCTGTCAAGGGTTTGGTCGAAAAATGGTCACCGGCCCTCTGGCGGCGGTGGGGCCGCACACCGCTATGGTCAGGACTCATCGGCTCGGACGACCTCGCCCGGCCGCGAAGCAGGAGGGCAATCCGTGCGCAGGCTGGACGACGGCAGCAGGGGCGTCGCGACGTTGCCGGACGTCGCCGAGCGCGCCGGCGTCTCCACCGCCACCGCGGCCCGGGCCCTCGGGGGCTACGGGTCCGTGCGCGAGACCACCCGACAGCGGGTGCTCGACGCGGCCGAGGCGCTCGGCTACCGGGCCAACGTGCTCGCGCGCAGCATGGTCACCGGCTCGTCCCACACCATCGGCGTGGTCATCTCCGACATCGAGAACCCGTTCTTCCGCAAGTCGCTGCGCGGCATCACCGACACGGCCAGGAGCCGAGGCTTCGAGGTGCTGCTCGCCAACACCGACGAGGAGCTGGAGAAGGAGCGAAGCGCTGTGTCGCTCCTGGAGGAGCGGCGGGTCGACGGCCTGGTCATCTGCCCCGCCGACGCCGGCGACCGCAAGCACCTCCGAGAGGTCATCGCCGCCGGCACGCCCGTGGTGCTGCTCGACCGACGCGTCGCGGGACTCGCTGCCGACACGGTGGGGATCGACAACCGGAAGGCTGCCCGGCTCGCCACCGAACGCCTGCTTGCCCTGGGGCACAAGCGGATTGCCATCGTCACAGGCGGCACACCCGAGATCCGCGAGCGGCTCGTCCGGCCTGACATGAAGGGCGTCGAGCGGCTGTCTGCAACGACTGTCGGCTCCCGCGCGGCGGGCTACCGAGACGCGATGACGGCGGCCGGCCTCACGCTTCGTCCGGAGTACCTGTCCGCCAACGGTTTTCGTCGAGAGGACGCAGTCGACGAGGTGTGCCGGCTCATGGACCTGGCCGAGCCGCCGACGGCGATCCTGGCGTTCGACTCGATCCAGTCGCTCGGTGCCCTGCAGTGCTTCCGCGAGCGCGGTATTCGCTGCCCCGAGGAGGTGTCGCTGCTCGGGTTCGACGACGCCGAGTGGGCCGATGTGGTGGAGCCCCCGCTCACGGTGGTGACCCAGCCGATGTACGAGATCGGTGTGGCCGCCTGCGAACGCCTGCTCGACAGGATCAGCGGGGAGCAGCGGTCACCGGTGCACGACCGCCTCCCCACGGTCTTCATCGAGCGGTCGTCGCTCGCTCCGCCCGCCCGGAGCTGACCTGGTTCCGGCCGCCCCGGAGCTGAGCTCGGTTCGGCCGCCTAGGAAGGGACCAGCGGGGCGACCAGGTCGGCGAGCGCGTCGGGGTGCGTGAAGAGGTTGTTGTGCGACCCCGGGAGCACCGTGACGTGCGCAGACCCACCCGACGCGGCCGCCACCTGGTCCATCCACGCCTGCGGCGCAAAGGAGTCCGCCTCCCCCGCCGTCAACGCCAAGGGCACCTGCAGGCCACGCACCCGCTCCTCCGGACGGTCCCGTCGTCCCGACTCGATGATGCTCAAGGGGTCGGTGCGCACCCTGGCGACGTTCTTCCCCACCACCACGAGCTCTGAGGGCGGGTCCTTGCGGTACGCCGTGGCGGCTGCCCGCAGGATGCCCGACCAGGAACGCTGTTCGGGCTGGAAGGTCAGACCGGCCAGCACCAGGGACAGGTCGCGGCGGTCGTGCTGCAACTGCAGTGCTGTGCCGAGGGCGGCCTGTGCTCCCGTCGAATGACCCAGCAGCACAACAGGACCCGCGACCTGCGCCTCGCGCACCCACCTGGCCGCTGCCTCCCCCATCGGCCCGATGCGGGGAGGGACGCGCAGTCGCGGGCGTCGCCAGGCCAACAGGTCGAGCACCACGCAGCGCAGTCCACGCTCGGCGAGCGCCTCGACCATTGAACGCGTGTAGCGCGGGAGCCCGAGTCCGGGCATCACCACCACGGTGCCGCGGGACACTCCGGCTGGGTGCACCTCGATGAATCTCACCCAGGCGGGTCCGACCCTGCTCCAGCTCACCTCGAGCCGCGCGTCGTTGGCGGCCGGGGGCGTCGAGGAGGTCACTTCTGCACCCTACGTGTCATCCCAGCGCGGCACGCGCGGAGCGCCAGCCGCTGCCAGCACGGAAAGAGCCGCTCGACCGCGGAACGCACCGCCGCCGCGGGGCGTCCAAGGGGTATGCCGCGCCCGACCACTGCCCTCCTCGCACCAGTGCTGGTCGCCGTCGCGCTGGCTACGGGATGCGGGTCCGGGACCACCGACACCGAGAGCGACCTCCCTGCCACGCTCTTCCAGCGACGGGCCGAGCAGGTGGCCGATGCCTGGACACGCGGAGACCTGTTGCGACGATGGCACACCGGCGTTGTGGCCGCGCAGGATCTCACCAACGACCCTGACTGGATGCCGCGCCCCACCCTCAAGGCCTCCTTCTACAACGGCTGGATCCGCACCGCCACGGCGCTGCCCACCACGCCAGGCAAGGGTACCGTGCGTTACTCCGACGGAACCACGGTTGCGGTCGACACCCTCGGTGCGCAGACGGCCTACGACCAGATGGTCAACCCGCGATCCGGGCTGTGCCCCACGGCGGACGACTCCGGCATTGGGTGCGACTGGCTCACGATCACCGGCGCCCGCCGCGTGACCACCTCGCTCCTGACGGCACGCGGCCCGGCCGAGGTGCCGGCGTGGTCGTTCACCGTGCAGGGCCTGCCTGATCCACTCGTGCGCGTCGCCGTCGCCGCGGTCGAGCCGGGCGACCTCGAGCCCGTCGACCTTCCGTCCCTTCCCGTTGACGAACGCCAATCCCTGCTCACCGGGCAGGACGTCATCGGCCACACTCCGACCTCCCTGACGGTCACCCTCGGCAGCGGAGCCTGCGACACCGACCTGCGTGCGCACGTGCTCGAGACCAACGACGTCGTGGTGGTCGGCGGCACGGCCCTCAGCCCACCGTCGGGCCAGATGTGCAACTCCTCGCTGCGCCTCGAGGAGGTCACGGTGCCCCTCGAGGCGGAGCTCGGCGACCGCCCGGTGGTCGACGCCGCATCGGGTCGCCCGCTCCTGCCCAGGGTCCTCCCCCAAGGGGCAGCACCGCTGAGGTGACCGGCCGAGGGGGACGGGCAGTCAGTGGCCGAGGCCGGCTTCCCGCGCCCGCACGATGGCCTCGGCCCGGTCGGCCACGTGCAGCTTGGCGAAGATGTTGGAGACGTTGTTGCGCACCGTTTTCGGCGACAGGAACAGGGTCGAGGCGATCTGGGGGTTCGAGCGTCCGGCCGCCACCAGCTCGAGGATCTCCCGCTCCCGGGCGGTCAGCTGCGGGAACGCCTGCTCGGCCGCCGACCCTGCCGCGGGAGCCCCGGCGAAGAAGTCGGCGATGCGCCGGGCGATGGCCGGGCCGAAGATCGCCTCTCCACGGGCGACTGCCGTGACGGCGCGGGTGATCTCCGCCTGGTTGGCGCCTTTGAGCAGGTAGCCGCGCGCCCCTGCCTGCATGGCGGAGAACAGCGTCGCGTCCTCCTCGGCCATCGTCAGCATGACCACGCCGATGTGCGGGCTGGCGGTGGTGAGCCGACGGGTGGCCTCGATGCCGTCGAGACCGGGCATCTGCACGTCCATCACGACGACGTCGGGCTGCAGCTCGGTGGCAAGAGCGACCGCGGCGAGACCGTCCTCGGCGGTTCCCACCACCTCCAGGCCCTCGACCGACGCGAGGAGGGCGGCGAGGCCGTCGCGGTAGACCGGGTGGTCGTCAGCGAGCAGCACGCGGATCGGCTCATCGTGCATCGGTGGAAGCTCCCGTCCTCGGAGGGGTCGTCGCAGTCGTGCCGCACGGCAGCACCGCCCGCACCAGCGTGCCCCGGCCGGGCGGGCACTCCACTGACACCGTGCCGCCCAGCTCGGCGGCTCGCTCGCGCAGCGACAGCATGCCCACACCTGCGGCGACGTCCTGAGGTATGCCGCGGCCGTCATCCTCCACCTCGACCACCACTGCGTGGGTCGGGCCCCAGGGACGCGCGTCGGTGAAGGACAGGCGCACCGTGCAGCGCCGCGCCCCCGAGTGGCGCACCACGTTGTTGACCGCCTCCGAGGCGATGCGGAACGCCGCCACCTCGACCGCGGCCGGCAGCGCAGCCCCGTCGACCCCCTCGTCGACCACGGTGATCGTGAGGTCCGGGCTCTCCAGCCGACGCGCCAGCTGGTCGATGGCCCGCACCAGGCCCAGCTCGTCGAGGGCCGGCGGACGCAGGTCGTGCACCAGGCGCCGCACGTCGGCCAACACCGCCGCCACGTCGGAGGTCGCCTGATCGAGCAGCCGGTCAGCCTCGGCAGGGTTGCGGGAAGCCAGGTTCCGGGCCGTCTCGATGCGCAGGGTGACCGCCCCGAGGCTCGGCCCGAGGCTGTCGTGCAGGTCGCGCCGCAGCCGCCGTCGTTCCTCCTCGCGGGCGGTGACGATCTGCTCACGGCTGGCCTGGAGACTGGCGCTGAGCTCGCTCGCCCGGGCGGCCGCAGCAGCCTGGCGCACCACGTCGCCGAGCAGGCGCTGGTCACGCTCCGACAGCTCGCTGCTCCCCGCGGGGCACAGCGTCAGCTGGCCGACCCGCTCGCCGCGGTAGACCACCGGCAGCTCCACGGCTCGTCCGGCGGGACTGCCGTGCTCCACCACCTGGCGCTTACCGGACGGCCCGGCGATCTCGACCCGCACGTAGGGCGACCGGAACGCCTCCCCCACCGCCTGGGCCACCGCCACAAGCTGCTGGTCGGGTGACGACGACACCTCGAGCTGCTCGGCGAGGGCCGACACCACGGCATACGGGTCGTCACGGGAGCCGCGGCGCAACCGGCGCACCACGCGCGCCAGCCGGTCGCGCAGCGGCGCGTAGACCGCCGCGACCACGGCGATCGCGACCAGCGCGGAGTCGCGTTGACCCAGAACGGCTCCCGCGAGCGCGAACACGAGCACGTCGATGAGCACGACCGCCCCGGCGAGCAGCGCGTAGACGAGCGTCGCCGAGATGAGGCGGTCGACGGCATACAGGTTGTGGCGGTTGACGGCGACCACGATCGCGGCCGACGTGACCCCGACCCCGAGGCAGAGCAGGATGCCGGGCAGCGGGTCGGTGACGTTCATGCCGACCACGATCACGATGACGTTGATGACCGCCGCCCAGACCAGCCACCGCAGCTGCGCCCTGCCCACGGCGTCGCCCGCGCGGTAACGACGCACGACCACCGCGAGCGGCACGAGCAGGCTGAGGAAGACGCCGGCATAGGCGACGGTGAGCAGCACGCGCCAGACGCCCCACGGAAGGGCGATGCTGACCGGGTCGACGTCGAGCCGGGCGAGCGCGGGGTCGAGCGGGGCACCGGCGAACCGCTCCGCGGTCGTCGACGGCACCACGGCCAGCAGCACCGGCAGCAGCGCCGTGAGCGCGATGCTGGCCAGCGACAGCCGCCGCCAGAGGGGCTCCTGTGGCAACCGGCCGTGTGGGAACACCAACAGGATCAGCGGGAGGCCGAGCAGCAGCCCGGCCCCGAGCCGCTGGTAGAGGTAGAAAGCGGCGGACGCGCCGGGCGTGCCGGGCGCGGTGTAGACGGCGTAGGCGGTCCAGCTGCTGCACAGCGAGTCGACCACCCAGAACAGTCCTGAGCCCACCAGCAGCCAGGCCACCGGGTGACGGGGCAGCTGTCGCAGCAGCAGCGCGCCGGGCACCACCTGCGCCAGGCCCGTGAGGCAGCCGATCCAGCCGGGGTCGAGGGCGGCGGACGCCGGCACATCGGCTCCCCGGTTGGCGAGGTCGAGCACCACGGTGACGGCGGAGAGCGCGACGGCGAGCGCGGCCAGGCCCGCACCGACCCGGCTGCCGCGCGCCGCCACGACGGCTGGCGCCACGGGCGCGGGGAGGGAGGTCTGCGACGTCACAGGCGACATGGTCGCAAGCGGGGTGTCCCGCTGTCCCGAGGATCGGAGTCCCGAGTCACCCGGGACACATCGAGGACGCGACTGCGGACTCCGGCACCTGTGGGCCCGGGACGCGCGGCCCCGACTGTTGGGGCAAGGCGGTGCACGGGGCACCGCGACTTCACGACAAGGAACCGTCATGAGCGACACCCTCACCACCCAGCCGGCCCTGGCCCGCACCGACGCGGCACGGCCGCAGCCCACCGTCGGCGACCGGACCGTCGACCCGCGCACCATCCGCCGGATGGGGCTCACCCTGACCGCCGGCACCCTGCTCTGGTCGGCGTCGCAGTTCGTCTACGGGCCCACCGCCGAGGGCGTCGGAGCCCGGGTCGGCGACCTGACCGGCCTGTGCTTCCAGGTCGGTGTCTTCGCCCTGCTGACCGCGATGCTCCGCACCGGCGCCACCGGCGTGACCAGGAAGGCCCGCGCCATGATCCGGGTCGAGTACGTCCTGCTCGGCCTCGCCTCGCTCTGGTCGCTGCTCCACGGCGTGCTCCCGAGCAGCATCGGCGACGGGCCGGTCATGATGCTCGACGCCTTCTGGCCGCTGTCGATGCTCGGCATGTTCGTCATCGGCATCAAGGTGGCCGTCGCCGGCCGCTGGCAGGGCGTGCTGCGGTTCTGGCCGCTGGTCGCGGAGACCTGGGCCGTCGTGACCGTGCCCTCGTTCCTCCTCCTCGGGGACGGACCGGCGCGCTGGATCGGGGCCACCCACCTGCTCATCGGGTATGCCGCGCTCGGCCTCCTGCTCGCCCGTCGCCCCGAGCTGACCGGCGCCGGGCGGTAGGACCTCCCGCACCACCGACCAGGGGTGTCACCGGGTGCTGTTGGCCTCGGTGGCACCCCTCTCGCGTGCCTCCTCGCCGGGCACCTTCTGGTGGCGGGCGGCGGCATACGCCGGCTCGCGCAGGAAACGCACCACCGGGTACTGCTCCGTGCCCGGCAGCTGGTGGACGACCGGGTCGTGACGGCGTGGGTCGTCCTGGCCCTCGATACGGGCGCCCACCGCCACCTCGGCGACGGGGACCCAGGGGCCGGTACCCACGGCATACGACAGCGACAGCCGGTCGGGCACGCGCAACGACGGCCCGACCTCGCGCACGGTGGAGCCGGGCACCGGCTCGAGCCGCAGCAGCAGCGGACCGGCCGGTGACCGCACCGGCAGCAGCGTCGTCAGCGGCCCGTCGGAGAGGTCGGAGTGGAGCAGGAGCGTGAACCGGCCCAGCCGCGAGTCGCCCGTGGAGGCGAAGAGCAGGTCAGCCGGTTCCTCGTCGTAGCCGGCCGTCTGCGGCAGCCGCAGGGCCACGCCGTAGATGTCGGGCAGCCACGGCGGCAGGCCCATCGCGCGCGACACCCGCACCGTGCCGTCGCTGACCCCTGCGTCGTCGAGCAGCGGCACGCCGGTGCGGCCGGCGCCCTCCCCCAGCAGGGTGACGCGCAGGGTCACGCCCTGGGGATGCAGGGGCCGGCCGTGCCGCAGCGCGGCGACCGCCCCGAACACGGCTCCGAGTCCCAGTCCGGCGGCCGCGCCCGTCGCGCGGCCGGCCGCCCGCAGCAGCTGCGTGTAGGGCATGTGGTCCTCCTCCGACGCCTTCCCCCCAACCATGCCCCGGATCCGGCGGAAGCGCCCGCACTCCCGAACCGACTGGCCGCGGGACGGCTCCGGGAGCGGCGTCGTGAGGCGTGGCCGGTGCCAAACTGTGGGCCATGAGCAACCTGGAGACCCGCCCGGTCGAGACCGAGTGCGAGCACACCGCGGTCCCGGAGTCCGGCGGACGACCCGTGGTCGAGGTGCTCGAGGCGCGGGAGGTGCCACTCGGGGGCCCGCGGGCCATGACGGTGCGGCGCACCATCCCCCAGCGGCAGCGGTCGCTCATCGGCGCCTGGTGCTTCGCCGACCACTACGGCCCCGACGACGTGAGCACCTCGGGGGGCATGGACGTCCCGCCCCACCCGCACACCGGGCTGCAGACGGTGAGCTGGCTGTTCTCCGGGGAGATCGAGCACCGCGACAGCGGCGGCAACCACGCCATGGTGCGGCCCGGCGAGATGAACCTGATGACCGGCGGCCACGGCATCGCCCACTCGGAGGTCTCCACGCCCGCCACCACGGTCCTGCACGGCGTGCAGCTGTGGGTGGCGCTTCCCGACGACGCCCGCGACGAGCCGCGCATGTTCCAACACCACGTCCCGCCGCCCGTGCACGTCACCGGGGCGGTGGTGCGGGTCTTCCTCGGCTCGCTGCTCGGCCAGACCTCGCCGGTGCGCACCTTCACCCCGCTGCTCGGGGCCGAGGTCGTGCTCGACCCGGGCGCCCACCTCGTGGTCGCCGTCGACGAGGGCTTCGAGCACGGGGTGCTCGCCGACACCGACGGTGTCAGCCTCGAGGGCGTCGCCGCGGCGCGCGGAGCGATGGGCTTCATCGGCCCCGGACTCCACTCGCTCACCCTCGCCAACGACAGCGACGCACCGGCTCGGCTGGTGCTCCTCGGCGGCACGCCGTTCGAGGAGGACATCCTCATGTGGTGGAACTTCGTCGGCCGCTCGCACGAGGAGATCGAGCAGTTCCGCCGCGAGTGGCAGGAAGAGGGCGACCGTTTCGGCGCCGTGGTCGGCTACCAGGGACGGGTGGCGCGCCTGCCCGCTCCTGAGCTGCCGCCGGTGCGGATCCGGCCGCGGCAGAACCCGCCGCCGCCCACCAGCCCCGCATGACGGGTGCGCGACAGTCGCCGGTGGCAGCAGGGTCCCGCCCGGCGCTGGCGTGTGCCGGGCTCGGGCTCGTCCTCGTCGTGGTGGGCGCAGTGCTGCCCGTCCCGGTGCTCTACGTGGTGGGCGTGGTGCTCGGCGGCGTCGGCCTCACCCTCGCCCTGCGCTCCCGGGCCCCCGTCGTCGTCGCGGTGCTGGCCGGGGTGGCGGTGGCCGGCGCCGCTGTCGCGCTGCCCCTGCTGGCGCGGCCGCGCACCAGTGGGCTGGCGGGTCAGTGGGAGGCACCTGCCATCGACGGCGACGTGCTCAGTGGTCGCGCGCTGGTCAGTGCCGACAACACCTCGGTCGACCTGCGCACCGGCAAGACCGTGCACCTCGGCTCGGTCACCGGTGGCTCCCGCTGGGTCGCCGACGACCGCATGCTCGTGGTCCGTGACGACCGGGTCGACTCGGTGCGGCTCGACGCCAGCGCCCGTTGGACGTGGCGTCCGCGTGGCCCGCAGGGGATCAGGCCCCTGGCCGCGGCCGACGGCATGACCGTGCTGAGGACCTGCCCGACCTCGACGTCCGGCGGATCGTGCGCCCTCGTGGGCGTCGACGCGCGAGGCCACCTGGCGTGGACCACCGACGCCCCGGGGCAGCGGAGCGGGTCTCCCACCGTCACCGGCCCGGTCGGTTCGCTCCCCAGGGTGGCGGTGCTGCCGGTGCGGGGCAGCGGCGGCAGCTTCCTCGTCGACCCCGCGACCGGGCGGCGCACCCTCGTGCCCGACGCGGCCACCCTCGCCGTCGCGGACGGCCCGGTGGTCGTGACCACCGTGAGCGGCGGACGCTGCGTCACCAGCCTGTATGCCGGCCTCTCGCCGGCGTGGACCAGCGTGAGCCCGCAGGTGTGCCCGACGGCGCTGCCGTCGCGGTGGTTCACCGCCGAGGGGAACCTGTGGGTGGAGCGCGCGGGGGCCTGGGAGCGCTACACCCTGGCCGGCGGGTCGCGCGAGCAGGTCTCCGCCGAGGACGTTCCGGAACCGGGAGCACCGGGAGGCTGGACCGTGTCGGTGCAACGACTTTCCTTGTGGCCGAACCCCTTTCGCGGAAACGACCACGCGTTCGTCCTGACCCTGCGTAACCCGGAGTCCGGGGAGGAGTCGGCCCGGCTGGTCACCGACCGCCGGCCCGACCTCCTGCTCGCCGCGCGGGGTGGTGTCGTCGTCCGCGAGGATGGCCGGGTCACCCGGTACGCCCTCGACCACACCTGACAGGATCGGCCCATGAGCCTCGACGTCGCCGCGCTCCGAGCCCACTTCCCCGCCCTCGCCGAGGGCGCCGCCCACTTCGACGGGCCGGGCGGGTCCCAGGTGCCAGACGTCGTCGCGACGGCCGTCGCCGAGACCATGACGTCCGCGATCGCCAACCGTGGCACCGTCACCCGGGCGGAGCGGCGCGCCGAGCAGGTCGTGCAGGACGCGCGCGCGGCGATGGGCGACCTGCTGGGCACCGCTCCGGGCGGGGTGGTGTTCGGGCGCAGCATGACGGCGCTCACCTACGACATGGCCCGCACCCTGTCGCGCACCTGGTCGGCTGGCGACGAGGTGGTGGTCACCCGACTCGACCACGACGCCAACATCCGCCCGTGGGTGCAGGCTGCCGAGCGGGTCGGTGCCGTCGTCCGCTGGGCCGACTTCGACCCCGCCACGGGGGAGCTGCCGCCCGAGGCGGTCGGTGACCTGCTCTCCGACCGCACCCGCCTCGTGGCGGTCACGGCGGCCTCCAACCTGATCGGCACGCGGCCCGACGTCGCGGCCATCGCCGACCTGGTGCACGGGACGCCCGGCCTGCTGTACGTCGACGGCGTCCACTACACGCCCCACGTCGGCGTCGACGTCAAGGCGATGGGGGCGGACTTCTTCGCCTGCTCGCCGTACAAGTTCATGGGGCCGCACTGCGGGGTCGTCGCGGCGAGCCCCGAGCTGCTGGAGACGCTCCAGCCGGAGAAGCTGCTGCCGTCCTCCAACGCCGTGCCCGAGCGGTTCGAGCTCGGCACGCTGCCCTACGAGCTCCTGGCCGGCACCACCGCCGCCGTGGACTTCATCGCGTCCCTCTCGCCTCTGGGCGGTGCCGGTGACCGCCGCACGCGGGTGCTGAGCGCCATGCAGTCGCTCGAGGAGCACGAGGACCGGCTGCGCGAGCGCATCGAGAAGGGCATCTCCGCCCTGCCGGGCGCGGTGCTCTACTCGCAGGCCGACCGACGCACCCCCACCCTGCTCGTGCGCTTCGAGGGCCACGACTCCCAGGACGTGCGGGCCGCCCTCGCCGAGCGCAACGTCAACGCCCCTGCCGCCTGCTTCTACGCGATCGAGGCCTCGCGCGTGCTGGGGCTGGGCGACACCGGCGCGCTGCGCATCGGGCTGGCGCCGTACAACGACGAGGACGACGCGGACCGGCTGGTGCAGGGCCTGGCGGAGGTCGTCGGCGGCTGAGGCCGTGCCCGGTCGGGGACCTTCGGCCCGACCCCTCCTGTCTCACCGGCCCCAGTGTGGGAGGTGACACGAGGAGGAACCATGACCCAGCTCGAGCAGAGCGTCCACAACACCGTCACCCCATCCACTGGCCGGCTGGCAGGAGCCCGGAAGGCCTTGCGGATCAGCCGTTCGATCGCCGTGTCGATCGGAGGGCCGCCGGTGCTGGCAGCGGCCAGCGCGCTCGCCCCGGTGGCTGCCGTGCGCCGGTGGCCGTCGCGGGCTCCCTCCCCCGCGGGTCGCGCGGCTGCCTGCGGCGCGACCGGGTTCTTCCTGGCCCTGCCGGTGGTCTACGGCGGGATCGTGCGCCCCTGGCTCCAGAACTGGGGCTCGACCGCCTCGGAGCGGGCGGCGTGGTACCCCGGGGACGACCCCGTCGGGCCGGAGCCCGGCATCAAGATCACGAGGGCCGTGACGGTCGAGGCGCCTGCCGACGCGGTGTGGCCGTGGATCGCCCAGATCGGCCAGGCCAGGGGCGGGTTCTACACCTACGACTGGCTCGAGAACCTCGCCGGGTGCCAGATCCACAGCGCCGACCGGGTGCACCCGGAGTGGCAGGACGTGCACGTGGGGACGCCGATCGGCATGGCACCCGACTTCGGCACCGACGTCGAGGCCGTGGTGCCCGGCCGCGCCCTGGTGGTCAGGAACTGGGGCAGCTACGTCGTCGAACCCGCAGGCGAGCACCGCAGCCGGCTCATCGCGCGCGCCACGCAGCCGAAGGGCTTGCCATCCCTCTTCTACGCCCTGGTCGTCGAGCTGCCGCACGCGGTGATGGAGCGGCGCATGCTCCTCGGCATCAAGGAGCGTGCCGAGGCCGCGGCGGCCACCTCGGGAGCGCCGGCCCATCCGCACGCTGCCTGACTGGGCAGACACACCGAACGAGCCGCGCGACCGGTCGGGCGATGCGCGACACTGACGCCATGCGCGCCACCTCGCTCGACCCCGTCCTCATCACCGGCTGCTCGTCCGGCATCGGCAAGGCCGCCGCGGACCTGCTCGTCAAGGCCGGCCACACCGTCTACGCGACGGCCCGTCGCCCCGAGACCCTGGCCGACCTCGAGGAGGCGGGGGCCCGCGTCATGGCACTGGACGTGACGTCCGAGGAGTCCATGACCGCGGCGGTCCAGCGCATCGAGACCGAGCACGGCCGGGTCGGCACGCTGGTCAACAATGCCGGCTACGGCGAGTACGGCACCGTCGAGGAGGCCGACCTCGACAAGGTGCGCACCATGTTCGAGACCAACGTCTTCGGGCTCGCGCGCATGACCCAGCTGGTGCTGCCGGGCATGCGCCGCGCCGGCCGGGGCCGGATCATCAACATCAGCTCGATGGGTGGCCGGATCACCTTCCCGGTCGGCGGCTACTACCACGCGACGAAGCACGCGGTGGAGGCCATCAGCGACGCCCTGCGCAGCGAGGTGCGCGGGTTCGGCATCGACGTCGTCGTGGTCGAGCCCGGCATCACCCGCACCGGCTTCGAG
The DNA here is from genome assembly GCF_900111375.1 of Pedococcus cremeus. GTDB lineage: Bacteria > Actinomycetota > Actinomycetes > Actinomycetales > Dermatophilaceae > Pedococcus_A > Pedococcus_A cremeus. The sequence goes on from NZ_FOHB01000004.1 coordinate 145,730, forward strand.
GACACCGTGCACGCCTCTGTGGCGAATGGCGCTGGCGCGCAGCCTGATTCGCCCTACGCCACACTCATCGCACAGAACGTGCAGAACACCTCGAGCGGGTACTCCAACCCGTTGCTCGCCGTCGGTCCCGAGAGCGTGGCCCGCACGATCCTCAAGGCCGTCGAGGCGGACCGGCCGAAGACCCGCTACCTGCTCACCCCTGCCGCCAAGGCCCTGGTGGCCGCGCGGACCCTCGGTGGCGACCGGGTGTGGGACACGCTCGTCAAGCAGCAGTTCAAGCACTAGGCCGCCCGTGGTCACGCCCATCGCCCCACTCGAGGCGCCGGTCGAGCCGGCCGACGCCCTGCGCCGCATCGCCTTCCTGCTCGAGCGCGACCGCGCCGGCACCTACCGCGTCGAGGCGTTCCGGCGCGCCGTCACCGTGGTGCGCGCGACCGACCCCGCCGAGCTGACCACCCGGACGGAGGCCGGCACGCTCCAGGAGCTGAACGGCATCGGGAAGTCCACCGCCGGCGTGGTGGCGGAGGCCGTGCGAGGTGAGCTGCCGGCATACCTGAAGTCGTTGCAGGACAAGGCGACCGACAGCCTTGCCGACGGCGGCGACGACCTGCGAGCCGCCCTCAGGGGCGACTGCCACTCGCACTCGGACTGGTCCGACGGGGGCAGTCCCATCGACGAGATGGTGCTGACCGCGGTCGAGCTCGGGCACGACTACCTCGTGCTGACCGACCACTCCCCGCGGCTGAAGGTCGCCAACGGCCTGTCGAGCGAGCGCCTCACGCGCCAGCTGGGGGTCGTCGACCAGGTGAACGCCTCCCTGGGCGGAGACTTCCGGCTGTTGAAGGGCATCGAGGTCGACATCCTCGACGACGGCAGCCTCGACCAGACGCCCGAGATGCTCGACCGCCTCGACGTCGTCGTCGCGAGCGTGCACTCGAAGCTGAAGATGAACGCCGCCCCGATGACCCGCCGCATGGTCGCCGCGGTGCAGAACCCGCGGGTGAACGTCCTCGGCCACTGCACGGGGCGGCTGGTCACGGGCGGACGGGGCACCCGGCCGCAGTCCGAGTTCGACGCCAGGGCGGTGTTCGAGGCGTGCGCGGAGAATGACGTCGCCGTGGAGATCAACAGCCGGCCCGAGCGACAGGACCCGCCCGACGAGCTGCTCGAACTCGCCCTCGAGATCGGGTGCCTCTTCTCGATCGACTCCGACGCGCACGCCCCGGGCCAGCTCGACTTCAAGGCGCTGGGCTGCGAGCGGGCCGAGCGGCTCGGTGTTCCCGCCGAGCGCATCGTCAACACCTGGGACGCCGACCGGCTCGTGGATTGGGCTCGCGGGGGTGCGGCATGACGCTGCCCGCCCTGTCCGTCGACCAGCACGGGTCGGTGGCGCCGTTCGAGCAGATCCGCGCCCAGCTGGCGGTGCTCATCGAGTCCGGCGCCTTGGCCGAGGGCGAGCGGCTGCCGACCGTGCGCGGCCTGGCCGCCGACCTCGGGGTCGCCGTCAACACCGTGGCCCGTGCCTACCGCGAGCTCGAGGCCGAGGGCCTGGTGGCCACGGCGAGCCGTGCCGGCACCGTGGTGGCACCCGGTGCGCAGCGTGACGAGGTGGCGCTGCAGCGTGCGGCAGCCGCGTTCGCCGAGCGCGCGGCCCGGTCGCGGGTGACCGAGGAGGAGGCGGTGGCGCTGGTCCGGAAGGCCCTCCAGAACCTGCGCGGCTGACCCCGGAGAGCCCGTTTTGGAGTATTCGCCGTCCGACCCGTATGCTTTCCGAGTCCTCGACGGATCCGAGCCCTGCTGGCTGGGCGCGAGGGTTCGGCGAGAGCCGGTCCCCATCGTCTAGCGGCCTAGGACCCCGCCCTTTCACGGCGGTAGCACGGGTTCGAATCCCGTTGGGGATACAGCACCACAGGCCTTAACCAAGGCCCCGTAGCGCAGTTGGTTAGCGCGCCGCCCTGTCACGGCGGAGGTCGCGGGTTCGAGTCCCGTCGGGGTCGCTTCGCATGAGAGGCGCCGCTCAGGAGAGCGGCGCCTCTCGCGTTGTCCCAGCACACCGGACCGGGGTCCGCCGCCGTTGCAGGCAACCTCGATGGACCGTGCATCCCCGGTGCGGTCGTGGGTACAGGCAGGTATGACGTCCAACCCCGACCACGCCGCCCTGCCCGATGTCCCGCACCCCACGCCGACCGGTGGGTCGCCGCTCGTGCAGGCGGTGCAGGCGCTGGAGGGGACCGCGGCCCTCGACACCGTCGGCGCCGTGCTGTCGCGGCTCAGCACCCCCGTCACCCGCTCGCCGGGCCTGCGCGGGCTGCTCCAGGGCCGCGGGGTGGGTCACGCCATCCACCCGCCGCTGACCGACGTGCCCGTCGGCCTGTGGACCTCTGCCGTCGTCCTCGACCTCATCGGAGGCGTGGGCTCTCGTGAGGCGGCGCGGAAGCTTCTCGGCGCCGGTCTGCTCGCGGCGGTGCCGACCGCCGCCACCGGGTTCGCCGAGTGGCACGACACGGGTAACCCCGAGCGCCGGGTCGGGTCGGCGCACGCGCTCCTGAACACGGCTGCCCTGGGCCTGCTCGGCAGCTCGTGGGTCTCGCGGGGCCGTGGCCGGCACGGCGTCGGCGTCGCCAGTGCGCTGGCCGGCATGGCCGTCGCCACCGCGTCGGCCTTCCTGGGCGGCCACCTCGCCACAGCCCGCAAGGTCGGCACCCGTGACGCGGCCTTCGGCCGCGACGGCGTCGGGCCGACCCTCTCCAGGCCGGCACCGACCACCGGCGTCGGAGTCACACCGGGAAGCGACGACCCGGTCACCGACTGAACGATCGGAGGGTGACCACACCAGACCGGTATGCCGCGTGCGCAACGGCGCGCACGCGGCATACCCGCTGCTAGCTGCTGACCTCGATGGCGATCTTGCCGCGGACGTGTCCGCCCTGGCTGACGCGGAACGCCTCGGCCGTCTTCTCGAGCGGGAAGACCTCGGTGACCGGGACGGTGAGGAGGCCCTGGTCGGCGAGGTCGGCAAGCGCCTGCAGGTCGGCCGCGTTGGGTCGGACCCACGCGTAGAGGCCGCCCTTCTCGGCGACCTCGCCCTCGACGATGGAGCCGTGGCGGCCGCCCTCCTTCAGCACCGCGAGGGTGTCGTCGAGCACGCCACCGACGAAGTCGACGACCACGTCGACGCCGTCGGGCGCCAGCTCACGCACTCGCTCCGGCAGGCCCTCGCCGTAGGCGACGGGCTCGGCGCCAAGCTCACGCAGGGCGTCGTGGTTGGCCTCGGAGGCAGTGCCGATGACCCGGGCGCCGGTGGCCTTCGCGATCTGCACCGCGAGGCTGCCGACGCCACCCGCGGCCGCGTGGACGAGCACCGTCTCACCCTTGGCGAGACCGAGGCGGCTGAGCAGCTGGTAGGCCGAGAGGCCGGCGAGCGGCAGGCCGGCGGCCTGGTTCCAGTCCAGCGCCTTGGGCTTGCGGGCGACCGCACGCACCGGCACCGTCACGAGCTCGGCGAAGGTGCCGCCGTGCACCCAGTCCTTGCGGGCGTAGGCGATGACCTCGTCGCCGGGCTGGAACTCGGGGGTGTCGAGGCCGACGCGCTCCACCACACCGGCGACGTCCCAGCCGGGGATCGCGGGGAAGGTGATGTTCATCAGCGGGTCCAGGCCGCCGGCAGCCACCTTCCAGTCCACCGGGTTCACCGAGGCGCTGCGGACCCGGATCAGGACCTCCGCTGGGCCGACCTTCGGGCCGGGGACGTCGGAAAGGGTCAGGTTGTCGGGGTCGCCGTACTGGTCATAGGTGATGGCACGCATGGCGGGTCCAACGGGGCTTCGCGGGGCTGCTATTCCACGGAGGTGCCCGCCGGCAGCCGGTTGGGAGCGGGGGCCGGACGTCCGGTATAGTCGCGACCGCGCCAGCCTCGGCTGGCAGTTTGTTGTCACGGCCAGGTAGCTCAGTTGGTACGAGCGTCCGACTGAAAATCGGAAGGTCGGCGGTTCGACCCCGCCCCTGGCCACCACACAAGACCGCAGGTCATCCACTGGATGGCCTGCGGTTTCGTTTTTCCGGACCAGAGCCCGGCGCGCCTGCGCGCACATCGCCCCTGTTGGGTTGTCTGCCTGGGCATGTGACTGCTGACGTGAGGCCATGGACCCGGACGGGCAGGTCGTAAGGCGCTACTCGAAGGCGCACCAGACCCGTTTGATGGAAAGCCTCAACCACGAGGCTGCCCTCAGCCTCCACGACAAGACGGAGACGTGAGATGTCGAGAAGTAGTCGTCACTTCAGCGGGCCCACCCGCATGGGACTTCTCACTGCGATGGCCGTGGCCGTGGTGGGCCTGAGCGTCGCAGCCCCTGCAAACGCCAGCACCGACAACTTCGGCCAGGCGGTGTATGGCTGTGCAGGCGTGATGCTGCCCTACACCATCAGCTCGCGCGGCAGCATCACCATGACCATGCCGGATGGGTCAGTCATGTACTGGCGCACCTTCGGTGACATGGTGAACTCCATGCGGACACACGACATGTGCTGATCGTGTCGCCCTTTGCCACGCCCCACTCCCCCGCCCTTCCCTGCTGAGGCCTGCCCACTGGTCGGCCGCCCCTGGCGACCACAGAGCGTTACCGAAGCTGGTGCGGAGCGATGTGACGGCGAACGCGCACCGCCAGCTACCCCGGCGTCGACATCAAGGGCGGGTTCACCAGCTCGCGCGCTGGCACACCATCAGCGGGTTGCCGTCCGGATCTTCGAACTGCACGAAGAACACACTGCCGATGTCCTCGACCTCAGACGTGATGCGAACGTCGAGTCCCTGGAGGTGCTCGACGGTTGCAGCCAGGTCATCGGTCCAGAAGAAGAACCTCGGCGGTCCGTCGGCGGTGAACTGCGGGCGGTTGGCGTCCAGCGCCAACCGCGGTCCGTCCTCGACGGGAATGTCGAGGATGGTGTCCTCATGGGAGAACCGGTCGGGATCGAAGGCCAGAACCCTTGCATACCAACGCGCGGAGCGTTCAAGGTCGCTGACCGGGCACCTGCCATCCAGCCAGGGCCAAGGCGCGCATGGGCAGCTGCAGGCCCGGGAGGTCGACCGAGTACCCGCTACCGGGCAGAACGAGCACGCGCCGTCCCGGATCTGCCTCTGGCAGGCTGCCCTGCCAGAGCGCGACCTCGGCCCACGTGGTCATGACACGTCCGGCTCTCGCGCAATCCTGACCTGCACGAGCGTCGAGTTCGTCATGGAGGCAGCCTCCCATCGACGACCGGCTGAGTGCCGACAGTCGGCTCCGCCCTTGCGCGGGCGAGGAGCGGCGATGAGTATCGGCCACGTCAAGGGTCTCACCACCGACACCCCAACATAGGAGGACGCGTGCCCCAGCTCGTCAGAGTGCAGAACTTCACGGTCTCGCGTGATGGCATCGCAGCCGGTGAGGACCAGTCCTTGGAGCGCCCCTTCGGCCACGTCGACCCGGAGAGGCTCTTCTCGTGGGCCGGGGCCACCGCCAGCTGGCCCATGCGCACGGACCCCGGCGGAAGCCGTGGACTGGACGACTACTTCACGCGCGACTTCGCGTGCAACATCGGGGCGGAGATCATGGGCCGCAACAAGTTCAGCCCGTATCGCGGACCCTGGGAGGACCACGAGTGGAACGGGTGGTGGGGCGACGAGCCTCCGTTCCACACTCCGGTCTTCGTCATGACCCACCACGAGCGAGCCCCTCTGACGCTGTCGGACACGACGTTCCACTTCGTCGACGCGGACCCGGCAACAGTGCTGGCCCAGGCCCGTGACGCGGCGCAGGGCAAGGACGTCAGGCTGGGAGGTGGGGTCAGCACGATCCGGCAGTTCCTCGAGGCCGACCTCGTCGACACCCTGCACGTGGTGGTGTCACCGGTCGAGCTCGGGTCCGGGCTGCGCCTCTGGGACTCGCCGGACGACCTCCTCGACCGGTACCACCTGGACGTCGTACCCAGCTCGAGCGGCGTGACCCACCACCTCTTCTGGCGGAAGTGACGGAGGGTGGGTCGACCGGCTCAGGGCGTCGGCAGCATGGTCGTCACCGTCGGGACCAGCACGTCCATCGCCGTGATCACCACATCGGCCTCGGCCAGGGCCGCGCGTGGGGTCAGCCCGGCGAAGCCGACGACCGGCATGCCGGCGGCTCGAGCCGCCGCGACGCCCGAGGGGCTGTCCTCGACGACGACGCACTGGTCAGGGGCAGCGCCCAGGTCGCGAGCCGCGTGGAGGAACAGGTCGGGGGCTGGCTTGCCTCGAGCGACGTCGTCAGCGCTGTAGACGCGGCCCTCGAACAGCGCGCGCAACCCGGTCACCCCCAGGGTCAGACGCATACGGGCGTGCGACCCCGACGACGCGACGCACGTCTGCCACCCGGCCGCCTGCAGCTCGCACACGGCGGACCTCACGCCCGGCACCTCGACGAGTGAGCTCCGAAACGCCTCCGCATAGGCAGCATCGCGCACGGCGTGGAAGTCGGTGGGCAGGGCTCGACCGAGGTGTCGCTCGATGTTGGCCGCGACCTCGGCCGAGGTCCGCCCCATGTGCTGGCTGAGGATCTCCTCACGCGTGATGGGCCACCCCAGCTCCGCGATCATGGCCATGTCGACCTCTTGGATCAGCCGCTCGCTGTCGACGAGCACCCCGTCACAGTCGAAGATCACCGTTCGTGCGTCATCCACGGCCACACCATCTCAAGCCTTCGGCGCCCCGGCACTCCGATCCAACTCACCGGGCCGCGGACCCAGGGCATGCGACCTGGTCAACGCAAGGTGTCTGGCTCGTCATCCTGGTCTTCCGGCAGCGTGGTCGGCGCACTCGCATGGTGGTTCTTCGGTCGCCCACAGCGGTCCGACCAGGCGTGAGCCCGGCCTACCTGCCCCGTAGCGCGGCCAGGACGCACGGAAGGCACGACGTCGCCGAGGGCCGTCGTCGCAGCCGCTCAGGCGCGATCGGACCGGCACACTCGACACAGACGCCGTGGAGACCGGCTGCCAGCCGGTCCTGCGCCAGACGGATCTGCTGAAGCGCCCGAACGACGCTGTCCCGGTATGCCGCGGCAACGGTGCCGCCGCGGTCATGGGCGACCGCCGTGAGCTGGCGCCGTCGCACGGCGGCCAGCCGGGCCAGCTCGGCGTGGACCTGTGGTGGGTCCGCTGGGCTGCCAACAGGTCTGAGGTTCGTCGAACGCGGGTCGTGAAGTGGGCGTGCTGCCATGGCCTGTCCTCCGGACACGCGCGCGCGGCATACCGTCCGGCGCGCAAGGGGAAGCGGGGGCTCGCGCGAGGCGCGAGCGCCCACGGGGATGTCAGGTCAGGGCAGTCGGGGCGGAGCGCGGTCGACGCTGCGACGCAGCACGTCGAGACCGCGTATGCCGCGGGCCTCGCGGCTCAGCTCCAGCGCCAGGAGCGCGGGTCCGGACGGCACGTGCGACGGCAGGTGCTCACGGTCGCCGACGAGCGACCGGCCTGCGACCACCACCGCCTCCATGCCGCCGGACCATAGCAGCGCCGGCCGGCCTGTGCCTCAGGCCATCTCGGGCACGTGCAGGTGCGCGAGCGCGAGCTCCATCTCGGCGACGTCGTCGATCATGGCGCCCATCTCCGTGCCCGTGGCCTCGCGCATCATCCTGGCCGCCTCCCGGGTCGACTCGAGCTGCGCCCGGGTCTCGAGGACGAGCGTGCCCACGGCCCGGCCGGTGTCACGGTTCACCATGAGCGTGGCGCTGCAGAAGCCGGCCATCTCCTGCAGCCGCGGCAGGATGGTCATGCGGTAGAAGTCCGTGACCTGTTCGGCGCTCGGGATGCCGCTCAGCCACGTGACCCTGGCGAAGGCGCCCTCCGGCGACGCGTGGTCGCGGTGCGCCACGGCGAGCTCCCACGCCTCGACGCTGCTCCCGCTGGCTCCGAGAGATTGCTCCGCGCCCTCGCGCAGGGACCTGACCCTCTCCGCCGAGGCGGACATGGCCGCCTCCGACTCCCACGCAGTGGTGGCGATGCAGCGACCGGACTCCCGGTCGACGAGCAGCGACATGCCGATGCACCCGTCCATCGCCGTGACGACGGGGAACACCTCGTCGCGCGTGTGGGCGATGCCGGCATCGACCTGGCCCGGGTTTCCCTGGATGGTGGTGGTGCGTGCGAACACGGGTGCTCCTTCGGTTGGGGCAGCGCCCGGACGGCGCGGCCGTCGCGACCCACGCTTCTCGCACCACCGGGGCCGGGCAATAGTCACCTCGGGCTCGTCACGCGCCAGAGCATCCACGAGCCAAACGTCAGCACATGGTCAAGAAACCTGCCAAACGGCGGCAGTGCGCCCTACTCTGCACCCGGCCCGTGGCACGGGTCGGTGGCTCGGTGAGGAGGGCTTGCGGCAGATGGACGACGTCGGCTGCGCCGAAGAACAAGCGACGAGCGAGGACTCCGAGGGACTTCTCGACGGCACCGTGCGCGCCGCGGTCGACGGCGACGGCGACGCCTTCGGACGCCTGTGGACCGCCCTCTCCCCCTCGGTGGCCGCCTACTTCAGGGCCCATGCGGTCGACGACGCCGACGACCTCACCAGCGAGGTGTTCCTGGCGGCGTTCCGCGCCCTGTCCCGCAACACTGAGAGCTTCGCGCAGTTCAAGGGCCTGGTCTTCCGGATCGCCCACCGCCGCTACGTCGACTGGGTGCGCCGCAGCGTGCGGCGCAGGGGCTCGGTCCCGTACGACCCCGCGATCGACGAGCGTTGCACCGCTTCGGCCGAGGAGTGTGCGGCCGAGCTGCTGGGAAGCCAGCGCGCCCTGGCTCTGCTCGACGTGCTGACGCCCGACCAGCGCCAGGTGGTCACGTTGCGCGTCTTCGGCGACCTGAGCCTGCAGCAGACGGCGGAGGTGCTGGGCCGCGACGTGGGCACGGTCAAGTCCCTGCAGCACCGAGGGTTGGCCCGCCTGCGTCGTCGGGTCGAGGAGGAAATTTCCGGCAAGCCGTATCCCGAGCGCCCGCTGCTGCGATGGAAGGCACGTCATGTCTGAGAACCACCGCGAGCCTGAGGGCCACCCCGAGCCGTCGTTCCTCTCCGAGCTGGGGAGCCACGACCACGCTGCCGACGCGCTGCGTGAGGTGGCCGGGCTTCGGCGTGAGCAGCCGCCGGCGCCCAGCCCGGCGCTGGCGGCGTTCATGGTGCACCCGGACACGACCGCCCCCTCCCTGAACCACGAGCAGCGAAGGACCTCCCTCATGAAGGTGATCCACCTCAAGGCAGCACGCATCCGCCGCGCCGCCGCGGCCGCTGGCGCGGCCGTCGCCCTGGCCACGGTCGGCGCCGCAGCCATGGCCGCGACCAGCGACCCGGTCAACACCTCGGTCGTCCAGGCCGACCCGACCGACACCACCAGCACCACCACCGAGGCGACCGAGACCGAGACCGCCGAGCCCACCGAGACCGAGACGGCAGAGCCCACGGAGACCGAGACCGCGGAGCCGACCGAGACCGAGACCGCCGAGCCCACCGAGACCGAGACCGCCGAGCCCACGGAGACCTCGGACCCGACCGAGACCCAGGCCCCCGCGCCGGCGACCACCGTGAACCCGCGCGCCTACGCCAACCACCACGACGGCAAGGGCGCGGACGACGAGCACGCCGACGTCCGCGGTGGCGGCTCGGTCGACCACCGTGCCGAGCACCAGGGCACCAAGCACGCTGACCAGAAGAGCACCGAGCAGGGTGACGACGCCCAGGAGCAGGAGGGCGCCGACCAGCAGAAGCAGTCGAGCGAGGACTCCGGCGACCACGAGGACGCCGACCAGCAGAGCGGCTCCGACGAGGGCTCGCGCTCCGGTGGCGACAGCCACAAGAGCCGCCACTGAACCGCTCCCCCGCTCGGCCCGGCCTGACGGGCTGACGGGCTGATGACACAGAGGGCCCGACCTCCCAGCGAGGTCGGGCCCTCTGCGGTCTGGACGGGCTGGGTCCGGCGATGTGGACCCGGCCGGCCTGGCCTGCGGTTGCCAACACAGGGCGGCGAGGCGAGGCTGAGGGAGGCCGTGCACGGCATACGACTGACCACGATCGAAGGAGCACTTGGATGGCAACCACCCGCACCGCTTCAGCCCACTGGGAAGGCTCCCTCATGGAGGGAGCCGGCAAGGTCACGCTGGACTCGTCGGGGCTCGGCGCCTACGACGTGACGTGGGCCTCGCGGGCGGAGGAGCCGAACGGCCGCACCAGCCCCGAGGAGCTCATCGCCGCGGCCCACTCGACCTGCTTCTCGATGGCCCTCTCCCACGCGCTGGCCCAGGCGGGCACCCCGCCGACGACGATCGACACCAACGCCGAGGTGACCTTCCAGCCCGGCACCGGCATCACCGGCATCGTGCTGAAGGTGACCGGCGCGGTCCCCGGCATCACCGCCGAGCAGTTCCAGGAGGCCGCCGAGGGCGCCAAGGAGGGTTGCCCGGTCAGCCAGGCCCTCAAGGCCGTGCCGATCACGCTCGAGGCCACCTTCGCCGAGTAGGCACCCTCAGCCCGGTGTCACGCGGTCGCTGCCGTCCCCTCCGGGGACAGCAGCGACTCGCGCACCTGGCGGTGCAGCACCTTGCCGATCAGCGAGCGGGGCAGCTCCTCGACGATGACGACCCGGTGGGGCACCTTGTAGCCGGTGAGGTACTCGCGGCTGGCTGCCCGCACCCCCTCGGCGTCCAGTCGGGACCCCGGCTCGAGGACGACGGCCGCCACCACCTCCTCGCCGCCGGACTCCGTGGGCAGGCCGACCACGGCGACGTCGGCGACGCCGTCGATCTGGCGCAGCGCCGTCTCCACCTCGGAGGGGTAGACGTTGAAGCCACCGGTGATGATGAGCTCCTTGATCCGGTCGACCACGGTCACGAAGCCGTCGGCGGCCATCTCGACGATGTCCCCGGTCCGCAGCCAGCCGCCCGGCAGGAGCACGCCAGCCGTCGCCTCGGGCTGGCGCCAGTAGCCGGAGAACACCTGCGGCCCGCGCAGCAACAGCTCGCCCCGCTCGCCCGGTCCCCGGTCGACGCTCGGGTCGTCGGGGTCGACGATCCGGATCTCCGTGGAGGGGAACGGCACGCCGACGGTTCCGACCCGGCGGGCCTGCGAGACCGGGTTGCCCAGGGCGACCGGCGAGGTCTCGGTCATCCCGTAGCCCTCCACGAGGAGCCCGCCGCTCTCCCGCTCCCAGAGGTCGGCGACCTCGCGCGGCAGGGCCATGGCCCCGGAGATGCCGAAGCGCACCGACGTCAGGTCGACCCCGCGCTCGCGAGCCGTCGTCGCCAGGCGCTGGTAGATCGGTGGGACGGCCGGCAGGAAGGTCGCCGCCCGTCGCTTCATGGCCTCCAGCACCTGGTCGACGTCGAACCGCGGGAACAGGACCAGCGTCGCGCCGATGCTCATGGCGAACGTGAGGCACAGCGTCAGCCCGTAGGCGTGGAACAGCGGCAGGACCGCGTAGATGGTCTCCTCGCCGTCGACCAGCCCCGGCACCCAGGCACGCCCCTGGAGGGCGTTGGCCCGCAGGTTGCGGTGCGTGAGGATCGCCCCCTTGGGCGTCCCGGTGGTGCCGCCGGTGTACTGCAGCAGCGCGACGTCGCCGCTGCTGGGCCGGGGGTGATCCGGGTCGAGCGGTGGCGACTGGCTGACCAGTCGTTCCCACCGCGCCGCCCCCGGCGCGGGCCCGGTCATCGCAGCGCGGGCGGCACGAGCCTTGGCAATCGGCAGCCGCAGCATGAGCCGCTTGGCCAGGGGAAGAGCGGCGGTGAGGTCGACCGCGACCACCGTCTGCAGGGAGGTCTGCGGAGCGACCTCCTGCACCGTGGGGACGACCTTGTCCCAGACGACCGCGACCTCCGCGCCGTGGTCCGCCAGCTGGTGCCTCAGCTCTCCCGCCGTGTAGAGCGGGTTGTGCTCGACGACGATGCCACCGAGCCGCAGGACCGCGTAGAAGGCGACCACGTGCTGGGGGCAGTTCGGCAGGACGAGGGCGACCCGGTCGCCCTTCTCGACGCCGAGGCGCCGCAGCGCCTCGGCGGCCTGGACGACCTGGTCCGCCAACGCGGCATACGTCGTCGTGCTGCCGTAGAAGTCGAGCGCCACCTGCGGCGCGAAGCGGGCAGCGGAGTGCTCCATCATGTCGAACAGGGACTCGTCGGGCACGTCCACCGTCGCCGGCACGCCCGGCGCGTAGCTGCTCAGCCACTGCTGCTCGGCCACGTCCGACCACCGCCCTCCAGTCGGCTGCGGCGCCGACCCTCCAGCGCTGTGCGGGCTGCACAGCCCAGCACTTCGACACTAGCCGTCAGCCGCGTAGGTTGTAACCGCGGGCGCGGCGATGGCCGTGGCCCTGCCAGGAGTCACGAAGCCTCGGCCGACACGACCGCCCCGTCACCCCACCGCCTCAGGAGTCCGTGCATGAGAAGCCGTCTCGCGTCCCTGGTGTTGCGTGCTGCCCGTTGGACCCCGGTGGGAGAGGTGCCACGGACAGGAGTCCTGGTGGGAGCCCCACACACGTCCAACTGGGACTTCGTGATGATGCTGCTCATCATGTGGCGCGGCGGCGTCACGCCCCGGGTGCTCATCAAGAAGGAGCTCTTCCGCGGCCCGCTGGGGTGGTTGCTGCACCGGCTCGGCGGCGTTCCCCTCGACCGGGAGAACCCCGGCAGTGTCGTGCGCGAGCTGGTCCACGAGGCCCGCAGCGGCGAGCCGTTCCTGCTGGTCCTCGCCGCCGAGGGGACGCGCAAGAAGGGCGACTACTGGAAGTCGGGGTTCTGGCGACTCGCTCGCGCGGCGAAGCTCCCCATAGCCCTCGCGTTCATCGACGGGCCTTCCCGCACCGCAGGCTTCGGACCGACCATCACCGCCACGTCCGACGTCGTGGCCGACATGGACCAGATCCGCGAGTTCTACCGCGACAAGCGCGGCATCCACCCCGAGCTGCGCACCGAGCCCCGGCTCCGCGAGGAGCTGCGGACCGGGCGCTGAACCGTCAGCCGACCTGCTCGCGCGGGGCCACCAGCGACAGCCACGCGCTCGATCCCGTGGTGATGTAGTTGCCGGCACTCGCGCCGAGGGCGAGCCGGCGCCGCAGCTCGCGCATCAGCTCCTCGTTGCTGGTGTCGACGAGGCTCGCGCCCGGGCCCTCCTCGTCGACGGACAGGCCGCACGCCTCGGCGGCCCGCAGCACCAGCTCGCGCGCCGGCACGTGCAGGGCACGAGCGACGGCGTCGATGACCTGCGAGCTCGGCCAGTCGGCCAGCCAGTCACGGGTGAGGATCGGCATCAGGTCGCTCTCGTCGAGCCCAGCGGCCTTGGTGAGGTCCGTCAGTGTCCAGCCGCGCCAGTCCATCTCGGCCTGTACGTAGGCCCCGAGTCGGTTCATCGCACTCCCTCTCCTCGTCCGCCTGCCCCGTCGCCGGCGAAGGTGCTCCGACCCGCGGCCCGGTGGGCCCGGCATCCAGTGCACCTAGACGCATTCAACGGAAGCAAACGCACGCTAGAAACGTTCTTTACTGTCCCTTGACCTGAGGGTGACCGTCCCTTTGCAGAGGCTCCTCCGTACGGTGGAGCGGGCCACCCGGCCGAACGGCGCCTCGGCATCGTCCCTTGCGTGGCCTCCGGGAGGGACCGGAGGGAGCGTCGCGGGGCGGCGTTGGGTGGGGGTGGGCACCGCCCCGCGACAGCTGTGAAACGCAGCGCCTCGGTGACGACGGCGAGGCTGCCTGCTCGCTCAAGCTGCCCCCCGCGTTCACCACCTCAGCGGCTGTACCCTCGACGATCCTCGCGCCGCCCCACCACGGCCAGCCTTTTGGTCCTTTCTTGACGATTCCTGCCCCCAATGGTGACCGTGCCGCGATCGGCGGCAGACGACACGCGATGATGCGCTCATGACCCCGCCGCTCAACCCTGTCCTCGCGGGCCGGTATGCCGCCCTCGCCCGCCTCCTCGTCCGCCACGGCCGCTCTGACGTCGTCTCCGGCGCCGGCTTCGACGAGTTCCTCGTCGAGCAGGAGCGCCCCACCGGCGACGTGGAGTCCGCCGAGGAGCTGGCCGACGACCTCGAGCGCATGGGACCGACCTACATCAAGCTGGGCCAGCTGCTCTCCACCCGCGTCGACCTGCTCCCGCCCGCCTACACCGAGGCCCTGGCGCGGCTGCAGGACCGGGTGGAGCCGTTCCCCTTCGAGCAGGCGCGGGAGATCGTCGAGGAGGAGCTGGGGGTCTCGATCCGCAACGCGTTCGCCGAGTTCGACGAGACGCCGCTGGCCGCCGCCTCGCTGGGCCAGGTGCACCGGGCCACCCTCCGCAGCGGTCGCGAGGTCGTGGTGAAGGTGCAGCGCCCGGGCATCCGCGAGACCGTGCGCGACGACATGCAGGCCCTGACGAAGCTGGCCGAGTTCGCCGACAACCACACCGACGTCGGCCGCCGCTACGGCTTCGGGCAGCTGCTCGCGCAGTTCCGCCGCTCGCTCGCCGCCGAGCTCGACTACCAGCGAGAGGCCGCGAACCTCCTGCGCCTGCGCACGCTCATCCGCGACCACCCGCACCTGCACGTGCCGGAGCCCGTCGCCGACTACACGAGCAGCCGGGTGCTGACCATGGACTTCGTGCCCGGCCGCAAGGTCACCGACGTCGGGCCTCTCGGCCTGCTCGACGTCGACGGCGAACCCCTGGTGCGCGACCTGTTCAACGCCTACCTGCACATGATCCTCGTCGACGGGTTCCTCCACGCCGACCCCCACCCGGGCAACGTCCTGCTGACCCCTGACGGGCGGCTCGCCCTCCTCGACCTGGGCATGGTGGCCACGGTGCCCCCACGCATGCAGGACAGCCTGGTCAAGCTGCTGCTCGCCATCGGGGACGGTGACGGCGACGAGGCCGCCACGGTGCTCGCGACGATGGGCTCCCCGCTCGAGGGCTACGACGCCGCCCGGTTCCGCGAGGACGTCGCGGCCCTGGTGACCCGTTCGGTGTCCATGGGCGGCGACGTCCAGGCCGGTGCCGTGCTCGTGGAGCTGAGCCGGCTCTCCGGCACCCACGGGCTGCGCCCCCCCGCCGAGATGGCCATGGTCGGCAAGGCGCTGCTCAACCTCGACCAGGTGACCCAGCACCTCGACCCCGCCTTCGCACCCGCCGAGGCCATCCGCGAGAGCGTCGCCGACATCATGAGCAGCGGCATGCGGGTCTCCCCGAGCGGCATCATGGCCGCAGCGATCGACGCGAAGGAGTTCACCGCGAACTTCCCGCGCCGCGCCAACAAGGTCATGCAGAGCCTGGCGGAGGGAACCTTCTCGGTGCGCGTCGACGCCGTCGACGAGGCCCGCCTGCTGCACGTGCTGCAGCGCCTGGCGAACCGGCTCACCACCGGCGTCGTGCTCGCCGCCCTGGTCGTGGGCGCGGCCCTCATGATGCAGGTACCCACGAGCTCCCGGATCCTCGGCTACCCCGCCATCGCCATGGTCTTCTTCCTCCTCGCGGCCGTCGGCGGAGCGGCCCTCGTCGCCTCCATCCTCGTCACCGACCGCAAGATCGCCCGCCAGGAGGGACGCGCGCGCGACCCGCGCCTCTGAACCCGCCCCCTCCGCGCCCCGGCGCGCCACCGGCGCTATGGTCACGGCCGTGACCAGCAGAAACGCGAGGCGGTATGCCGCGTGGCCCGCCACCTGCGCCCTGCTCGCCCTGACGGGGTGCGCAGGCCAGGGATCGGTCGAGGACCGCCCCGCCGCCGACGCCGCCGAACACTTCGCCCGTGACGTCGGGTCGGACCCGTCAGCCGCCTGCGGGCTGCTCGCGCCCCAGACCCGGGTCAAGCTCGAGGACGAGCACGGCCCCTGCGTGCAGGCGCTGCCCGGCAGCAAGGTTCCCCACGACGCCGGGTCGGTGCGCGAGGTGAAGGTCTACGGCAAGGACGCCGTGGCCCACCTCGAGCGCGACACCGTCTTCCTGGCCCGGTTCGACGACGGGTGGCGGGTCACCGCCGCCGGGTGCACCCCGAACGGCGACCGTCCCTACGACTGCGACGTGGAGGGGAGCTGACGATGCGACCCATGTTCACGGCATACCTGGTCTTCATCGCCGCCGGCCTGGCGTACTGCATCACCATGGGGGTGCTGGCCCGATGACGCGGCGGCAGGGACGGGTGGGCCCGACGAGGCCGCGCCTGCGCGAGAACGGGCTCAGCCTCTTCTTCGGCGCCATCCTGCTCCTCTCCCTGGTGGGGCAGGCCTTCACCGGCCAGGCGGGCTACAACGATCAGGCGCTCGACTCGGGGCTGCCGACCTTCACCCTGGTCGAGTACGTCACGTCGTCGCAGTTCGCCGTCGACGTCGCGGAGAACTGGCAGTCGGAGTACCTGCAGTTCCTGCTCTTCATCCTGCTGACCATCTACCTCTTCCAGAAGGGCTCGACAGAGTCCAAGCCGCTGGACAAGAGGGGGCGCGAGTCCGACGAGGACCAGAAGGTGGCCGAGCACGCGCAGCCGGACTCACCGGCCTGGGCCAAGGTGCGCGGCTGGCGGTTGAGCCTGTACTCGCACTCGCTCGGCCTCACGATGGGCCTCATCTTCGTGCTGTCCTGGCTGGCGCAGTTCGTCGCCGGGCACAGCGCGTACAACGCCGAGCAGATCCAGCAGCTCAGCGACCCGCTCGGCTGGACCGACTACCTGCTGGCGCCGGACTTCTGGAACCGCACGCTGCAGAACTGGCAGTCGGAGTTCCTCGCCGTCGGCAGCATGGTGGTGCTCAGCATCTACCTGCGCGAGCGCGGGTCACCGGAGTCCAAGCCTGTCGGTGAGCCGCACGGGTCGACCGGCAGCCAGGGCTGACGGTCAGCGGGTGACGGCCAGCGAGTGATGACGAGGGGTCGTCCACCCGGCCGGCTGGCGCTGGTCCCCTGCGTCCAGCAGCCAGCCGTGGTCCGGTGGAAGACCTGGTGGAGGAACCGGCGGTGCGTCGCGACGTCAGAGGACGTCGGAGAGCAGCGCGCGGACCTCGGCCTCGCGGTAGCGGCGGTGGCCACCCAGGGTGCGGATGGAGTTCAGCTTTCCAGCCTTGGCCCAGCGGGTCACCGTCTTCGGGTCGACGCGGAAAAGCGAGGCCACCTCGGCAGGGGTGAGCAGCTTCTCGGCCTCAGTGGGGCGAGCGACCATGATTTCTCCTCAGGGGTAGTGCAGACCTCAATAATCGGACAACCGCCGCACATACGGAACAACCCACACGGGTGGTCGTTAATAGCCCAAAGGGACTAGTCCGACTAAGCCACTGCTGTCGGGAATACGCTGTGACTGGCGCGCGACCCGCGCCACGTCCACCGCGCACCACCGAGCTCTAGGAGTCACCACCGTGACCACGTCCTCGTCGTCCTCGTCGCCGTCTGCCACGTCGCCGTCCAGCACAGCGCCGTCCGCCACCTCCCCTTCGTCGTCGCCCTCCACCGCGACCGCCTCTCTCTCCCAGCACGAGCAGGTCGTGTTCTGCCACGACAAGGCCACCGGGCTGCGAGCCATCATCGGCATCTACAGCACGGCGCTCGGGCCGGCCCTGGGCGGGACGCGGTTCTACCCGTACGCCTCCGAGGAGGCGGCGCTCGACGACGTGCTGCGGCTGTCGAAGGGCATGGCCTACAAGAACGCCGTCGCCGGGCTCGAGCTCGGTGGAGGCAAGGCGGTCATCATCGGCGACCCCGCCACGGACAAGAGCCCTGAGCTGCTGCGCGCCTACGGACGCTTCGTCGAGAGCCTGAACGGCCGCTACGTCACCGCCTGCGACGTGGGCACCTACGTCGCCGACATGGACGTCGTGAGCGAGACCACCCGGTGGGCGACCGGCCGCTCCGAGGCCAACGGCGGCGCCGGCGACAGCTCGGTGCTCACGGCATACGGCGTCTTCCAGGGGCAGCGCGCCTGCGCGCAGCACCTCTGGGGCGACCCCACCCTCAAGGGACGCACCGTCGGCATCGCCGGCGTGGGCAAGGTGGGCCGGCTGCTGACCGGGCACCTCGTCGAGGACGGCGCCACGGTGGTGGTGACCGACGTCAACGAGCAGGCGCTGGCCGACCTGACGGCGAAGTACCCGCAGGTCGAGGTCGTCGCCGACGCGGCGGCCCTCGTGCGCGCCGACCTCGACGTCTACGCGCCGTGCGCCCTCGGCGGCGCCCTCGACGACGCCACCGTGGAGGCGCTGACCGCCAAGGTCGTCTGCGGAGGCGCCAACAACCAGCTGGTCGACGAGGGCGAGGGCGGCACCGCCGACCGGCTCGCCGCCCGCGGCATCACCTACGCCCCCGACTTCCTCGTCAACGCCGGCGGCGTCATCCAGGTGAGCGACGAGCTCCACGGCTTCGACTTCGAGCGGGCCAAGAAGGGCGCCACCGCGATCTTCGACCACACCCTCGAGGTGCTCCGCACGGCCGACGAGCGTGGCATCACCCCTGCCGCGGCCGCCGACCACATCGCCGAGCAGCGGATGGCCGCCGCCGGCCGCGGCGGCATCTGGCTGCCCGCTCGCTGAGGGGCTCCCGGCTCGGCCACCTGTCTCGACGCGCGGCGTGCCCGCGCGTCGAGACACCCGTCCGCCTGGTGGGCGGCAGGCGGCGACGAAACGCCGTCCGCCAGACAGGACCAGCGACGCGAAACTTGCGTCGCTGATGTAGCGTTAGCACCACGACATATACACGATTCCCGGGACCGCTCCGTGGAGTCGAAGGACTGTAGGTCCTCCGACTGGGCGATGCCGTCCCGGCAGACGCATGAGGGGGTCACGCCATGGGGCGCGGCCGGGCCAAAGCCAAGCAGACGAAGGTCGCTCGGGAGCTGAAGTACTTCTCTCCGAACACCGATCTCAGCGCGCTTGAGCGAGAACTACACGGCGGTTCGTACAAGCAGCCGGAGCGAGCCTCCGACGACCTCGACGAGACCGACGACTACGACGACTACGGGAAGTGGACGTCGAGCCAGGCTTGACCTGGTTCACCACCCATCGTCACCTCATGCTCGGGCCTGAGCCCGTGTGAGCTCGTCGGGCGCTGCGGTGCACGCAGGTCGTGCGCCGCAGCGCTCCGCTGAGGACGGTCGCCTGCGCAGGTGTCATGCTGCGCGCTCACCCCGCACGCCCCCACGAGTGTCGTGCTGCGCGCGCAACCGGACGGTCTGGCACGCTGCGGCCATGAGCACCAGTTCCGTCCTGAGTGACCGCGAGCGCCGGCTGGTCGAGACCAACGGCATCGAGGTCATCGCGGAGTCCGAGCGCACCGGCCGGGCACGCGACCTGTTCTGGCCGTGGTTCGCGGCCAACGTGTCCGTGTTCGGCCTCAGCTGGGGCGCCTTCGTCCTCGACTTCGGCATCTCCTTCTGGCAGGCGGTGCTGGTCGGCGTCGTCGGCGTCGTGCTGTCGTTCGCCGTGTGCGGTGTCATCGCCATCGCGGGCAAGCGCAGCTCCACCCCCACGATGGTCCTCAGCCGTGCCGCGTTCGGCGTCCGGGGCCAGAAGGTGCCCGGCGTCGTCTCGTGGCTGCTGTCGATCGGCTGGGAGACCGTGCTGGCCATCCTGGCCACGCTGGCCACCGCCACGGTGCTCACCCGCCTCGGCTGGGGCGGCGGGACCACCACCAAGGTGCTGGCGGCCGTCGTCGTCGCGGCGCTGGTCGTGGCCGCCTCCGTCATGGGCTACCACGTGATCATGCGCCTGCAGTCGGTGCTCACCTGGGTGACCGGGGCCCTGTCGGTGCTGTACATCCTCTTCACCCTCGACGAGGTGCGCTGGTCGACGGTCAGCGCCCTGCCGGGCGGGTCCGCGACGGCGGTGCTCGGCGCGTTCGTCATGGTCATGACCGGGTTCGGCCTGGGCTGGGTCAACATCGCCTCCGACTGGTCGCGGTACCTGCCGCGCCAGACCCCCGGCTCGCAGGTCGTCGTCTGGAACACGGTCGGTGGCTCGCTGGCTCCGGTCATCCTCGTCGTCTTCGGGCTGCTGCTGGCCGGCTCCTCCCCCGACCTGAAGAAGTCCATCGCGGCCGACCCCATCGGGGCGCTGGCAGCGGCCCTGCCCACGTGGTTCCTGCTGCCGTTCCTCGTCGTCGCCGTCCTGGGCCTGGTGAGCGGGGCCGTGCTGGGCATCTACTCCTCGGGGCTCACGCTCCTCTCGCTCGGGCTGCCGGTCCCCCGCCCGGCTGCCGCGGCCGTCGACGGCGTGCTGCTGACGCTCGGCACGTTCTACGTCGTGTTTGTGGCGAGTGAGACGTTCCTGACGCAGTTCCAGGGCTTCCTCATCACCCTCGGCGTCCCGATCGCCGCCTGGGCGGGGATCGTGATGGCCGACATCGTGCTGCGCCGGCGCGACTACGACGAGCCCGCCCTCTTCGACAGCCGTGGCCGGTACGGCGACGTCAGCTGGTTCGCGGTGGGGCTCATGCTGCTGTGCTCGCTCGTCGGCTGGGGCCTGGTCACCAACACCAGCGCAGGCTGGCTCCAGTGGCAGGGCTACCTCCTGGGTCCCCTCGGTCTCGGCGGCAAGGAGGGCGACTGGGCGTATGCCGGGCTCGGAGTCCTCGTCTCCCTCGTCCTGGCGTTCGTGGCGTATGCCGCGCTGCGCCGGGGCACCGTGCGGCGCCAGGAGGACCTCGCGGTGGAGGACGTCAGGGCGGCGCAGGAGGTCTCCTGATGAGCAGGCCGTGGCTGGTCGTCATCGACATGCAGAACGTCTTCGGCGACCCCGACAGCGGGTGGGTGACCCCGCGGTTCCACGAGGCGGCTCGCCGGATCGCCCGGCTGGTCGAGGCCCACGGCAGCGACCGCACCGTCTTCACCCGCTTCGTGGCGCCGCTGGAGCCGACCGGCGCGTGGAGGGGCTACTACGAGACGTTCGGCTGGGCCCTGCAGCCGGCGTCCGACCCGCTCTACCGGATCACCGAGGACCTGCGGCCGCTCGTCGAGCACAGCGTCGAGGCGCACACCTTCGGCAAGTGGAACCACGACCTCGTCGCCATCACAGGTCCCGAGCCCGAGCTGTTGGTCTGTGGGGTGGCCACCGACTGCTGCGTGCTGTCGACGGTGCTGCCGGCTGCCGACGCCGGCGCGTCGGTGACCGTCGTGACCGACGCCTGCGCCGGCTCCACCGACGGTGCCCACCAGAAGGCGCTCGACGTCATGGCGCTCTACCAGCCGCTGGTCTCGTTCACGACGACCGAGGAGCTCGTCGCCGCCAGCGTCGGCCACTGACGGCCGGCCAGTCAGTAGGTGAGCGCGAGCCAGGTCACCGCGGCCCCGGCGGCCCATCCCAGCAGGCCTGAGCCGCTGCCCACCAGCCAGGCGGGAGCGGCCGAGCCCCGTGCACCGGAGAGCACCCAGGCGCAGCCCAGGGCTGCCAGCAGGCAGGTGGCCATCGCTGTCAAGGCCAGGGCCAACACCCAGCCCGAGGGGTCGGCGCTGGCGAGCTCAGGGGTGAAGACGGCAGTGAGCGCCAACACGAACCGCAGCCCCATGTCGAGGAAGAGTGCTGCCGGCACCACGGCCAGGGCACCCACCCAGGCCACGCCTGCCGCCCAGAGCATCACGTCGTGGCGGTGGCGCCGTTCGGCGGCCGAGCTGGTCCTCACCCGAGCAGTGTCGGCGCCCCGCGGCGGCCGCCGCATGGGGCGGCATACTCAAAAGCGCTGACCGCCTCGGTGGGCCGTCCCGGCGGCCCGCTCCGGGGGCCGGCTCAGGCGAGCGGGTGCTCGCCCACCACCTGCACCGCGCCGCCCTCGACGCCCTTGGCGCCGTGCACGACCTCGACGCCGTCCTCGACCGGCGCACCCTCGAGGTCGGTGACCTCACCGAGCACCCACGACGGTATGCCGCGGGCCTCCAGGGTGCGCAGGCCCAGGTCGGCCTGCTCGCGGGGCAGCAGCGCGACGAAGCCGATGCCCATGTTGAGGGTGCGCTCGAGGTCGGCGCGCGGCACCCGGCCGAGCTCAGCGACGGTGGTGAAGACGGGCGGCGGGGTCCAGGTCGACCGGTCGAGGCGGGCGAAGACGCCCTGCGGCAGGACCCGGGCGAGGTTGGCGGCCAGCCCGCCGCCGGTCACGTGCGAGAGCGCGTGCAGGTCGACGCCGTCGGTGCGGATGAGGTGGAGCAGGTCGGCGGAGTAGACCCGGGTGGGGGTGAGCAGCTCCTCGCCGAGGGTGCGGCCGAACTCGGGGACCTCGCGGTCGAGCGCCCAGCCGGCCGCTTCGACGACGCGGCGCACGAGCGAGTAGCCGTTGGAGTGCAGCCCGGAGGAGCCGAGCGCCAGCACGACGTCGCCGGCGACCACCCGCTGTGGGCCCAGGACGTCGTCGAACTCGACCACGCCGGTCGCCGCGCCGGCCACGTCGTACTCCTCGGGGTCGAGCAGGCCCGGGTGCTCGGCGGTCTCGCCGCCGACGAGGGCCACGCCGGCCTGCTCGCAGGCGGCCGCGATGCCCGAGACGATCGCGGCGATGCGCTCGGGGACGACCTTGCCGGTCGCGATGTAGTCGGTCATGAACAGCGGCTCGGCGCCACAGACCACGATGTCGTCGACCACCATGCCGACGAGGTCGAACCCGATGGTGTCGTGCCGGTCGAGCGCCTGGGCGATGGCGACCTTGGTGCCCACCCCGTCGGTCGAGGTGGCGAGCACCGGCCGGGTCATGCCCGCCAGAGCGGAGGCGTCGAACATGCCGGCGAAGCCACCGAGGCCACCGAGGACCTCCGGCCTGGTGGCCCGGCGCACCGAGGCCTTCATCAGCTCGACGGCCCGGTCACCCGCCTCGACGTCGACTCCGGCGGCGGCATACGTGATGGGCTCGCTCACGGCTCCAGCGTAGTGGGCTCCCGGCACCGGCCGACCGCCGCGTGCACCGTGTGGACAGCCGGCAGGAAGGGTCGTATACCTGCGGTGACAGGCGTTCGCCCGCGGTTGAGGGGGCTGACATGGCGACGGGCATGGTGACACGGCAGGCGGGCAGCGTCCTCAGCACCTACCGGTACCTGCGCGTCGGCATGGTGCTCCTCGTGCTGTTGCTCGCGGCCGCCGTCACGCTGCAGGTCTTCAGCCCAGACCCCGACTGCTGGCAGCGCTCGGTCAGCGCCTACTACTACACACCGGCCCGGGCCGTCTTCGTGGCGAGCCTGTGCGCCATCGGCGCCTGCCTCATCGTCTACCGCGGCAACACCGACGGCGAGGACATCGCGCTGAACGCCTCGGGCCTGCTCGCGTTCGTGGTGGCCTTCGTGCCGACCCAGGTCGACGCCACCTGCCCGGCGAGCAACGTGCCGTCACCGGCGGAGCTCGACGCCGCCGTCACCAACAACGTGTGGGCGCTGTATGCCGCCGGCATCGCCCTGACCGCCGTGTCGTGGTTCCTGCGCTCCCGCACCGCCCCCCGCGGGCGCGGCGGCGGCCTGTCGGTCTGGCCACTGGTGTTCTCCAGCGTGGCCGTCGTGGTCTTCCCGTTCGTGTTCGTCACCTGGCACGACGCGGTGCGCGACCACGGGCACGACGTGGCGGCCATCGCCCTCTTCGCGGGCATCGTGGTCGTGGTCGGCATGAATGCCCTCGGCCTGGCCACCCACTCCGGCGCGGATGTGCGCCACGAGTCGGGCAGGCCGTCCGTCCGCCGGGCGGCCAACCGCTACACGGCCGTCGGGCTGGCCATGCTCGGCACCTTCGTCGGGGTGCTCGTGGCCCACTGGGCGGTGCCGGGCTTCGTGCAGTGGCTCTTCTGGCTCGAGGCGCTGCTCATCGCCGAGTTCGCCGTCTACTGGGTGCTGCAGACCATCGAGCTGTGGCACGTGGTCGACCGCAGCGAGTCTCCGAGCCCCTCCCCCAACGCCGTCACCCCGGCCCCGCCTCCGACGACCCCTGATCCCCGGTCGAGGTAAGAACGCCGGGGATCACCGGCGCGTTTACCTCGACCGGGGAGGCGCAACAGGGGTTCAGCGGCGACGGAACCGGGCGTGCGCCTCGCAGACCTGGTCCATGAAGGCCTCAGGAGCCAGCCGCAGACCGACGAGCGTCATCCGGAGCACCCGGTCCCCGCGGAGCACGACGGCGTTCTGCCTGAACTGGTCGTCCGTGGCGGCCAGGCCCCACAGGTGCTGGGCTCCGTCGATCTCGATGACGAGGTCGGCCTCGTCCCACCTGACATCGAGGTAGACCCGGCCCTGGGCTCCCCGGCGGACCACCTGTCTGCTCGGTTCCGGCAGGCCCCGCAGTCGGCACAGCGAGGCGAAGTCGAGCTCGCCGAGCGACTGTGCACCGTCGGCGATGTCGCGCGCCAGCTGCGGGATGAGCCGTCTCCGGGTGCGGCCCCGGACCCTCTGGGTCGCTTCCACGAGCTGCACACCTGTCACCAGGCGCTGCTGCACCGGCATGACGAGCAGCAGAGCTGCCTGCCGGTCACTCAGGGCCCAGTGAGCGGCTCGGACGGCCGCCACCGCGGGCTTCGTCCGCGGTAACCCCAGCAACTCGAGCTCTCCCGCCACGCGTCGGATCACCTTGTGAACCCGTACCCCGTCGATGTCCTCGACGGTATGGGTGTGCTTGACGGAGACGTGGACCTGGTCGTCACTGAACCCGGTCATGCCGGCCGCGTGCAGTGCGCTCACCCCGTCGAGCGCGGCGACACGCTCCCCGGCCTCCCAGACGGCGCGCCAGCGCCCGGCCTCCTCGCCGAGCGTCGAGGTGTGCAGCGCCACGGTCTGCCGTCCGTGGCAAGCCCAGCGGTCGGCCGCGACCTGGCGGCCCACGGCATCCCGGTCCCACCCGTGCTCACGGAGCTCGGCACGGGACAACACACCGTCGTGGGCAAGCTCGCGCAGGGCCGCACGCGGCATACGGATGGGCTTCCTCATCCCACGACGGTGGCGTGAACAGGGATCCGGCCCGCGGCGTCGTCCACAGCCCCTCTGTGTCGAGGTAAACACGCCGGGAATCACCGGCGTTTTTACCTCGACCGGGAGGCAGACGGAGGAACTACGGGCGGGTGAGGGCGTCGCCGGCGCCGCCGTTGACGCCGGTCGGCACGCCCTCGACGTCGAGCGGAAGCGGCTCGAACAGGTTCTTGCCGAGCTGGCTCTCGTCGGGCAGCGGGATCGGGTAGTCGCCGGTGAAGCACGCCGTGCACAGGGCCGAGCGCGGCTGGTCCGTGGCGGCGACCATGCCGTCCTCGCTGATGTAGCCGAGGCTGTCGGCGCCGATGCTGTTGCGCACCTCCTCGACCCCGATGCCGGTGGCGATCAGCTCGGCCCGGGTGGCGAAGTCGATGCCGTAGAAGCAGGGCCAGCGCACGGGCGGCGACGAGATCCGCACGTGCACCTCGGCGGCGCCGGCCTCGCGCAGCATCCGCACGAGCGCGCGCTGGGTGTTGCCGCGCACGATCGAGTCGTCGACCACGACGAGCCGCTTGCCGCGGATGACCTCGCGCAGCGGGTTGAGCTTGAGCCGGATGCCGAGCTGGCGGATGGTCTGCGACGGTGCGATGAAGGTGCGCCCGACGTAGGAGTTCTTCACCAGGCCCTGGCCGTAGGGGATGCCGGACTCCTGGGCGAAGCCGATGGCCGCCGGGGTGCCCGACTCCGGCGTCGGCATCACCATGTCGGCCTCGACCGGGTGCTCGCGCGCCAGCGTGCGACCCATCTCGACGCGGGCCTCGTGCACCCCGCGTCCGTTGATCGTGGTGTCGGGGCGGGCGAGGTAGACGTACTCGAAGACGCAGCCCTTGCGCTCGGTCTCGGCGAACCGCTGCGAGCGCAGGCCCACCTCGTCGATGGCGATGAGCTCGCCCGGCTCGACCTCGCGGATGAAGGAGGCGCCCACGATGTCGAGCGCGGCCGTCTCGGAGGCCACCACCCAGCCGCGCTCGAGGCGACCGAGCACCAGCGGGCGGATCCCCTGCGGGTCGCGCGCGGCATACAGGGTCTGCTCGTCCATGAAGACGAAGGAGAAGGCACCGCGCAACCGCGGCAGCACGTCGAGGGCCGCGGCCTCGACCGAGCGGTCGGGGTCGTCGGCCAGCAGGGCCGTGACGAGCGCGGTGTCGGTGGTGTTGCCGCGGCTCAGCTCCCCCTTGGCGACCTCGAAGCCCGACTCCGCCCGCGAGGCGACCAGGTCGCGCAGCTCGGCGGAGTTGATGAGGTTGCCGTTGTGGGCCAGGGCGACGGTGCTCTGGTCGTGCCCCCCGAGCGTCGGCTGGGCGTTCTCCCAGGTGGAGCCGCCGGTCGTGGAGTAGCGGCAGTGGCCGACCGCCAGGTGCCCCTTCAGGGAGCCCAGCGACCGCTCGTCGAAGACCTGCGAGACCAGGCCCATGTCCTTGTAGACGAGGATGCTGCGTCCGTCGGAGGTCGCGATGCCGGCCGACTCCTGCCCGCGGTGCTGCAGGGCATAGAGGCCGTAGTAGGCGAGCTTCGAGACGTCCTCGCCGGGTGCCCAGACGCCGAAGACGCCGCAGGCGTCCTGCGGGCCCTTCTCGCCAGGGAGGAGGTCGTGGGTGAGCCGTCCGTCTCCGCGTGCCACGTGCTCCAGTGTCCCACACGTGGCGGGGGCGTCAGCCTCGTCGTTCGAACGCCACCGCGACGAGGGCGCCGAGCACGGCACCGATGGCGGCGCCGAACACCCCGATGTAGAACATCGCGCTGGTCTCGGACAGGCCGGGGGCCCGCTCGGTGAAGAGGGTCGCGACGGCACCGACCACGAAGCCCAGGATGGCGCCGGTCGCGATGAACCGGGTGAAGTTGGGCGTGCGGCGAGGGGCGTTCACGAGGGGGAATCTACCGGCGCCCGCACCGGCCGCCCCCTGGTGGGGGGTGCCCATCCGGGGCGTTCGGGGCTACGAATGACTTGACATGCAGACCACCAGCAGCGCACCGCGCTGGCCGTATGCCGTGTCCGGCGCCCTCGCGGCGACCGCGGGCACCGCGGCCGGCCACCTGGTCGCTGCCGCGGTCAACCCGGGCGCCTCCCCGGTGGTCGCCGTCGGCGCCACCGTGGTCGACGCCACCCCCACCCCGGTCAAGGACTGGGCCGTCTCCACGCTGGGCACGGCCGACAAGCCGGTGCTGCTGGCATCGGTGGCCGTCGTCACGCTGCTGGCGTCCGCGGGGATCGGTCTGCTCGCCCGGCGACACCGCACGCTCGCCCTGGTGCTGCTCGGAGTGCTGACGGTGCTCGCCGCGGCGGCTGCCCTGGCCCGGCCCACCAGCACGCCCGTCGACGCCCTTCCGGCCCTGGCCGCAGCCGCCGTCGGCGTGACGGTCCTCCACCTGCTCTGCGGGGCAGCCGACCGCACGGGCCAGCCAGCGAAGCGGCCGGCGGCGAGCCCCTTGGACGGCACGGCACACGAGGCGGGCGCGCAGCCGACGCCGGCACGGCGCACCTTCCTGGTCGGCGCGGCGGGCACCGCCGCGGCGGCGGCCGGCGGCCTCGCGCTCGGCCAGAAGCTGGGGGCCAACCCACCCCTGCCGACGGCTGCCGACCTGCCGAAGCCCACCAACACGCTGCCCGCCCTGCCCACAGGCCTGGACGGGAAGGTGCCCGGCATCAGCCCCTTCCGCACACCGGTGGGGTCCTTCTACCGGGTCGACACCTCACTCATCGTGCCGCGCGTCAACGCCGACGACTGGGCGCTGGAGATCGACGGGAACGTCGCGAACCCGTTCCGGCTCACCTACGCCGAGCTGCTCGCCCTGCCGATGGTCGAGCGCGACATCACCATGACCTGCGTCAGCAACGAGGTCGGCGGCGGCTACGTCTCCTCGGCCCGCTGGCTCGGCGTGCGCGTGCGCGACCTCCTCGCGCGGGCGCAGATCAAGGGTGGGGTCGACCAGATCCTCAGCACCTCGACCACCGGCTTCACCATCTCCACCCCGGTGCAGGCCCTGACCGACGACCGCGACGCCCTGGTGGCCGTCGCCATGGACGGCCAGCCCCTGCCCGCCCAGCACGGGTTCCCCGCCCGGCTCGTCACGCCGGGCCTCTACGGGTTCGTCGGCTCCACCAAGTGGCTCGCGCGGCTGACTGCGACGACCTACGCCAAGGAGCAGGCCTACTGGACCGAGCGCGGCTGGGCCACCAACGCCCCGGTGCTCACCCAGTCGCGCATCGACACGCCGCGCGGGCTCGACACCGTGAAGGCGGGGGGCGCGGTCCCCATCGGCGGCGTCGCCTGGGCGCAGGGCCGCGGCATACGCAAGGTCGAGGTGCGCGTCGACGACGGTGAGTGGATGACCGCGACCCTGGGTCCCGATGCCGGCATCGACTACTGGCGCCAGTGGTACGTGAAGTGGACGCCCTCGGGCTCCGGCCGGCACAACCTCACCGTGCGCGCGACCGACAACGACGGCCAGCTGCAGCCCCGGGCCAAGACCGACCCCTTCCCCAAGGGCGCGACCGGGTGGCACTCGGTCGTCGTCTTCGTGGCGTGAGGCGGCGCGACGTGACGTGCGCAGCTGCCTCCGAGAAGACGTCCGAATATGCGAAAAATGTTGCGGCACAAGGCAATCCGTTCGACAGGGAGTTCCGAACCACTGGTGTCAGACCAACCAGCAGCAGGGAGTCCCACCATGAACCGCACCCGACGCAGCGCCGTTGCTGCCATCGCCCTCTCGTTCCCCCTCGCCCTCGCGGCGTGTGGCGGCAACGCCGAGTCCTCCGAGACCGGCTCGATGGCGAGCAGCAGCAGCTCGAGCTCGGCACCGAGCAGCAGCACGACCGAGGCCATGGGCGACATGGCTGCCAAGCCGTTCGGTGCGGGCTGTGCCGCGGTGCCGGCGGACGGCAAGGGCTCCTTCGCGGGCATGGCCACCGACCCGGTCGCGACCGCCGCCAGCAACAACCCGGTGCTCTCGACCCTCGTGACGGCCGTCGGCAAGGCCGGCCTGGCGGACACCTTGAACACCGCGAAGGACATCACCGTCTTCGCCCCGACGAACGACGCCTTCGCGGCGGTGCCCAAGGCGACCCTCGACGGTGCCATGGCCGACCCGAAGGGCCTGCTCACCAAGGTGCTCACCAACCACGTCGTCCAGGGCCGGCTCAGCCCGGACCAGCTCGCCGGCGACCACAAGACGCTCGCGGGCACGACGATCACCGTGGAGGGCTCCGGTGAGAACTTCACCGTCGGCAAGGCCAAGGTCGTCTGCGGCAACGTCCAGACCGCCAACGCGACGGTTTACATCATCGACGGCGTGCTCCTTCCGGCGCAGTGAGGCGCGGGATCGGTCATCATGGTTCTCATGTCGGCGTTCTCCCCGGGCAGCCCAGCTCCTGGGGAGAGCGCTGCCCCTCGCCAGCCCGACCTCTCGGAGCTGCTCCGGGCCTCGGCTCGTGGTGACGAGCGGGCCTTCGCCGCGCTGTACGACGCCACGTCGCGGCGCCTCTACGGCCTGGTGCTGCGGGTCGTGCGCGACCCGGCCCAGGCCGAGGAGGTGGCCCAGGAGGCCTTCCTCGAGATCTGGCGCACCAGCGCCCGTTTCGACCCCGACAGGGGCAGCGCGATGAGCTGGATGATGACCATCGCCCACCGCAAGGCCGTCGACCGCGTGCGGTCCGCCGAGGCGGCCAGCCGCCGCGACGACACCTGGGAGGCGACGACGCAGGACCGCGCCTACGACATCACCGCCGAGGAGGTCGAGCGCTCCCTCGACGCCCAGCGTGTGCGGCAGGCCCTGGCCTCGCTGACCGAGACGCAGCGCGGGGCGGTCCAGCTGGCCTACTTCGGGGGGTACACGCACAACGAGGTCGCCGCCCTGCTGGGCATCCCGCTCGGCACGGCGAAGACCAGGATCAGGGACGGGCTCATCCGTCTCCGCGACACCTTGGGAATGCAGTCATGAACGCCGACATCCACGGGCTCAGCGGCGCCTACGCCGTCGACGCGCTCGACGACGTCGAGCGTGCCGAGTTCGAGCGCCACCTCGGGCAGTGCCCCGAGTGCCAGGACGAGGTCGCGAGCCTGCGCGCCGCAGCAGTCGAGCTGACCCATGCCAGCGTGGCGACCCCTCCGGCCGCACTGCGCGAGAGCGTGCTGCAGCAGATCGCCACGGTGCGACCGCTTCCTCCGCTCACCGGACGACCCGGACAGGCCTCGCCGGCCGAGCCGCAGCCGCCCGCGGGCGGCCCCCTGGCACCTCCGACGGTGACCTCGCTGGAGAGCCGTCGGCGCAGGATCGCTCCTGTGACCTGGCTGGTGGCTGCCGCGGCCGCGGCGGCGCTCGTCATCGGTGGCATCGCGTGGAGCCCGTGGAACAACCAGGGATCCACCCAGCAGCCTCCGCTCTCCATCACCGAGCAGGTCATCCGGGCCAAGGACGCCCAGCGCTACGAGAAGGACATCGACGGCGCCAGGGCGACCATCGTGCGGAGCAAGTCGCTCGGCCGGGCCGTGATCATCGCCGACAACATGCCGGCGGCCCCCGCGGGCAAGGACTACCAGATCTGGTTCCAGGACCCGAAGGGCGCGATGCACAGCGCCGGGGTGATGCCGCACGAGGCCAAGCCGACCCTCAGCATGCTGCTGAACGGGGACGCGTCGAGGTACAACGGCGTCGGCATCACCGTGGAGCCCCTCGGTGGTTCGCAGGAGCCGACCAGCGCGCCGATCGCGCTGATCGCCTTCAGCTGAGGTGGGGGAGGCGCGAGGCGACCTCCTCGAGCACCCGCACGTCACCGGCATACACGCCCTCCGGCCGCGGCCAGTGGGTGATGACGTCGGTGAAGCCGAGCGCGGCCGCCAGGCCGGTCATCTCCTCGAAGCGGTCGACGCTCTCCAGGGAGAAGACCGGTGAGCTGTCGAGCAGCAGGTAGCGGTCGACCTCCCCGGTCGGCCGCTCCTGCTCGGCGAGCGCCTCGTCGAACCGCTCGGCCAGGCGCGCCACGGCCCCCCACCAGTCCTCCAGGGTCTCGCCGCCCTTCCCGCCAGTGGTGACCCAGCCCTGGCCCAGCCGGGCCGCCAGCCGCAGCGAGCGGGGACCGTTGGCGGCGATGACGAACGGGATGCGCGGCTGCTGCACAGGCCCGGGGAGCGTGCGGGCGTCCACGGCGCGGTAGTACGGGCCGTCGTGGTCGACGTGGTCCTCGCGCAGCAGCCGGTCGAGCAGCTCGGTGAACTCGTGGAAGCGGTCGACCCGCTCCCGCACCGGCTGCTCCTCCCCGAGCAGCCGGGAGTCGCGGTCGCCGCCGGTGCCGAGGCCGCACAGCAGACGGCCGCCCGAGACGTCGTCGAGCGCCAGCAGGTCGCGCATGAACGTGACGGGGTGGCGGTAGTTCGGCGAGGAGACGAGGGTCCCGAGCCGGATCCGCTCGGTCACCATCGCGGCCGCCGTCAGGGTCGGCGTGGTGCCGAACCACGGCGCGTCGGGCAGCCCCGCCCAGACGAGGTGGTCGTAGGTCCACGCGTGGTCGAACCCGAGCTCCTCGGCCCGCCGCCACAACGGCGCCGCCTCGGGCCACCGGTGCTCCGGGAGGATGGTGATGCCGAACCGCATGGGCACAGAGCGTATGCCGTGGCGCCAGTTCCGAGCACCCGTGTCAGGCTTGCACCCATGAAGGCGACGATCCTGCACGGCACCCGAGACGTCCGCGTCGAGGAGGTCGACGACCCAACGATCCAGCGACCCACCGACGCACTGGTGCGCGTCACTGCAGCGTGCGTCTGCGGCAGCGACCTGTGGCCCTACCGCGGCATCAACGAGGTGAAGGAGCCCCGACGGATCGGGCACGAGTTCGTCGGCATCGTCGAGGAGGTCGGGTCCGGGGTGCGCAGCCTGCGCCCCGGCGACTTCGTGATCGCGCCCTTCCTCTTCTCCGACAACACCTGCCCGCACTGCCAGGTCGGCATGCAGAGCGCCTGCCAGCACGGCGGGGGCTACGGCGGCCCTGACACAGAAGGGATCATGGTCGACGGCGGTCAGGGCGAGTACGTCCGCGTCCCGCTCGCCGACGGCACGCTGGTGGCCACCCGCGAGGTGCCGGACGACTCGCTGGTGCCGTCACTGCTGACCCTCTCCGACGTGATGGGCACCGGCTGGCACGCCGCCGTCGCTGCCGGCGTCCGGAAGGGCGACACCGTGGTGGTGGTCGGCGACGGCGCCGTCGGCCTGTGCGGTGTGATCGCCGCCGCCCGGATGGGCGCCGAGCGCGTGGTGGCGATGTCGCGGCACGAGTCGCGCCAGAAGCTGGCCACCCATTTCGGGGCCACCGACATCGTGGCCGCCCGCGGCGAGGAGGGTGAGGCCGCGGTGATGGACCTGACCGACGGCGTGGGTGCCGACGCGGTGCTCGAGTGCGTCGGCACCGGCGAGGCGATGACCACCGCCATTGCCGTCGCGCGGCCCGGCGCCACCGTCGGCTACGTCGGCGTGCCCCACGGCGTCGAGCTCCCCATCGGCACCATGTTCCGCCGCAACATCGGGGTGGGGGGCGGCGTCGCCCCGGTGCGCCAGTACCTGCCCCAGCTGCGCGACGACGTGCTCTCCGGCGCGATCGACCCCGGTGCCGTGTTCGACCTCGAGCTGCCGCTGTCGGAGGTGGCCGAGGCGTATGCCGCCATGGACGAGCGCCGCGCGATCAAGTCGCTCGTCCGTCCCTGACCGGTCCGCCGCCGAGCCAGCCACCCGGACCCCGGACGAGCGCGTGGACCAGCCCGATCGCACCGCACCGGAGTTCGTGCCGGACGGCCACGGCGGCGTCGTGGTGGTGGTCGACGACCAGCCACAGTCGCACGTCGACCTCGCCGACCCCGGTCACCTGCTCTTCGAGTACGTCCTGCACTTCGGGCTGGTCCTGGACACCCTGCCGGAGGGGCAGCTGGCGGTCACCCACGTCGGCGGCGCGGGCCTGACCCTGGCCCGCTACCTGCAGCACACGCGTCCCGGCTCGCCCCAGGTCGTCCTGGAGCCCGACGCCGCGCTGACCGAGGCGGTGCGCCGCGAGCTCCCGCTGCCGCGGGGCCACCGGATCCGGGTGCGCCCGGTCGACGGCCGCACCGGCATCGCCGCGCTGCGGGACGCGAGCGCCGACGTCGTCGTGCTCGACGCCTACGCCGGCGGGCGGATGCCGGCCGAGCTCTCCACCCGCGAGTTCCTCACCGACGTGCGTCGCGTGCTGCGCCCCGGCGGGGTTCTCCTGGCCAACGTCAGCGACGAACCCGCCCGCGACCACCTGCGGCGGTGGCACGCCACCGCGGCCGAGGTCTTCCCGTGGACCTCGGCCATCGCGCTCGCCGAGGTCTGGAAGCGCAGGCGGTTCGGCAACTACGTCGTCATGGCCTCCACCCACCCGCTCGACGAGCTCCGGCTCACCAGGGCCGTCGCCGGCTGCCCGTTCCCCAGCTCGCTGCGCAGTCGCACCGAGCTCGAGCGGCTGCTCGCCGGCGGCCGGGCCTACACCGACGACGCCACGGCCGAGTCGCCGTCACCCCCACCACGGGACCGCTGGCGCCTGCGCTGAGCACGCGGTGCAGCCACCGTCCTCGCGCGGCAGGATGGAGCCATGCCCGAGCAGACCCTGCCCGCACCCCGCACGCCCGACCCCATGGAGGCGCCGCCGGTGCGCTGGGGGATCCTCGGCCCCGGGAACATCGCCCACTCCTTCGCGACCGCCCTGCGAGAGGGCACCCGCCAGGAGGTCGTCGCCGTCGGCTCGCGCAGCGCGAAGCGCGCCCGTGACTTCGCCGACGAGTTCGGGGTGCCCGCGGCATACGGGTCCTATGAGGAGCTGGTGGCCGACGAGGCGGTCGACGTCGTCTACGTCGCCTCGCCGCACTCGGAGCACCACGAGCACGCGATGCTCGTGCTCGAGGCAGGCAAGCCGGTGCTGGTGGAGAAGGCGTTCACGCGCAACGCCGCCGAGGCCCGCGAGGTGCTCGACACCGCACGCGGGCGCGGCCTCTTCGCCATGGAGGCCATGTGGACGCGTTTCCTGCCGCACATCGACGTGGTGCGCCAGGCGGTCGAGTCGGGGCTGCTCGGTGACGTGCTGACGGTGATGGCCGACCACGGCCAGACCCTGCACCCGAACGGCCCGGAGCGTCTCTCGTCGCCCGACCTGGCGGGCGGGTCGCTGCTCGACCTCGGTGTCTACCCCCTGTCGTTCACCTCGATGGTGCTCGGGCCGTTCGAGTCGGTCACCGCGGTCGGCCACCTGACCGACGAGGGCGTCGACGCCCAGCTGTCGGTGACCGTGACCGGTCGGGAGCAGGCGCTCGGCCTGGTCGGGTCGTCGATGGTGACCAAGACGCCGACCACCGCGGTCGTCGTCGGGCGCGACGCCCGCATCGAGATCGGCGGTGACTTCTTCGTGCCCCAACCGGTGCGACTGCTGACGCCACTGGGCGAGGAGCTCGACCGCTACGAGCCGGAGGTCCGCGAGCACGGCTTCCGCTACGAGGCCGCGGAGGTGGCCCGCTGCCTGAACGACGGGGCGCTCGAGTCGCCGTTGATGCCGCACGCCGAGACGCTGCGGGTCATGGAGGCCATGGACGACGTCCGCCGTCAGGTGGGGGTGCGGTACCCCGGGGAGTGACCCCGTCGGTCAGTCGCGGTCGGGCAGCACGAACCACGCGCTCGTGCCGCCGTCGGTCGAGGCGTCGAGGCCGATGCGCCCGCCGTGTGCGTCGATGATGCGCCGGCACGTGCTGAGGCCGATGCCGGCACCCTCCTCGGCTACCGCTGAACCGCGCTCGAGGAGGCCGAACACCTTCTCGCGCAGGTGTTCCGGCACCCCGGGTCCCGCGTCGTCGACGGCGACCCGCCAGCCACTGGCGACCCGTACCGCGCCGACCCTGATCCGAGCGGGCTGGTCGTCGCGGCGGAACTTCAGGGCGTTGGCCACGAGGTTCTGGAGCACCGCCTGCACCTGCACCCGGTCTGCGGTCACCGTCGGCAGCGCGTCGACCTCCACCGTGGCGCCCGTGCGGGCCACCCGGGCGCTGAGGTCCTCGAGCACGTCCGCGCACACCGCGGCGAGGTCGACGCGCTCGAGCCGCAGGCGGCCGCCGAGGCGCGCGTAGTCGAGCAGGTCGTCGACCAGCAGCCGCATGCGGTCGGCCGACTGGGCGGCCCGCCCGAGGTAGGGCCCGGCGACCGGGTCCTGGGTCACCGCCGGCTGCTCACCGACGACCTCGAGGAAGCCGGTCAGGGCGGTCAGCGGGTTGAGCAGGTCGTGGCTGACCTGCCCGGCGAAGTGGGCGAGCTCGTCGTTCGACCGGCGCAGCTCGCGGCTGGTGCGGAGCAGCTCGAGGACGTCGACCACCTGCCGGGCCAGGATGTCGAGCGACCGGCGCTGCTGGGCGGTCAGCTCACGGGGCTCCTCGTCGAACACGCAGAGCGTGCCGATCACCACCCCGGCCGGCGTGCGCAGCTGGCTGGCGGCGTAGAACCGCACCCGGGCGATCGCCCCGGTCACGAACGGGTTGCTCGCGAACCGGCTGTCCTCCCGGGCGTCGCGCACGTGCACCGGGCCGGGGCTGCTGAGGATCGTGGCGCACATGGAGTCCTCGGTCGAGCAGACCGACGGCTCGAGCCCAACGGTGGCAACCTGGTGCTGCTCGCGGTGGTCGATGAGGTTGATCGCGGCCTGCGGCACCCCGCACACCTGCGCGGCGATCTCGACGAGCCCCTGGAGGTCCTCGTCGAACCCACCACCCGTGTCCCGCCCGGTCCCGATGACGCCGTAGTCGGCGATGGCCTCGGTGCGTGCGACCCCCTGCAGATCCGTCACAGGAGCAGAGGGTAGTGGTCAGACCAGGGGCAGGTAGGGCGCGAGGTCGGCGCGGTGCCCGCTCACGCGCAGGCTCCCCGACTGCCACGCCTGCTCCCACCCGAGCTGGCCGACGACGAGGGCGAGCCAGGTCGTCGCGTCGGTCTCGATGACGTTGGGCGGGGTGCCCCGGGTGTGCGTCTGCCCGGCGATGCACTGCACCGCCCCGAACGGCGGCACCCGCACCTCCACGCTGCGGCCGGGCGCCTGCTGCGCGAGCTCCTCCAGCGAGTAGCGCACCGCGGTGGCGGTCGTCTCCCGGTCGGCGAGGTCGGGGTCGTGCTGCCAGGCGAGCACGGCGGCGCGGCCGGCGGCGGCGGGCACCCGGCGGCGCGGCGGCATACCGTCGTGCCCCTTACTCGCCGAAGACGGCCGGCAGCGTCCGGGTGTGCGCCTCGCGCAGCTCGTCGAGCGTGACGGCGAACTGGCCCTGGACGTCGATGCCGTCGGTCTGGTCGTCGACGACGCCGATGCGCGCGTGGACCTGGCCGCGCGCCGTGCACATGTCGGTGAAGCGGACCTCCTCCGAGCGCGGCACCGCGACGACGACGCGAGCGGTCGACTCGCTGAAGAGCGCCGTGAAGGCGTCGATGCCGTCGCGCTCACAGACCGCGTCGAGCCAGACCCGGGCGCCGACGCCGTTGCGCATCGTCGCCTCCGCGAGGGCGACCGCCAGGCCGCCGTCGGAGAGGTCGTGCGCGGCGTCGACGAGGCCGTCACGGCTGGCGTTGACCAGGATCTCGCCGAGCAGCCGCTCGGCGGCGAGGTCGACCTTCGGCGGGCGGCCGCCGAGGTGGCCGTGCCTCACGTGCGCCCACTCGCCGCCGTCGAGCTCGTCGCGGGTGGTGCCGAGCAGGTAGATGACCTGGCCCGGCGTCTTCCAGCCGCTCGGGGTGCGGCGGGCCACGTCATCCATGACGCCGAGCACGCCGATGACCGGGGTCGGGTGGATCGCGACGTCGCCGGTCTGGTTGTAGAACGACACGTTGCCGCCGGTGACCGGCACGCCGAGCTCGCGGCAGCCCTCGGCGATGCCCATGACCGCCTGCTCGAACTGCCACATGACGCCCGTGTCCTCCGGGGAGCCGAAGTTGAGACAGTCGGTGATCGCGAGCGGGGTGGCGCCGACGGTGGCCACGTTGCGGTAGGCCTCGGCGAGCGCGAGCTGCGCGCCGGCATACGGGTCGAGCTTGGCGAACCGCCCGTTGCAGTCGGTGCTGACCGCGACGCCGCGCCCGGTCTCCTCGTCGACACGCACGACACCGGAGTCGTCGGGCATCGCGAGGGCGGTGTTGCCGAGCACGTAGCGGTCGTACTGGTCGGTGACCCAAGACTTGTCGCACAGGTTCGGCGAGGCGAGCAGGGTGAGCAGGTCGGCCTTCAGCTCGTCACCCGTGGTGGGCTTGGCCAGCGAGCCGGTTGCGTTCTCCTGCAACGAATCGAGGTATGCCGGCCGCTCCAGCGGGCGGTGGTAGACCGGGCCGTCGTGGGCCACCGAGCGCGGCGGCACGTCGACGATGACCTCGCCGTGCCAGGTGATGACCAGGTGGTCGCCCTCGGTCACCTCGCCGATGACGGTCGCCTCGACGTCCCAGCGGCGGCAGATCTCCATGAACTCGTCGAGCTTCGCCGGCTCGACCACGGCCATCATGCGCTCCTGGCTCTCCGACATGAGGATCTCCTCAGGGCGGAGGGAGGCGTCGCGCAGCGGCACGAGGTCGAGCTCGACCTGCATGCCGCCGTCGCCGTTCGACGCGAGCTCGCTGGTGGCACAGGAGAGCCCGGCACCACCGAGGTCCTGGATGCCGTCGACGACCTTGGCCTTGTAGAGGTCGAGGCAGCACTCGATGAGCACCTTCTCGGCGAACGGGTCGCCGACCTGCACGGCCGGGCGCTTGGCCGGGCCGCCCTCCTCGAACGTCTCGGACGCGAGGACGGAGACGCCGCCGATGCCGTCGCCGCCGGTCTTGGCGCCGAACAGGATCACCTTGTTGCCGGCACCGGAGGCCTTGGCGAGGTGGATGTCCTCGCGGCGCATCGCACCGACGCAGAGGGCGTTGACGAGCGGGTTGCCCTGGTAGCAGTCGTCGAACACGACCTCGCCACCGATGTTGGGCAGGCCCAGGCAGTTGCCGTAACCACCGACGCCGGCAACCACGCCGGGCAGGACGCGCTGGGTGTCGGGGTGGTTCAGGTTGCCGAAGCGGAGCGGGTCCATCACGGCGATCGGGCGGGCGCCCATCGACATGATGTCGCGGACGATGCCGCCGACCCCGGTGGCCGCACCCTGGTAGGGCTCGACGTAGGACGGGTGGTTGTGCGACTCGACCTTGAAGGTCACCGCCCAGCCGTCGCCGATGTCGACGACGCCGGCGTTCTCACCGATGCCGACCAGCAGCTTCTCGCGCATCTCCTCGGTGGTGTTGTCGGCGAAGTGCTTGAAGTGCACCTTGCTCGACTTGTACGAGCAGTGCTCGGACCACATGACCGAGTACATCGCCAGCTCGGCGCTGGTGGGACGGCGGTCGAGGATGTCGCGGATGCGCTGGTACTCGTCCTCCTTGAGGCCGAGCTCGAGCCAGGGCTGCTCGTGGTCGGGGGTCGCCCCGGCGTTGCCGACGGTGTCGACGTGGGGGACGTGCCCGGTGCTGCTCGATGCGGTGCTGGTGCTCATGCGTTGACAACCTGCTTGAGGATCGAGGTGAAGAAGGGCAGTCCGTCGAGGCTCGGGCCGTAACCCTCCTCGACGCAGTGCTCGGGGTGCGGCATGAGGCCGACGACGTTGCCGCGCTCGTTCGTGATGCCGGCGATGTGGCGGTAGGAGCCGTTGGGGTTGCGGCCGCCCTCGGGCACGACGTACCGGAACACCACACGGCCCTCCCCCTCGAGCTCGTCGAGGGTGCGCTCGTCGGCGACGAAGCCGCCCTCGCCGTTCTTGAGGACGATGGTGATCTCCTGGCCCTGCTCGAAGTCGGAGGTCCAGGCGGTCTGCGCGTTCTCGACCCGCAGGCGGGTGTCGACGCAGTTGAACTTGCGGTGGTCGTTGCGGATCAGCGCACCCGGCAGCAGGTGCGACTCGGTGAGCAC
Source organism: Pedococcus cremeus (assembly GCF_900111375.1). GTDB lineage: Bacteria > Actinomycetota > Actinomycetes > Actinomycetales > Dermatophilaceae > Pedococcus_A > Pedococcus_A cremeus. The sequence continues at coordinate 184,574 of NZ_FOHB01000004.1, forward strand.
CTGGAAGCCGTTGCAGATGCCGAGCACGGGCAGGCCGCCCTTCGCGGCCGGCACGAGCTGGTCCATCACCGGCGCGAAGCGGGCGATGGCGCCGCAGCGCAGGTAGTCGCCGTAGGAGAACCCGCCCGGGAGGATGACGGCGTCGACCCCACGCAGGTCGGCGTCGCCGTGCCAGAGGCTGACCGGCTCGCCGCCGACGGCGCGCACCGCACGAGCGGCGTCGCGGTCGTCGAGCGACCCCGGAAACGTGACGACCCCGACCTTCACCGGCCGGGGTCCTTCTCGTCCTGCTCTGCGCGGCTCGCGTCGACGTCCTGCTCCGCCCGGACCGACACCACGTCCTCGATGACGGGGTTCGACAGGAGCGTCTCGGCGGCCTTGCGGGCGGCCTCGAGCACCTCGTCGGTGACCTCGCCGTCGACGGTGAGGAGGAAGCGCTTGCCCTGCCTCACGTCGGTGAACTGGTCGAAACCGAGCCGGGGAAGGGCGCCGTTCACGGCCTGTCCCTGCGGGTCGAGGATCTCTGGCTTCAGCATCACGTCAATGACGACGTTGCCCATGCGGGGTCTCCTGGGGAGCAATGGGGAGGGAGCGCGGCCAGTCTAGCCGGGCCCGGGGGCCGCCCCCGCCGCCCGCCCACGGCCCGGACTCGCGCGACGTCCTCGACGTCACCCCTTCCCCGCCAACCTCCCTGGTGGGACGCTGGTGGTTCCACCGGGGGCGGCGGCGAAGCAGGCCACGGGAGGCGCGAGATGAGCACCCAGCAGAGCACCGTCAGGCACCGCATGATGCACACCGGCAACAGGCTGGGCGTCAGCCTCTACCGGCACTCGGGCGGCCGCATCGGGGGCCACGGCACCGGTGGCGTGCGGGTCATCCTGGTCACCGTGCCGGGGCGGCGCACCGGGCTTCCTCGGACCACGCCCGTTGGGGCGTTCCCGTACCAGGGTGGCCTCCTCGTGGTCGGGTCCGGCAGCGCGTCGCCGCAGGAGCCGGACTGGTTCCGCAACCTCCGCAAGGCCGCCCGGGCGGAGGTACAGGTCGGCAAGGAGACGTATGCCGCCGGCATACGGGTGCTGACGGGGGCGGAGCGGGACTCCGCCTTCCACGACGTCGTGGTCGCGCAGGTCCCGCGGTACGGCACGTACGAGGCGAAGTGCGGTCGACCGATGCCGCTCGCCGTGCTCACCCGGCTGCCCTCCTGACGGTCGACCAGCGGACGCCTCCGCCAAAAGACGGATGCCGCACCGGCCCGAACCACCTCACACTCGGGACGTGCTCCTCGAACGGGAGTCGTTCCTGACCACCTTGGGCGAGTACGCCGCGGAGGCGTCGGCCGGACAGGGCCGCTTCGTGCTGGTCGCCGGTGAGGCCGGCATCGGCAAGACCAGCCTGCTCGAGCGGTTCCGCGACAGCCACCCCGAGCTCCGGTGGCTGTGGGGCGCCTGCGACGGCGCGTTGACCCCACGCCCGCTGGGCCCGCTGCACGACATCGCCGCCGACATCGGCGACGGGATCCGCGACCTGTTGGGCACCGCCTCGGACCGGTCGCTGCTCTTCACCGGGTTCCTCGACCTGCTCAGGCACTCGGCGACCCCACCCGCCGTCGTCGTCGAGGACCTGCACTGGTCCGACGAGGCGACGGCGGACTGGCTCGCCCACCTCGCCCGGCGGCTCACCTCGGTGCCCGCTCTCGTCGTGGTGACCTACCGCGACGGCGAGCTCGAGCCGGGCAACCCGCTGCGGTCCGCCCTAGCGGCCATCGCCACCCAGCGGGGCACTCGGCGGATGACCCTGCCGGCACTGAGCGAGGGGGCGGTCGCCCACCTGGCCCACAGCCGGGGTCACCGCGACCCGGGCGCGGTCTACGCCCTGACCGGTGGCAACCCGTTCTACGTCGACGAGGTCCTGAGCTCGCCCTCGGCCTCCGTCCCCGCGAACGTCTCCGACGTCATCCTGGCCCGCGTCGGACGGCTGGGCGACGACGCCCTGCAGCTGCTGTGGGCGGCGGCGGTGCTCGCCCGACCGGCACGGGCGGAGCGGATCGCGGAGGTCGCCGGGTGCGACGCGTCGCACCTCGATGCCTGTGTGGCAGTGGGGCTCCTGGCCGGCGAGGGCGGCACCTTCGGGTTCCGGCACGAGCTCGCCCGGCTCGCGGTGGAGGACGCCGCGCCGTCCTACCGCCGCACCCAGCTGCACGCGGCGGCATACACGGCACTGTCCCGGGGTGACGACCTCGACCACGCCCGGCTCGCCCACCACGCCGACCGGGCGGGGCTGTCCGCGCAGGCACTGCAGCACGCGACGCTGGCGGCGCAGGAGGCGAGCGCGCTCTCGTCGACGCAGGAGGCCTGCCTCCAGTACGAGCGGGCGCTGCGCCACGCCGGCGCCGCACCGGCCGAGGTGCGGGCCGAGCTCAACGCCGGACTGGCGAGCTCCCTGTCGTTGATGGACCGGTGGGACGAGGCCCGCGCCCCTCGCGAGGCCGCGGTGGCGCACTACCGCAGCACCGGACACCGCGAGGAGCTGAGCGCCAACCTGCGCGCCCTGTCGGTCACGCTGTGGCGGCTCTGCGAAGGGGAGGAGTCCGCGCGGTGCGCTGAGGAGGTCTACGTCCTGATGCGGGACGCCCCACCCTCGGAGGAGAAGGTGTGGGCGCTCAACCTGCACGGGACCCGCCTGGTCGACGCCGGCAGGCCGGAGGGTCGGACGCTGATGGAGGACGCCCTGGCGCTGGCGGAAAGGATCGGGTCGCTGGAGGCCACAGCGGCGATGCTCCAGAACATCGGGTGGAACGAGATCTACGCCGGGCGTGACGGCTGGGGGCAGATGCGCGAGGCCCTGCGGCTGTCGCGGGAGGCCGGCTTCCAGCGCGACGCCGCCCGTGGCTACACGAACCTCTACCAGGCGGCCGTCGACCACCTGCGGATCGCGGAGTACGAGTGGTGCTTCCAGGAGGGGGACGCCTACAACCAGGAGTGCGAGATGCCGACGTTCACGTGGTGCCTGCGGGCATCGCGTGGGACCGCCCTGCTGCGGCTGGGCCGGCTCGCCGAAGCGGCTCGCTACTGCGAGGGCCTGCTGGGCGAGCACATCTCCCCCGTCAACCGCCTGCACGTCCTGACCGCCCACGTGGCGACGCTCGTCCGCCTGGGCGACCCCTCGGCCGATGCCCGGATGGCCGAGCTCCGCGCCTTGGCCCACGGCAACGGCGAGGCCTACTGGAACATCCTCGCCCTCGACGCGGCGCTGCAGCGGGCGTGGCTGGCCGGGAGCGAGTTCGACGACTGGGACTGGGCGACCGAGGTCTGGCAGCGCTCGTCCGGCGAGTCCGCCTGGGTGCGTGGCGAGCTCGCCGTCTGGATGACGCGGTGCGGACGGCCCGCCCCGGTGGACGACGCGCCCGACCACTTGGGTCTCGAGCTGGCGGGCGACCCGCTCGGCAGCGCGGCGGAGTGGCAGGCGCACGGCTGTCCCTTCGAGGAGGCCGCGGCGCTGGTGGCGACGGGTGACCCCGCCAGCCTGCGCCGGGCCCTCGACCTGTTCACCGCGGTGGGGTCGGCTCCCGGCTCGGCGTTGGCCCGTCGGAGGTTGCGGGACGCGGGAGAGCACGCGGTGGCGCGCGGGCCCCGGTCGTCGACGCGGGCCGACCCCCACGGCCTGACCGCACGCGAGGCAGAGGTGCTCGAGCTGCTCGAGGCAGGGATGTCCAACGGTGACATCTCGCGCCGGCTGTTCATCTCCGAGCGCACCGTCGACCACCACGTCGCCGCGGTGCTCGCCAAGCTGGGCGTGCCGACCCGCGTCGAAGCCGCCCGGGTCTCCCGCGAGCACCGCGCGCCGGCCAACCTGGGCACCACGGCGGCCCCAAGCTAGGCACTCGCCACCGATCCGCCACCGGGCCCCCGGCTCCTAGCGTTCCCCTGTCCCGGAGGTTCCGGGACGGCCCGGAGACTCCGGGGACCCGGAAGGGGAACGAGATGCCACTGTTCATGGACGTCCACAGCATCGAGGGCGGCGTCGGGATCGACGACGTGGCCCAGGCGCACATGGCCGACCTCCAGACCCAGGGCCGGTACGACGTGCGGTACCAGCGCTACTGGGTCGACGAGTCGCAGGGCAAGATCTTCTGCCTCGTCGACGCGCCATCGGCCGACGCCGCCGCCACCGTGCACCGGGAGGCGCACGGCCTGGTCGCCGACGAGATCTACGCCGTGCAGGAGGGGTCATGAGCCCACGCCGGCCGCGCGCCACCGCGGTGCGCCGGTCGCTGCTGGCGGCGGCAGCCCTCGCCGGGCTGGTCGCCGTGCCCGCCGCGATGGCAGAGGGAAACCAGCCGGACCTCAACGCCGTTCGTGAGGCCACCGCCCGCTTCCACGACGTCGGCCAGGCCGAGAACGCCGGCTACGCCCGCTTCCTCGACTGCTTCGACGACGGCCACGGAGACGGCATGGGCCAGCACTACGTCAACATGACGCTGCTCGCCGATGGTGGCGCCGTCGACGCGCGGCACCCTGAAGCCCTCGTCTACGACACCTCGAGCGGCAGGACGCGCCTCGTCGCCGTCGAGTACGTCGTGCCCGGAGCGCCGACCGACCGGCCGCCGCACCTGCTCGGCCGTGACTTCACCTACCTGCCCAGCCTCGGCGTCTGGAAGCTCCACTACTGGATCTGGCGCGCCAACCCGGACGGGCTGTTCGCCGACTACAACCCGGACGTCCCGGCCTGCGCCTGAGAAGAGGAGAGGTATGCCGTGTGCCGTCGGCAGGTGGGCCGGCGGCATACGGGGTAGGAAGGGAGCACACGACCTCTCACGGAAGGTGCCCCCTCGATGCCCCGAGGCAAGCTCATCGTCTCTGACCGGTGGCCGGCCCAGCTAGTGCTCGTGCGTCACGGGCAGAGCGTCGGCAACATCGCCGCCACCGAGGCCGGCGAGAGCGGGGCCGAGCGCCTCGACCTCGACTTCCGCGACGCGGACACCCCCCTGTCGGACACCGGGCAGGAGCAGGCCCGCGCCGTCGGCGCCTGGCTCAAGGACAACGAGCAGTCGGACTGTCCCGACCTCATCGTGAGCTCGCCGTACCGCCGGGCAGCCGAGACGGCCCGCACGGCGGTCGACCACTGGGGTTGCGGGCACGAGCTGGTGCTCGACGAGCGGCTGCGCGAGCGGGACCTCGGCGCCTTCGACGGCCTCACCTCGGCGGGCATCAAGGCGCAGTTCGCCTCGGAGGCGGACCGGCGCGCGAGGGTCGGCAAGTTCTACTACAAGCCGCCATCGGGCGAGAGCTGGTGCGATGTCACCCTGCGGGTGCGCTCCCTGCTCGGCGACCTGCGCGCCGGCTACGAGGGCAAGCGGGTCTGGCTGTTCACCCACCAGGCCGTGATCATGGGCTTCCGCTACGTCCTCGAGGACCTCACCGAGCAGGAGCTGCTGGAGATCGACCACACCACGGACCTGCCCAACTGCTCGGTGACGTCGTACCGGTGGGCCGAGGGCGGCCTGGAGCTGGTGCGCTTCGCCGACACCTCCGCGGTCGAGGACTCCAAGGCGCCGACGACCGCAGAGCCCTCTCGGTCGAGGGAGGCCAACCATGTCGGCTGAGGCGAACGGGCCGGTCGACGTCACCGGCGGGCTGCTGCGCGGCTGGCCACTGCCCGAACCGGGTGGCGACAAGGAGTCGCGCGGCCGGGTGCTGGTGCTCGGCGGCACGGCCAGCACGCCCGGTGCGGTGCTGCTCGCCGGTGAGGCGGTGCTGCGGGCCGGTGGCGGGAAGCTCCAGATCGCCACGGCCGAACCGGTCGCCGCCGCCCTCGCCGTGGCCGTGCCGGAGGCACTGGTCGCCCCGCTGCCGACCGACGCGAAGGGCCACATCGACACGGCCGCGGCCGACCAGGTGCTGGCACTGGCCGAGGGGTGCGACACCCTGCTGGTCGGCCCCGGTTTCGCCGACATCGACGCGTCGGTGCGGCTGCTCGAGCAGGTGCTGCCCCGGGTGTCGTGCCCCGTCGTGGTCGATGCCCTCGCCTCGGCGTTCGTCACCCGGCACCGTGACGGGCTGACCCACCTCGAGGGCCGAGCTGTGCTGACCCTCAACCCGGACGAGCTCGCCAAGACGCTCGACGTGCCCGACGAGGAGGTGGCGGACGACCCGACAGCCGCCGCGGCACGCCTCGCCAGGGAGAGCAGGGCGGTCGTCGTGTGCGGCGGACAGGGCAAGACCGTCGCCTCGCCCGACGGCCGGCTCTGGCACAGCAGCAGCGGCAACCCCGGCCTCGGCGTCTCGGGATCGGGTGACGTGCAGGCCGGGATCGTGGCCGGGATGTTCAGCCGGTGCGCCGAGCCCGAGCAGGCCGCCGTCTGGGGAGCCCACCTGCACGGGTCGGCGGGCGACCGCCTGGCGCGGCAGGTCGGCACGTTGGGCTTCCTGGCCCGCGAGATCGCACCGCAGGTGCCGGCGCTGGTCGACGAGCTCGCTCCCTGACGCGCGGGTCCTCGGCCCCTGTCTCCCCTTCGGCCGCGGCGCTGCGCTGACGGGCACTCTGCCCGCCCTCCGTCGCCCTGCCTACCGGGCACCGTGGGCAGGGCGACGAACCATGGGCAGGGTGGGTCGCTGCGCCCTGGGCAGGGTGGGTCGCTGCGCCCTGGGCAGGGTGGGTCGCTGCGCCACCTGAGCCGATCCGTGGACGGAAAAGCCTTTGCCGCGGTGGGCGCCCCTTGCCTACCGTGGCCACACCATGGAGATCTGACATCACGCACCCGCTCGCGCCCGAGGCCCTGCCCGGCGAGCGTCCCAACGACTGGGCCCTGCCCTGGAGTGCTGATGTCAACGAACCTTCTCCTCCGTGACCTCACGGTGTCCCTCGGCGGTCGCGTCGTCCTCGACGGCGTCGACCTGACCGCCCACCCCGGCGAGCGCATCGGCCTCGTCGGCGAGAACGGCTCGGGCAAGTCGACCTTGTTGCGTGTCGCGGCCGGCCTCCTTGCCCCGGACGGCGGTGAGGTGCAGGTGCCGCCCGACCTCGGGTACCTCCCCCAGGACGGTGGGCTCGACCCGACGGCGACCGTCGGTGAGGTGCTGCACCAGGCCCTCGCGCCCCTGCACGAGGGGGTTGCACGGCTGGAGCGCCTGGCCGCGGCACTGGCCGACAACACGGCCACGGCCGGCGAGTACGACGCCGCCCTGGCGTGGGCCCAGGCGCACGACGCCTGGGACGCCGACAGGCGCAGCCGGGTCGCTGCGCGGCGGCTGGGCCTGCAGGACCTGCGACCTGAACAGCCGGTGAGCGAGCTGTCCGGTGGTGAGCGCAGCCGCCTGGCGCTGGCTGCGCTGCTGACCCGGCAGCCGTCCTGCCTGCTGCTCGACGAGCCCACCAACCACCTCGACGACGAGGCGCTCGACTTCCTCGAGTCCGCCCTGCTCGGGCTGCCCGGGATCGTGGTGGCGGCGAGCCACGACCGGGTGTTCCTCGAGCGGGTGTGCACCAGCGTCATCGACCTCGACCCGTCGCACTTCGGGACCGATGGGCGCGGGGGCCGCAGGTTCACCGGCGGCTACTCCACCTACCTGCACCACAAGCAGGCAGCACGCCGCCGGTGGGAGGAGGCGTACGAGGCCGAGCAGGACGAGCGTGCCTCGCTCGAGACTGCTGCCCGCACCGTCGCCCGTGACATCGCGCACGGACGGGCCCCGCGCGACAACGACGGCTTCATTCACCACTTCAAGGGCTCGCGTGTCCAGGACACCGTGCGCCGACGGGTTCGCAACGCCGAGCAGCGGCTCGCCGCGCTGGACCGGAGAGCCGTGCCGCGCCCACCGGCACCGCTCACCCTCACCGGCGCCTTCGACGAGCAGGTGCGCGCGGCGCGGGTCCGCGCGCGTGAGCTCGCCGTGCACGGCCGGCTCCGCCTCGACCGGCTCGATGTCGAACCCGGCGAGAAGCTGCTGCTCACGGGCCCGAACGGCTCCGGCAAGTCGACCCTGCTCGGGGTACTGGCCGGACGGGTGCGTGCCGACTCCGGCACCGTGGACGTCCAGGCCCGTAGGGTCGGCCACCTGCCCCAGGACGTGCGCTTCCGCGACCCGGGCCGCAGTGCCCGGGCCGTGTTCGAGGCAGCCGCACCACGGCGCGACCTCGCCGAGCTGGGACTGCTCCCCCCGGGCCACCACTCCCGCCCCGTGGGGGAGCTCAGCCTGGGCCAGCAGCGGCGGCTGGCACTGGCCCTGCTGGTGGCCGGCCTCCCCGACCTCGTGCTCCTCGACGAGCCGAGCAACCACCTGTCGCTGGCCCTCGTCGAGGAGCTCGAGCAGGCCCTGCGTGACACCCCCGCCACCGTCGTGGTGGCCAGCCACGACCGGTGGCTGCGCGGCCGGTGGTCAGGCAGCCACACCGAGCTCGGGCCGGCCTAGCTCTCCGGAAGGAGGTCGTCGTGGGCCATGGCCTCCGGGCGGCTGTTCAGGCACCGGTACCGCAGGAGCAGCGCGCCTCCGGGATAGGAGTGCGGTGGCTCGACCAGCTCGAACCGGTTGGCGGTCGTGTCCTCGGGGAACAGCTTCTTCCCGGTCCCGAGCACGACCGGGTAGACCCACAGGTTCAGCTGGTCGACCAGGGCCTCGCGAAACAGGGCCTGCAGCAGGTTGGCGCTCCCCCAGGTGTGGACCTGGTGGTGCCGCTCCCGCAGCCCGCGGACCTCGCGGCCCACGTCGGTGACCTGGGTGCTGGCGTCCCACGACAGCTCTGGCGTGCCTCGGGACGCCACGTACTTCGGCACCCGGTCGAAGGCCCGTCCGATCCGGTCCGTCCTACCCGGCCAGTAGTCGCGGAAGATGTCGTAGGTCGTGCGGCCCAGCAGCAGCGCGTCGGAGGCCTCGATGTCGGCGATGATCCGCTCGCCGGCCTCGGGGTCGCCGTACGGGGTCTCCCACCCGGCGTACTCGAATCCGGCGTCCTGCTGCGTGGGGCCGCCGTTCGCCTGGATCACGCCGTCGAGCGTGACGTGCATGTTGACGTGCAGCTCGCCCATCGCGTCAGCCCTGAGGGGTCCCCGCGATGTTGACCATCCAGCTGATGCCGAAGCGGTCGACGCAGGAGCCGAACGTGTCGCCCCACATCTGCTTCTCCAGCGGCACCTCGACCGTGCCGCCCTCGCTGAGCCTGTCCCAGTAGCCGCGCAGCTCCGACTCGTCGTCACCGCTCAGGCTGACGGCGATGTTGCGGCCGGGCCGGTGCTCCATGCCTTCCGGGGTGTCCGCGGCCATGAGCGCCAAGCCGGAGTCGGTCAGCAGGGACGCATGCATGATCCTGTCGGCGGCGGGGCCCTGGTCCCCGTACTGGCCGAAGGTGTTCATCGTGAGCTCACCGCCGAAGACGCTGCGGTAGAACTCCATCGCGTCACGGGCGGTGTCCCGGAAGCTGATGTACGGGTTGAGGCGAGTGGGCATGGTCTGCGCTCCTCGGGGTGGGGTGGTCCGTCACCCCAGTAGACGCCGCTCGCGCCGGATTCTCATCGGTCAGCCGAACGAGGCCCGCAGCTGACGGAGCCCGGTCAGCCGAACGAGCGTCCGGTCAGCCGCTCGTAGGCCTCGACGTACTTCGCACGGGTGCGCTCGACCACGTCCCCGGGCAGGGACGGCGGCGCCTCACCGGATGCCTTGTCCCACCCGCTGTCGGGCGAGGTGAGCCACTCGCGCACGTACTCCTTGTCGTAGGACGGCTGCGGGTGGCCGGGCTCCCACAGGTCGGCGGGCCAGAACCGCGACGAGTCGGGCGTCAGCACCTCGTCGGCGAGCAGCACCGAGCCGTCGGCGTCGAGCCCGAACTCGACCTTGGTGTCGGCGATGAGGATGCCGCGCTCCGTCGCGATCTCGTTGCCCCGCGCCAGGATCGCCGTGGTGAGGTCACGCACGCGGGCGGCGAGGTCGGGGCCGATCTCGGCCTCCACCGCGGCATACGGCATGGGCTGGTCGTGCTCACCGACCGGCGCCTTCGTCGAGGGCGTGAACACCGGCTCGGGCAGGCGCGAACCATCGACGAGCCCCTCGGGGAGCCGCACCCCGCTGACCGTGCCGTCGGCCTGGTACTCCCGCAGGCCGCCACCGGTGAGGTAGGCGCGGGCGACGCACTCGACCGGCAGCATCTCCAGCCGGCGCACCAGGACCGCCCTGCCCGCGACCTCGGCGGGGACGTCGGTGGAGACGACGTGGTTGGGCACGAGGTCCTCGAGCTGCTCGAACCACCACAGCGAGAGCTGGGTGAGCACCGCGCCCTTGTCGGGGATCGGGCTGTCCAGGATGAAGTCGAACGCCGAGAGCCGGTCGCTCGCGACGAGCAGCAGCTGGTCGGCGCGGGCCTCACCGGTCGCCGGGTCGAGCGGCGCGTAGAGGTCACGCACCTTGCCGGAGTAGACGTGGGCGTAGCCGGGCAGCTCGAGCGGCGCGGAGGTCGTCATGGCCGACATCCTCCCAGCCCAAGCCCCCGGCCCGCCGACCGGTTCAGCTCAGGGCGCGGTCCACCAGAAGAGGTCGGCCATGGTGCCGTCGTGCAGCTTCTCCGGGAAGGTGGCGATCCCACCGGCGCGCACCGCGGTCACGCGCACGCTCACGGCCTGGTGCTTCGTGGTGGGCGGGCTGGTCCACGCCTGGAACCGGCTCTCACCCCCCAACGGGCCGGACGTGGACTCGAACCCCGGTTCACCGGCCCGCATCCGCACGTCGTGGTTGGTGCCGCCGAGCTGTGGCTGGATGCCGGGCGGGTCGACGGGGTAGTCGACCTCGCTGGGTGCCAGGACCACCTGGAGATCCAGCCGCTGCCCGTCGGCGGCCGGTCCCTGCAACGACGTGTCCAGCACCCAGGCCTTGACCCGACCCGCACCATGGGCGCCCTGCACCGTACCCCGGACGAACGTGGCGGAGTCGGGCACCGACAGACCGAGGGTCGAGTCCGCCCAGGCGCGCACGACCTCGACGCAGGTCTGGGGCTGCGGGGCACAGCCCGTCAGGCCGGGACCCCCACCCGTGGCGGGAGCAGCACGCTCTGGGGCCAGCAGGCCTGCTGTCGCCACCGCCAGGGCGCCGGCCGCCACTGCAGCAACGGCAGTTCCGACCGCCGCACGGCGGCGCCGCACCTGACGAGCGCCTCCCTGCATGACGTCGTCGACGGTGAACGGCGCGGGTCCGAGGTCCCGGGTGTAGACCGCCTCCAGGCCGTCCTGCAGCTGCTCGTCCGTGACCGTGCTCATCGCGACACCTCCTGTCCGACAACCGTTTCCAGTGACCTGCGGAGAGCCGCCAACCCGTCGCTCGTCGTGCTCTTGACCGTGCCCTCCGAGCAACCCATGACCCGGGCCACCTCCGCGACCGGCAGGTCCTCCAGGTGTCTCAGCACCACGGCGAGTCGCTGCCGCGGCGGCAGCGCCGCCAGCGCCGCAACGAGGTCCAGACGTGAGTCAGCCTCCGCTCCCCCTCGACCCGCGACGGGCTCGGCGAGGTGCGCGATCGTGGCATCCGCAGTCGACACCTCCCGGCTCCACCAGTGCCGGCGCTGCTCGGAGACCAGTACGCGCACCAACACGGTCCGGGCGTACGCGAAGGGACTCTCCACGCCGTGGACGCGCGGCCACGCGGCATACATCTTCTCGAGCGTCGCCTGCACCAGGTCGTCCGCGCGATGCGGGTCGTGGCACGCCGCATGGGCGAACCGACGGAGCCGCGGCATCGCGGCGACCGCGAACTCGCGGAACTCCTCTTCCAGCTCGGCCCTCACCCGCGCCTCCCCTCTCCACCACGGTCAACGCGGCGAATGGGCACTGCGGTTGGGCGCGTCGCGAGGAATTCTCGCACAGCGGCTTGACTTGAAGTTCACTTCACCTTCCACGATGTCCGTCATGACCGCCACCGTCGCGACCACGCGGCCTCCGTCCCTCCTCAACCGCGAGTACCTTCCGTTCGCCGTCGGAGCCGTCGGGCTCGTGACCCTCGGCGCCTTCGAGAACCGCGCGGTGATGACCGTGCTCCCAACGGTCGCGGAGCGCCTCGACGGTGTGTGGCTGTTCGGAGCCGCCTCGGCGGCGCCGATGATCTCGTTCATCATCGCGACCGCGGTGGCGGGCACATGGGCCGACCGACGCGGTCCGCTGCAGCCGCTCTATGCCGGTCTCGGCCTCTTCGTGCTGGCCCAGGCGACGATGGGCCTGGCCCCCTCGATGCCGGTCTTCGTCACGGCCCGGCTCGGTGGCGGGTTGGCCGAGGGCCTGATCGACGTGGGGCTCGTCGTGCTCATGGCCAAGGCGCTGCCGGAGGAGCTGCGCGCCAAGGTCTTCGCCGCGTTCGCCGCGGCCTGGGTGCTGCCGTCGGTGCTGGGTCCGGCCCTCGCCGGCCTGGTGGCCGAGCACTTCGGATGGCGGGCGGTCTTCCTCATGGCCGTCGCGCTCGTCGTGCCGACCACGGCGATGCTGCGCCCGGCGATGGCTCGGACCCGCGCGGTACTCCCCGCGCCGACCGGGTGGACCGCCGAGGAGCGTCGAATGGTCCTCGCTGCGGTTCTCGTCGCGGCGTCGTTGGCGCTGCTCACCATCGGCGGGTCGCTGTTGACCCGTGACGGCTCGCTCCCCCTCGTCGGGGCGGCGGCGTCCGTCGCTGGGCTCGCCGTGCTCGCACCGAGCCTGCGGGCGGTGCTGCCGCCCGGGGTGCTGACCATGGGCCGCGGCATCCCGGCGGTCATCGCGTTGCGCGGGCTGGTCGCCGCGGCCTTCGGGCTCGTCGGCGCCTTCATCCCACTGATGCTCACCACGGTGCACGGCTTCCGGCCCGCGGCCGCCGGTGTGAGCCTGACGGTCACGGGACTGTTCTGGTCGGTGGGGTCGCAGCTCCACGGACTGTCGTGGACCCAGCGGACCGTCGGACCGGTGCGGCGCCTGCAGATCGGCTTCTCACTGATCGCGGCCGGCGTGGCCGGGCCGGCGCTGCTGAGCCTGGACGCGGCGCCCGTCTGGCTCGGGCTCTCGCTCTGGGCGGTCGCCGGCATCGGGATGGGGCTGTCGTCGCCCACCCTGTCGACCCACCTGCTCAGCCTCTCGCCTGCAGAGTCGCAGGGGCGCTACACCGCGGCGAGCAACCTCACCGGTTCGATCGCCCAGTCGCTGACGCTCGGCGCCGCGGGCGCGCTCATCGCCTGGCAGGCACCGACCCTGCCGGGATGGCTCTTCGCGGCGGTCATGCTGGCAGGCGGCCTCATTGCCGTCGGGGGCGCGGCTCTGGCCAGCCGGGCTGACGCCGGCTGAGGTTCGACGGCCTGACGGCGTGGCCCCGGTCAGCCGACGTGCAGCTCCCGGCGCTCGGCGGCCAGCGCGATGTCAGTGCGGTGGTGCGAACCGTCGAGCTCGATCTTGTCGACGGCTTCGTACACCCGCTCACGGGCCTGCGAGAGGCTGTCGCCGAGGGCCACCACGGAGAGCACGCGGCCACCGGCGGAGACCAGGACGCCGTCCGCGTCCAGGGCGGTGCCGGCGTGGAGCACGTAGGCGGTCGGAACGTCCGCGACCTCCTCGACGCCGAGGATCGGGTCACCGGTCCTCGGCGTGCCCGGGTAGTTGTGCGAGGCCACGACGACGGTCACGGCGTGCTGGTCCGACCAGCGGAGGGCAGACAGGTCCTCCAGCCGGCCGGTGGCGGCCCCGTGGAGCAGGCTGCCCAGCGGCGTCTCGAGGCGGGCCAGCACCACCTGGGTCTCGGGGTCCCCGAAGCGGGCGTTGAACTCGATGACGCGGGGTCCCTTCGCCGTCAGGGCGAGGCCCACGTAGAGCACTCCGGTGAAGGGAGTGCCCCGGCGGTGCATCTCGTCGACGGTGGGCTGGGCCACCCTGGTGACGACCTCGTCCACGAGCGACGGCGGCGCCCAGTCGAGCGGCGAGTAGGCGCCCATGCCACCGGTGTTGGGCCCTTGGTCGTCGTCCCCGACGCGCTTGAAGTCCTGAGCCAGTGCCAGTGGCACCACGCTCGTGCCGTCGCAGATGCAGAACAGGGACGCCTCGGGGCCCTCGAGGTACTCCTCGACCACCACCCGGCCGTCCTCCTTCGCGAGGCAGCTGCGCGCGTGCTCGAGCGCCTCCGCGCGGTCGGTGGTGACGACGACGCCCTTGCCGGCCGCCAGTCCGTCGTCCTTGACGACATGCGGGGCGCCGAGGGCGTCGAGCGCGGACTCGACCTCCTCGACGCTGGTGCACACGTGCGCCAGCGCAGTGGGCACCTCGGCCGCCGCCATGACCTCCTTGGCGAACGCCTTGCTGCCCTCGAGCCGGGCGGCCTGCGCCGAGGGCCCGAAGCAGGGGATGCCGGCTGCGCGGACGGCGTCGGCGACACCCGCCACCAGCGGGGCCTCCGGACCCACGACCACGAGGTCGACCGCGCGCTCGCGCGCGAGAGCGACCACGCCCTCGCCGTCGAGCAGGCCGCCGGGCAGGGGCTCACACAGGGCGATGGCGTCCATGCCCGGGTTGCCGGGGGCGGCGATCACCGCCTCCACGTCAGGGTCGGCCGTGAGCGACCGGACGAGGGCGTGCTCGCGCGCGCCGGTGCCGATGACGAGAACCTTCACAGGGCACACCCTAGAGAACCGGACCGGTCCCGGCGTCCGTCGCCGAACAGGTGGGACGAGCAGACGACAAGCAGACGACGAGCAGGCGACGACCAGCCCGGATCGGGTGGAGAGAGAAGTGCGCGGCGTCCCGGGGAGGCAGGGGGGACATCTCCCGGGGACGCCGCGCATCCAACGTGCGGTCGCCTGGCGGGGGAACCTGCAACCTGTCACGTGGGTCGACGTGGTCGACTACGACAACTGTGGCAAACGGAAGCCGTCGAGGTAAAGCCCTGACGCGGCGGAATTCCGTCATTGACGGATACTCGCCAACGTCGCACGATGGCCTTCGACGGGGTGGCTCACCTCGCGGGCTCGCACGAAAGGGACTCCATGGACCCTACCGAGAAGGTGCCCGGGAGAACCGAGGAATCGGCGAACCCGCCCTCGTTCGGCTACCCGGACCCCGACCTCGAAGCGGTGGCCACCCGGGTCTACCTCGCCGCGCTCCAACACCCCCAGCCTTCCCGTTCGCTCCTCGTCGCCCAGGGGATCCGGGAGGACCTGGTCGACACCTCGCTGCGCATCCTCGACGCCCAGGGGCTCATCCGGCTCCACGAGGGCGGCCAGCTCGAGGTGGTCCCGCCGGACATCGCGCTGCCCAACGTGGCCGCCGAGCTCGAGCACCGGGCACGGCAGACCCGGGCCTCGGCCCACGAGCTGGCCCAGGTGTTCTTCGCGGCGCGCTCGCAGGTCCTGCGGCCGGACCCCTCGAGCCTTCAGCTGCTGCAGTCGATGGACGAGCTCGCCGCCGCGACCGCCGACATCATCAGCAGCGGCACCGAGCGGGTGCGCGCCTTCCGGGCCATGTCACCGCGGACCCGTGAGCTGTTCGCCGCCCCGCTGCACGCCCACGAGGCCCCGAGCTTCGGCGCCGGCGGCGTCGCCCTCCCCCTCTACACGACCTACGACAGCGCCGTGCTCGACCTCGACAACGCCCTCCAGGTGCTCGAGGCGCGGGAGGGCGGCGGCGAGCGCTTCCGCTTCGTCAGCTCGGTCCCCTTCTCGGCCCTCGTCGTGGACGAGGCGGCCGCCGTGGTCGACACCACCCTGTTCGAGGAGAACGGCTCCGGCTCGGTGCTGGTGCGCAGCCGTCCGATGGTGCGCGCCCTGGGCGCGCTGGCCGACCTCTTCTGGGACCTCGGCTCACCCCTCCCCCGCACTGCCGGCGCCCGCTCGGCCGAGGCGCGGGACCGCACCATCCTCGCGCTGCTGGCGGCGGGGGCCCCCGACGCGACGATCGCCCGCCAGACCGGCGTCTCCCAGCGCACCGTCGAACGCCGCGTCCGCGCCCTGATGGACCAGCTCGGCGCCGGGACCCGGTTCCAGGCCGGGGTCCAGGCGGCCAGACGCGGACTCGTGTAGCGCCAACCCACGTCCTGCAACGGCGACGAACCCTCGGTGGCTAGACTCGTGCGTTCGCACACCAGGGGAAGAGCAGACAACCGTGACGCGTCCGGAAGACCTCCGCACCGAGGCCGCCACCGACGAGGTGGTCCACCGAGCCGACCACCCCCAGCCCGACTTCGAGCACGACGCCGGGCACGACTCCGAGCACGGCTCCGAGCACGGGGCCGCTCACGAGATCGCCAAGGAGATCGCGCACGAGCAGGCCTACGTCGACCGTGTCTACGCCGAGCTCGCCAAGGCCGCCCGGCGCGCGGGTCTCGTGGAGGCCGACGGTCTGGCCCGTGGCCGCACCGACCGCACCGGTGACGTCCGCGACGAGGAGCTGACCGGCCTGTTCGAGCGCGATGCGCTGGTCTTCAACGCGGCTCGCCGCCGGACCACCCTCGAGAGCCAGTACGAGGGCCTCGTCTTCGGGCGGCTCGACCTCGACCAGCCGGGGCCCGAGGGAGAGCCGCGCGAGGCTCGCTACATCGGCCGCCTCGGGGTCCGCGACGACGAGTACGAGCCCCTGGTCATCGACTGGCGCGCCCCCGCCGCCGCGCCGTTCTACCGCGCCACGCCCGTGGAGCCCATGGGCGTCATCCGCCGGCGGGTGCTGCGGTGCAAGGGCTCCGAGGTCATCGGCGTCGAGGACGACCTCATGGTCGCCGAGGCCCCCGACGACATGGTGGTGGTCGGTGACGGGGCCCTGCTGGCCGCCCTCACCCGCAGCCGTGGCACCCAGATGCGCGACATCGTCGCGACCATCCAGCGCCACCAGGACGAGGCGATCCGGGCGCAGGCCCGCGGCGTCACCGAGATCACCGGCGGCCCCGGCACGGGCAAGACGGTCGTGGCGCTGCACCGCGCGGCATACCTGCTCTACTCCGACCGACGTCGGTTCGAGTCCGGCGGCATCCTCGTCGTCGGCCCCTCGGCCGCCTACACCGCCTACATCGAGCGGGTCCTGCCCTCACTCGGCGAGGAGTCGGTGACCATGCGCTCGCTCGGTGACGTCGTCGACGGCGTCACGGCCGTGCGGCTCGACAGCCCTGCGGCTGCTGCCGTGAAGGGCTCGCTCCGCATGCGCCGGGTGCTCGCGCGGGCGGCCCACGACGCGGTTCCGGACGCGCCGACGACCTTCCGTGCGTTCGTCGCGGGCCGGGCCATCCGGCTCGACCCACCCGTGCTGGACCGCATCCGGGCCCAGGTGCTGCGCAACCACCAGCGCAACCACGCCCTCCCCGCCGTGACGCGAGCCCTCGCCGAAGCCGCCTGGGCCACGCACCGCGAGGGCGAGCGCGACGAGTTCCTGGACGCGTTCGAGGACCACCTCGAGGTCGAGGCGTTCCTGCGGCAGTGGTGGCCGCAGGTCGATGCCCGCGAGGTGCTGCTGTGGATGACCGACGGCGCCCGGGTGCGCCGTTACGGCCAGGGGGTGCTCGCCGCTGGTGAGGCCGAGCTGCTCGCCGACTCCTTCACCCGCACCCTCGAGACCGGCGAGTGGTCGGTCGCCGACGTCGCCCTCATCGACGACCTGACCTCCCGGCTCGGCGTCGTGCAGGACGAGCCCGCCGAGGAGCGCGGCTTCTACGAGATCGAGGAGTACGACGACCTCACGCAGTACGGCGTCGCGGAGGTGCGTGCGACCCGGCAAGGGGCTGCCCCGGCCACCGGGAGGCAGTCCCAGCGCACCCTGGACCCGCGCGACCGCCTGATGCACGGCCGCATCGGCGGCCCCGAGGAGTACGCCCACGTGCTCGTCGACGAGGCGCAGGACCTCTCACCGATGCAGTGGCGGATGCTGGGCCGGCGGGGCCGCCACTCTTCGTGGACCGTCGTCGGAGACGCCGCACAGGCGTCCTGGCCGGATGCCGCCGAGGCGGCTCGTGCGCGCTCCGAGGCCTTCGGGTCGCAGGAGCGCCGGATGTTCCACATGGACACGAACTACCGCAACGCCCGCGAGATCTTCGACTACGCCGCCACGGTGGTGCGGGCCGAGGTGCCCGACGCCGACATCCCGGCAGCGGTGCGCGAGACCGGCGTGCAGCCGATGGAGGTGACGGTCGACACGGCGGGGCTGGTGGCGGCCGCCGAGGCCGAGGTCGACCGGTGGGTCGACGAGGTCGAGGGCTCCATCGCCGTCGTGGCCCCGGCCGAGCACGCCGCCGCGCTGGCGGGCCTCACCGGGACCGGCTCGGGTCGGGTGCAGGTCATCGACCCGATGTCGACCAAGGGCCTGGAGTACGACGCCACCGTCATCGTCGACCCCGACGAGATCACGGCCGAGTCCCCCGGCGGCGTCCGGGTGCTCTATGTCGCCCTCACCCGCGCGGCCCACCGCATGTCGGTCGTCCGCGTGGCCTAGCCCCGCCCCGCGCGAAGCAGCGAGAGCGCGGCTGACACGGTATGCGGCGCCCCAGCGCCTGTGACCCGTGGGGCCCACTATGACGGGCGTTGCCTTGTGGGCGGAATGTTCAACCAAACGGATGAGCCGACGTTCCACCGTTCACGCGTGCCTTTACGCTTTCTTTACTAATACTTTGCCTTCACTAGACGCGTTCTAGACCAGTTCGAGGGGGTCGACTGGTCACGCGGGTGATGAAGGGAAAGTGCCATGGGGACGTTCACAAGGCTCACCGCCCGACGACGAGGGGGAGCCGCCCTGGTGGCCGCCGTCGTCGCCGCCATGGTGCTCACGCCGATGCAGTCCGCCTCGGCCGCCGACCTCGGCGGCTTCGAGATCGACGGCAACCTGACCCCGGCCGCCGGCGGTCCCACCGACTGGGCCGGGCTCGGCGGCACGGCCTGCGTCGTGGACGGCGTCTCCGACGCCACCGGCTACAAGGGCGCCGAGAGCTCGGACGTCGACTTGTGGGCAGGCGAGGCGGTGGCCACCGGCAAGACCGACATCGCCGCGATCCAGACCTACTCCCATGTGGACCAGACGGGGCACCAGTGGACCTACGTCGCGGTCCAGCGCGCCACCACGGAGGGGTCGACCTACTTCACCTTCGAGTACAACCAGAAGCCCAACCACCAGAGCCGCCCCGGCGGCAACGGCACCCCTGCGTCCGTGCCCACCCGCACGACCGGCGACCTGCGCCTGATGTTCGAACAGCAGGGCAACGCCCAGAACGAGGTGCTCGGCAAGATCGTCGTCGATGGCATGGACCGCTGGGTCGGCGGCCAGTGGGTGGCCCAGACCATCACCCCGAGCGCCATCGCCGGCCTGTCCAACACCGCGACCGTCGCGGGCCTGTGCGGCTCGGCCCAGGCCGTGCCGGGCGCCTTCATGGAGGTCGCGCTCGACCTCACCGTGCTCGGCATGGAGCCCGGGTGCGAGAGCGGCGGCTTCGGCACCTTCAACGTCCGCAGCCGCCAGTCGCCGGCGATCTCCTCCGAGATGTCCGACGTCGCGACCGGCACCACGCACATCATGCCGAACTGCGGTCGCGCCACCATCACCAAGCGGGGCCCCTCCGGCGAGGTCGTCGGCGGCCCGGCCCTGCGCTTCCAGATCTCGCCCGACCCCCGCGACGGGACGGGCACGGCATACGTCGGCGACAACGTGACCACCGGGCTCTCCGGGAACGAGGTGCCGGACGCCGACGACCGCCCCGGCTACGTCGCCTTCACCACCTCGCGGTTCGGCGTCTACACGCTCACGGAGGTGGCCCCTCCGGCCGGCTACCTGCTCCCGGGCGACACCACCGCGACCGTCACCGTCGCGCGGTACAGCGACGCGCCGGTCGAGGTCGTCGACCCGCTCGGCACCGGCACGGTGCTCAAGGTCGACGCGGACACGGGCAAGCCGCTGGCCGGCGCGGAGTTCAGCTTCACCAAGACGGCGGCGCCGTACCAGGGAACCGTCATCACCGTGCGCGACAACGGCGCCGGCGACCTCGACCCGCGCGACGGCTACGTCAAGGCCGGTGGCCTCTACACCGGCGCGTGGGAGGTCGAGGAGACCGATGCCCCGGCGGGCTACCTGCGTGGGAGCGCCACGCAGACGCTCACCGTCTCGCAGGACACGCCTGACCCGGTGCTGGCCAAGGCGTTCGAGAACAAGCAGAACGGCACGCTGGTCTGGGACAAGGTCGGCGAGGACGGGTCCACCCGCCTGGCCGGCGCACACTTCCGGCTCGACCGCCTGGTGGGTGGGCAGGCGGTCGAGTCGGTCGACATCACCGACAACACCGGCCGTGACGCCGACGACACCACCGGCGGGTTCAAGGTCAGCGGGCTGCGCTTCGGCACCTGGCGGCTGACGGAGACGCAGGCCCCCGACGGCTACCTCGCAGCCGACCCGAAGACGGTCGAACTCAGCGCGCAGACCCACACCCTGGCGTTCACGTTCGTCAACACCGAGAACGGCCAGGTCACCTGGCGCAAGGTCGACGAGTTCGGCGACGTGCTGCACGGCGCCGCCTTCACCCTGAGCCAGCCCGGCCAGTCGGTGGTCGTCACCGACAACGCGGGGCAGACTGAGTACCAGGGCCGCGACACCAACCCCGCGCCCGGTCACTTCGCCGTCACCGGCCTCGACTTCGGCGACTGGACGCTCACCGAGACCACGGTGCCCCAGGGGTATGCCGCGGGTGCGGCGAAGCACCTCATCGTCACCGCGAGCGCGTCGACGGTCGACGTCGGCGACGTCGTCAACACCCAGGACGGCCGGGTCAGCTGGACCAAGGTCGGCGAGGACGGCAACCCACTCGCCGGCGCCGAGTTCACCGTGGCCACCGGCAGCGGCCAGGGCTCGCAGAGCATCCACGTCACGGACAACACCGGCCAGAGCGGCTACGACGGCCCGGACACCGACGCGCGCACCGGCCGGTTCGCCCTCGAGGGCCTCGACTTCGGCACCTGGACGCTGACCGAGTCCGTCGCCCCGCTCGGGTACACCGGCCTGACGAAGCCGATGGAGTTCACCGTCTCCGCGCAGGACCAGACCGTGGGCCTGGGCGCGATCCGCAACGCCATGAACGGCCGGCTGGCCTGGTCGAAGGTGGGCGAGGACGGCGCACCGCTGGCGGGCGCCACGTTCACCCTCACGCTCGGTGACCAGGTGGTCGACGTGCCGGACAACACCGGCCAGCCCGGCTACGAGGGCGCGGACACCAACCCCAGCGTGGGCCTGTTCGCCGTCGCTGGGCTCGACTTCGGCACCTGGACCCTCGCCGAGACCGTGGTCCCGACGGGCTACGCCGGCATCGAGCCGCGCGCCGTCGAGGTCGTGCCGTCGGCGACGCCGATCCTCCTCGGCGCCATCGAGAACACCGAGAACGGGCGGGTCAGCTGGAGCAAGGTCGGCGAGCACGACGAGCTGCTCGGCGGCGCCGTCTTCACGCTGACCCCGTCCGAGCCGGGCGGCCAGGCCGTTCAGGTCGCCGACAACACCGGCCAGGGCGGCTACCAGGGCCGCGACACCAACCCGGTCGCCGGTCAGTTCTCGGTCGACGGCCTCGACTTCGGCACCTGGACCCTCTCCGAGACCCAGCCGCCGGCGGGCTACGCCGGGGGCGCACCCGTGCAGCTCACCGTGACCGCCGAGGCGAGCTCGGTGGCCCTGGGCGCGGTCCACAACACCGAGGACGGCCGGATCACCTGGCGCAAGACCGACGAGAACGACCAGCCGTTGTCCGGTGCCGGCTTCACGCTGACCCAGGACGCCCCTGGCACCACCACGCCCGGCACGGCCGTGGCGCCGTCGGCCCAGGTCGTCGACGTGCCCGACAACACCGGTCAGCCGGGCTACGAGGGCTCCGACACCGACCAGCGTGCGGGGTACTTCGCGGTGGCCGGGCTCGACTTCGGCACCTGGACGCTCTCGGAGACGACCGTCCCGGCGGGCTACGCCCAGGCGGCCGACCGGACGGTCACCATCACCGCCCAGGACAGCCGGCACGAGCTCACCATCGTCAACAGCGCCAACGGCATCGTGACGTGGACCAAGGTCGGTGAGGGCGGCGAGCCGCTGACCGGCGCCTCGTTCGAGCTCTCGCAGGGCGACCAGGTCCTCGCGGTCGAGGACAACACCGGGCAGCCCGGCTACGACGGCTTCGACCGCGACCCCGCCCCCGCGGCATACCGGGTCGTCGGTCTGGACTTCGGGCCCTGGACCCTGACCGAGACCCAGGCGCCCACCGGCTACGCCGCCGGTGCGCCGCGCACCCTGGAGGTCGGCCCGCAGAGCCCGGTCGCCAGCTTCGGGGCCGTGCTCAACACCGAGGACGGCCGGCTGGCCTGGACCAAGGTGGGCGAGGACGGCACGCCGCTCGCGGGCGCCGGGTTCACCCTCACCACGCCGGGCCAGAGCGTCGTCGTCGACGACTTCACCGGCCAACCCGGCTACCAGGGCCGCGACCGCGACCCCGACGCCGGCGAGTTCCTGGTCGACGGGCTCGACTTCGCGACGTGGACGCTCACCGAGACCACCGTGCCCTCCGGGTATGCCGCCGGCTCGCCGGTCGTGGTCGACGTCCCCCGCTCCGCGGCGGTGCTGCACCTCGGCGACATCGAGAACACCGAGGACGGCCGCGCCACCTGGACCAAGGTCGGCGAGGACGGCACCCCGCTGGCGGGCGCCGGGTTCACCCTCACCATGGGTGGGCAGAGCATCGTCGTCGACGACTTCACCGGCCAGGCCGGGTACGCGGGTCGCGACACCGACCCCGACGCGGGCGAGTTCGCCGTCAGCGGGCTCGACTTCGGCACCTGGACCCTGAGCGAGACCACCGTGCCCACGGGCTACACCGGCGCGGCCGACCGTTCCTTCACGGTCGACGGCGGCCACAGCACCGCCGAGCTCGGCCAGGTCGTCAACACCGAGAACGGCCGCGTGGTCTGGACCAAGGTCGACGAGAAGGGCGCCCGCCTCGGCGGTGCGGTCTTCGAGCTCCGCCTCCCGGGCAAGGACGGCGACCAGCGCGTCGAGGTGGCCGACAACACCGGCCAGGCCGGGTACGTGGGTCGCGACACCGACCCCACCGCGGGCGAGTTCGCCGTCGCGGGTCTCGACTTCGGCACCTGGACCCTCGTGGAGACGCGGGCCCCCGAGGGGTACCTGCGTGACACCGACAGCCGCCCGGTCGTCGTGGACGTCCGCGCCGGGGCGGTCGACGCCGGAGTGTTCGTCAACGTCGCGATCTGGGCCACCGTCTCCGGCCACAAGAGCGTCTGGGAGCTCGACGCCGCCGGCCAGCCGGTGGAGTCCGACGGCGTCGTCGACTACGGCGACACGGTGCTCTACGGCATCGACGTCACGGCCGGTGGCAGCGTGCCGCAGACCGGCGTCACGGTGAGCGACCCGCTGCCGAAGGGGATCTCCTTCGTGTCGGGCTCGGCCGACTGCCAGCCGCAGCCGTGCACCGTCGGCTACGACGCGAAGACCGCAACGTTGACCTGGTCGGTCGAGGAGATGCAGCCGGGCGCCGTGGTCACCGTCTACTTCCTCGCCACGGTCGACGCCGCCCCGGCGCTGCCGCCGGGTGGCACCGCCCACCTCCGGGTCGACAACGTCGGCTCGGTGGGGTCCGACCTGGCGCCGACCACCCCGACCAACGTGGTGTCGGTGGAGGCCTCGGCCACCGCGCCGCCGGTGGAGAAGCCGCCGGTGGAGAAGCCGCCGGTCGTGCCTCCGGTGGAGCAGCCCCCGTTCGAAGAGCCACAGACGCCGCACGGGCCGACCCCGGTCCCGCCGACGGCGCCGCACGCTCCGCAGACGCCGGCCCTGACGCCGACGCCGCGGACCCCGCTGGCCCACACCGGCGTGGACGGGCTGCCACAGCTGCTCGGCGGAGCCGCCCTGCTGCTGGTGGTCGGAGCCGGGCTCTGGCGGGTGGCCGCCCGCCGGGAGGTGTGACAGGGGACGAAGGACGTGCCGGGTCCACAGGGGTGTGGCGAGCCCGGCGCGAGGGAACCCTCCAGGGGGTGGAGGGTTCCAGGGGGCCGGGGGCGTCGACTGCGGGGTCGGCGCCCCCGCTGCCTGCCCGGGTCCGTCAGGTCAGCGCGTCGAGGCGCGCACGCCAGCGCTGGGCGAGCGACTCCCTGAAGTGCGCGGCCTCGTCGGCCACCTCGCGGAGCAGCCGGTCGCGCTCGGCCTCCGCGGCCGCGACCACCTCGGGTGGGTAGCCGTAGATGACCTGGTGCTCGGCGAACTCGTCCTCGTCGTCGACGAAGATCCCGCCGTCGAACCGCTCGATGACGTCGAGGTCGAGGTCGACCGCCGTCAGCTCGCAGCCGGCCGTCCTGCTGACCGACAGGGTGGGCGTCGTGGCGACGTCGACGTACAGCCGGTACCGGTACTCGGGCACCGGCTCGTAGAACGTCGCGGCGAAGCCTCGCTCGCGCGGGAAGAGCCCCACCTGCCGCCCGTGGGAGCTGAACTCCATGCCGGGCCGGGTCCAACGGGTCCCATGAGGCCAGCCGGCCCACCAGCCGTGCTCGTCCTCACCGAGCCAGACGACGTCGGCCGACCAGTGCGCGCCGCCGCCCCACTTCTGGAAGCGCACTCGCAGGGGGTCCCCCGGGGCGAGGCGGACACCGGCCTCGGCGCCGGTCTCCCCCACGTCGCCCGCCGTCGACTCGCGCGCCGTCAGAGGGTGGTCAGTCGCCGAGCAGGGAGTGGCGGCTGACGATCTGCTCGCGGCCGGGACCCACGCCGATGGCGGAGACCCGGGCCCCGATGAGCTCCTCGACGCGAAGCACGTAGCGCTGGGCGTTGACGGGCAGCTCCTCGAAGGAGCGGCAGTCGGAGATGTCCTCCCACCAGCCGTCGAGCTCCTCGTAGACGGGCACCGCGTGGTGGAAGTCGGTCTGGTTGACCGGCATCTCGTCGTGGCGGACGCCGTCGACGTCGTAGGCCACGCAGACCGGCACCTTGTCGAGACCGGTCAGCACGTCGAGCTTGGTGATGACGAAGTCGGTGACCCCGTTGATCCGGGTGGCGTAGCGGCCGACGACGGTGTCGACCCAGCCGCAGCGGCGCGGGCGCCCGGTGGTCGTGCCGTACTCGGCGCCGGTCTTGCGGAGGAACTCGCCCATGTCGTCGTGGAGCTCGGTCGGGAACGGGCCCTCGCCGACGCGGGTGGAGTAGGCCTTGAGGATCGCGATGACGCGGTCGATGCGGGTCGGCGGGATGCCCGAGCCGGTGCAGGCGCCGCCCGAGGTGGCGTTCGAGGACGTGACGAACGGGTAGGTGCCGTGGTCGACGTCGAGCAGGGTCGCCTGCCCGGCCTCCATGAGCACCGTCCTGCCCTCGTTGAGGGCCTGCTCGAGCACCAGGGAGGTGTCGGCGACCATGGGTCGCAGCCGCGCGGCATACCCGAGCAGCTCCTCGACCACCTCGTCGACCTCGATGGCGCGCCGGTTGTAGATCTTGGCGAGCACCTGGTTCTTGAACTGCAGGGCCGCCTCGACCTTCTGGCGCAGGATCTTCTCGTCGAAGAGGTCTTGGACCCGGATGCCGGTGCGCGACATCTTGTCGGCGTAGGTCGGGCCGATACCGCGACCGGTGGTGCCGATCTTGCGCGAGCCGAGGAAGCGCTCGGTGACCTTGTCGAGGACCCGGTTGTAGGGCGCGATGATGTGCGCGTTGGCGCTCACCAGCAGGCGGGAGGTGTCGACACCGCGCGCCTCGAGCCCGTCGATCTCCTCGAACAGCACGGCGAGGTCGATGACGACGCCGTTGCCGATGACCGGGGTGCAGGTCGGGGTCAGGATGCCTGAGGGCAACAGGTGCAGGGCGTACTTCTCACCGTCGATGACGATGGTGTGGCCGGCGTTGTTGCCGCCGTTGAACTTCACGACGTAGTCGACGTCGCTGCCCATCAGGTCGGTGGCCTTGCCCTTGCCCTCGTCGCCCCACTGGGCTCCCACCAGCACGATCGCCGGCATGCGTACACCTTCTCTTGTCCGTCGGCTGCAGTCACGGCACAGGCCCCAGTCGTGCGTGTGCACGGGGGCCCGTACCTCGGAAGGCTACCGTTTGGCGCCACCGGACGCCCACGCCGCCCACGGCCCCGCCCGGCACCTGCCTACCGCTGACGCTGGCGGTCGGCCCTTCGAGGCGGTCTGAGCGCCCCGCTCTCCGCGACGGCCATGCCGAGCTGGAAGCGCGTGTCGGCGCCGAAGCGGTCCATCAGCACCGCCACCCTGCGGCGGACCGTCCGCAGGCTGCAGCCGAGGTAGCGGGCGATGGCCTCGTCCTTCAGCCCCGAGCCCAGCAGGCTCAGCAGCTCGAGGTCCGGGTCGACCTCCCGGCCGCTCGCCGGCACCGGCAGCGCCAGGGCGAAGAGCCGCTCGAACAGCTCGATGAAGACCCGCACGAGCATCGGGTGGCGGATCAGCACGTAGTTCGACCCGGCGTCGCCCCACGTCGCCACCGCCATGACGGCCGACTCACCGAAGATGGCGAAGTCCGAGGTGGCCTCCGGGGTCACCCGCTGGACCTCGCCCGCGTGGCCGAAGGCCTCGATGAGGCCGCGTGAATCGGGGTGCTGCCAGGCGTTCAGGGGGTAGATGCCTCGCTGGGGTCGCCCTCGGCCCATGCGCGCCACGGCGGTGTCGCGGATGTCCTCATCGGTGCCGGGCCCCGCGTCGAGGCTGACGACGCAGTGACGGATCGTCCCCTCGGTGGTCTCCACCAGCCGCTGCACCATCGTCGGGGCCACGTCGGCGACGAGCGGCTCCCACACGGGGGGCTCCTCCTCCCCCGTCGGGCGCTCGTGCCCCATGCCGAGCTGCAGGAGGGCGTTGCGGATCTCGGCGAGCTCCAGGCGCCGCCGGTCGGCCCTGCGGACCTCGCGCTCGAGCACGTGCTGGAGGGTGGCCAGGGGGTCGGTGACGAGGAGGTCGGGTTCGACGGCAGGCGCCTCCGCCTCTTCCTGCGCTTGTTGCTGGGCCTGCTCCTGCGCGTGTTGCTGCGCCTGCTCCTGCGGTTTCTCCTCCACGCCGCTCCTCCCGTTGACCCACAGCCGGCTCACAGAAAGTGTGGCATGTTCTGGCCAATGGCCGCTTGGTGACGGGGTCTGACGCAGTTCGACCTGCATCATGGTCCCTGTCGCGGCGACATCATGGGGACGACGAAGCCGCGAGCTGAGCGGAGGACCAGGGGACCGCTCAACCGCAGGGGGCGAAGCCGGGGGGCCGAGTCGGGGGAGACTCGGCTCCCCGGCTTCACCGACTGCTGGGAGTGGTCCCTCAGAGACCGAGCTCGTCGGCCGCCTCAGCCGAGGAGTCGCGCAGGAACTGGCGGCAGCGCTGCTCCTCCTCCACCTCGCCGATCTCACCGGCAGCCCGGGACAGGGCCGCGAGCGACCGCAGGAAGCCCCGGTTGGGCACGTGCGACCACGGCACCGGCCCCTGGCCGCGCCACCCCGAGCGACGCAGCGCGTCGAGGGCGCGGTGGTAGCCCGTGCGGGCGTACGCGTAGCCCTCGACGGTGCGACCGTCCTCGAGCGCGTCCTCCGCGAGGGTGGCCCAGGCCAGCGACGACGTCGGGTATGCCGCGGCCACCTGGTCCGGGGCGACGCCCTGTTCCAGCCGCTCGGCTGCCGGGTCCTCGGGCAGGTGGGTGGGCGGGATGCCGAGCAGGTTCTCGGAAGAGGTCACCGGGGCGCCTACTTGCCGGAGGTGCCGGCGCTGCGGAGGTTCTGGCAGGCCTCGACGACCCGCTGGGCCATGGCCGCCTCGGCCTCCTTGCCCCAGGCGCGAGGGTCGTACTGCTTCTTGTTGCCGACCTCGCCGTCGATCTTCAGGACGCCGTCGTAGTTCTTGAACATGTAGCCGGCCACTGGGCGGGTGAAGGCGTACTGGGTGTCGGTGTCGATGTTCATCTTCACCACGCCGTAGTCGACGGCCGCGGCGATCTCCTCGGCCGAGGAGCCGGAGCCGCCGTGGAAGACCAGGTGGAACGGCTTCTCGTCGGGGGTGCCGAACTCGCGGTGCACGGCGTCCTGGGCCGCCTTGAGCACCTCGGGGCGCAGCTTGACGTTGCCCGGCTTGTAGACGCCGTGGACGTTGCCGAACGTCAGGGCCGTCATGAAGTAGCCGTTCTCCCCGGTGCCGAGGGCCTTCGCGGTGGCGATGGCGTCCTCCGGCGTGGAGTAGAGCTTGTCGTTGATCTCGTTGGCGACACCGTCCTCCTCACCACCGACGACACCGACCTCGATCTCCAGGATCACGTTCGCGGCCTGGCAGGCGTCGAGCAGCTCGCGGGCGATCTCGAGGTTCTCCTCGAGCGGCACGGCCGAGCCGTCCCACATGTGCGACTGGAACCACGGCGTGCCGCCGGCCTTGACGCGCTCGGTCGACGCGGCGAGCAGCGGGCGGACGAAGCCGTCGAGCTTGTCCTTGGGGCAGTGGTCGGTGTGCAGGGCGATGTTGACGTCGCAGTTCTTGGCGACCTCGTGGGCGTAGGCCGCGAGTGCCAGCGAACCGGTGACCATGTCCTTGACGGTCGGGCCGGAGAGGTACTCCGCGCCGCCGGTCGAGACCTGCACGATGCCGTCGCTGCCGGCCTCGGCGAACCCGCGGATGGCCGCGTTGAGCGTCTGGCTGGACGTGACGTTGATGGCCGGGTACGCGAAGGAGCCCTTCTTCGCGCGGTCCAGCATGTCGGCATACACCTCTGGGGTGGCGATGGGCATGGTCTCTCCTCTTTGAGATCGGAAGGTCCTCGTGCGAGGTCCCGGTGCGCTGCTCCGCGACCGATCTTTCCATGCCTCGACACCGCTCGCGTAGGGGCCGTCAGGCCCGGGTCAGGCGCGTCAGGGCCGTGCGGCTCCCAGCTCGGGCTCGAGCACGTACGGCGTGGTCGTGGAGACCTGGTGCAGGCCGGCGCGCTCGAGGATGGGCCGCGAGTGCGGCGAGGCGTCGACGCGCAGGTAGCGGTGGCCGTGCTCGAGGGCGAGGCCGGCACGGTGTGCCACGGTGGCGCGGTAGAGGCCACGGCGCCGCCAGTCAGGATGGGTGGCACCGCCCCAGAGACCGGCGAAGTCGGTGCCCTCGACCATGCGCAGCCACGAGGCGCACAGCACGGGGCCGTCGGGCGACTCCTCGACCACGCAGCCGCGCACGAGGTCGGGACGCGCGCGCATCTCCTCGCCGAAGCGCATGGTGATCCACCGGGTGCCGGGCCAGACCAGGTCGTGCAGGTCGGCGATCCGCTCGAGGTCGCGGTCGAGGTCCGGGCCGACCTCGAGGGAGCGCACCCGCACGCCCTGCGGCAGCTCGACGTCGACGGCGACCACCTCGGCGTCGCCCAGGATGAGCGCCTCGAGCTCCTCCGGCACGAAGCCGGCCGCGGCCAACCGGTCGCCGAGGTCGGCAGGAGAGTCGTAGCCGTACGTCTTCCACTCCACCCGCTGCCCACGCCCCGCGAAGAAGTCCCGCTGGGCGCCGATCAGGGCGTCGGGGTCGTCGCCGAGACCCTCGGGGCTCTCGATCATCGCGCCCGGCGTCGTCGGGTCGGAGGGGTAGTTGCGGTGCACCAGCCCGTCGCGTTCGACGACGTTGCCCTCCTCGACGTCGCGGTCGTGCAGGCGGATCTGCTGGTGGAAGGCGTCGAGGAGTGCGTCAGGGCTGGGGGTCACGCGCCGATTCGACCGGACCGGCCCCCATGGCGTCCAGCGCATTTCGGCGCGCCTCCAGCAGGGCTCGCTCGGCGTCGTTGCCGCAGAGCTCCAAGGCCGCCCCGTATGCCGCGTCCGCACCGTCGCGGTCGCCGGCGCGGCTGAGCAGCTCGGCGCGGACCGCGGGCAGGCGGTGGCTGTGCGGAAGGTGGTCCTCGAGCCCGTCGAGCAGGGCCAGGCCGGCGGCGGGCCCCTCCGACTCGGCGACGGCGACCGCCCGGTTGAGCCGCACCACGGGCGAGCCGGTCAGCTCCTCCAGCTCGGCGTAGCGGGCGGCGATCCGGTGCCACTGCGTGTCGGCGGCTGTGGGGGCGATCGCGTGCTCCGCGGCGATCAGCGCCTGCAGGAGGTACTCGCCGGCCACACCGTCGACGGGCCGGCGGGCCAGGGGTTCGAGGAGCCCGAGGGCCTCGGCGATCTCGTCGTGGCGCCACCGGCCACGGTCCTGGTCGGGCAGCAGCACCGGCAGGCCGTCGGGGCCGACGCGGGCGTCGCGACGCGAGTGCTGCAGCAGCATCAGGGCCAGCAGCGCGTCGAGGGCCGGCTGCCCCGGGAGCACCTCGCGGAGCACGCGCGTCAGGCGGATCGCCTCGCCGGCGAGGGCGGTGCGGGTCACGTCCGGCCCCGTGCCGGGGGCGTAGCCCGCCGTGAAGGCGAGGTAGGCCACCGAGGTGACGACGCCGACCCGCGCGTCGCGGGCGGGGCCGTCAGGCGGAACGGTGAACGGGGCACCGGTGGCGGCGAGGCGCCGCTTGGTCCGGGTGAGCCGGGCAGCCATGGTCGGTTCGGGCACGAGGAAGAGCCGGGCGATGTCGGAGGTCGGCACCCCGATGACCAGCCGCAGCGACAGCGCGGCGGCCGACTCCGGCGCCAGGGACGGGTGGGCGCAGAGGAACACGAGGCGCAGCCGCTCGTCGGCCAGCAGCCCGCCCGGGTCGGCCATGACGGCCGCCGCGTCGTGCCGGGTCTGCGCGTCGACGACGAGCAGCGGCTCCTTGCGTGCGGCCACCGCCTCTGCGCGCAGCCGGTCGAGGACCCGGCGACGGGCTGCGGTGAGCAGCCACGCCGCCGGGTTCACCGGTACGCCCTCGGCCGGCCAGTGCCGGGCCGCGGACTCGAACGCCTCACCGAGGCCGTCCTCGGCGAGGTCGAGGCGCCGGAACTGGGCGACGAGCAGGGCCAGCAGCCGTCCCCAGTGCTCGCGGAACGCCTCCTCGAGCGCGGTCTGCGGGGCGGGCCCGGCAGGTCCCTGCCCGCGACCGTGCTCGGGTCGGCTCACCGCTCCTCGAAGCCCTCGACCCGCACGACCGGGCGGATCTCGAGCGAGTACGCCTTCGGCAGCAGGGCGCACAGCTCGGTCATCGTGTCGAGGTCGTCGGCGTCGACGAGGTAGAACCCGCCGACCACCTCCGTGCTCTCGGCGAACGGCCCCTCGGTCAGCACCGGGCTGCCGTCGCGGTGGCGCAGGGTCGTCGCGGTCTCGGGGCCGGCGAGGGCCTCACCGGCCACCAGGTGCGCCCGCTCCTTGACGGCGTCGTGGAACGTCAGGTGCTCCTGGTGGTACCGCTGGCGCGTCGCCTCGTCGGCGTCGGACCAGACGGTGGGCTCGTAGGCGATGGTGACGAAGTAGCGCATCAGTGCTCATCCCTTGCGAGGTCACGGAACTCGATGAGCTCCCCGCGCGACGAGAACTCGGTGCAGATCCTCACCAGGGCGGCCCGGTCGGGGCTGTCGATCAGGTAGAAGCCGACGACCTGCTCGACCGACTCGGTGAACGGCCCGTCGGTGACCACCGTGCCTCCCGCGTCGTCGGGGCGCATCGAGATCGCCTCGGCCGACGGCCTGAGCGGACTCGTGGCCACCACCGTGTGGCCACCGGCGGCGAGGTCGCGGTGGAACTGCTCGTGCGAGCGCATCCCGTGCTCGTGGTCCTCGGGCGGGAGGTTGGCCCACAGCGCCTCGGGCGCGGGCAGGAGCACCAGGTGCCGCGTCGTCCCGGTGATGCGCGTGCCGGTGTCAGTCGTGCCCGTGTTGGTCGTGCCCGTGTTGGTCGTGCCCGGCCCGCTCATGCCTCACGGTCCTCGGGCTTGACCACGCGCCGCACCTCGATGCCGTCACCGAGCGCGGCGATGATCTGGCAGCAGTCCACCAGGTCGTCGAGGTCGTCGGTCTCCACCTGGTAGAAGCCGCCGACCTGCTCGGTCACCTCGGCGAACGGCCCCTCCGTGACCACTCCACCGCCCCGCGGGATGCGGCGGCCCTCGCTCGTGGCGTGCAGCTCGGCGCCGCCGGTGATCTTGTGCCCTCGTGAGGCGAGCTCCTGCGCGAACCTGGCGTACTCGGCATAGCCCGCCTGTCGCTTCTCGGCGTCCATCGTGGTCCACCAGCGGTCGGCGTCCCCCACGATCAACACGACGTACTCGGTCATGGTCGTTCCTCTCATCGGTGAGTGCTTGCACCGTGGTGACGCGCGAGCGGTCCCCTATTCGACAGCCTGCCCGACAGAATCCACCGCTTGCGCGAAAACATGTCGCCGGACCCACGCATGCATGGCGACCGCGGCGGCCGCGCCCGCGTTGATCGATCGGGTCGACCCGAACTGGGCGATGTCGAGCACGGCCACGCACGCCTGCCGCATCTCCTCGCTCAGCCCGGGTCCCTCCTGGCCGAAGACGAGGACGCACTCGCGTGGGAGGTCGTAGGTCTCGAGCGGCACGGAGCCGGGCAGGTTGTCGATGCCGATGAGCGGTATGCCGCGTGGCCGGCTGTGTGCGTCGGCGCCGGTCGCGTCGCTCCGGGTCGAGTCGCTGCCGGCGGTGGCAGCCCAGGCCACGAGGTCCGTCACCGTGGGGTGGTGGTGCTCGTGCTGGTAGCGGTCGGTGACCATGGCGCCCCGCCGGTTCCAGCGCCGCCGGCCGACGATGTGGAAAGCCTTGGCGTTGAAGGCGTTCGCCGTTCGGATGACCGAGCCGATGTTGAAGTCGTGGCCCCAGTTCTCCACCGCCACGTGGAAGTCGTGCCGCTGCGCGTCGAGGTCGGCGACGATCGCCTCGTGCCGCCAGTAGCGGTAGCGGTCGACGACGTTGCGGCTGTCGCCGTTGCGGAGCAGGTCGGGGTCGTAGCGCTCGTCCTCCGGCCACGGGCCCGGCCAGGGACCGACGCCAACCCGGTCGCGTTCGTCGCTCACGCGGCCAACAATGGCAGCCATGCCCGAGACGACGCGGAAGCACCCCGACATGTGGGTCGAGCTCGAGGACGACCCTCGCCACCCCGACGACAACACACCCAAGGACGAGCGCGGGACGTACGTCGACTACCTGCGGCAGTACCGCCTCACCCTCGAGATGAAGTGCGAGGGGCTGAGCCCCGAGCAGCTGGCGACCCGCTCGGTGCCCCCGTCGACGATGTCCCTGCTCGGGCTGGTGCGTCACATGGCGGAGGTGGAGCGCGGCTGGTTCCGGCGCACCCTCGCCGGGCAGGAGGCGCCGCGGCTGTGGGGACCGCCGCAGCAGGACGCCGACTGGCTCGGGGCGGTCGGTGACCAGGCCTCGGTCGAGGAGGCCTGGGCTGCTTGGCGCGAGGAGGTCGCGTTCGCCGAGCAGTGGGTGCGCGAGAACCCCGACATGGGTCAGCTGGTCGACCACCACGGGAGTCCGGTCAGCGTGCGCGACGTGCTGGTGCACATGATCGAGGAGTACGCCCGGCACTGTGGTCACGCGGACCTGCTCCGCGAGCGCATCGACGGTCGCACGGGCCAGTAGGCCGGCCAGTAGGACGGCCGGCACCGGCCAGCGCACAGCCGGGCCGGGGTTCAGCCGCCGAGCTCCTCGAAGAGGGTGAGCTGGATGCCGCCCGGCGTCTCCAGCCGCGCGTTCAGCGAGTCCCACGGCGTCCGGGTCGGCTCGGCGACGAGCTGCGCCCCCGCCTCGACGGCGCGCCGGGTGGCACCGTCGGCGTCGGTGACCTCGAGGGCCAGCCGGAACTTGGGGCTGACCGGACGCCCCACCTCGACGCGGTCGATCAGCTCGACCTGGGCGGCGTTCGACAGCTCGAGGGTGGCCCGTCCCGCATCGAGGATGACGACCTCGGCGCCGCCCTCGCTCTCGACGTGGAGCTCCACCGGCAGGCCCAGGGTGTCGCGGTAGAACCGCACGGCCTCCTCGAAGTCGTCGACCTGGACGACGAGGCGCAGCTGCCGGACCGCAGCCGGCGTGGCTTCTTCCATGTGCCGAGCAACCCCGGTGAGCCTCCGCTGATTCCGCCTGCGCTCACCCCGCACGCGCCCCTTCGCCCCCGGACGGACCCTGTGGACAGCGAGGGTCCTTTGTCGGACCTCTCCCCTAGAGTCGTACACATGTTCGAGAGCGTGGAGGCCGTGGAGCACGAGGACCCCTTCGTGCTCGCCTCCGCGCTGGGCCGGCTCACCCTCGAGGACATCGACGCCATGACCCTGGCGGAGTCGGAGGCCGTCACGCTCGCCTCCCAACGCGTCATCAACGCCGTGTCCGCACGCCAGGTCGCGGCCATGGACACGCACGCCGCCCGCGCCGAGGAGCGCATCGAACGACGCCGGCAGGAGGCGCGCGAGGACGGCCGGCGGGTTCCCCTGGCCGCCGGCGGCCAGGACAGCGCGGCAGCCCTCGCCCCACTGCTGAAGGTCGCTCCTCGCACGATGAGCGCCCGACTGAACGACGCCCGTCGGCTCGTCAACGGGTTGCCCATGACGTTCGAGCTGCAGTGGTCCGGCGTGCTCGAGCCGTACCGCTCGGCCGCCGTCGTCCGCGAGTCAGCGGTGTTGCGGCTGCACCAGCTCGAG
The DNA here is from genome assembly GCF_900111375.1 of Pedococcus cremeus. Lineage (GTDB taxonomy): Bacteria > Actinomycetota > Actinomycetes > Actinomycetales > Dermatophilaceae > Pedococcus_A > Pedococcus_A cremeus. Next base: position 219,044 of record NZ_FOHB01000004.1, read on the forward strand.
GAGTTCGAGGCTCGACTCCATCGCCGCGACATCTCACAGATGCCCGGTTCGCGACTGAGGAGCGCGGCCCGCCGGGAGGCCGAGAACACGGACCGCGCCGCCGTTCGACAAGCAGCGCAGAGGGCCGCCGAGGAGAGGTCGGTCCGGGTCGGCCCCGGCGAGGTCACCGGTATGTCCACCTGGACCCTCAACCTGCCGACCGCACAGTCGACGACCCTCTGGGCCGCGGTCGACGGGCTGGCCAACGAGTACGTCAGGAACACGGCAGGTCTGAAGGTCGGACAGGCCCGCGTCGACGCCCTCTTCGACCTCGTCATGGCGAACGCCGAGGTGCGCACCACCATCGAGCTCGTCGCCCCGATCGGCTCCGGCCCCGCCACGCGCATCGACGAGTCTCCGCTCGACCTGCGCGACGAACCCGAGCACGAGCTGCCGGCGGCCTTCGGCGGCGACGACGAGGGCTTTGGCGGTGACCACCACGCACAGCCGTCCGCGGTGGACCTCTGGGCAGCGGTCCAGGCCTCGACCGGCGCGCTCATGGACAGCGACACGGAGGCGTGGTTCGTCAGCGGACTGACCGAGGTGCCGACCCACGGCTCGCTCCTCCCCGAGACCGTCGTCAGTCTCCTCAGCGACCCCGACGTGACGCTTCGGGTCGCCTGGTCCGACCCGGTGACCGGCGCGATCCGCTCGCAGGACCCCCGCGCGTACCGCCCCAACGCTGCCGTCACCCGTCAGATTCGGTCCCGCGACGGGACCTGCCGGTTCCCGGGGTGCAGCCAACCGGCCAGACGCACGCAGATCGACCACGTGGTCCCGGCACCGGTCGGGCCCACCGAACCACCCAACCTGATGTGCCTCTGCGCCAGCCACCACCGCTTCAAGCACCACGGCGGCTGGCGGGCCGAGCTCTCGCCCGAAGGCATCTGCACCTGGACCGCACCGGACGGGCGCACCCACACCACGTGGCCGATGGACCGCCACGGTCGCAGCGCGGCCTGATCACAACGGGCACGGCCGGCGGCACGCTGGTCGGCACGGCGAGATTCGGGTGGGGCCCGCCACGCGGCATACCCTTGGGCGTGTGATGCACTCCCTCGGCCCTGACTGGATGGACCCCCAATGGCTGCTCGACCGCTTCGGCGGGCAGTTCTTCTGGGTGAGCGTGGCGATCGTCTTCATCGAGTGCGGCCTGCTCTTCCCCATCCTGCCCGGCGACTCGCTGCTGTTCGCCGTCGGGCTGTTCATCGCCGAGGGGTCGATCCAGCTCAACATCGTGGTGGCCTGCGTGATCCTGACGCTCGCCGCCTTCATCGGGAACGTCACCGGCTACGAGATCGGCCGTGCCATCGGCGCACCGCTGTACGAGCGTGAGGGCCGCTTCCTCAAGAAGAAGTACTTCGACGACACGCACGCCTTCTTCGAGAAGCACGGAGCCAAGGCGCTGGTCCTCGGCCGCTTCGTGCCGATCGTGCGCACCTTCATCACCGTCGTCGCCGGCGTCTCGCGCATGGACCGCCGGCACTTCTTCGTCTGGAGCGGTGTCGGCGCGGCCCTGTGGGCCACCGGCGTGACGCTGCTCGGCTACTTCCTCGGCCAGGCGTTCCCCGTGCTCAAGGACCACCTCGAGCTGGCCATCCTCGCCATCGTCGCCGTCTCGGTCATCCCGATGGTCATCGAGTTCGTGCGCCACAAGAGCGCCGCCCGCACGGTCATCGAGGAGACCGAGGAAGTCGTCGAGGACCTCGTCGACGGCCGCGACTGACCACGTCGCGACCGGCTCCACGTCGCGACTGACCGGCTCCACGCGACCTACTCGGGACTGTTCCCCGAGTCGCGCCCCAGCCGGTAGGGCGTCGTCACGCCCTCGTACATCACGTGGGCGATGAGCCCCTCCTGGGCGTGCGGCAGGTTGTGGCAGTGGTCCATCCAGATGCCGGGGTTGTCGGCCACGAAGGCGACGTCGAAGCTCTCGCCGCTGCGGACCTCGAGCGAGTCGGTCCACCACGGGCTGCCGGTGGCCTTCACGCCGTCGCGGGCGAGCACCACGACGTGGTGGCCGTGCAGGTGCATCGGGTGGGTCTCCCCCGAGCTGTTGCTGATCCGCACCCGCACCACGTCGCCCTCGCCGACCATGAACATCGGGATCTTCGGGTAGAGCTTCCCGTTCACCGACCAGTGCACGCCGGGCCGGCCGTTCACGAAGCCGGGCCGGCGGCCGATGGCGTACTCGAAGCGGCGGTCGGGGGTGTCGGGGTCGAACCGCAGCGGGGCCGGCGAGCCGTAGGACAGCAGGTCCACCGACTCCCTCGGCGCCCGCGTCGCAGTGGCTGACGACCCCGCCGGGCCCAGCACGAGTGCCGCACCGCCGAACTCCACACGCGCAGCCGCGCCTCCCGACGGCACTCGCACCCGCAGGTCCACCCGTCCGCCGGCGGGCACCAGCACCGAGCGGCCCTCCACCGGCGTCGGCTCGTTCACCTCCGTGCCGTCGACGGCCACCACCTCGTAGGCCGTCCCGCTCACCCAGACGGGCATGATCCCGCTGTCGGTGTTGACGACCCGCACGCGGGCGGTGCGACCGGACGGCACCACGACCGGCACGTCGCCCGTCTTCCCCTGCACGGTGCGCTTGCCGGCATACAGGTGTGACAGCGCCAGCACGTCGGCGTCCTCGGCGATCCCCTCTCGCGGGGTCACGACGAGCGCACCGAGCAGCCCGCGCACCACCTGCTCGTGCGAGACCTGGTGCGAGTGGTACCAGTACGTGCCGGTCTGCTTCGCCACGAAGCGGTAGGCGTGCGACTGCCCCGGCTTCACCGTGTCCTGGGTGACCCCAGCGACGCCGTCCTCGGCGTTCGGCACGTCGTAGCCGTGCCAGTGGAAGGTGGCGCCGTCCTTCACCGACTCGTTGACCAGGGTCACCTGCACCAGGTCACCCTGCCGCGCGCGGATCGTGGGTCCGGGCGTGGTGCCGTTCAACGTGTATGCCGTGACCGTCAGTCCCGGCGCGATGGTCACCCGCTGCTGGCGCGCGGTGATCGTCACCGCCACGTCGGGGGTGCCCTGCCGCCGCTCGACGAGGGTGGTGACATCGCGGGTGCCCGCCTTCGCGGGGGTGCCGACGCCGGATGCCCCGGCCAGGTGGCTGGTGTGTCCGCCGGTCAGGGCCCCGCCGAGGTCGGGCGGCCCCATGGCGGTCACGGCGTAGGAGGACGGCAGCAGGCTGCCCAGCCACATCCAGCCCAGCGAGCCCAGGAGGAGGAGGGCAGCGGCGACGGCCACGCCCAGGCGGAGGCGGCCTCGCCTGCGCCTGCGCGCGACCTCGTCAGGCTGCTCAGACGGCAACGCGCTCCGGCTGCTTCTCCACCCGCGGCGCCCCGGTCACCCTCGCCACGCGCAGGCCGGTCCAGGCCGCGGTGGAGAAGAGCGCCAGTGCGTTGATGCCGTGCAGCGCCCCGAGCCAGCTGAACGAGTGGCCGAGCAGCCCCAGCGTCACCTGCAGCGCGACCAGGCCGAGCACCCCGAACGCGAAGGCGATGCCACGCGGCACCTTCGCGAAGAACGACGAGACCACCAGCAGCAGGGCGATCGACGGGATCACCATCATCCCGTTCATGCCGTGGAACATGAACGCCGAGAACTCGGCGAAGGGGGCGTCGCCGCCGTCGAAGGCGCTCTCCATGGTGGCCTTGTCGACCACGCCACCGTTCTCGATCCACTTGCCCATGCCTGCGTCGCCCCACACGATGAACGACGCCTGGATGGCGACCTCCGCCGCCACCAGAAACGCGAGGACGCGATACACACCTCTCATCGAAGGACCTCTCTCTCCAGGGAGGCTCCGGGCACGGCCGCTTCCCGGCTGTCCATGGCCTCTGGGCGAAGATGGTGAGGGTCCCTGGGCGACCGCACCACCGCCAGTCGGGCGAGCGCGCCTACGCCTTTTGCTGTGAGCCGCCTGTGAACGGCTCACGCCTCCGAGCGGTCAGAGCTCCAGCAGGCCCAACCGGTATGCCGCGGTGACCGCCGCCGTGCGGTCGGCCACCCCGAGCTTCTCGAAGGCCCGCAGCAGGTGGGTCTTCACCGTCGCCTCGCCGATGTAGAGCTCACGGCCCACCTCGGCGTTCGACAGGCCGCGGGCGACGCAGCCGAGCACCTCCACCTCGCGGGCGGTGAGCGTCGGGCCGGCCGGCTCGGGAGCAGCGGGTGCCGTGTCGGCGCGCAGGCGTCCGGCGAGCCGGGCCACCACGGGCGGGGCGAGCACGGTCTCGCCGCGCGCGGCCGACCGCACCGCCTGGGCCAGCACCGAACGTGGTGCGTCCTTGAGCAGGTAGCCCATCGCCCCGGCCTCGACGGCCCGCACGATGTCGGCGTCGGTGTCGTAGGTGGTGAGCACGAGCACGGGCGGGCCGCCCGCGCCCCGGATGCGGGCGGTCGCCTCGGCGCCGTCGAGCACCGGCATGCGCAGGTCCATCAGCACCACATCGGGCTGGAGGGCGGCGACCCGCGTGACCGCCTCGGCCCCGTCGGCGGCCTCGCCCACGACCTCGAAGTCGGGCTCCTCCCCCAGCATCGCCACCAGGCCGGCACGCACGACGGGGTGGTCGTCGACCACGACCAGTCTCAGGCCCACACCTTCGCTCATCGAGGCACGCTCACACGCAGCGTGGTGCCCGAGCCTGGCGCGGTGTCGATGAGCAGCTCGGTGCCCAGGTCGGCCGCGCGGGACTGGGCGCCCACGAGCCCGAAGCCGGAGGGCGCAGCGCTGGGGTCGAAGCCCTGCCCGTCGTCGCGCACCTCGAGCCCGACCCGCTCGGGGTCGGCGTAGTCGAGCCGCACGGAGAACGTAGCGGCACCCGAGTGCCGGCGGATGTTGGCAATGGCCTCCTGCGCGGTCCGCAGCACGACGACCTCCGAGTTGGCAGCGGCCGCCACGGGCGAGCCGACCACGGTGAGGCTGCCGTCGATGCCCGACTCGGCCGAGGCGGTGTCGACCACCCGCTGCAGCGCCTCGGCGAGCGTGCCCTGCTGCAGGTGCCCCGGCGTCATCGCCGCGACGATGAGCCGAGCCTCGGCGAGGTTCTCCGCCGCGGTCGACTCGAGCAGGGCCAGCCGCTCGCGCACGGTCGCGAGGTCGCCCCGGTCGAGCGCGGCGTCGGCGGCCCGGGCCAGGGTCACCACCGAGGTGAAGCCCTGGGCCAAGGTGTCGTGGATCTCGCGGGAGAGCCGCTCGCGCTCGGCGAGGACGCCCTGCGCCCGCTCTGCAGCGGCGAGGTCGGCCTGCGTGCGGTGCAGCACCTCGATCGTGTCGGCCCGCCGCTCCATCTCCTCGACGAGCACGTGGATGAGCAGCCCCATGCCGAGCAGAGCGCGAGGCCGATGGCCGAGGAGATCAGCACCGCTGCGAGAGTCGACGTCGAGGGCGGCAGGGTGGCGAGGCGCACGACCGTCAGCGCGGCGATGACCCCGACCGTGGTCCACGTGGCGACCCGACGGTTCAGCAGCGCCCAGGTCTGCGGGAACAGCGCGAAGGAGAGGAAGTAGTAGTCGCCCTGCGGGTTCAGGGCGACTATGGCCAGGAACGCCGGCCACGCGATCGCGAGGTAGACGGCGCCCCACCGCATGCTGTGGCTGTGCAGCCCCCGGGCGCCGAACACGGCATACGCGAGGGCGATGACGACCACGCAGGCCGCACTGGCGACTCGGGGCCCGCGGTCGTCGACCGCGGTGAGGTAGAGGGCGACGGCGAAGATGACGCCGGCGATGCCGTGCCAGAAGACGAGCTGGCGGCGCCAGACCCGGTCACGGTCCGGCTGCACGGCGGGGGCCGCGCAGGCCTCACCCCGGGTGCTCGCGGGAGTGTCGGTGACCACGGGTCAGACCGACCCGCGCTTGAACCAGCTGAACGTGCGCGCGCTCAGCACCAGCCCGGCGACCAGCCACAGCGTCAGCACGAGGGCGGTGAGCGGGTGCTCCCACGAGCCCGCGACCTCCTGCGTCTGCATGGCTGAAGGGTAGAAGACCGAGCGCATGCCCTGTGCGACCCACTTCAGCGGGAAGAGAGCGGCGACCTGCTGCAGCCACGCCGGGATGTCTCCGTAGGCGAAGTAGACGCCCGAGATGAACTGCAGGACGAGCAGCGGGCCGATCACCACCGCCCCGGCGGAGCGGGCCGAGCCCGCGACGGTCGAGTACGCGATGCCCAGCACGGTGCCACCGCCGACCCCGAGCAGGAAGACCCAGAGGAAGGTCAGCCAGGCCGACGGCTCGGTCGGCAGCGAGACGTCGAAGACCAGCCGGGTGACCACGAGCAGCAGGGCCAGCTGGGCCAGGGAGGTGGCCGCGACGAGCCCGACCTTGCCGAGGAAGTAGGCGACCGGCGGCATCGGCGTGCTGCGCAGCCGCTTGAGGGTGCCGTCGTCACGCTCCATCGAGACGCTGAGCGCCAAGGTCTGGAAGCTGGTCAGCATCACCCCGCCCGCGATCATGCCGGGCAGGAAGAACTGCGCTGCGCTGAGCTCGCTGCCGCCCTGACGGAAGCTGTCACCGAAGACGGCGGCGAACAGCGACAGCATCAGCACCGGGAAGAGGAACGAGAAGAACACCGACTCCCGCTCGCGGAAGTACATCTTCAGCTCGAGGACCGTCCGGTCGACGGCGATCGCGGCCAGGCTCATCGGGCCACCTCCTCGACGACGGGGCGCTCGACCGACACCGCGTGCGGCTCGATGAGCCGGAGGTAGGTGTCCTCCAGGGTCGGGCGGGCCACCACGAGCTCGGGCACCTCACCCCCGAAGCGGGCCGCGAGCCGCGCGACCTCGGCGGTCGGCTCGGCCGTGCTGAGGGTGCGCACCCCGCCGTCCTCGCGCCACGACACGGTGGCCTCCTGCGCGTGCCGGCCGCCCAGCTGCGCCGGGGTGTCGACGGTGAGCATCCGCCCGCCGGCGATGACCCCGACCCGGTCGGCCAGCTGCTCCGCCTCGTCGAGGTAGTGGGTGGTCAGCACGATGGTCGTGCCGTCACCGGCGAGCCCGGCGATGAGGGCCCAGAAGTCACGCCGGGCGCGCGGGTCGAAGCCGGTCGTCGGCTCGTCGAGGAACAGCAGCTCCGGCCGGCCGATGATGCCCATGCCCACGTCGAGGCGCCGGCGTTGGCCACCCGACAGCGAGGCGGTGCGGGCGTCGCGCTTCTCCCCCAACCCGACCCATTCGAGGACCTCGTCGACGTCGCGGGGTTGTCGGTAGACCTTCGCGGTGCTGGCCAGCGCCTCCCGGACCGTGAGGAGGTCGAGGCCGCGTGAGCTCTGCAGCACGATGCCGAGCCGCTGCCGCCAGTCGAGCCCGGCCGACTGCGGGTCCTCACCGAGCACCTCGACCCGGCCGCCGTCACGGCGCCGGAAGCCCTCGAGGACCTCGACCGTGGTCGTCTTGCCGGCGCCGTTCGGCCCCAGCAGCGCGAACACCTCGCCGGCGTGGATCTCGAGGTCCAGCCCGGCGACGGCGGGCACCCCGGAGTAGGTCTTGTGCAGTCCCTCGACGAGGACGGGTGAGGTCATGCCGTCAGCCTGCCCGGGTGCTGACCGGTGTCGGGAGCGTCGACCGGCTGACCTGCCGTCCACCGACCGGTGGACGGGGCGCTACTGCGCGGGCGGCTGCGGCGCGGGCGGCTGCGGCGCCGGCGGCTGCGGCGAGCCCTCGGCCGGACCGGCCGGAGCGCTGGGAGCCGCCGGAGCGCTGGGAGCCGCACCACCGGCATACCCCGCGGGCGGCGGGATGGTGGCGTCGCGCTGGCCGAAGTCGACGCGCACCGGCTCGCGCTCGGCACCCTCGGCCTCGAAGTACTCGGCCCGGTGGATGCCGAACATGCCGGCCACGACGTTGCTCGGCACCGTCTCGACGCGGGTGTTGAGCTCGCGGACGTTGGCGTTGTAGTAGCGCCGGGCGGAGGCGATGCGGTCCTCGGTGGAGGTCAGCTCACCCTGCAGCGCGAGGAAGTTCTGGTTCGCCTTCAGGTCGGGGTAGGCCTCCGCCACCGCGAACAGCCGGCCGAGCGCGGCGCTGAGGGCACCCTCGGACTGGGCCTGCTGGGCCGGGCCCTGGCCGCCGGCCATCGCCGCCGACCGCGCCTTCATGACGTCCTCGAGGGTGCCCCGCTCGTGGGCGGCGTAGCCCTTGACGGTCTCGACGAGGTTGCCGATGAGGTCGTGCCGGCGCTTGAGCTCCACGTCGATCTGGCGCCAGGCCTCCTGCACCCGGTTCCGCAGGGTGACCAGGCCGTTGTAGATGCCGACCGCCCCGAGGGCGAGCAGCACCACGACGACGACGATGATGATCCAGACCCACATGGCGCTCTCCCCTGTCTCGCGGTCTGCGTCGATCCTAGTGCGCGGGTGCCGCTGGCCAGCGGTTGCAGCGCCTCAGGGGCGGGTCGAGAGTGGTGCGCATGCCTGAGCAGAGCACCGAAGAGACCCTCGCCCAGATCCCGGCCCAGGAGCAGGAATGGCCCGGCCACACCGCGCCCATGAACCCGGCGCCCGACCACGGCGAGGAGTCGTGGACCGGCCGTGACCGGCTCACCGGCAAGCGGGCCCTCATCACCGGCGGCGACTCCGGCATCGGCCGCGCCACCGCGATCGCCTTCGCCAAGGAGGGCGCCGACGTCGCCATCGCCTTCCTGCCCGAGGAGGCCGAGGACGCCGAGCAGGTGCGCGCCGCGGTCGAGAAGGCCGGCCGCAAGTGCGTGCTCATCCCCGCCGACATCCGCACCGAGGAGGCCGCGCGCGAGGTCGCCGACCGCGCCCGCAGCGGCCTCGGCGGCATCGACGTGCTCGTCAGCAACGCCGCCTTCCAGATGGCCCAGCCCGACCTCGAGGCGTTCCCGCCCGGCCAGCTCGAGCGCACCTTCCAGACCAACGTCTTCGCGACGTTCTGGCTGACCCAGGCGGTCGCGCCCACCATGGACCCCGGGTCCGCCGTGCTGGTCACCACGTCGATCCAGGCGTTCTCGCCGTCCGAGCCGCTGCTCGACTACGCCGCCACCAAGGCCGCCCTGAACAACCTCATGGTCAACCTCGCGGCGATGCTGGGCCCCCAGGGCATCCGGGTCAACGCGGTCGCCCCCGGCCCGATCTGGACCCCGCTCATCCCGGCCACCTTCGACGCCGACAAGGTCGAGGGCTTCGGCGCCGACACCCCGCTCGGCCGGGCGGGGCAGCCCATCGAGGTCGCGAGCGCCTTCGTCTACCTCGCCTCCGACGAGGCGAGCTACGTCTCCGGCACCGTCCTCGGCGTCACCGGCGGCAAGCCGGTCTTCTGAGCCACCACGCAACAGAGGCGGTATGCCGCGGGCACCCGGCCCCGCGGCATACCGCCTCTGCGTGTGGCAGGCGGAGGTGGGGAGGCGGCCTCAGGCGAGGCCGAGCTCCTGGAGCCCGTAGACGAAGCGGTACTCGAGACCGGCGTCGGCGAACTTCTCGGCGGCACCGGTCGCGCGGTCGGCGATGGTCGCCACCGCGACCACCTCGGCACCGGCCTCGCGGGCGGCGGTCGCGGCCTCGAGCGGGGAGGCACCGGTGGTGGAGGTGTCCTCGACGATGAGCACGCGGCGGCCCTCGATCGACGGGCCCTCGATGCGCTGCTGGAGGCCGTGCGCCTTGCCGGCCTTGCGGACGACGAACGCGTCGAGCCGCTTCCCGGCCGCGGCGCTGGCGTGCAGCATCGACGTGGCGACGGGGTCGGCGCCGAGGGTCAGCCCGCCGACGGCGTCGAAGTCGAGGTCGTCGACGAGGTCGAGCATGACCCGGCCGACGAGCGGCGACGCCTCGCCGTCGAGGGTGATGCGGCGCAGGTCGACGTAGTAGTCGGCCTCCTTGCCCGAGGACAGGGTCACCCGGCCGTGGACGATGGCCTTGGCCTTGACGATGTCGAGGAGGCGGGCCCGGGCAGAGTTCACGTCTGTGGTCACAGCGGTGTCAGTCACAGGCCGCCAGCCTAGCCCTGACGGGCCTTGGGGCGGTGCACCGTCCGCGCCCGGCTGCGCACGAGCGAGCGCGGGGCGAACCGCAGGCCCGCGACGATGGCCTTGTACTGCGGCCCCGGCACCGACACCACGCGACCCTTGGCCACGTCGTCGAGGCAGTCGGTCACCAGGCGGTCGGCGTCGAGCCACATGAACTTCGGCAGCCGCGACATGTTGAGCTTCGCGCGGTCGTGGAACTCGGTGCGGGTGAAGCCGGGCAGCAGCGCCGTGGCGGTCACCCCCGTGCCGGCCAGCTCGGCGGACAGGCCCTCGGTGAAGACGGTGACGAAGGACTTGATGGCCGAGTACGTGCCGGACGTGATCTGCCCGGCGACCGACGAGACGTTGACGATGGCGCCGTGTCCGCGCTCGCGCATGGCTCGCGCGGCGGCGTGCGAGAGCACGAGGACGGCGCGCCCGAGCACGTCGAAGAACGCCTCCTCGTCGGCGATGTCGTTGTCGAGGAAGCGCTTCTTCAGCGCGTAGCCGGCGTTGTTGACCAGCAGGTCGACCGGTCGGGCCTGGTCGGCCAGCCGCTCGGCGACCTTGCCGGTCTCGGCCCGGTCGGACAGGTCGGCGACGAGGATCTCGGTGCCCACGCCGTACTTGGCGCGCAGGTCGTCGGAGACGTTCTCGAGGCGAGCCCGGTCTCGGGCGACGAGCACGACGTCGTGCCCGCGCTCGGCGAGCTGGTGGGCGAAGGACAGGCCGATTCCGGAGGTGGCGCCGGTCACCAGGGCGGTGCTCATGTGCCCCACTCTAGGCGCGCGCCACTTAGGGTGTCCGCGTGCGTATTGCCACGTGGAACGTCAACTCCATCCGCTCCCGCATCGACCGGCTCGAGGCGTGGCTGCAGCGGAGCGACGTCGACGTGCTGGCGATCCAGGAGACCAAGTGCCGCGACGACCAGTTCCCGTTCGACCGGCTCAAGGGCCTCGGCTACGAGGTGGCCCACTACGGGCTCAACCACTGGAACGGTGTGGCAGTGCTCTCCCGGGTGGGGCTGGAGGACGTCCAGCTCGGCTTCACCGACGTGCCCGGCTGGGGTGACCCGGTGGCGCCGGAGGCGCGGGCCATCGGCGCGGTCTGCGGTGGTGTGCGCGTCTGGTCGCTGTACGTGCCCAACGGCCGCACGCTCGACGACCCGCACATGCCCTACAAGCTCGAGTGGCTGGCCACGCTGAAGCGCAACGCCAAGCAGTGGCTCGCCGACGACCCCGCCGCCCAGGTGGCCCTTATGGGCGACTGGAACATCGCCCCGCAGGACGACGACGTCTGGGACATGGCCTACTTCCAGGGCCGCACCCACGTCTCCCCCGACGAGCGGGCGGCCTTCCAGGGCTTCCTCGACGCGGGGTTCGTCGACGTGGTGCGACCGCACGCCCCCGGCCCGGGCGTCTACACCTACTGGGACTACACCCAGCTGCGGTTCGCCAAGCGGCAGGGCATGCGCATCGACTTCGTACTCGGGTCCCCCGCGCTGGCCGGGCGGGTCGTCGGTGCCGCCATCGACCGCGAGGAGCGCAAGGGCAAGGGCGCCTCCGACCACGCCCCGGTGGTCGTGGAGCTGGAGGACTGACCGTGACGCCACAGGCGCCCCCGCTGTCGCAGCAGCCGCAGCCCGACCGCGAGCTCCATGTCGAGACACCGGACGGCGCGCTGCTGCGCGTGCTCGAGTACGGCGAGGACGACGACCCCCGCCTACCCACGGTGGTGCTCGCCCACGGGTGGACGCTCAGCCACCGGTCGTGGCTGCCGGTGCTCGATCGCCTGCGCAGCCAGCTCGACGTGCGCGTGGTCGTCTACGACCAGCGCGGCCACGGCTCCTCGACTCCCGGCCCGACGAGCCCGTCGGTGCGGGTGCTCGGCGACGACCTCGCCGCCGTCGTCTCCGCCGCCGCTCCCAAGGGCACGCTCGTGCTGGGCGGTCACTCCATGGGCGGCATGTCGGTGCTGGCGTACGCCGGCCGGCACCGCCGCGCGTTCCGCGCCCGGGTGCGCGGCACGGTGCTCGTCTCCACGGCTGCGGGCGACCTGTCGGTGCGCCGCAGCGCACCGGAGGCGTTCGTCATGCAGGCCCTCGCCCGTATGCCGCGGCTGCCGGCCGGGCGCGCGGTCAGCCTCTTCGGCCAGCAGCACCTGCTCTTCGGCGAGGGCGCCCGCGCCGAGGACGTCGCCGCCACCCGCGAGCAGGTCGCGGCCACCCACCTGCCGACCATCGGCCAATTCTACGCCGCCCTCGGTGACCACGACGAGCAGGAGGCCGCGGCGCAGTTCCGCGGCATCCCCACCGACATCATCGTGGGGGCCAAGGACCGGCTGACCCCGGTGCACCACAGCGAGCGGCTGCACGAGCTCATCGAGGGCTCGGAGCTGACCGTGCTGCCCAGGCTCGGCCACATGCTGACCTACGAGGCACCCGAGGTCCTCACCAAGGCCCTGGCGTCACACGTTCACGCGGCGCAGTCCCAGTCCGGCTGAGACCAGGGCCTCGAGCCGGGCGGCGACCTGGCGGTCAGGGGCGGGGCAGGTCGTCCCGGCGCACGCGGTACCAGCGGTGGTCGTAGCCCTCGAGCGCCACCTCGACGGTGCCGTCGGGCTGCGGCTCCTCCGACCCGCGGGCGACGAGGTCCTCGAGCCAGATGGGTCCCTCGCCCTCGGTGTCGCGCGGGTCGAGCGCGAAGGCCACCGTCACCGGTTCGGCGGCGAAGTTGTGCACGGCCACCACGCTCGAGCCCTCCCACGAGCACCGGTGCACCAGCACCTGGCGGAGCGGCTGCTGGAGCACGGTGAAGTCACCCCAGCCGAGCTCGGGGCACTCGCGGTAGGTCTGGATGAGGGCCCGCATGAAGTTCCAGAGCGAGTCGGGGTCGCGCTTCTGGTCGGCGACGTTGACGTGGTCGGGCCCGAACCCGCCGGGGACCACGGGCTGCACCAGCTTGCGGGCCGGGGCGGTCGAGAAGCCGCCGTTGGCGACCCGCTCCCACTGCATAGGCGTCCGCACGGCCATCCGGCCCTCGGAGGCGAGGTCCTCGCCCATGCCGATCTCCTCGCCGTAGTACAGCGTCGGGGTGCCGGGCAGCGAGAAGAGCAGGCTGTAGACCATCCGCACCCGGCGGGGGTCGGCGTCGAGCATGGGCGGCAGGCGTCGCTTGAGCCCGCGGCCGTAGATCTGCATCTCCGGCTCGGGGCCGAAGGCGGCGAACACCTCCTGGCGTTCGCTGTCGCTCAGCTTGTCGAGGGTCAGCTCGTCGTGGTTGCGCACGAACGTCGCCCACTGGCAGTCGGGGTGGATCGACGGCCGCGCCTTGAGCGCCTTGGCCAGCGGGCGGGCGTCCTGCCGGGCCAGCGAGAGGTACATCGCCTGCATGGAGATGAAGTCGAACATCATGTGCAGCTCGTCACCCGCCGTGCCGCCGAAGTACTGCCGCTGGTCCTTGTGCGGCAGGTTCACCTCGCCGAGCAGGATGCCGTCGCCGCGCCGCCGCCCGAGGAACGCCCGCAGCTCCTTGAGGTACTCGTGCGGGTCGCCGGGCACGTCCGGCGCCTCGGTGTCGATGTCGTCGACGAGGAACGGGACGGCGTCGACGCGGAAGCCGGCCATCCCCACCTGGAGCCAGAAGCCGATCGACTTCGCGATCTGGTCGCGCACCGCCGGGTTGCCGAAGTTGAGGTCGGGCTGGCAGCGGTAGAAGTGGTGGAGGTACCACTCGCCCGTCTTCTCGTCGAGCTCCCAGATGCTGTCCTCCTTGTCGGGGAAGACGACCTTGTCGGAGGTGTCGGGCGGCGGGTCGGAGCGCCACACGTAGAAGTCGCGGTACGGGTTGTCCTTGCTGCGCCGGGCCGCCTTGAACCACGGGTGCTGGTCGGAGGTGTGGTTGACGACGAGGTCGGCGATGACCCGTATGCCGCGGTCGTTGGCCGTGCGGATCAGCTCGACGAGGTCGCCGTGCGTACCGAGCCGCGGGTCGACGCCGAAGAGGTCGGTGACGTCGTAGCCGTCGTCGCGGTCCGGCGACGGGTAGAACGGCATCAGCCACAGGCAGGTGATGCCGAGCTCGGCTAGGTAGTCGATCCGCTGGGTCAGGCCGGGCAGGTCGCCGATGCCGTCGCCGTTGCCGTCGAAGTAGGTCTCGACGTCGACGCAGTAGATGACGGCGTTCTTCCACCACAGGTCACTGGTGTTGGACAGGCGTGTGGTCACGGTGCCTCCTCAGGCGCTGGGGCGTGCGGACCCGGGCGGGTCACGCGCCCTTCTCCGTCGCGAGCTCCTCGGCCGAGCAGTCCTCGGGGGAGGCCTCGTGTCCGTGTCGGCCCTTGGTGCGCTCGCGGGTCTTCATCTCCGCCTCGTAGACGTGCCGCTGGCCGCCCATCAGCTCGTCGCGCACGAGCTGGTCGATGCGCTTGAAGTCGGCGTAGTAGCCGGCGTCGAACGCCTCCACGATCTGGAAGGTCCACATGCCCGGCAGCACGTTGCGACCGACCATGTCGCGGTCGACCGTGTCGGCGAGCTCCTCGTGCCCGGCCTTGCGGAGCAGCTCGACGGCCTCGCCCAGCGCCAGGTCGGCGGTGCCGACGAGGCGGTGCAGGCCGTAGAGCCGTCCGCGCACCTCCTCGATGGCCTCGAAGGCCTCGCTCACCTTGCCCACGGCCTCGACCGTGGCGTCGCTGGCGCCCGGCGGGCGCTTGTGCAGGGGCTCGTCGGTCATGGGCCCAGTGTGGCGGCGCCCCCGCGGCTCCGCACAGGAACGCCGTCACCTCCGTCACCCACGGACCTGGCCGGGTCAGGCCACGGCGTGGTCGACCCCGCGTACGACCAGCCCGTCGAGGGTGTCGTCGCGGTCGACGAGCACCGTGTCGCCGTCGCGCACCTCGCCGGCGAGCAGCGCCTTCGCGAGGCGGTCGCCGATCTCCTTCTGCACCAGTCGGCGCAGCGGCCGGGCGCCGTAGGAGGGGTCGTAGCCGGTGAGGGCCAGCCACTCGCGGGCCGCGTCGGTCACGTCGAGGGTGATCCGGCGGTCGGCCAGGCGGGTGCCCAGCTGGCGCACCTGCAGGTCGACGATGTGGGCGAGCTCCTCGGTGGTGAGCGGGTCGAACACCACGACCTCGTCGAGCCGGTTGAGGAACTCCGGCTTGAAGGCGGCTCGCACCGCCGCCATGACGGCCTCCTTCTTGTCCTCGGGCGCCATCACCGGGTCGATGAGGAACTGCGAGCCGAGGTTGGAGGTCATCACGAGGATGACGTTGCGGAAGTCGACGGTGCGGCCCTGGCCGTCGGTGAGCCGACCGTCGTCGAGCACCTGGAGCAGGATGTCGAAGGTCTCCGGGTGGGCCTTCTCGACCTCGTCGAGCAGCACGACCGAGTAGGGCCGGCGGCGCACCGCCTCGGTGAGCTGGCCGCCCTCCTCGTAGCCGACGTAGCCGGGCGGGGCTCCGATGAGTCGGGCCACGGCGTGCCGCTCGGAGTACTCGCTCATGTCGATGCGGACCATCGCCCGCTCGTCGTCGAAGAGGAAGTCGGCGAGCGACTTGGCGAGCTCGGTCTTGCCGACACCGGTCGGGCCGAGGAAGAGGAAGCTGCCGGTCGGGCGGTCGGGGTCGGCGAGGCCGGCTCGGCTGCGGCGCACGGCGTCGCTGACGGCTCGGACGGCCGACTCCTGGCCGATGAGCCGGGAGCCGACGATCGACTCCATGCTCAGCAGCTTCTCGGTCTCGCCCTGCAGCAGGCGGCCGGCCGGGATGCCGGTCCAGGCGCTGATGACCTCGGCGATGTCGTCGGCGCCCACGCGCTCCTTGACCATCGGGGCCTCGGCACCCGGTGCGGCCGAGGCACCGGCGGCCTCTGCCTCGGTGGCGGCGGCCAGCTCCTTCTCGAGCGTCGGGATGTCGCCGTAGAGCAGCTTGGAGGCACCGCCGTAGTCGCCCTCGCGCTGGAGGCGGTCGGCCTGGGTGCGCAGGTCGTCGAGCTTCGCCTTGAGCTCGCCGACCCGGTTCAGGCCCGACTTCTCCTGCTCCCAGCGGGCGTTGAGCGCGGCGAGCTGCTCGCTCCGGTCGGCGAGGGTCTTGCGCAGGGCCTCGAGCCGCTCCCTGGACGCCTCGTCGGTCTCGTTCTGCAGGTGCAGCTCCTCCATCTTCAGCCGGTCGACGGCACGGCGGAGCTCGTCGATCTCGACCGGGCTGGAGTCGATCTCCATGCGCAGGCGCGAGGCGGCCTCGTCGACGAGGTCGATGGCCTTGTCGGGCAGCTGCCGGCCGGTGATGTAGCGGTCCGACAGGCTGGCCGCGGCGACGAGGGCGGTGTCCTCGATCTCGACCTTGTGGTGCGCCTCGTAGCGCTCCTTGAGGCCGCGCAGGATCGCGATGGTGTCCTCGACGCTCGGCTCGCCGACGAAGACCTGCTGGAAGCGGCGCTCGAGCGCGGCGTCCTTCTCGATGTGCTCGCGGTACTCGTCGAGCGTCGTGGCGCCGACCATGCGCAGCTCACCACGGGCGAGCAGCGGCTTGAGCATGTTGCCGGCGTCCATGGCGGACTCGCCGGTGGCGCCCGCACCGACGACGGTGTGCAGCTCGTCGATGAAGGTGATGACCCGCCCGTTGCTGTCCCTGATCTCCTCGAGCACGGCCTTGAGGCGCTCCTCGAACTCACCGCGGTACTTCGCGCCGGCGACCATGGCGCCGAGGTCGAGGCTGATGAGCTGCTTGTCGCGCAGCGACTCGGGCACGTCGCCGTCGACGATGCGCTGGGCCAGCCCCTCGACGACGGCGGTCTTGCCGACGCCGGGCTCGCCGATGAGCACCGGGTTGTTCTTGGTGCGGCGCGAGAGCACCTGCACCACGCGGCGGATCTCGGCGTCACGGCCGATGACGGGGTCGAGCCGGCCGTCGCGCGCCATCTGGGTCAGGTCGGTGCCGTACTTCTCGAGGGCCTCCCCGGCCTCCGCGGGCGTCTCGCTGGTGACCTTCCGGCCCCCTCGCAGCGCGTCGACCTTGGCCTCCATGTCCTTGGCACCGCGCTTCTCCACGGCGGCGAGGTGGCCGGTCTCCGCGAGCGCGAGCAGGAGCAGGTCGAGTGCGAGGTAGGTGTCGCCCTTGGCCCGCATCAGGGTGTCGGCCTGCTGGAGGACCGCCGCGGCGTCCCGTCCGAGACCCGGCGGCTGGGCGGCACCCGAGGTGGTGGGCAGCGCGCGGAGCCGCGCGTCGGCCTGCCCCAGCACGTGCGCCGCACCGGTGCCGGCTGCCTGCAGCAGGGCGTCGGCCTGGGCGGTGTCGAGCTGGATGAGGGCGCTCGTGAGGTGGTCGGGGGTGATCTCGGGGTGGCCCGCGGCCTGCGCGGCACGCTGCGCGAGGGCGAGCGTCTCGGCCACCTTGGCGGTCGGCTTCAGCTCCATGGGTGTGGTGTCTCCTGTGAGGTGCGTCGGTGAGGTGCGTCGTGACTCACGCGGTTCAACCCGCTCAAACTTGAGTGTATTCCGCTCAACTTCGTGCTGCAGGAGAAGCGTCAGCTTCCCCGTGAGACGTAGACCCGCCAGCCGTGCGGGAGGTCCTTGGCCGGCAGCGCCTTCCATCCCTTCGCGTAGGAGGGGCGGGCCTGCCCGGAGCGCAGCACGAGGGCCACGTGCTGCCGGGTGGCCTCCGCGCGCAGGTCGGCGAGGGTGAACGGCTCGTCGCCGGGATTCGTCTTGATGCGCACGGCGTCGCACCGGGCGACGTAGGCCACCGGGGCCGCGTCAGAACCGATGAGCATGCAGGGTGGGGAGACACCGTGCCGGGCCATCGCCGCGGCCAGGGCCACCAGGTGCTGACGTCCGGGATTCGAGCCGGCCACGATCGAGGTCAGCTGCCGGTACTGCACGACGAGCTGACCGGCGAGCAGCACCGCGACGAGACCGGCGACCGCCGGACGGACGACGCCCGAGGGACGAAGGCAGAGGTGGCGCAACGCCTGGGCCGCGGGCAGGGCCAGCAGGGCGTAGGCCGGCAGCAGGAACCGCGGCGCGGCATACCCGACCAGGAGGAGGTAGGGCAGGGCCAGGACCCCGCCGACGAAGGCGGGCAGCAGCACGGCTGACCGGGGGATGCCGCGGAAGCCCACCGCCGCGACCTCCGCCGAACCGCCGACCCTCGGGCGCGAGCGCAGCACCAGCCAGACGGCGACGGCGACGAGCGCCGCGCCCGCGACCCACCACATCAGGCCGGTCAGCGGGATCGGCTGGGTCGCGCGGTTGCAGGGGCGGCACAGCAGGGGCCCGTCGAGTGCCCGCAGCTCGTAGTCGGGCACGAACCGCTGGCCGGTGCTCTGGGTGCTGATGGCGCGCCGGACCCGTGCGAAGAGGCCGTCGTAGCGCTGCTGCGCCTCGATGACCCACGGCAGGGCGCCCAGCACGGCCCCGACGACCGGAGGAGCAAGGAGGGACACGGCACGCCGGCGCCAGCGGGGGTGCAGCAGCACCGCGACGGCGAGCGCACCGACGAGGGGCACGACGTCGCCGGGCCGGATCAGCGTCGCGGCGGCGACCGCTGCGCCCCCGGCCCAGGGCAGCCAGCTCGGCCCCCTGCGCAGGGCGGCACAGAGCAGGGCCCCGGTGGCGAGCACCCCTGCCAGGGCGACCGGCACATTGGGCATCAGGCTCGGTGCGTAGAACAGCGTGATCCACAACGACCCGAAGCCGAGGGCCGCCAGCGGCACGGAGGCGTCGGGGCGCACCCGCAGCCACACGGCATACGCGAGGTAGAGCACCACGGAGGCGAGCACGGCGAGGTAGACGCGCAGCGCGACCGTCGACCCGGTGACGGCCTGGAGCGGGGCGGCGATCCACGGCATGCCCCGGGCGCGGGGCGCCGTGAAGAGGAGCGCCGGGCGCCGTGGGTCGTCCTGGCTGGCGTAGATGGACTCGTCCCAGCCCAGCGGGAGGTCGCGGACGAGGAGGACCTGGGCGACGCCGAAGGCCACCGCGACGACGGCCAGCCACGCGCGCGGTGTGAGCCGCTCGCCGAGGCGGCCTGCAAAGCCCATGCGGGCCAGTCTGCGTCCCCGGAGCGGCGGCCGCGACCCCCACGCACGAGGACGCTCGGGTCGCGGGCGGCCCACTGCGGCATACGGTGAGGGGGTGCCCATCCCCATGGCCGTCGCACGCTTCAACCGCCGGGTGACCAACCGGGTCACGACGCCGGTGCTGCGGCGGCTGCCCGGCTTCGGCGTGGTGCACCACGTCGGGCGGCGGTCCGGCCGCCCGTACCGCACGCCGGTCAACATCTTCGAGGTGGACGGCGACTACGTCGTCGCCCTCACCTATGGGCGCGAGACGGACTGGGTGCGCAACGTCGTCGCCGCCGGCGGCTGCGAGCTCGAGGTGCGCGGACGGCGCGTGCGGTGCACCGCGCCACGGCTGGAGCACGACCCGACGGCTGGCCGGATCCGCCTGCCCGAGCGCCCCGTGCTGCGCCTGCTCGGCGTGGCCGACTTCCTCCGGCTGACGCCGTTGCACGACGGCCGCGCCGGCGCCCCGCCGCGCGGATAGCCTTCAGGCATGGCCTCGCCCGCACCGACCTCGGCCGACCGGGCACGCCAGGTCGGCGTCACCGTCAGCGAGGTGCTCTGCGTGCTCGGCACGCTCGTGGGCGTCGGCGTCATCGGGGGCACCGAGGTGCCGGAGAGCTCCGGCGGCGCCCTCGCGGCCGACGCCACCCTGCTCGCGCCGGCGGGGGCGGCCTTCTCGATCTGGTCGGTGGTTCACGCCGGGCTCGCCGCCTACACGCTCTGGCAGTGGCTGCCCGGGCAGGCCACCGACGAGCGGTACCGGCAGACCGGCTGGCTGGCAGCGGCCTCCATGCTGCTCAACGCCCTGTGGCTGCTGGTCACCCGGCAGGGCTGGATCTGGGTGAGCGTCGTGGTCATCGCAGCCCTGGTCGTCGTGCTGGGTGTGCTCGTGCGGCGGCTGACCGAGCACCCGTCGTTCGGCGTCGTCGAGACGGCCGTGGTCGACGGCACCTTCGGGCTATACCTCGGCTGGGTCTGCGTGGCCACCTGCGCCAACGTCACCGCCGCGCTCGTGTCCAGCGGCGTCGACCCCGGTCCGCCGGTGAGCGAGGTGTGGGCCGTGGCCGTGCTCGCGCTCGTGGCGGGGCTCGGCGTGCTGCTCGCCCGCCGCCTCGACGGCCGGTATGCCGTGGCCCTCGCCATCGCGTGGGGCCTGTTCTGGATCGCGGTGGGCCGGGCCACCGACGAGCCGCGCTCGACGGTGACGGCCTGGGCCGCCGTCGCCGCCGCCCTCGTGGTGGTCGTGGCGACCGCCCGCCGGAAAGGCCGCTACCGCGGGCCGGTCGACGACAGCACCGGCTGACGGATCGGGCCCGTGGCAGCAGCCACAGGGAGACGGCCCGGTTCCACCATGCGGGCCCGGGCCCCTCCGCGGCGGCCGGTTGCTCCAAGATCGACGGTGACCCAGCACCGGCCGGTGGAGGTGCGGTGACTGGGCGGAGGCGCAGAGACACCAGTGGAGGCGCAGTGACACACGACGAGCACCAGCGGGCCGACGACCTGCGCAAGGACATCCGGGTCGTCACCTCCCTCCTCGGCCAGGCCGTGGTCAAGAGCGAGGGACAGGAGCTGCTCGACCTGGTCGAGCAGGTCCGCCACGCCGCCAAGGACGGCTCGCTCGACCAGCTCCCGCCGCTGGACGCCGCGTCGGCGATGACGTTGGCGCGGGCCTTCGCCGGCTACTTCCACCTCGCCAACATCACCGAGCAGCACCACCGCGGCCGCGCCCTCGAGCGCGAGCGCGAGGTACGCGGCGGGCCCCTCGACCGCACCTTCGCGGCGCTGAAGGACCGGGGCGTCGGCGACGAGGAGCTCGCGGAGCTGCTGCGTCGGCTGGTCGTCAGGCCGGTCTTCACGGCGCATCCGACCGAGGTCGCCCGTCGGACCAACCTCGACAAGCTGCGGCGCCTGTCCGCGCTCCTCGGCGAGCCCGACAGCCGGCGGCGTGCCCGGGAGCTGGAGGCGGTCGTCGACCTGTTCTGGCAGACCGACCCGATCCGCCTGGAGCGCCCGGAGCCCCTGGACGAGGCCCGCAACGGCGTCTACTACCTCGAGGGCCTGGCCGGTGCGGCCGTGCCCGACGTCGTCGACCGGCTGCGCGAGCACCTCCAGGACCGCGACCTCGACCTGCCGCTGACGCACAGCCCGCTCCAGTTCGGCAGCTGGATCGGCGGCGACCGCGACGGCAACCCGCGCGTGACGCCACAGGTGACACGCGAGGTCCTCGCGCTGCAGGCGAGCCACGGGATCGCGGTGCTCCGCCGCAAGGTCGACGAGCTGCGGCGTGAGCTGTCGGTCAGCGAGCGCCTCACCGGCGTCGACGAGGCCGTCAGGGAGCGCACTCACGTCATGCTCGACTCGCTGCCCGAGGTGGAGCCGCGGTACCGCAGGCTCAACGCCGAGGAGCCCTACCGCCTCTTTCTCACCTGCGTGGAGGTGCGCCTGCGGCTCACCGAGCGACGGATCCTCGAGGGGGCGCCCCACCGCGAGGGCCGCGACTACCGCACCGAGCAGGAGCTGCTCGAGGACCTCCAGCTCCTCCACGCGTCGGTCGAGCGCCACCAGGGCTCCGTCGTCGCCGACGGCAACCTGCTGCGGCTGGTGCGCACCGTCGCCAGCTTCGGCTTCTGCCTCGCCACCCTCGACGTGCGCGAGCACTCGGCCCGCCACCACCTGGCGCTGGGCCAGCTCTTCGACCGCCTCGGCACCCTCGGCCGGCCCTATGCCGACCTCGACGCGTCCGAGCGCCTGAAGGTGCTGGGCGACGAGCTCGCCCAACGGCGGCCGCTCTCGCCCCAGCCGCCCCCGGTCGACGACGACGCCCGCACCGTGACCGGTGCGTTCGCGGTCGTCCGAGAGGCGCTGGACGTCCTCGGCCCCCGTGCCGTCGAGAGCTACATCATCTCGATGACCCACGACGCCGACGACGTGCTCGCCGCCGTGGTGCTGGCCCGGGAGGCGGGGCTGGTCGACCTGGCCTCGGACCGTGCCGACATCGGCTTCGTCCCCCTGCTGGAGACCGTGGACGAGCTGGACCGGGTCGAGGCGATCCTCGAGAGCCTCTTCACCGACCCGTCCTACCGCCGACTCCTCGAGCTCCGCGGTGACTTCCAGGAAGTGATGCTGGGCTACTCCGACTCGAACAAGGCGGGCGGCATCACGACCTCCCAGTGGCAGATCCAGCGCGCCCAGCGCATCGGCCACGACGTGGCCCGGCGACACGGTGTGCGCATCCGCTTCTTCCACGGCCGCGGTGGCTCGGTCGGTCGCGGCGGCGGCCCCACCTACGAGGCCCTCCTCGCCCTGCCGTTCGGCACGGTGAACGGCGACGTCAAGCTCACCGAGCAGGGCGAGGTCATCAGCGACAAGTACAACCTGCCGGTGCTGGCCCGCGAGAACCTCGAGCTGCTCGTCGCCGGCACCCTCGAGGCGAGCCTCCTGCACCGCACCGACCGGCGGAGCGCCCAGCAACGCGAGGAGTGGGACGCGCTGACGGACCGCGTCTCGGCCGCGGCGCACGACCGCTACCGGTCCTTCGCGACCCACGACGACCTGCCCGCGTACTTCACCGCCTCCACCCCCGTGGACCTGCTCGGCGCCCTGCACATCGGTTCCCGCCCCTCGAAGCGGCCCCAGCAGGACGCCGGCCTCGACGGGCTGCGCGCCATCCCATGGGTCTTCGGGTGGACGCAGTCGCGCCAGATCATCCCCGGGTGGTTCGGCGTGGGTTCCGGGCTCGCCGCCGCGGAGGACCGCGAGGACGAGCTGCAGGAGATGTACCGCTCGTGGCCCTTCTTCCGGTCCTTCCTCGACAACGTGGCGATGACGCTGGCCAAGACCGACCTCGACATCGCGACGCGTTACGTCGAGGCGCTGGCACCCGAGGGGACCCACCACCTCCTCGACCAGGTGCGCGCCGAGCACGCCCTGACGGTCGAACGCCTGCTCCGCGTCACCGGGGACCGGCAGCTCCTCGAGCGCGAGCCCGTGCTCCGGACGACGCTGGAGGTGCGCGACAACTACCTGGCGCCGCTGCACCACCTGCAGGTGCAGCTCCTGCGGCGCCACCGTGACGGCGAGACCGGTCCGGAGCTGGAGCGCGCCCTGCTCTTCACGGTCAACGGCATCGCGGCCGGCATGCGGAACACCGGCTGACGAGGGCGGTGGCCGAGGCGGTCACGGACTCAGGCGGTCGACGTGACCTGCGGCAGGTGCAGGCCGCGGACGGCGAGGTCGACCAGCTCCTCGGGCGGGAGCGCGACGTCGAGCACGATGCCCGACTCGTCGGCCTGCAGCGGCTCCAGCGTCGCCAGCTGCGAGTCGAGCAGGCTGGCGGGCATGTAGTGCCCCGAACGCGAGGCCAGCCGCTCGCGGATCACCTCGACGTGGCCGTCGAGGTGCACGAAGTCGAGCGTGGGCGGTCCCGAGGCCAGCACGTCGCGGTAGGCCCGCTTCAGGGCGGAGCAGGCGATGACGGTCGAGCGGCCCTCCTCGGCGCGCTCGGCCATCCAGGCAGCGAGGTCGTGCAGCCAGGGCCAGCGGTCGTCGTCGACGAGGGGGGTGCCGGCGCGCATCTTCTCCACGTTGGCGCGGCTGTGGAAGTCGTCGGCCTCGGCGAAGAGCAGTCCGGTGGCGGCCGCGATGCCGTGCGCCACGGTGGTCTTGCCGCAGCCCGAGACGCCCATGACGACGACGTGCCGGGTGCTCGAGCGCAGGTCGAGCGGCGTGCCCTCGTGGTTCACAGCGGGCCTTCCTTGTGAGTTCTCACGGGTTGGGTCAGCGCACCGTGGCGCCGGGGGTGTGCCGTTCGAGGACGGCCAGCTCCTCGCGGGTGGGCGCGCCCTCCCAGTCGCCGCGGGTGGAGACCGCGAACGCCCCCGTCGCAGCGCCGCGGACGAGGCACTGCGCCGGGTCGAGCCCGTCCAGGACCCCGGAGAGGTAGCCGGCGGTGAAGGCGTCACCGGCACCGATCGGGTCGATGGCCGTCACCGCGAGGGCCGGTGCGTCGACGCGGCCCTCGCGGGAGTGCAGGGTCGCCCCGAGCGGGCCGCGCTTCACCGCGACCTGCTGCACCCCGCGCGACAGCAGCTCGGCGACCGCGACGTCCTCGTCACCGGACGCGACGAGGTCGAGCTCGTCGTCGGAGGCGATCACCACCGAGGCGTGTGCCGCGAGCGGGGTGAGCACCTCGCGCGCCTGCTCACGGTTCCACAGCCGGCTGCGGAAGTTCACGTCGAGCGACACGAAGACGCCTGCGGCAGAGGCCGATCCGACCGCCGCCTCGACGGCGCCGGCCGCAGACGGCGACAGCGCCGGCGTGATGCCGGTGACGTGCAGGACCCGCGGCGACGCGGTGAGGGCCGCCGTCACCTCGTCCTTGCCGACCGCCGAGCCGGCCGAGCCCGCGCGGCGGTACTCCACGCTCACCAGGTCGGCGGTGCGCTCCTCGACGAACATCAGGCCGGTGGGCCGCTCGGTGTCCACGACGGCATACCGGGTGTCGACGCCCTCGGCCCGCAGCTGGCGCAGCACGAGGCGCCCGAACGAGTCGTCGCCCACCCGTCCGGCCCAGGCGACCGTGTGGCCGAGGCGCGCGAGGCC
Source organism: Pedococcus cremeus (assembly GCF_900111375.1). GTDB lineage: Bacteria > Actinomycetota > Actinomycetes > Actinomycetales > Dermatophilaceae > Pedococcus_A > Pedococcus_A cremeus. The sequence goes on from NZ_FOHB01000004.1 coordinate 243,702, forward strand.
GATGGCCACGTTGGACTCGGCGCCGGCGAGGCGCACGGTCTGCCGGCTGCCCTGGGTGAGCAGGCCCTCGCCACGGAAGGAGACCATCGACTCACCGAAGGTGAGGACGTCGACGTCGCCCGTGGCCGGCACGGTGGTCATCGCGTATGCCGTTCTGCCGCAGCCACGTAGGCCCGCGCCCGCCGGCGCAGCGCGTCGAGGTCGCCACCCGAGGCGGCGTCGCCCACGAGCGGGCTCCCGACGCCGACACCGATGGCTCCGACGGCGAGGTAGCCGTCGAGCTCCTCGAGGCCGACGCCGCCGACGGCGAGGAACGGGATGGCCGGGAACGGGTCGCGGACCGCCTTGAGGTAGCCGGGTCCGCCGAGCGACGCGGGGAACAGCTTGACCGCACTGGCACCCTGCTGCACGGCGGTCCACGCCTCGGTGGGGGTGAGCGCCCCGGCCGCCACGGGCAGGCCGCGGCCGGCCGCCACGGCGATCGACGGCGTGACCGCGGGCGTCACCACGAACTGCGCGCCGGCCGCCTCGACGTCGGTTACGTCGGCCTCGGTGAGCACCGTTCCGGCACCGATGTGGGCCCCCTCGGGGAGCTGCGCGCGCACCTGCTCGATGGCGTCGCACGCCTTCGGCGTCGTCAGGGAGATCTCGACGAACCGCACCCCCTCGTCGAAGAGGGCCAGCGAGGTGGCGACGGCCGCGTCAGGGTCCGTCCCGCGGATGATGGCCATCACGCGCGCGCGGGCGAGGGCGTCGACGAACGCGTTCGACGGCATACCGGTGGCCACGTCCGTCACCACTGCGTCCCTCACCACTCTGCGAACGAGCCGTCGGCGTGCCGCCAGACCGGACCACGCCAGGCGTGGCCGCGCTTGTCGGCGGCGCGCACGGCCTGCTCGTCGACCTCGACGCCGAGGCCGGGGGCCGTCAGCCGCTCGATGTGGCCGTCGACGAACTGCAGCGGCTCGGGGTCGACGACGTAGTCGAGCACCTCGGCGCCCTGGTTGTAGTGGATGCCGATGCTCTGCTCCTGGATGAGGTAGTTCGGCGTGGCGAAGCCGACCTGGAGGCAGGACGCGAGGGCCAGCGGACCCAGCGGGCAGTGGGGAGCGAGCTGCACGTCGTAGACCTCGGCGAGCGCGGCGATCTTGCGCACCTCGGTGATGCCGCCGGCGTGCGAGAGGTCGGGCTGGGCCACGGCGATGCCGGCCTGCAGCACCGGGAGGAACTCCTGCCGGCTGTAGAGCCGCTCACCGGTGGAGACCGGCGTCGTGGTCGAGCGGACGAAGTCGCCGATGAGGTGGGAGTTCTCGGGGACCACCGGCTCCTCGAGGAAGAACGGACGGAACGGCTCGAGCAGCGGCGCCACGCGGCGGGCGTTGGCGAGGGTGAACCGGCCGTGGAAGTCGACCGCCACGTCGCGGTGGTGGCCGAGCACCTCGCGGGCCGCGGCCACGCGCTCGACGACCCCGTCGAGCTCGGCGACCGTGGCCACCGGGCTCATCCGGCCGGAGGCGTTCATCTTCACCGCGGTCAGGCCGGCCTCGACCTGCTCGGCGATGTGGTCGGCCACCTCGGCCGGCTCGTCACCGCCGACCCAGCCGTAGACGCGGATGCGGTCGCGGACGGGGCCGCCGAGCAGCTGGTGAACGGGGGCACCGAAGTGCTTGCCGGCGATGTCCCAGAGCGCCTGGTCGATGCCGGAGACGGCACTGGCCAGGATCGGGCCGCCCCGGTAGAAGGACCCCTTGGTCATGACCTGCCAGTGGTCCTCGATGCGCAGCGCGTCACGGCCGACGACCAGCTCGGCGAGCTGGTCGACCGCGGTGCGCACGGTCTCGGAGCGGCCCTCGCAGGTCGCCTCGCCCCAGCCGACGATGCCGCCCTCGGTCTCGATGCGGACGAACAGCCACCGCGGCGCGACGAGGAAGGTCTCGACGGTGCGGATGACGGTCTCGGCGGCAGGACGAGCCGGGTCGCTGCCCGTGGTGTTGCCCGTGCTGTTGGTGCTGATGGCGGTCATCGGTCAGCCCTTCGTCGCGCCGGCGGTGAGCCCGGAGACCACGTACTTCTGCGCGAACAGCGCGATGAGCATGATCGGCAGCGTCACGACGGTGGACGCCGCCATCAGGCCGCCCCAGTCGATGCTGGCGTAGCCCACGAAGTCGAAGATCGCGACGGGCAGGGTCTTGGTGTGGGCGCTGGAGAGCACCAGGGCGAACATGAAGTTGTTCCAGGAGAAGATGAACGACAGGATCCCGGCCGTCGCGATGCCCGGCGTCGAGAGCGGCAGCGTGATCCTCCGGAAGGCCCCGATCGGGGTGAGCCCGTCCACCATCGCCGACTCCTCGAGCTCGATCGGCAGGCCGTCGAAGTAGCCCATCATGATGTAGACGATCAGCGGGAGCGACACGAACATGTGGCTGAGGATCAGCACGGTGAACCCGCCGACCATCTTCAGGTTCGAGAAGACGTAGTACCAGGGCACCAGCAGCGACACGGCCGGGATGACGCGGGCCATCAGCACGACCAGCGCCGAGCGGCCCATCGAGAAACGGCTCATGGAGTATGCCGCGGGCACGCCGAGCAGCAGCGACAGCGCGGTGGCGGCGAAGGCCACCCACAGGCTGTTGACGATGAACTGCACGTAGTTGGCCTGCTGCAGGACCTTGGCGTAGTTGTCCCACGTCGGCGAGAAGAAGACCGCCTTGTCGGGGTTGTAGATGTCGACGTTGGTCTTGAGGGAGGCCGCGACCATCCACGCCAGCGGCGCCAGCAGGGCGAGGACGACGACGACCAGGGCGACGACGCGGAAGACCTTGTAAGGGGTGCGGGCGCGCATCAGGCAGCGTCCTTCCGGCGGGAGGTGACGGCCCACATCGAGCCGATGATGATGAGGAAGAAGATGATGAGCACCGTCGAGGAGACGCCGTACTCGTTGTAGTCGAAGCTCAGGCCGTAGGCGTAGACGTTGAGCGTCTCGACCTCGTGGAACGAGCCGCCGCCCTTGCCCTTGGTGGCGTAGAGGATGTCGAAGGTCTTCAGGGCGTCGATGCCGCGCAGCAGGACCGCCACGACCAGGGTCGGCATGAGCAGCGGCAGGGTGACGTGGCGGAACCGCTGCCACGCGCTGGCGCCGTCGATCAGCGCCGCCTCCTGCGGCTCGTCGGACAGGGAGGTGAGGCCGGCCAGCAGGATGAGCACGATCATCGGCGTCCACTGCCACACGTCGATGAGCATCGTGGTCGGCAGGGCGGAGTGCTCACCGGCGAGCCACGGCCACGGACCGAGGCCGACCCAGCCGAGCACCCGGTTGGCCATGCCGATGTTGGGGTCGAAGATGAGGCGCCACATCATGCCGACCGCCACCGGGGTGGCGACGAGCGGCAGCAGGATCGCGACCCGCACCCATTTCTCGCCCTTGAAGGGGCGCCACAGGAGCAGGGCGATCGCCATGCCGAGCACGATCTCGGCGGCGAGGACGCCGCCGGTGAAGACCACGGTGCGCAGCACCGCCGGCCAGAACCGCTCGGTGTCGCTCAGCACGTCGAGGTAGTTCGCGAAGCCGACGAACTCGGACTCCGCGCGCACGGAGCCCTCGGCGTTGGTGAGGCTGAGGTACAGCGTCCACGCCACCGGGAAGATGATCAGGACGGCGACGAACACCATCGCCGGGGAGGCGAACAGCCACTTGCGGTGGCGGTTGGCCCAGCGGGCCCAGCCGGGTGTGCTCGCCGAGGTCGTCAGGCTGGTCTTCCCTGCGGTGCTCGGGGTGGTGGTCGTGACAGCCATGCGTGTGCTCCAGGTCGCGGGCGAGGTCGGGGCGCGGGGAGGGTGGCCGGCCGGGCCGGCCAGTGGCCGGGTGCCCGAGAGGGGGATACGGGCACCCGGCCGTCTGTGGGTCGTGCTGGTGTTTCGGTGTTGCTGTGGTGGTGCGGGGTCCTACTTGTTCTCGTCGTCCAGGAACTTCTGGAACTTCTCGTTGGCCGCGTCGGCCGAGGCGCCCGCGTCCTTGCCGGTGATGGCGTCGACGATGGGCTGGCCCACGATCTCGCGAGCCTCGGCGACCTTCACGACGAGCGGGCGGTCGTGGCCGACACCGTTCTTGGCCATCTCGGCGTTCGCCTCGACGAGGTCCTTCGGGTAGGTCGCGGTGGCGGCGGGGTCCTCGGCGACGGAGGTGCGGCCACCGGGGACGCCGGCCTTCTCGTTCTCGAGGGTCTGCTGCTTGCTGGTCGCCCACTCGATGAACTTCCAGGCGTTCGCCTTGTTGTTGGAGGCGTCATTCACGCCGAGCGCCCACGAGGGGATGCTGTAGGGCTTCGAACCGGCCGGACCCGCGGGGAACGGAGCGAAGCCGACGGTGCCGGAGACCTTGGACTTGGCCGGGTCGGTGGCGTTCTTGTACAGCGAGTTCGCCTCGGTGTAGAAGGCGGCCTTGCCCTGGGTGAAGATCGCCATCGCCTCGGGCCAGCCCATGTCGGTGCTGACGTTGGCCGGGCCGAGGTCCTTGATCAGGCCGCCGTAGAAGGCGTAGGCCTGCTTGGCCTCCGGGGTGTTCACGGCCGACTTGCCGTTGCTGTCGACGAAGTCACCGCCGAAGGAGTACAGGAAGCTCGAGAACTGCGTGACGGCCGGCGACTTGCCGGTGCGGGCCACGAAGCCGGCGACGCCCGGGTTCTGCGACTTGATCTTGGCCGCCATCGACTTCAGCTCGTCGAGGGTCTTCGGGGGGTTGGTGTAGCCGGCCTTCTTCAGCAGGTCCTTGCGGTAGTAGAGGACCTCCTGCTCGGTGATGATCGGGACACCGACGACCTTGTTCTCGTAGGTGGTCGCCTGCACCGGGCCGGACTTGAAGTCGCCCCAGTTCCAGTCCTTGTTCGACTTCACCTTGTCGGTGAGGTCGGCGAGGTACTTGTTCTTCGCGAACAGCTTCCCCTCCTGGAGGGGGCGGTACATCATCACGTCGATGTCGCTGGAGCCCGCGTTGAGCTTCACGTTGTACTGGTCGGACAGCTGGTCCTCACCGAGCTGGGTGATCTCGACCTTCAGGCCGGTCTGCTTCTCGAACTCGGGCAGGGCCTTCTTGAGGTTGTCCGTCCAGACGTGGTTGGCCAGGGTGACGCGAACGGTCTTGCTGCCCGACCCCTCCGCGTCGCCGCCACCACATGCCGAGAGGCCGAGGGCTGCCGCCACGGCCAGAGAAGTCACGATTACTGATGACTGACGCAACACGTCGGTCTCCGTTCCTGTCGTGGCGCCCGCCATTGGGTCGCCGCCTGCATCAACGGCTCTACGTCCGCTTAATCCCGGGATGTTAGATCTATAAATCTGCTTTATGCAAGAGGGTGGACGCCATGCGTATGCTTTAACCCATGACGGAGCCTGCAACGGAGCTGCCCGCCCACGGAGCCGACACGGTCGCCGACACGGTCGCCGACACCGCCGCGGCGTCCGGCCTCACCGGCCTGCACGCGCAGGTGCTCGACCAGATCGGCCTCGCCATCTGCGGCGGCGGTCTGACCGAGGGCCAGGTCCTCTACATCGACGACCTCGTCGACCGCTACGGCGTGTCGCGCTCGGTCGTCCGCGAGGTGCTGCGGGTGCTGTCGTCCATGGGCCTGGTGGCCTCGCGGCGCCGCATCGGCACGATCATCCAGCCGTCCTCGGCGTGGAACGTCTACGACCCGCAGGTCATCCGCTGGCGCCTGGCCTCAGACGGCCGGCTCGGCCAGCTGCGCTCCATCACCGAGCTCCGCAGCGCCGTCGAGCCGGAGGCCGCCCGCCTCGCCGCCGAGCGCGCCACCCCCGACCACGCCGGCGACCTCGTGGCGCTGGCCGGTCGCATGTGGGCCGCGGCGCAGGGCGAGGACGAGAGCGCCTTCCTCGCCCTCGACATCGAGTTCCACCGCCTCGTGCTGGCCAGCTCGGGCAACGAGATGTTCCTCAAGCTCAACGAGCTCGTCGCCGAGGTGCTGACCGGTCGGCACCACTACGGCCTCATGCCGCACCACCCCCACGAGGAGGCGCTGCAGCTGCACGCCGACGTCGCCGCCGCGATCCAGCGGCACGACGGCGACCGGGCCCGCGCGGCCATGCTCCGGATCATGGAGCAGGCGATGGACGAGATGAAGGCGCTCTGGGAGCAGGGCGACGACCAGCCCTCCTCCTGACGAGGTATGGCGCCCGGGAGCAGGGGCCGGCGTCAGAAGAGGCCGACGACCTCGCCGTCATCGTCGAGGTCGATGCTCGCCGCCGCCGGGTTCCTCGGCAGGCCGGGCATGGTGCGCATCTCGCCGCTGATCGCGTAGACATAGCCGGCGCCCGCCGCCGCCCGGACCTCGCGCACCGGGAGGCGCCACCCCTTCGGCGCGCCGCGCAGGGTGGGGTCGGAAGAGATCGACAGGTGGGTCTTGGCGATGACCACGGGGAAGCCGCCGTAGCCGAGCACCTCGAACCGCTCGAGGTCCTTGGCCGCCGTGGGTGAGAAGTCGACGCCGTCGGCGCCGTAGACCGTCCTCGCGACCGCCTCGATCTTCTCGCGCAGGGTGTCGTCGAGCTCGTAGGTGTAGCGGAACTCGTGCTGCTCGCCGCAGGCCGCGACGACCGCCTCGGCCAGGTCGCGCGCGCCCTTGCCGCCGTCGACCACGTGGGTGGAGACCGCGACGTGGGCGCCCTCGGCCTCGGCGACCTCACGGATGACGGCGTGCTCGGAGTCGAAGTCGGAGGGGAAGGCGTTGATGGCCACCACCGGGGAGACCCCGAACGAGCGCACGATCTCGATGTGCCGGCGCAGGTTGTCGGCTCCGGCACGCACGGCCCGCGGGCTCTCGTGGAGCATCTCCGGCGGCAGCGGCTTGCCGGCCACGACGCGGTAGTTGCCCGAGTGCGCCTTGAGGGAGCGCACCGTGGCGACGAGCACCGCGGCGTCGGGCCGCAGCCCGGAGACGCGGCACTTGACGTTGAAGAACCGCTCGGCGCCCATGTCGGAGCCGAAGCCGGCCTCGGTCAGCAGGTAGTCGCCGGTGTGGATGGCGAGCTGGTCGGCGACGACCGACGAGTTGCCGGTCGCGATGTTGCCGAACGGGCCGGTGTGCACGAGCACCGGTGTGTTCTCGGTGGTCTGGAGCAGGTTCGGCTTGAGTGCGTCCTTGAGGATGACGGCCATCGCCCCTGCCGCCTTGACGTCGTCGGCGGTCACCGGCCGACCGGCATACGTGAAGCCCACGACGATGCGGCCGAGTCGCTCGCGCAGGTCGCGCAGCGACGTCGACAGGCCGAGGATCACCATCACCTCGCTGGCGGCGGTGATGTCGAAGCCGCTCTGCCGCGGCACGCCGTCGATGCGCGCGCCGAGGCCCTCGACGATGTTGCGCAGGGCCCGGTCGTTGACGTCGAGAACCCGCCGCCAGGCGACGCTGCGCGGGTCGAGCTCGAGCTCGTTGCCGTGGTGCAGGTGGTTGTCGACCATGGCGGCGAGCAGGTTGTGGGCGGCGGTCACGGCGTGGAAGTCGCCGGTCAGGTGCAGGTTGAGCTGCTCCATCGGCAGCACCTGGCTGTAGCCGGCGCCCGCGGCACCGCCCTTGATGCCGAACGTCGGGCCCATCGACGGCTGTCGCAGCGCCAGGGTGGCTCGGTGGCCGAGCACCGAAAGCCCTTGTGCCAGACCGACGGCCGTCGTGGTCTTGCCCTCCCCCAGCGGCGTGGGCGTGATGGCCGTGATGACGACGTACTTCGCCGACGGCCGGTCCGCTAGGTCACGAACAGCCGCCAGGTCGATCTTGGCGACGTGGCGGCCGTAGGGCTCGAGGCGCTGCTCCGGTATGCCGGCGGCTCGCGCCACCTCGGCGATCGGCTCGAGGTGCGCGGCCCGCGCGATGGCGAGGTCAGAGGGCAGTGGCGACGTTGGCACGTCGCCAGTGTGGACCCGGGCGCTGCGCCCGCACGAGGCCTTTGGTCCGGAACGGGACCAGAAGGGGACGTTGGTCCCACTGGTCCAGGTATGCCGCGGCCGCTCAGAAGTGCGGCTGCCACACCACCAGTGCCTGCGACCGGTTGGGCCGAGGGCGCTGCCCGGCGCGCATGGCGATGATCTCGCCGGCGGGACCGACGGCGAACACCCGCGAGCCCGGCTGGGTGTGCGCGTCGCGCACCCGGTCGAGCTCCTCGGCCAGCTCCTGCACCCGGGCGCGCAGGGCGTCGACCTGGTGCTCGAGCTCGAGGATGCGCTGGATGCCGGCGAGGCTGACGCCCTCCTCCTGCGAGAGGCGCTGCACCTCGCGGAGGGTGGCGATGTCGCGGGCCGAGTAGCGCCGGCCCCCGCCGCGGGTGCGCGACGGGGAGACGAGGCCGAGCCGGTCGTACTGCCGCAGGGTCTGGGCATGCATCCCGGCGAGCTCGGCCGCCACGGAGATGACGAAGACGGGGGTGTCGTCGTCAGGCGAGAAGCCGCGCAGCGTGGCCATCGGGCATCACTCCTGCCGGGCCCGGGCGAAGAGCTCGGCCCGCGGGTCGACGCCCTCCTCCTGGGCCTGCAGCGCCTCGACCGCCTGCCGGGCCTCGTCGGTGAGCCGTTGCGGCACCACGACGTTGACCTTCGCGAGCAGGTCGCCCTGGTGGCCCTTGCGGGGAACACCGCGACCCTTGACGCGCAGCACCCGGCCGCTGGGGGTGCCGGGGGCGATGCGCACCTTCACCGGCTCCCCGGCGAGGGTCGGCACCGACACCGTGGCACCGAGGGCGGCCTCGGCGAAGGTGACGGGCAGGTCGACGGTCAGGTTGTCGCCGTCCCGCCCGAAGACCGGGTGCTTCTGCACCTCGACCTGCAGCATGAGGTCGCCGTTGGGGGCTCCCTGGTCGCCCGGCTCACCCTTGCCCGCCAGCCGGATCGTCTGGCCGTCGCGGACCCCGGCCGGGATGCGGGTGGTGATGCGTCGCCCGTTGCCGGTGCTGAGGGTGACCGTTGCGCCCTCCACGGCGTCGCGGAACGACAGGGTCGTGCGGGCGGTGACGTTGGCCCCGCGGCGCGGACCGGCCGGGGCGCCGTAACCCCCGTAGGCCGGTCCGCCGCCACCGAACATGCCGCCGAGGATGTCCTCGAGGTTGGGCTGGGCGCCACCGCCACCGGTGTTGAACCGCACCCGCGGGCCGGCTCCCCCGGCACCACCGGCACCGCCGAACATCGAGGAGAACACGTCCTCGAAGCCGGCGCCGCTCGCACCGCCCGGGCCACCGGCCCGGAACCGGGCGCCGCCGTGCGTCATCGACCGGATGGCGTCGTACTGCTGCCGCTCCTCCGGGTCGGAGAGCACGGCATACGCCTCACCGATCTCCTTGAAGCGCTTCTCGGCGTTCGCGTCCCCCGGGTTCTGGTCGGGGTGCTCCTTGCGGGCGAGCTTGCGGTAGGCCTTCTTGATCGCCGTCGCGTCGGCGTCCTGGGGGACGCCGAGGATCGCGTAGAAGTCCTTCTCGAACCAGTCCTGGCTGGCCATGACGTCCTCCTCTCAGACGCTCGTCGGTTACTGGGGGTCGGCGACCGCGACCCGGGCCGGCCGGATCACCTGTTCGCCGGCACGGTAGCCGGGCTGCAGGACTGTCACCACCGTGGTGTCGGTGGTGCCCTCGGGCAGCTCGGCCTCGGTGTGCATCAGGGCCTCGTGGCGCATCGGGTCGAACGGCTCGCCCACGTCGCCGAACCGGCTCAGCCCGAACCGGGTCAGGGTCTGCTCCAGCTTGTCGGCGATCGAGGCGAACGGGCCGCTCTGCAGGTCGCCGTGCTCGCGCGCCGCGTGGATGTCGTCGAGCACCGGCAGGAGCGTCTCGAGGACGTCGCGCACCGCCCGCTCCTGCACCATGGCGCGGTCACGGTCGACGCGGCGCTTGTAGTTGACGTACTCGGCCTGCAGGCGCTGCAGGTCGAGCAGCCGCTCGGCGGCGAGCGTGGTGTCCGGGTGGGGCTGCTCGCCCTGCGCGGCCGCCTCGCCCTGCTCTGCCTGCTGGGCGTGGTGCGCCTGGTGCGCGACGGCGTCCTGCTCGTCCTCGAGCTCCTGCTCGAAGGACTCGAGGCTCTCCTGCCCGGCGGAGCCGCTCGCCCGGCCCTCGGGGGCGGTGGGGGCGGAGGCCTCAGCGGCCTCCGCGCCCACCACCTCCTCGGCCTGCTCGGGACGGGGGTCGACGTTCTCCGTCACTTGGTGTCCTCGTCGTCCACGACCTCGGCGTCCACGACGTCCTCGTCGGAGCCGCCCGCCTGGGCGCCCTGCGCGCCCTCGGCACCCGGGTTGCCCGCACCGGCACCGGCACCGGCACCGGCGCCCTCGGCGGACTCGGACGCCGCGGCATACATCGCGGTGCCGAGCTTCTGGGACTCCTCGGAGAGCTTCGACGTCTTCGCCGAGATGTCCTCGGCGGTCGCACCGGACTCCGGCTTGAGGGCGTTCTTGAGGTCCTCGAGGGCGGCGTCGACCGGGCCGCGGCCGTCGGCCGGCAGCTTGTCGGTGTTGTCGGCGAGGAACTTCTCGGTCGAGTAGACCAGCTGCTCCGCGGTGTTGCGGGCCTCGGTCTCCTCGCGGCGCTTGCGGTCCTCCTCGGCGTGCGCCTCGGCCTCCTTGACCATCCGCTCGATGTCCTCCTTGGCCAGGGCGGAGCCACCGGAGATGGTGATCTTCTGCTCCTTGCCGGTGCCACGGTCCTTGGCGGAGACGTTGACGATGCCGTTGGCGTCGATGTCGAAGGTGACCTCGATCTGCGGCACGCCGCGCGGGGCGGGGGCGATGCCGGAGAGCTCGAAGGTGCCCAGCGGCTTGTTGTGCTGGGCGATCTCGCGCTCACCCTGGAAGACCTGGATCAGCACGCTCGGCTGGTTGTCCTCGGCGGTCGAGAAGACCTCGGAGCGCTTGGTCGGGATCGCGGTGTTGCGCTCGATGAGCTTGGTGAACAGGCCGCCCTTGGTCTCGATGCCGAGGGAGAGCGGGGTGACGTCGATGAGGAGGACGTCCTTGCGCTCACCCTTGAGGACACCGGCCTGCAGCGACGCACCGACGGCGACGACCTCGTCCGGGTTGACGCCCTTGTTGGGCTCCTTGCCGCCGGTGAGCTCCTTGACCAGGCTGCTCACGGCCGGCATGCGGGTCGAGCCGCCGACGAGGACCACGTGGTCGATGTCGGAGAGCGAGATGCCGGCGTCCTTGATGACGTTGTGGAACGGCTGCTTGGTGCGCTCGAGCAGGTCCTTGGTCATCTGCTCGAACTGGGCGCGGCTGATCGTCTCGTCGAGGTGGATCGGGCCGTTCTCGGACATCGAGAGGTACTGCAGCGACACGTTGGTGCTGGTCGCGGTCGACAGCTCCTTCTTGGCCTGCTCGGCCGCGTCACGCAGGCGCTGCATGGCGATCTTGTCCTTGGACAGGTCGACGCCGCTCGTGTTCTTCACGACGGTCAGCAGGTGGTTGACGATGCGCTCGTCCCAGTCGTCGCCACCGAGCTGGTTGTCACCGGAGGTCGCGCGGACCTGAATGGTGGAGAAGCCGTCCTCGGGGTCCTTGCCGACCTCGAGGAGGGAGACGTCGAAGGTACCGCCACCGAGGTCGAAGACGAGGATGAGCTCGTCCTCCTTGCCCTTGTCGAGGCCGTAGGCCAGGGCCGCCGCGGTCGGCTCGTTGATGATGCGCAGGACGTTCAGGCCCGCGATCTCGCCGGCCTCCTTGGTGGCCTGGCGCTCGTGGTCGTCGAAGTACGCCGGCACGGTGATGACCGCGTCGGTGACGTCCTCGCCGAGGTAGGCCTCCGCGTCGCGCTTGAGCTTCTGCAGGATGCGGGCGCTGATCTCCTGGGCGGTGTAGACCTTGCCGTCGATCTCCGGCGACTTCCAGTCGGTGCCCATGTGGCGCTTGACGGAGCGGATGGTCCGCTCGACGTTCGTGACGGCCTGGCGCTTGGCGATCTCGCCGACCAGGACCTCGCCGCCCTTGGAGAACGCGACGACCGACGGGGTCGTGCGGCCGCCCTCCGCGTTGGCGATGATGGTGGGCTCGCCGCCCTCGAGGACGGCGACAGCCGAGTTGGTGGTGCCGAGGTCGATGCCGACCGCACGTGCCATGGTGGTTTCTCCTGTGGGTGGGGGGTTCTTGAGTTGCCTGTACTCAAGTTAGGAGCCGGTCCATCGCATGCGCAAATCCGGAGCTGAAAACTTGAGTCTGTATGGCTCAACTCCGACCACAGGCACATTGTTCCCCTGGTCGTGGGTGGACTGGGCGCTCCCTGCCCCAGCCCGGGCCCGATGGCCCTGATGGTCAGCGGCGAGGTTCCTTACCGTCGAAGCGGGTGGGCAGACGAGGAGGCCGTCATGCGCACACACCGGCTCGTGGCAGCGGTGCTGCTGATGGGGATGGGCGCCTTCGGTGCACCAGCAGCCCAGGCGGACGAGGGACCGTCCGCGACGCCAGGGACCGCCGAGTCGGCGACGACGAGCCCGAGCACCCCAGCGGCCCTGACCGCGTCGGCCACGGCCACCACCACTCCGGCGCTGACGACCACCCGGACCACATCGCCCAGCGCGGGGCCGGCCTCCACCTCGGCACCGTCGAGCACATCTGCGCCGTCGAGGACGGCTACCGCACCGCGAGCCGTGGCAACCGCCGACCCCAGCGCGTCGATCGGCGCCTTCGACTGCGCAGCCCTCAGCGTGCCGGTGGCCCTGGACAACACGGGGTCCTCGACAGCGACGACCTTCGTGATGACCACGAGGGTCACAGTCGGGCCCACCTTGAGCAAGGAGGAGGTGGTCGCAGGGGGATCGACCGCCGAGGCGCGCACCGACCTCGTCGACAACGCCTACAACGAGGTGACGGTGGCCGTCGCCGGTGAAACCATTGCTGCGAGCGCCAGACCGGTCTTCTGCGGTGAGAAGCCGCGCGTCACCATCGGCGAGTTCGACTGCTCCGCCCTGAAGGCACCCGTGACCCTGGACAACCGCACCGGGGCAACCCCGTTCCCCTTCGACGTGCACTGGGCCTGGAGCAACACGGACTACGACCAGTCCGAGTCCTACACGGTGCCGGCCGGCGCAGTCCGAGTCATCGCTGTCCCTCTCGTCGACGACGCCTGGACGTCCATCTGGGTGCGCGAGGGCTTCTTCTTCGTGCCGGAGCCGCTCAACCAGCTCGTCGTCACGACCGAGGTCCGTGCGGCCTCGAGCCGGGTGCCGCCCGGGTGGTCGTCAGCAGCGTCGACTGCGGCACCAAGACCGTCGGTGTCACCATCGACAACCGACAGACGCCCCCACGCCGGCCGCGCAGCACCACGTTCATGGTGCGCACGACGTATGCCGGCACGCTCTCCTTCTCGCGCTATCTGGACGAAGCGCAGGAGGTGTACCGGCTGACCGTCCCAGTGGCGATGCGCCCCGACGGGCGCCTGATCGTCACGGGCACCGTGCCCGGCGGCACCCCTTCTCAGGAGGCGCTCTACTCCGAAGCCCTGGACACCACGTGTGCCGCGCCCACCCCGACCCCGACGACGCCGGGTTCCGCCGCCCCGACGACGCCCGGGGCCGCGGGGCCCGGTTCCACGGCCACGCCGGCCGCGACGACGGAGCAGCTGTCGGCCACCGGTGGCTCCGCCCTGCCAGCCCTGCTCCTCGCGTCGTTCCTGACCGCAGCGGGCATCGTCCTCATCCGCCTCGCCCGAGGGCTCGGCAGAGCAGCTCAGCGCGGCGGGTCGTAGGCGCAGGTCGGGTCGGACGCGAGCGCGTCACCGGTCACGGCATACGCGTGGGAGCGGGACCCGCCGCACACCTCGCGGAACTCACAGCGGCCGCACTTGCCGGCGAAGCCGTCGGGCGAGCGCAGCGAGCGCATGACGGGTGACGAGCGGTAGATCTCGGTGACGGCTGTGGTGCGCACGTCGCCGGCGCGGTGCGGCAGGAAGCCGCTGGGGTACACGAACCCCTGGTGGTCGACGAACATGAAGCCGCGGCCGGCGTTGACGTCGATGGGTGGGCGCGCCGGGCGGGTGCGCACCTCACGGCCGGCCAGCTCCCGCCGGGTGGCCTCGGTCAGCCGCGCGTACAGGGGCCCGTGGACCACGGTGTCGCCGGAGGTCTTGGCCGCCTCGCGCTGGAGGACGACGCGTCGGTAGTGCGGCGCCTCGGTGGTCTTGACTGCGAGGTGCGTCGAGACGTCGGCCAGCCAGTGCAGCACGTCCTCGACCTCGTCGGCCGAGAGCGTCTGCAGCTGCTGGCCGCGGCCGGTGGGCACGAGGAAGAAGACGCTCCACAGGGAGGCACCGAGGTCGAGCACCGTGCGCAGCAGCTGAGGCAGCTCCTCGACGGTCGACCGGGTGACGGTGGAGTTCACCTGGAGCCGGAACCCCGCGTCGCGGACCAGCGCGGCGGCGGTGAGGGTGTCGGCGTAGGTGCCGGAGAAACCGCGGAACGCGTCGTGCGTCTCGGCGCGGGCGCCGTCGAGCGACAGCGACACAGCCTTCGCTCCGGCGTCGCGCAGCTCCTGCAGCCGGTCGGCGGTGAGGTTCGGCGTCACCGACGGCGAGAGCGCCATCGAGAGGCCGAGGCCGGTGCCGTACCGCACGAGGTCGGCGAGGTCGGGGCGCTCGAAGGGGTCGCCGCCGGTGAGGACGACGATCGGGTGCGGCTTGGGGAACGCGGCGATGCCGTCGAGCAGCGCCCGGCCCTCGTCGGTGCCGAGCTCGAGCGGGTTGCGGCGGCGGATGGCGTCGGCGCGGCAGTGCAGGCACGCGAGCTGGCAGGCGCGGGTGACCTCCCAGATGACGATGAACGGACGGTCGTTCACGTCGTGGCGCTGGTGGCGCACCGCCCGCGAGGTGTGGGTGGCCGGCAGGGTCGTGCTCACGGAGCCGCGACCTCCTCGGTGAGGGACTCGACGGCACTGCGGGCCGCGGCCTCCCCGGACCGCAGGCACCCCGCCACCCCACCGCCGTCGTAGGAGGCGCCGGCCAGCACGAGTGCCGGGTGCTCGGCGAGCGCCGACC
The DNA here is from genome assembly GCF_900111375.1 of Pedococcus cremeus. GTDB lineage: Bacteria > Actinomycetota > Actinomycetes > Actinomycetales > Dermatophilaceae > Pedococcus_A > Pedococcus_A cremeus. The sequence continues at coordinate 258,705 of NZ_FOHB01000004.1, forward strand.
GCGCCGCTCGCACGCGCTCGGGGTGCCCGAGCTCGTGTTGCGCCACCGTCTCGCGCCACCGGTGAACGACCGTGCGCAGCGGCGCGGTGTCGAAGCCCGTGAGGGCGGCGAGGTCGGCCATCAGCGCCGCCGTCAGCTCGTCGTCGTTGAGCGAGTCCACGGTGCTGGCTCCCACCCGGCCGGCCGAGAGCCGCCCGAGGAACAGGTCGCTCGAGGCGAGGTGGGGCCACTTCGTCGACAGGAAGGTCGCCGCCTTGAGCAGCCGCCCCGTCGACGACGGGACCATCAACCCGGTGCCGGCCAGGACCGGGCACGCCAGGGCCTCGCTCCGGGGGAAGGCCGCCACCAGGGTCGCGACCGTCGCGAACCGCGCGCCGGACAGTGCCTGCGCAGCTGCCGGCACGACGTCGCGCAGCAGTGGTTGGGCCACGGCGGAAGAGACCGCGAGCACGACCGCGTCAGCATCCAGCGCCTCCCCCGAGGCCAGCCGCACGGCATACCGCCCGCCCGGCGAGCGGGTGACCTCGGTCGCCCGGTCACCGAGGCGCAGGTCGAGGTCGACGCCGTCCATGAGGGCCATCGGCAGGCTGGCGAGGCCGCGCGCCCAGGTGACGAGCCGAGGACCGGCGGCACGCGGCCGGTGGAGCACGGCGCGGACCGCCACCGAGCGGCCCGAGTCGAGCAGCGGTGCGAGCTGGGGGGCGCAGGCGCGCAGGCTGAGCCGGTCGATGTCGCCGGACGCGATGCCGCCGAGCAGCGGGTCGACGATGCGGTCGGCCACCTCCCGCCCGAACCGGCCCGTGACGAACTCACCGACGCTGACATCGGCCATGCCGCGGTGCCGGCGTGCGGTGAACGGCTCGAGCGCCGCCCTCCCCACGCCGCGGGCGGAGAGGATGCCGGAGGACACGACGGGCCGCAGCCGGCTCGGGCCGGCAGGCCCCACCCCGGCCGGCAGCCGTCGCAGGCCCCGCGGGGTGGCGAGCCACGTCGCTCCCGTCCGTGGGGCGATCGACGTGTCGACGAGGCGGAGCTCGGCGAGCAGCGCCGTGGTCGACGGTGACGTGACGAGAGCCTCCGCGCCGACGTCGACGGGTAGGCCGTCGAGCCAGGTGGTGTGCACCTGTCCGCCGAGGCGGCGGCTGCCCTCGACCAGCGTGACGGAGAGGCCCTGCTGCGCCAGGCGGCGGGCCGCGGTCAGGCCGGCGACACCTCCCCCCACCACGACCGCCGAGTGACCGGGCATGCTGCTGGGGGGACGCGACACGGCCCTGACCGTAGGCGGCGGGAACGGCGGCCGGTCAGGGCCGGAAGTCCCTTCCCGCCCGGCGCGGGCACGCCTGTGCTGGAGGTGAAGGCAGGTGAGCACCATGACCGACTATCAGCTGCCACCGCAGGCCAGTCCCCTCACCCCGGACGAGGAGCAGGAGCTGCGCGCGCGAGCCACGAAGCGCCTCAAGGCCAAGCGTGACCTCAAGGCCCACATCCTCGCCTACGTCCTGATCAACCTCGCCTTCGTGGGGATCTGGTACCTGGCCGGAGGCGGGTTCTTCTGGCCGATCTTCATCATCTTCGGCTGGGGCATCGGGATCGCGTTCAACATCTACGACGTCGTCTCACCCGAGCCGGGCCCGGACGAGGTCCACGCGGAGATGGAACGCCTGCGTCAGCGTCGCTGACGCCAGGCCTCATAGACCCGTATGCCGCGGCACTCCCCCCTGCGCCGCGGCATACGTCGTGTCGTGGGTCGCCTCAGGCGCTGCGCTCCCCGTCGCGGGCGGCGACCTCCCGCGAGAGCTGCGCCGGCATGTAGTCGTAGCGGACGAAGGCGCGGGTGAAGGTGCCGGTGCCGTGCGAGACCGAGCGCAGGTCGATCGGGTACCGCGAGAGCTCGTACTGCGGCACCTCGGCGTGCACGACGGTGTAGCCCGCCAGCTCGCCGGGCTCGGTGCCGTGGACCTGCCCGCGGCGCCCCCGCAGGTCGGCGAGCACCGACCCGAGCGCCTCGTCGGCGACCGTGATGTCGACGGCGTCGATCGGCTCGAGGAGCGAGACGGTCGACTCGTTGGCCGCCTCGCGCAGCGCCTGGGCGGCCGCGGTCTGGAACGCCATGTCGGAGGAGTCGACCGAGTGCGCCTTCCCGTCGAGGAGGGTCACTCGCACGTCGACGCATGGGTAGCCGGCGAGGACGCCCTTCTCGAGCTGGGCGCGGGCGCCCTTCTCCACCGAGGGGATGAACTGGCGCGGCACCGCACCACCCACCACCTTGTCGACGAACTCGAACCCTGAGCCGCGCTCGAGCGGCTCGACCTGGATCTTGCAGACGGCGTACTGCCCATGGCCGCCCGACTGCTTGACCAGCCGGCCCTGCACCTCGACCGAGCGGGTGAACGTCTCGCGCAGGGAGGTGCGCAGCTGCTCGACCTCGACCTCGACGTGGAAGCGGTCGCGCAAGGCGGAGATGAGCTGGTCCACGTGCGCCGGGCCCATCGCCCAGAGCACGACCTGGTGGGTCTCCGGGTTGTGCTCGAGCCGCATGGTGACGTCCTCGGCGACGATGCGCTGCAGGGCCGTGCCGAGCTTGTCCTCGTCGCCCTTGGACTTCGCGTGGATGGCGACCGGCAGCAACGGCTCGGGCAGCACCCACGGCTCGACCAGGGCGGGCTTGTCCTTGCCGGAGAGGGTGTCGGAGGTCTCGACGCCGCTGATCTTGGCGACCAGCGCGATGTCGCCGGCGATGGCCGCCGACTTCGGGCGCATCTCGTCACCGAGGGAGGCCGACAGCGGCCCCACCCGCTCGTCGTCGCTGTCGTGGTCGCCGTGGCCCTCGAGGCTGCGCCCCGCGAACTGGCTGAGGTGCCCCGAGACGTGCACCGGGTCGTCGGGCCGCAGCGTGCCGGAGAAGACGCGCACCAGCGAGAGCCGGCCGACGTAGGGGTCGGTGGTGGTCCGCACGACCTCGGCGACGAGCGGTCCGTCGGGGTCGCAGGTCACCTCACCGAAGTCGGCGCCGACCGGCGTGTAGACCGCGGGGATCCGTGAGCTGACCGGCGACGGGAAGCCGCGCTCGATGAGGTCGAACACATCGTCCACCCCGACCCCGTTCGGGGCGTGGGTGGGCAGCACCGGGAAGAACCGTGCGGTCGCGACGGCGGTGCGCAGGTCGGCCACGACCGCCTCCAGGTCGATCTCCTCGCCGCCGAGGTAGCGCTCGAGCAGCGACTCGTCCTCCGACTCCTCGATCACCGACTCGATGAGGGCCCCCCGCTGCTCGTCGATGAGGCCCGCCTCGGTGGCGTCCGGGTCGCGGTGCACCGGCTCCTCGCCCGTGTGGTCGCGCACCGTGCGCCGCAGCAGGTTCAGGGTGCCGACCACCGACCCACCGCCCATCACCGGCACCTGCAGCGGCTGCGCGTCGCCGAAGGTCCGCTGGCACATCGCCACCGTGCTCTGGAAGTCGCCGCGCGCACCGTCGAGGCGCGTGACGGCCACGGCACGCGGCATACCGAGCACCTCGCACTCACGCCACAGCAGGCGGGTCGCCTCGTCGAGCCCGTCGACGGCCGAGACAACGAAAAGGGCCGCGTCAGCGGCCCGCAGCCCGGCCCGTACCTCGCCGACGAAGTCGGGGTGGCCGGGGGTGTCCAGCACATTGACGAAGACGCCGTTCCTCTCCACCGACGCCACCGACAGGGCCAGCGACGGCTCGTGGATCTCGCGCGGGCGCCGGCCCGGCACGGTCGCCGCGACGAGGCGGTCGAACAGCGCCGTCTTGCCGGCACCGGTCGGCCCCACGAGGACGACGTTGCGGATCTGGTCAGGGCTGACGGGGTCCCGCACCTCGCGGGCATCGGCTGCGCGGTTCATGGCCGACACCTTGCTCCTCTCGCCCGCCCCGTGACAAGGGACCTTGTGACTAGCCCGTCAGGGCACAGGACCGGCCTCCTTCATGGCCCCGCCCGAGCGGGTAGCGGCGCAGCCGGCGCGTGCCGTGCTCCTCGTAGCGGACCAGCCAGACCTCCTCGGCCACCGTCTGCACCGGCAGCGCGGACGCCAGCTCCGCGCGCACCACGTCGAGGTCGCGCTCGGGCCCCAGCGCACACAGGCTCAGGTGCGGCACCGGGGCGAACTCGCCGGCATACGGCAGGTGGTCCGGGAAGCGGGCGGTGACCGCGTCGGTGAGGCGCGTGAACGGCTCGGCCGGCTCGGGGTGGAGGTACACCAGCCCCGAGGGGAAGACCCGCACCTCCTCGAGCGTGAAGGTGAACGGCTCGGCGTCCGCGAACACGGCGGCGAGGTCGGCGTGCACCTGCGGCGTCAGCTCGGGCTCGGGCACGAACGGGCCGAGCACCGTGAGGTGGGCGTGGACGTGGTCCTCGTCGGGCGAGAGCCACTCCGGTCCCTCCACCTCGTGGCGCCACCGGATGTACGGCTCGAGGCCGGGCACGGGGAGGTAGAGGACGGTGTGCGCCACGCCCGCATCCTCCCGGTGACGTACGGCGCTCATGACATTGGGCCCTGTGGTCCGGCTCGCCACCGCCCGACTCTGGAGGGAGGAGAGCTGAAGACAAGCCGAGCAGGGGACGACCGGGAGGGTGCCGATGTCGAACCTGGTGCGTGGAGGTGTGTTCCTGCTCACCGCCGTGATCGTCGTCCCACTGGTCGTCTTCAGCGTGGGGCAGCTGGTGGAGGACGTCGGCGGTTGGTGGGGCGGCGTGGTCCTGCTGGTGGCCGTGGCGCTCGTGGCGGTCCTCAGCTACCTCGCCGCGGTGCGACCGGCCTCCACCGCGCGATGGCTGGCCGCCGGTGTGGTGGTGCTGGCGGTCTACGTGGTGGCCGAGTCCTTCCTCTCCGGCGACTCCATCGGCTCGGCCGCGCCGACGGGCATGACGGTGCTGGCCGTGCCGCTGGTGGTGCTGGGCCTGCGCCGCACCCGCGAGGCGGGAGCCCTGCTGCTGGCCGACAGCATGATCCCCCTGCTCAGCCTGCTGGTGCTGTCGGGGCTGAGCGTCGACCGCACGGGCGCGCACCTGGCCTCGTCGTCGCAGTTCGTCGGCATCCCGGTCTTCGTGGGCGGCGTCTTCTTCCTGCTGGCTTCGCTGCTCCGTTCGCAGCGCCGGGGTCCCTGACCGCGCCCCCGGCGCCACCACGCCGGCGTCGTGGCCGTCCTCCCTCCTCGGTCACGGCGCCGGAACCGCGGCTCGCAGCGGCGGTCACAGCACCGCGCGGGCCAGCAGCGCCACCCCGAGCGGGAGCAGCGACCCGACGACCAGCACGGAGTCGGCGACGCGCCACGGAGCCGGGGCCCACCAGGTGCGCCGGTATGCCGTGGAGAAGCCTCGTGCGTCCATGGCCACCGCCAGCGTGGCCGCCGCCTGCAGCGACCGGACGAGCATGCCCATGGTGAGCGCGCCCAGCTCGGCGAGCACCGTGCGCGGGGAGCGGCGGCTGGCGCCGAGGCCCCGCACCCGGCGAGCCCGGGCGATCTCCGTCCACACGTCGCCGAAGGTGTGCACCCGCTGCAGCGCGGCAGCGGTGGCCACCACCGGCCGGGCCGGGAGCCGCAGCCGCTGCGCCAGGTGGTCACCGAGGGCGTCGGCGTCGATGTGCGAGATGAGCACCGCCGAGGGCAGCACGATCGCGAGCACCCGCAGGCCGGCTCCGGCTGCCACCTCGAGGTCGCGTCCGCCGAGGAGCCAGCTCGACCACGCCACCGACAGCGCTCCGATGACGCCGGGCACCAGGCGGGTGACCACGCCACGCAGCCGGCCTCGCGGCTGCGGCCCGTCCCCGGGGGACACCAGGGCCAGCGCGCCGAGCAGCACCTGCACCGCGACGACGACGAGGGTGGCGGTCCAGCGGGGCGAGAGCACCCCGGCGGGGATCGCGGCCGCGCTGGCGGCCAGGAGCGAGAGCGGCCCGCAGCGCGCGACGAGCGGGCGCCGTGGCGTCGGTGGCGCCGGTGGCTGCACGGGCCTCTCAAGCGTGACGACGCGGTCGCAGCGGGCCTCGACCGCCTCGTCGTGTGTGGTCAGCACGACGGCCGACCCCGCGTCGCGCAGCGCCTCGACCACACCCATGACGGCGGCCCAGGTGAGGCGGTCCTGGCCGACGGTCGCCTCGTCGGCGAGCAGCAGGGCGGGCTGGTGGGCGACGGCGGCTGCCATCGCCAGGCGGCGCTGCTCGCCACCGGAGAGGTGGCGCGGGTCGGCCTGCTCGAGGTGCCGCAGCCCGAGCAGGTCGAGCAGGGCGTGGGCCCGGCCCTCCGCCTCGGCCTCGACGAGGCCCACGGCGCGTGACGTGGCCATGACCTCGTCGAGCACGGTGCCGGCCACGATCGTCGATGACGACCACTGCGGCACCCACGCGACGGTGCGGGCGAGGTCGAGGGTGTCCCACTCGGCTGGGTGCCGCTCGCCGTGTCGGGCGAGGGTGGGGTGCACGCGCACCACGCCGTCGTCGACGGGGAGCAGCCCGGCGAGGGCGAGGAGCAGGGTGGACTTGCCGGAGCCGCTCGGGCCCACGAGGGCGAGCGACTGGCCGGCGCGGGCCTGCAGCCACTGGCCGTCGACGGCGAGGGTGGTGCGGGTGCCGCCGCTGACCAGTCGCACGCTGCGGGCGACCGTGACGTCCGCGGCGTCGACCGCGACCTCGTTGGCCCCCAGCGTGCCGGGGCCGAAGAGGCCGGGGGGCAGCGAAGCCGGCTCGGGGGCCGGGAAGCCGGGCACCCAGATGCCCTGGTCGACGAGCTCGGCGCCGCGCTCGGCGAGCACCACCTCGGGCGCTCCGTCGGCGACCACCCGGCCGTCGCGGCCGAGCACGACCATCCGGTCGGCGAAGTCGACCCAGGGCCCGAGCCGGTGCTCCACAACCACGGTGGTCAGCCGGCGGGCCGCCACGACCTCGCCGACACAGGTGCGCACTGCGGCGGCGTTGCCCGGGTCGAGCATGGCGGTGGGCTCGTCGAGCAGCAGCAGCGTGGGTTCCAGCGCCAGTGCACCGGCCAGCGCGAGCCGCTGCTGCTCCCCGCCGGACAGGGCGTGCGTCGGGGTGTCCTCGGGCATGGTGAGGCCCACCGCCCCCAGCGCCGCGGTGACCCTCGCCGGCATGGCGGCCCGCGGGACGCCGGTGTTCTCGAGCCCGAAGGCGACGTCACGGCCGATCGTGGCGGCCACCACGCCGGACCCGGGCTCCTGCAGCACCAGCCCGACGGCGCCGGGCCGCGTGTGCGGCGCCTCGCCGTCGATGGTCACCGACCCCGCGAGCTCACCGGACTCGGCCACCTCGAGGACCCCGGCGAGGGCGCGGAGGAGCGTCGACTTGCCCGACCCGCTCGGGCCGACGAGCAGCACCCGCTGACCGGGCGGCAGCGCCAGGCCGAGGTCGCTGAGGATCGGGTCGCGGCGACCGTAGGGGCGCCAGGTGAGGCCGCTGACCCCCACCGCACCTGTGGCGACGACGGGCGGCTCGGCCTCCGTCGCCGCCACCGGCACGGGAGTGCGCGTCATGGCTGGGGTGCGCGGGTCATGGCTGTCGGCACCGGTCAGACGCTGTGCCGCTCACGGACCTCCTGGCCCGGCGGCAGCGCGTTCAGCGCCCCGGCCCGGGCGAGCGCGCGGGTGAGCAGCCAGCCGAGACCGCCGGCGAGCACGGCGCCGGAGACCATGGTGATGGCCAGGTAGGCGAGCTTCCAGCCGAAGCTCCAGTCGGCGTAGTAGGCGAACCACTCGTAGACGATCTCGATCGGTGCCGAGAGGACGCCGGCCAGCACCGCGGCGCCCAGGCCGAAGAAGCCGTAGCCCAGGATGGCGAAGGCGATCTCGGCGCCGACGCCCTGGAAGATGCCGGCCAGCAGCGTGCCGAAGCCCCACTGGGTGCCCGGGAGCATGGAGACCAGCGCGGCGATGACCTCGCAGAGCAGCGCGGCGCCCGGGCGCCGGATGACGAGCCCACCGACGACCCCGGCGATGAACCAGGGGCCGACGAGCAGCCCGGCCAGGGGCGGGAACCCTTGCGAGATGGCCGTGGTCGGGCCCTGGTAGCCGATGTCCCAGCCCCAGTAGGCGATGCCGAACGCGGCGCCGAGGAAGGCGACGGTCAGCAGGTCGACGGTGCGCCAGCCCATGAGGGGACGGCTGGCGCGGACGGACGTGCCGCGCGAGGCGGCCGGTGCGAGCTTGGTGCTCATGTGTTCCTTCTTCCCGATGGCGCCGTCCTCCATGAGAGGACGGTGGATACCTCGGGGGGAGCCCTGTCGGCACACGGCAGGCTGCCGCGGACCGACACGGTGCTCGAGATTTCCCGACTCCCTTCGCCGGTGCTAACCGGAGCAGGTTCGAGGGTCTGCGGCGGACCGCACTCTCAGCGCTCGCGCGCTCCCCTGTCGTTACACGAGGCACATTACCGCAGCCTGTGCAACGGTGGACAGGAGACATTTCCCCCAGCCCTGAGGAGCGCATCCGTGGGTACGTTCGTGTGGCGCATCATCGGTACCGGCTCGGCACTGCTCGCCGGTATCGCCGCCAACAAGGTCGTCGAGGCGGTCTGGAAGAAGGCCGGTCGCGATGCCGTCATCGACCCGCGCGACCCGCGCACGCCGTGGCGGGACGCCGTGGCGTTCGCGGCCCTGACCGGCCTGGCCGTCGGTGCCGCCCGTGTCGTCGTGACGCGCAAGGCCGCCGAGTACTACGAGAAGTCGGCCGGCCACCTGCCGCCGCCGATGCAGGAGGGCGACGCCTAGACCCCGACGCCTAGGCCTCCGAGAGGTCCAGCGCCCGGGCGATCGGCACGCCGGCCCGGTAGGACAGGTGCAGGTGCGAGGGTGCGTCGAGCACCGCCAGGTCGGCCCGCGCCCCCACCACGACCCGGCCCACGTCGCTGCGCCGCAGCGACAGCGCGGAGCCGGCCGTCGCGGCATACACGGCCTCGCCCGGGGTGAGCCCCATCTCGCGCACGGCGAGCGCGATCACGAACGGCATCGAGGACGAGTAGCAGGTGCCCGGGTTGCAGTCGGTCGCGAGGGCGATGGAGCAGCCGGCGTCGAGCAGGGCGCGCGCGTCCGGGTAGGGCGAGCGGGTCGAGAACTCGACCCCCGGCAGCAGCGTCGCGACGGTGGTGCCGGCGGCGCCGACCAGGGCGTCGACGTCGGCGGGTGACAGGTAGGTGCAGTGGTCGACGCTCGCCGCCCCGAGCTCGACGGCGAGCTGCACCCCGGGACCGTGGCCGAGCTGGTTGGCGTGGACCCTCAGCCCCAGGCCGGCGGCACGTCCGGCGAGCAGCACGGCGCGCGCCTCGTCCCCGGTGAAGGCGTGCGCCGAGTGCGGCTCGCAGAAGACGTCGACCCACCTCGCGTGCGGAGCCGCCGCCTCCAGCATGGGCCCGGTGACGAGGTCGAGGTATGCGGCGCGGTCGCCGCGTGCCCCCGGCCCGCCGGAGTACTCGGGCGGCACCACGTGCGCGCCGAGGAAGGTGGTCTCGTGGGTCACCTCTGCGGCGAGTCGGAGGGCCCGGGCCTCGTCGTCGACGGTGAGGCCGTAGCCGCTCTTGACCTCGACGGTGGTGGTGCCCTGGGCGCGCATCTCGTCGACGCGCCGGCGCAGCAGGGTGCGCAGCTCGTCGTCGGTGGCCGCGCGGGTGGCGGCGACCGAGACGCCGATGCCGCCGCCGTCATAGGGCGTGCCGGCCATCCGGGCGGCGAACTCCGCCGACCGGTCGCCGGCGAAGACCAGGTGGGAGTGGGAGTCGACGAACCCGGGCAGCACCGCGCTGCCTCCGAGGTCGACCTGCCGGTCGGCGGGTGGCGCGTCGGCGGCGCTGCCCACCCAGGCGATGTGGTCGCCCTCGACCACCACGGCGGCGTCGCGGCGCAGGCCGAGCCCTTCGGGGCCGGTGCCGTCGCAGGTGACGAGCTCGCCGATGCCGGTGATGACGGTGCAGGTGGACGGGGCGGCGGTCGAGTGCGGGCTGGTCATCGCCGCCTCACGCCCGGCCACGGACGAGGTCGAGCGACTCCACGAGCAGGCGGGAGACCTGGCCGATGCGGTGGTGGCCGCTCACCACGACCGGCTCGCCCCCGACGAAGACGTGGTCGACGTCGGACTGGTCGGCGCAGTAGATGACCTGTCCCGCGCGGGTGCCGGCGGTGTTGACGGTGTCGGTGCGCACCACGACGAAGTCGGCCAGCGCACCGTCGGCGATGCGTCCGCCGTCGGGCCAGCCGAGGCTGGCGTAGCCGGCGTGTGTCGCCGCCTCGACCAGCTCGTTGGGGCTGAACCGGCCCCGCTCGCCGGTGGCCAGGCGCTCGTGCATCTCCAGGCCGCGCACCTCCTCGAAGGGGTCGATCACCGCGTGCTGGTCGGAACCGAGGGCGATGGGGCTGCCGGTGTCGAAGAGCGCGCGGGCCGGCCCGATGCCGTCGGCGAGGTCGCGCTCGGTGGTGGGGCAGAAGCAGGCCGTGGTGCGCGACCCGCCCAGCAGCTTGAGGTCGCCGTCGGAGAGGTGGGTCGCGTGGATCGCCGTGGTGGCCGGGCCCAGCAGGCCCGCCTCGTCCAACAGCTCCGTGGGCGTGCGGCCGTAGAACATCTGCGCCGCGAGGTTCTCCGCCGGCTGCTCGCTGAGGTGGACGTGCACCCGCCGACCGGCGGCCGCTGCCGCGAAGGGGGCCAGCTGCTCGCGCGGCACGGCGCGCACCGAGTGCACGGCGGCGCCGATGCGCGTGTTGTCGTCGTCCTCGAGGGCGGCGACCCGGGCGGCCCAGCCGTCGACGTCGCCGTCGGTGAACCGGCGCTGCACGTCGTCGAGCGGCAGGTGCCCGTCGCCGCTGAGCCCACCGGAGAGGTAGCAGGTGTCGAGCAGGGTGATGCGCACCCCGGCGTCGCGGGCCGCCCGGACCAGCGCCCGGCCCATGGCGTTGGGGTCGCCGTAGGGGTTGCCCGCCTCGTCGTGGTGCACGTAGTGGAACTCACCGACCACGGTGATGCCGGCCAGGGCCATCTCGCAGAAGACGGCGCGCGCCAGCGCGAGGTACGTGTCGGGGGTGAGGCGCCTGGTCACGGCATACATCTGCTCGCGCCACGTCCAGAAGTTGCCGCCGTCATTGTGCGTGCGGCCGCGAAGGGCGCGGTGGAAGGCGTGGCTGTGCGTGTTCGCGAGGCCGGGCAGCGTGACGCCGGGGAGCCGCACGTCACCGTCGGCCGCCTTGACCCGCGCCTGCACTCCCGCGAAGCGGCCATTCTCCACGGAGAACCGCACGCCGCCTGCGACACCGGTGGGGAGCCAGGCGTTCTCGGCCCAGAACGTCGTCATGCGCGCTCCCCTGCCAGGTCTTCGAGCACCCCGGCCAGGGCGGTCACCCCGGCTCGACAATCATCAGCCTCCGCCCACTCCTGTGGCGAGTGCGAAACACCTGTCGGGTTGCGGACGAAGAGCATGGCCGTGGGCACGCCGGCGTTGGCGAGGATGCCGGCGTCGTGGCCGGCGCCCGTGCCGAGCAGCGGTATGCCGTGGGGCTGGGTCCCGCCCGCGGCTGCGGTGCGCGACGCGAGGACGCGCTGGAGGCGGGTGGCCAGGTCGGCGTCGAAGGTGGTGGGCGGGGTCCACGACTCCTCGGTGAGGGTGGCGCCGGACCGCTCGGCCTCCCCCGCGACGTCGGCGACCGCCGCGCGGACCGCGGCCTCGTCGGCGCCGCGGGCGTCGAGCCAGCCCGTGACGGCGCTGGGCACGGCGTTGACCCCGCCCGGCTGGACGGCGACCTTGCCGATGGTGGCGAGGCAGCCCTGCCGCTCCGCCGCCCTGCGGGCCGACAGGACCGCAGTGGCGTAGCCGAGCATGGCGTCGTGGCGGTCCTCGAGACGCGTTGTGCCGGCGTGGTTCGCCTCGCCGGGGAAGTCGAGGCGCCAGCGCCCGTGCGGCCAGATGCCCGAGCCGACCGCGACCGCGTGTCCGTGCGCGGGGTGGTCGGGGTCGGCGAGGGCCCGGCCCTGCTCGACGTGCAGCTCGACGAAGCTGCCGATGCGACGCAGCGCCTCGTCGTCGCGACCGATCATCTGCGGGTCTCGGCCTGCCCGGGTGAGGGCCTCGACCATGGTGGTGCCGTCGGCGTCGGTGAGCGACCGGGCCCGGTCGGGGCCGAGGACGCCGGTGATGACCCGCGACCCCGCGCAGGCGACGCCGAAGCGGGCGCCCTCCTCGTCGACGAAGTTGACGACGCCGATGGGGCGGGTGGGCTGCCAGCCCTCGTGCTCGGCCCTGGCCCGCAGCACGTCGAGCGCCGCGAGGGCGCTGACGACGCCGAGGGGGCCGTCGAACGCGCCGCCGTCGGGCACGCTGTCGAGGTGGGAGCCGGCGACGACACCCGGACGCCCCTCCGCGGCGGCTCGGTCGGGGTCGCCCCACCAGGCCCACTGGTTGCCCATCCGGTCCTCGGTCAGGTCGAGCCCACGGGCGGCGCACTCCCCCGCGAACCACTCCCGCAGCGTGTCGTCCTCCGCCGTCCACGCGAAGCGTCGGTAGCCACCGGTGCGGGGGTCACGCCCCACGGGTTCGAGGGCAGCCCACATCGACTCGAAGCTCACGGTCGGGGACTCCTTCGTCTTGGGCCGGTGCCGGTGGTGCAGCAGGTCTGCCGCCATTCCAGCAACGTCGTCAGTGTCGCTGGGCGGCCCGGAGCAGACAACCGTCTCACATGCGAGATCTGCCGCCGTGGTGGTCGCTTTGTCCACACCCGCCCGTTTGGGACCCCACTGTCCCCAGCCCGGATCGTCAGGGTTGTGTTTCACGGGCGTGTATGCCGTCGAAAACCGTTCTGGCGCAACGTGTTTCCCCTGTTCGAGCCCAGGTTGGGCTGTCGGTGGCCACCCCTACGGTGGTGGTCATGGAGGGGAACCCGGCACAGGAACTGAGCCTGGCGGAGCACCGCGAGCGTCTCGCGGCTGCCCGCTCCTCGCTGGCCGCCCTCTCCTCGATCCTGTGGCAGACCCCGTCCGGTGGTGGCTCGGACGGCCTGTCCGGGCTGATGAGCGAGGTCGACGCCCTGGTGATGGCCGGCGAGGCCGGCCGGGTGGCGGTGCTGCGGGAGGCGATGAACCGCGGCGAGTCCGACGGCGGGTCGGCGGCGATGACCACCGCCCAGTGGGTCCGCCACCACGCCCCGTCGACCATCGCTGGTGGCGCGGCGGCCATCGTGTCGGTCGCCACCGCGTTCGGGAAACGCGTCAACGCCCCGGTCAAGGAAGCCGTCGAGTCCGGGCGGCTGCCGGTGAAGTCAGCCGCGGTGGTGGTGTCCGAGGCCGACAAGCTCCGACCCCTCCTGGCAGACGGTGCCGAGCCGCACGTGCTCGAGGGGCTGATCGGGATGGCCGAGCAGCACGGCCCGTCCGGGTGCCGGCTGCTGCGCGACGGCCTGATCGCCAAGTACGGGCGCCAGGACGTGCTGCAGGACCAGCAGAGCATGGGCAAGTCCTTCATCCGGCTCTCCCAGCCCCAGGACACCGGGGCGAACACCTTCGAGTACCGGCTCACCCTCGACGTCGAGGGCAAGGCGGCCCTCGAGGCCGCCCTGGGACCGCTGTCCGCACCGAAGCCGGTCGACGGGGAACGGGACCTGCGCAGCAGCGACCGGCGCCGCGGCGATGCGCTCGTCACCCTGGTCCGTCGGGCGGTGGCGGCCGGGGACGAGGTCGGCAAGACCAACAAGACCACCCTGCTGCTGACCATGAGCTACGAGGACTTGCGTGACCGGCTCGGCGCGGCCACCACCCTCGGGGGCCTGGACGCCGGCACCCACCTCGCCCCGGAGACGGTGCGGCGGCTGTGCTGCGACGGGTCCGTCATCCCCATCGTCCTCGGCGCCGACGGCGACGTCACGGACTGGGGTATCGAGAAACGCTTCTTCACCGACGCCCAGACCAAACGGATGTGGCTGCGCGACGGTGGGTGCACGTACCCCGGCTGCGGGGCACCGCCACAGTGGACCGACGCCCACCACCTGGTGCACTGGGCAGACCTCGGACCCTCCGACCTGTCCAACGGCGCCCTGCTCTGCGAGCGGCACCCCACCATCGTCCACAACCGGCGCCTCGCCGGTCGGGTCGTGCAGGGGCCCTTCGGCGAACGGTTCGAATGGGACCTCACCCGAGGTTCCTACGACGACCTGCTCGCCCGACGCGCCGCACAGGAGCCAGCGTGACCCCGCCCCACACCCCGCCGACACCGGCGGGGCCACAGCCATGTGCAGGTCCTTAGAGTGACCCCATGGCCAGTGACCCCATGACCACGGACGGCGAGACCAGGGCGGCGCAGGCGCTGGCGGCACACGGCATCGAGCACACGATCACCCGCCACGGCCGGGTCGGCTCCCTCGAGGAGGCCGCGGCCGCGCGAGGGGTCGAGCCACGCGACATCATCAAGACCCTCGTCGTCCGCCGTGCCGACGACGACTACCTGTTCGTGCTGGTGCCGGGCGACCGCGAGATCTCGTGGCCGAAGCTTCGTGCAGAGCTCGGGGTGAACCGGCTGTCCATGCCGGACGCCGCCACGGCCCGCGACGTCACGGGCTACGAGCGCGGCACGATCACGCCCTTCGGCTCGCTGCGCGCGTGGCCGGTCATCGCCGATGCCACGGTCGCCGGCCGCACCATCTCCATCGGTGCCGGGGCGCACGGCGTGGCGGCGACGGTGCACGGCGACGACGCCATCGCCGCCCTGCAGGCGACCGTCGCCGACGTCACCGACGCGGCCGGCAAGCCTTAGTTCGCCCCCCTGCGTGGGCAGGGAGCAGCGGTCGCCCGGTTGCGGCTGCCGGGGTGGCACGCTGGGCGGGTGATCCTCCCCGAGGTCCGAGACCCTCGCCTGGTGACGGTCCGCCGTGGCGGGACGCTCAGCGACCCGGACCATCGGCTCCTGGCCCTGTGGGCGGCGGAGTGCGCGGAGCACGTGCTGCACTTCTTCGAGGACGTCCGGCCATCGGACACACGCCCACGTGACGCGGTCGAGGCGGCGCGCGTGTGGGCCCGTGGCGAGCTGACGATGATGGACGCTCGTGCACGCGGCGGGCACGCGATGGGCGCGGCCCGCCCTCTGCGGGGAGCCGCCCGCTACGCGGCATACGCCGCCGGCCAGGCCGCTTGTGTCGGCCACGTGCCTGAACACGATCTCGGCGCCGCCGCCTACGCGATCAAGGCGGCACAGGCAGCACACCCGGGCGACCCCAGCGCCGGACGCCGTGAGCGTGACTGGCAGCGCGACCGGCTTCCCGAGGAGGTCCGGGCTCTGGTCCTTGAGGACCAGGCCCGGCGCAACGCGATCTGCTGGTCCGTCTTCGAGGACTGACTGGGACACCCAAGGGCAAGCGGCGATGGGGACGACGACCGCTCAGACGACCTCCCAGTCCGCGACCGGCCCCTCCACGACGCGGAAGAGCGGGTGCGGCTCGGGGACGTCCGTCTCAGGGGCTGCATCCGCGCCCTTCAAGGAGGCGAGCCAGTCCGGGCTGCGCAGTGCCAGCTTGGCGACGAGGTGCCCCCACTCGTGCTCGAGCTGTCCGGTGCCCACCTCGAGGCGACCCACCCACCCGGCCGGGTCCGCGGGCCGGGTGATGATGCGCGAGCGGTCGTAGCGGTAGCCCCGCGCCGAAGCCTCGTCAGCCACCAGCTCGAGGTAGGCCCCGACCGTCGCCACCGGGTCGGGAGTGGCTTGGAGGCGACGAAGCTGCGGGTGCCTCGTGTAGCCCTTGGTGCGCCCGGCCAGCACCGCCTGGGCCAGCAGTGCCTCGCGCCAGGTCGCCGTGAGCCCCTGGCGGTCGAGGTACCTCGGTTGCAGCGACCACAGCCTCATGGGCTCCGATCCTGCCCCAACGCAGCGGTGACGTGTGCCGCGGCCTCTCGCCGCGGCATACGTCACCGTGGGGAGGTCAGGCCTCGCGCATGGGCACCCGCACGCCCCGCTCGGCCGCGACCCGCTCGGCGATGTCGTAGCCGGCGTCCACGTGGCGGATGACGCCCATGCCCGGGTCGTTGGTGAGCACCCGCTCGAGCTTCTGGGCGGCGAGGTCGGTGCCGTCGGCCAGCGACACCTGCCCGGCGTGCAGCGAGCGACCGATGCCGACGCCGCCGCCGTGGTGGATCGACACCCACGAGGCGCCTGACGAGGTGTTGACGAGCGCGTTGAGCAACGGCCAGTCGGCGATGGCGTCGGAGCCGTCGAGCATGGACTCGGTCTCGCGGTAGGGGCTGGCCACCGATCCGGCGTCGAGGTGGTCACGGCCGATGACGATCGGGGCGCTGACCTCGCCGGAGCGCACCAGCTCGTTGAACGCCAGGCCGGCCTTGTCGCGCTCGCCGTAGCCGAGCCAGCAGATCCGGGCCGGCAGGCCCTGGAACGCGATCCGCTCCTGTGCCCCACGGATCCACTTGTGCAGCCGGTCGTTGTCGGGGAACAGGTCGAGCACGGCGCGGTCGGTCGCGGCGATGTCCTTGGGGTCGCCCGACAGGGCCGCCCAGCGGAACGGGCCCTTGCCCTCGCAGAACAGCGGGCGGATGTAGGCGGGCACGAAGCCCGGGAACTCGAACGCCCGGTCGTAGCCACCGAGGCGGGCCTCGTCGCGGATCGAGTTGCCGTAGTCGAAGACCTCGGCGCCGGCGTCCTTAAACTCCACCATCGCCTGGACGTGCTTGGCCATCGAGGCGCGCGCCCGGTCGGTGAACTCCTCGGGCTTGGCCTCGGCGTAGTCGTGCCAGTCCTCGAGGGCGACGCCCTCGGGGAGGTAGGACAGCGGGTCGTGGGCCGAGGTCTGGTCGGTGACGATGTCGATGGCCACCCCGCGACGCAGCAGCTCGGGGAAGACCGTCGCCGCGTTGCCGACGACGCCGATCGACCAGGCCCGCTTCTCCTCCTTGGCCTTCAGCGCCTTCTCGACCGCCTCGTCGAGGGAGGCGGCGACCTCGTCGAGGTAACGGTGCTCCACCCGGCGGTGCAGGCGCGCGGGGTCGACGTCGACGATGAGGCAGACGCCGCCGTTGAGCGTGACTGCCAGTGGCTGGGCGCCGCCCATGCCGCCACAGCCACCGGTGAGGGTCAGCGTGCCGGCCAGCGTGCCACCGAACCGCTTCTCAGCGACGGCCGCGAAGGTCTCGTAGGTGCCCTGCACGATGCCCTGGGTCCCGATGTAGATCCACGACCCGGCGGTCATCTGTCCGTACATCGTCAGGCCCAGGTGCTCGAGCCGCCGGAACTCCGGCCAGGTCGCCCAGTCGCCGACCAGGTTGGAGTTGGCGATGAGCACGCGCGGCGCCCACTCGTGCGTCTGCATCACGCCGACCGGGCGGCCCGACTGCACGAGCATCGTCTCGTCGGGCTTGAGGGTGGTCAGCGTGCGCACCATGGCGTCGAACGACTTCCAGTCACGCGCGGCACGACCGGTGCCGCCGTAGACGACGAGGTCGTCGGGCCGCTCGGCGACCTCGGGGTCGAGGTTGTTCATGAGCATCCGCAGGGGCGCCTCGGCCCCCCAGTGCGATGCGGTCAGCTTCGTTCCACGCGGGGCGCGGACCGGACGGGCGCCTTCCATGTCGATCTCCTTCAAGGCTGGTGGTTCAAAGACAGGGGTATGCCGGGTGGCTCAGTTGAGGGGGCCGGTGACGGCTTCGGCTGCGGCGACGGCCCGGCCGCCGACGACGAGCTGCACCGCCGTCTCGATCTCGGGGGCGAGGAACCGGTCGGTGCCGGGGCCGGGGGCCCCGGCCTCGCGCAGGGCCCGCACGACCGCCCCCGTGGCGGGGCTCGGCTGCTCGGGAGCCCGCAGCTCGATGGCGCGGGCCGCGGTGAGCAGCTCGATGGCCAGCACGCGGGTGAGGCCGTCGATGGAGCGGCGCAGCTTGCGGGCCGCCGACCACCCCATGGAGACGTGGTCCTCCTGCATCGCCGAGCTCGGAATGGAGTCGACCGACGCCGGGGTGGCCAGCCGCTTCAGCTCGGAGACGATGGCGGCCTGGGTGTACTGCGCGATCATGTGGCCCGAGTCGACGCCGGGGTCGTCGGCGAGGAACGCGTGGAGGCCGTGGTTCCGGGCCGCGTCGAGGAACCGGTCGGTGCGACGCTCCGAGATCGAGGCGAGGTCGGCCGCGACGATGGCCAGGAAGTCGAGCACGTACGCCACCGGGGCGCCGTGGAAGTTGCCGTTGGACTCCACCCGGCCGTCGCGGGTCACGACGGGGTTGTCGACCGCGGAGGCGAGCTCGAAGCCCGCGACCTGCGCGGCATACCCGACGGTGTCACGCACCGCGCCGGCCACCTGCGGGGAGCACCGCAGCGAGTACGCGTCCTGGACACGGGTGCAGGCCTCGGTGCGATGGCTCTCGCGGATCCCGCTGCCCTGCATGAGCTTTCGCAGGTTCTCGGCCGAGAGCGCCTGACCCGGCTGGGGCCGCAGCTCGTGGAGGTCGGCGGCGAAGACGTCGTCGGTGCCGAGCTGCGCCTCGACGCTCATGGCGGCCGTGATGTCGGCGACCTGGAGCAGCTGCCGCAGGTCGGTGATGGCGAGCACGAGCTGGCCGAGCATGCCGTCGGTGCCGTTGATGAGGGCCAGGCCCTCCTTCTCCCGCAGCTCGACCGGCGTGATGCCGGCGGCGGCGAACGCCTCTGCGGTGGGCAGCCTGTCGCCCTGCGCGTCGCGGACGACCCCCTCCCCCATCAGGGCCAGCGCGCAGTGCGCGAGCGGGGCGAGGTCGCCCGAGCAGCCCAGCGAGCCGTACTCGTGCACCACCGGCGTGATGCCGGCGTTGAGCATGGCGACGTAGGCCTGCAGGGTCTCCTCGCGGACACCGGTGCGGCCGGTCGCGAGGGTCGAGATGCGCAGGAGCATGAGGGCGCGCACGACCTCGCGCTCCACCTCGGCGCCCGAGCCCGCCGCGTGCGAGCGCACCAGCGAGCGCTGCAGCTGGGCGCGCAGCTCGACCGGGATGTGCCGGGTGGCGAGCGCGCCGAACCCGGTGGAGACGCCGTAGTGCGGCTGGGCATCGTCAGCCAGGGACTCGATGACGGCGCGGCTGCGACGGACCTCGGCCAGCGCCTCGTCGGCGATGACGACGGTGGCGTCGTGCCGGGCGACGGCGACGACGTCGTCGAAGGAGACCGGGCCGGTGCCCACGGTCACCTCGGTGACCGGGCGGGTGGTGGTGCGAACGCTCATGGAGACATTGCAGCGCTCGTTGCGCCGCCCGCGGCAGGCCGGCGGCGGCATACCGTCTCGGATCCGAGATGTGCCCCTGCGACGCGCCCCTCCCCGGCGAGGACGGTGTCGGTCGACCCGCCCCCACCCACCTTCACTGACGTGCAAGTTTGCACGGCAGTGCAGATTTGGTTACCGTCGTCTCCCATGACCGCCCCGACCACCCGGCCCGCTCCCGACGGGCTCCGCGCTCGCAACAAGGCACGGACCACCGAACAGCTCGCCCGCGCGGCCTACGAGATCCTGCGCGAGCAGGGTTTCGAGGCGGTCACCGCCGACGCCGTCGCCGACCGGGCCGGCGTCTCCCGGCGCACCTTCTTCAACTACTTCCCGCGGGTCGAGCTCGTCCTGCAGGAGTCGGTGCGCGGCACCATCGCCGACCTGATCGAGCGCTTCCACGGCCGGCCCCTCGATGAGCCGCTGCACGCGTCCCTTGACGCCGTGCTCGACGAGCCCTTCAGCGACGAGGTGCTCGAGCAGGCCCTGGTGATCTTCGGGCAGGCCCAGACCTCCGCCGCCGCACGCCACTACCTGCAGGAGGCGCGCGACCTCGAGGCCCTCCAGATCGCCGAGGCCCTGACCGATCGGCTGGGCTCGTCCGCCGACCCGCTCCAGGTCCAGGTCGTGGCCGACGCGCTGGTCGCCGCCGGCCACCGCGCCTGCGCCGTCTGGGTCGAGCGCTCCGGGGGTGTCCTCGACGACACCACCCGCGCCCTGCAGCTGACCCTGCTGCGCCAGGCCTACCAGCACCTGTTCACCGCCTTCGCTCCCGTTCCCGCTCCTCAGGAGTCCTGACCCATGGCCACGTTCCTCTACCGGCTCGGCCGGCTCGCCGCCCGCCGCGCCTGGCTCACCATCGGCACCTGGCTCGCCGTGCTCGCCATCCTCGGTGGCCTCATGGCGGCCTTCGCCACCCCGCCCACGGCGCAGATCAGCATCCCGGGCGCGGGGTTCCAGACCGTGCTGGCGAAGCTGGGTCGTGAGATCCCGGCCGCTGCCGGCGGCATCGGCACCATCACCGTGGAGACCAGGGACGGGAAGGCCTTCACCGCCGACCAGCGCGCCGCCGTGGAGACGACGATCGCTGCGTGGGAGAAGGCTCCCCACGTGCAGTCGGTGACCGACCCGTTCGCGAACCAGAAGCGCCTCGACGACGCCGCCGCGAAGGTCGCCGGCGCCGACCGGAAGCTTGCCACCGAGGAGGCCAACCTCGAGTTCGGCCACAACTTCCTCAACATGGGCGCCATCGACCTCGACAAGGCGCGGGCCGAGCTCGCCCGCCTCGAGCGCGCCGGCCAGGGCGACAGCGCCAGGGCGAACGAGCTGCGCTTCGAGATCCCCCACCGCGTCAAAGGGAACGCCGACCTCGCCGCCCGGCTGCGCGAGGGTGACCGCAAGATCGCCGACGCGCGCGCCGGGCTCGCCGTGGGGCAGCGCACGCTGGCCCTGAGCGACGGCCTGCGGTTCGTCAGCACCGACGGCAGCGCGACGATGCTGCAGATCCAGTTCGACCAGTCCATCCCCCAGCTCGACCCGAAGGTACGCGCCGAGGTGCCCCGCATCGGCGAGCAGCTCGCGAGTGACGGCCTGCGCGTCGACTACAACTCCGACATCCTCCAGACCCGCAGCGTCGTCGGCGCGGGCGAGGTCATCGGCCTCGCGCTCGCCGGTGTCGTGCTGGTCGTCATGCTCGGCACCCTCGTCGCGGCCGGCCTGCCGCTCCTCGTCGGCCTCATCGGCGTCGGCGCCGGCCTGCTCGCCGCCATGGTGGCGACCGCGTTCTTCGAGATGAACTCGATGACGCCGGCACTCGCGCTCATGCTCGGCCTCGCCGTCGGCATCGACTACGCGCTCTTCATCGTCAACCGGCACCGCCAGCAGCTGCTGCACGGCATGAACCTGCAGCACTCCATCGGCATGGCCACCGGCACCGCGGGCAACGCCGTGGTCGTCGCCGGCGTCACGGTCGTCATCTCGCTGGCCGCGCTGACGGTCACCGGGCTGCCGATCCTCGCCCAGATGGGCCTGGTGGCCGCCGGCACGGTGCTCATGACGGTGCTGGTCGCCCTCACGGTGACCCCGGCCGTGCTCAGCCTCATGGGCGAGCGGGTCCTGCCCCGCCGGACGCGGATCGCGCACGAGCGTCCGCAGCGTCGGTTCGGTCGTGGCCAGGGCCGCTGGGCCGTCCACGTCACCAACCACCCGGTGGCCGCCATCGCGCTGACCGTCGTCGTGATCGCCCTCATGGCGGTGCCCGCCGCCGCCCTGCGCCTGGGCCTGCCCGACGGCAGCAGCGAGCCCAAGGACTCCAGCGCCTTCCACTCCTACGTCACGATCGAGAAGAACTTCGGTCCCGGCGCCAACGGCCCCATCGTGGCGATGGTGACCCTCGACCAGCCGGTGGCCGCAGCCGACGTCTCCGCCCGCCAGCTCGAGGTCGGCGAGCGCATCAAGGACCTCGACGGCGTGCGCCAGGTGGTGCCGTTCGGCGTCAGCGCCGACCGCGACACCCTCGCCTTCCAGGTGGTGCCGAAGGAGGGCCCCACGACCGAGGCGACCGTCGAGCTCGTGCACAACCTGCGCGAGCTGCGGAACGACCTGCCCGCCGGCGCCCACCTGGGCATCACCGGGCAGACCGTGGCCAACATCGAGATCGCCGAGCGCCTCTCGGCCGCGCTCCCGCTCTACGTCGCCATCGTCGTCGGCCTCTCCCTGCTGCTGCTCATGGCGGTGTTCCGCTCGGTGGTGGTGCCGCTGGTCGCCACGGCAGGCTTCCTGCTGTCCGTCGCCGCGAGCTTCGGCGCCGTCGTCGCGGTCTACCAGTGGGGTTGGCTCGGCGACCTGCTCGACGTCAGCCGGCCTGGACCGATCCTGCCCTTCATGCCGACGCTGCTCATCGGCGTGCTCTTCGGGCTCGCGATGGACTACCAGATGTTCCTGGTCTCCGGCATGCACGAGGCCCGCGCCCACGGCGAGGACGCCCGCACGGCCGTGCGCACCGGCTTCCGCCAGGGCTACCGGGTGGTCACCGCTGCCGCGATCATCATGGTCTCGGTCTTCGCGGGCTTCGTCTTCGCCCACCTGACGATGATCCGGCCCATCGGCCTCGGGCTGGCGGTCGGCGTGGCCGTCGACGCCTTCCTCGTGCGGATGACCCTGACCCCGGCCGCGATGCACCTGCTCGGTGACCGGGCGTGGTGGATCCCCCGCTGGCTCGACCGCATCCTGCCGAACCTCGACGTCGAGGGCGCCGGCCTGCGCCGCAGCCTCGCCGAGCGTGGGATCGCAGGCGACGGCGGGTATGCCGCGGAGCCCGGGAAGGTCGACGCCGCCCCCACCCCCGTGGGCGGCAACACCGACGCCGCCCCCGCCCTGGTGGGCGGGGACGGCGCGGAGACCTGGCACGACTTCGAGCGCGAGAGCGCTGGGGTCGGTGCTAGCCGGTCTTGACGGCCAGCACCGGGCAGGAGGCGTCGAGCAGGATGCGCTGCGCCACCGACCCGAGCAGCAGCTTGCCCACCGGTGAGCGGTGCCGGATGCCGATGACGAGCACGGACGCCTTCTCCTCCTCGGCGACGGCCAGCAGCGCCTCCGCGGCGTCGTTGCCCTCCTCGATCTGGCGCACCTCGAACGCGGTGCCCAGCTCGCCGAGGTCGCGGCCCACCCGGGCCAGCTGGTCCTGACCGGCGCGGTGGGCGTCGACGAGCACGTCGTCGCGCGACATGTTCACGACGAGCAGCCGTTCGTGCCTCCGCTTGGCCTCCTCGACCGCGGCGGACAGGGCCGCCTCGCCGAACGCGTTGGGCACGTAGCCCACCAGGACGGTCACACCGACACCTCCGTCTTCGTCTCGACGTCGTGGAGGTCGCTGCCACCACGACGAGCCTTGACCAGCTTGGCGACCAGCGGCCACGCGAGGGCGAGGACGATGAGCACGTAGCAGAACCAGGCCACCGGCCCGCCGACGAGGCCGGAGATGTCACCGCCGGTCAGCTGCAGGGAACGTCGTCCCTGGCGCTCGACGAGCGGGCCGAGGATGACGCCGACGATGAGGGGCAGCACCGGGAGCCCGAACCGTCGCATCGCGAAGCCGAGGAGGCCGAGCACGAGCAGCAGCCACAAGTCGAACGGCTGGGAGTTCACGGCATACGCACCCATGGACGCGAAGAAGAGGATGCCGGCGTAGAGGTAGGGCCGCGGGATCTGCAGCAGCTTGGCCCACGCGGGGGCCAGCGGCAGGTTGAGCAGCAGCAGCATCGTGTTGCCGACGAACAGGCTCGCGACGAGGGCCCAGACCAGTGCCGGCTCCTTGGTGAGCAGGAGCGGCCCGGGCTCGATGCCCCAGCCCTGCAGGGCGAACAGCATGATCGCCGCCGTGGCGTTGGTCGGCAGGCCCATGGCGAGCAAGGGCACGAGCGTGCCGGCGGCCGAGGCGTTGTTCGCCGCCTCCGGGCCGGCGACGCCCTCGATGGCGCCGTGGCCGAACTCCTCCGGGTGCTTGGAGAGCTTCTTCTCCGCCGTGTAGGAGAGCAGCGTCGGGATCTCGGCGCCACCGGCGGGGAGGGCTCCGAAGGGGAAGCCGAGGACGGTCCCGCGCAGCCACGGCTTCCACGACCGCGACCAGTCGCTGCGCCCCATCCACGGACGCCCGACGGGGATGACCTCGCCCGCCTTGCGGCGCAGGTGGGCGGCGACCCACAGGGCCTCGCCGACGGCGAAGATGCCGACCGCCACGACGACGACGTCGATGCCGTCCGCGAGCTGGGGCAGCCCTCCGGTGAGCCGCTGCTGGCCCGTGACGAAGTCGATGCCGACGAGGCCGATCGTGAGGCCGACCAGCAGCGACGCGAGGCCGCGGATCCTCGAGGCACCGAGCACGGCGGTGACGCCGGTGAAGGTGAGCAGGATGATCGCGAGGTACTCCGGGGCACCGAGGCTGATCGCGAACTTCGCGACCTGGGGCATGAGGAAGACGATCCCCAGCGTGCCGATGGTGCCGGCGATGAACGACCCGATGGCCGACGTCGCGAGCGCCTGGGCGGCCCGCCCGGCCTTGGCCATCTTGTTGCCCTCGATGGCCGTGACCACCGACGACGACTCGCCGGGGGTGTTGAGCAGGATCGACGTCGTCGAGCCGCCGTACATGCCGCCGTAGAAGATGCCGGCGAACAGGATCAGGCCCTGCACGGGCTCGAGGTCCTGGGCGATCGGCAGGAGCAGGGCCACGGTCATGGCCGGCCCGATGCCGGGCAGGACCCCGACGGCCGTGCCGACGGTCACGCCCAGCAGCGCGATGAGGAGGTTCATCGGCGACAGGACGTCGCCGAAGCCCCCGATGAGGCTGGTGATGTTGTCCATCAGAGGATTCCCTGGAGGATGCCCGCGGGCAGGTTGACGCCGAGGCCGATGGCGAAGACGTAGAAGGTGATGAGGGACAGCGCGACTCCGGCCGCGAGGCCGCGGACGTGGTGGCGGTTGCCGAGGGCGAACGCCGAGCCCCAGAAGAGCAGGGCCCCGCTGATCACCCAGCCGAGCGGCTCGATGAGCACGGCGTTGAGGGCAAAGGACGCGATCAGCAGGCCGATGGTGCGCCAGTCGACGCTGGTCGACAGGTCGACGTCCTCGCCCTCCTCCGCCTCACCGGAGCCGCCGCGAGCGACGTCCATCGCGTAGAGGACCGCGACCACGAGCAGCAGCACCCCGAGGAGGATCGGCATGGGCTTGGGGCCCACGGGGTCGTTGCTGCTCGACACCGCGCCGATTCGGCTGGCGTCGAAGAGCACGTACGCACCGAGCAGTACCAGTCCTGCGCACAGGCCGTACTGCGCACGATCCTTGGTGCCGTGTCCCGTGTTCTCGGGGTGCTGCTGGCTCACGCCAGGCCCAGCTGCTTGAGGATGTCGGCGACCTGGGTGTCCTGCTCCTTGAGGAACTGGCCGAACTCGTCACCGGTGGCGAAGGCGTCGGTCCAGCCGCGCTTCTCCTCCTCGTCCTTCCACGCCTTGGAGTCGTGCATCTTCGTCAGGGCGTCGATCCAGGTCTTCTTGTCGGCCTCGGAGATGCCGGGAGGGGCGACGATGCCGCGCCAGTTGGTGAACACCAGGTCGATGCCGCTGCTCTTCAGGGTCGGCACGTCCTTGAGCGCCGGGATCGGCTGCTCGCTGGTCACCGCCAGGACGCGCACGTCGCCGGCCTCGACCTGGTCGAGGAACTCGCCGAAGCCGCTGGCGCCGAAGGCGATCTTGTTGCCGAGCAGCGCCGGGAGGAGCTCACCGCCACCGTCGTAGGAGACGTAGGAGACCTGCTTCGGGTCGATGCCGACGGTCTTGGCCAGCTGCATCGGCAGCAGGTGGTCGGGGCCACCGGGCGAGGAGCCGCCACCGACGGCCAGCTTCTTCGGGTCCTTCTTCCAGGCCTCGACGAGCTGGTTGATGTCCTTGTAGGGCGAGTCCTTCGGCACGACGATCGCGCCGGCCTCCTCGATCAGCTTGGCGATCGGGGTGGTGTCGTTCAGGGTCGCCTTCGACTTCTGCGTGTAGGCCGCGCCCACGACGCCGAGGCCCATCTGCATGGCGAGCTTGCCGTTCTCCTTCTCGTTCACCGTGCGCTGGAGGCCGACGGTGCCACCGGCGCCGGGAAGGTTGAACACCTGGATGGGGGCGGTGATCTTCTCCGTCTCCATCACCTTCGCGGCGACGCGGGCGGTGGTGTCGTAGCCACCCCCGGGGGAGTTGGGGACCATCAGCTGCAGGCCGGTGGCCGGCTTGCCGTTGTCGGCGGACGCCGAGCCGGACGTGCCCTTGGCGGCGGTGGCACCGCACGCGCTGAGGGCCAGGGCGCCGGTGACGGCCAGGACGCCGAGCAGGGCGGAGGGGCGAGCTCGCATCGTTGAGACCTCTTTCGCTTTTTCGTGGGAGAGCGGGATGATCGTCCTGCCCCTCAGGGAGATTCGTCCCGCTTGTGTCATCAGTGAAGGTTGAGTTCATAGTGGTCATGCGTGCGCTGCGCCGCTCGACCCTCGCCGGTCAGCTCCTGGTCTTCCAGGTCGCCCTCGTGATCGTCGTGCTGGTCGCCGTCGGCGCGCTGTCGCTGGCGCAGTCCGAGGCGACCTTCAACCGCGTCGAGGGCCGGCGCGCCTCGGCCCTGGCCGAGCAGCTCGCCGCCAACCCGCTGGTGCGCGACAACCTCGCGATCCCCGAGCAGCACACCGGCCTCGCCACCCTGGCGCAGCAGTTCGTCGTCCAGTCCCGCGTGACGACCGTGACGGTCGCCGACGCCGACGAGCGGGTGCGCGTCTCCACGGACCCCATCATCGAGCGGTCTCCGCTGCCCCTGGGCGACCGGGGTGTCGACACGGGCAGCAGCTGGTCCGGGACCATGGACGTCAACGGCGACCGCGAGCTCGTGTCGCAGGTGCCGGTGCTCAGCGTGCAGCCGGGTGAGGTCGGCAAGCACCTGGGCACCGTGATGATCACGGTGGACTTCCCGTCGGTGTGGGAACGGCTGCGGGGCGCCTCGTCGTACCTCCTGACCTACGTCGGCATCGCCCTGGTGCTGGGGCTGCTGGGCTCGTGGCTGCTCGCCCGTCGCATCAAGCACCAGACGCTCGGGCTCGAGCCGCGCGAGATCGCCGGGCTGGCCGAGCACCGCGAGGCCCTCCTCTACGGCATCGCCGAGGGGGTCATCGCGCTCGACCCCCAGAACCGCATCACGCTGGTCAACGACGTCGCCCGACGGCTGCTCGACCTGCCCGAGCACGCGGCCGGGGTGAGCCTGGCCGACCTGCGCATCCAGGGGCGCCTGCGCGACGTGCTGTCCGGCGAGGGCGACGCGCGCGACGAGGTGGTCATCCGCCGCGGCCGGGTGCTCGTCATGAACCGGATGGCCGTCGAGAAGGACGGTCACCGTCTCGGCACGGTCACCACCCTGCGCGACCGCACCGAGCTGGCCCAGCTCGAGCGGGAGATCGGCTCGTTCCGCAGCTCCACCCAGCTGCTGCGCGCCCAGGCCCACGAGTTCGCCAACCAGCTGCACACCATCTCGGGCCTGATCCAGATCGGCGAGTACGACGAGGTGGTCAGCTACGTCGACGCCGTCAGCCGGCACCGCGAGTCGCTCGACCTGACCGTGAACCGGAGGGTCCACGACAACGCGGTGGCGGCCCTGCTCATGGCCAAGTCCTCCCTCGCGGCCGAGCGCCGGGTCGAGCTGCGGGTCAGCGGCGACACCTCCCTCGAGCGGCTCGAGCCGGCCGACTCGGCCGACGTCGCGACCGTCGTCGGCAACCTCGTCGACAACGCCATCGACGCCGCCACCGGCTCACCCGACGCCTGGGTCGAGGTGGCCCTGCACCAGGACGCCACCACCGTCGAGGTCGTGGTGCGCGACTCAGGCCCGGGGGTCGCACCCGAGGTGGCGCAGGAGGTCTTCACCCACGGGTTCACCACCAAGGCCGCCGCGTCGGGCGAGCGGGGCATCGGCCTCGCGCTCACGCGACTGGTCTGCCAGCGGCGCGGCGGCGAGGTCGCGCTCTCCAACACCGAGGACGGCGCCATGTTCCGGGCCCAGCTCACCGTCACCGCCGTCGCCGGAGCCGTCACGGAGCCCGTGTCGTGATCCGGGTGCTCGTCGTCGACGACGACTTCATGGTGGCGCGCATCCACACCGGCTTCGTCGCGCGCCTCGCGGGCTTCGAGGTGGTCGGTGCCCGCCACACCGGTCGCGACGCGCTGGCCGCCGTCGCCGAGCTGGGGCCCGACCTGGTGCTGCTCGACCTCTACCTGCCCGACCTCTTCGGCCTCGACGTGCTGGCCCAGCTGCGCGCCGACGGCGAGGACTGCGACGTCATGGTCATCAGTGCCGCCAAGGAGGTCGACGCGGTGCGCCGGGCGTCGCACCAGGGCGTCGTCGACTACCTGCTCAAGCCCTTCGGGTTCGACGACCTGCGCGACCGGCTGGAGCGGTATGCCGCGCGTCGTGACCTGCTGAAGGCGGCCGAGCTCGAGGGCCAGCACGACATCGACCGGCTGCTGGGGCGACGCACCTCCACAGCGACCCAGCCACTCCCCAAGGGCATGAGCGTCGAGACCGCCCAGGTGGTCGAGCGGGTCCTGCGCGACAGCGAGGGCACCCTGTCGGCGAGCGAGTGCGCCGAGCAGGCCGGGCTCTCACGGGTCAGCGCCCGCCGGTACCTCGAGCACTTCACCACCACGGGGCAGGCCGAGGTGCGCCTGCGCTACGGCACCACCGGCCGGCCCGAGCGCCGCTACCGCTGGGGCTCCTGAGGGTCGCTGCCGCAAGGACTCCTGAGCGCCCGGCTCCGGGAGGGGCCGGAGGTCCCTTTCTTTTTCACAAACTTGTTGTGAATATGAATGGTGTCCCCACCCGGAGGTGAACCCATGACCAGCATCCACACGCCGCTCACCATCCTGTACGGCGACTTCTCCTGCCCCTGGTCCTACCTGGCCTACCACCGACTGGCCCGGCTGTACCCCACCGCGGGCGACGTCGAGTTCAGGGCTGTCGAGCACGACCCGTGGCGCGCCCGGCCGAGGAGCTCCGCGAGCGAGTCACTCGCCTGCCTGGACGAGGAGCTCGGCCGCGTCGCCGCGCAGCTGCTGCCCGGCGAGACGCTGCCCCTGGCTCTCCCGCCCGCCGTACCGATCACGCGGGCAGCGGTCTCCGGCTACGCCGAGGCGTTCGGCGCCGACGTCGCCGACCTCGCCGCGACCCGGCTGTTCGAGGCGTTCTGGACCCGCGGCACCGACCTGTCCAGCCCCGCGGCGGTGCGAACCCTCCTGACCGACGCCGTCATGGCGGGCACCTCGCCGAGCGACCCGCTGCGCCGGTGGGGACACGCGGTCGACGTCACCGGCGGCCCCATGACCACGACCGCCTGGCGACTGGTGCGCCGGTGGCGCGAGGAGTGGACGGCCATGGAGAAGGAGGTCGTGCCGGTGCTCGTGCTCCCGGACGGCGAGCACCTCTACGGCGTCGACGCGGTGGAGCACCTCGGTCAGGCCCTGGCGACCAGCGGTGTCGACCCGTCCGCCGACCTGGTCCGGCCGGAGCCGGGACCCCGCCCGCCCCTCGACGGCTACGGCCGCGTGCAGGTCCTCTACCCCGCCACCGGACCGGTCTGGTGAGGTGACGGCTGAGACGACGGCTGAGATGACGGCTGAGATGACGGAGCGATGAAGGACAGCCCTCGAGGTCACGCCTCCACGAACGACGTCGTCGCCGGGCTCGGCCCGCGCCGGGCCGAGGTCCTGGCCGTCGTGCGGCGCTCGTCGACCCCCCTCGACGCCCCGGCTGTCGCCGACCTGCTCGGCATCCACCCCAACAGCGCGAGGTTCCACCTCGAGGCGCTGGTGCGGCTCGGGCTGGCCGACCGCAGCGCGCAGGAGCGGTCCTCCCCTGGCCGACCCGCGGTGGGGTATGCCGCGTCGGCCACCGGGCCGCTCGGGGCGGAGGCGAGCTACCGCGAGCTCGCCTCCACGCTCGCCGATGCCGTCACCCGGCGCGGCCGCACCCCCCAGGAGCGGGCGAGGCGGGCCGGCGCAGCCAAGGGCCGCACGCTGGCCGTGACGCGGTCCACCGGCAGCGCGGCAGCCCTCGACACCGTCGTCCGGTCCCTGGCACGCCTCGGCTTCGACTCCTCAGCGAGCGCCACCCGGGGCGGTGCTCGCATCGAGATCACGCCGTGCCCCTTCCTCGAGCTCGTCGAGGAGCACGGTGCCGTCGTCTGCGCCGTCCACCACGGCCTCATGGACGGCGTGCTCGCCGAGCTCGACGCACCCCTGGTGGTCGACCAGCTCACGCCGTTCGCCGCCCCCGGCCGGTGCGTCGCGACCCTCGCCCGCCGCACCACAACCCGAGGAACCTGACCCACAGCTCGAGGTGGTAACGCGCCGGTGGCGCGCCGCCGCGTGCCACCCTCAGCCTCGTGGGCCGTGCCAGACTCGCCCCGTGGCGAATGCACCCGCTGCGGCCCAGGCCCTCGAGGTCCTCGCCCTCCTCGCCCGGCACACCGAGCCGCTGCCCGCCGGCTCCATCGCGCGCGAGCTCGGCATCCCCCGCTCGAGCACCTACCACCTGCTCGCCGTCCTCCGGGACCACGGCTTCGTGACCCACCTGCCCGAGGAGCGCCGCTACGGCCTCGGCGTCGCGGCCTACGAGCTCGGCTCGGCCTACCAGCGCCAGGCGCCCCTGCAGCGCCTCGCCCGACCACTGCTCGGACGCCTCGTCGACGAGACGACCCACAACGCCCACCTCGCCGTGCTGCACGGCCGCGACGTGCTCTACGTCGTCGAGGAGCGCGCGCCCGGACGGCCGCTGCTCGTCACCGACGTCGGCGTGCGGCTGCCCGCTCCCCTGACCGCGAGCGGGCTGGCCATGCTGGCGGCGCTGCCCGCCGCGCAGGTGCGCGCGCTCTTCCCCCACCGCGACAGCCTCGTCCAGCGCGACGGCCGCGGACCCACCTCGGTCTCGCAGCTGCGCCGCGAGCTCACCGAGGTGCGCAACCGCGGGTATGCCGTGGAGGACGGCTCAGTGAGCGAGGGCCTGTCCTCGGTGGCCCAGGCCGTGCTCGACCACACCGGCCACCCGGTGGCCGGTGTCGCCGTCACCTACCCGTCCGACCAGATCGACGCCGCCGAGCAGGCGCGCCTCGTGGCCGCCGTCAACCGCGCGGCCACCAGCCTGTCGGCCCGGCTCGGCGCGCGCCGCAGCTCCGGCTGAACGGAGCAGTCAGGCCGACCCGTCGCGGACGCGACGGTACCGCTCGTAGACCACCCGCGGGGCGAACGTCCTCGTCTCGAGAAGGCTCAGCCCGATGTCCTCGGTGACCGGTGGCAGGAACGGCGTGCCACCGCCGACGACGACCGGGTTGCGGAAGATGTGGAACTCGTCGACGAGGCCGAGCTCGACCGCCTCCGCCGCCAGGCCGGGGCCGCCGATCCCGACGTCCTTGTCCGTGGAGCCGAGTGCCGCGGCGACCTCCTCGGCGACCGACCCCTCGGCGAGCCGGGCGTTGCTGCCCTCGACGCGGTCGAGCGTGCGGCTGAAGACGACCTTCGGCAGGGACACCCACACGTCGGCGAACGCGGCCTCGAGCTCGGTCTCGCGCAACGAGGGGTCGGTCTCCCAGACCTGCATCGTCTCGTAGAGCCGACGCCCCAGGAGGTGCACGCCGAGCGCGCGGGTCTGCTCGAGGTGGAAGCGGAACTGCTCCTCGCTGGGCACCCCCCACGCGAACTCGCCCCTGCGGTCGGCGGTGAACCCGTCGACCGAGACCCCCATCGAGTAGATCAGCATGGCTCACGATGGCACGGCGCGTGCCGACACCGCACCGGGTTTCGGGCCGGTTCGCGCGCTCTGCCGCGAGCGTGGAAACCTGTCGCCCGTGAGCAGCGAACCGGTGGTGACGACGACGGCGGTCGTCCTGTGCGGCGGAGAGAGCCGGCGGTTCGGCTCCGACAAGACCCGCGCCGACCTCGACGGCCTGCCGGTGCTCGACACCCTGCTCTCCTCGCTGCCCGCCGGCTGGGACGTGCTCTGCGTCGGCCCGGAGCGCCCCACCGGCCGCGAAGCCGTGCGCTGGACCCGCGAGGACCCACCGGGCGGCGGGCCGGTCGCCGGGCTCGCGGCCGCCCTCGCGGTCGTGGACACCCCGGTCACCGTGCTGCTCGGGGGTGACATGCCGCACGCCGGGCCCGTCGCCGCCGAGCTCGCCGCGCACCTCGACGACGTCCCCGACGCGGACGCGGTGGCCGGCGTCGACGGTGAGGGACACGTGCAGCCGCTGCTCGCGGCATACCGGACCTCGGCACTGCGCGCCGCGCTGCCGGAGACGCCGGCCGGCACCCCGCTGCGCCGCCTGCTCGACGGCCTGCTGATCGAGCCGCGCCCGGTGGAGGGCCGCGCCAGCCAGGACATCGACACCCCTGAGGACCTCCAACGCGCGCGTCGCCACGTCGTGCCTAGGCTCGCACCATGAAGGCCATCACCATCCCGCAGCCCGGAGACGCCGACGCCCTGGTCCTCGCCGAGGTGCCCGACCCCGAGCCCGCTGCCGGGGAGGTGCGCATCCGCGTCGCGGCAGCCGGGGTGAACCGTGCCGACGTCATGCAGCGCCGCGGCTTCTACGACCCGCCGCCCGGCTCCTCGCCCTACCCCGGCCTGGAGGTCAGCGGCACCGTCGACGCGGTCGGCGAGGGCGTCACGCGGTGGTCGGTGGGCGACGAGGTCTGTGCCCTGCTGGTGGGGGGCGGCTACGCCGAGCTGGTCTGCGCGCCCGAGGGCCAGGTGCTGCCGGTGCCGGCCGGGCTCGCGCTCGAGGACGCGGCCGCCCTGCCCGAGGTGGCGTGCACGGTGTGGTCCAACGTCTTCATGACGGCCAACCTGCTGCCGGGCCAGACGCTCCTCGTGCACGGCGGGTCCTCGGGCATCGGCACGATGGCCATCCAGCTCGCCCGCGAGGTGGGCGCCCACGTGGCTGTCACCGCCGGGTCGGCCGAGAAGCTCGAGGCCTGCAAGGACCTCGGCGCCGAGGTGCTGGTCAACTACCGCGAGCAGGACTTCGTGGAGGAGGTGCGGGCGGCCACCGGCGGTGCCGGCGCCGACGTCATCCTCGACAACATGGGGGCGAAGTACCTCGCGCGCAACGTGGACGCCCTCGCCACCAACGGCCGCCTCGTCGTCATCGGGCTGCAGGGTGGCACCAAGGCCGAGATCGACCTGAACGCCCTGCTGCGCAAGCGGGCCGCCGTCATCGCGACCTCGCTGCGGGCGCGACCGCTGGCGGAGAAGGCGACCATCGTGGCCGCGGTGCGCGAGCACGTCTGGCCGCTCGTCGAGGCCGGCCGGGTGCGCCCCGTGGTCCACTCGCGCCACCCCCTCGCCGACGCGCCGGCGGCGCACCGGGAGATGGAGGAGAGCGGCCACATCGGGAAGATCCTGCTGCTGCCCTGAGGACTGCGCCCTGCGAGAGGGGACGCGCTCGCGAGACCGAGCACCCGCGGCCGGCCGGTAGAATGGGGGCAGCTAAGGGTTCCTGTGCGTCCTTGGAGGCGGGTTCGGCGCACGCCCGCTGCGCCGTACCCCGGCACCTGCACAGAAACGAACCCGCGTGTCACCCATCGCCTCCTACCGGCGGCTCTTCGCCCTGGCCGGACCCCTCTTCGTCGTCACCGCCTTCCTCGGCCGGCTGCCCCTGGCCATGAGCCAGATGGGCGCCCTCCTCCTCGTGTCGTCCGCGACCGGCTCGTATGCCGCCGGCGGCCTGGCGGCCGGGACGCTCGCCGTCGCCAACGCCGTCTGCTCCCCCGTCGCCGGAGCACTGGCCGACCGGGTCGGGCAGCGCCCCGTGGTGCTGGTGCAGTCGGTGGTCGGCGGCCTGGCGCTCGCCGCTCTCGTCCTGCTCGCCTCCGCCGGCTCGACGACGTCGCTGTTGGTCGCCTCGGCTGGGCTGGCGGGTGCCTTCATGCCCCAGATCGGCCCACTTGCTCGTGCCCGCTGGCGTCCCATCACCCACGGCAGCGGCGCGCACCAGCCGCGGCTGGTCGAGGCGGCCTTCTCCTACGAGGGCGCCGCCGACGAGGCGTCCTTCGTGCTCGGCCCCGCCCTGCTCGGCACCCTCGTCGCAGTGGCTGCGCCCGGCGCCGGCCTGCTGACGGCCGCCGCGCTGCTGCTCGTCTTCGGTGTCTGGTTCGCGCTGCACCCCACCGCCACGCTGACCCACGCCGCACGCCATGAAGGGCACGCGACCGGGCGCCTTCTGACGCCCGTGTTCGTGGTGCTGCTGCTCGCCCAGCTGCTCATCGGGGTGGTCTTCGGGTCGGTGCAGACCGGCACGACCGTGCTCGCCACCGCCGCGGGCGAGGCCGGGGGGGCCGGCCTGGTGCACGCGGTGCTGGGCATCGGCAGCGTCATCGCAGGCCTCGCGATCGCGGCCCTGCCCGAGCGTGTCACCTACGCGACCCGGGTGCTCGTCACCGCCGGCGCGCTGCTCGTGCTCGGCCTGCCCCTGCTGTGGGTCGACTCGCTCCGCTCGCTCGTCCTGGTCGTGCTGGTGCTCGGCTTCGCCGTCGCGCCCTACATGATCAGCAACTTCACGCTGGGCGAGCGAGCCGTGCCGGTGACCCGGGTCGGTGCCGCCATGACCCTGCTGGCCGCGGCCACCGGCCTGGGCTACGCGCTGGGCTCCGCCACCGCCGGCCGGCTGGCCGACGCGTCGGGACACACGGCGGCCTTCGCGGTCACCGTGTCGGCCGGTGCCGCGGCGCTCGTGCTGGCCGCCGTGGCCCAGCCGCTGCTGCGCTCGGTGGTGCGGCATCCCACCGGCGCGCCGGCCACCCCGTCCCTTGACGCTGTGGGCTGATACTCGGTATACCTCTCCCTCACCAGCAGCAATACCCGGTATTGCCGCTCCAAGGGGACACGGAGGGGTCGACGATGTCGGTCAAGCTGGGACTGTTGGCGCTCCTCGCCGAGGAGCCGAAGTACGGCGCGCGGCTGCGGGCCGAGTTCGAGGCCAGGACCGGGGGGACCTGGCCGCTCAACGTCGGGCAGGTCTACACGACCCTGTCCCGGCTGGAGCGCGACGGGCTGGTCGAGGCGGTGGGCGAGGACGCCGAGGGTCGCATCGCCTACCGCCTGACCAGTACCGGGCGCTCCGAGGTCTCGCGCTGGTGGCTCGAGCCGGTCGACCGTGACTCGACGCCCCGGGACGAGCTCGTCATAAAGCTGGCGCTGGCCGTCACGGTGGAGGGCGTCGACGTGCACCGCGTGGTGCAGACCCAGCGCACCGCGACCCTGAAGCACCTGCAGGACCTCACCCGCCTGAAGCACCGGGCCAGCGCCGGCGACAGGGACACCGGGCCCGACACCGACAGCCATGACACGGCGTGGCTGCTCGTGCTCGAGAACCTCATCTTCGCCGCCGAGGCCGAGGTCCGCTGGCTCGACCACGTCGAGACCCGGCTCGCCCGTGAGGCGAGCCGGCCGCGGCGGCGCACGAGCGGCACACCCACCGACGAACCTACCGACGAACCCACAAACGAACGCGGACCAGGGCACGAGCAGGGGCAGCCCACGACGTCCGAGAAGGACCACCACCGCACCACAGCCTGAGGGGGCATCTGATGGGCACGATGGGCACGACGAACACACCGATCCTCCGGCTGGCCGAGGTCACCCGCGTCCACGGCAGCGACGCCACCGCGGTGCGGGCGCTGGCCGGGGTGAGCATGGAGGTCCACGCCGGCGAGCTGGTGGCCGTCATGGGGCCGAGCGGCTCGGGCAAGTCCACCCTGCTGAACCTGGCCGGGGGCCTCGACGCCCCGACGAGCGGGCAGGTCTTCGTCGAGGGCGAGGCCATCGGCGCCCTCAGGGGCGACGGCCTGGCCCGGCTGCGCCGGCGGCGCGTCGGCTTCGTCTTCCAGGACTTCAACCTCATCCCGTCGCTCACCGCGGCCGAGAACGTCGCGCTGCCGCTCGAGCTCGACGGCCAGCGGGTGCGGCGCGCCCGCCGGCACGCCCTGGCCGCGCTCGACCTCGTCGGGGTGCGCGAGCTCGCCGACCGCTACCCCGACGCCATGTCGGGTGGCCAGCAGCAGCGCGTCGCCATCGCCCGAGCGCTGGTGGGTGACCGCAAGCTCGTGCTGGCCGACGAGCCGACCGGTGCTCTGGACTCGCACACCGGCGAGGACGTGCTCCGCGTGCTGCGCGAGCGGTGCGACGACGGCGCCGCAGGGCTGCTCGTCACCCACGAGGCGCGGCACGCCGCGTGGGCCGACCGCGTGGTGTTCCTCCGCGACGGCGTCGTGGTCGACAGCACGGGGCAGCCTGCCACTGCGGACTCGCTCCTCGAGCCCACCGCCTGAGGGCCCGGGCATGACCACGCTCGAGACCGGGCAGCAGGCGCCCACGCCGGACGTCGTCGACCACCCCGGTACGGACAGCGCCGAGCACCGCGCCACCCGCATGAGCCGGTGGCGGGCGAGCTGGCGGGTGGCGCTGCGGATGGCGCGCCGGGACCTGCGCCGGCACAAGGGCCGCGCCGTGCTGGTGTTCCTCATGGTCGCCATCCCCGTCGGCCTGATCGCCGGCGCCGCCACCCTCGGCGCCACGGAGCAGACCGACTCGGCGGACCTCGTCACGGCCCGCATGGGGTCGGGACAGGCACTGCTTCAGGGGCCGGTCGAGGGCACGGTCGCGCAGGCCCCCGACCCCAACCGTGGAGGGATCAGTTACGGGTCGGACAGCGCTGCCACCCCGGTCCCCGGCTTCAACCGCGGATCCGACCCTGCGACCAACGCCGCTGCGGTGGCTCGGCTCGTGGGCGGCACAGCCGTACCTGTGATGGACGTCGAGGTGCGCTGGGTCACCGGTGACCGTCGGGTCAGGGTCTCCGCCCTGGTCACGGACCCTCGTTCGGCCGACCTCGGGGACAAGGCCCGCCTGACCGGCGGGCGGTGGGGTTCCACGGCCGCCGAGGTGGTCGTCACCCCGGCCGGCCGGGCGAAGGGCCTGCCCGCGTCGGGAACCGTCACCCTCTCGTCAGGCGGCACGCCCTCGACCGCCACCGTGGTCGGGACAGCCCAGGCGCTGGGCGAGTGGGGCCAGCCCGTGGACGTCGTCCTGCCGGTCCTGCCGCCCGCTGCCGCCGTCACCGGCAGCGGCGCGTCATGGATCATCGTCGACGACCAGCCGGTCACCTGGCCCGACGTGCAGCGCCTCAACACCTACGGCTTCACCGTCTCCAGCCGCGCGGTGCTGCAGGACCCACCACCCGACAGCGCCCTGGCGCCGGAGCTGCGGCAGCAGCAGTCGATCATGGAGGACACCGGCCGGATGATCGCCGTGATCGGCGGCGTCATGCTCTTCATCATCACGACGCTGCTGGTCGGCCCCGCCTTCGCGGTCAGCGCCTCGCGGCAGCGGCGGACCCTCGCCCTGGCCGCCACCAACGGCGCGGAGACCCGCCAGCTGCGCCGCACGGTACTCGCCCAGGCCGTGGTGCTCGGCGTCATCTCCGCCATCGGCGGCACCCTGCTCGGCGTGGCCGGGGTGCAGGTCGGCCTGTGGTGGTGGGTGCGCACCCACCCGTCGTCGAGCTTCACCTCCGTCGGCCTCGACATCCCGTGGGCGGCCTTCGCGATCCTGGTGCCCTGCGCGGTGCTCAGCGCCGTCGTCGCCGCGCTGCTGCCGTCGCTGCGGCTCGGTCGTCTCGACGTCGTCGGCGTGATGCGCGGCCAGAGCGTCTCACCCCGCCTCAACAAGGTGCTGCCCGTGGTGGGGCTCGTTCTCGCCCTGCTGGGCGGTTTCGTGGTGCTGTCGTCGGCGCGCGTGGGCTCGGGCGGTGAGATCCGCATCGCCCTCGGCGCGATCGGCCTGGTGCTCGGCGCCCTGTGCCTCATCCCGGCACTGCTCGTGCTGGCCGGACGGCTCGCCTCCGGCCTGCCGGTCGCCCCACGGATGGCCACCCGCGACGCGGCCCGACACCGCAGCCGCTCCACCCCGACCGTCGCCGCCATCCTGGCCGGCGTCACCGCCCTGACCGCGTTCAGCATCGGCCTGGCCAGCGACACCAAGCAGCAGATGGCGACCTACCAGCCCACGAACCTGCCGGGCGAGGGCGTCGTCTACACCGGCGACGCCGAGACCCGGCTCGCCGTCGAGGCGGCCCTCCGCGACGACGCAGGCGGGCTGGTGCAGACGCCGTTCCTGGTCGTCCGGCCACCGGAGGACCCCTTCGCGCAGGGGACCGGCGCGCCCGAGCATCGCGTCACCTTCGTCAGCGCCGTGCCGCCGGGCTGCACCGCTGAGGCGTCGATCGTCATGAGCGGCCCGGACAGCCAGGGCTGCGTCCGGCTCGGCTCCCAGGCCTACGACGGCAACGGCCAGATCGGCGCCCTGCCGGCCGCCGAGATCGGCCGTCGGCTCGGGCTCACCAACGCCCAACGTCGAGCGGTCGAGCAGGGAGCGGTGGCCGTCGCCGTGACGGGGCTGGCCGACCAGCCGGTGCTCCGGTTCGCGAGCGGCACCTTCGTGATGGACCAGAACACCTACACGGCGACCAAGGTGGAGGTCGGCCGCACCGACCAGCTGCCCGTGGTCCGTGTGGACCGGCGCCGCGCGGCCCCCGGCGCCCTGCCGGGACAGGCCGGCGCGCTCGTCACACCAGAGACCGCCAAGCGGCTCGGCTGGGTCACCCAGCAGGAGTCGATCCTCTTGCGCGACGCCAACGGCGCCATCAGCCGTGACACCGAGAAGCAGCTCGACGAGCGGGTCGGTGACGGGGGCGGTCTCCAGGTCGAGCGGGGTTTCCAGCGCTACGACGAGACGGTCATGCGGGTCATGATGGCCGCCGCCGCCTTCCTGGTCCTCGTGGTCACGCTGATCTCGACCGCGCTGGCCATGGCCGAGCAGCAGACCGACCAGGGCACCTTCGCCGCCGTGGGCGCCACCCGGCGCACCCGGCGCGCGCTCGCGGCGTCGCAGTCCATGCTGGTCGGGTTCCTCGGAGCCATCCTCGGCGTCGCGGTCGGGCTGGTGCCCGGGATCGCGGTCACGTATCCCCTGACGACCGAGGGCGGTTACGACCTGGCCGTCGGTCACCCCACCGGCCCGTTCCTCGAGATCCCGTGGCAGCCCCTCCTGCTCGTGGTGGTGGGCGTGCCCCTGCTGGCCGGGCTGCTCTCCGCGCTGGCCGTCCGGCGGGCGCCGGCCGTGACGCGGCGCGGGGCCTGAGGCGCCCCGGGACTGAGGCAGCGGGCGCGGCCTGACCGGCGGGTAGTACCGGCAGGTAACTGGCCGGCATACCTACGCCTGCGTAGGTTGGGTGTGAAGCGTCGGTGACCCCCACGCCGACCACCTGCATCAACCTGCTCGGAGGACGACCGCCATGACCGCTACCACCTGGAGCCAGACCGACCTGCTGCGAGAGCTCAGCCCGGTCGTGGAGGAGAACCTCAACCGCCACCTCGCGATCGCGAAGGAGTGGTTCCCGCACGAGTTCATCCCGTGGTCGGACGGGCGCAACTTCGACGGGCTCATGGGCGGGGACCCGTGGAGCCCCGACGACGCGCCCATCAGCGACGTCGC
Source organism: Pedococcus cremeus (assembly GCF_900111375.1). Classification (GTDB taxonomy): domain Bacteria; phylum Actinomycetota; class Actinomycetes; order Actinomycetales; family Dermatophilaceae; genus Pedococcus_A; species Pedococcus_A cremeus. Next base: position 298,033 of record NZ_FOHB01000004.1, read on the forward strand.
CCGCTCGGCCCTCATCGTCAACCTGCTCACCGAGGACAACCTCCCGAGCTACCACCACGAGATCGCCATCATCTTCGGCCGCGACGACGCCTGGGGTGAGTGGGTGCACCGCTGGACCGCCGAGGAGGGCCGCCACGGCATCGCCATGCGCGACTACATGCTGGTCAAGCGGATGGTCGACCCGGTGCAGCTCGAGCAGTTCCGGATGACGCACATGTCGCAGGGCTACGAGTCGGCGCACTCCGGCGAGCTGCTGCACTCCCTGGCCTACGTCTCCTTCCAGGAGCTGGCGACCCGGGTCTCGCACCGCAACACCGGCAGGTTCACCGACGACCCCATGTGCGAGCAGCTGCTGTCGCGCGTCGCGGCCGACGAGAACCTCCACATGGTCTTCTACCGCAACCTGCTCGACGCAGCCCTGAAGATCGCCCCCGACCAGACGGTCATGGCGGTCCGCGACGTGGTCAAGGGGTTCCAGATGCCGGGGACCGACATCCCCGGCTTCCAGCGCAAGGCCGTCGAGATGGCCGTCGCCGGGATCTACGACCTGCGGCTGCACAGGGACGATGTCCTGGCCCCGGTGCTGCGCTTCTGGAAGCTCTTCGAGGTCGAGAACCTGGGCGCCGAGGCCGAGCAGGCCCGCCTCGAGCTCGACGCGTTCATGGACGACCTCGAGAAGCAGGCGGCCCGTTTCGAGGACAAGCGCGACACCCTCAAGGCGCGGATGAACATCGCCTGAAGGCGACGGTCCACCGCCGGGGGCTCCCACCCACCGGCGGCAACTGGGATCAACCGGGCGGGATCAACCGGCTGGCATCAACCGGCGGCGGGTGCCGGACCCTCGACGTTGACGGTCACCGGGCCGGTCCCCGACCGGGTCACGACCTCCTGCGACGGTGTCGACCCGGCGTTGACCTCGCGGTGCACGAGGTGCGGAGGAATGAGGATGAAGTCGCCGGGCCCGGCGTCGGCGGCGTGGACGCCGCCGGGGCCGAACTCGATGCGGACGGTGCCCTCGACGACGTAGATGGACGTCTGGTGGTCGCCGTGGTGGTGCCAACCCGACGTCACGCCGGCCTCGGTGCGCACCAGCCCCGACCAGAGCCCGTCCGTCGCGATGGCCTGCTCACGCGTCTTGCCCGGAGTCGGGTCGGAGACGACACGGTCGCCGGGGCGGATGCGGATGACCTCGTCGGCGTCGCTCATCCTGGGCTCCTCCCGTCGCGTCGGCCGAACCAAGGCTAGGCCGCCGGTACCCGCCGCGGAAGGACCGGTGCGGAGGAGAGGCGCCGGACGGCTCGGCCCAACACTGCTGGCCGGATAACGAGTCAATCTGCTCCGATAACAGGTCGGTAACGGCTAAAGTCGGCGCCCATGGGACTGTGGGACGAGCTCGAGTGCGAGATCGTCGCCCCCAACGTCTTCCAGCGGGCGGTGCAGGCGGCCGCCTCCCAGCGACCGGTGAGCCGCGTCCTGGGGCGGATCCACCAGCCGCTCGACCGCGCGGTGGCCGGACTGTCGGGTGGCCGGGTCAGTGCCACCAGGCCCCTCGCGGGACTGCCGACGATCACCCTGGTCACCATGGGCGCGCGTTCCGGGGAGCGCCGGCACACCCCGCTCGTCGCCTTCCCGCTCGACGGCAACATCGCCGTGATCGGCTCCAACTACGGCAGCGACCGCACCCCGGGCTGGGTCTACAACCTGCGCGCGACCCCCGAGGTCGAGGTCGAGCACCGCGGGCGCACGGTGGCGGCCACGGCGCGGCGGCTCGGCCGCGAGGCCGCCGACTCCGTGTGGGCGCTGGCCGAGAGCACGTATGCCGGGTACGCCCAGTACCGCCGTTGGTCGCAGGGCCGTGAGATCACGGTCTGGGTGCTCTGCCCGCGCGACGCCTGAGCCGCGACGTCACCTGACGACCGGCCCCACGGCATACGCGCCCCGCGCCCCCGTGTCGGGCGTTTGGCAGGATGGGGGCCATGACGGAGCAGCCGCAGCAGACGCCGCAGGGCCAGTTCGCCCCGGACAACGGACCGCAGGGTGAGGACCAGCAGCGAGTCGTGGTCGTCACCCAGGACGGCATGGGCGTCGCGCCGCACCCCGAGGACGAGGAGGCGCCGACCAACCCGGCCGATCTGGTGGAGCAGCCGGCCAAGGTCATGCGCATCGGCTCGATGATCAAGCAGCTGCTCGAGGAGGTGCGCAACGCGCCCCTGGACCAGGCCGGCCGGGTGCGCCTGGCGGAGATCCACCGCCGGTCGATCGAGGAGCTCAAGGACGGCCTGGCTCCCGAGCTCATCGAGGAGCTCGAGCGGATCGCGCTCCCCTTCGGCGACGAGGCGCCCAGCGACGCGGAGCTGCGGATCGCCCAGGCCCAGCTCGTGGGCTGGCTCGAGGGCCTGTTCCACGGGATCCAGACGGCGCTCTTCGCCCAGCAGATGGCGGCCCAGGCGCAGCTCGCCGAGATGCGCCGGGCCCTCCCGCCCGGCCACGGTCCGGTGCACCCGGGCGCGGCTGGTGGGCCGGGCATGCCGGGTGCTCCGCAGGGACCCGCCCATGAGGGCGACCGGCCGACGGGCCAGTACCTCTGAACCTGTCCCGTCAGCCCAGCGCCTCGCTGCGCACGGTGGCGTGGCCCCGCAAGGGCGACAGCCACGCGAACGCGGCGGCCGCCGAGACGAACGACACCAGCACGACCATGGCCGCGCGGGCGCCGACCTGCTCGGCCAGCGCCCCAGCCACCAGTGAGCCGAGCGTCCAGCCGACACCCCACGAGAGCATGCGGCCGGCCGTGTTGACACGGCTGAGCAGGTGCTCGGGCGTCTCCTGCTGCCGGTAGGTGAGCGTCGCGATGATCACCAGCTGGTAGGCCAAGCCCCAGACGACCATGAGGGCGGTGACCACCGCCCAGTGCCGGGCCAGGGCCACGCCCAGGCCGGCGAGGGCCGAGACCGGGATGGCGGCCAGGGTCAGGGCCGCCGGGGTCGTCCGCCGCAGCAGCCGCGGCATCACGACCGAGGCGAGGATGCCGCCGATGCCCCACACGCTGAACAACAGCCCGAAGCGCCAGCCGGAGGTGCCGATGCCGAGCACCCGGTCGCACCACACCACGACCAGGGCCATGAAGCCGGCGCCGCCGATCGACTGAAGCATGCCGATGAGGGTCATCGAGCGCACCCCCGGGTGGCGCCAGAGGAACCGCACCCCCTCGGCGACGTCGGCCAGCAGCACCGTCGTGCTGAGTGGTTTGGCGTGCTCGCGCGGCGACGACAGCGGGCGAATGATCGCCCGCACGGCCAGCGCCGACGCCACGTAGCTCAGGGCGTCGACCACCAGCAGGTCGGCAGGGTGCACCACGGCGAGCGCGAGGCCCACCGTGGCAGGCACGAGCAGGTCGAGCACACCACCGAAGCCCCAGATCGCCGCGTTGGCCTCGCCGACCCGGTCACGCCCGACCAGCACCGGCAGCGCGCCGAAGTTGGCGCCGTCGAAGAAGGTGAAGAAGGCCTGGACCAGGAGAGCGGACACCAGGACGTGCGGCACGGTCAGCACGCCGAGCCACCACGCGACCGGCACCGAGCCGATGAGCACCACGTTGACCAGGTCGGCCCGCACCATGACGCGCTTGCGGTCCCACCGGTCGCCCAGCGCGCCGGCGAACAGGCCGATGAGCAGGTAGGGCAGCGCCTCGAGCGTGGTGGTGAGCGCCGTGAGGAACGGCGAGCCCGTCATCCTGTAGATGAGCACCGGCATCGCGACCGCGGTGATGAGGGAACCGGTCAGCGATGCGATGCGCGCCAGCCAGTAGCGCCGGAAGTCCGCGTCGTCCCGCAGGCGCGCAGAGGTCCGCATCTCAGGCTGCATCTCGGGCTGCGGGGCGGGCTGGGTCTCAGGCCGCGTCTCAGGGTGGGAGGCGTCGCTCACACCGGGCAGTCTCGTCGTTGAACCGCGCTTCACGTCAAGCGGGTTTGCGCGGACCCCCACTGCACAGGGGGACGCACCACGGCATACAGCTCCAAGGCGATCCGGACCACCACGAGGACCAGGCCGGGCACCAGGAGCAGCCAGGCGCTGTCCTTCGCCGCCTCAGGCGCCAGCCCTGTGCGCGCGCTGAACGTCCAGGCGGCACCGAGACCGAGGGCGATCTGCAGGATGACGAACCGCTTGAGCGGGTCGGACGCGAGATCGGACGCCCGGTGTCGGTCGCCGAGCGCGAACCAGCGCAGCGCGACGTCGAACCCGTGGGAGGCGAAGAACCCTGCGGCCATCGCGGCGAGTGCCCACGGGCCGGCCCGGAGCCCTGCACTGCCGGCGACGTGGAAGGCGACGACGCTCTGGACGACGGTGAACGCGACGAGGACGCCGACCAGCAGCCAGCTCACCTCGACCAGCTCCGAGCGGCTCATCGCCACGGGTGGCCCACCGTTGGTGCTCACCGTCCCGGCGCTCAGGAGCGGACCGGGGGCGGTCACGACGCGGACCACGGTCCAGAAGAGCACGGCATACAGCTCGAACAGGTAGGAGAGCAGGACGTCGCCGCTCGCCCACTCGCCACCGAGCAGGGCGACGAGGGGCGTGAGGCAGGCGGTGAGCACCAGGGCGATGGACACGGCCCGCGCCGCCCGCGGCGAGACCCGCTGCAGGGCGGTGTGGGCGAGCTGCAGGCCGAGGACCCGCAGGAGGGTGTTCACCGGGCGGCTTGCGCGACCGGCATGGAGGCGGCCACCTCGCGGTGCGTCTGCAGGTGGGCCACCACGTCGATGACGACCTTGATGGCGATGAGCACGAGACCGGGACCGAGCGTCGCGGCCGCGGGCCAGAGCGTCGAGGGGTCGGGGCCCGAGCCCCGGAAGAGGAGGAAGGCCGAACCGAGCACCGCGAGGTGCAGCACGACGATGCGCGAGTAGGGCTGGCGCATCGCACTGCCGATGCCGGTCCTCCAGCGCTCGCCCCTCGCGAACCAGTAGATGCCGGTCGACAGGCCGTGGCTGGCCAGCAGGACCAGGAACATGAGCGCGAAGCCGCGAACACTCCCGGTGACGTCGGTCCGGCGCGCCAGGGCGAAGGTGAAGACCCCGTGGACCACCGTGAACAACCCGTAGTGGAAGGCGAAGAACCCCCCGGTCAGGACGCGCACCACCACCGCGGGCACCTGGAGCGGTGCCCCGTTGACGACGATGGTCATACGGCCGGGGGCTGGTGCGCCTGCGAACCGCCCGTCGGGCGAGGAGGCCGAGGCGGGGCCTCCGCTGCCCACCACCTGGGGACCGGCGACAGTGAGGATCTTGACCAGGGACCAGATCCCGACGGCAACGTTCTCCAGCCAGTAGGCGATGAGGACGTCGCCAGCGCCCCACTCCCCGTTCAGCAGCGCCACCAGGGGGACCGCGTTGACGGTGAGCAGCAGTGCCACCGTGGCGATGCGGGCCGCCGCCGGCGACATCGCCTGCAGCACGGCATACGCAGCCTGCAGGCCCAGCGCCCGCAGCAGCACGGTCATGTGTCCCCCTGTCGCCCGTTCCGGTCGCGCACACCCTAGGAGCGGGATGGCCGACGGGGCCGACATAGTGATGGACCCGAGCCGTTCGGCCGATGCACCGCCGTGCCGTCGGGGGGCGGCGGTAGCGTTCGGGCCCATGAGCGACGACGTGAGGCAGCTGGCCGACGACTTCCACGAGCACACGATGTCGGTGAACCCGACGTGGGCGCACATGCTCGGCGACTACCGGTTCGCCGACCGCTACGAGGACGCCAGCCGCGCGGCCGAAGAGGCCGAGGTGACGGCAATGCGTGAGTTCGCCTCGCGGGCCGCGGCGATCGACGACGGCGAGCTCTCGCTGCAGGACCGCGTCACCCGGGCCGTGGTCGAGTTCCAGGCGACCAGCTCCGCCGACCTCGGCGAGTGCCGGCTGGCCGAGTTCGCCGTCAACCCCGTCTTCGGCATCCAGGTCGACGCGCCCATCACGGTGTCGAACCTGGGCCTGCCGACCGTCGAGGTGGCCGAGGCGATGGTCGCCAAGTTCCACGGCATCGGCCAGCACCTGCGCGACACGGCCCAGCGGCACCGCGAGGGCGTGGCCTCGGGCTGCACGCCGGCCGCGTTCGCGGTGGCCGAGACCGTGCCCCAGCTCGACGCGTGGCTCGCCAAGCCGCTCGACCAGGACCCGCTGCTGCAGACGACGACGCCGCCGGAGGGCGTCGACGTCGACGCGTGGCGGCAGCGGCTCGTCGAGGCCATCGAGACATCGGTGCGACCCGGCCTGCAGGAGTTCCGCGACGTGCTCGTCGACGAGGTGACACCGCACGGGCGCCCCGACGACAAGTGCGGCCTCGTCTGGCTGCCGGACGGCGAGCAGACCTACGCCACAACGCTCGTCGCCAACACCACCACCAACCTGACGGCCCAGCAGGTCCACGACCTCGGGCTCGAGCAGATCGCGAAGCTCGGGGAGGAGTACCGCAAGCTCGGGTCCGAGCTGTTCGGCACCGACGACCTGCCTGCGCTGTACGAGAAGCTGCGCACCGACCCGGCCCTGCGCCACCAGGACGCCGGCGAGATCCTGGCCGCGTGCGAGACGGCGTTCGCCCGGTCGCGCGAGGCGATGCCCGAGTGGTTCGACCGGCTCCCCAAGGCCGACTGCGCCATCAAGACCACCGATCAGGGTGCGCTCGGCTTCTACTTCCCGCCGGCCGAGGACGGCTCGCGCGGCGGCGTCTTCTACGTCAACACCTCCAACCCGAGCGCGTGGGGCCGGTTCGAGATCGAGGCGCTGTCGTACCACGAGGGCATCCCGGGTCACCACCTCCAGCTCGCCATCGCCTCCGAGCTGACCGACCTCCCGGCGCTGCGCCGCCACACGGTCTTCAACGCCTACGCCGAGGGCTGGGGCCTCTACACCGAGCGGCTCGCCGACGAGATGGGCCTGTACTCCACGCCGCTCGACCGGCTCGGCATGCTCACCATGGACTCGATGCGCGCCTGCCGCCTCGTCGTCGACACCGGAATGCACGCCCTCGGCTGGAGCCGCCAGCGCGCCATCGACTACATGGTGGCCAACAGCCCGCTGTCGCTCGGCAGCGTGACCGCCGAGGTCAACCGGTATGCCGTGTGGCCGGGTCAGGCGTGCGGGTACATGATCGGGCGGCTCGAGATCCTGCGGATCCGCGCTGAGGCGCAGGCGCGCCAGGGCGACGCGTTCGACATCCGGCAGTTCCACAACGCCGCGCTCGACTCCGGCAGCGTGCCCCTCGCGGTGCTCGACGACATCGTGAAGGCCCGTCTCCCCTGACGCCCCGCCCACGCCGGTCGAGGTGAACACGCCGGTGTTTCCCGGCGTGTTCACCTCGACCCGAGGAAGGTCTCGACGTTGTCCAGAGTCCTGCTCATCGACCTCGACGACGTGGTCCGCATCTGGGCCCCGGAGCGCGACGCCTCGGTGGAGCGTCGCCACGGCCTGCCGCCGGGGAGCATCGCGGCGGCGGCGTTCGGTGAGGGTTCCTCGCTGCGCGCGGTCGTCACCGGCCGCATCAGCGACGCGGAATGGCGTCGTGACATCGCCAACCGCCTGGCACCGCTGTGCGGCACTGTCGCGGAGGCGGTGGTCGCGCAGTGGTCGGAGTCAGCCGGCGCGGTCGACGTCGAGGTCCTGGAGGTGGTGCGCGCGGTCAGGCGCGAGGGATGGCGGGTCGGGCTGCTGACCAACGCGACGAACCGGCTGGAGGCCGACCTGGCCAGGCTGGGGCTGCTCGAGGAGCTCGACGCCGTCATCAACAGCTCCGAGCTCGGGCTGGCGAAGCCCGATCCCGAGGTCTTCAGGCTGGCCTGCCAGGTGATGGACGCGACACCTGAGGAGTGCGTCTTCGTCGACGACCTCACCGAGAACGTCCAGGCGGCAAGGGACGTCGGCCTACGGGCCCACCTCTTCGAAGGCGCCGGCCCTCTGGCGGAGGTGCTCGGGACGTCGCCCCAGTAGAGGTCAGGCGGTGGCTGCGGCGACAGCCCGTCCGGCGGTGCGGCCGGAGAAGATGCAGCCGCCGAGGAAGGTGCCCTCCAGGGAGCGGTAGCCGTGCACCCCACCGCCGCCGAACCCGGCAGCCTCGCCCGCGGCATACAAGCCGGGGACGGGCTCGCCGTCGTGGCCGAGGACGCGACCGGTGAGGTCGGTCTCGAAGCCGCCGAGGGTCTTGCGGGTCAGCACCGACAGCCGCACGGCGATGAGCGGTCCGGCCTTGGGGTCGAGGATGCGGTGCGGGGCGGCGGTGCGGATCAGCCGGTCGCCCCGGTAGGCGCGGGCGCCGCGGATGGCGGTCAGCTGGGCGTCCTTGCCGAAGTCGTTGTCGAGCTGCCGGTCACGTTCGACGACCTGCCGCTCGATGTGGGCTGCGTCGAGCAGCGGCTCGGGCGTGAGCGCGTTCATCTTGGCGACCAGCTCGCCGATCGTGTCGGCCTGGACGAAGTCCTCACCCTTGTCCAGGAACGCGCGAACCGGCGCCGGCATGTCGGAGGTCGCACGGCCAACGACGTCGCGCACCGACTTCCCGGTGAGGTCGGGGTTCTGCTCCGAGCCGGACAGCGCGAACTCCTTGCCGATGATCTTCTGCGTGAGGATGAACCACGAGTGGTCGTGGCCGGTCTGCCTCAGGTGGGCGAGCGTGCCGAGCGTGTCGAAGCCGGGGAACAGGGGCGGGGGCAGCCGGTTCCCCACGGCGTCGAACCACAGCGAGCTCGGGCCGGGCAGGATCCGGATCGCGTGCTGCGGCCAGATGGGAGCCCAGTTGTGGATGCCCTCGACGTAGTGCCACATGCGGTCGGGGTTGATGATGCGGCCGCCGGCCTCCTCGGCCACCTTCATCATCCGGCCGTCGACGTAGGCCGGGACGCCGGTGATCATCCGCTCGGGGGCGGTGCCGAGCCGGCTGGGCCAGTTGGCCCGAACCAGGTCGTGGTTGCCGCCGATGCCACCCGAGCTGACGAGCACGGCCTGCGCGGTGAGCTCGAACGGGTCGGTGACGTCGCGGTTCGTGGGCCTGCCGCGCTTCGCGTCGTCGCGAGCGAGGACGGCGCCGCGCACCCCGGTGACGGTACCGTCGGACAGCACGAGCTCGTCGACACGGTGGCGGAACCTCAGCTCGAGGCGTCCGGACGCCTGCGCCTGCCGGACCCGCCGGATGAAGGGCTCGAGCACACCGGGGCCGGTGCCCCAGACGATGTGGAAGCGCGGCACCGAGTTGCCGTGGCCGCTCGCACTGCCGTCGCCCCGCTCGGCCCAGCCGACCACCGGGAAGAAGCGCATGCCCTGCGCGTGCAACCAGGGCCGCTTCTCACCGGCGGCGAAGTCGACGTAGGCCTCCGCCCACTGCCGCGGCCAGTGGTCCTCCGGCCGGTCGAAGCCGGCGCTGCCCATCCAGTCCTGCAGGGCGAGGTCGACCGAGTCGTGGACGCCCATCCGCCGCTGCTCGGGGCTGTCGACGAGGAACAGGCCGCCGAACGACCAGTGCGCCTGCCCGCCGAGGTTGGCCTCGCTCTCCTGGTCGACCACCACGACCCGGCGGCCGGCCTCGGCGATCTCGGCAGCGGCGACCAGACCGGCCAGCCCGGCTCCCACGACGATGACATCGGCGTCCATGTGCCGAGAACGTACTCCCGGTCGAGGTAAACGCGCCGGGAATCCCCGGCGCGTTTACCTCGACCCGGCGGAGGGGAGCCTGATCAGAGCGGGTCGAGGATGCGCTGCAGGAACTGCCGGGCCCGCTCGGTGCGCGGGTTGGCCAGCACCTCGCCGGGCGTCCCCCGCTCGACGATGACCCCGCCGTCCATGAAGAGCACCTGGTCGGCGACCTGCTGGGCGAACCGGATCTCGTGGGTCACCACGACCATCGTCCAACCCTGCGAGGCGAGGTCCTTCATCACGTGCAGCACCTCGCCGACCAGCTCGGGGTCGAGCGCCGAGGTGGGCTCGTCGAAGAGCATCAGCTTCGGCCGGAGGGCGAGCGCCCGGGCGATGCCGACGCGCTGCTGCTGGCCGCCGGAGAGCTGGTAGGGGTACTGGTCCGCCTTCTCGGCCAGCCCGACGAGGTCGAGCAGCCGCCGAGCCTCGCCCATGACCTCCTCGCGCGGGCGGCGCTGCACCACGGTCGGGCCCTCGATGACGTTCTGCAGCACGGTCATGTGCGGGAAGAGGTTGTGCGACTGGAAGACCATGCCGCTCTGGTCGCGCAGCGCGGCCAGCTGCTTCTTGCGGGCCGAGCCCTTCGGCGCGGGCCCGGAGAAGTCGACCTCCACCTCGCCGATGCGCACGACACCGCCGTCGGGCGTCTCGAGGGTGTTGAGCGAGCGCAGCACCGTGGTCTTGCCGGACCCCGAGGGGCCGATGAGCACCGTGACCGAGCCGGCGTGCACCTCGAAGTCGATGGAGGTGAGCACCTCGTGGTCGCCGAAGGACTTGGCCAGGCCGGTCACCGCGACGAGCGGGTGGCCGGGTGTCTCGTGCACGGACGGCGGCTGCTCGGGGTGCCCCGGCTGGCCGGAGTGCCCGTACTGGCCGGGCTGGGTCGGGTCGGTCATCGCGCCACGTACCTGTTCTGTCGCTCTTCGAGGCGGGTCTGCAGGGCCGAGAGCCCGAGGCAGATCACCCAGTAGTAGACCGCCGCCACGCTGTACATCGCGAAGAACTGGTAGGTGGGGGCGGCGGCCTCCTGCGCCACGCGCAGCAGCTCGGTCACCTGGATGGTCGACGCGAGCGAGGTGTCCTTCACGAGGGAGATGAGGGTGTTCGACAGCGGCGGGATCGCGGTGCGGGTGGCCTGGGGCAGCACGACCCGGCGCAGCGTGGTCAGGTAGTCCATGCCCACCGTCGAGGCCGCCTCCCACTGCCCCTTCGGCACGGCGAGGATCGCCGAGCGGATGACCTCCGCGGCATACCCGCCGACGTTGAGCGTGAAGGCGATGACGGCGGCCGGGAACGGCTCGAAGGTCACCCCCAGCGCCGGCAGGCCGTAGAAGATGATGAACAGCTGCAGCAGCAGCGGCGTGCCGCGGATGACCGAGACGTAGGCCCGCGCCGCCCCCGAGACGGCCCGCACCGGCGAGAGCCGCATGAGGGCCACCACGAGGGCGACGACCAGCCCGAGCACGAAGCTGACGAGCGTCAGCGGGATCGTGACCGTGACCGCTGCCTTGAGCAGCGGCCACAGGTTGTCGAGGATCAGCTGGACCGTCTGGTCGCTCACGCGACCACTCCCACCAGGTCCTGCTTCGGCATGTCGTCGTTCAGCGAGTCGCGCACGCGGCTACTGCTTCACGGAGACGTCAGTCTGGAAGTACTTCTCCGAGATGGACTTCAGCGTGCCGTCGGCCTTGAGGTCGGCGAGCGCCTTGTTGACGGCGGCGACGAGGTCGGAGCCCTTGCGGGTCGCGACGACCTGCTCGGAGACGTCACCGGTCTTGGCGGCGATCTTCACGGCCTTGTCGCCGGTGCTCTTCTGGTAGTCGAGGACGGCGAGGTTGTCGTTGACGGTGGCCTCGACGCGCTTCTGCTTCAGCAGGGTGATGGCCTGGGTGAAGCCCTCGACCGACTCCACGTCGGCGCCGGCCTTCTTGGCCACCTGGGCCCAGTTGCTGGTCAGGCTCTGCGCGGACTTCTTGCCCTTGATGTCGGCGAGCGAGTGGATGGAGTCGTCGTCGGCGCGGGTGGCGACGACACCCTCGGAGACGGTGTAGGTGTCGGAGAGGCCGTAGAGCCCCTCGCGCTCGGGGTTCTTCGTCACCTGGTTGATGACGGCGTCGTAGCGCTTGGAGGTCAGCCCGGCGAAGATCGCGTCCCACGGCGTCTCGACGTACTCCACCTTGACGCCGAGCTTCTTCGCCACGGCCGCGGCCACCTCGACGTCGTAGCCGACCAGCTTGTTGCTCTTCGGGTCGTGGTAGCTGAACGGGGAGTAGGTGCCCTCGGTGCCGACCTTGAGGACGCCCGCGTCCTTCACCTTCGCCAGGTCGCCCTGGGCCGCGGACGAGCCGCCGCCTCCGCACGCCGTCAGCGCCATCACCAGAGCCGTCGCCAGTGCCGCCAGCGTGAACCTCGTGCGCATCGTTGTCTTCCCCGACCTTCCGTGTCATGTCGTCGGCGCGCAGTGCGCCGACGCAGAATCATAAGCGTTGGTTAGGTCGCAGATAACAACGAGGTATGCCGCGGCATTCCGTTCGAGGTGGACGCGCCGGGAAACACCGGCGTGTCTACCTCGAACCGGGAGGAGCCGGTGAGACGAGGACCCCGCCGCCGGTGCGGGAGAAGACGACGTGGCTCAGGTCGGTGACCACGGCGTCGGCCGCGTCCCCCAGCTCCTCGCGCGGCGTGGTGGTCACGACCGCCAGGGTGGCGCACCCGGCTGCCCGGGCCGCGGCCAGCCCACCCGGGGCGTCCTCGACGACGAGGCAGTGCGCCGGGTCGACGCCGAGACGCCTCGACGCGAGCAGGAACGGGTCGGGGTGCGGCTTGCCCCGCTCGACGTCGTCGGCCGTCACCAGCACCTCGGGCGCCTTCAGGCCGCTCGCCTCGATGCGCGCTGCGGCCAGGGGTGCGGTGCACGAGGTGGCGATGGCCGAGTGCGCGGGGGCCAGCGCGGCGAGCGCCTCCGCCGCCCCGGGGAGCACCTCGATGCCGTCGGTGTCGGCGAGCTCGAGCTCGGTGATGCGGCGCAGCGCGTCCTGGTGGCGCGGCCCCGGCAGCAGCTCGGCGACGATCGCGGCGGCCGGCACGCCGTGGAAGCCCTGCAGGCGCCGCGGGTCGACGTCGTGCTCCTGGGCCCAGCGGATCCAGCTGCGCACAACGACCGCGGTGGAGTCGATGAGCGTCCCGTCCATGTCGAAGACGACGGCAGCGAAGGGGCGCCCGTCCAGCGGGCCGAGCGGTGACGGCATACCGAAAAGGGTAGGTGTGCGGTGTTCTCGTTACGGTGGGCGGGTGAGCACGCAGCCCGGCCGCTCCTGGTGGCGCCGACGCCCACCCCGGTGGGCCGGCGCCGTCCTCGGTGCGCTCGCGCTCGTGCTGGCGTGCATCGGCGGAGGCGTCGCCGCGACCACGCTGTTCCCGTCCACGGTCGAGACCATCAACTACCGCGCGCAGCTGCGCCTGTCGGTGAGCCCCGAGGACGTCTCGAGCCTGCACGCGCCGACGATCTTCGGCGACATCAACCTCGACTTCAACGGACCGGTCATGGCACCGGGCGTGCTGGCCGGGGTCCAGGTCAAGCCCACCATCACCGAGCTCCTCGCCCAGCCCAAGGTCTCGATCAAGGCGCTCCAGCCCGGGCCGCTCGAGCTGTCGAACGCGGCCAAGGATGCCGTCGTCTCCATGGGCGGCCGGTTCGCCGTGGGCTCCCTGCTCGTGGCCGCTCTCGTGGTCGGCGGGTATGCCGTCTGGCGCCGCCGGCGTCCGTCGGTGCGGGTCCTCGGGGTGGCCGGCACCTGCTGGGTGCTCGCCTGCGGGCTGACCGGCGTCAGCATCTGGCAGACCTACCAGCCCGACCGGCTGGACGCATTCCGCACCACGGGCATCCTCGGCGCGGTACAGCGCAACGCCGACCTGCTCAACGGTGTGGAGACCCGGGCGCAGCAGACGACGCCGTACCTGAAGAACCTGCTCGCCCTCTCGGCGGCGCTGCAGGACAAGTACACCCCGCAGTCGCTGAACGAGCCGGTCGCCGCCCGCATCCTGCTGGTCTCCGACATCCACGGCGGGCAGCAGTACCCGCTGATGAAGACCATCGTGAAGGAGGAGAACATCGACGCGGTCGTCGACCTCGGCGACCTCCTCAACTTCGGCGCCGTCACCGAGGGCGACACCGTCGGCCTCTTCAAGGGCATCGCGTCGCTCGGCGTGCCCTACGTGTTCGTGCGGGGCAACCACGACGCCCAGAGCGCCGGCGACACCAGGCTGCTGGAGCGGCTCGCCAAGGTGCCCAACGTCGTGCTGCTCCAACCCGACGAGAAGACCTACACCGAGCTCACGGTCGGCGGGGTGCGGATCGCGGGGTTCAACGACCCCCGCTGGTTCGGCGACGACAACCGCAACAACGCCGCCAAGCAGGTGCCGGCCCGTGACGCGTTCAAGGCGGCGTTCGCCGACCGGCCGCAGCCCGACCTCGTCGTCTCCCACGAGCCCGGTGCGGTGAAGGACATCGAGCGGGCCGACCTCCTCGCCCACGGCCACATGCACAGCAACTCGCTCGACGGCAACATCATCGGCGTCGGCACCTTCACCGGTGGCGGCCCGTTCAGCCACTTCCTCGAGGGCACCGACAGCGAGGAGCTCACCGGCCAGCCCTCGGCCTTCGACATCGCCGTGTTCGGCCAGGACTGCCAGCTCACCTCGCTGACCCGCTACCAGTTCCGCAACGTCATCGAGGGACGGCCGGCATACGACGACGTGACCCTCGTCAACGGCTCACGGATCGAGCGCCCCGCGAAGCAGGACAGCGCAGCAGCCACTCCCACGCCGACTGCCTCCGCGTCCGGCAGCACCGCCGCACCACAGCCGGCACCACGCACGTGCTCCTCGCTGTCCGGAACCTCCCGTGAGCAGGTGCCGGCGGTGCCGAGCGACGCGGCCCAGGGCACCGGCTGACCCAGGGCAGCAGCTGGCCAGCGCACGGGTTGACCCAGGGCACCGGCGGAGCGGGCCAGGCCCAGCTAGGCGGGTGTCACGTCCTCGGCCAGGGGGGCCCGCGCGACGCTCGACTCCAACAGGTCGATGAGCGCCTCGGCGACCTCCGGGCCGGTGACCGGCACCGACGCCAGGCCGTCGACGATGTCGGCGGCGAGCCCGTGCACGGGGACGCCCGCGCGGGTGGCGTAGCCCGTCAGCAGGCGGTAGGCGATCTCGGCGTCGACGCCGAAGGCCAGCATCAGGGCGCCGGTCGCCTGGTCGACGACCGCGCCGACGGGCAGCATCGCGGCCACGGCGCTGCGGGCATGGGCGCCGAGCGGAGCAGTCAGGTCGACCACGAAGCCGCGCAGCACGGTGACCTCGTCCCCCTCGACCACCGGGGTGCCCACGTTGACGACCGGGTGCGCGACCCCGGCGCTGTCGACCAGCCGGTAGAGGCACGAATAGGGGGTGCGGTCCTGGAGGAGCCCGAGGAACTGCCTGAGCGTCGGCTCCCGGTCGTCGGGGTGGACGAAGGCCAGGAGCTGCTCGGTGGTCAGGGGACTGCCGTCGGTGGCGTACTGCAGCACGGGGATGGGCGACGACCACGACCAGCAGTCCTGCAGGGCGTCGTACTCGTAGGTGGTCACCGCGTGGAGCGGGATGATGGATGCGCCGTCGGTCATGCCCGTGCCTCCTCGGCCTGGCGGTCGCCGTGCGGCGGCCCACTGGCCCGGGTCGGCTGCGCCCGACCCGTGCAGGACCAGAGCGACCACAGTAAACCGCGCGGCGGCGCCTCCGGGGCGCGAGCTACCGCGTACTTTGCTTGAATGCGAGGGACTGGACCCGAGAGCAGACCCGAGACCGGACCTCAGCGCATCACAGACCGGGAGGCCGCCGTGACGACACCCAAGATCACCGACCTGCACGAGGTCGCCGGACGGCTGCTCGGCGAGGCCCAGCGGGCGGCGTCGGGCCGCGCTGCCGAGACCGTCGTCTCCGGCTCGGTGCAGCGTTCCACGGTCATCGCCCTGACCACGGACGCGGAGATGGCCGAGCACGACTCGCCGCCGGCAGCCCTGCTCCACGTCATCTCGGGCCGCGTGCGGATGCACACCCACGACGAGGAGTGGGTGCTGGGGGCCGGTCAGGTCACGTCGGTGCCCTCACGTCGCCACGCCCTCGCGGCGCTCGAGGACTCCGCCGTGCTCCTCACCGTCGCCCTGCACGGCTGACGCCCGTCGCGCTCACGCCTCACCGCTCCCGCGTCCGAGGAGCCGCAGCCGGCTCCGGCAGCGCGCCAGGTCCGGCGGCACCTCGCCCTCGGCGCGGTCGAGGTCGAGTGCCTCGCCGACGTCCAGCTGGGACGTGACCACCAGCTGGGTGTCCCGGTCGGCCAGGACGTCGACGAGGGAGGCGAAGCGCTGCCGCGCCTGGGGGTCCGCCAGCTCCAGCGGGGGCACGTCGTGCAGCACCCAGGTCGCCGCCTCCTCGGCGAGCGCGAGGTAGTCCCCCGCCGACCGGCGACCGGCACACAGGCTCTCGAAGGAGACCCAGAGCTCGCCGGGGCGCAGGGCGAGGACGGGCAACGGGTGCCCACCCACCCGCAGGACCCGGTGCTCGTCGGCTCCCGGAGGGCGCAGTCCGAGACGCGCCAGCTGCGTGACCGTTCCCGGCACCAGCCACGCGCCGCTCGCGAAGCCGCCCGCCACAGCGACCCTGCCCTCCCTCAGGTCCGGGGACCCGCTGACCTCGACCACGTCCATGGCCGAGTGGATTCGCGCGATCGTCGGCTCGAGGAGGTGGTGCACGTGCGGGTTCGGCAGCAGTTCCTCCGGCCGGTAGTTGGAGGTGGCCACGAGCCGGACCCGACGGTCGAAGAGGTGGCGCAGCAGGCGTGCCAGCAACATCGCGTCTCCGACGTCGTGCAGGTGCAGCTCGTCGAGCAGCAGCACTCGGCACCCCGCGAGGAGGTCGTCGACGGCACGGTCGACGGCGTTGTCGGTGCTGCGCGGCGGCAGCCGTCGACCATGGCGGTGCACCGCGGCGTGCAGGTCACGGAAGACGTCGAAGGAGTGGAGCCGCCTCCTGCCCTGGGCCGGCACCGCGTCGGCGAAGGCGTCGACGAGCCAGGTCTTCCCCTGCCCCACCGGACCCCAGACGTAGACGCCGCGCGATCCCCCCGCCAGCACCCCGAGCGCCTGCTCCTGCGCGCCGGTGAGGGTGAACCCGGCGCGGGCCGCCGCCCTGCGCACGCTGTCGACCACGCCGCGGGAGGGCGCGACCTCGTCCCGGCGTCCTCGGCTGCGCATCACCGCGACACCGTGTCACTCGTGTGGGGCGCCTGTCTGTGACCCCCGGCACCCGGGGACCGTTCAGCCGGTGCCGAAGGCACGGACGTCGGTGACGACAAAGGCGTATGCCGCGGCCTCACCTGCCGCGCGGCAGGTCAGCTTCGCCGGTGGTCGCCGCTCACGGGTGACGGTCGCCTCGACCACCGCCGGCAGGGTTCCCCGCCCGGTGAGCCGCACCCGCCAGGTGTCGGGCCCGACCGCGTGGGCGGTCTCGCCCACCAGGTCGCGCGCGCCCCCGGGCCCGAACCGCTCATGGGCGGCGACGAGGGCAGCCTGCACCACGGGTTGCTCGGTGCTCAGTCCCCTCAGGTGCGCCGGGGTGACCCTGCCGGCGAGGTGCGCCTCGACGACCGGCACGGCCGAGCTCGCGGAGAGGTTGCCGTAGTAGGCGCCGTCCGGGAGCAGGACGACGTTGGCGGCGAAGCGGTCCCCGCCGACGTGCGAGCACTCCCAGGTGGTCTCGGGCCACCGGTCGGTCAGGGCCTCGGCGACGGGTCGGCCGCGAAGGGCACAGCAGGTGTCGTGCCGGCCGTGGGCGCAGACCAGCAGCAGCGGCTCCTGGGGTCCGGAGGGCACCGGGCCTCCCGCGAAGGCGTCGGCGGCCCGCTCCAGGTCGTCACCGCCATCCCACGTGCCCCACTGCTGGCGGCCGTCGTGGTCGACCACGACCCAGGCCCGCGGGACGTCCAGCCGGCGCCGGCCGTGCCGCCGGACCAGGAGCACCCGTCCGCCGGACGACCGCGCGAGCGCTTCGAGGCGGCCACCCACCCGAGGAGGGATGAGCGGGCTCTGCAGCGCGTGGGTGGCCCAGCCAGCCGGGTACTCGATGAGCAGCCAGCGCCGCGCCGGGGCAGCGGTGCCGACCAGCGGGTCGTCGCGCCGCCGTGCCGCGGTGGCGCAGTGCTCCGGGTTCATGGCGAGGTCACCAGGCGACTCACCAGGGGGCTCACCGAGGGGCTCACCGAGGGACATGAGGGTCGCGACGGCTTCCAGCAGCAGCCGACAAACGTCACTGCGGGACCACGATGCCCTGGAGCAGCAGCTGACGGGCCAGCTCCTCCCCCAGGTCTGACACCGTCGCCGCTCCCTCGGCGAGGAGCCGTCGCACCGCGTCGAGGTCCGCCTCGGCGACCCGCACCTCGCCCGCGCGACTGGCCAGCGCGGCATACCCGTCCCGGGGGGCACCGAGCCGTGCGGCGAGGTGCGGTCGGACCACGAGGCGCTGGTCGGGGCTCAGGCCCTCGGCCGCGCGCGCCTGCGCGAGGGGCCGCACGGGTGCGGCGCGCTGGGCGGCCCGGACCCGTCGGGTCAGGGCGTCCACGAGGTCGGCCGGGTCGATCTCGCCCACGGCCCGCAGGAGCGCGGCGCGCACCAGCTCGAGGTCGCCGGCCCACTGCTCGGGATCGGTCGCGTCGACGCCCAGCGGCAGCGAGCGGCGCACGGCGACGTCCTCGGCGGCCCGCGCGAGCGCGACGTGCAGCGCCTCCTCGGCGAGGTGCTGCCTGGTCCAGGGGTGCACACCGATGGTCAGGTGGGTGCTGACCCCACCGAGCGCGGTCGCGGAGTGGAGGTAGCCCCGGGGCAGGTAGAGGCAGTCGCCCGGCTCGAGCACGGTCTCGATGAGCGGCTCGCGGGTGGCGGCCTGCTCGACCGCTGCCCGGTGGTCGGGCCACGGCTGGTCGCGCAGGGGAAGCGGGTGCACCGGGCGCCGGATGCGCCACTGCTTTCGGCCCTCCACCTGGAGCACGAAGACGTCGTGCACGTCGTAGTGGTCGCTGAACCCGGTGTTCTGCGCGGGAGTGACGTAGGCGTTGACCTGGACGGGGTGCCCGAGGTCGGCCGCGAGGTCCTGCGAGAAGGCGATGACGGGCTGCCACGTGCGGTGCAGGCCCTGCAGCACCATGGTGGCGCCGTCGGCGAACTGCCGCAGGAGGCGGTCGTCGCTCAGCTGGTCGGTGATGCCGGCGCCGATGCCGCCCCCGCTCGTGAAGGAGCGCTCGGGCAGGGTGGCGCCGCTGCTGGCCATCCGCAGGAACGGTGTGCGCAGCCCCCGCTCGGAGACCAGCTCGTCGACGGCGTCGTTGCTGAACAGGTCGCTGAACGCAGCCGGGAGGTCGGCGGCACGGGAGAGGAGGGGCTCACTGCCCCAGTAGGTCTCGGCGAACTCGTCCGCCGGGCAGGAGATGAGGCGTGACAACGCAGGGTGCCCGTGCTGGACGGACACCCTGCGTGGCTCGGTCGTGGTCACCTAGGCGTTGCTGCCGGCACCGCCATCGGCGCCGCCGTCAGCCCCTCCGTCAGCCCCTCCGTCAGCTCCTCCGTCATGGCCCATCGGGTTGGCGCCACCGTCGGCCGTGCCCTCTCCCGCACCGCTGTCAGCGCCGCCGTCCGCGCCACCATCGGCTCCGCCGTCCGCGCCACCGTCGTGGCCCGCCGGGTTGGCGCCACCGTCGGCGGTGCCCTTTCCCCTGCCGCCGGCGCCGCTGTCGGCCCCTCCGTCGGCCCCTCCGTCATGGCCCGTCGAGTTGGCTCCGCCGTCGGCGGTGCCCTCGCCCATGTCGTCCATCGGGGTCTCGCTCATCGTCCACTCCCACGTGCCGGGGGCGCCACGTCGCGCCGCGCTCCCCCTGTCTACGCCAGCCGTCCGGGGCCCGCCACCGGAAGGAGCGACGGGCCCCGGACGGTCAGAAGTCGTCGTCGAAAGCCACCGCGCCGGTGACCCCGACCTGGTAGGCGGAGACCCGTCGCTCGAAGAAGTTCGACAGCTCCTGCACGTCCTGCAGCTCCATGAACGCCAAGGGGTTGGCCGAGCCGTACTCCCGCTCCAGTCCGAGCTGCTGCAGGCGGCGGTCGGCGACGCGCTCGAGGTACAGCCGCATGTCGGTGGTGGACAGGCCCGCGACACCCTGCCCGAGCAGGTCCTCGGCGAACTGCGCCTCGGCGTCGACCGCCTCGCGGATCATCTGCCGCACCGCCGCGGCCATCTCCTCGTCGAACAGGTCGGGCTCCTCCTGCCGCACCGTCTCGACCACGTCGAAGGCGAATGCCATGTGCATGGACTCGTCCCGGAACACCCAGTTGGTGCCCGACGCCAGCCCGTTGAGCAGACCCCGGGAGCGCAGGAAGTACACGTACGCGAAGGCGCCGTAGAAGAACAGTCCTTCGATGCACGCGGCGAAGCAGATGAGGTTGAGCAGGAACGCCCTTCGGTCCTCCCGTGTCTCGAGGCGGTCGAGCTCGAAGACCGAGTCGATCCACCGGAAGCAGAAGTCGGCCTTGTGCTTGATCGAGGGGATGGTGTCGACAGCGGCGAAGGCCTCGTGGCGCTCCCGCTCGTCGGTGACGTAGGTGTCGAGGAGGGTCAGGTAGAACTGCACGTGCACGGCCTCCTCGAACAGTTGCCGCGAGAGGTAGAGCCGCCCCTCGGGGCTGTTGACGTGCTGGTAGAGGTTGAGCACGAGGTTGTTGGCCACGATCGTGTCGCCGGTGGCGAAGAAGGCGACCAGCCTGCTGACGAGGTGGCGCTCGGCGTCGGTCAGCCGGGCGAGATCCTTGAGGTCGGAGTGCAGGTCCACCTCTTCGACGGTCCAGGTGTTCTTGATGGCGTCGCGGTAGCGCTCGTAGAAGTGCGGGTAGCGCATCGGCCGCAGGGTGAGGTTCATGCCGGGGTCGAGCAGCATCCGGGTCTCGCTCGTCGTGGTGGTCATTCGCAGGCCTCGCAGGTCTCGGGGTTCTCGAGGGAGCACGCGATGGCGGCCTCGTCGGTCACGGGTGTCGCGCTGGAGGTTCGGGTGGCGACGCCCACCGTCGCCTGCTGGATCCGGGTCGCCGGCCGCGAGCGCAGGTAGTACGTCGTCTTGAGGCCTGCCTTCCAGGCGTAGAGGTACATCGACGACAGCTTCCCGATGGTGGGAGCGGACAGGAAGAGGTTGAGCGACTGGCTCTGGTCGACGTACGGCTGCCGGGCGGCCGCGAGGTCGACCAGTGACCGCTGGGGCAGCTCCCAGGCGGTGCGGAAGAGGTGGCGCACGTCGTCGGGCAGGGCGGTGATGCCCTGCACCGATCCCTCGTTGCGCTTGACCGCCTCGCGGACCTCGGCGGTCCACAGCCCGCGCGCCTTGAGCTCGCGCACCAGGGCGGTGTTGACCTGGAGGAACTCGCCGGACAGCGTCTCGCGCTTGAACAGGTTGGAGACCTGCGGCTCGATGCACTCGTAGACGCCGGCGATCGAGGCGATGGTCGCGGTGGGGGCGATCGCCACGAGCAGGGAGTTGCGAAGACCTCTCTCCCGGATGACCTTTCGGAGCCCCTCCCACCGCTCGACCTGGGTGGGGGTCACGCCCCACAGGTCCGGTTGAAGGTCGCCACGCGCTGCGCGCGTCTGGTCGTATGCCGGGTGGGGGCCGTGCTCCACCGCCAGCTCCGCCGACCGCTCGAGGGCCGAGAGGTAGATCTCCTCCGCGATCCGGGTCGACAGCTCCTTGGCCGCCTCCGAGTCAAACGGCAGCCGCAGCGCGAAGAACACGTCCTGCAGGCCCATGACACCCAGTCCCACCGGGCGCCACCGCGGGTTGGAGGCGGCCGACTCCGCACTCGGGTAGTAGTTGATGTCGATGACCCGGTCGAGGTAGGTCACCGCGGTGCGGACCGTCTCGCGCAGTCGCTCCCAGTCCATGCCGTCGCGCTCCGGCGTCAGGTGCGCCGCCAGGTTCACCGACCCGAGGTTGCACACGGCGGTCTCACCGTCGCTGGAGACCTCGATGATCTCTGTGCAGAGGTTGGAGAGGTGCACCACCGGGCGGCCGGGCCCCTGCTCGTCGCCGGTCTGGTTGCACGTGCGGTTGCTGGCGTCCTTGAACGTCATCCAGCCGTTCCCGGTCTGGGCGAGCGTGCGCATCATCTTGCCGTAGAGGTCCCGGGCCCGGACCTGGCGCACGTACCGGCCGTCGCGCTCCGCGGCGGCATACGCCTCGTCGAAGTTGGTCCCCCACAGGTCGGGGAGCTCGGGCACCTCGTGCGGGTCGAACAGGCTCCACACCTCGTCGGCCTCGACGCGACGCATGAACTCGTCGGGCACCCAGTTGGCGAGGTTGAGGTTGTGGGTGCGGCGGGCGTCCTCACCGGTGTTGTCGCGCAGCTCGAGGAACTCCTCCACGTCGGGGTGCCAGGGCTCGAGGTAGACGCACGCCGCGCCCTTGCGCCGGCCGCCCTGGTTGACCGCCGCCACTGACGAGTCCAGGGTCCGCAGCCACGGCACGATGCCGTTCGAGTGGCCGTTCGTGCCGCGGATCAGGGCGCCCCGTGAACGGACGCGGGACCACGAGATGCCGATGCCGCCGGCGAACTTCGACAGCTTGGCCACCTGCGCGTAACGGTCGTAGATCGAGTCGAGCTCGTCGCGGGGGCTGTCGACGAGGTAGCACGAGCTCATCTGCGTGTGCCGGGTGCCCGAGTTGAACAGCGTCGGCGAGCTCGGGAGGTAGGCCAGCGAGGCCATGAGGCGGTAGAACGCGATCGCCTCCTGCGGTGTGTGCGAGAGCCCGCACGCGACGCGGAGCAGCCAGTACTGCGGCGTCTCGACGACCGCGCGGGTCTCGGGGTGGCGCAGCAGGTAGCGGTCGTAGACGGTGCGCAGCCCGAAGTACTCGAACCGCAGGTCGTTGCCGGCGTCGACCGCGTGGTCGAGCTTGCGCGCGTTGGTGGCGACGAAGGCTGCCGTCTCGTCGCCGACCAGGCCCTCGAGGTGGGCGAGGCGCACCGCCTGGCTGAAGGAGGCGATCTGCTGGCCCCGCACCTCCTTGTCGATGTAGTTCGACAGCAGCCGGGCGGCGAGGCGGGAGTACTCCGGCTCGCCGGCGGTCATCTCGGCGGCGGTCTGGATCGAGAGGCGGTCGAGCTCCGCCGTTGTCGCACCGTCGTAGAGGCCGCTGATGGTCCGGGTGGCCACGGCCATCGGGTCCACGTGGTCGAGGTCGTCGCACCAGCGCTCGACGGCGCGGACGATCTTCATGACGTCGACGGGTTCGGTGTCGCCGTTGCGCTTGCGCACGCGCATCTGCGGGCGCCTGCTGTCCGTGGCGGTCCTGCCGGTCGTGGCGGTCGTGCCGTCCGTGGCGTCCACGGGCCGGGCTGGGCTGAGGGTCATCTGCTCTCTCCTCGCGAGCGGTTCCGGTGCCCCAGACCACGAGGGGGAGACGACGACTCACGAGCCCGGGCCCGCGGGGGGCCGAACTGCCAGGTGTCGTGCGACCCGCCCTCGAGGTCTGCGACGTCACCGCGCACGACGTGCGCGGCTGCTGGCAGGTCTTCGGACTCGTGGACACCTCTCGGACCGGGGTCCGGACTCTCCTACTGGCCGTCGCTTCCCAGGCGCTCTCGCGCCCAGTGCTGTTGACGGCGGTCGTTTCCACTCACCGCTGCGGGGCAGTCCCGGACTCGCACCGGGTTCCCTCTTGCCCCGGGACCTCCACCCTCGCGGACGGCGGCCCCGGACCAGCGGCATCACCATATCTGGGCGGCGTCCCCACCGAAGGCACCACATGTCGTGTGCGCGTGTCGGTTGGGCAAAGAGTTGGCAAGGGTTTGTCGTCAACGCCCCGCGCCGTGACCGCCGCCCCTACAGTCCAGCCACCGCTCGACACGACGCAGGGGGACCAATGGGGATCAGCCGCGCACTCACCGGAGCCGCCGCGACCGCAGGGGCGATGGCGCTGGCCATCGGCGCCGCACCGGCCCATGCTGCGAACTCGTACGTGGCGCTGGGGGACTCGTACTCCTCTGGTACCGGCACGCGCACCTACATCTCCGATGGCACCTCGTGCCAGCGGTCGGTGTACGCCTACCCGTCGCTGATCGCGGCGAGCAAGGGCCTCACGCTCAACTTCCGCGCCTGTTCCGGCGCGACCGTAGCCGACGTCACCAACACCCAGCTCGGCGCCCTCAGTGCGAGCACCACGCACGTGAGCATCTCCGTGGGCGGCAACGACGCCGGCTTCGCCGACGTGCTCACCGAGTGCGCCCAGCCGGCGTGGATGAGCGACTGCAACGGGGCCATCGACGACGCGCAGTACGTCATCAACAACGTCCTGCCGGCCAGGCTCTCGACGCTCTACTCCTCCATCCGCAGCAAGGCGCCCAACGCCAGGGTCACGGTCGTCGGCTACCCGCGGATCTTCAACGGCGAGGACTGCAACGCCGCCACCTGGTTCTCGCCCACCGAGGAGTCGCGGCTCAACGCCACTGCCGACCTGCTCAACAGCCGCACCGCGACCCAGGCCTCCAACAAGGGCTTCTCGTTCGCCAACCCGACGTCCGCCTTCATCGGCCACGCGGTCTGCGACAGCCCGGAGTGGTTGAACGGCCTGTCCAACCCCATCAGCGAGTCGTACCACCCCAACGTGACCGGTCACAGCAGCGGCTACGCGCCGGTGGTGACGCCCAAGCTGGTCGGCACCTCGTTCACCGCGAGCAGCGCCACGCTCACCAGGGCTGCTGCCAGCGCCGACTCCCTTGCGCAGCAACAGCGTTCGTATGCCGCCGTGGACGCCTCGATCACGCCGAAGGAGTTCGTGGCGCCTGACCTCACCAGTCCGCGGGCACGCGCCGCGGCCAAGGCGGCCGGCGTCGACCTGCGCAGCAGGGCGAGCATCGACGCCGCCGACCGGGCGTGGTCGAAGCGGCAGGCCCAGGAGTGGGCCGGCCGCCACTGACGTACCGGCGGGCAGGTTCCCCGCACCGGCACTGGGCTCAGACGCGGGTGCCCGGCTCGAGCCGGGCGCCCGCCTCCACGACGGCGTTCCGAGAGATCCGGCTCTGCCGCCCCACCAGCGTGATGTCCTTGTCGCGCGGGCGGTTCGAGGGCGCAGCAGCTCCCACCACGGCGCCGCGCGCGATGACCACCTCGTCGTCGACGATGCAGGTGCGGACCTCGGCGCCCGCCTCGACCACGACGTCACCGAAGAGCACGCTGTCCTCGACCAGCGCACCCGCCCGGACCACCACCCCAGGTCCGAGCACCGAGCGCACGACCCGGCCCCGCACGTCGCACGCGACGCCGACGATGGCGTCCTCCACCTCGGCTCCGGCGCGGACCACCCCGGGAGCCCGGTCGGGCGACCGGGTCATCACCGGCCGGTCCGGGTCGTCGAGGGCGTCGACCCGCCCTGCGATGACGTCGCGGTGGGCTGCGAGGTAGGCCTCCGGCCGGCCCACGTCCTTCCAGTACCGCCTCAGCGGGAAGGCGCGCACGTCACCGTGGGCGAGGAGCCACGGGAGCAGGTGCTCGCCGAAGTCGCCGAGGCCGCTGTCGTCCCCGTCGGCCTCGTGCGCCAGCTCGCGGCGCAGGCTGTCGAGGGCGCGGACGAGGGACTCCGCGCGGTAGACGAAGATCTCCGTCGCCACCGTGGTGGTGGCCGGCGACGACGGCTTCACGTCGACGCGGGAGACGCGCCCGCCCCCGTCGCTGTGCACGACGACGTTGTGCCGCGCCTCGCTCCGGCTCGTCTCGGCCGTGACCAGCGTGCAGTCCGCGCCCGACTCCCGGTGGGCTTCCAGGACCTCGGCGATGTCGAGGGCGAACACGTGGTCGGCGCTCAGCACCACCACGGCCTCGGCACCCGACCGCTCGATCTCGTCACGCATGCGGAGCAGGTCGTCCGCGTTGCCCTGCGAGAATCCCGACTCCACGCCACCCCCGGCTCCCTCCTCCGGCACCACCCTGCGGAACCCGCCGCGGGTGCGGTCGAGGTCCCACGGCCGGCCGCCCGCGACGTGCGGGTCGAGCGACGCGGCCTGGTACTGCACCGAGAGCCACACGTCGACGATGCCACTGTTCCCGAGGCTCGAGAGCGCGAAGTCGACCAGCCGGTAGGCGCTGGCGAACGGCAGTCCCGGCTTGGCCCGCTCGCGTGTCAGGACGTCCATACGGCTGCCCTGACCGCCGGCCTGGACGATGGCGATGACCGAGGTGCCCGCTCCCATCCGCCAACCCTAGGCGGAGCCGGTCAGGACCGGGCCAGCAGCGCCCGCGCGAGCTCGGCGTCCGTGACCAGGCTCTGCACCAGCCCGCCGCGCAACGCCGCCCGCACCGCCTCCTCCTTCGCCGCTCCGGAGACCACTGCAACGACCTCGGGTATGCCGCACAGCGCGTCCTCGTCCACGGTCACCAGGCGGTCGGCGACGGAGGGGCGACACACCTTCCCGTCACGGTCGAAGAACACCCCCGCGACCTCGCCGATGACACCCAGCTCGGCCAGCTCGGCCTGCTCGGCGGCGCTCAGCAGGTCGTGGATGGTGGACTCCCCTGGTGCCCACTGGCCCACCCCGACGATGGCCACCGTCACCGACCGGGCCCGGGCCAGGCCCTCGGCCACCGGTGGCTGCCTCCGCACGGCATCCGCGCTGGCGGCGTCGTCGAGGACGAAGGGCGCGTAGAAGACGTGGGACCTGCCCCCCGAGAGCCGGGCGGCGCGACGGACGATGTCGACGGCGCTGCTGTCGAAGTCCGGCAACGCGATGGCGCCGGAGAGCTGCACCACCTCGGCAGGGGCGAGGCGGTTCAGGGCCGACACCACGGCATACACGTTGCGCGACCACGGGAGCCCGAGCACGTCGTCGGCCGTCACCACCTCCTCGACGAGGTGCGCCGCCGCCTCGCCGAGCTGCTGGCGGACGGTCGTGGCGTCGCGGTCCGGGGTGTCGACGACCACGGCGTGCGTGAGCCCGAACCGCTCCTGCAGCTGGGCCGAGACGTCGAGGTCGAGGGTGCCCTGGCGGACGATCTCGATGCGCACCAGGCCCATCTCGCGCGCGGCGTCGAGGAGCCTGGCCACCTTGAACCGGCTGATGCCGAGCTCCTCGGCGATCTCGACCTTCGACCGGTCCTGGAGGTAGTGCCGTCGCGCGACGGCCGCGATGAGCACGAGCTCGGCAGGCCCCTGTCCAGCCACCCCCACTCCTCTCCGGCCATCCGGCCACCCACACCACAGCTGAGACCCCGGTCATAGCACGGGCGGCCACGCACCGAGCGGGCATTGACAGCACGTGACGCACGCCACTTTACTGGCGGGGCTGCTCAAATGTGCATTGGCTTGCTCAGATGAGCGGCGAGTGGTGAGGGCGCCGAAGAGGCCGGGGGACCGAGTCCGCCGGCCACGACGAGAGGACCGAAGCCGATGACGGGACGCAGGAGAGCCGCGGCGGTGGCCACGACCACCGGGCTGTCGGTGGCGGTGGCGCTGGGCCTGTCGGCCTGTGCCGGCTGGGGTGGTGGCGGCATCGGCGGCGGCGGACCGAACAGCATCAACGTGCTGATGGTGAACAACCCGCAGATGGTCGACCTGCAGAAGCTCACCGCCGAGCACTTCACCAAGGAGACGGGCATCAGCGTCAACTTCACCGTGCTCCCGGAGAACGACGTCCGCGACAAGATCAGCCAGGAGTTCACCAGCCAGTCCGGGCAGTACGACATCGCGTCCCTGAGCAACTTCGAGATCCCCATCTACGCCAAGGCGGGATGGGTCGCCCCCATGGACGGCTTCATCGCCAAGGACACCGGCTTCGACCAGGCCGACATCCTGAAGCCCATGACGACCTCGCTGTCGAGCGAGGGCAAGATCTACGGCGAGCCCTTCTACGGCGAGTCCTCGTTCCTCATGTACCGCAAGGACGTCCTGGAGTCCAAGGGCCTGACGATGCCGGCGCACCCCACGTGGCAGCAGGTGGCTGACATCGCAGCGAAGGTCGACGGCGCCAAGCCGGGCATGGCCGGCATCTGCCTGCGCGGCCAGCCCGGCTGGGGACAGCTGTTCGCGCCGCTGACGACGGTGGTCAACACCTTCGGCGGCACCTGGTTCGAGAAGGACTGGACCCCGAAGGTCAACGCCCCCGAGTTCACCGAGGCCACGAGCTTCTACGTCGACCTGGTGCGCAAGCACGGCGAGAAGGGCGCCCCGCAGGCCGGCTTCACCGAGTGCCTCAACAACCTCGCGCAGGGCAACGTGGCCATGTGGTACGACGCGACGTCGGCCGCGGGTTCGCTCGAGGCACAGGACTCCCCGGTGAAGGGCAAGCTGGGGTACGTCGCGGCACCTGTCGTGAAGACCAAGAGCTCCGGCTGGCTCTACGCCTGGGCCTGGAGCATCCAGCAGGCCAGCACCAAGAAGGACAACGCCTGGAAGTTCATCTCCTGGGCCAGCGGCAAGGACTACGAGAAGCTCGTCGGCCAGGAGCTCGGGTGGTCGAAGGTCCCGGCCGGCAAACGGGCGTCGACCTACGAGAACCCCGACTACCTCAAGGTCGCCCAGTCCTTCGCCGTGCCGACCAAGGAGGCCATCGAGTCCGCCGACCCGGAGAACCCGGGCGTGCAGCCGCGACCGGCCATCGGCATCCAGTTCGTCGACATCCCCGAGTTCCCGAGCCTCGGCACCCAGGTCAGCCAGGACGTCAGCGCGGCGATCGCCGGCAAGACGAGCGTGAAGGACGCGCTCGACAAGGGACAACAGCTGGCAGACGACGTCGCGCAGCGCTACCAGGAAAGGGGGCAGTGATGGCCACCGCCACCGCACCTGCCTCGGCACCGCCGGCCCGGTCGAAGGAGACCGCGCTGAACAAGGCCGGCGACTGGGCCCGACGCGCCCCGCTGCTGCCGGCCCTCATCTTCGTGATCGCGATGACGCAGCTGCCCTTCCTGGCCACCATCGTCATCTCGTTCATGAACTGGAACGCGTACTACCCGAAGGAGCGTGGCTTCACCGGGTTCGACAACTACGTGGCGGTCTTCACCGACACCAACGCCCGCAGCGCGGTCATCGTGACGATCGTGCTGACCGTCTCGGTGGTGCTCATCTGCCTGGTGCTCGGGCTCGCCATCGCGCTGCTGCTCGACCGGAAGTTCCGGGGGCGCGGCGTGGTGCGCACCCTCATGATCACGCCCTTCCTCATCGTCCCCGTGGCCGCTGCCCTGCTGTGGAAGCACGCGCTCTACAACCCCGAGTACGGCCTCTTCAACGGCGTGCTCAAGTGGCTGTTCGGCGAGAACGCACCGCAGCCCGACTGGATCAGCAACAACCCACTACTGGCGATCATCGTGGCGATCTCCTGGCAGTGGACGCCGTTCATGATGCTGATCCTGCTGGCCGGACTGCAGAGCCGGCCGCTCGACGTGGTCGAGGCGGCCCGGATCGACGGCGCCAGCACATGGCAGATCTTCACGCACATGACGTTGCCGCACCTGCGCCAGTACATCGAGCTGGCCGGCCTGCTCGGCGCCATCTACGTGGTGCAGAACTTCGACCACGTCTTCACGATCACCTCGGGCGGGCTGGGCACGGCCAACCTCCCCTACTTCATCTACCAGACGTTCTACACGGCACAGGACTACGGCCGGGCCTCGGCCGCCGGCGTGGTGGTCGTGATCGGCACGATCATCATCGCGACCGCCGCCCTGCGCACCGTGTTCAGCCTGTTCCGGGAGGAGAGCCGATGAGCACCACCACACGTCAGGACACCGGGGTGGCACCCGGCGGCGAGCAACGCGCCCGGTCGGGTGCCGTCACCCACGCGAAGCCGCCCAGGTCGGGCATGCTGCTCAGCCTGCTGGCCTGGGTCGTCGGGCTGCTGTTCGCGCTGCCCGTCTTCTGGATGGTGCTGACCTCGTTCCACAGCGAGGCGGACGCGGCCACGAACCCACCGAGCGTGTTCGCGCCGCTCAGCCTGGAGGGCTACCGGACCTTCTTCGGTTCCGACCCCTGGCCGGCACTCCTGAACTCGCTGACCGCCAGCGTGCTGTCGACCGTGCTGGTGCTGGTCCTCGCGTTCCCCGCCGCCTACGCGCTGTCCATCCGGCCGGTCCGGAAGTGGACCGACGTCATGTTCTTCTTCCTCTCGACCAAGATGCTGCCGGTCGTCGCGGGCATCCTGCCGCTCTACCTGTTCGCCCAGAAGGCGCACCTGCTCGACAACATCTGGTGGCTGATCCTGCTCTACACCACGATGAACCTGCCGATCGCGGTCTGGATGCTGCGCTCCTTCCTCGCCGAGGTCTCTGTCGAGATGCTCGAGGCCGCCGAGGTCGACGGCGCGAGCCTGTCGCGCACGCTGCGGGAGATCGTGGCCCCGGTGGTCATGCCGGGTATCGCCTCCGCAGCGCTCATCTGCTTCATCTTCAGCTGGAACGAGCTGTTGCTCGCCCGCGTGCTGACCAGCACCGTGGCGGCGACCTCACCGGTCTACCTGACCGGGTTCGTGACCAGCCAGGGCCTGTTCCTGGCCAAGGTCTGCGCCGCGTCACTGGTGGTGTCGCTGCCGGTGCTTGCCGCGGGGTTCGCCGCCCAGGACAAGCTCGTCCAGGGACTGTCGATGGGAGCCGTGAAGTGACCTCGACTCCCCCTTCTCCTTCCCCACGTCCCCAGGAGGCCTCGCCGGTGCCCCCCTCGCCCGTTCCCCTCTCCAGCCGGACGCTCGGTGAGCTCGACGACCGGGTCGACCGACCGGCATACGACCGCACGCAGGTGCGCGCCGGCATCGTCCACTTCGGCGTCGGTGGCTTCCACCGCGCCCACCAGGCGATGTACCTCGACCGCCTGATGAACGACGGCAAGGCCCTCGAGTGGGGCATCTGCGGTGTCGGCGCGCTGCCGCACGACCGGAGGATCATCGACACCCTGCGCGCGCAGGACGGCCTCTACACGTTGGTCGTCAAGCACCCCGACGGTCGGCGCGAGCCGCGGGTCATCGGCTCCATCGTGGAGACGATGTTCGCGCCCGAGGACCCCGCCGCGGTGGTCGACCGACTCGCCGGTGAGGAGACCCGCATCGTCTCGACGACGATCACCGAGGGCGGCTACCTCGTCAACCAGGTCACCGGTGAGTTCGACGCCGAGGACCCCTCGATCCAGGCCGACCTCGCCGCCGACTTCGCCGGGGGCGACTCCCCCACGACGGTCTTCGGCTTCATCGTGGCAGCCCTCGACCGCCGGCGCCGTGAGGGCGCGGAGCCGTTCACCGTGATGTCGTGCGACAACCTTCCCGACAACGGCGATGTCGCGAAACGCATGATGTGCGCCTTCGCCCGGGTGAAGGACCCCGCGCTGGCCGACTGGATGGAGCGCGAGGTCGCGTTCCCCAACTGCATGGTCGACCGGATCACGCCGGTCACCACGGCCGAGGACATCGAGCGGCTGGAGGACGAGTTCGGGGTCCGCGACGGCTGGCCCGTCGTCTGCGAGCCGTTCGAGCAGTGGGTGCTCGAGGACCACTTCGGCCAGGGCCGGCCGCCGTTCGAGGACGCCGGCGTGCAGATGGTCGACGACGTCGTGCCCTACGAGCTGATGAAGCTGCGGCTCCTCAACGCCAGCCACCAGGCGCTGTGCTATCTGGGCCACCTGGCCGGCTACCGGTACGCGCACGAGGTCTGCCAGGACCCGCTGTTCGTCGAGTTCCTGCTCGCCTACATGGAGCGCGAGGGCACACCCACCCTGCCCGAGGTGCCCGGGGTCGACCTCGACCGCTACCGCCACCAGCTCATCGAGCGGTTCGCCAACCCCGAGGTGCGCGACACCCTGGCCCGGCTGTGTGCCGAGAGCTCGGACCGGATCCCCAAGTGGCTGGTGCCGGTGATCCGGGCCAACCTCGACTCCGGGGGCGAGATCGACCGCTCGGCGCTCGTGGTGGCCTCGTGGGCCCGCTACGCCGAGGGCGTCGACGAGAGGGGCGAACCGATCGAGGTGGTCGACCGGCTCAAGGACCGCGTGATGGCCGCGGCGGCCCGCCAGGGCGACGACCGGCTGGCCTTCATCCGCGACCGCGACCTCTTCGGTGGCCTGGCCGACGACGAGCGGTTCGCCGCGGCCTACACCGCCGCGCTCGACGCGTTGCACAGCAAGGGCGCCCGCGCGACGCTGGAGGCCCTGGCGGAGAAGGATGTGCAGAAGGACGCGGTGAAGGGTGGAGAAGGGATGAAGGGGAGCTGATGCGCGCTGCGGTGCTGAACCGACCCGGCGAAGTCGAGGTCGTCGAGCGACCCACACCCGAGCCCGGCCCGCACGAGGTGCTCGTGCGGGTCCGCGCTGTGGGGGTCTGCGGGTCCGACACCCACTACTACGACCACGGGCGGATCGGCCGTTTCGTCGTGGAGGCGCCACTGGTGCTGGGCCACGAGTCGGCCGGTGTCATCGAGGCCGTCGGCGAGCGCGTCGACCCGGCCCGCGTCGGGCAGCGGGTGTCGATCGAGCCGGGCGTGCCCTGCCGACGCTGCACGCAGTGCCTGGCCGGCCGCTACAACCTCTGCCCGGACATGGTCTTCTACGCGACCCCGCCCGTCGACGGCTCGCTCGCCGAGCTGGCCGTGATCGACGAGGCGTTCGCCCACCCGGTGCCCGACAGCGTCTCCGACGAGGCGGCCGCCCTGCTCGAGCCACTCTCGGTCGGCATCTGGGCCTGCCGCAAGGGCGGTGTGGGCCCGGGTTCGCGTGTGCTCGTCACCGGTGCCGGCCCGATCGGCATCGTCGCCGCCCAGGTCGCGCGGGCGAGCGGCGCGGCCGAGGTCGTGGTGGCCGACGTCAACCCCCACCGCCTCTCCGCGGCCACCGCGCTGGGCGCGAGCCGGGCCGTCGACACGGCGGAGACCTCCCTGGAGCAGGCGTATGTCGGGCGGCCGGGTCCCGACGTGCTCCTCGAGTGCTCGGGTCACCCCGGGGCGACGGCCGACGGGATCCGCGCCCTCGCGCCGGCGGGGGTTGCCGTGCTCGTCGGCATGGGCGGCGACGAGCTGCCCCTGCCGCTGTCGGTGGTGCAGGAGCGTGAGCTGACGGTCACGGGGACCTTCCGCTACGCCAACACGTGGCTCACGGCGATCGCACTGGTCGCCACCGGTCAGGTGGACCTCGACGCCCTGGTCACGGCCCGCTTCCCCCTGGCCCAGGCTGAGCGGGCCCTCACCGCTTCGCGCGACGACCCGCACTCCCTCAAGGCCGTCATCCTGCCCCAGACCTGAGGCACGCCTGACAACCCGGCCCACACGAAACCGGCCCACCCGAAGGAGGAGCCCACCGTGGCCACGATGCAGGGGGTCCGCCTCCCCGGTGACAGCACGGTCGAGCACGTCAGCGTGTCCGTACCGGAACCTGGGCCCGGACAGGTGCTCCTGCGGATGCGCGCGTCCTCCATCTGTGGCAGCGACATCCGCGCCATCTACCGCGAGCACCTCGGTCACGGGGCCGAGGCCTACCAGGGCGTGGTCGCGGGACACGAGCCGTGCGGGGAGGTCGTGGCGCTCGGTCCCGGCACGCGACGGCTCGGCGTCGGTGACCGGGTGGTCGTCTACCACATCGCGGGCTGCGGACTCTGCGACGAGTGTCGACGCGGGTATGCCGTCGGCTGCCACTCCCCCTTCCGCGCCGCCCACGGGTGGCAGCGGGACGGCGGCCATGCCGAGTACCTGCTGGCGGAGGAGGTCTCCTGCCTGCTGCTGCCCGAACCCCTGACCTTCGTCGACGGGGCCCTCGTCTCGTGCGGGTTCGGCACAGCCTACGAAGGGCTGCTCCGCGCGGAGGTGAGCGGCCTCGACCGGCTGCTGGTGACCGGCCTGGGTCCGGTGGGCCTGGCCACCGCGATGCTGGGTCGAGCGATGGGCGCGACGACCGTGGTCGGTTCGGACCCGTCCGCCGAGCGGGTGCGCCTGGCCGAGGAGCTCGGGCTCGTCGACGTCGGCGTCAGCGATCCCGGCGCCCTGGCCGACGCCGTCGACGTGTCGACGGACGGACTCGGGTGCGAGGTCGCCATCGACTGCTCGGGCAACGCGGCCGCGCGAGAGTCCGCCCTGCGGCACACCCGCACCTGGGGGCGCTGCGTCTACGTGGGCGAGGGCGGATCGGTCTCGTTCGACGTCTCGAACCTGTTGATCCACAAGCAGATCCGGTTGCACGGTTCGTGGGTCACCTCCTTGCTGCACATGGAGGAGCTGCTCGAGCGCCTGGTGCGCTGGGAGCTGCACCCTGAGGTCGTCGTCACGCACCGCTTCTCGCTGGACCAGGCCGCGGAGGCATACCGTGTAGCCGCCGCCGGCGAGGCGGGCAAGGTATGTCTGGTGTGGGAGGACTGACGTGAGCAGGACACTGGTGGCCGGGGTGGACTCCTCCACCCAGTCGACCAAGGTCGTCGTGTGCGACCCCGACACCGGTGAGGTGGTCCGCAGCGGACGCGCACCCCACCCGGACGGCACCGAGGTGGACCCGCAGCGGTGGTGGGACGCCTACCGGGCCGCGACCGCCGACGGCCTGCTCGAGGGCGTCTCGGCGATCGCGGTCGGTGGCCAGCAGCACGGCATGTGCGCCCTCGACGAGAAGGGCGACGTCGTGCGCGACGCCCTTCTCTGGAACGACACCCGCTCTGCCGGGTCGGCCGCTGAGCTCGTCGCCGAGCTGGGCGGCCCCACCGCCTGGGTCGAGGCGGTGGGCCTGGTGCCGGTGGCCAGCTTCACCGTGACGAAGCTGCGGTGGCTTGCCGAGCACGAGCCGGACAGGGCCGCCCGGGTCCGCGACGTCGTGCTCCCCCACGACTGGATGACCGGCCGGATCCTCAAGGAGGGCAACGGGTTCCGCGAGTGGACCACCGACCGTGGCGACGCTTCAGGCACGGGGTACTGGTCGCCCATCACGGGTGAGTACCGGCCCGACCTGCTCGAGCGCGCCTTCGGTCGGGTCGTCGGCACCCCACGGGTGGCGGCCCCCTCGGAGGTCGTCGGCGAGACCGACACAGGGGTGCTCGTTGCCCCGGGCACTGGCGACAACATGGCGGCGGCCCTCGGCCTCGGCATCCAGCCCGGCGACGTCGTCGTGTCGCTGGGCACGAGCGGCGCCGTCTTCGGTGAGCACTCCACGCCCGTCTTCGACACCGGCGGCGACGTCGCGAGCTTCGCCAGCGCCGCCGGCGACCACCTGCCCCTGATGTGCACCCTCAACGCCGCCCGGGTGCTCACCGCGGCAGCCCGGATGCTCGGCACCGACCTCGCCGGCCTGGACACCCTCGCCCTGGCGGCCGAGCCCGGCGCCGGAGGGCTGACCCTGCTGCCCTACCTCGACGGCGAGCGCACCCCGAACCTCCCGGACGCCACCGGCACGCTCGGCGGCCTGACCCGCGCCAACGCCACACCGGAGAACCTCGCCCGCGCCGCGGTCGAGGGCATGCTGTGCAACCTCGTCGCCGGCGTGGGCTCGCTGACCCGTCTGGGGGTGCAGGCTCGGCGGGTGCTGCTCATCGGCGGGGCCTCGGCCTCGCAGGCGGTGCGGGCCGTCGCACCGATGCTCTTCGGCGTGCCGGTCGTGGTGCCCCGGCCGGGCGAGTACGTGGCCGTCGGCGCCGCCCGCCAGGCGGCCTGGGCGCTGCGTGGCGGTGACGCCCCGCCGGTCTGGGCGGTCGGCACCGAGTCGGAGTACGACCCCCACCCGGGCCCGGAGGGCTCGGAGGTCACCAGCCGGTATGCCGCGCTGCTGCGGACCGTGCACGGCCGCTGAGCGAACGGGCAGGTGCGGCGCCCCGTGACCGGGTGCCACGACAGCCCTTCCCACACCACGGCGCCGGCCCGGCGCAGACGCGCCGGGCCGGCATACCCGTGGTGTGGACGCCCGGAGGGCGTGCAGGTCAGGCGCGCCCGTGGGCGGCCCGGCTGCGGCGGCTGAGGGAGTCGACGGTCACGGCGAGCAGCAGCACGCCACCGGTGACCATGTAGCGGATCGAGCTGTCGAGGTTGAGCAGGCTCAGGCCGCTCGAGATCGACTGGATGACGATGATGCCCAGCAGCGCGGAGTAGGCCGAGCCGCGGCCGCCGAAGAGGCTGGTGCCGCCGATGACCGCGGCGGCGATCGCGTTGAGGTTGGTGTCGCCACCACCGCTGCTCTGGTTGGCGGCTGCGAGCCGGCCCGCCGCGAGCAGGCCGCCGATCGCCGCGAAGGTGGAGCAGAGCGCGAAGACCGAGAGGTAGATGCCCTTGACGTTGATGCCGGCGCGGCGCGCGGCCTCGACGTTGCCGCCGACCGCCATGACCGAACGGCCCCAGCCCGTGCGACGGATCGCGAAGTCCATCACCACGACGAGCGCCACGAACAGCAGGAACATCACCGAGACACCGCGGTCGCGGTTGAGGACGTAGGTCGGCACGAGCAGCACCACCGCGAGCACCAGCGCCCGCAGCCCGATCATGACGTTCGGCGTGGTGGACAGTCCGGCGGCGGCGCGCTGGCTGTTCACGCGCAGCCGCGTCAGGACGTACAGCGCGACGGCGAGCAGCGCGACGACGTAGGAGACCGCCAGGGGCAGGAACGTCTGCTGGGCGAACTTCACGAGACCCGAGTCGAAGGGGATGTTGATGGTCCCCTCCTTGCCCAGCACGTAAAGCTGGAGGCCGAGGACGGCGAGCAGTCCCGCCAGGGTGATCACGAAGCTGGGCACCCCGAACCGGGTGAACAGGGCGCCGTACGCGAGGCCGATCACCATCCCCGCCACGATGGCGACGACGATCGCCACCACGCTCGGCCAGCCCTGGTTGACCATGCCCACGGCCAGGATCGCCGACGACAGGCCGCTGACCGAGCCGACCGAGAGGTCGATCTCGCCGAGCAGCAGCACCAGCACGATGCCGATGGCGATGGTGCCGACCGCCGCGCTCTGCAGCGTGAGGTTGACCAGGTTGCGGCTGGAGAGGAAGGAGTCGTTGAGCGCCTGGAAGACGCCCCAGATGATGACCAGGCCGATCACGACCGGCAGCGAGCCGAGGTCGCCGCTCTTGAGCCGCGAGAGGAAGGCGCCAGCCCAGCCGCGCACGCCCTGCTGGGCGATGAGCCGCTCGTCCTGGAGGTCGGCCGGCAGCGCGGCGGTGGTGTCCTGCGGCGCGTTGGGGGTGGCGGTGCTCATGACTGCTCTTCCTTCTGGACCCGGCGGGAGGCCCGCTCGGAGACGGCGTTGGTCGTCGCGCCGGTGATGGCCGCGATGATCTCCTGCGTGCTGGTCTGGCTGACGTGGAAGGTGCCGTTGTTGCGCCCGAGCCGCAGCACGTGCACGCGGTCGGCGACCGCCATGACGTCGGACATGTTGTGGCTGATGAGGATCACGCCGTGGCCGTTGTCGCGCAGGCGCTCCACGAGGTTGAGCACCTCGGCGGTCTGGGCCACGCCGAGCGCCGCGGTCGGCTCGTCGAGCATGACGACCTTGGGGTCGCCGAGCAGGGAGCGGGCGATGGCCACCGTCTGGCGCTGCCCCCCGGAGAGGCTGGCCACCGGAATGCGCACCGAGGGGATCTTGGCGCTGAGCTGGCGCAGCAGGCGCCACGACTCCTGCTCCATGCGCACCTCGTCGAGGGCGCGGCCCCGGTACAGCTCACGGCCCAGGAAGAGGTTGCCGACGACGTCGAGGTTGTCGCACAGCGCGAGGTCCTGGAAGACGGTGGCGATGCCGAGGCGCTGCGCCTCGGCCGGCGTGGAGACGGAGGTGGTCCGGCCGTCGAAGGTCATGGTGCCCTCGTCGGGCGTGTAGACGCCGGCGATGGTCTTGACGAGGGTGGACTTGCCGGCGCCGTTGTCGCCGACCAGCGCCACCACCTCCCCCGCGTTGACGTCGAAGTCGATGTCCTTGAGGGCCTGCACCGCGCCGAAGCGCTTGGAGACCCCCTTGAGCGACAGCACGGCGGTGGTCGCGGGGGCGGCGGTGGCGGTCATCTGTGTCCTCTGCTGTGCGGTCGGGCCCACGGGCCCGGGGTGGTGCGTATGCCGGGTGCGTCCGCGGGCGGGTGGCTCACCCACCCGCCCGCGGACGCGTTGGGTCAGCTCAGGCCTGCAGCCGAGCACGCCTTCGCGAACGTACCGGAGCAGATGTCCTCGACCTTGTAGAAGCCGTCCTTGACGACGGTGTCCTTGACCTTGTCCTTCGTCACGGCGATCGGGTCGAGGATCGTCGACGCGACGCCCTTGACGTCCTTCGTCGACTCGGGCTTCTTCTTGTTCGCCAACGCCAGGGCGGCCTTGGCGGCCGCCTCGGCCTCGGGCTTGATCGGCTTGTAGATCGTCATCGACTGGTCGCCGGCGATGATCCGCTGGATGGCAGCCAGCTCGGCGTCCTGGCCGGTCACCGGGGGAAGCGGGGTGACGCCGCCACCCTTGAGGGCGGTGATGGCGCCACCGGCGGTGCCGTCGTTGGCAGCGTAGACGCCGACGAGGCCCGACTTGACCGCGGTGATCTGGCTCTCCATCCACTGCTGGGCCTTGTCGGGGCTCCAGTCCGGGGTGTCGTACTCGGCCGCGACCTTGTAGCCGCTGCCGTCGATGACGCTGTGCGCGCCCTTCTTGAAGTCGGCGGCGTTCGGGTCGGTGGGCGAGCCGTTGATCATGACGAGGTTGCCCGAGGACTTGCCGCCCTTCTTGAGGAGGTCGACCAGCGTCTGGGCCTGCAGCTTGCCGACGGTCTCGTTGTCGAAGGAGACGTAGTAGTCGGCGCCGTCGATGAAGCGGTCGTAGGCGACGACCGGCACGCCCTGGCTCTTGGCGTTGTTGACGACCGCGGCAGCGGCCTTGCCGTCGACCGGGTCGAGGACGAGGACTTTGGCGCCCTGGGTCAGCGCGGCCTCCGCCTGCTGCTGCTGCTTCGAGGCGTCCTGGTCGGCGTTGCTGTAGATGATCGTGCAGTCGGAGCAGGAGGCCTTGATCGCCGACTCGAAGAGCGGGCGGTCGAAGCTCTCGTAGCGGGTGGTCTTGGACTCGGGCAGCAGCAGGGCGATCTTCTTGGCGCCGCCCCCGCCGCCGCTCCCGGTGTCCTTGCCGCTGCCAGAGGCCGCGCCGCCGCCACCACACGCGGCGAGGCTGGCCATGCCGAGGCCGGCCACGAGGGCGGCGCCGGCGAGACGGGTGAAACGAGTGGTCATGCTGAGCTCCCGAAGTGTCTTCGCCGGCAACCCCGTTGGTGCGGCTCCGCTGAGTGTGGCGGCGGTGAACTCTTGGCGTCAAGAGTTGAATTCAAGAAGTTGATCCAATTGCGATCTCGGCGCCCGGGGGGCGTCACGTCGGAGCGGCCAGGGCGGCGGTCAGCCCCTCCGCCGCCGCGTGGCGCTCCTCGGCCACGGCGATGGCACCCACCACGTCGGCGTCGGTGTCGAGCTGGGGCGGGCGCAGGCTCACCGACGCGGCCGCGCTCGGGATGGCGCACCGCTCGAGCGAGGCGAGCATGGGGGCGGTGATGACCTCGCCGACCCGGGACAGCAGCCCACCGAGGACGATGACCTCGGGGTTGACCAGGTTGACGAGGCCGGCCACGGCCACGCCGAGGTGGCGCCCGGCGTCGGAGAGGACCCGCCGGCAGCCGGGGTCGCCGTCGAGCGCCCGGGCGACGACCTCTCGCAGGCTCAGGGCGCCGTGCGTCGGGGTGAGCGCGTCGAGCAGGGCCCGCGAGCCGATGAAGGTCTCGAGGCAGCCCCGGTTGCCGCAGCGGCAGACGGGGCCGTTCTCGTCGATGGTGAGGTGGCCGATCTCCCCCGCGGTACCCGCGCTCCCCCTGAACAGCTCACCCCCGAGGATCAGCCCGGCACCGACGCCGTAGGAGAGCTTGATGTAGACACCGTGCTCGATGCCTTGCAGCGCACCGCATTTCAGCTCGCCGAGCGCCGCGAGGTTGGCCGTGTTGTCCAGCACCACCGGTGCACGGAGGTGGCCCTCCATCTCGCTCGCCACCGCGACGCCGCGCCAGCCGGGGAGGATCCCCTCGGACCCGACCTGGCCCGACACGCTGTCCACCGGGGCGGGGAGCCCGAGGCAGACGGCCTTGACGTCGGGCATGGACTTGCCGACCTTCTCGACAAGGTCGTGCACCAGGCGGGCAGCTCGTTCCATGCCCTCGTCGGCCGGGTGGTCGGCCGGCAGCGGCATCCGCTGGCTGGCGAGCACGTCCCGCGGTCCGGTGCCGATCGCGACGCGCACGTCGCGGTCGCCGAACGCGATGCCCGCGAGCAGGGTGTTGCCGGTCGCCAGGGAGACCAGCACGGCCCGCCGGCCGTTGCGGATGCTCGGCGCGAGCTCGACGGCACCCGAGGCGTCGAGCTCCTTGACCATGTTGCTGACGGTCGCCGGGCTGAGGCCGGTCTGCCCGGCGATCTCGACCTGGGTCATCGCCCCCTGCACGCGCAGGGCGTCGAGGACCCGCAGGCGGTTGGACTCGCGCAGTGACGCCTGAGACCCGGGCGCCGGCTGTCCTGAGTTCACGGCCCAAAGATAAGGGGTCGGACGGCCGATGGGTAGGAGCCGACCCGACCGGTTTCGCCTCCCGGTCGGGCCGCTCCCTGCGTTCACCGGGTGGACGCGCCCATCGGCCCGTCCACCACCACGGTCTGCCCGTCCAGGGCGTCGGCGGACTCGGCACCAGCCATGACCGGTCGGCGGCGCGCCAGCAGCTCGGCTGCCGCCAGCACCACCAGGCCCGCGGCCGACAGTGCCGCACCGACCCACAGGGTGGAGGTGTACCCGAGTCCGGCCGTGATGGTGAGGCCACCGAGCCAGGCACCCGAGGCGTTGCCCACGTTGAAGGCCGCGATGTTGGCGCCC
This sequence comes from Pedococcus cremeus, assembly GCF_900111375.1. Lineage (GTDB taxonomy): Bacteria > Actinomycetota > Actinomycetes > Actinomycetales > Dermatophilaceae > Pedococcus_A > Pedococcus_A cremeus. Next base: position 338,599 of record NZ_FOHB01000004.1, read on the forward strand.
GACGCCAGCGTCGGGGCCTGCCCGGCATACCGCATGATGCGCATCTGCAGGCCCGGCACGGTCGCGAAGCCGAACGCCCCCATGAGCACCAGCGCGGCGACGGTGGCCGGCTTCGAGGAGGCGGTGACGGCGAAGAGGCCCATCACGACGGCGAGGGCGCCGAGCACGACGGCGAGGGTGCGGGGCACCGAGCGGTCGGCGGCCCGGCCGCCGAGGTGGTTGCCGGCGAAGAGGCCGACCCCGAAGAGGACGAGCAGCCACGGCACCGCGCCCGCGGCGAAGCCGGTGACCTCGGTGAGGGTGTAGGCGATGTAGGTGAAGGCGCCGAACATGCCGCCGAAGCCGAGCACCGTGACGGCGAGCGAGAGCCAGACCTGCGGCTCCCTGAAGGCGGAGAGCTCACGGCGCAGGCCGCCCTCGGAGGTGTCGCCCGGCTGGTCGGGGACGAGCACCGCCATGCCGACCAGCGCGAGCACGCCGACCGCCGTGATCGCCCAGAAGGTGGAGCGCCAGCCGAGCTGCTGGCCCAGGAAGGTCCCGAACGGGACGCCGAGCACGTTGGCCGTCGTGAGGCCGGCGAACATGGTGGCGATGGCCCCGGCCCGGCGCTCGGGGGCCACGAGGTTGGCCGCGACGACCGAGCCGATGCCGAAGAAGGCCCCGTGGGTGAGCGCGGCGAGCACGCGGCCGGTGAGCATCACGGCATACGTCGGCGCCAGGGCGGAGACCAGGTTGCCGGCGATGAACAGCACCATGAGCGCGGTGAGGACGTGCTTGCGGTTGAGGCGGGTGACGGCCGCCGTCAGGCCGACCGCCCCCACGGCCACGCTGAGGGCGTAACCGGAGATGAGCCAGCCGGCGGCCGCCTCGTCGACGGAGAAGTCGCGGGCCACGTCGGGCAGCAGGCCGGCGATGACGAACTCCGTCAGGCCGATGCCGAAGCCGCCCGTGGCGAGGGCGAGAAGTGCGAGAGGCATGGGGGTGCCTTTCCAGAGGAGACAGTGTCGTGTCGGCGCCGATAGAGTGCGTGTGCAACTAACAGCGCATGCAGCAAAGTAGTTGCATACGCGTGTAATTGCAAAGGCGGTATGCTGGGTGTCCAGACCAGTCAACGCGCCGGGAGGAGACCAGCCGTGGGCATCGCCGACGACGCCGTGGAGGTGCGCGCCTCCGGCTGGCGCACCCTGGCCGCCCTGCACGGGCTCATCGAGACCGCCCTCGAGCGCGAGCTGCAGACCGGCCACGAGCTGTCGGTCGTGGAGTACACCGTGCTCGACGCCCTCTCGCGACAGGACGGCTGGCACATGCGCATGGCCCAGCTGGCGCGTGCGGCGGCGCTGAGCAGCAGCGCGACGACCCGGCTGGTGAACCGCCTCGAGGACCGCGGCCTGCTGCGCCGCATCCTGTGCGAGGACGACCGCCGGGGGATCTACACCGAGCTCACGCCCGCCGGCTCCAAGACCCTCGACCGGGCCCGCCCGACCCACGACCGGGTGCTGGAGTCCGCACTGCAGGAGGCAGCCGAGGTGCCCGAGCTGGCCCCCCTCGTAGCGGCGCTGACAGCACTGCCCGCGGCCACGCGCTGACGGCCGTCCGGCCCCGCCCGCCGGGCCCGCCCCGGGACCGACACCAGGCCCCGGCGAGCAGGGGGATCAACCGGGGCCTGGTGGGTTCGGGGACACACACCCAGGGGTATGGGTGCTCGGGTGGTCACATCATGACGGGTGCAGGCCCATTCCGTCACCACAGCGGAACAACGGGTCGTCGTAACCCGGGACGTCCTCGCCGTGCCGGCGCACCTGCTCCATCGACCGCGGGAGGTCGAAGGGCAGTCGGCCGCGCGGCTCGACCGTGCCCGTGAGTCCGTCGACCAGGGCGTCGTCACAGGTGCCGTAGCTGCCCACCAGGGCCGAGGCCAGGGGCAGCAGCGGGGTGAGCACCGCCGGTCGGTCGAGCACCACGTCGACCACCAAGGGGCAGCACGCGGCGATGCGTGCCAGGCGCGCCACGAGCCCGGGCGGGAAGTCGAGCGAGCCCTGGTGGAACCACGACTCGAGGAAGAGGTCGGACCGCGGCTCGAACGGCGCCGGCACCCGCACCACTGCCACGTCGGCGTCCTCCGGGCGGTCGACCCGCGTCCCCAGCCTCGCCACCGCCTCGGGCGAGACGTTCTCGGCGTAGACGCGGCGGCCGCGCTCCAGCGGCAGCACCGGCGGGCGCTGCCCACCGTTCTGCAGCACGGTCACCGACGCCGCCTGCGCGGCATACCCCTCGTCGCGGAAGTCCTGCCGTCCCACCGTCTCGACGGCGAGGTCCTCGTCGACGTACGGGTTGTCGAACAGCCCGAGCCGGAACTTCACCGCGAGGATCCGGCGGGCCGAGGCGTCGATGCGCTCCTCGGTGACCCGGCCCTGCGCCACGAGGTCGAGCAGGATGTCGACGCACTCCTCGCCGCCGAACTGGTCGGCGCCCGCCTCGAGGATCAGCTCCATGCGCCCGTGCGGGTCGAGGTGCTCGACGCCCCACGCACGCGCCGGCAGCACCTGGTCGCCGACGTGGTTGTCGTTGACGAGCTCCCAGTCGGTGACGACCACACCGTCGTAGCCCAGCTTCTCGCGCAGGAGGCCGGTGACGACCTGCCGGTTGTAGCCGAAGCCGACCTCCTCGATCTTCTCGCCGTCGACCTCCAGCCCTACCGGCATGCCGTAGTAGGGCATGATCCCCGCGGTGCCGGCCTCGATGATCGCCGGGAACGGCTTGAGGTGGTCGCCGAACCGTCCACCGGGGTAGACCTGCTCGCGCCCGTAGGGGAAGTGGGCGTCCTCGCCGTCCTTCTGCGGGCCGCCACCGGGGAAGTGCTTGCTGGTGCAGGCGACGCTCTCGGACCCGAGCTCCCCCTTCTGGAATCCCTTGAGGTAGGCCACTCCCAGCTCGGTCACGACGTCGGGGTCCTGGCCGAAGGTGCCGGCCTGCCGCGCCCACCGGGGCTCGGTGGCGAGGTCGAGCGTGGGGTGCAGGGCGGCCCGGATGCCGACCGCGACGTACTCCTGCCGGGCGACGTCGGCGAACCGGTGCACGAGCTCGGGGTCACGAAGCGCGGCCAGCCCCAGCGGCTCCGGCCACTGCGAGAACGCCTTGGCGCTGAAGGAGACCCCCGCGTTCTCGATGAACGCGTGGCGCGGGTCCGTGGAGACCGTGACCGGTATGCCGTGCGGCGTCTGCTCGGCCAGCGCCTGGAGGGCGTTGTGCCAGCGGGCGGCCATGCGCGGGTCGTCGAGGGCGTGGACGTTGAAGTGGGTGAGGTGCTTGTCGAGGACCACCACGGAGGTCGGCGACTTGCTGATCCTGCCGGGCCCCTCGAGCACGGTGCCGTCCTCGCCCGCCTCGATGACGGTCTGGAACATCAGCCCCGCCTTCTCCGGCAGCGACAGCCGCGAGAGCAGGTCGTCGACCCGGTCCTCCACGGGCAGGCGCGGGTCCTCGAACGGGTCCATCCGCCCGTTCTTGTTGAGGTCGCGGAACTCCACGCCCTCGGGACTGGTGAGCTTGACCGGCTCCATCAGGCGATCCCCGCCCCGAACTCCTCCATCCCGATCACGGGCCGCAGGGCCCGTTCGACCTCGCCGGTGCTGAAGGCACGCCGGAGCACGTTGTCGGCCGCCACGTTGCCGATGGCGCCCATGACCATCGCCTGGTCCAGCGACAGGTAGCGCTGTGCCACCTGGCCCGACTTCACGGCCACGGCATCGTAGAAACCGCCGGGGCCATAGCCGTTGAGGTCTCGCTGGATCCGCGACAGGTTGTCGTACGCCTGGGACGGTTCGTGCATCATCGCCAGGAACGCGGCGTGGGGTGTGACCACGCCGTTCTTGAAAACCGGGTTCGGGTTGGTCGCCTCGCGGCACTCCCCGAAACCCACGTCGGGGTTGGTCTTCTCCTGGTCGGAGAAGTAGCCCTCCGGGTTCATGCCGAGCAGGTCGACGCCGTACTCGCGGTACCCACCGGCGGGGTCGCTCGCAGGGGAGAACCCCCAGTAGCCGTAGCCTGCCTCGGCCATGCCGTGCTCCCGCTGGGCACGCACGTGCAGGGGGTGGTTCCGGCCCCAGGAACGCGGGGCCCAGACCTCCTCCGGGACGAAGACGTTGGGCATGAGCTCCTCGAACATCGAGCCTCCCCACCCGGGGACGATGTGCATGCCCCGGTAGGTGTAGGCGCCCTCGTAGACCTCGATGCCCAGATACGTGCGAGTCTCGCCCACCGGCTGCATCTCGTGCCAGCTCCAGTCACAGGTGGCAGGGAAGGTCCGCCACGAGGCGAAGTAGTGCTTCGCCGGCACCTGCCCGGTCATGATGCCGAGGTAGGAGGTGATCCTGGTCTCCGAGACGATGGTGTCGTAGTGGTGCGTGGTGAGCCAGACGTCCGGCGCGTCGATGTGGCTTCCGCGGTAGACGCCGCCGGGACGGTCGTGGTCGTAGGGGAAGAACCCTCCATGCATCAGTCCGCCCGGGCGTGGGCCGTCCGGGTCGTAGAAGGCATCCCACCGCATGCGGTCGAACAGCTCCGCGGCGAGGTCGGCAGCGCCGGGCACGGAGTTCCGCACCACCCACAGAGCCGCGCCCAGCCAGCCGTTGTCAACGCTGGAGACGAAGGGGTACACGGTGGTGCCCGTCACAGGCCACTTCCGCAGCGCCTCGCCGCTGGCCTCGTCGTACCAGTTGTAGTACATCCCGCTGGGCTCGTGGTGCTCCATGCCCAGCAGCGTGCGCAGGGTCTGCTCGACGCGCCGCTGGCACTCGCCGGGGGTGATGATCCGCAGCTCCCGCGCGACGACGGCCGACCAGAGGTAGCCCCCGATGTTGGTCGGCGACGTGTAGCCACTGCGTGTGGACAGGTCACCGGTGATGTTGTCGGCGGGCAGCCCCGTTGCCGGGTGGGTCATCGCCACCAGCGACCGCCAGGTGTCCTCGGCCCAGCGGGTGAGGGTGGCGCGGTCGACTCCAGGAGGCAGGACGCCCGGCTTGCGCGGGCCGATCCCCGTGTCGGCCAGCGCCTGCGGAGCGGCGGTGGCGGCGACGACTGCGGCAAGTCCCCCGGCCAGCACTGCTCGGCGTGTTGCGGGCGTGCTCAAGATGCTGTCGGACATGGTTCGCTTTCCGTTCGTCTCGATCGGTTCACTTGATGCCGGTGGTGGCGATGCCCTCGATGAAGCGGCGCTGGAAGATCAGGAAGACCAGCAGGACGGGCGCGAGGACGACTGTCGACCCGGCGAGGAGCAGCCCGTACTGCGTGCTGTTCTGGCCGACGCTGTAGAGCGCCAACGCAACGGGAAGGGTGTAGTGGTCCTCGGTCTGGGCGACGACAAGAGGCCAGAGGAAGTTGTTCCAGCTGCCGAGGAAGGTGAGGATGCCCAGGGTGGCCAGCGCCGGCCCGGCGAGTGGCAGGAAGATCTGGGCGAAGATCCGCAGCTCGCCCGCCCCGTCGACGCGCCCGGCGTCGAGCAGGTCGCGTGGCAGCCCGAGGAAGAACTGCCGCATGAGGAACACCCCGAAGGGTGTGACCAGGAACGGCAGGATCAGCCCCGGCAACGAGTTGATCAGGCCGGCGTTGGCGACGAGCACGAACAGCGGCACGAAGGTGACGACACCGGGGATCATCAGCGTGGCCATCACCACGGCGAAGAGAGGCCGCTTGCCCGGGAACTCCAGCAGCGCCAAGGCGTAGCCGAGCATCGAGCAGAACAGCAGGTTCCCCGCCACCACCACGACCGCGACGATGATCGAGTTCGTGAAGTACGTGGTGAAGTCCAGCCGGGAGAAGAGCTGGCGGTAGTTGTCCAACGAGGCGCTCTCCGGCAACCACGTGGGCGGTACCTGCCGCAGCTCGCCCTCGCTCTTGAAGCTGCCCAGGACCATCCACACGAAGGGTGCGATGACGGCGACGACAGCGACGGTGAGCACGGCATACAGCCAGAGGTGGCCCTTGCGCTTGGTGATCATCGTCGATCCTCAGGTGTTCTCGCGCAGCAGCCGGAACTGGAGGGCAGTGACCACCGCGATGACGACGAAGATGATGTAGCTCATCGCCGCGGCATAGCCGTAGTTGCCGAACCCGAACTGCTGGTACGTGTACATGGACATCGAGAGAGTGCTGTCGAGCGGACCGCCACGGGTCATGACGAAGGGCTCCTCGAAGAACTGCAGGTAGCCGATCGCGGTTGTCACCGAGACGAAGAGCAACGTGGGCCGCAGCAGGGGAAGCGTGATGTGCCGGAACCGCTGAAGCGCGTTGGCGCCGTCGATCGCCGCTGCCTCGTGCAGTGACCACGGGACGCTCTGCAGACCGGCGAGGAAGATGATCATCCCCGTGCCGAAGTTGCGCCAGGAGGCCAGCATGATGAGGGCCGGCATGGACCAGTTCGGGTCGCCCAGCCAGTTGGGTCCGTCGATGCCGAACCAGCCGAGCACCGTGTTGAACAGGCCGTAGTCGGGCTGGAGCAGGAAGCGCCACACCACCGCGACCGCCACGATCGAGGTGATGACCGGGGTGTAGAACCCCAACCGGAAGACCGAGCGGAACTTCGTGATGCCCTTGTCGAGCGCGAGAGCCGCGGCCAGCGCCATCGTGAGGGTGAGGGGCACCCCCACCAGCACGAAGTAGGCCGTGTTGCCCGCGGACGTCAGGAACTTGGCGTCACCGAAGGCACGCGTGAAGTTGTCCAGGCCGACGAAGGCCACCGCGAACGGCGTCCGCAGGTCACGGGACCGGGTGTCCGTGAAGCTCATGAAGAGCGACTGGACCACTGGCCACAGCGTGAAGGTCAGGAACAACAGGCTGAACGGCAGGGCGAGGAGCCATGCTGCCCGCCCCTCCCGCAGGCCGGACTTGCGGGCCGGCCTGCGGGGCGGTGGTTCAGCACCCTGGGACGCGGCGCGCCGGGTGGTCGTGGCGGTCATGGCTCTACTGGCCGGTTCCGATGGACTCGGCCTGGCTCTGCACCGTCTTCAGCGCAGCAGCCGGGTCGGCGCCCGTCTTGGTGACCTTCTCCATCTCGGTGTCGAAGGACGTGATGACCTGCTCCCACGTCGGGAAGGACGGCGGTGCCTTGGCGGTCTCGAGCTGCTTGCCGAACTCGGCCAGCTTCTTGTCCTGCTGCAGCGCCGGGTCGTCCCAGGCGGACTTCACCGAGGGAAGGTCGGTGGAGAGCTTGTACCACTTGACCTGGACGTCGGGCTTGGAGAGCCACTCGACGAACTTCCAGGCGCTGTCGCGGTTCTTGGTGTTCTTGAAGACGGCGAGGTCAGAGCCGCCGACGAACGACGAGGACGTCTTCTTGACCGGCATCTTCATGACGCCGTACTTGTCCTTGAATCCGGCGCCGCCGACCTTCTCGACCGCCGACATCTCCCAGGGGCCGGAGATGAACATCGGGACCTTGCCGCTGACGAAGTCCGGCTCGGTGGTCGGCGTGGCCGGAGCCGCCTTGTCCGAGATGCCGTCGGTGAAGTAGCTCTGGTAGTACTTCACGGCCTCCAGCATCTCGGGGGTGTTGAAGTTGTAGGCCTTGCCGCCGTCCTTGGTGAGCTCGGCGCCGTTGGACCACGCGAACGGCATGACCGACTGCCAGGAGCCGGTGCCGCCCGCCTGGAGGCCGATCCCCCACTTGGCGCCGGCCTTGTCCTGCATCGCCTTGGCCATCGACTTCAGGCCCGCCCAGTCGGTGGGCGGTGAGGTGATGCCCGCCTTCTCGGCGAGGTCGGTGCGGTAGTAGACCAGCCGGGTCTCGACGTACCACGGGACACCGTAGGAGGTGCCGCCGACCTCGGTCGTGCCCCACGCCCCCGGGAAGTAGGCGTCCTTCTTGATCGCCGGCGGTGTCGCGTCGAGCGCCCCCAGGCCGGCGAACTCGCCCATCCAGGTGGTGCCGACCATCGCGACGTCCGGTGTCTGGTTGGCGGTGATGGCCGTCGTGAACTTGTCGTGGGCTGCATCCCAGGGGATGGCAGTGACGTTGACCTTGACCCCCGGGTTGGCAGCCTCGAACTCCTTGGCGAGCTCGGGCAGCTTCTCGCCCTCGGCTCCCATGGCCCACACCGTGATGGAGCCGGTCGCCTTTCCGTCGCTGACGGTCTTGCCCTGCGTGGCGGCGGTGGCGGCGCCGCTGTCACGCCCGCAGGAGGAGAGGGCGAGGGCTGTGGTCGTCAGCGTGACGACGACGATGGCGGAGGTGCGTTTCATGCGGGTTCTCTTTCCTTGCGAGGGCGGTGAAGGTGGTGCTCTAGGCGGTTGTCCTCTTGGACGAGGCTTTCCTGACGGGCCTTCCGGTCGTCCGGCCGGAGGGTTTCGCGCTAGCGGTGGCCGGCTTTGCGTCCGGCGCTGCAGCGCACCCGCAGGAGCCCCGCAGCACGAGCTGGGTCGGGAGGATCTCCAGTCCTTCGCGCGCGGGCGCGCCGGCGATGCGCTCGTGGAGCCTGTCGGCGGCGAGCCTGCCCAGCTCCTTGACCGGCTGGCGCACCGTGGTCAGGCCCGGACGGACGTAGCGGGCGGCCATGACGTCGTCCCAGCCGACAACAGCCACGTCCTCGGGCACGCGCACGCCACCGTCCTGCAACCGGCTCATGATCGACAGGGCGAGCTCGTCGTTCGCGCACACGAACGCATCTGCCTCGACGTCGCCCCCGAGCACGCGGTCGGCGAACGACGCGCCGTCCGCCTCGCGGAACGGAATCCGCACCGGGTCGGGCGTGGGCTCCCCCTCGTGAGCGGCCACGAAACCCTCATAGCGATCGGCGACGTCCGGCGCACTGGCAGGATCGCCCACGAACAGCAGCCTGCGGCGGCCGTGACCGAGCAGGTGCGCCGTCAGCTCCCTGGCGCCCTGGTGGTTCTCGGCGCCTATCGCCTCGATCCCGGGCTGCGGGTGGCCGGCGATGACGAGGACGGGCTTCTTGCCGTGCAGCCCCTGGGCCACCATGTCGGTGACGCAGAGCGAGCCGAGCATGACCAGGCCGTCGACCCGCGTGGCCAGGCGGCGCACGTCGCGGGCGACGTCTCGCTTGCCGTCGGCGAGCAGCAGCACCACGCTCTGGCCGAGCTCGGCGGCTCGGGTCTCGAAGCCGATGAGCAGCTCGGAGTAGTAGGGGCCGGCGAGCTCGGGAAGCACCAGTCCGTGCGCCTCGTGGTGGCGGACCGCCAGGCTCCGCGCCGCGCCGAGGGGCACGTAGTTGAGCTCCTTCGCGGCGGCCAGCACCTTCTGCCGGGTCTTGTCCGACACCCCCCCGGAGCCCTGCATCACCCGGGAGACCGAGGCGATGGAGACGCCGGCGAGCTCGGCGACGGAGTAGATCGTCGCTCCGGGGTCACGCTGCCGGTCTTTTGCCATGCCCTCGCCATCATCCTTGAAAGCGCTTACAAGTGCTGGTTGTCGAGTGTGCCCACTTCTGTCCGGGTGACGCAACCCCTTGTGGCGCACTTTTTTCCCGGATCCGCCCCCGCAGGCGTGACGGACGTGCTAGTGCGAGGTGGCCAGCACCGCCAGCTGGAGCCGCAGGGCCAGCCGGGTCTCGGGGTCGCTGAGGTCGGTGCCCTCGAGCTCGGGGAGGGCCGTGATGCGCCCCATCCGGTAGCGGAGGGTGTTGGGGTGCACGTGCAGCAAACGGGCCGCCAGCGCAGGCTCGCCCGGGTGGTCCAGCCAGGCCGCGAGTGTGGCCAGGTAACCGGTGCCGCGCTCGGCGTCGTGGCGCCGCAGCGCCTCGACCGGACCCAGCAGGGCTCCCTCGCGCAGCGCCGCCGCCGCCCGCTCCACCGTCACCGCGGCCCAGAGCTCCTCGATGCCGGCGACCGGCAGGCGGCCGCGCGAGCGCTCCGCCTCCGCCGCCTCTGCCCGGGCCCGGGCGAGCTCACCGGCGCTGTATGCCGCGTGGCCGGCTGCCGCCGTGAGCCCCAGGCCCTCGCTCGCCGCCTCCTCCACGACCGTCCGCAGCCACACCCAGGTGCCGGGCACGGCACCGTCGGCGCGGAGCACGGCATACACGCGGCCGTCGAGCGTCGCGAGCAGCGGCTGGTGCCAGGAGTGGCGGCGGCACACCGACTCCCACAGGTCGAGGACGTTCTCGGGCGAGGCGTCGGCGGGACCACCGAGGCAGACGACGCGCCACGGCCCCTCCGGCAGCCAGTCGTCGGCGCCGGAGGAGGTGCCGCTCAGCGCCACACGCAGTCGGTCGGCCGTCAGCCTCCGGCCGAGGTCGGCCTGGGCGCGCAGCCGCAGCAGGTGCAGCGCGACCAACGACGCCGTGCGGGTCACCTCGCTCACCACCTCGGCGGGCGGGCGCTCCTCGACCAGGGCCCACACCGAGCCGAGCCACTCGCCGCCGGCCCGCACCGGGACCACCAGGCGCGGCAGCGTGCCGCTGGGGTCGGCCGGCACGAAGACGGGTTCGGAGGACCGAGCCAGGCGGCGGAAGACCCCACGGGCGCGCAGGCTGGCGAGGACCTCCTCCGGCACCCGCCGGCCGACGATGGTCGACACCCGCGCCGGGTCGGTGACGTCCTGCCGGGAGGAGTAGGCGAGCACCCGCGAGTGCGGGTCCTCGATGGTGACCGGGGCGTCGACGACGGCGGCGATGGCGTCGGCGAGCGCGAAGAGGTCGTCGTGCACCGGGGCCTCGGCCCGGCCGGGCCCGACGGCGCTGGCGGCGCGGTCGAGGACGCCGCGCAGGAGCCAGACGGTGTGGGCCCAGGAGGCGTGGTCGGCCAGCTCGAGCAGCGGCAGGCGACGGCGCTGGGCGAGGTCGCGCAGCGTGCGCCGCCGGGCCAGCGCCCGCCGCAGCACCAGGCCGCCGGCGCCGGCATCGGCGGCGGCGCGCAGCAGGTCGGCCGCCGCCTCGACCCGGTCGACCCCCACCCCGAGCACGAGGTCGCCCCGCTGGCCGACGACCCCCTGGCCGGGCTCGGCGAGGGTGAGGTCGTCCACCTCCGCCCCGGGCACGTCGACCGCGAGGCTCAGGAGGCCGCCGCCGAGGGAGGCGGCGAGGTCGGCGACACTGATCACGGGACCATGGTCGCATGGAGGTTGTTCCCCGGGCACAACCAGACCCGCATTGTCTGTCGCCCCAGCACAGTGGCTTCCGCACGAGCCGGCTTCACGATGGAGGGCATGGCTGCCGCACCCGTCACCGCATCCGGTCTCCCCGCCCCCCGCCGCGTCGCCGTCGTCGGCGCCGGCATGGTGGGCCTGTCCACCGCCTGGTTCCTCCAGGAGCACGGAGTCGAGGTGACCGTGCTCGACCGCGAGGGCGTGGCCGCCGGCTCGTCGTGGGGCAACGCCGGCTGGCTCACGCCGGGCATCGCCACGCCGCTGCCCGAGCCGGCCGTGCTGAAGTACGGGCTGCGCGCCGTGCTGAGCCCCTCCTCGCCGGTCTACGTGCCGCCGAGCGCCAACCCCGACTTCCTCCGCTTCGTCGCCGGCTTCACCCGCCACAGCACGATGAAGGCCTGGAAGACGGCCATGGGCTCGCTCGTGCCGGTCAACGACCTGTCGCTGGAGAGCTTCGACCTGCTGCGCGACGGCGGCGTGCAGGCGCCGACCCACGAGACGCAGTCCTTCCTCGCGGCCTACCGCACCGCCGACGAGCGCCGCACCCTCCTCGAGGAGATCGAGCACATCCACTCGGCCGGGCAGTCGATCGAGTTCGACGTGCTCACCGGCGAGGAGGCCCGCGCCATCGAGCCGTCGCTCTCCGACGAGATCGGTGCGGCGATCCGCCTGCGCGACCAGCGGTTCATCAACCCCGGGGCCTACGTGCACGCGCTCGCCGACTCGGTGCGCGACCGTGGCGGCAAGGTCCTCAGCGGCGCCACCGTCGTCGACCTGGTCGAGACCGGCACCGGTGTCGACGTCGTCACCGCCGAGGGCAGCCGCGAGTCGTTCGACTCGGTCGTGCTGGCCACCGGCGCATGGCTCGGCAGGCTCGCCCGCCGGTTCGGCGTGCGGCGCGTCGTGCAGGCCGGTCGCGGTTACAGCTTCAGCGTCGCCGTCGACCACGTGCCCGACGGCCCGGTCTACTTCCCGGCCCAGCGGGTGGCCTGCACGCCGATCGGCGACCGCCTTCGCGTGGCGGGGATGATGGAGTTCCGCAAGCCCGAGGCCGCCCTCGACCAGCGCCGCATCCGGGCGATCACCGACGCGGCCCGCCCGCTGCTGCGGGGCGCCGACCTCGACAACCGCCAGGACGAGTGGGTCGGCTCGCGCCCCTGCACCGCCGACGGCCTGCCGCTCATCGGCGCCACCCGCTCCAGCCGGGTGTTCGCCGCCGGCGGACACGGCATGTGGGGCATCACCCTCGGGCCGGTCACCGGCCGGCTGCTCGCCGAGCAGATGGTGACGGGCAGGCGCATCCCGCAGCTCGCCCCCTTCGACCCGATGCGCTGAGCCTCCCGCCGGCCTGAACGTCCGCCGCCCCGCACGCCAACCCCCGGTGTGCGGGGCGGCGGCGTTCCGACCCCTCGGTCCGCGCGGCACACCCCTGGCCAGGTGGTGACCGAGGTCGCCCCGGGCGGAGTCTGGTGGGTCACACCTGGCCGCCGTCGGTTCCGGGCGGGCGTAGCGTGAAATGGTGCCAACGGAGCAGCGCTCCGGCCCCCATGACGTCCGTCGTTCGCGTCGCAAGGGGGTGCTTCGCAACCCGGTGAGCTACCACGAGGGCGAGGCCGCAGCCCTGGCCGAGGCCATGCGCATCGTGGCGACAGCCGGCCCCGTGGAGGCCTTCACCGCGCTGCACGAGGCGCTGGCGCTCTGGACCCACCGGGCCAACAGCCTCTCGGCCTCCCCCAGCCCCGCCGTTCGCGCCTACCACCAGGGCGGGCGCGACGCGCTGCAGGCGTTCCTCGACGCCCAGCAGCACGACGCCGAGCAGCGGCACCTGCCGCACGGCTGAGCGGGCGGGCGCACTCCCCTCCACCTCCGGTTGGAAATACCCATGGGGGTATGTACTGTTGTCGACGACAGCCCTCGGACAACCGATCTTGGAGAGTCATGCGCGAGATCACCATCGAGCAGTTCGCCGCCGCCCAGGAGGACGACGCCGCCTTCGTCCTCGATGTGCGTGAAGGCCTGGAGTACGTGCAGGGACACGTGCCGGGCGCCGTCCTGATCCCCATGTCGCAGCTGGCCAACCGCGTCGCCGAGGTGCCGTGCGACCGTCAGGTCCACGTGATCTGCCGCAGCGGCAACCGCAGCGCCTCGATGACCACGTTCCTGGAGCGTGCCGGCGTCGACGCGGTCAACGTGGCAGGTGGCACCGACGCGTGGGCCCGCTCCGGCCGGCCGCTGGTGACCGGCCGCGACCCGCGCTGACAGCCCCCAGACCTCCCCGACTCGCTTCTGCCCCAACGCCTTCCATCCCGACGTTCCCCGGAAAGGAACCCCTTCATGGCCGTGACCATCCTCCCCGTCGAGACGCCCTCGCTGGGTGACCGCAGCTACCTCGTCCACGACGGCGAGGTCGCCTTCGTGGTCGACCCGCAGCGCGACACCGACCGGATGACCGACCTCGCCGCGAGCTGTGGCGTGCGGATCACGCACGTCTTCGAGACGCACATCCACAACGACTACGTCACCGGCGGCCTCGCGCTGGCCAAGGAGACCGGGGCGGCCTACCACGTCAACGCCGACGACGAGGTCTCCTTCGAGCACGACCCGGTGCGCGACGGCGACGTCGTCGAGGTGAGCGACGCCCTGCGCGTGCGGGTGGTGCACACCCCCGGCCACACCTTCACCCACCTGTCCTACGTGCTCGAGGGCGAGACCCCGGCGGTGTTCTCCGGCGGCTCGCTGCTGTTCGGCTCCACCGGCCGCCCCGACCTGCTCGGGCCGGAGCACACCGACGCCCTGGCCCGGCACCAGCACGCCTCCGCGCACAAGCTGGCCGACCAGCTCGCCGACGAGACCCAGGTCATGCCGACGCACGGCTTCGGCTCCTTCTGCTCCGCCACCCAGTCGGAGTCCACGTCGTCGACGATCGGCCAGGAGCGCAGGAGCAACCCCGCCCTCACCAAGGACGAGGAGGCCTACGTCGCAGAGATCGTCGCCGGCCTCGACGCCTACCCCGCCTACTACGTGCACATGGGGCCGGCCAACGCCTCGGGCCCGTCGGGCGCCGACCTGGACGCCCCGGAGCTCGCCGACAAGGAGGAGCTGCTCAAGCGCCTCGAGGCCGGCGAGTGGCTGGTCGACCTGCGCACCCGCACCGCCTTCGCCGCGGGCCACGCACCGGGCACCCTGAACTTCGGCATCGACGGCCAGTTCGCCACCTACCTGGGCTGGCTCATCCCGTGGGGCACCCCGGTGACGCTGCTGGGCGAGAACGCCGAGCAGGTCGCCGAGGCCCAACGCGAGATGGTGCGCATCGGCATCGACCACCCCGCGGCTGCCGCCACGGGCAAGCCGGAGGAGTGGACCGACGAGCCGCTCGGCTCCTTCGAGCGCGCCACCTTCGCCGACCTCTCCCAGGTGCGCCACCACCGGCCGGTGCAGGTGCTCGACGTGCGCCGCGGCCAGGAGTTCGAGGAGTCGCACATCGAGGGCGCGGTCAACGTGCCGATCCACGAGATCCTCCAGCGCCTCGACGAGGTCCCGGCCGGTGAGGTCTGGGTGCACTGCGCCGGCGGCTACCGGGCCTCGATCGTGGCGAGCATCCTGGCCGCGAACGGCCACCGCGTCGTGGCCGTCGACGACTCCTACGGCGAGCACGCCGAGGAGTCCGGCCTTCCGATCGTCAAGGCCGCCTGACCTTCCGACCCCACCCCCCATTGGTCGTGGGCGCGGCGCCGTTCCCCCGGGCGCCGCGCCCACGGCATACCGAAAGGAACCCATGACCACCGTCTCCACCATGCCCGCCCGCCTCGACGTCGCGACCCTGCGCGAGTGGCTGGACAGTGCCGACTCACCGCGCCTGCTCGACGTGCGGACCCCGGCCGAGTTCGGCACCGCCCACATCCCCGGCTCCTACAACGTCCCGCTCGACCTGCTCAAGGAGCACCGCGAGGAGCTGCGTCGCCACCTCGAGGACGACGTCGTGCTGGTATGCCGTTCGGGCAACCGGGCGGGACAGGCCGAGTCGCTGCTCGCGGCGGCCGGGCTGCCGAACCTGCACGTCCTCGACGGCGGGGTCCTGGCGTGGGAGAAGGCCGGTGCCCCGCTGCGTCGGGGTGCCGAGAAGTGGGCGCTGGAGCGCCAGGTGCGCCTGGTGGCCGGCGGCATCGTGGCAACCGGTGTCGTCACGAGCGTCGTCTTCCCGCCCGCCAAGTGGGTGGCCGGTGCGATCGGTGCCGGACTGGTGGGTGCCGCGCTGACCGACTCCTGCCTCATGGGCCAGCTGCTGTCGAAGCTGCCCTACAACCGCGACGCCAGCTGCGACCTGCAGTCGGTGCTGCGCGAGCTCGAGGACTGACCTGACCGGAACACTGGTCGGGAATATACCCCAAGGGGTATCCTGTTGACGCAGGCGAAGCGCTCCGGCGCACCACCGACCTGAAAGGACGCCAGCCATGGCCACCCGTGCCCTCACCAAGGACACCTTCATGAACACCGTCCAGGACGAAAGCATCGTGCTCGTCGACTTCTGGGCGGCCTGGTGCGGCCCGTGCCGCATGTTCGCTCCCGTCTTCGAGAAGGCGTCGGAGAACCACGAGGACATCGTCTTCGCCAAGGTCGACACCGAGGCCGAGCCCGAGCTCGCCGGTGCCCTGCAGATCTCCTCCATCCCCACGCTGATGGCCTTCCGTGACGGCATCCTCGTCTTCGCCCAGCCCGGCGCCCTGCCCGCCGCGGCGCTCGAGGACGTGATCAGCCAGGTCAGCGCCCTCGACATGGACGAGGTGCGCAAGCAGGTCGCCGCCCAGGCGAGCTGACACCCCCAGACGTGCGGCGTGGCCCGCGGATCCCCCTCCCACCGGGCCGCGCCGCACAACCCTCCACCTCCCCCACCCGACGCGACCCGAGGAGGTCCGCATGGAGACGGCCACCACCGCCGAGATGCACTCAGTGCTGAACCGGCTCAAGCGTGCCCAGGGCCAGCTCGGCGGCGTGGTGCGGATGATCGAGGAGGGCCGCGACTGCGCCGACGTCGTCACCCAGCTCTCGGCCGTGCACCGGGCGCTCGGACGAGCCGGCTTCGACGTCATCGCCCTCAACATGCGCGAGTGCCTGGCGGCCCCCGACGCGGAGCGGACGCTCGACATCGACGAGCTCCGCCGCCTCTTCCTGTCGCTGGCCTGAGCGGCCCGGTCGCCGGGTCGCCCACCACCAGAGCAGGCCGGCCCCGCCCACCGGGATCTCCAGCCCGACGGTGATGGCGCGGTAGACCACCACTCCCGCGGCCGACGTGACCGGCTCGGCTCCCAGCGCCACCAGCAGCCCCGTCATGCCGACCTCCACCAAACCCGTCGCACCGGGCGTGACGACCGCCATCGAGAGGATCCGCTCGACGGCGAAGGCCGCGAAGACGACCGGCAGCCCCGGCGCCGTGCCGATGAGGGCCAGGCAGAGCCAGAGCAGCAGTGCCTGGAAGAGCGCGTAGGCGATCTTGCCCACGGTGAGCCGACCCCACGCCGTGGTGAGGAGGTCGGCACTGTCGCGCCGCACCCGAACGGCCCACGCGGCATACCCACCGCTTTGGGGCAGCGGCCGGCCGAGCGCCCGCACGACCCGGTCGGCGACGCCACCGAGGGCGCGGGCACCGCGGTCACCCGCCATGAGTCCCCGCACGCCCAGCACGGCGAGCAGGAGCAGTCCGCCGCCCACGAGGGCCGCCTGCGACAGCACGCCCCCTCCGTCGATGCCCGCGAACGCGAGCCAGCACAGGGCCACTCCGGGCAGCACGAGCTTGGCCAGCGTGTCCCAGACGTTGGTGAGCAGGGCCCAGCGGGCGAACGACACGGAGCTGAAGCCCCACGAGCGGCTCATGGTCCAGTTCGCGACCGTGCCGGCGGCACCCCCGAAGGGCAGCAGGTTCGACACCGAGCTGCCGGTGAGGTTGAGGAACAGCGCCCGGGCGCTGCTCAGGCCGGGCATGGCGGCCGTCAGGGCGAGCGTGTGCACCCACAGGCCGGCGAGCCAGACCACCGCGAGGAGGATGAGCTGCCACGGGCCGAGGGCGGCCACCGCTGTGCCGATCTCCTGCCAGCCGACCCCACCCGCCCGGGGCAGCGCCCACACCAGGGCGGCGGCAGCGACCCCCAGTGACAGGACGCCCTTGACGAACCGGCTCAGGGGCGGCGCAGCGGTGTGCATGCCTTCGAGTCTGCGGACGCGGAGCCCCCTCGACATCGGGGCTCATACCTAGATCGACCCGGGGTCGGGCCTCAGGTTCCTCAGGGGCGCCTCAGGGTTGGGTAGGGCCTCAGGGTCTCGGGTGTGGGCTCAGGGTCTCGGGTGGCTCAGGGTGCGGGCGCGGTCGACGCCTTGGCCCGGCGCCGGCTGCGGCGGGTGCGGATGAGCCACCACAGCAGGGCGGTGCCACCGAAGGGGATCTCGAGGCCGATGATGAAGGCGCGGTAGAGCAGGACGCTCGCCGCGGCGATGGCCGGGTCGACACCGAACCACACCAGCGTGCCGGTCATGCCGATCTCCACGACCCCGGTGGCGCCCGGGGTGATCACGGCCAGTGACAGCACCCGCTCGGCGGCGAAGGCCGCGAACACGACCGGGGGCGAGGCGTCGCCGCCGAGCCAGGTGACGCACAGCCAGAGCAGGAACGCCTGGCTCGCGGCGTACGCCGCCTTGCCGACCGTCAGGCGACCCCAGGCGTGGGCGACGAGGTCGGCGAGGTCGCGCCGGAACCCGACCGCGTCGTCGGCGAAGTGCTCCTCGCGCAGGCGGCGCAGGTGCAGCGAGCGCACGAGCGTGTCGAGGAGGCGGCCGATGACCTTCATGCCGACGTCGCGGTGGAGCATGAACCAGGTGAGCGCGACGAGCAGCCCCAGGGTCACGACCCCGGCCACGGCCGCGCTCACGAGGGCGTCCGGCGAGGTCGCGTCGGCCGCCACCAGCCACAGCACGGCGAGGGCGGGCACGATGAGCTTGCCGAGCGTGTCCCAGATGTTCGTGGCGACCGCCCAGCGGAGGAACGCCGACGTGCTGAACCCCCACACCCGGGCGGTGGAGTAGTTCAGGACCGTGCCCGCCGCACCACCGAGGGGCAGGATGTTGGAGACGGCGCTGCCCGTCTGGTTCAGGAACCACGCCCGCGGGCTGCTCAGCCCGGGCAGGGCGGCGCACAGCGCGATGGTGTGGATCCACAGGCCGAACTGCCACACGAGCCCCAGCACCACGACCTGCCAAGGGCTGAGCTCTGAGAAGACGGACCCGATCGCCGACCAGTCCTCGCCCGCCACCAGGGGCAGCCCCCAGATGAGCAGGGCCGCGCCGAGGGCGATCGAGGCGATGACCTCCACCACCCGCCACCAGTCCCGGTGCTCGGCGACCGGCCCGTGCGGCGCATCACGGGCTGCCGGACGCACAGCCGGACCGGGGGCCATAACCGCAGTCTCACGCCTCCACGGGCTGGTGGGGGTGGGCCCTTCGGCCCGTTCCGCCCAGTCGGCGCGTCAGTCGTGGCAGGTCAGTCGTGGCAGGTCAGTCGGGGCGGGCGCGGGCGTCGCGCAGGGCCTTGTCGGCCCGGGCCACCTCCACCTCGGCCGAGCGCCGTGCGCGGGCTGCCTCCGTGGCGGCCTGCTCGGCGGCGCGGTGCTCGGCGCGGGCCTGCTTGAGCTGGCCCTCGAGCTCCTCCACCCGCCACCGCGTCTCGTCGGCCCGGTCGCGGGCCTGGTCCAGGGCGAGGCCAGCCTCCGTGGCCGCCTCGACCGCCGCCGCGTGGGCCTCCCGGGCGGCGTCCACCCGCTCACGGTCGGCGGCCTCGCGGGCAGCAGCCGCCTCGTCCTCGGCCGCGGTGCGGGGAGAGGTATGCCGTTCGGTGCCCTTCCGGCCCGGCTTCGCCTCGGGTGCCCCGGCCTCGGCGGCCGGCTCGTCCTGGGCGGCAGCGGGCACGACGCTGAGCACCGCGCCGGACGAGGTGCGGACCACCGCCTCCGACAGGTCCACCTCCCCGAAGCCCGAGTAGCGCAGCGCCCGCGTCAGGTGCCCCGAGAGCACCGCCTGCATCGCCTCCTCCTCGGCGAGGGCCGCGATCAGCGTGGCGCGCACCTCCTCACCGACAGCGGAGGTCAACGGACGACCGGCCCGCCTCCCGGCCGCGTCGGCGTCGTCGGCCCACGTGCCGAGGAGCTGGTCCCGTTCCGACCGGAGCTCGGTCATCGCTGCTGCGTCGAGCTGGGCCTGGGCAGCCCGCATCCGTTGCCCGAGCACCTGCAGGCGTTGGGCGTGCTCGGGGTGCTCGCGCACCACGGCGTTGACCGCCCAGGCGGCCACGGTGGGGCGGCGCGCCCGGCCGAGCTCCTTGGCGAGAGCCGTGTCCTTTGCGGCCTTCGCCTCCTGGACCAGGCGCGTCCTGGTGGTGACGAACTCGTCCGGCGCCACGGCATACAGCTGCGCCAGCGCGGCCGCGAGGGCCGCGGCACCGGAGTCGTCGGGAGGCACCACGCCCTCATGCTAGGGACGGGTGGACGCGCGGGCCCGGCGCAGCAGGAGTAGACAGAACGCCGTGACCGCGGAGACGAAGCAGGACGACAAGAAGGGCGGAGGCGGGGGCGAGAGCACCGTGACCGTCATCATCGCCTTCGCCGCCAACGCCGCGGTGGCGGTGGCCAAGAGCGTGGCCGCCCTCCTGACCGGGTCGGCCTCGATGCTGGCCGAAGCCGCGCACAGCTGGGCCGACACGGGCAACCAGGTCTTCCTCCTCGTGGCACAGAAGAAGTCGCAGCGGCCCCCGGACGAGGCGCGGCCCCTCGGCTACGGCAAGGAGGCCTACGTCTGGTCGATGTTCGCGGCCATGGGCCTGTTCGTCGCCGGCGGCGCGGTTTCGGTCTGGCACGGCATCACCGAGCTGAGCCACAAGGGCGAGGTGGAGAGCCCCCTGGTGGCGTATGCCGTGCTGGGCGTCGCGTTCATCTTCGAGAGCATCTCGTTCGCCCAGGCGTTCCGGCAGACCCACGCCGAGAGCCAGGCGCTCGACCGCGACGTCTTCGACCACGCGCTGCGCAGCTCCGACCCGACCCTGCGCGCCGTGCTCGCCGAGGACGCCGCCGCCCTGGCCGGGCTGGTGATCGCCGCGCTCGGCATCGCCCTGCACCAGCTGACCGGCTCGGCGGTGTGGGACGCCGCGGGCTCGATCCTCGTCGGGCTGCTCCTGATCGTCATCGCCGTCGTGCTGATCGAGCGCAACCGGCGCTTCCTCACCGGTCAGTCCAGCGACGAGCAGCTGCGTCAGGGCATGCTCGCCCGCGTCACCGCGCTGCCCGAGGTCGCCCGGGTGACCTACCTGCGGCTGGAGTTCGTCGGGCCGCGCCAGCTGGTGCTCTTCGCGCGGGTCGACCTCGAAGGCGACCTGCCGGAGGCCACCGTGGCCCACTCGCTGCGCCGGATCGAGGCGCGCCTCGAGCAGGACGACCGGGTGCTCGAGGCCCTCATCACCCTCGCGACTCCGGAGGAGCCGACCCTCACCCCGCGAACGGGAGCGTCGGCAGACCGCTGACCCCGGGGGTGAAGGAGAACAGCGCACCCGCCAGTGGCTCCTGCGCGCGGTCGAGGTTCTCGGCCGACGTGGTGATGAACAGCTCGCGGAGCCCCTCCCCGCCGAACGTGCACGCCGTCACCTGGCTGACCGGCAGCTCCACCACCTCGGCGAGCGTGCCGTCGGCGGTGTAGTGCCGCACCGCGGACCCGCCGAACAGGGCGACCCACACCCCGCCCTCGGCGTCGACACAGAGGCCGTCGGGACTCCCCGCCGAGGCGGGCTCGTCGCGCAGGCTGACGAAGTCGCGTCGGTTCCGCAGCTCGCCGTCGACCCAGTCGAGCCGGCTGACCGCGCGGGTCGGGGTGTCGTTGTAGTAGGCGTGGGTGCCGTCGGGGCTGAAGCCCAGCCCGTTGCTGATGGTGACGTCGCCCCAG
This sequence comes from Pedococcus cremeus, assembly GCF_900111375.1. Lineage (GTDB taxonomy): Bacteria > Actinomycetota > Actinomycetes > Actinomycetales > Dermatophilaceae > Pedococcus_A > Pedococcus_A cremeus. The sequence continues at coordinate 359,660 of NZ_FOHB01000004.1, forward strand.
ACCCGCCCAGCGGCATACGGTTCCGACGCCTCGAGGCGGTACATCGTGCCGGCGCCGGGTGTCTCGTCGTAGGCCATGGTGCCGCACCAGAACCGGCCGTCGGGGTCGCAGGCCCCGTCGTTGAAGCGGATGCCCGGGTCTCCCCAGACGTCGGGCAGGACGCGCAGGTCGGAGAAGTCGTCCTTCTCGGCGAGCGCGAAGGCGCGCTCGGTGGCGACCACGGCACCGCCACGGGTGCGGGGGCGCAGGGCCGCCGCGACCGTGCCGACGTGGGTGCGCGTGACGCCGCCGTCATCGGCGAGGAGGAGCACGTCACCGGCCAGCATGTCGACGAAGCGCAGGCCGCCCCACGGCTCCCACCAGACGGGGCCCTCGCCGTGGTGCGCGACAGGATCGGTGCGCTGCTCCGCGCGGGGCATCAGGCTCCCGCCTCCACGGTCACGTCGCGGTGCCACGACTCCGTCTCGTACTTCGTCACCCAGCCCATCGAGCGGTAGAGGCCGTCGGCGCCGGTCGGGGAGTCGGCGTCGACCTCGAGGCCGACGCGGTTGCGCCCGCGCCGCGCCGCGTCGGCGATCACGGTGTGCAGCAGCGCCTTCGCCACGCCGCGACCGCGGGAGCGCCGGTGGACGCCGATGTAGTCGATGTAGCTGCCCTCGACGCCGTTCTCGTCGGGCGAGAGCACGGAGCCGACCAGCGCACCACCGGGCACCTGCTCGCCGTCGACGTCGATGGTGGCGATCCACCAGTGGTCCCACCGGTGGCCGGGGTCCTCACGCAGCCGCTGGACGAACTCGGGAAAGCTCTCGCGGTAGGAGTTGAAGTGGTCGGCGAACGACTCCTCCAGCATGCGGTGCACCGTCTGCAGGTCGGCGGCCACGGGCAGCCCGTCGTCGTGTGCGGCCACCCGGCGCACGGTCACGCCCTCGCGCGCCGGCGGCAGCGCCCCCGGCTCCCCCTCGGACGCGTCGACCGGACGGCTCATCTGCAGCCAGGTGCGGGTCTGCCGGTAGCCCGCGTCGGCCAGCCAGCCACGCTGACGCTCGTCGGTGGCGTAGGCGCCCGAGTCGAGCTGGGTGCCGGGCAGCCCGCGCTGCTCGGCGACCTCCAGGGCGGTCGTCGCCGCCCAGCGGAAGAGGTCGGCGGCGAGCGCGTCGGCGGCGGCCTCTTCGGGCGCGACCACGACCTCGACGACGCTGCGCCCGGCCGCGCGGTCGTGGACGCTCGCCCAGGCGCCGACCCGGCCCGAGGCGTCCTCGGCCAGCACCTGGCGCCTCGTCCAGGAGGCGGTGCCGGTGGCGGCCGAGGCGACCGCCTCCGGGTCGACGGAGCTCGACCCGCGCACCGACCGCTGGTGGGCGGCCACGAGGTCGACCAGGGCACCGTGGTCGGCCAGGGCCGGGGTTCGAGGTGTCCAGCCGGCGGGGAGGTGTGGCACGGTCGGGAGAGGGCTCGTCTCGGTCACCGGCCCAGTCTCCCAGTCTCGAGCGGTCGGCGCCGGGGGCGATGATTTCGCCGACTCCCGGACGTCGGTACGGGTGCGGGCCTTCACTGGAGGGGAGCCCGCCGAAGTGCCAGCCGGCCAACTCTGAGCCCGCCGACGAACGCGAAGGAGCGCACCGATGCCGACAACGACACCCTGCCTGTGGTTCGACACCCAGGCCGAGGACGCCGCGCAGTTCTACTGCTCGATCTTCCCCAACTCGACGATCACCACCACCAGCCGCTACGGCGAGGCCGGGCCACGACCGGCGGGCGAAGTGATGGCCGTCGAGTTCCAGCTCGACGGCCAGCCGTACTTCGCCCTGAACGGCGGCCCGGAGTTCACCTTCGACGAGGCCATCTCGTTCCGGATCGACTGCGCCGACCAGGAGGAGGCCGACCACTACTGGTACGCGCTCTCGAAGGGCGGGGAGGAGAGCCAGTGCGGCTGGCTCAAGGACCGCTTCGGCCTGTCGTGGCAGGTGGTGCCGCGTCGGCTCATCGAGCTGCTGACCGACCCGGACCCCGGCCGCGCCACCCGCGCCACCGCGGCCATGCTGAAGATGGGCAGGATCGACGTCGCCGAGGTCGAGCGCGCCGCCGAAGGTGGCTGACCGACCCCTGCGGCCACCTCAGCTCGACGTGACACGCATGGTGGACGTGACACGCATGGTGACAGCCCGGCACCGGTTGTGCCGGTCCGTGAGGGACACTGCTCCGCGTGTCCACACCCGACCACGATGCCGGCGACGCGGCGCCACCCGCGTGGCGGCGACGTCTGCACCGGGCGGCTGTCGCGGCCCTCGCGGTCGTCGGGCTCCTGGTCGCGGTCGTGGCAGCCGACACCACGGTGCTGCTGCACCGCTCGCCGACGGTGGACGTGAAGGCGCCCGGATCGGTCGACGGCACGGCATACCTGCTCCTGGCGTCTGACTCGCGGGGGCGGCTGACCGGTGAGGACGCGAAGCGCTACAAGGACGCCGCCCAGGCGGACGGCGAGCGCGCCGACCTCGTGATGGTGCTGCGCAGTCCTGCCAAGGGCGAGCCGGAACTGCTCTCGATCCCCCGCGACCTGTTCGTCGGCGCCGGCAGCGCCACCCCGCACCGCTTCGGCATGGCCCTGCAGCGCGGGCCGCAGGCCATGGTCGACAGCCTCTGCGACGACCTCGGCATCGGCGTGGACCACGTCGCGGTGCTCGACTTCACCGGCCTGGTCGACCTCGTCGACGCGGCGGGCGGGGTGACCGTGCGCACCGAGGGCCCCACCTTCGACCGGCACGCAGGCCTTTACCTCAAGCGCGGGGGCACCCACCGGCTCGACGGGCACGAGGCGCTCGCCTGGGTCCGCTCCCGGAACGCGCGGGTGCAGGTCGGCGGGAAGTGGTGGCGGCCGAAGGACTTCGACCGCACCCGCACCACCCACGCGGCCGACGTGATCGGGCAGGCGACGCGCGGCCTGCGCAGCCCGGCTCGGCTGCAGGCCGCCGCCTGGACGGTCGGACCACAGACCCGGCGCGACACACGGCTCGAGCTCCGCGGGCTCACCCAGCTGGCACTCGACCTCCGGTATGCCGTGGGGCACGGCCGGGTGCGCACCGTGCCGGTGCGGCTCACCCGCACCACCGTCCCCGTGGCCTTCCCGACCGCGCAGACCGCGGCGGCGCTCGAGCCGTTCCGGACGAGCACCTGCCGCCGACACCGCTAGTCCTTTCGGGCACTTCTCGGCGCCACCGAACCGGAGGGTCAAGTTCGCCACAATCCGCCCGATAGCGTCCGCGCGAACATCTGGGGACAACACGGAGGAACACCCATGCTCTCCACCCGCGCACGCACCACGTCGCTGGCCACCTTCCTCGCCGTTGCCGGCCTCGGCGCCGTCGCCGCGCCCGCCCACGCCGCACCCTCTCCGGCGACCATCACCGTCGGCTCGAGCCCGGTGGACCTCTTCGAGGGCCTGAAGGTGTCGGGCACCTGCCCAAACGGCAGCGGCACGGCGGTCGTCACGGTCAAGCAGGGCAGCGACGTCGTCGCCTTCGGCACCACCGATGTCGCCAAGACGGGGACGTGGGCCACCTCGGTCGACCTGTGGGAGGCCGACCCCGGGACGGCCACCGCGACGGTGAACTGCCTGAGCTACGGCACCGAGAAGCCCCTGGGTGAGGCCACGAGCGCCCCCTTCACCATCGACCTGCCCGACTTCCCGTTCGACGAGATCGAGGTCGGCGTCACGCCGCAGCGGGTCGCGGTCGGAGGAACCATCACGGTCTCGGCCACCTGCCCCGAGGGGAGCACCCTCGCCGCCGTCCTCGCCGGCAACGAGGACGCCGACGACGCCTTCGTCATCAAGGAGGTCGTGCCCGGCCCGAACGGGCGGGTCTCCGAGAAGGTGGGCATCACCGGCAACGACGGCGTCGAGCCCGAGCCTGGTCCCGCTGTGGCTGTCATCGTCTGCGGCGACGACAGCCAGCCGATGTCCCAGCTCCAGGGGGCCCGCAAGGGGGCGCGACTGCTCGCGGCCGAGAAGCCCCTCACCGCTCGCGCGCTCGAGGACATGATGCCGACGGCCCTCGGGTTCGCCGACTTCACCATCCTGCCGGCCGTCGTGCAGCCCACCCTGCCGACCGGCCCGACGAAGGCACCGGGCACCGTGACCACCCCGGCCCGCTCCGCCATCCCGGCGGCCGACCCCGCCCCCGCGACGCCGGACCGGCTGGCCATGACCGGTTCGGACCCGGCCCCGCTGGCGGCGGTCGGCGCCGTGCTGCTGGCCCTCGGCGGAGCAGCGATCCGCCGGGCCCGCCGCGCCTGAGCCGGCCACGCGGCATACCGTCACCGGACCCCGTCTCCCGCTGGGAGGCGGGGTCCGGTGCGTGGTGGGCGCGAAGGGTCATCTGGTGGACGGGGTTCGTTGGTGGACCCGCGGGAGCGGACGTAGCGTGGCCCCATGACCGCCCGACCCTCGTCGACCACCCTCGGCGCGCTGCTGGAGCAGGGCCACCGGCGCCGCACGGTGAAGCAGGAGATCCGCGACAACCTGGTGGCCCGGCTGCGCGCGGGCGAGACCGCCTTTCCCGGCATCGTCGGGTTCGACGAGACGGTGCTGCCCGAGCTCGAGAGCGCACTGCTCGCCGGCCACGACCTCGTCATGCTCGGCGAGCGCGGGCAGGGGAAGACCCGCCTGATGCGCACCATCGGCGGGCTGCTCGACGAGTGGAGCCCCGCGGTGGACGGCTGCGAGATCAACGACGACCCGCTCGAGCCGGTGTGCGGGCGCTGCGTCCGCCTGCGCGAGGAGCTCGGCGACGACCTCCCCGTCCGGTGGCGGCACCGCAGCGAGCGGTATGCCGAGAAGCTGGCCACCCCGGACACCAGCGTCGGCGACCTGGTCGGTGACGTCGACCCCGTGAAGGTCGCCCAGGGGCGCACCCTCGGCGACCCCGAGACGGTGCACTACGGCCTGGTGCCGCGCTCCAACCGAGGCGTCTTCGGCCTCAACGAGCTGCCCGACCTCGCCGAGCGGATCCAGGTGGCGCTCTTCAACGTGCTGGAGGAGCGCGACATCCAGATCCGCGGCTACTCGCTGCGGCTGCCGCTCGACCTGCTGCTGGTGGCGACGGCCAACCCCGAGGACTACACGAACCGCGGTCGCATCATCACACCGCTGAAGGACCGCTTCGGCGCGGAGATCCGCACGCACTACCCGTTCGAGGTCTCCGACGAGGTGGCGCTGATCTCCCAGGAGGCGGAGCTGGTGGCCGAGGTGCCCGAGCACCTCGTCGAGGTGGTGGCGCGCTTCACGCGCGGGCTGCGCGAGTCGGCGGCGGTCGACCAGCGGTCGGGGGTCTCGGCGCGCTTCGCCATCGCCGGGGCCGAGAGCGTGGCCGCGTCGGCGCTGCGCCGGTCGGCCCGCGCCCGCGAGACGGACGCCGTGGCGCGCATCTGCGACGTGCCCACCGTGGTGCCGACCCTGCTCGGCAAGGTCGAGTTCGAGATGGGTGAGGAGGGACGCGAGCGCGAGGTGCTCGACCACCTGCTGCGGGTGGCGGTGGCCGAGACGTTCCGCGACCGGCTCGTCGGCCTCGACCTGTCCGGGTTCACCGACCTGTTCGCCGAGGGCGCCGTCGTCGAGACCGGTGAGCTGGTGCCCGCGGCCGACCTGCTCCAGCAGATCGGCACGGTGCCGGGCCTGTCGAAGGTGCTCGACCGGCTCGGCCACGGCGACGACGCCTCACCCGGCGAGGTGGCTGCGGCCGTGGAGTTCGCGCTCGAGGGCCTGCACCTGACCCGCCGCATCGACAAGGACACGGTGGCCGGGCGCACCGTGTACGGGGCGTAGGGGTCGACGGGTGGAAGGTCACTCCCCCGGCCGCCCGGACCCCGCCCACCACGGGCGGTTCCGGTACGGGCCGTGGCGCGGTGGGCCCGACCCCCTGGCCCCGCCCTACGACGTGCGCGCCGCCCTCGACGAGGTGGGGCGCGAGGTCCTGGCCGGCGGCAGTGCCCGCGAGGCGCTGCAGGAGCTGATGCGGCGCGGCATGGACGGCCGCGGCGGCCTCGACCAGCTCGCCGACCGGATCCGCCGCATGCGCGAGGCCGCCCGTCGCCGCGGCGACCTCGGCGGCACCCTCGACCAGGTGCGGGCGATGCTCGACCAGGCCCTGGCCGCCGAGCGCGACGCCCTCGCCGCCGAGCACGGCGACGCCGCTCGGCTCGCCGAGATGGACCTCGCGACGCTGCCCGACGATGTCGCCGGCGCCGTGCGGGCGCTCGCCGACCACGACTGGCACTCTCCCGAGGCCAAGGGCATCTACGACCAGATCCAGCAGATGCTGCGGCGCGAGGTGCTCGACGCCCAGTTCGCGGGGCTCAAGCAGGCGCTCTCCGGGCAGGACCCCGAGGCGATGCAGGCGGTCAAGGACATGCTCGCCGACCTCAACGCGCTGCTGGCCGCGCACGCGCGCGGCGAGGACACCACCGACCGGTTCCGCGAGTTCATGGACCGCCATGGCGACCTCTTCCCCGAGCAGCCGAAGGATGTCGACGAGCTCATCGACGCCCTGGCCCGCCGCCAGGCCGCGGCCGCGCGGATGATGGCCTCGCTCAGCCCCGAGCAGCGTGACCAGCTGGCCCAGCTCGTCGCCGACGCCATGGGTGACGCCGACCTGGCCGCCGAGATGGCCCAGCTCCAGGACAACCTGCGAGCGCTGCGGCCCGGCCTCGACCGCTCCAGCCCCGTGCGCATGCAGGGCGGCGACTCGCTCGGCTACGGCGAGGCGGTCGAGGCAGTGGCCGAGCTCGCCGACCTCGAGGCCCTCTCCGACCAGCTGGCCCAGGGCTACGCCGGAGCCAGCCTCGACGACGTCGACGTGGAGCGGCTGGAGGAGCGGCTCGGTGCCGCCGCGGCCCGCGACTTCGAGGCGCTGCGGCAGCTCGAGCGCGAGCTGGAGAAGCAGGGCTACCTCGCCCGTGGTGACGACGGGCTCCGCCTCACGCCCCGGGCGGTGCGCCGGCTCGGCGAGACGGCCCTGCGGCGGGTCTTCGACCACCTCTCCGCCAGCGGCCGCGGCGACCACGACGACCGGCAGCCCGGTCAGGCCGACGAGCCGACCGGGCTGAGCCGGGCGTGGGAGTTCGGCGACGAGCTGCCCCTCGACCCGGTGCGCACCGTGTCGAACGCGTTGCGTCGCAACGCCTCCGCAGGTATGCCGCTGGGCGGGCTCCCAGGAGAAGCGGGGCCTGGCGGCCGGCCGGCTGAGGGGACGCGCGGCGTTTCTCTGCTCGTGGAGGACTTCGAGGTCGTCGAGACCGAGCGGCGCACCACGGCCGCGGTCGCCCTCTGCGTCGACATGTCCTTCTCGATGCTGCAGGAGGGCCGTTGGGGCCCGATGAAGCAGACCGCACTGGCGCTGTCGCACCTGGTGCAGACGCGCTTCCGACATGACGCGCTGCAGATCATCGGCTTCAACATCGCCGCCCGGCGGCTCACCCCCGTGCAGCTCGCCGAGGCCGAGCCCGAGTGGGTGCAGGGCACCAACCTGCAGCACGCCCTCATGCTGGCCGGCCGCCACCTGCGCCGGCACCCGGACGCCGAGCCGGTGGTGCTGGTGGTCACCGACGGCGAGCCGACCGCCCACCTGGGGCCGGACGGCGAGCCGCAGTTCATGTGGCCGCCCACCACCGCGACGGTGCGGGCGACCGTCGCCCAGGTCGACGAGCTGCGCCGCAGCGGGGCGGCCCTCAACGTGTTCATGCTCGGTGACGACCCCGGCCTGGCCCGGTTCGTCGACGCCGTCGCGCGTCGGGCGGGTGGCCGGGTCTTCACCCCGTCGCTGGACCGGCTGGGCGAGTACGTCGTGGCCGACTACCTGAAGGCCCGCCGCGGCCGCCGCTGACCCGACGCCCGCTTCGTCAAAGCAGCCATGCCTGGCGCTGGTCGCTGTCCCAGCGGCGCATCGCGGTGACCGCCCCGGACACGACGTCGACCTGGCCCAGGGTCTCCAGCGCGGCGGCCACCTGGGACGGCGTGAGCCCCCGCGCGAGCGTCACGTGTGGGGTCCACCGGCCGGGCACGAGGTACTGCGGCACCCCGGGGCAGTCCTGCAGGGCGGCTGCCGTCTGCTCGTGCAGGGACAGCAAGGGTGGCTGGGCGAGCACCAGGCGGGCCAGCGCGAGACGACGGCTGCCGAACACCACGAGCGCCCCGAGCTCGACCGGCAGCGGCAGTGCCTTCGAGAGGTTCGCCACGGCAGCCTCCTCCGCCTCCGGGATGGCACGGGCCACCGCAAGCGTGATGTGGGGCGCGTTGGTGCTGCCGGTGTGCAGGGCCTGGCTGGGCAGCCCGGCGTCGGCGAGCCGCTGCCACTCGCCTCGCACCGCGGCGTCGCCCAGCTCGTCGAGGAGCAGCTCGACCGTCTGCACGCGCGCTCCTTTCCGTGGGTCCCTAGCCTGCCCAGCATGACCGGCTCCGACGCTGCCCTCGTCGCCCTCGCGGTGGCCAGCGCCCTGCACCTGGGTTTCCAGCTGACGGTGACCATGGTGGTCTACCCGGCGCTGGCGCGGGTCGACGACGCCGGATGGAGTGTGGCGCACAGCCGTCACAGCCGGGCCATCACGCCGCTCGTGGTGCTGGTCTACGGCACGCTCGTGGTCTGCGGCGCGTGGGCTGTCGCCGTGGTGGTGCTGGGCGGCAACGGTTCGGCGGGGTCGGGTGGACGGACCGTCCTGTGGGTGTGGGTGTCGATCGTCGGGGCGTTGCTCGCCATGCTGACGACAGCGTTCGTGGAGGCTCCCCTCCACGGACGCCTCGGGCGCGGTCGCGACCAGGCCCTCGTCGAGCGGCTTCTGCGAGGCGACCAGGTGCGCACCGCCGGCGCACTGGTCTCCTGCGTGGCCGCGGTCCTGGCCGTGGTCACGGCAGCCGGCTGACCGGCATACCTGCGGTCGTTTTCGCCAGGACTCGGTCGTTCGGCGTCGCGAGCGGCGCACGGTCCGCTAGACAAGGGGCCACGCCGGCCGACGGGCCACAACCTAGGGGGAACCATGAGTGAGGACCGCACGATCCCGGGCGGTACGGGCTACGGGCCACCTTCGCCTCTGGAGCCTGCCGTGAGCTACCTCGGGGCACCACTCACGCGGGGGTTCGCGGCGGGCCTGGTCGTCCTCAACCTCGTGGTGCTCGGGTGGATGTCGTGGCGGCAGGAGCGTCAGCTCGCCGAGCTGCGCGCTGCCGCCAACGACACCGCCTTCGTGGACACCGACACAACGGGTGGACCGGGGAGCGCCGACCCGGAGCTGTGCTGGCTGCTCGGCGTCATCGCCGACGGCCAGGGCAAGGGCAGCGTCGTGGCCGGGATGTCGTTCGGCGCGGACTCGATGACCGACTGCCAGACGTACGCCATGCGCGGGGCGAGGGGTCAGGCACCGTCAGGCAACTGACCCGCGCGGGCGGCGAACTTCCGACCGGGTGCCTGCGCCGCGAATCAGCCGGGCTGGGCGATCTCCCAGACGTGGCCGCCGGGGTCGCGGAAGCTGGCGGTGCGGATGCCCCAGGGCCGGTCCATCGGGCCGTTCAGCAGCTCGACGCCGCGCTCGCGCAGCAGCTCGCACGTCGCGTCGACATCCGCGACGTCGAGCGTGTACTGGCAGCGGACCCCGCCGTCCGGTGAGCCCACCGGTGCGGGATCGACGAGCTCCCCGGCGGAGTCGACCTTCAACAGGTTGACCATCGTCTCGCCGAAGCGGAAGACCGCCGAGCTGTCGTCCTCATGGTGCACCGGCAGGTCGAAAACCTTGGCGTAGAAGGCCTTTGACGTGGTCAGGTCCTCGACGAACAGCGTGACGGCGCCGATCCCCGTCGGTGACGGCATACGGGTTCTCCCTCCATGACGGTGGCCGGCAGCGTAGCCGCGGGCGTCGCGAGGCGCCCTTCGAACACCGCCTGTTCGAGCGCGTGCCGTGAGTGCCGGGTGGTCAGTCCGTGTCGAGGGTCAGGTGGACGGTGACCTCGTCGCCGACGTCGAGGTTCTCGGCCCTGCGGACCACGACCTTGAGCGGCACGAGGAAGCGGCCGTCCTTGGGGATCAACGACGTCTCGAAGTCGGTGCGCCCCACACGTCCCCGAACCGGCAGGCAGCCCCAGCCGTAGCTGAGGTGGCTGAAGTCCTTGAGGAGCTCGGACTCCTCGTCGGGCACGGGCACGAAGTGGTGCGGTGCCGGTCCGCGCCAGTGCACGATCGGCCCCGAGAACTCGAGCTCCATCACGCCACCTCCCCTGTCGCGACCGTTGCGATCGGCGTCGTTCTCCCGCACACGGTATGCCGCCGGCTCCCCTTCTCGCTCAGAGTGCGCCTCACCGCATCGTCGCGTTCTGCGGCTCCGTCGTCCGTGACGTTCGCAGCGTTCGCAGGGCAGCTCGACTGGACAGGCCGCCGATGACCGCACCGAGGACCCACCCGGCGAGGACGTCGGTCGGCCAGTGCGCGCCCAGGTAGACCATGCACGCCCCGACCAGGGCCGTCGCGCCCGCCAGGACCGAGGCTCCGACGCGGCGCACCGCGGCCGAGCGGGACACGGCATCCATCGTCACGGGGACCGTGAGGATCAGCGCCACCGTGATGGCCGCGGTCTCCATGGCCTGCGTGGAGGGGAATGAGAAGCCTCCGGTGGCGACGATCGCGAGATCGGCCGGCGGGCGGGGACGCTGGAACACGGCCTTCAGCACGGCGGCGACGACAGCGGCCGCCACCAGCGCCCCTCCCGCGGCGGCGGCTGGACGCCACGCTCGCAGAGTGACGACGACGACTGCCGCCACCAGGACTCCTGCGGCGAGTGCCGCAGGGGTGGTACCCACCCACATCACGGCCTTCGCGAGCGCCGTCGCCCAGTCGGCGCGGTGCTCGACCACGAACCGCATGGTGCCGGTGTCCACGGGGTTGTCCCAGCCCTGCGGCTTCACGACGAGGAGCGGGCAGCGCCCTTGCGCCCCGTGACAAGGCCGGCCGTCCCGCTGCGTGCGCGCACCCTGCCTCCCCCTTGGTCCCACCTTCTCGCCGAAGGTGAACCGATTTTGCCAGAGGACGGTTCCTCAGATGCGAGCGACTGTGCCCCTCCGGGATCAGTTGCCGTCCATCGACTGGCCGCGTGCGCCGCGCCCGGCGTAGGTCGAACAGTCGCTCATGACGTCACCGGTCAACGCCATCTTCGCGACCTCGCTGCCCTTGCCCTGCCCAGCGGCCACCAGACCGAGGAGCCAGCACACTTGAGGCTGGGACAGATCCGCGGCCGTGCCAGAGGTGTCACCGGAGTAGGACGCTGGACTGGCGGCTTCAGCGATCCGCTTCTCCTGCCGCAGGGCCAACCACCCCGTGAACAGCAGGTTCAGGGCCAGCAGCGTCACGACCAGACCAGTCGTGGCTGGGCGTCGCAGAGCCGTCTCCAAGGGCACCGGTGGCGATGGCGGACCGTACATCGGAGCAACTGACGAGTCGCCCGCGTCACCGGCGGACTGGCCAGCAGGCTTGGCACCGCGCGAGCTTGACTCGGTCATGCTCAGGCTCCTTCACGACGTGGGTCTGCCCGTTCTAGCGGGTCCATCGGCAGGGTGTCCGTCAAACACGTCGAGAACATGCCGTCCACGACGATCAAGCGCTGCCGCGAGCCTCCGACGAATCTCGCCGAATTGACAGCTCAACCACCGCCAGTCATGCTCACAGAACGCACTATTAGCGAATCGCGCCATTCTGAGCGCGGAGAATGCTTGTGAATCAAAGCATTCAGAGAGTCCAGCAAAGCGGCCCTCGTGCGTCACGGCCAGATCGGCCACCATCTGACACACCTCTTAGGGGCTCATTTTGTCTACCACCAATACTGTCGACACGAACACCCACCGTGCGGCTCGTACCCACACCGACGAGACTCGTACCCACACCGACGAGACTCGCCCGGCCCGGAAGACCACCGAGCTGATCGCCTACGTCGCGGCCGTTCTCGCTGTGGCCCTCACCGCACTCGTCGTCGGCGACGACGGTGACAACACCGCGGACCCGTTCAGTGCCGAGCAGGCTCTTCGGTACATCACGTTCCTGACGATCGGCTACATGATCGCTCGCGGCCTGGCGAAGTCCGGCAGCCGCGGCCGTGTCGACGACAACAACTGATCCCACCCGTAGGCGCATGTCGCCTGCTCGCAGCGCCCTCGCTCACGTGTTGAGCGAGGGCGCTGTTGCGTTGCAGTAGGGGAATGTCATCTGCGCCGAGTGCGCGGACCGCGCGGCCAAGCCAGCGCCCAGTTGTGACGCTGCGGCCTACCGCTCCGTTCAGTTCATGACTCCCTCTGGCCTGCGGAGCGGTGGCGAACATCGTTGAGGAACATACGGATCGCTTCTTCCAATGTCGAGGTCGTCCCGCTCCTTTGAGCCGGTGCCTGCGACGCCGCCTTCGTAGGCGGCGACGGAGAACCCGTACGCCGAGCTCGGTCCAGAGAGCCACTCGATGTCGTACACGGGGAGAAGGCCGGGGGCGGCGGCGGACCGTGAAGCGCTCACCGTCCACGAAGAGCTGTCTCTGACCGCCACCACCGCGGCCCTGTCGCTGCCCGAAAATGGTCCTCCACTGTGGCGGCCGCCGCGTCCCTGCATGAACGGGGCATCGAACGCTAGACCCGGTGGGCGGCCGTGAGGGCACCGGAGAACGAGAAGTGGACCCGGGTCAGCATCAAGGCACCGTCACGGGTCCGGCAGACGCCGAACCAGTTGACCCACTCGTTGACGAGGTACCCCACCATGCCTGTGATCGCGAGGCCGAGCAGGATCAGTGGGTCTCCCCAGTTCGCCGCGGCGGCGAAGAACCCGACCACCAGACCGATGGCAAGCACGGCGAGGGCTGCTTGTCGCCACTGCCGGTACCGGGCCAACGCCGCAGGGTCGACGGGGACGCGTAGGTCGAACCGCTCGGAGATCAAGAAGGCTGCGGCGAGCCAGGGCAGGAACCCGAACACGATCATTGCGCCGCTGCCGACTCGCGCGGCCGCGCGGGACCTTCGCCACTGCCTTACCTGCGCCGTGGATGTTCGTATGCATCCGTGCCGAGAAAGCATCTCACCCTCCTTCACGTCCTCAGCCTCACCGCCATATCCGCGTCCCTCCTTCTCGCAGGGTGTTCACCGACGGGCCAGAGTGGTGGCGGGATGATGGGGGGCAGCTCGCGGTCGCCGAGTGGGATGATGGGCGGCGCGCAGGGCTACCACTACTCACGGCTCTCCTGCGCTCCGCCTGTGACGTTGCCGGGTGCCACGGTCCGCGTCGTACTCGCCGACATGGGCATGACGAGGATGATGGGCGGTGACGCGCCCATGGGCGCGCGGATGATGCTGCGGGTCGCACCCACCACGGTCCGCGCGGGCACGGTGAGTCTCGTGGCCAGCAACATGGGCTGGCGAACCCACGAACTTGTGGTGATGCCCTTGGCCAGCGGGTCCACCGTGGGAGAACGCGTACCCGGCCCGGACGGAAGGATCTCGGAGGCGGGCAGCGCGGGCGAGGCGTCTGGCTCATGCGCGGCGGGCTCCGGCGAGGGCATCGCCTCGGGTGCGGTTGGCTGGGTCACGCTGACCCTTGCGCCCGGCCGGTACGAGTTGGTGTGCAACCTCAAGAACCACTACGCCAACGGAATGTACGCGGAGTTGGACGTTCGCTGAAGTGCTCGGCACGGGCTCCGGTGGCGCTTCAGGCCAGCATGAAGCGTCAACGGAGAAGGCTCCATCGCACCCATCGCCGCTCACACCGAGCGGCGATGTCGAACACGCCCGCGCCGACAACACGTCGTCAACACCGAACCCCGCGAACCGTCCTCACCGGCGCCGCGCTCGAAGCCTTCCTCGCCGAACATGCCGGGCAAGACGAAGCCCCGCTCCAGCGAGTGGGGCCTTCACATGCCCTGTGCACAAACGAAACCGATCGTCACGGGTGACACACCGTGCCGCTTGTCCACTCGCAGTGGTGACACTCAGACGCCGACACTGGTGACACTCAGGCGTCGTGATCGGTGACACTGCCTGTCGCAACTGATGACACTGAGATGTCGCTAGACACACCGGTGGCGGCGCACAGACCGCGGGATCAGCCGAAGTCGTTGGCCATGTTGGCGAAGCGGCTGTAGTGGCCCTGGAACGCCAGGACGATGTCCTTGGTCGGGCCGTTACGGTGCTTGGCCACGATGACGTCGGCCTCACCCTCGCGAGACGGGTCGGACTTGTCGCGGTGGAGCAGGATGACCATGTCGGCATCTTGCTCGATGCTGCCACTTTCTCTCAGGTCAGACATCTGCGGTCGCTTGTCCGTGCGCTGCTCCGGACCACGGTTCAGCTGCGAGATGGCGATGACCGGCACTTCCAGCTCCTTGGCCAGGAGCTTCAAGGCACGGGAGAACTCCGAGACCTCCTGCTGACGCGACTCGACCTTCTTGCCCGAGCTCATGAGCTGCAGGTAGTCGATGACGACGAGCTTGAGGTTGTGCTGCTGCTTGAGCCGTCGGCACTTGGCCCGGATCTCCATCAGCGACATGTTGGGTGAGTCGTCGATGAACAGCGGCGACTCGGAGATCTGGCCCATGATCCGCGCCAGCTTCTGCCAGCCCGGGTCGCCCAGGGTGCCCTTGCGCAGGTCCTGCAGCTGGATCTGCGCCTCGGCCGAGAGCACACGCATGGTGATCTCGGTGCGGCTCATCTCGAGCGAGAAGATGGCGGTGGTCTGCTTGTGCCGGATCGCGGCGGCCCGGGCGATGTCCAAACCGATCGTACTTTTTCCCACTGCTGGTCTCGCCGCGATGACGATCATCTGGCCGGGGTGCAGGCCGTGGGTCAGCTCGTCGAGCTCGATGAAGCCGGTGGGGACACCGATCATCTCGTCGGTGCGGCCGGAGGCGACCTCGATCTCGTTGAGGGTCTCCTCGAGCACATCGCCGAGGACGTTGTAGTCCTCGCCGCCACGCTTGTCGGCCACGGCATACACCTCGGCCTGCGCGGCGTTGACGATCTCCTCGACGTCGCCGCCGCCCTGCTGGTAGCCGAGCTGGACGATGCGGGTGCCGGCCTCGACGAGCCGGCGCAGCACCGCACGCTCGGCGACGATCTGGGCGTAGTAGCCGGCGTTGGCGGCCGTCGGGACGGCCTGGATGAGCTGGTGGAGGTAGGCCTGACCGCCGATCCGCTGCAGGTCGCCACGCTTGCTCAGCTCGTCGGAGACCGTGATCGCGTCGGCCGGCTCACCGCGGCCGTAGAGGTCGAGGATCGCGTCGTAGATCAGCTCGTGCGCCGGCCGGTAGAAGTCGGTGCCCCTGAGGCTCTCGACGCAGTCGGCGATGGCGTCCTTCGACAGCAGCATGCCGCCGAGCACCGACTGCTCCGCGTGGACGTCCTGCGGGGGCACCCGCTCGTCCGGCGGGGGGCCGTCCTGGGCCTGGCCGAAAGCGCTCGTGCTCAACTCCGCGATGGACACTGGCGAAACCCCTGACAAAACAGCCGGATGTTGACGTGAGAAACAGTGAACCACCGGCCTGTGACAGCGTCCGGGAGGACCTCCTCGAAGAGGCTGGGTCGTGCCCAGCGCCCTCGGTGGAGACCAGTCCCGAGACGCGTTTCACGCCCGTGATCGCGTCACGCTATGGCCCGGCGGAGGGCTGACTCAAACCCGCCCTGTGGACAGCCGGTGGACAACCTGTGCACCACGCCGAGCGCGCTTGTGCACAGCCTCGGGAAAGTCCTGTGGATTTCCGGGTAACAGTTCCCACCCACCTACTCTGACCTGCGCAAACGCCGTCCACGGGCTGTGGAGGAAAAGAAAATGGCTGTGGGTTGGAGCCCAGTTGTCCACAAGTCTCGAAGTGTGTCCGGGTTTGGCAAAACTACGTCTTTTGGCGGAGTTCCATGGGTTAGCATCCACAGTTCCCCCGATGGTGGTTGACACCGTCCCCCTTGCCGGTCGGCGCCGATTCTCCCCGGCGCCCGGCAACCCCTCCGGCGTAGCCTGACGCCATGTGCCGCAACATCCGCCAGCTCCACAACTTCGAGCCCCCGGCGACCTCGGACGAGGTGCGGGCCGCGGCCCTGCAGTACGTCCGCAAGGTCAGCGGCAGCACGAAGCCGTCGCAGGCCAACCAGGCGGCCTTCGACGAGGCCGTGGCGGCCGTGGCCCACGCGACCCAGCACCTCCTCGACCACCTGACGACGGTGGCCCCGCCCAAGAACCGTGAGGAGGAGGCCGTCAAGGCCCGCGCCCGTGCCCAGGCGCGCTACGGCGTCGCCTGACCCCTCGGCTCGGACCCACCGGGACCGAGGATCAACCGCGGCATGCCGTCGACACGCTGGGAGTCGGCCCTTCCCTGAGTGGGGAAGGGCCCGTTGCCAGCGTGTCGACGCGGAAGTGGGTCAGGCGGAAGTGGGTCAGGCGGAAGTAGGTCAGGCGGATACGCGCGACTGCCGGCCCCGCGGCATACCGGTCACGCCGCGTAGGCGGCGACGCACTCGCTTGCCCACCGCCTCGGCGGCGATGCCGACGCGCGTCCGGCCCGGCTGCGGGTTGGGCAGCGACAGCACCACGACCTGCTTCCACGCGGAGGCGACCTGGTGCGGCAGCGAGCCGGTGGTGTAGGTGAGGCCGTAGCGGTCGCAGATCTCGCGGATCTTCGGCGCCACCTCGGCGTACCGGTTGCTCGGGAGGTCCGGGAAGAGGTGGTGCTCGATCTGGTGCGAGAGGTTGCCGGTCATGAAGTGCATGGCCTTGGAGCCGCTGATGTTGGCCGAGCCGAGCATCTGGCGCAGGTACCACTCGCCGCGGGTCTCACCCTCGATGGAGGCCTTGGCGAAGGTCTCGACGCCCTCGGGGAAGTGGCCGCACATGATCACCGAGTGCGTCCACACGTTGCGCACGAGGTTGGCCACGGCGTTGGCGGCGATGGTGTGCAGGAACGACGGGCCCGACAGCACCGGGTGGATGACGTAGTCGCGCCGCGCCTGGCGGCCGATCTTGCGCACCACCTTCATGGCGTCGCGGCGGAACGTCTCCTTGTCCTTGCCGCGGCCCTTGACGTAGGCGCCCAGCTCGAGGTCGTAGGCGGCGATGCCGTACTCGAACACGAGCATGTTCAGGAAGTTGTAGAACGGCTGGCCGAGGTAGGACGGCACCCACCGCTGGTCCTCGTCGACGCGCATGATCCCGTAGCCGAGGTCGTTGTCGCGGCCGATGACGTTCGTGTAGGTGTGGTGCAGCTGGTTGTGGCTGTGCTTCCAGAACTCCGACGGGGAGGCGTTGTCCCACTCCCACGTCGTCGAGTGGATCTTGGGGTCACGCATCCAGTCCCACTGGCCGTGCATGACGTTGTGCCCGATCTCCATGTTCTCGATGATCTTGGCGACGGACAGGCCGGCGGTGCCGACGAGCCAGGCCGGCGGGAAGATCGAGAACAGGAGCACGCCTCGGCTGCCCATCTCGAGCCAGCGCTGGGCCTTGATGACCTTGCGGATGTAGGCCGCGTCGCTGGCGCCGCGGGACCCGAGCACCTCCTGGCGGAGGGCGTCGAGCTCCCGGCCGAGCTCCTCGATGTCCTCGGCGGTCAGGTGCGCGACGGGGTCGGGCTTGCCGGACGGCTTGGGCACGTAGCGGCGCTCGGTGGTGACGACGGACAGGCGGCTGTTGGGGGTGCGCGGCGTCCGGGCGGTGCGGGCCCCGGTGGTGGCGTCGGTGGTGGCTTCGGCGGCGGGCGCCTGGGGCGTCCCGGCTCCGGAGCCGTCGATGGTGAGGTCGAACTTCTCAGCGGTGGCGGTCATGTCTCTCCTCAGAGCTCGATCTCGCAGGGGCCGGCCGCGGCCGACACGCAGGTCTGGATGGGGACAGGGTTCTCGGGGGTGGCGGTGGTGAGCTCGCCGTCGCGCAGGTCGCGGACCGCGCCGTCGCGCAGGGGCACGACGCAGCCGAAGCAGATGCCCATGCGGCAGCCCGACGGCATGAGCACGCCGGCCTCCTCGCCCGCGTCGAGGATCGGGGTGGCGCCGTCGGCCTCGACGACCTGGCCCTGCTGGGCGAAGGTGACCGTGCCACCCTCGCCGGCGGTGACCACGGTGGGACGGAAGCGCTCGGTGCGCAGCCGGTCGCCGATGCCCGCGGCGGCCCAGTGCTCCTCGGCGGCGTCGAGCAGGCCGGTGGGGCCACAGGCCCAGGTATGCCGTTCGGCCCAGTCGGGCACGCGGCTCGCCAGCTCCTCGAGGGAGAGGAGGCCGGCCGTCTCGGTGTGCTGCTCGAGCAGGGTGATCCGCCCGGTGGCGGCCAGCTCGCGCAGCTCGGCGCCGAAGACGACGTCGTCGGCGGTCGGGGCGGAGTGGAGCACGACGACGTCGGCGAGCTCGTCGAGGTGGTTGCGCAGCATGCCCATCACGGGCGTGATGCCGCTGCCGGCCGTCAGGAAGAGCACCTTCGCGGGCCGCTGCTCCGGCAGCACGAAGTCGCCCGTCGCCTGGTCGAGCATGATCAGGGTGCCCGGCTGGGTGCGGCGGACGAGGTGGTTGCTGACCTTGCCGTCGGGGATGGCCTTCACCGTGACGGAGATCAGCCCGTCGGGGGCCGAGGCGGGGCAGGTCAGCGAGTAGGCGCGCCACTGCCGCACCCCGTCGACGTCGACGCCGATCCGGATGTACTGGCCGGGGACGTGCCCGCGCCAGCCGCGTCCGGGCCGGATCACGAGCGTGACGGCGTCGACCGTCTCACGCCGGACGTCGACGATGCGGCCGCGCAGGTCGGCGCCGGCGCGCAGGGGGTTGATGAGGTCGAGGTAGTCGGCGGGCAGCAGCGGGGTGGTCACCATCTCGGCGACGCGCAGGGCCCGGGTGACGAGGGTCGCTCGTCGAGGGGCTGCGGTGGGAGTACTCACACCACCTACTATCCGCGCTTCCAGCGCTAGAATCCTGACCAGCCGATGTGAATCCGCTTGGCTTTCTTGTTCGCGGAGTGTGAAATATGGATGAGGCAGCCGACCCGGTGCCGGGCCAGACGGACCCCGCCACCGCCCAGACGGAGCGGGTGGTGGGGCAGGCCTCCCTGCTCGACCTCGACGAGGCCACGCGCGAGGCCCTGACCTCCGCCGTCGCGGCCGTCGCCGACGAGGCGGTCGAGACGATCATGGTCGAGGTGCCCAGCTACACCGGCGCCTTCAGCGGGAAGATGGGCCAGACCATCCGCCGCGCCGTGCAGCTCGCCCTCGCCAACTTCCTCAGCATGGCCGCCCGCGGCGAGGACCCGGCGGTACCCATCGCGAAGAGCACGGCCGCGGCCTACGACCTCGGCCGCGGCGAGGCCCGCAGCGGACGCTCCGTCGACGCCCTGCTCGCCGCCTACCGCATCGGCGCGCGGGTCTCGTGGCGGCACTTCTCGGAGGTGGCCGTGGCCTGCGACGTGCCGGCGGCCACGGTGGGCCGCTTCGCCGAGCTGGTCTTCGCCTACATCGACGAGCTGTCGGCCGCCAGCGTCGCGGGCCACGGCGACGAGACGGCCACCACCGGCCGGGTCCGCGAGCGCTACCTCGAGCGGCTGGCCACCCTCCTGATCCAGGGCGAGGACCAGCCCGCGCTGGAGGCCGCCGCCGAGCAGGCCGCCTGGCAACCGCCGGAGTCGCTCACCGCCGTGCTGCTCCCCCAGCGGCACGTGGCCGCGGTGCTGAGCCACCTCGGCCCGCACACCCTGCACGTCTCCGCCGAGCTGCCCGACGTGGACGACGACGACCTGAGCGTCCTGCTGGTGCCGGCCGGTGCCGGGCCCGACCGGGTGCGCCTCACCCGCCTGCTCGACCAGCGGCAGGCCGTGCTCGGGCCGGCCCGTCCGTGGGCCGAGGCGAGGCTCTCCTACGAGCGGGCGGTGCGGGCCCGGCTGCTGCACCACACCGCCCAGGTGCTCGACACCGAGTCGCACCTCGCCGAGCTCGTGCTCACCGCCGACCCCCGGGCCCTGGCCGACCTGCGGGCCGCCGCGCTGCGCCCCCTGGCCGGGCTGAAGCCCGGTCCGCGCGAGCGCCTCGAGGAGACCCTGCGCTCCTGGCTGCTGCACCACGGCCGGCGCGACCAGGTGGCAGCCGACCTGCACGTGCACCCGCAGACGGTCCGCTACCGGATGGGGCAGGTGCGCGAGGCGTTCGGCGACACCCTCGACGACCCGGCCGCCGTGCTCGACCTGACCATCGCCCTGGCCCTCGAGCCGACGCCTCGTCCCACGCCGGAGTCCGGCTGACGGCGCTGCCGTGGTGGGGCCCGTGTGGCCGACCGTGGCCGCTCCGCCATGCTGTCCACGTGGCCCGACACGACCTTGTCACCGAGATCCGCGAGGTCCTCGCGGCCGCCGGCGACCCCGAGCGTGCGAGGGCCCAGCAGGCCTACATGAAGTCGCCGATGCCGTTCCACGGCATCGGCGCCCCCGCCCTGAAGGCGCTGCTGCGCCCGCTCCTGGCCGACCCGGCATACCGGATGGGCAGCCGGGAGGAGTGGGAGGCGACCGTGCGCGAGCTCTGGGACGGCGCCACGCACCGCGAGGAGCGGTATGCCGCGCTCGCACTCACCGGGCACCGCACCTGCCGCGCCTGGCAGGACCCGCAGGCGCTGCCGCTCTACAAGCACCTGGCGACCACCGGCGCCTGGTGGGACCTCGTCGACCCGGTGGCGTCCGACCGGGTCGGCCCGATCCTGCTGCGGTTCCCCGAGGAGGTCGCTCCGGTGGTGCGCCGCTGGGCGGTCGGCGACGACCTCTGGCTGCGGCGCACTGCGATCCTCAGCCAGCTCAAGGCCCGCGAGCGCACCGACACGGGCCTCCTCCACGACTGCATCGAGCCCAACCTCGACGACGCGAGCTTCTGGATCCGCAAGGCGATCGGCTGGGCCCTGCGCTCCTACGCCCGCTCAGACCCGGCCTGGGTGCGCGCCGAGGTGGCCCGGTGCGGGTCCCGCCTGTCGGGGCTCTCACGCCGTGAGGCGCTCAAGCACCTCTGAGGGCCGCCCGGACCCGACACGTATGCTGCCTCGACGGGGGCGACGACCTGAGAGGACGCGATGCGACGTGACGGGGGCGACGAGCTGACGGGCACCGCCATGCTTGGGGCTGACCTACCGGTCGACGTGCTCGCGCTGCGCGCCGAGCTGACCGACGCGTTCCGCCACCTCGACGAGGGGCGGGCGGAGGACGTCCTCGACCAGTGCTTCGACGCGATGCCGC
This sequence comes from Pedococcus cremeus, assembly GCF_900111375.1. GTDB lineage: Bacteria > Actinomycetota > Actinomycetes > Actinomycetales > Dermatophilaceae > Pedococcus_A > Pedococcus_A cremeus. Next base: position 380,881 of record NZ_FOHB01000004.1, read on the forward strand.
TCGAGGACGCCCTGCGCGACGTGGTCGTCCCCCTCATGCACGGGGTCGGTGACGACTGGGCCTCCGGCGCCTTCAGCGTCGCCCAGGAGCACTTCGCCACCCACGTCGTGCGAGGCCGCCTGACGATGTTGAGCCGCGGGTGGAGCCGGGGCGACGGTCCGGTGGCCTGGCTGGCCTGCCCACCGGGGGAGCTGCACGACCTGCCGCTGTTCCCCTTCGGCATCGTGCTGCACCAGCGGGGCTGGCGAATCCGCTTCTTCGGGGCACACACCCCGGTGCACGACCTCCTCGCCGTCGCCCGCGTCAGCCCACCCGACCTCGTCGTGCTCGCCGCGACGACACCGCACCGCTTCGCAGCCCGCCGGTGGGAGTTGACCCTGCTGGCCCAGGCCGCCCCGCTCGCGGTCGCCGGCGAGGGCGCCACCTGGCACTTCGCCGAGGCGGTGGGGGCCGAGCTGCTCGCCGGCGACCCGGTCACCGCCGCCCAGGGGGTCGCCCTGCGCCGCAGCCGCTCAGCCGTCGAGGAACCAGCCTGAGCGCATGCCCGGCTGCCGGCCGGGCTCGATGTAGTGCTCCTTGCCGAACATGAGCGCGAAGACCTCGTCAGGCATGGCCAGCATCGCGCCCACATCGGTGGTCTGGCTGGAGTGCGCCGCCAGCGCGGCTCGCCGGCGGTCGAGCCAGTCGCCGACATCGACCTGCCAGTGGATCTCCGCCTCGGGGGTGCCGAGCGGGTTGCCGTCGTCCATCGGCGCGTCGGGGTCCCAGTCGGCGCCAGGGACGCCGGCCGCCTTGGCCATGGCGAACATCTGGCGCACCACGTCGCGGTTCATCGTCGACTCCAGCACCCGCGGCCGCCGCGAGGCCAGCTCCGCGCCGCGGTGCACCAGGTGGTGGACCTTCACGTGGTCGGGGTGCCCGTAGCCGCCGTGCCAGTCGTAACCCACGAGGACGTCGGCGTCCTCCTCGTCGAGCAGCGCGGCCAGGCGCTTGGCGGCCTCGTCGAGGTCGGCCAAGAAGAAGGCGCCGTCGTGCTGGTTCTGCTCCCAGCCGGTCATCCCGGAGTCGGCGTAGCCGAGCCAGGCGACCCGGTGCAGACCGAGCACCTCCGCCGAGGCTTGCGCCTCGCGGCGGCGGCGGTCGACGACGGTCTCGCTCTCACCGAGGTCGGCAGGCGCCTCGCCGTGGTCGCCGTTGGTGGCGAACACCACCACCACGCGGTGCCCCTCGGAGACCGCCCTGGCCATCGCGCCGGAGGTCTGGGACGCCTCGTCGTCGGGGTGGGCGTGAACGAAGACGATGGTCGACATCCCGCCATCATGCCCCGCCGCGCCGACAGGCGAGGCAGCCACCGTCGGGCCGGCACCGCGGCACACCGCCCGCAGCGCGGCATACCGAGGGGTGGACGGCCCACGGCGTCGGGTCCGTTCGAAGGTCACGAAACGATAAATAGTTAATAGATGCTATTTCCAATAAGCCACGGCGGATGGTGCCCTTGACGGCAGACGTCGGGCAGCGTGGCCCGGCCCTGGACACCCGGAGTCAACGATGACCATCCCCACCCACACGACCCTGACGGACCGCCCCGCCGCGCGCCGCCGGTGCGGCGAGAAGCCCACCGAGCCCAAGTCGCCGGCCTTCGTCTTCGCCCTCGGTTTCGCGCAGTTCGGCCTCTTCGTGGCGCTGCTCGGACCGGTGATCGTGAGCATGGCGCTCAAGGTCAACACCGTCCTGGCCAACCCGACGGAGCGCACCAGCGCCCTCGGCCTCGTCCTCGGCGTCGGCGCGATCGCCGCCTTCGTCGGCAACGCGCTCTTCGGACGCCTCTCCGACCGCACCACCTCGCGCTTCGGTCGCCGTCGCCCCTGGCTCATCGGCGGGTCGCTCGTCATGGCGGCCGCTCTGCTGCTCATCTCGCAGGCCCAGTCGGTGCCGGTGCTGGCCGTGGGGTGGTTCATCGCCCAGCTCGGCGCCAACGCCGCCTTCGCCCCGTTCATCGCGACGATGGCCGACCAGCTGCCCGACAAGCAGTACGCCAAGGCATCGGCCATGGTGGGAGTCATGCAGAACGTCGGTGTCCTCGGCGCCTCGCAGATCGCCTCGCACATGACCGGCAACATGCTCGGCCTGTTCATGGTGCCCGCCGCCGTCGGCGTCGTCGGAATGGTCGTCTACGCCCTGGTGCTCGACGACCCGGTGCTGGAGGAGAAGCCGGACCGCCTCGACTGGAGGACCCTGGCCGGCACCTTCTGGGTCAGCCCGTTCCGCAACCCCGACTTCGGCTTCGCCTGGTGGTCGCGCTTCCTCATCATCCTCAGCAGCTTCCTCTTCACGACCTTCCGCCTGAACTTCCTCGTCGACCGCGTGGGCCTGAAGGACGCCGAGGCCGCCGGCGCGATCGCCACCGGCATCCTCATCTACACCGGTGTGCTCGTCGTCTCCGGCTGGGTCGCGGGCGTCGTCTCCGACCGCACCGGCAAGCGCAAGATGCTCGTCGCCTCCTCCACCCTCCTCTTCGGCGTCGGTGTCGCCCTCCTGGCCCACGCGCACACCCTCTCCGCCTTCTACGTCGTCGAGGCGATCATGGGCTTGGCCTACGGGATCTACATGAGCGTCGACATGGCGCTCGTGCTCGAGGTGCTCCCGAACCGCGACGACTCCGGCAAGGACCTCGGCGTCTTCAACATGGCCAACGCCATCCCCCAGTCCTTCGCCCCCCTCCTGGGGTCGCTCCTCCTCGGGCTCGGCGCCACCGCGACCAGCCCGAATTACACGCTCATGCTGTGGACAGCAGCCATCGTGGCGCTCATCGGCGCCGCCGTCGTCCTCCCCATCAGGAAGGTGCAGTGACATGCCCACCGACAACCCGTATGCAGCGCTGCTCGAGAAGCTCGACCTGCGCACCAAGGTGCGCCTGCTCACCGGCGAAACCGCGTTCACGCTCTGGGGTGAGGAGGGCATCGGCCTGGCGCCCATGGCCTTCTCCGACGGCCCGACCGGCGTGCGGGGCCTGAAGTTCACCGGCGGCGAGAAGGTCGCCCTCTTCCCCAACGCCACCGTGCTGGCCTCGGCCTGGAACGAGGAGACCGCCCGCGAGGTCGGCGGCATGCTCGCCGAGGAGGCGGAGCGCCAGCAGATCCACGTCGTGCTCGGCCCGACCATCAACCTGCACCGCACCCCGCTCGGCGGACGGCTCTTCGAGCAGTACTCCGAGGACCCGCTGCTCACCGGGAAGCTCGCCTCCGCCTACGTGAAGGGCTTGCAGGACAAGGGCGTCGGCGCCTGCCTGAAGCACCTGGTGGCCAACGAGTCGGAGACGCTGCGCAACTACATGGACTCGCGGCTCTCGGAGCGGGCGCTGCGCGAGGTCTACCTGCTGCCGTTCGAGATCGCGGTCGAGGAGTCGAACCCGTGGTCGATCATGGCCGCCTACAACGACGTCAACGGAGTCGCGGCCACCGAGCAGCAGCACGTCAACAACGAGGTGCTCAAGGGCGAGTGGGGCTGGGACGGCCTGCTCATGAGCGACTGGTTCGCCACCAAGACCTCCGCCCCCGCCGCCCTCGGCGGACTCGACCTCGTCATGCCCGGGCCCGACGGTCCCTGGGGCGAGGCCCTGGTGCGCGACGTCGAGTCGGGCACGGTGCCCGAGACGGTCGTCGACGAGCACGTCACCCGCCTGCTCCGCCTCGCCGAGCGCGTCGGCGCCCTCGGCGAGCACCGCCAGTGGCCGGCCACCTCGACCGCGCCGGACGCTCCCGAGCGCCGGGCCCAGCTGCGCCGGCTGGCGACCGACGGCATGGTCGTCCTCGCCAACAACGGCGCACTGCCGCTGGCCGCCGACGCGGGCACGGTCGCCCTCGTGGGCCGGCACGGCGTCGAGACCGTCTGCATGGGCGGCGGCTCAGCCCAGGTGAACCCGCCCTACCAGGTGTCGATCGCCGAGGGGCTGCGCGAGGCCATCGGCGACCGGCTCACCGTTGTCGACGGCGTCGAGGTGCGCGAGCGCCCCGTCGCGGCCGACCCGCAGTGGCTCCGCGACCCCGAGACCGGCGAGCCCGGCGTGCAGGTGCGCCACTACGACGCCGACGGCGAGCTGCTCGGCGAGGGCCACACCGACGGCGCCAGCGTCAGCGTCGGCTGGGACGACGACTTCCCGCGCCCCGTCGAGAAGGTCACCATCGCGGCCCGGGTGGCCGAGGCCGGTCGGGTGCAGCTCGGCGCGCTGGGCGTCGGCGCCTGGACCATCGCCGTGGACGGCGAGCAGGTCGCGAGCAGCACGCTCGTCGCCGAGGGCTACGACCCGGGTGAGTCGATGCTGAAGCCGCCGTCGTTCACCGAGGAGGTCGAGCTCGCCGAAGGTGCGCTGGTCGAGGCCACCGTGACCCTCGTGCGATCCGAGCCGCGGCCCGCGCCGAACGGTGAGGTCAACCAGCTCTCCCACCTCATCGCCTCCGGCATGGGCGTGAAGTCACTGGTCGCCCGCCCGGTGGCCGCCCGGGCTGAGGAGACCATCGCCGCGGCGGTGGAGGCGGCCCGCACCGCGGACGTCGCCGTGGTGGTCGTCGGCCTCACCGAGGAGCAGGAGACCGAGGCCCTCGACAAGCACACGCTCGCGCTGCCCGGGGAGCAGGACGCCCTGGTCGCCGCCGTGGCCGAGGCGGCCCGCCGCACCGTGGTCGTCGTCAACGCTGCCACCCCGGTGCTGATGCCGTGGGCCCACCTGGTCGACGCGGTCGTCGTGGTCGGGCTGCCCGGACAGGAGGGAGGCCACGCCGTGGCCGACGCCCTGCTCGGGGTGCGTGAGCCGGCGGGCCGGCTCGTCACCTCCTACCCCGCCGCCGACGGCGACGCCCCGGCCTGGGACGTCGAGCCCACCGACCTGGCGCTGGAGTACACCGACGGCACCTTCATCGGCTACCGCGGGTTCGCCGCCGGCCACGCGAAGGCCCCGGCCTGGTGGTTCGGGCACGGGCTCGGCTACGCCACCTGGGACTACGACGCCGCGCAGGTCAGCGGCAAGGGCGCAGAGGGCGCTCCCCGCGTTGAGGTCACGGTCCGCAACACCGGCGAGCGCGACTCGCGCGAGGTCGTGCAGGTCTACCTCCAGCCCGCCGAGGCCGACGAGCCGGTGCGCCTGGTGGGCTGGGCCGCCGCCGAGGTGGCCCCCGGCGACAGCGCCACCGTCACGGTCGAGTGCGACGCCCGGCTGTGGCGTCGGTGGGACGAGCAGGCCGGCAAGTGGGCGACGCTCGGCGAGGGCGGCGAGCTGCTGGTCGCACGCGGCCTGGGCGACGTCCGCCACCGGCTGGCGCTCTGAGGCCGGCCCACCCCGGGCTTCGGCAAGCCCATCGGAGAAGCACCTGACACGCAGCACCACACGCGGGGCCCGGCCCACCCGGGCCGGGTCCCGCACCAGGGGGAGGAGAGCACCGCGGTGAACACGCGGCATACAGTCACCCGCATGACCACGGCCGACGCGTCCCGCACCCCGCGCCGCCGTCCCGGCCGTCCTCGAGGCAGCGGCGGTGCCGACACCCGCGAGCGCATCCTCGCGGCGGCCGCGACGCTGTTCGCCGAGACCGGCTACCGGGGCACGTCGATGGTGGCGGTCGCCGAGGCGGCCGGCCTGAGCCAGACGGGGCTGCTGCACCACTTCCCGTCCAAGGAGCTGCTCCTCGCCGGCGTGCTGCAGCGCCGCGACGAGCAGGACCGCGCGGCCCTCGACCTCGGGCACGAGCCCCGCGGGTGGGAGGTGCTCGACCAGCTGGTCGCCCTGGTCGACCACAACACCCGCCGCGAGCCGTTCGTACGGCTGTTCACCGCCATGGCCGGCGAGGCCATCGACGCCGAGCACCCCGGCCACGCCTGGCTGGGGGAGCACCACCGCTACGCCACGGCGCTGGTCGCGGCAGGGCTGCGCCAGGCAGAGGCCGACGGCACCTGCCTTCCCGACGCCCCGCTGGAGCACATCGCCCGGGTGACGGTGGCGGTGATGGACGGCCTGCAGATCCAGTGGCTCATGGACCCGGAAGGGGTCGACATGGCCGGCGACTTCGCCGCGTTCGTCTCCACCGTCCGGGAGCGCTGGGGCACCGAGCCCCGGGACGAGGCGTAGCCGGGGCAGCCTGCTCAGGAGAGTCGTCGGCGGGGAGCAGCAGCAGGCTCAGGACGGGGCGTAGCGCTTCTTCAGGATCGAGCGCCTGCGGGTGCCCTCGGCGTTCTCACCCTTCTCCAGGATCGCCAGGTTGTGGAAGAAGTGAGCAGCCACGACGTGGCGGTCGCTGTAGGTCGGCTCGTAGCCCTCGTCGACGAACTCCTCGTAGTTGAGGCCGTCGACCAGGCGCTTGAGCATGGCCATCGAGGTGTCGGGGCTCTCGCGGTCCTCGCTGCCGTGCCACTCGGGCCAGTAGGAGGTCTGCAGGTCCTCGATGGCGTAGATGCCGTCGGGCTCGAGCAGCGGGAACAGCGTCTCGAAGGTCGTCACCACGTGCTCGCTGAGGTGGCTTCCGTCGTCGATGACGATGTCGAGCCGGCCGATGTGCCCGGCCACCGCGCGCAAGGAGTCCGGGTCGCCCTGGTCGCCGCGGAAGATCCGGATCCGGTCCTCCTCCAGCTTGGACTTGTCGTGGATGTCCATCCCGAAGATGTGGCCCCGCGGGAAGAACTCCTTCCACATCCTCAGGGAGTGGCCGCCCTTGGCCGGGTCGGAGTAGCCGCCCACGCCGATCTCGAGGAGGTTGACCGGTTCGTCGCGCAGGTGCTCGAGGTGGCGGTGGTAGTGCTGCGCGTACCGGTGGGTGCCCCACTTGTCGGTGCCGTGCTTGCGGGCCAGCGCGACGAGGTCGGGCCGCGACCGGTCGAGGTTCCGGCGTGCGTCGTCCTTGTGCTGCTCGTACTCGGTGACGACCCGGGCCAGTCGGCGTGAGTTCCGGCGAAGCGTGCGGCGGGCCGTGCTGCGGAGCGAGGCGCTGTCCATGACGCGATCCTGCCGTCCGTGTCAAGGCTTGCCGCGACTACGGTGAGCCGGTGCTGACGTTGCGGCCCGGGGAGGAGAGCCGGCGGATCCTTCGGCTGGCGGTCCCCGCGTTCCTCGCCCTCGTGGCCGAGCCGCTGTTCCTCCTGGCCGACTCGGCGATCATCGGCCACCTCGGCACGGGGCAGCTGGCCGGGCTCGGGGTCGCCAGCGCGACCCTGCTGACGGCGGCCAACCTGTTCGTGTTCCTCGCCTACGGCACGACGTCGATCGTCGCCCGCCAGGTGGGGGCCGGGTCTGAGCGGGGCGCCGTGGAGGCCGGCATCGACGGCACCTGGCTGGCCGTGGCGCTCGGTGGCGTGGTGGCCGTGGCCACAGCGCTGGCCGCCGAGCCGCTGTGCCGGCTGTTCGGCTCCTCAGAGGCCGCACTCGGCTACGCGACCACCTACCTGCGCATCTCCTCGGCCGGCATCCCGGCCATGCTCGTCGCCCTCGCGGCCACCGGCGTGCTGCGCGGCCTGCAGGACACCCGCACCCCGCTGGTGGCGTCGGTCGCCGGTTTCACGTCGAACATCGTCCTCAACCTCGCGCTCGTCTACGGCCTGGGCTGGGGCATCGCCGGCTCGGCGTGGGGCACCGTGATCGCCCAGACCGGCATGGCGACCGGGCTGGTCGTCGTGCTGGTGCGGCACGCCCGGCGGGCCGGCGCGCACCTGAGCCCCCACCCCGGCCGCGTGCTGCAGGCGGCCGTGACCGGCATACCCCTCCTGGTGCGCACGCTGGCGCTGCGCGCCATCCTCCTCGTCACCACGTGGGTCGCGGCCGGCATGGGCGACGTGCCGCTCGCGGCGCACCAGGTGGCGGCCACGGTCTGGTCGTTCCTCGTCTTCGCGCTCGACGCCCTCGCGATCGCCGCCCAGGCACTGACCGGCAAGGCGCTCGGCGCCGGCGACGTGCCGGCCGCACGGTCGGCCACCGGCACCATGGTGCGCTGGGGCGTCTGGGGCGGAGCGGTGCTCGGCGTCCTGCTGCTGTCGGTGCACACCGTGGTGCCGGCCGCGTTCACCGACGACGAGGCGGTGCGCTCGGCACTCGCCGCCGCCCTGGTGGTCGTGGCCCTCGGGCAGCCGCTCTCGGGCTTCGTGTTCGTCGTCGACGGCGTGCTCATCGGTGCCGGCGACGGCCGCTGGCTGGCCAAGGCGATGGTCGTCACCCTCGTGCTCTACCTGCCGATCGTGCTCGCTGTGCACGCCTCCGCGAGCGCGCTGCTCGGTGACGGCGGGGTGGCCGGCCAGGCGCGTGCGCTCTCGGTGCTGTGGGTGGCCTTCACCGCGTTCATGGCGATCCGTGGGGCACTGTTCTGGTGGCGGGTGCGCGGCGACCAGTGGGCCGTCACCGGCGCGGCGCGCTGAGCAGCCCAGCCCCGACGGGATGGCGCCCCCGGCACGCGCACGCGGCCGAGTCTCGGCCGAGTCTCAGCCGATGCCGGTCGCGGCCTCGCGGCGCGGGTCGGCGGCCGCGCTGAGCCGGCCGTCGCCCGACCGGTGCGCGGCGCCCACGCCACCGAAGAACATCGAGTGCATCGGGTGCTGCACCGTGTCCATCCCCGACTCGTCCGCCGCCGCCCGCATCTCCGGGTCGTCCTCGTGCTCGAGCCGGTGGGCCCCACCGTCGAGCACGCGCACGTGCAGGCGCGGCCGGTCGATCGACTCCTGGAGCCCGACACCCATGAGGCAGTAGCGCGCCAGCACCTGCATGAGGGCCGTCGTGATGCGGTCGGCTCCCGGAGTGCCGATCGCCAGCGTGCCGCCGTCGGTGCTGCGCCCCACCGAGGGCGCCATGTTGGAAGCCAGCCGGGTGCCGGGAGCGAGGGCGTGCAGGCCGAGGCGGTTGAGCTCCGGCTCGCCGAGGCAGTTGTTGAGCATCAGGCCGGTGCCCGGCACGGTCGCCCCGGCGCCGTAGCCGCTGGAGGCCGTGATGGCGCAGGCCCGTCCGTCGCTGTCCACCGCCGAGACGTGGGCGGTCGACGACGAGGTGGGCAGCCCCGGCAGGCCGTGGCGCTGCACCGTCTCGAGCAGCGCGTAGCCGTCCTCCTCGAGGTCCTGCGACAGGTCGTGCACGTGGTGGCGGTAGGACAGCACGTGACGCTGGATCTCGATGACGTCGAGCCAGGTGCGCCCCTCCCGCGCGGCGAGCTCGCCGAGCATGACGGCGAGCATGGGCCCTCCGACGGAGGGCGGCGGGTTGGTGGCCACCTCCCAGTCGCCGAGCCGCAGGGTGAGCGGCGTGCGCACGACCGCCCGGTATGCCGCGAGGTCGGCTGCCGTGAGCAGCCCACCGCGCGCGGCAGAGTCCGCTGCGATCCTTCCCGCCAGCTCACCGGTGTAGACGGTCTGGGAGCCCTGCTCGCCAATCAGGTCGAGGGTGTCGGCCAGGTCGGGCGAGCGCACCCGGTCGCCGCCCTGCAGCGGGGACCCGTCGTCACGGGTCACCAGCGGTCGGGTGTGCTCGTCCCACCCGAAGACGTTGTCGGCCGTGATCGCGAGGTAGCTCGCCGCGGCGGCGCCGATGTGGAACCCCGAGCGCAGCTCCGCGGCGGCAGGGGCCAGCACGTCACGCCAGGCAGCGCTCCCGTGGCGCTCGTGCGCCAGGCCCAGTGCCGCGAAGGCGCCGGGCGTCGCCACCGAGCCGTGGCCGGCATACAGGGTGATGCCACCGCCGTAGGCGACGCTGAACTCGCGCAGGCCGGAGCCGAAGCGCTCCGGTGGCTGGTCGCGGCCCGGCATCTCGACGTTGCCGTCGATGACCTCAGGCTCGCCGTCCGCGGGCCAGATGGTGACGTAGGCGCCGCCGAGCGCGCTCACGATGCCCGGCTCGGTGCTCATCGCCGCGACCATGGCGGCGATGGCGGCGTCGACGGCGTTGCCCCCGGCGCGGGCGGCGGCCAGTCCCGCCTCCACCGCCACGGGACCGGTCGCTGCCACCGCCACCTGTCGGCTCACCCCAGCATCCTGCCCTGCCTGGCCCGAAAGGTCTCGGGGAGAGCGGGGTGGTGCGGTGGTCAGCGGGTGGTGAGGCGCAGCGTGAACTCGGCGGTCTTTCCCTCCCCGCGGGTGCTGAAGCCGAGCGCGGAGAAGGGCTCGAGGTTCTTGCGCGTCTCGGCGCCCATCTCCTTCTGGTGGGCCTTCAGCAGGCCCGCGATGTCGAACCACGCCACCGCGCGGGCGTCCTTGGCGCCCGGGACGGCGTCGCGGAACGAGCGCTGGTCGCCCAGGCCGCCGCCCGAGGCGAGCTCGCGGGCGTAGCCGTCGGTGGTGGCGACGACCGGGTCGCCGCCGGCGGTCGACTGCCGGAGACCCGGCTCCTCCATGCCGCTCTTGCGCAGGGCCGCCACGACCCGGCTGACCGCGGCCGGGTCACCGCCGGTGCGCACGGCGACCTTCACCGTGTCACCGTCCATCCCGCCGTAGGCGACGGTGGCGTGGTCGCCCAGCGCCGCCTTCAGGTCGTCGGGCAGCTTCAGGCCGAGCTCGGAGCCGGCCTGCTTCATCTGCCGGGTGAGCTCCTTGCTGCTGGTGAGGCTGGAAGCCACCTGGTCGCCGGCGCCGTCGAGGCCGAACGCGGCCAGCGTGCCGCCGGGCAGGTCGGTGACCCCGGTGCCCCCGCCGTGCTTCTTTGGCCAGGCGAGCGGCATGTCCGTGACCCGGCCGGCGAGCTCGAGGCTGGGTCCGGCGAACCGGAGCGCCACGGCGAGGCGGCCACCCCGCGGTGCGTCGGACGCCGGGGCGGTGCCGAGCAGGCCCGTCGCGAAACCTGATGCCAGCCGGGCACTGTCCGCCATGTCGCCAACCCGCTTGAGGTCGACCCACGCCGCGGCGACGCCGTCCTCACCCAGGGCCTGCATGTCGGCCGAGAAGCCCGGGGCGTCCGCCAGGGAGGTGCCCTGGTCGGCCTCGGTGAGGAGGGTGACGGTGGTCTGGTCCTCGCTGCACACCGCGAAGTGGTCGCGCACCCCGCACGTGGTCTTGGACTTCCCCTTGAGCTGGGGCAGCGCCGCCTTGGCCTTGTCCTCGTCGGTGACCGCGAGCACCATCACGGCGATCGGCTTGTCCTTGGCAGTGGCGCCGGGCAGCAGGCCGACGCCGAACCGGTCGCCGATCCACGGGGCGACGTCGCTGTCGTAGCGCAGTCCCTTGAAGCCGCCGTCCTCCTGCATCTTCTCGAACGCCAGCTTGCGCAGGTCGGAGGTCTCGGTGACCTTGCCCTTGGCGTCGGGGAAGCGCATGGCGAACCGCACGGCCGCCAGCTTCTGCGCCCCGGACGGGTTCATGTCGACCTTGGCGAACGCGATGGTGTCGGCGGGCAGGATGCTCTCCGGCTGCGGCCCACCGCCGTTCAGCTTGCTGAAGGCCAGCCACCCGCCGCCGACCACCGCGGTGCCGCCGACGATGGCGACGAGGCCTCCGACGAGCGCCAGGGTCTTGACCCTGCTCCCGGACTTCTGTCCCGGGTCCCCGACGACATCGGGCATCACCAGCTGATCCATTGCTCCCCCTGCTTCCCCCGTGCTGCATCCCCAGCGTGGACTGCCGGGGACAGTAGCGGCCGCGAGGAGTCGGTGGCACCGAAACCGCCCAAGGGTCAGCGGTTCGGACGAGGCACCGCCAGCGCAGGACATCGGTGGCGCGGGCCACTGGCGTGGAGCGGCATGACCACGCGCGCCGCCTAGACTCGCCCGGTGACTGCCCTGCTGCTCGGTGTGGCGGCACTGCTGATCGGCTACCCCAAGACCTCGATCGGCGGCCTGGCCAGCATCTCCATCGCCATCTTCGCCAGTGTCATGCCGGCACGTGAGTCCACCGCAGCGATCCTGCTGCTCCTCATCGTCGGCGACGTGGTGGCGGTCTGGCACTACCGCAGGCACGCGGACCTCGGCCTGCTGCGGCGGCTGATCCCGGCCGTCCTGCCCGGCCTGGTGCTCGGCTCGCTGTTCCTGGCCGTCGTCGACGACGGCGTGCTGCGCCGCTCTATCGGCGTCCTGCTGCTCGCCATGGCCGCGCTGCAGCTGGTGCTGCGGTGGCGCAGCCCGGACCCCGACGCCGTCGGCACCTCGCGGACGGCCGCCGTCGGCACCGGGCTCGGGGCCGGTTTCGCCACCATGACGGCCAACGCCGCGGGCGCCGTCATGACCCTCTACCTCGTGGCGCAGGGCGTCGAGAAGCGGCGGTTCCTGGGCACCGCGGCGGTCTTCTTCTTCGGCGTCAACCTCTGCAAGGTGCCGTTCAGCGCCGGGCTGGGACTCTTCAGCTCGACGACGCTCGTGCGCACCGCGCTGCTCGCGCCGGTCGTGGTCCTCGGGGCGTGGGCCGGGCTCCACACGGCCCGGCGGCTGAGCCAGGCGCGGTTCGACCAGGCGGTGCTCGCCGCCACCGTGGTCTCGGCCCTGGCGCTCGTGCTGCGGTAGGCCCCGGGTGCGGCCGCCCGTCCCCGTCGTCCCGCCCGACGTCGGCCACGGATCATCCCCGCCGGACGTCCAGGGACACGTATGCCGTGCCCCTCACGGTGAGGGGCACGGCATACGGCGGTGTGGTCCGTCAGGGCGTCGGGATGCTCCAGATCCCGCGACCGTGCGTCCCCACGTAGAGGTTGCCGTCCGGGCCGGCCTCCACGTCCATGACCACGGTGGTGGGCAGCCCGGTTCCGAGCACCTTCCACGACGTCGCACCGGGAGCCCGGTAGAACGCCGTGAGGTCGGTGCCGAGGACGAGCCCGCCGTTGGACAGCCGCTTGACCGCGTTGGCCGGCACGTCGGGCAGGTTGCCGCTGATGTCGCTCCAGTGCGCGCCGCCGTCGGTCGTCTCGTAGACGTGGCCGACACCGGCACCCGGACCCTCGGTGAACCGACGCGAGAAGCCGTTGATCGCGGCATACGCGTGGTTCCCGTTCGCCGGGTCGACAGCCAGGCCCTGGACGAAGCGGTTCGGGAACGAGGAGTCCAGCGTCAGCTGGTGCCACGTGCCGCCGGCGTTGGTGGCGATGCCGCGGGCAAAGCCGGCGTTGTTGCACGGACCGCACCAGGACACATACGCCGCGCCGTTCTCCATCGCGACCGCGGTGGCCGAGTGCCCGGCGCCGAGGTCGAACTGCTTCTTCATGACGCTGGCGTCACGCGCCTTCCACACGTCGGACGCGGTCCAGACGTACTGGCCGCCGAAGATGGCGTTGTCCGGCTTGGACCCGTCGAGCCCGATCGGGGCGATGAACCGCGGGTTCGGGTCACTCGGGTCGAGCGACCACGACGACGCGTCGGCCTCGCTGGTCGCACCGGGGTTCTCGGCGCAGTTGTTGGTCACCTTGACCGACAGGTAGACGTACTCCTGCAGCTGGTTGCAGCCGTTGCGCGGGTCAGCGGCGCCGTCGCCACCGTCGCCACCGAAGTTGGAGCCCATCTCCGTGTCGCCGTTGCTGCCGTTCGCTGCCACCTTGCGCAGGTTGGAGACGCCGTTGTCCTGCAGGCCGCCGGAGACGACCACACCGGTCCCCGAGGGGTCCTTGCCCACCGAGGCGGAGTAGTACTGCAGGGCGCCGAGCGTGCCGTCCTTCGACACCGACACCAGGTCGGTGGCGTTGCCGTTGGCGTTGACCTGGCCGTTCACAGGACGTCGGTAGACGCCACCGTCGTTGCCGAAGAACACCACGGGGGTGCCGCCGGCGCTGCCGACCGTCACCGAGTGCTGGTCGGGGTGACCGGCCAGCGGGCAGGTGTTCTTCCCGTCGTCGATGTTCCAGCACGGGAAGTAGAAGTTCCAGTACGGCGACACGGCCGACCAGTGCGAGCCTGCGTCCTTGGTCTCGAAGACCTCTTCGAGCCCGGCCCAGACGTGGTCGGCGTTCGCCGGGTCCACCTGCAGGAACTGGTTGTACCAGGCCTGCACCCCGACGCCGTAGCCCTTGCGGTCCAGCGCCGAGCCGCTGTTGTGCAGCTGCTGCTGGTTGGCGATCTGGTTCCACGGCCCGTTCGGCGAACCCGTCTTGGAGACGAAGATGCCGGCCAGAGAGGACGACCCGGCGATCTTGCTCGGCTGCTGCACCATCGCGTAGAGCCGGTCGCCGGTCTTGCTGAACGCGAACGTGGTGTAGCCCACGTCGCTCGTGTTGGTGATGCCACCGAGGGTCACCGAGAGCTTCTGCCAGCTCGACGGGCCCTTGGTGAAGTCCTTGGTCTCGTAGAACCCGTTGTAGGTGTCACCCGAGCGCCAGCCGATGGCGGCGATCACGTGCTTGGGGTTCTTGGGGTCGACCGCGATGTCGTTGACGATGTTCTTGTAGGCCGCGTTGGTCGGCCCGGAGGCGGTGTCCCCGGACCAGTTCGACCCGGCGGGGACGAGGACCTTGCCCCCGTCGTCCTTGATCTCGGGCATCCACGACATGTTGGGCGCGAAGCCGAAGCTCCAGTCGCCCTTCGCGGAACCGGCCGCGTGGTACCAGATGCCGCGGTTCGTAGCGGCGAAGACGGTCGACCCGCCGCCCCAGCGCAGCCGTCCGATCGTGGTCGACTCCAGCTCCTTGCCACCCACCCGGTCGGAGGGGCTGAAGGACCCGGTGGTCGGGTTGCCGAGCCGGTAGACCCCGGCGCCGACGTAGGACGTGCCGCCGGTGTTGGCCTCGCCGGTGGCGAACCACAGCGAGCCGTCGCTGCCGGCCAGCTGCAGGTCTCCGCCGCTCAGGGACGGGAGCGCGTCGGCGATGGGCGTCCAGGCCCCGCCACCCTGGCTGGAGCGCCAGACGCCGCCGTCGGCACCCGCGGCATACACGTGTCCGGAGGTGTCGGCCGCCAGGCCGGTGACGCGTCCGGTGACGTGGCCTGCTCCCCCACTGGAGTTGGAGTACCAGTCACGGTAACGCGGGTCATCGGCGTTGTACGGCACCTTGGTGACCTCTTGCCACGTGCCATCGGTGTGCGGCAGGGAGGACAGCTGCGTGAACGCGGTGCCGTAGGCACCGGGCGCCACGATGCCGGGAGCTGTGCGCGCCTGGGCGAACTGCTCGGCGAGGGTGGCCGCCTCCTTGGACTCCTTCTGCGCCTCGGCGGGGTTGCCGCCGGCGATCATGAGCGCCTTCTCCATGACGGCGGCGTTGTAGCCCCGTCCCTCGAGCTGGTGCTCCATCCACTTCTCCCGGAGCTCGTAGCGTCCGAGGTAGCCGCCGGCCGCGGTGGCCGCCAGGGCCAGTCCGAGTGTTCCGGCGATGATGCTTCTTCGCGTGGTGCGCGGTACTCGCATGACGTCCCCTCCTGGGAGACCCGGTGGGGGCGAAGGCCCCCGAGTGGTGGGGCCCGCTGCTCGACCCCCTGCTGCGGCACCCCAACCCACCGGGGAGCCGAGCGGACACTACTCCTCCCAAGGCCGGCACTGGAAGATGCAGATTGGTATTCCTTTACAACCTTCCCCGTCGGAGCGCTCCTCCCCGGCGCGCTCGCCCGCCGGGCTCCTCAGCCGGTGCCGGGGAGGGCCGTGCGGTCGGCGAGGTCGACCCGCACCGGCTCGCCGGTGTGGAGCGACTCCATGCCCGCCTGGCAGACGGCCGTGGCGGCATACCCGTCCCACGCGGTGGGTCCGACGACCTCGCCGCGACGACTGGCGTCGACCCACGCCTGCACCTCGAGGTCGTATGCCGCGGCGAACCGCTCGCGGTAGTCACCGGGCACGACGCCTCCCCACAGACCCGGCCCGGCCGCCCCGTCGCCCGAGAGGCGGGTGGTCGACAGCCCGCCTCCGTTCTGGCCGACGGTGACGGTGCCGCGCTCGGCCACTGCCTCGCACCGCACCTCGTAGCCGACCTGCGAGTTGACGAAGACCTCCGTGGTGACCAGTCCGCCGCCCTCCATGCGGAAGACGGCCACCTGCGGGTCCACCACGCCCGGCTGCGCCGCCCGGGTCGGTGCCGGTGAGAGGACCGTGATCTCGGTGATCTCCTCACCGAAGAGGAACCGTGCGACGTCGACCTCGTGGACGAGCGAGTCGCGGACGATCATCTCGCTCCGGAACGACGGGTCGGGCACACTCTTGTTTCGGTGGATGTTGTGCAGCAACAGCATCCGCCCCAGGTCGCCGCTGTCGACCATGGCCTTCAGCCGCACGTAGTCCGGGTCGAACCGGCGCATGAACCCGACCTGCACCAGCGGTCGGCCGCCCTTTTGCTCGGCCTCGACCAGCCTGAGCGACGACTCGCTGTCCATGGTCAACGGCTTCTCGCACAGGGTGTACCTGCCGTGCTCGAGGCAGGCGAGCACCTGCTCCTCGTGGACGAACCCGGGCGAGGCGATGAGCACCGCGTCGATGTCGTCCGCCGCCACCAGGTGCAGCGGGTCGGCAATGCTGCGCACGCCCTCGAAGCGTGCCGCGAGCTGTTCGGCCCGGGCGGTGTCGGGGTCCGAGACCGCCACGAGCTCGGCGCCGGCGATCCGGTGTGCCAGGCGCTCGGCGTGGTCGGCGCCCATGGTGCCGACGCCGATGATGCCGACCCGCAAGGGGTTCGTCACGAGCCACCACCGGAGGTGGTGTGCGTCGGGGCGAGCAGCGGCCGCTGATGTGCCTTGTGCTCGGTGTACTCCGTGTAGGCGTTCCGCGTGCTCTCGAGCTCGGACACCTCGCTGACCGGCACGTCCCACCACGACGCGCTGTCGGGCGCGTAGACGGTGGGATCGGTCTCGACGTGGATGACGACAGGGCCGCCGTCGGCCGGCCACGCCTTGGCCTCCTTGATCGCCTGGGTCAGCTCGTCGGCGCTGTGCACCTCGATGACGTGGGCGCCGAGACTGCGCGCGTTGGCGGCGAGGTCGAGCGGCAGCTTCTCGCCCTCGAGCCGGCCGCTGGAGGCGTCGCGGTACCGGTAGCGCGTGCCGAACCTCTGCGACCCCAGCGACTCCGACAGCGAGCCGATCGAGTGGAACCCGTGGTTCTGCACCAGGACGACGACGACCTTGAGCCGCTCCTGCACCGCGGTGACCAGCTCCGTCGGCATCATCAGCCACCCACCGTCGCCCACCATCGCGAAGACGTCGCGGTCGGGCTCGGCCATCCGGATCCCGATGGACGCAGGCACCTCGTATCCCATGCAGGAGTAGCCGTACTCGACGTGGTAGCCCTTGCGGTCACGGACCCGCCACAGCTTGTGCAGGTCACCCGGCATCGAGCCGGCGGCGCACAGCACCACGTCACGTGCGTCGGTCAGCTCGTTGACGGCGCCGATCACCTGGGCCTGCGTGAGCAGTCCGGGGGCGAGGGCGCTGGTGACCAGCTCCGACGGGTGGTAGGCCGCCTCGACCCGCTCGTCCCACTCGGCCCACAGCTCGGCCTGCCGCTCGCGGTAGCCCGGCTCGACGGCATACCCCTCCAGCGCCGCACCCAGCGCGGTGAGGGCGTCGCGCGCGTCGGCCACGATGGACAGGCCACCCTGCTTTCCCGCGTCGAGCCGGGCGACGTTGATGTTGATGAACCGGACTCCGTTGTCCTGAAACGCGGTTCGCGATGCGGTGGTGAAGTCGCTCCACCGCGTGCCCACGCCGATGACGAGGTCGGCCTCGGCGGCGAGGGCGTTCGCGGCGGTCGTCCCCGTGGAGCCCATGGCCCCCATCGCCTGCGGGTGACCGTGCGGCAGCGACCCCTTGCCCGCCTGGGTCTCACCCACCGGTATGCCGGTCTGCTCGCAGAGCGCCCGCAGCGCCTCCTCGGCGCCGGAGTAGTGCACGCCGCCTCCCGCGACGACGAGCGGCCGCTTCGCGGCCCGCACCAGGGCTGCCGCGTCGTCGAGGTCGACCTGCTCGGCCGGCGGCCGGGCGATCCGCCACACCCGGTCGTCGAAGAGCTCGACCGGCCAGTCGAACGCCTCGGCCTGCACGTCCTGCGGGAGCGCGATCGTGCAGGCGCCGGTCTCGGCCGGGTCTGTCAGCACCCGCATCGCGCCGAGCAGGGCGGCGGGCAGCTGCTCGGGCCGGTTCACCCGGTCGAAGAACCTCGACAGCGGGCGGAAGGCGTCGTTGACGGTGACGTCGGCGGCGGACGGCTGCTCCAGCTCCTGCAGGACCGGAGCCGCGACGCGGCTCGCGAAGGTGCCGGAAGGCAGCAGCAGCACCGGAATCCGGTTGATGGTGGCCAGCGCGGCACCGGTGAGCATGTTGGTCGAGCCGGGGCCCACGGAGGCGGTGCAGGCCCAGGCCTGCAGCCGGTCCTTCTGCCGCGCGTAGGCGACCGCGGTGTGCACCATGGCCTGCTCGTTGCGGGAGAGCACGTAGGGCAGCGGGTTGTCGGACTCGTGCCCCTCGTGCTCGAGCTCGCTCTGCAGCAGCGCCTGCCCGAGGCCCGCGACGTTGCCGTGCCCGAAGATGCCGAGGCACCCGGCGAAGAGCTTCTGCCGCCGGCCGTCCCGTTCGCTCCACTGGTGCGAGAGGAAGCGCACCACGGCCTGGGCCACGGTCAGCCGCACCGTCTGCTGGTCAGTCATGACTGTCCTCCCAGGGGGAGTCGGGGGTCGACGTCCTGCGTCGTCCAGGTCTGGCGCACCCAGCCGTGGGCCGGGTCGTCACAGATGAGCCAGGCCCGTTGGTCACCGGGGCCGGACATGACGTTGAGGTAGTACAGGTCGTAGCCCGGCGGGGCCATCGCGGGTCCGTGCCAGCCGTGCGGCACCAGCACGACGTCACCGGTGCGCACCTCGGCCACCACGTCGATCGGCCTGTCATCGGTGCCGTAGACCCGTTGGTAGCCAACGGGATCTGCGCCCTCCGGTGCGGGAGCCCCGGCCTCGACCTGTGTCTCGAAGTAGTAGATCTCCTCGAGCTCGGTCTCGACGCCCTCGCGCTCCTCGTCGTGCTTGTGCGGCGGGTACGAGCTCCAGTTGCCGGCCGGCGTGACGACCTCGCAGGCGATGAGGGAGTCGGCGTCGAGCACCCCCGGGATGCCGAAGTTGCGCACCTCCCGGCTCGCGGTGCCGGCACCGCGCAGCTCGACCGGCACCTCGGCCGCCTCGACGTGGCGGAAAGACGGCGTGTGCGGTGCGGCCGCCTGCGCGCCACAGACGGCCACGCGAGCCGGTCCCCCGGTGGCCGTGACCGTCAGAGCCGTGTCACGGGTGACGTAGGCGACGTCGGTCGGCCCGGCGAACACCGACGGCCGGCCGGCGAGCACGGCCTTCCCGTGCCCGCACTCCACGGTCACCGACCCCGAGAGCGGCACCACCAGGTGCTCCCACTCCCCGGCCGGGACCTCGCGGCTCTCCCCCTCGGCCAGCCGCGCGGCATACAGGCTGGTGTGCCGCCAGCCCTCGATGCCGTCGTCGATGACCACGTCCCAGCCGTCCTGCCGGGTCGACCCGAACGCGCGCACCCAGCGCTCGTTGTCGGCGCCGCTGCCGTTCACCGTGCACCCCCGTGGACCAGTCGGGCAGCCAGGTCGACGGCCGCTGCCACGTCACCGTCGGGTGGGTACAGGAGGGCGCGGCCGACGACGAGCCCGCGCACGGCCGGCAGGTCGAGCGCCCGCCCCCAGGAGGCGTAGGTGTCCTTCGGGTCGCCCTGCGGGTCACCGCCCAGCAGCAGGGTCGGCAGGGTCGTCGCGTCCATCACGCGGGCCAGGTCGTCGACCACCGGCAGCTTCAGCCAGGTGTGGGCGCTGGTGGCGCCGAGGCCGGACGCGATGTGGATCGACCTGATCGTCGACTCGGGGTCGAGGAGGTTGGTCACGCGGCCGTCGCGCCGGGTCGACAGGAACGGCTCGACCATCGCCATGAGCCCGTGCTCGGCCAGCTCGCTGACCGCGGCCGCGCTGGCCTCCAGCGTCGCGACGGTGCCGGGGTCGTCGAGGTCGATCCGGGTCAGCATCTTGCCGCCGTCGAGGCCGGCGGCGGCGATGTCACGGGCCCGGTAGGCGGTGAACCGGTCGTCGAGCTCGAACGAGGAGCCCTGCAGCCCACCGCGGTTCATCGAACCGATGACCACCTTGTCCTCGAGCACCCCGAGCAGCAGCAGGTCGTCGAGCACGTCGGGGGTGCCGAGCACGCCGTCGACGCCGGGGCACGCCACCGCGGTGGCGAGCCGGGCGAGCAGGTCGCTGCGGCTGGCCATCGCGACCGGGTCGTCGCGCACGCCCAGCGAACCGCGGGCCGGGTGGTCGGCCGCCACGATGAGCAGCCGTCCGTCGGGGCCGACGAGCTCGCGGCGCCGCCGGGTGGCCCAGGCGTGGGCGATGCGGTGTGGCTCGCGCACCCGGATCTCGGTCAGGTCGGCGACCGAGACGGTCGGGCTGGTCGGACTGGTCGACATCACGCCTCCCGACTTCCCGGGGCGGCCTCGATGGGCGCGCGTGTGGCGAGGTGGTCCTCGACCTCGGCCTCGGTCGGCATGGCCGTCGAGCACTCCAGTCGGGAGGCGACGATGGCCCCGGCGACGTTGGCGAACTCGAGAACGCGGCGCAGGTCCCAGCCGTTCAGCAGGCCGTGGCAGAGCGCGCCACCGAAGGCGTCACCCGCACCGAGCCCGTTGACCACCTCCACCGGGAACGGCGGAACCTCCACCCGCTCGTCCCGGGTGGCGGCCAGCACGCCCTTGGGTCCCTGCTTCACGATCGCGAGCTCGACCCCCCGCTCGAGCAGGGCGTCGGCCGCCCGCTGCGGGTCGGTCTCGCCGACCGCGACCTCGCACTCCTCGCGGTTGCCCACCGCGACCGTCACGTGCTCGAGCGCCTTGGCCACCTGGGCGCCGGCCTCGTCGGGGTGCGGCCAGAACATCGGGCGGTAGTCGAGGTCGAGCACGGTGTGGCGGCGCCGCCCACGGGCCTCCCAGGCGGCGAAGTGGGCGGTGCGGCTCGGCTCCTGCGAGAGCCCCGTGACGGTGGCCCAGAAGATGCGCGTCTCGCGAATCGCCTGCAGCGGCAGCTCGTCGGCCTCGATCAGCAGGTCGGGCGCGATCGGGTAGCGGTAGAAGTAGAGGGGGAAGTCGTCGGGGGGGAAAGCCTCGCAGAACGTCACCGGCGTGGGCGGCCCGTCGACCTCCGTGATGAAGACCGGGTCGACGCCGAGCCGCGCGGCCTCGGCCTTCACGTAGCGCCCGAACGGGTCGTGGCCGGTGCGCGTGATGAGCGCCGCCCGGCGCCCGTAGCGGGCCGTGGCCACCGCGACGTTGGTGGCGCTCCCGCCGAGGAACTTCTGGAAGGTCTGCACGTCCTCGAGCCCCACCCCGCTCTGCAGCGGGTAGATGTCGGCGCTGATGCGCCCCATCGCCACGAGGTCGTATGCCGTGCCGGCGTCATCCGCCGCCATCGTCAGATCCCCACGCCGGAGCGCTGTGCCGCCAGCCCCAGCAGGAAGTAGAGGCTCGTGCGGACGTCGTCCACGGGACCGTCGCCGTCCGGTTCCCCGGCGAGGATGGTGTCCTGCTCCAGGACGTACCACCCGGCATACCCGTGGTCCTCGAGCGCGTTCACGATCGCGGCCACGTCGACGTCACCGTCGCCGAGCGGCACGTACATCCCGTCAGCAACCGCCTCGGTGTAGGTCGCCTCGCCGGCCTGCACCTTGCGCGCCCACTCGAGCCGCACGTCCTTGAGGTGCACGTGCGCGATGCGGTCGGGGTGCTCCTGCGCGACGCGCACCGGGTCGCCGCCGCCGATGAGGAGGTGTCCCGTGTCGAGGCAGAGACCGATGCTGCTTCCGGCCAGCACGCGGTCGGTCTCCTCCCCGCTCTCGACCATGGTGCCGACGTGCGGGTGCAGCGTCGCCACCAGGCCGCGGGCGTTGGCCGCCTCGCGCAGCCGGTCGAGGTTGGCGAGCAGCGTTGCCCAGCCTGCGTCGTCGAGCTCGGGCCGGGCGTCGTAGCCCTCCTGCCCGGTGGCCGCGGCGAGCACCACGGTCGAGGCCCGGGCAGCGACGAGGCCCTCCATCGCCTGCTCCACCTCGGGCAGCGGGTCGTGACCCGGGTCGTGCAGCACGACGGGCACGAACTGCCCGACGGCGCGAAGTCCCTTGGTGGCCAACAGGTCTGCTTTGGCGTCCGGGTCGGCGGGGAGGAAGTCCTCGGGACCGAACTCGGTCGCGGCCAGCCCGACGTCGCTCATCTGGTCGAGCACCGTGGCGGGGTCGTACTG
The DNA here is from genome assembly GCF_900111375.1 of Pedococcus cremeus. Classification (GTDB taxonomy): domain Bacteria; phylum Actinomycetota; class Actinomycetes; order Actinomycetales; family Dermatophilaceae; genus Pedococcus_A; species Pedococcus_A cremeus. Next base: position 402,994 of record NZ_FOHB01000004.1, read on the forward strand.
CCAGCCCCAGCCGGGGACCTCGCAGACGCCCCAGGAGATCGGGGCGCCGGCGACGCGCTCCTCCAGCGGCAGGATCGTGGTGCTCACAGGGTCTCGATCTCCTCCAGGCGCACCGGGCGCCCCTCGTGGCGGGACAGCTCGCAGGCCTCGGCGACGCGGAACGCCTGGAGGGCGTCCTCGACGCTGCACGGGGTGGCACGGTCGCCCCTGGCGACCTCGGCGAAGGCGGTCAGCTCGGCGCGGTAGGCCGGCAGGAAGCGCTCCATGAACGACCGGTGCTGGGGCCCGTGCGGGAAGGCGACGCCCTCCTCGGCGGAGCGGAAGGCCAGGGAGTCGTCGAGGCCGACGGCCATGGCTCCCTCGCTGCCGTGGGCCTCCATGCGCACGTCGTGGCCGGCGCCGTTGTAGCGGGTGGCCGACACCAGCGCGAGGGTGTCGTCGTCGAGGGTGAGCACGGCGGCTGCGGTGTCGACGTCACCCGCCTCGCCGAAGAACGGCTCGCCCTTGTTGGCGCCGGTGGCCTGGACCGAGACCACCTCGCGGCCGGTGACGAAGCGCAGGATGTCGAAGTCGTGGACGTTGCAGTCGCGGAAGATGCCACCGCTGGTGGGCACGTATGCCGCGGGCGGCGGCGACTGGTCGTGGGTCGCCGCGCGGATGGAGTGCACGAAGCCGAGCTCACCACCCTGCACGGCCTGAGCCAGGCGCTGGTAGCCCCGGTCGAAGCGGCGCTGGAAGCCCACGTGCACCGGCACGTCGGTGCTGGCGGCGAGCTTGGCCAGGTCGATGGTCTCCGCCAGCGTGGCGGCCACCGGCTTCTCGCAGAACGTCGGCACGCCGGCCGCGATGCCCTGGCGGAGCAGGGTCGCGTGGGCGGGGGTGGCGGCGGCGATGACGAAGCCGTCGACGCCGGAGGCGAGCAGGGCGTCGACGTCCGGCGACCACTCGGCTCCCAGCCGGTTCGCGACCTCGCGGCCTGCGCCGGGGTCGGCATCGGTGACCACCAGCTCGTCCACGAAGTCCAGGCCCAGCAGGGTCTCGGCGTGGAAGGCCCCGATCCGTCCGACCCCTGCGAGCCCGATCCGCATGACCACTCCATCCACCTCGTCGTTGAGCCTCTTCGTGTGCGTCTTCGCGGGCCCATCCCGGCATGGAGGCACCGGAGGTCCGAGGGTGGCCCGAGCAGGCGTCGTCGTCGTCCAGCGTGGCCTGCGCCATGGGCGCTGTCAAGCGTATGTCCTGACATTCTCACGTCCTGTCTAACAGCGATGTCGGGCGGTACCCTGCGCCCATGGCCAAGCAGCTCGACATCCGCATCGACCGCGGATCGCCGGTGCCGCTGTACCACCAGCTGGCCGAGCAGCTGACCTCCGCGGTCACCGACGGGTCGCTGCAGCCCGGAGACCCCTTCGAGAACGAGATCGCCCTCGCCGACCGGCTCGGGCTCTCGCGCCCCACCGTGCGCCGCGCCATCCAGGAGCTGGTCGCCCAGGGCCTGCTCCTGCGCCGCCGTGGCCTCGGCACCACCGTCGCCAACCGGCAGATCCACCGCCGGGCCGAGCTCACCAGCCTCTACGACGACCTCCAGCGCGACGGCGAGGCCCGACCCAGCACCACGGTGCTCGCGCACGAGGTGGTGCACGACGAACACGCCTCTGCCGCAATGGGACTGCCCTCGGACACGCCGCTGCTGTCGATCGTGCGGCTCCGCCGCGCAGGTGACCTGCCGCTGGCCGTGATGCACAACTGGCTCCCGCCTCTGTACAGCGACATCACCCGCGAGGAGCTCGAGGAGAAGGGCCTGTATGCCGCCCTGCGCGAGCGCGGGGTGAAGCCGGTCGTGGCCCACCAGCGGATCGGGGCGCGCAACCCCACCCCCGCCGAGCGACGGCACCTGGGCCTGCGGCCCTCCCAGCCGGTGCTCACCATGACGCGCAGCGCGTTCGACGCGGTCGGCAACCCCGTCGAGTACGGCGACCACTGCTACCGCGCGCAGGACTACACGATCGAGGTCATGGTCGACCAGCGCTGAGGGACTGACCCCCGCCGGAACGGAGCCTGCCAGCCCTTCGGCTGGCAGCACGTGCCGTCAGCACGATTTCTGCGCTCCCCCTTGACGGCTCCCCTCCCCACCCTCCACCATGTGCGTCGTGAGAGCGCTCTCACGCACAAGAGAGCGCTCTCACGACAGGCAACCTGGGTGAGATCAAAGGAGTTCTCATGACCCGCGCGAAGCGCATGCACGCCCTTGCCGCTGTCACCGCTGTCTCCGTCGTGGTCACGCTCAGTGCCTGCGCCTCGGACGACAGCGCCAGCGGCTCCACCTCCGGATCCGGCAACGAGAAGGTCGAGCTGACGCTCGCGACCTTCAACCAGTTCGGCTACGACGACCTCATCACCGAATACCAGAAGCTGCACCCGAACATCACCATCAAGCACAAGAAGGCCGCGACGAGCAACGAGGCCCGCGACAACCTCAACACCCGGCTCGCGGCCGGCTCGGGCCTGAGCGACATCGAGGCCATCGAGGTCGACTGGCTGCCCGAGCTGATGCAGTACTCCTCGAAGTTCAACGACCTCGGTTCGGCCGAGGTCAAGGACCGCTGGCTGGACTGGAAGGCGGCCGCGGCCACCGACCAGAAGGGCCGTCTCATCGGCTACGGCACCGACAGCGGACCCGAGGCGATCTGCTACCGCTCAGACCTCTTCAAGAAGGCCGGGCTGCCCACCGACCGCGAGAAGGTCGCCGCCCTCCTCGGCGACTCCTGGGACAGCTACTTCGCCGCCGGCAAGAAGTTCAAGGCCGCCTCCAAGGTGCCGTGGTTCGACTCCATCGGCGCGACCTACCAGGGCATGGTCAACCAGGTCGAGACGACCTACGAGAACAAGGGCGACAACGCCGTCATCGCCACGACCAACCCCGAGGTCCGCCGCCTCTACGACACGGTCGTCAAGGCCGGCATCGACGACGGCCTGTCGGCCCACCTGCAGCAGTGGAGCGACGACTGGGTGGCGAGCTTCCAGAAGGACGGCTTCGCCACCATGCTCTGCCCCGGCTGGATGCTCGGTGTCATCGAGGGCAACGCCAAGGGCGTCAAGGGCTGGGACGTCGCCAACACCTTCCCCGGCGGTGGCGGCAACTGGGGCGGCTCGTACCTGACCGTGCCGACCCAGTCCAAGCACCCCAAGGAGGCCGAGGCCCTCGCCGCGTGGCTCACCGCCCCGGAGCAGCAGATCAAGGCCTTCAAGGCCGTCGGCGCCTTCCCCAGCCAGCAGGCGGCGCTGACCAGCCCTGAGCTCGCGTCCGTGAAGAACCCGTTCTTCGCCGACGCACCGACCGGCACGATCTTCGCCGAGCGGGCCAAGGCCGTCACGGTCACGCCCTACAAGGGCCCGAAGTACTTCCCGGTCAACGACGCCATGCAGCAGGCACTGACCCGCGTCGAGGACAAGTCGATGACGCCCGAGAAGTCGTGGGAGCGCTTCGTGGCCGACGTCAAGGCGCTGGGCTGACCCGACCCTGACCGGTCCGGACGGTCGGCGACCCGCCTCGCCGGCCGTCCGGGCCCACCAGCCGCTCCACCCGCCCCGACCCGAGGACCACCCGTGACCGCGACCACCGCCCGCCCCACCGAGGGCCGCACCGTGCCCGCCGGTGAGCGCTCGGCGTTCCGAAAAGCGCTCAGCCGCTGGGACGCCCGGGTCTCGCCGTACCTCTACGTCTCGCCGTTCTTCGTGCTCTTCGCGATCGTCGGCCTCTTCCCGCTGCTCTACACGGCCTACGTCTCGGTGCACGAGTGGAACCTCATCGGCGGCAAGGGCGAGTTCGTCGGGCTCGAGAACTTCACCACGGTGCTGCAGCAGGAGTACTTCTGGCGCGCGCTGCGCAACACCCTCAGCATCTTCCTGCTCTCGAGCGTGCCGCAGGTCGTGTTCGCGCTGCTGATCGCCGCCGCCCTCGACACCGGCCTGCGCGCCCGCACCTTCTGGCGGATGGGCGTGCTGCTGCCCTACGTCATCGCCCCGGTCGCGGTCGCCCTGATCTTCAACGACCTGTTCGGCGACCGCTACGGCCTCCTCAACGAGGTGCTCGGCTGGGTCGGGCTCGGCCCGTTCCGCTGGCACGTCGACGTCCTGCCGAGCCACCTGGCCATCGCCACCATGGTCAACTTCCGGTGGACCGGCTACAACGCGCTCATCTTCCTGGCCGCCATGCAGGCCATCCCCCGCGACTACTACGAGGCCGCCCTCATCGACGGCGCCGGGCGCGTCCGCACGTTCCTGTCCATCACGGTCCCGTTGCTGCGCAACACGATCCTGTTCGTCGTCATCACCTCCACCATCGGCGGCCTGCAGATCTTCGACGAGCCCCGCATGTTCGACCAGTACGGCCTCGGAGGCGCGGACCGCCAGTGGCAGACCCTGACGATCTACCTCTGGAACGTCGGCTGGGGCCAGCACAACTTCGGCCGCGCGGCAGCGGTGGCCTGGCTGCTGTTCCTCGTCATCGTGCTCATCGGACTGCTCAACTTCGCCCTCACCCGGCGGATCTCCTCGACCGGAGGGAAGCGATGACCCAGACCAGCCTGCCCCGTGCCCGAGCCTCCGCTGCGGACAGCACCGACCACCGGTATGCCGGTCGGCGGGCTCCCGGGCACACCTCCGGACGCGCTCGGCGCCGGGCCGAGCGGGCCGCCTCCCGCGATGAGGGCACGCGTCGCGCTGGTCCCGGCGCATACGCCTTCCTGCTCGTGGTGCTCCTCGCCTCCGTCTTCCCGCTGTGGTGGTCGTTCCTCATCGGCAGCAAGGACGCGGCCGCACTCAACGCCGACGGCATCCCCCTGCTGCCCGGAGGCAACTTCCTCAAGAACGCGCGCACGGTCGTCGACACCGTGCCGTTCTGGAAGGCCTTCACCAACAGCGTCATCGTCTCCAGCACCGTGGCGTTCTCCGTCGTGGCGCTCTCGACCCTCGCGGGCTTCGCCTTCGCCAAGCTGCGCTTCCGCGGCCGCGACGGGCTGATGGTCTTCGTCGTCGCCACCATGGCCGTGCCGACCCAGCTCGGGGTCGTGCCGCTCTTCATCGTGATGTCGAAGCTCGGGTGGGTCGGCTCCGTCGGCGCGGTGATCGTGCCCGCACTCGTCAACGCGTTCGGCGTCTTCTGGATGACGCAGTACCTGCGCGAGTCGCTGCCCGACGAGCTCGTCGAGGCCGCCCGGGTCGACGGGTGCTCGATGATCCGCACCTTCTGGCACGTGGCCCTGCCGGCCAGCCGGCCGGGAGCGGCGATGCTGGGTCTGTTCACCTTCATCGCCACGTGGACCAACTTCTTCTGGCCGTTCATCGTGCTCGAGCCGGGCAACCCGACGCTCCCCGTCGCGCTGCAGCAGCTCCAGGCTGCCCACTACGTCGACTACTCGCTCGTCCTCGCCGGCGTCGTCCTCGCCGCGATCCCGCTCATCATCGTCTTCGTCCTCGCCGGGCGGCAGCTCGTCGCCGGCATCATGCAAGGAGCAGTCAAGGGATGACCACCACCCCGACCACCGAGGCCACCCCGACCACCGAGGCCACCCCGACCACCTCGGCGACCCCGGCACCCGCGGTCGCCCCGGCCGCCAGTCTCCGCCCCTTCCCCGCCGGCTTCGTGCTGGGAGCCGCCACCGCGGCATACCAGATCGAGGGCGCGGCCCACGAGGACGGCCGACGCGACTCCATCTGGGACACCTTCTCCCGCGAGCCGGGCGCGGTGCTCGGTGGTGACACCGGCGACGTCGCCTGCGACCACTACCACCGCTACCGCGACGACGTCGCGCTCATGGCCCGGCTCGGCCTGGACAGCTACCGGTTCTCGGTGAGCATGGCCCGGGTCGTGCCCGACGGCCACACCGTCAACGCGAAGGGGCTCGACTTCTACGAGCGCCTCGTCGACGAGCTGCTCGGCGCCGGCGTCAGCCCCTGGCTCACCCTCTACCACTGGGACCTCCCGCAGGCGCTCGAGGACCGCGGCGGCTGGACCGCCCGTGAGACCGTGGACCGCTTCACCGACTACGCCCTGGCGGTGCACGACCGGCTCGGCGACCGGGTGCGCACGTGGACCACCCTCAACGAGCCGTTCTGCTCGGCCTTCCTCGGCTACACCGCGGGGGTGCACGCCCCGGGGCACACCGACCCCGCTGCCGGGCTGGCCGCAGCCCACCACCTGATGCTCGGCCACGGCCAGGTGGTGCGGGCGCTGCGCGATCGGGACGACTCCCTGTCGCTCGGTCTGACGCTCAACCTCACCGTCGCCGACCCCGTCGACCCGACCGACCCCCGCGACGTCGACGCGGCGCGGCGGGTCGACGCCCAGATGAACCGGGTCTTCCTCGACCCCATCTTCCGCGGCGCCTACCCGAGCGACCTGCTGGAGGACGTGCGCGGCCTCGGCCTCGAGCGGGTCGTCCGCGACGGCGACCTCGCGGTGATCTCGACCCCCATCGACGTGCTCGGCGTGAACTACTACCAGGGCGAGGCCCTCAGCCACCGCCCGCACCCGGACGCGCCGGTGACCGAGGCGGTGACCGCGCGCCCGGTGCGCTCGCCCTTCCCCGCCGCCGACGGCGTCTTCCGCCACCCGCGCCCGCTGGCGACCACCGCCATGGGATGGGAGGTCCAGCCCGAGGGGCTCACCCGCCTCCTCGAGCGGGTGCACGCGGAGTATGCCGCGCCCGCCGGCACCGAGCTGTACGTCACCGAGAACGGCGCCGCCTTCGCCGACGAGCCGGACGGCGACGGCCTCGTGCACGACGCCGCCCGGACCGCCTTCCTGCACGACCACCTCGGCGCCATCCTCGATGCCGTCGACGCGGGGGTGCCGGTGCGCGGATACTTCTACTGGTCCCTGCTCGACAACTACGAGTGGGCGTGGGGCTACAGCCAGCGGTTCGGTATCGTCCGCGTCGACTACGACAGCCAGGAGCGCACCATCAAGGACAGCGGCCACGCCTACGCGGCGATCATCGCGGCCCGCGGACTGCCAGGGGGCAGTCCCGCAGCGGACGGTCCGTGATCGAGACCTCGGCGACACTGCCCACCCGGCCGACGCTCGAGGCCGTGGCCAAGGAGGCCGGCGTCTCCCGGGCCACGGTCTCGCGCGTCGTCAACGGCTCGCCGAAGGTCAGCCCGGAGGTCGTCGAGGCGGTGCAGGAGGCCATCGCCCGGCTCAACTACGTGCCGAACCGCGCGGCCCGCTCGCTGGTGGCGCGCCACACGATGGCGATCGCCCTCGTCGTTCCCGAGGACGCCCACCGCTTCTTCGGTGACCCCTACTTCGCCGACGTGGTGCAGGGGATCAGCGACCGCCTCGACGACAGCGACTACGTCCTCAACCTGCAGCTGACCCACCCCAGCTCCCCGTCCGACAAGACACGCCGCTACCTGCTCGGCGGCAACGTGGACGGCGCCATCGTCGTGTCGCACCACGCGGGCGACCACTTCCTCGCGGCGCTCGACCCCGACATGCCCATCGTCTTCGGTGGCCGGCCGTTCGGCACCGTGGCACCTCCCACGCTGTGCTACGTCGACGCCGACAACCACGGCGGCGCGGTCACCGCGACCCGGCGCCTCATCGAGCGCGGTCGCACCCACATCGCCCACCTCGCCGGACCCGACGACATGCCCGCCGCCCTCGACCGCGAGCTCGGCTGGCGCGAGACCCTCGAGTCGGCCGGCCTGGGCGCGCAGCGCCTGGCCCGCGGCGACTTCACCGAGGTCGGCGGCGTGCGCGCGGCACTCGAGCTGCTGCGCGAGCACCCCGACCTCGATGCCCTCTTCGTGGCGAGCGACCTCATGGCCAGCGGCGCCCTGCTCGCACTGCAGCAGCACGGCCTGAGGGTGCCCCAGGACGTGTCGGTCATCGGCTTCGACAACAGCTCCTACGCCACCCGGGGCGAGATCGGCCTGACCACCGTCGACCAGCACTCGCGCGCGATGGGCGAGGCGATGGCCGACAAGCTGCTGCGGCGGCTGGCCGGCGAGCACGTGGAGCCGGTCACCGTGGTGCCGACGACCCTGGTCGAGCGCGAGTCGGTCTGAGGCAGCACGACTCCGGCCCCGCCCAGATGGGGCAACGCGAAGGGCCGCCACCCCTCATCGGGATGGCGGCCCTCCGCTGTCGCGAACCGGTGTCAGCCGGCGACGACCTCGAGCTTCACCGTGGCCTGCACCTCGGGGTGCAGGCGCACGAGCGCCTCGTGGGTGCCGACGACCTTGATCGGGGTCTTGATCTCGATCTTGCGGCGGTCGAGCTCCGGGCCACCGGCAGCCTTGACGGCAGCGGCGACGTCGGCGCTCGAGACGGCGCCGAAGAGGCGGCCGGACTGGCCGGCGTGCGCCTGGACGGTGACGGCCTTGTTCTCGAGGTTGCCCTTGATGGACTTGGCCTCCTCGAGCGTCTTCACCGAGCGGACCTCACGGCCCTTGGCGATCGCGTCGACCTGCTTCTGCCCGCCCTTGGTCCACGCGGTGGCCAGGCCACGGCGGAACAGGAAGTTGCGGGCGTACCCGTCCTTGACGTCGACGACGTCACCGGCGGTGCCGAGGTTCGACACGTCGTGGGTCAGGATGACCTTCATCTGCGTTCCTCCTCGTAACCGGGTCAGCGGGCGCTGCTGGAGTAGGGCAGCAGCGCCATCTCGCGGGCGTTCTTGACCGCGGTGGCGATGAGCCGCTGCTCCTGGACGGACACACCGGTCACCCGACGAGCGCGGATCTTGCCGCGGTCGGAGATGAACTTGCGCAGCAGCGCGGTGTCCTTGTAGTCGATGTTCTCGACCTTCGCCGCCTTCAGCGGGTTGGCCTTCTTCTTGGGCTTGCGCACAACGGGCTTGGCCATCGTGGTGCTCTCCTTCTGCTGAGTGCCTCAGCGGATGAGCCCTGGTGTCCCAGGGATGGTTTTCTCACATGTCTTGCTGGTGGTGCGCCGCCCGCTCGCGCGGGCGGCATACCGGAAGGTCCTGAACCGGACCGGTGACGGGACCGGTCAGAAGGGGGGCTCGTCGTAGGACGGCGCGCCGCCGCCCCAGCCACCCTGCTGGCCACCCTGCTGCGGGGCGCCCTGCTGGGCACCGGCCGGACCGGTCGCCCAGGGGTCCTCCTGCTGACCGCCCTGCTGGCCGCCGCTCCAGCCGCCGCCCTGCTGGCTGCCGCCGCCGCCGCCACCACCGCCGCGCTGCGTCTTGTTGACCTTGGCGGTCGCGTAGCGCAGCGAGGGGCCGACCTCGTCGACCTCCATCTCGATGACGGTGCGCTTCTCGCCCTCCTTGGTCTCGTAGGAACGAGACTTCAGGCGGCCGGTGACGATGACACGGGTGCCACGCTGCAGGGACTCGGCGACGTTCTCGGCCGCGTCGCGCCACACGGAGCAGCGCATGAACAGCGTCTCGCCGTCCTTCCACTCATTGCTCTGCCGGTCGAACGCCCGCGGCGTGGAGGCCACGGTGAAGTTCGCGACGGCAGCACCGGAGGGGGTGAAGCGCAGTTCCGGGTCCCCGGTGATGTTGCCGATGACGGTGATGACGGTGTCGCCAGCCATGAAGCAGATTCCCCCTGTCGGGTGGGTGGTTCAGGAGTGTCGGTTCAGGTGTAACGGTTCGGACGACTCGGCTGTCAGGCGCCGGGGCGCAGCAGCTTGGTGCGCATGACCGACTCGTTGAGGTTGAGCTGGCGGTCCAGCTCCTTGGCCGTGGCCGGCTCAGCAGTCATGTTGACGACGGCGTAGATGCCCTCGGACTTCTTCTTGATGTCGTAGGCCAGGCGGCGACGACCCCAGATGTCGACGTTGTCCACGGTGCCACCGTCCTTGGTGACGACGGTGAGGAACTTGTCGAGCGACGGGGCGACCGTCCGGTCGTCGAGCTCCGGGTCGAGGATGACCATGAGTTCGTACTGACGCATGCTTTAACCCGCCTCCTTTGGTCTTTGGCGGTCACGGTCTCTCCGTGACAGGAGGGTTGCAGTGCGATCCCCCGTCGGGCACCGCCTGTGCGTATGCCGCGGGGGAACCTGCTCAGGGTACCCGGAGCAGGCGCGCTGAGGTAATCCGTCGTCCACAGCCCCTGACCTGGCCGGCCCCCACACCATCCGACACACCATCCGACTTTGTACCCGCTGATCCGACCAACGGCCCCGAGAAGAGCGCCGGAACCGGCTCAGCGGATACGAAGTCGCTCTGAGACGTCAGGAGAACAGGGCTCGCCAGGTGGCTGGGCCGACGAGGCCGTCGGCGGTCAGCCCCCGCTTCTTCTGGAAGGCCCGGATGGCGGCGTCGCTCTGCTTCCCGAGGTGCCCGTCGACGCCGATGGCTGCACCGAGGTCGCGCAGCCGTGCCTGGAGCTGGCGGGCCGCCTTGCCGTCGGCCGCCGATGCCGTGCCGTTGTGCACCTTCGCCGAGGCCTTCGCGCCGAAGCAGTGCCCCGCGGGCAGCGGGAACGGCGTGCTGCTGCGGGTGGTGGGTACCGACGGCGTGGTGGTGGCCGTCGGAGTGGTCGGTCCTGCCGACTCGGTCGGTGCCGGCTCGTCGTCGCTCCACGGAAGAGTGGGGTCGGGGTTCGGCGCGAGCGGCACCCGGCGCACCTTGTAGGCGAGCACGATCACGCCGTCGAGGTCAACCTCCTCGACGACCTCAGTGGTCGTGGCCGGCGGTCCTGCCGGAACCCCCGGGGGAGGCGGCGGCGCGGTCGGCGGGGTGGAGGTCCCCGGCGATCCCCAGCCACCCGAGCCGGGGGAGCCGGGCGAGCCGGCACCTGGCGCACCCCACCCTCCACTGCCACCCGGCCACTGCACGGGTGGACGCGTCACCGGCGGAGGAGGAGCGGTCTGCACGGGCGAGGCGCCGTGGACCCCGCGGCCCCGCAGGATCCCGGTCACGGCCTTGACGACCGAGTCCACCGGCGCGGCAGCGCTCGTCGCGCTGGGCGCAGGCGCGGCTTGCGCGTCGACGGACACCAGGCCGACCGCAGCCGTGGCCGGCGTCGCGGCGTGCGCGAACGGCATACGGACCAGGGCCGGTCCGGTGACGACCGACGGGAGCCGCGTCACGGTGGTGCCCTGCACCTTGGCCGCGACGACGGCGTTGTCGAGCGGTCCGACCTTGGTCGACGCAGCGCGCAGCTGGGCGACCGTGGGCTCCGGCTGCACGACCTCGGCCTTGACCGCGACGTCCTGCGCCGGTCCGGAGGCGGGCTGCACGCGCCACTGCTGGTCGACGCCGCGCAGCGACTGCGCCAGCACGCCCAGGTTCTTCAGCGCCGGCCGGCTTCCCGTGGCGGGGACGGACGGCTGACCTGCCGGCACGGTGCGCTCGATGGTGACCTTGCGGGCCACGACCACGCTGCTGATGTAGCCCGGGATCCGGCCCGTCCGCGGCACCGCGCCGTTGCTGACGACGCTGCCGTCGGGCATGCGCCAGGAGCGCATCGCCAGGAAGGTGGGGTCGAACCACGGGCGCATCACGGTGATGCTCGTGTACTCGACCGTCATGGAGCGGATGTCGTCGGCCGTCGAGGTGACGAGCGCCCGCAGCTCGGCCGGTGCGTCGGCGAGCAGGCTCTTCACCTCGTCGCCGGTGAGGTGGAGCGTGTTCCAGGTCGCCGTCGGCGTGAACACGTCGCTCGGGCTGTAGAAGGTGCTCAGCACGCCGACCGGGTCGTTGGCGGCGAGGTCCGGCTCGGTGCAGAGCCCGTAGTCGGCGACCAGGGCCTGCCGCCGTACCTGCGGGTCCTTGCCCCCGAGCGAGGCGACGGTGGCCTGGGCCTTCTCCACCTCGGCGCGGTGGCCGAGCGCCGCCCAGTCCTGGTTGGCCTTCGCCAGCGCGGCCTCGAGGACCTGTCGCCGGCCGCCCTCCCAGGCCGCCTTGACCGCGGGGTCCTCCGACAGCTCGGCGGTGAGCTTCTCGTCGAGCCAGGTGCGCTCGACCTCCTCGGCCGCCTCCTTGTACTGGTAGTAGGCCGTCACGGCGGCGGAGTAGACGGTGGTCTCGCCGTCCTCGGTGGTCACCGTGTCGGTGAGGTAGTCCCGTGCCGCCGCGAGGGACTTCCGCTCGGCGGCGGTCAGCACGCTCGTGGCCATCTCGGCCTGGTCGAGCACCCGCTTGTACTCGTCCCAGAGCAGCCGGTCCTCGGCGTCCCAGCGCTGGCCGTCGACCGGCACCTGGTTCATGAGGCGGGCGAACTGCGCCTTGTGGTGGCTGCGCAGCGTCACGTCCTCCGCGCTCTCCCCCGGTCGCTGGAAGATCGCGAGCTCGGCCTTGCTGAACGCCGCGCCGGTGGTCGGGAACGCGAGGTAGGCGTCCTCACTGGGCGCGAAGATCTTGAGCATCTTGGCGGCGAGCGCCACCTCGACGTTGGACTCCATGGGTTGTGCACTCCTTCTCGTATGCCGTGCCGCGGCTGCGCGGGACCGTCCCCCTCGGCCGGCCCCGCGCAGCCTCGTTTCACGTGCAACCCGGTGTGACGTGTTGCGTCACTTGCCGCCGACGAAGTCCTCGGGCTTGAGGCCGGGGGCGGGGTTCGGGCTCTGCGGGATGACGTTGTTGACCGTGCCGATCAGCTGCATGCCGTCGATGACGAGCGTGTCGCCCTCGAAGTGGTAGCTGCTGTTGCGCTCGGTCTGCCCGTTCGAGTAGTTCCCACCGACGCTGAACGGGCCGTAGCCCACCCGGCCGCCGGCGCTGATCGACTTCGTCATGAAGTCGGAGTGGTTCTTCCAGCTGCTGGAGGTGATGCGCAGGTTGCGGACGAACAGCGCCGACGTGGCGTAGGCGACGAGGCGGCCGGTGTTGTCCTTGGCCTTGCCGTCCGAGACCGGCTTGTTGTCGTAGCTGAGGTTCCAGTTGTCGTCGAGCGTCCACGACCGCATCGAGAAGAGGCCGGGGTCGAACCACGGCCGGGAGATGGGCACCTGGGTGAACTCGAAGGTGGCCGAGAAGTTCGCGGCCGACTGGTCGTCGCTCGAGGTCGTCTTGCTGCCCTTGGCGTTCGCCCCGAAGGAGAAGAGGCCGAATCCGACGCCGGCGTCGGCGCCCCAGCCAGTGGTCTCCTGCTTGGCGTGGGTCTGGAAGTCGTTCTCGGTGAAGGAGAACTTCGTCCAGCCCTGCGACGCAGCGAAGTTCCCGGGCAGCAGGGTCGTGTAGTAGAACTCGCTGTCCCCGTCACCCCCGGACGTGATGAGCCCGTTGTGGAACTTGCGCTTCAGGTCCTCCTTGTAGAGCACCAGGTTCCGCTCGGCCACCTGCGCGATGTAGGCGTTGATGACCTCGTACTCGTTCTTGTAACCCTGCGAGACCCAGGCCATCTCGGCAGCGGCGAGGCGCTTCTTGACGTACTTCGCCTTCTCGTTCCAGTTGTAGACCCGCCGCTTGGACTCGGGGTCGTTGCCGGTGGCCGAGAGCGCGTCGATCTTCATGTCCATCAGCTCGTCGGCGATGGACAGGTAGTTGTCCATCGCGGCCGTGTAGGCCACGGTGAGCTTGCCGGGCTTGGTGACGGTCTTGACCTCGTCGGTGAGGATGTCGGTCTCCTGCACCTCGACCGAGAGCAGGTCGCGGTACTTCTTGAGCTTGGCCTCCTCCTGCTTCGACAGCGGCTTGCTCACGACCCGGCTGTACTTCAGGACGTCGCTGTAGACCGAGCTGATCCGGTCACCGGTGCCGGCGAAGATGGTCTGCTGCATCTCCGGCGTGACGAAACCGCTGCTCGTGTCAGGGATCTGGTCGAAGAGCGAGGAGAGCACGAAGGCCTGGTGGTAGGCGTTCTGGACCTCCTCGCTGCTGTTGCCGGTGAACCCGTTGGCGCAGTACTTGAAGTCCGCCGGGGCGAACGGGATGCCGGGCAGGTACCAGGACACGTACTTGTTGCGCGGGATCTTGATGGCCGGGTCGTTCCCGGTGACGGTGGCGTAGAGCTTGGCGACGAGGGCCTGCATGAGGTCGCCGTGGTGTTCCATGGGCATGGCTGTTCTCCGTGTGGTGATGAGTGGTGCTGGGTTGTGGTGGGTGGTGCGGTGTTGGTGCGGTGATGGTGGTGTCGTCGGCGTCGGGGCAGGGCGAAGCCACGGTGCGACGTGTGCCGCTGACACGAGGTCGCGGTGAGTGCCTCGACCACGTGGCCGGGCAGGGTCGGCAGCCGACCGGCTGCGGAGGTGTCGACGGGCCGGGCCCGTCAGAGCAGGACGAAGTCCTTCTTCGTCCACGAGCGGGTGCGGGCGCACACCTCGTAGCCCTCGCGGTCACCCGCGTCGTTGGTGTTGCCCTCGATGGTGGTGATCGTGTCGTCGTCGGCCTCGACGACCAGGCCGGTGTGGGTCCAGTCGCCGGCGGTGCGGCGCACCAGGAAGAGGCTGCCCGGCGTGACCGTCTCCGGTGACGCGTCGGCCTCGACGACGAGCACACCGGCCTCCTCCGCCTGGGCTGCCAGCGTGTCGCAGCTGAACGAGCCCGCGATGGGCAGCTCGGCGACCATGGAGTCGGCGGCCTGCCGCATCAGGAAGGTGACGAAGCCCGCGCACCAGGCGTACTCCGCACCCTGGCGCCCCCGCATGTAGAGGCGGACCCACGGGCCGCGGTTGGCGCCGCCGACCTCCCGAGGGGCCGACTGGAGGTGGGCCCGGGCGTAGACGAGCGTGGCCTCCCCGAGCGGCATCGAGCTGTCGAGCCGCTGCCGCAGGACCGAGGTCATCGGACTGGTCAGCTCGGCCCACGTCTCGTGGTCGACCTTGCGGCTGGGCACGAGGCCCCGACGCGTCTGGAACGCGGTGACGGCCCGCTCGGTCGCGGGACCGAAGTCGCCGTCGATGACGACTCCATGGCCGCTGAGCGTGAGCCACTCCTGGGCTCGACGAACGGCGGCGCCGCGGTCCCCGCGACCGAGAACGGCCTGCAGCTCGACCTCCGTGCGGATCCACGGTTCGAGCTCTTGGAACGACTGGCTGTAGATGGTGCTCATGAGTAGCCCCCCGGCTGGGTTGATCGGTACTCCATGAGTTTGCGATCGGTTGCCTGCGGCCGGCATCCGTAGAACTACTCAGAAACGCGTAGGTATTGCCCGGCCGAATCGCCTTGAAACACAACGAAACCGGCGCAGGCCACATCGGGCGAAACGCCCACAACGGACCAGTCCGCACGAAGCGGACGCAAGGACCTGGGTCGAGTCAGCCGATCCGCACGATGAGGTGGTCGTTCGCCCCGGCGAAGGGGCCGGCGAGCTCGTCCTGGTCCGCCCCGTCCGGCACTTCCTGTGCAGTTAAGCGAGCCCCCTGGACGGGCTCGGGCGTCGTCGGCGCGACGGGTTCCCCGGCGACGGGCTCCCCCGCCACGGGCTCCCCCGCGACGCGCTCCCCCGCGACGGGCGGCTCAGCCGCCTCGACATCAGCGTCCTCCCCGGGCTCCTCGGCCGGTCGCCGTTGCGCGGCCGTGCGCCAGACCCGCCACACGAGGTAGAGCACGGCCGCCACGCGAAGGGTGAGGAACACGGCATACCAGGGGCCGGGGAGGCCACGATCGGGCTTGGTCATGGCACCGATGTAGAGCCAGACCATGGCGTAGTGCATCGCCTCGGCGCCGGCCCAGACCAGGTGGTCGCGCCAGCGCACGGCGCACAGCGCCACCAGCGGCAGCAGCCAGAGCGAGGCCTGCACCGGGAAGCTCTTGCCGGTGACGAGGGCGATGCCCACCATGACCAGCGACACCTCGGCGACCGA
The DNA here is from genome assembly GCF_900111375.1 of Pedococcus cremeus. Lineage (GTDB taxonomy): Bacteria > Actinomycetota > Actinomycetes > Actinomycetales > Dermatophilaceae > Pedococcus_A > Pedococcus_A cremeus. Next base: position 418,726 of record NZ_FOHB01000004.1, read on the forward strand.
GGGGCGCCGGTCGGTGCCGAGGGCGAAGAGGGCGCCGGCCACGACGGCGGCCAGCAAGCCGACGACCGCGAGCGCGGTGACGGCGCCGTTCGGCAACGGGTGGCCGAGCAGCTGGGGAAGGATCCAAGGCGAGCCGAGCCCGGCGCCGCTCTCGGCCCAGGCGGAGTAGGCAGCGGTGATCGCCCCGGGGTTGGAGACGAGGAACGGCACGAGCAACAGGACGACCGCTGCGGCGGCACCGAGCAGGGCTCGCCCGACCACCCGGAGTCGACCGCTGCGCAGGCCGAGCAGCAGCAGGGCGAGGAGCACGAGCAGGGGGTAGGTCCTCGCCGTGGCGGCGAGGCCGAGCAGGACCCCGGCGAGCAGGGGGTGGCGCCGGGCCCAGGCCCAGATGCCGGCCGAGACGAGGGCGACGCCGAAGACGTCGGAGGAGACCAGCGGCGCGATGACCAGCAGCGGGCTGGCGGCCACGGCCACGGCGTCGGCGGCGTGCCGGGGCCTGGCCGCCGCGGTGAGGAAGACGGTCACGGCGATGAGCGCTGCCGCCAGGACGGCCCAGATCAGGAAGTACCACCGCGTCTGGTCGAGCACGCTGCCGTTGGGCACGAGACCGCCCACGAGGGCCATCAGCCCGCCGGTCAGCACCGGGTGGTCGAGGGAGGCGGCGCCCGAGAGGTAGCCGCCGAGCCCGGTGTCGAGGTTGCCGATCCGGTAGAGGGCCGGCAGGTCGGAGAAGCAGCCCCGCCAGAACTGGTCGGTGCCGTTCCAGCCGTTGCGGATGCAGTGCCCGCGCTGGGCGACGCCGAGCCCGACCATGGCCGAGGACAGCACGAGCAGGGGCACGACGGTCGCCAGCCACGACCGAGCCCTCGCGGACGCGTGGCGGCCCAGTGGACCGCCGACCGCCGCGAGGGCGCCGTCACCCCCCTGACCGGTCATGGTGCCGTGGTCTGCCCGCCACCGTTGCCATTACCCCCGCCGAGCAGGGTGGTGTCGCTCGGGCTCGGCTGCACCGTGGTCAACGTCGGCTTCGGCTTTCCCCGCGTCTTGGTGATCGTCGGCAGCGGTGCCTTGGTCGTCGTCGTGGTGGTCGTCGTGGTGGTCGTCGTGGTCGTCGTAGTGCTCGACGAGGACGAGGAGGACGACGATGACGTCTGCGTCGGCGTCGGGGTCGGCACCTTGTTGTCACCCACGCCGGCACGCGGCGGGAAGTCCTGGACCGGCTGGCCCTTCAGCGCGCCCTCCATGAAGTCGGTCCAGATCTTGACCGGCACCGTGCCCCCGGTGAGCTCGCCCACCCCGGGGATGTTGTCCATCGACTGCGGGGTGCCGTTCTTGTCCTTGTAGATGCCCACGGCGGTGGCCAGCTGCGGCGTGAAGCCGTCGAACCAGGCGGCGTAGTTGCCGCTCGTCGTGCCGGTCTTGCCCGCCGCGGGACGACCCAGCTGGCTGGCGTACTGGCCGGTGCCCTCCTTGATGACCCGCGTCATGGCGTCGATGGTGTCGGCCATGACGTCCTTGTCGAAGGCCGCCTTGCGCTGCACCTTGGCCTTGTAGTTCAGGTCGCCGGGACCGCCCTTGACCGACTTGATGAGGTAGGGGGTGGCCCGGACGCCGTTCGCGGCGATCGTGGCGTAGGCGTTGGCCATGTCGATGACGCGGACGTCGTCGGTGCCGAAGACGTTGGCGTAGTTCTCGCCGAGCTTGTCGCCGGGGAGGCCGGCCGAGATGGCCGCCGCCTTGGTCTTCTTGGGCGTCACCTTGACGTTCAGCGGGAAGTAGACGGTGTTGACCGAGTGGGCGGTGGCGGTGCGCAGGTCGATGCGGCCGAAGTTCTCGCCCGCGAAGTTGCTGACCTTGCCCTGGGGGTTCTGGGCGTCCTTGGCCTCCTCGAAGTACTGCGGGCTGTGGCCGTCGAACTTCGTCTTCGTGCTGATCTCGTCCTGCAGGGCGGCGATCAGCGTGAAGATCTTGAAGGTGGACCCGGCCTGCATCTTCGCGTCGATGGCGGCGTTGAACTGCACCTTCTGGTAGTTCTCGCCGCCGTACATCGCCCTGATGGCGCCGTTGCCCGGCTGGATCGAGACCAGGCCGGCCCGCAGTCCCTCGGTGCCCTTGCCCGTCGGCATGCGGTTGTTCACCGCGTCGACCGCCGCCTGCTGGTCGCTCTTGTCGATCGTGGTGACGATCTTGTAGCCGCCGCGGTCGATGTCGGCCTGGTCCAGCTTGAGCTTGGACTTCAGCTCCTTCTTCACCTCGTTGGTGATGTAGCCGTTCGGACCGGTGGCGGCCTGGCGCGGCTTGTACTTGACGACCTTGGGGAACGTCATCTTCGCGCGCTGCTCCGGGGTGAGCCAGCCCTGCTTGACCATTCCGTCGAGCACGTAGTCGACCCGCGCCTCGGCGTTCTTCTTCTGCTCGGCACCCAGGCCCGGGTCGTAGTACGAGGGCCCGCGGATCACGGAGGCGAGCAGGGCTCCCTGCGCGGCGTTGAGCTGGGAGACGTCCTTGCCGAAGTAGGCCTTGGCGGCGGTCTGGATGCCGTAGGCGCCGCGGCCGTAGTAGATCGTGTTGAGGTAGTCCTCGAGGATCTGGTCCTTGGACTTCTGCTTGGCGATCTTGATGGAGATCAGGATCTCCTTGGCCTTGCGGCTGATCGTCTGGTCCTGGGTCAGGAAGTAGTTCTTGACGTACTGCTGCGTGATCGTCGAGCCACCCTGGGTGGCGCCGCCGCGCAGGCCGACCCAGACGGCCCGGGCGATGCCGCTCGGCGAGATGCCGGAGTTCTGGTAGAAGTTGCGGTCCTCGGCCGCGAGGTGGGCCTCCCGCACGACCGACGGGACCTGCGAGAGCTTCACCGACTCGCGGTTGACCTCGCTGATCCGGTCGATCTCGTCCTTGCCGTTGGAGTAGTAGATGACCGAGGCCTGCGCGTTCGCGAGGTCGTTCGGCTCGGGGATGTCGGTGGAGGCGTAGGCGATGAAGAAGCCGATGACGCCGAGCAGCACCGCAGCGAGGGCGGTGAGGCCGAGGCGCTTGCCCCACTTCCGGCCGTCGAAGCCCTGCTTCTTCTGCTGCTTGGCCTTCGCCTGACGGCTCTTGGCCTGCGCACGCGTCTTGGGGGCTTGGCCACGCGGCTTGGGTGGGGGAGTGCTCATCAAACCTTCTCGCTCGACACACGTGCGGACCGCCGGTCGCCGACGGTCCGCCACTCAGTATGACCGCCAATGCCGTGAACGCTCACTTTTCCGGCGTGCCGCGCAGCCACGAACGTCGGGGTGACAGGTCCTGACCTGCGACGACACCGGCGCCGGCCCCGCGGTCGCCCCGGTGCCCTCGCACGGCATACGACCTTGTCACGGGCCCGGGAGGGCCCGCACTGACCCACCCAGGCTATATCGGTCCGATATATCTGGTGCTACTGTTCCGACCTGACATAGCCAGAGTTTGTCACCACCCCGGACTCGTCCGGGGCTCGCGAACCTCATCGTGGAAGGAGAGCCGTATGCCGCGTCGTGCCGACCTGCTCGCGTTCGCCGTGCTCGGCCTGCTCCACGAGAGCCCGATGCACGGCTACGAGCTGCGCAAGCGGCTCAACGCCGCGCTCGGGGCCTTCCGAGCCCTGTCCTACGGCACCCTCTACCCCTGCCTGCGGACGCTTCTGGAGAAGGGGTGGATCGCCGAGGCCCCGCAGAGCAGCCCCGGCACCGTCGGCAGCAAGCGGGCGCGGATCGTCTACGAGCTGACCGCCGAGGGCAAGGAGCACTTCCAGACGCTGGTCCGCGAGTCGGGCCCGGCCGCCTGGGAGGACGACACCTTCGACGTGCACTTCGCCTTCTTCGCCCGCACCGAGGCGGAGGTGCGGCTGCGCATCCTCGAAGGTCGGCGCAGCCGGCTCGAGGACCGCCTCGAGAACATCCGTGCCACCGCCGCGAAGAACCGCGAGCGGCTCGACGCCTACACCGCCGAGCTGCAGCGCCACGGCCTGGACTCCGCCGAGCGCGAGGTGCGCTGGCTGACCGAGCTCATCACGGCCGAGCGCAGCCAGCCGGCCCGCGAGACCAGCAGGACCAGCACGACCACTGAAGAAACCCCCACCCCCTGAAACCGAAGGAGATTCCCATGGGATCCGTGCGCGTCGCCATTGTCGGCGTCGGCAACTGCGCCAGCTCGCTGGTGCAGGGAGTCGAGTACTACAAGGACGCTGACCCGTCGGGCACCGTCCCCGGGCTCATGCACGTCCAGCTCGGCGACTACCACGTCAACGACGTGGAGTTCGTCGCGGCGTTCGACGTCGACGACAAGAAGGTCGGCAAGGACCTCGCGGAGGCCATCAACGCCTCGGAGAACAACACCATCAAGATCGCCGACGTCCCGACCACGGGCGTCACGGTCCAGCGCGGACACACCCTCGACGGCATCGGCAAGTACTACGCCATGACCATCGAGGAGTCCGCCGCCGAGCCGGTCGACGTCGTCCAGGTGCTCAAGGACAAGCAGGTCGACGTGCTCGTCTCCTACCTGCCCGTGGGCTCGGAGGAGGCCGACAAGTTCTACGCCCAGTGCGCGATCGACGCCGGCGTGGCCTTCGTCAACGCCCTCCCCGTCTTCATCGCCTCCGACCCGGAGTGGGCGGCGAAGTTCGAGGCGGCCGGCGTGCCGATCATCGGCGACGACATCAAGAGCCAGGTCGGTGCCACCATCACCCACCGCGTCATGGCCAAGCTGTTCGAGGACCGCGGCGTCACGCTGGACCGCACCTACCAGCTGAACGTCGGCGGCAACATGGACTTCAAGAACATGCTCGAGCGCGAGCGCCTCGAGTCCAAGAAGGTCTCCAAGACCCAGGCCGTCACCTCGAACCTCACCGGCGCGCTGGCCGGCAAGACCGAGGACAAGAACGTCCACATCGGGCCGTCCGACTACGTCGCCTGGCTCGACGACCGCAAGTGGGCGTACGTGCGCCTCGAGGGCCGCGCGTTCGGTGACGTGCCGCTGAACCTGGAGTACAAGCTCGAGGTCTGGGACTCCCCCAACTCGGCCGGCATCATCATCGACGCGATCCGTGCGGCGAAGATCGCCAAGGACCGCGGCATCGGCGGCGCGCTGATCTCGGCGTCGTCCTACCTGATGAAGTCCCCGCCCGTGCAGCGCGAGGACACCGAGGGCCGCGCCAAGCTCGAGGCCTTCATCGCCGGCACCGAGGAGCGCTGACCGCGCCCTTCACGCACCACCCGGTATGCCGCCCGCTCACCTCGAGCGGGCGGCATACCGCTGTCTTGCATCCCGACTTCTGGCCACTCACTCGGCTTCCACACCCCTTTTCACGTCCGCATGCCGAGCAGGTGGCCAGAAGTCGGAAGCGTGGCGGGGGAATGGCGTGCTCGGGTAGATAGTTGAACCGTCCATGAAGGTGGACATCTGGTCAGACGTCGTGTGCCCGTTCTGCTACATCGGCAAGCGCCGGCTCGAGGAGGCGTTCGAGTCGTTCGCGCACCGCGACGACGTCGAGGTCGTGTGGCACAGCTTCCAGCTCGACCCCACCGCCCCGGCCATCGCCGAGGGCCGCACGGTCGACAAGCTCGCCGCGAAGTACGGCATGACCCTGGAGCAGGCGGTCGCCGCCCAGGAGTCGCTGGCCGCGAACGCCGCGACCGTGGGCCTGGAGTTCAACTGGCAGGAGACGAAGTCGGGCAACACCTTCGACGCCCACCGGCTCATCCACTTCGCGGCGACCCAGGGTCGCGCGGACGCCATGAAGGAGCGGCTGCTGCGCGCGTTCTTCACCGAGGGCGAGCAGATCGGCGACCGCGAGGTGCTCGTGCGCCTCGCCGGCGAGGCGGGCGTCGACGAGCAGCAGGCCCGCGAGGTGCTCGAGTCCGGTGCGCACGCCGAGGAGGTGCGGGCCGACATCGCGCAGGCGCAGGCCTACGGCATCCGCGGCGTGCCGTTCTTCGTCATCGACGACAAGTACGGCATCTCCGGCGCGCAGCCGACCGAGCTGTTCAGCCAGGCCTTGGACCAGGCGTGGACCGAGGCCCACCCGCTGCAGATGGTCACCACCGACGGTGGGGACGCGGCCTGCGAGGGCGACAACTGCGCGATCTGACCCCACTGACCCCACGGACGCCGAGGGGCGCCGCCGGCTGACGACAGCTGCGGCGCCCTTCGCTTGTCAGCAGTGAGCCCTCAGCGGGTGACGCGCACCGACTCGAGCACCTTCAGCACGACCGCCTCGTCGCCGTCGGCCTCCGGGCCACCGACCGAGCCGGTCAGGTGCACGAAGTCCTGCAGGCTGTCCTCGCGGGGCAGGCCGGTGAAGAGGTGGTGCTGCCGGATGGCGATGCCGCGCGGGTCGGTCCAGGCGACGTCGACGCGCACGAACGACAGGCCGCCGAGCTCGACGTGCTGCATCTCGCCGATCCTCGCGTCCTGGCGGCCCTCCACCGCGCCGGCCAGCTCCAGGAGCGCGTCGGCCGGCTGGTCCAGCGCGGACCGGGTGCCGAGACGCACGATGACGTTGGGCGTGAACAGCTGCTCGCCGCTCTGCTTGGTGGCGAGCGCGACGGAGGGCACCGACACGGGCTCCCAGTCGTCGGGGACGTCGACGCTCACCGACGGCGGGGCCGGGAAGCGGTCGCTCGGGTAGCTCAGGGTGGTCATCTCAGGGCCTTCCGTCCATGGGCGGTTCGGTGGGGGTCAGGGTCCGGCTGCGGGTCACCACGGCGGGTCGAAGCCGAGGTCGAACTCGAGGCCGCCGCCGATGCCGAGGGTGGCACCGATGTCGACCGAGACGCCGACGCGGTCGGCGGAGAACTCGCCGTCGACCTCGGCGTGGGCGCCGACGCCGTAGGAGATCTCCCCGCCGACACCGACGTCCATCGGGCCGAGCGACTGGTTGATCGAGCCCTCGGCCTTGCCGCCGACGAAGGCGTCGACGCCGGCGTTGCCCTTGAACCCGTCGAGCCCGAGCGAGACGCCCGCCTTGGCGTTCGCCTCACCGCCGACGTAGGCCGAGCCGCTGGCGCTCGTGCCATGGCTGTTGGACCACGCGCCGTTGACCTTGGCGAGATAGGCGCCGGCCGTCAGCGTGCCGGCCGTCGTGAGGCCGTCGCGGCCGAGGGAGAAGCTGCCCTCGCCCTTGCCCTCGGTCGAGAGCAGGTCGACGGTGGCGTGGGTGCCGTCCTCGTCACCCCAGGTCTTGTCGTAGACGGACTTGTCCCAGAACTCCTTCTCGGCGGTGCCGAGGTCCACGCTGAGGTCCACGCGCGGGTCGGCCTTGTGCTGGGCGCCGTTGTCGACCCACTCCTTCTCCCAGTTCTTGTTCCACGCCGTGGGACCGCCGGGGAGGCCGTCGGGGTCGCGCAGGTCCGGCGTCCCGTCGCCGTCGCTGTCGACCTCCTCGCCGGTGGTGTCGTCGTAGCCGTCCCGGTCGGCGTCCTCGGGGATGTCGACCCCTGCCTTGATGCCGGGGCGGTCCGGGTCCTCGGCGTCGGGGGTGCCGTCGTTGTCGTCGTCGGTGTCCCGGTCGTCGGGGGTCCCGTCGTTGTCGCTGTCGCGGTCGCGGCGGTTGGGGATGCCGTCACCGTCACGGTCACCGCCCCCTCCACCGCCCCCGACTCCCGACGTCTGCTCTTGGTCGCCGAGCTCCTCGCGCAGCCGCTTCTGCAGGCTCTCGACCTGCAGCGCTCCCGACTCGAGCGACTCCCGCAGCGCCGGCCAGGCGCCGAAGAACGTCTTCGCGTCGTCACCGGTCCAGACCGGTCGCAGCGTCCGCACCGCCGTGTCCGCCTTGCCCGCGGCCTCGGCGATGCTGCGCTGCGCGTGTGACAGCCGGTCGGCGATGGCGCGGACCTTGTCCGCGTCCATGCCCTTCCTGGCGCCCTCGCCTCCCATGCTGCCTGTCCTCTCTGAAGTGCTGTGCCTGACCGGTATGCCGCGTGGTTCCCTCCCGCGGCGGGCCTCCCCCGGGCCGCCAGCCGGCTCAGCCGGTGGGGCCGCCGGCGGCCACCTCCCCCGAGGCGGCCGCCGGCGTGAGGTGTGGAGGCGTCTAGTTCGACGCCGCGCGCTGCTCGGCGATGTCGGCGTTGAGCGACTTCACCATCGCGGTGACGTCGAGGACGCACTGGTCGATGTTGGTGGACTCCTTCTTCCACTGCCCCTGGAAGCGGGTGGCGTCCGGTCCGTGCCAGGCGCTGTGCAGCCGCTGGGCCGCCGCATCCGCGTCGGACTTGGCCGCGGCCAGGTCGGCCTTGGCCTTCTGGAGACGCCCTGCGATGTCCTTGACCCGGGCGTCGTCCATGCCCTTCTTGTCGCCGCCGCCTCCGCTGCCGCCGTCGATGGTTGCCATCTGTCGTTCCCCTCCGTGTCTGTGGGTGGTGCTGTGTGGGTCATGCTGTCTGTGGTCGGGCTCCGTGAGCCCGTGCGTGCGGGTGGCCGTGCCACCCGGCCGGCCGTCAGGCCGAGGTGCGGTCCTGCTGCTTGGCCTCGGTGCGGATCTGGTCCGCGGTCTTGGCGAGCGAGCTGGCGGCCTTGGTCAGGTCCGACGCGTACTGGCCCTGCCACCTCGACTCGAACTTCTTCTGGTCGTCGCCCCACCAGCAGGTCTTCAGCTGGTTGATGAGGTCGTCGATCTCGCTCTTGGCCTTCTTGATCTTCGCGGCCTGGTCGTCGAGCACCGCAGCCTGTGCGCGCCCCACGCTGGTGTTCATGGACAGTTCCGGCATCCCTGCATTCCCTTCGGTGTGAGGCACTGGCGTGCCTTCTGGTGCTGTGCAATGCGATCAACGTAGGGGGGTCCGTCGCCCCCCTCAATGGGGAGCACTCCCCTCCCGACTCCCCTCCCGACTCCCCGCAAGGCTCCCCTGTCGGTCAGCCCCCGCTGGTCGCGGTCACGCCGGTGCCGTCGGTTGGACGGCACGGCTCTCCGCCGGTCGCAGACCCACCTCCTCGTGCGAGAGAGGCATGGCGACCTGCATGAGCTCGGGCTCTCCCCGCCGCACGACGTAGCCACGACCCTCGAGGAGCTGGTCGCGGCTGACCCCGCGATAGTCGGAGGAGAAGGCGGTGGACTCGTCACCGGTGGGCTGCAGCGCCACACCGGACCGGGAGGCCTTGAAGGCACCGGCGAGTCCGTAGTTGGAGTTGAAGAAGCTGGCGTCCGCCTCACCGATGACCGCCTGCTCGGCGTTGACGAACTCCTTGACCAGCTCGGCGATCTCGTCCTCGGCGGTGGTGTTCTCGAAGTCCTGCACGCGCTCGACGACGAGCAGCATGGTGGCCCCACCGGAGCCGGCCTCGGTGACACCCTGGAGCAGACGGCGCGCCAGGTCGCGGGCGGCATCGGCCCCGACGGCAGCCTCCGACCACAGTCCATCGGCCCGCGTCAGCGCGGACCTGCGCGGGCTGAACAGGTAGGTCGACAGGCCGGGAACGGCCCGGAGGGCAGCCTGCGCCATCGTGAGGACCGCCCAGGTGCGGCCACTTCCGGACGGGCCGATGACGATCTGCGAGCCGCGCAGCGCGTAGCCGACCGGCTTGAGGGAGGTCGACAGCAGGCCGAACGCGGGGTTGCCGGCCTCGTCGCGGGCCGGGAGGTTCGCCAGCGGCACCAGCTCGGGCAGCGACTCGATCGGCGGAGCCTGGGGCACACCGGCCTTGCGCATGCCCTCGGCGAAACCGGTGATGGCCCGGGCCTGCACGGTGCTGTCGGCCGAGCCGCCGAGCACCGCGAGCTGCACCTCGCGGTCGTGCACGATGGCGCGCCCGGGCGGGGACGCGAGGGAGAGGACGTCCTCCGGCACGTCGAGGGAGAGGTAGTCGTCGGTGGTGGCCATGCGCAGCACCACCCGGCTCTGGATGGCCGACGACAGCCCGCCCCAGATGGCCTGGCGCTGGTCGGCCGTGACGACGAAGTGCACCCCGACCGGCCGGCCCTCGCCGGCCAGCGAGGTGAACAGGTCGAGCCAGCGCTGCCCGCCGTGGTTGTCGTAGGCCGCCTGGAAGGCCGGGAGCGCGTCGACCAGCACGATGATGCGGGGCTCGTCGGGGCGCTCGGCCAACCGCCGGTAGTCGGTGATGGTGGCCGCGCTGACCTGCGAGTAGCGCACGGCTCGCTCGTCGATCGTCTCGCGCAGCATGGTGAGCAGCCGCACCATCCGCTCGTGGTCGCCGCCGTAGACGACCGCGCCGACGTGGGGCAGTGACTCGAGCATGGCGAGCCCGCGGTTGCCGAAGTCGAGCGCGTAGACCTGGCAGGGCCCCCCGCGCACGGTGAAGCCGGCCGCGACCGCGATCGTGCGCAGCACCGCGCTCTTGCCGGAACCCGAGGCGCCGTAGACGGCGAGGTTGCCCTCGATGTCGGGCCGGAAGCTGATCGGTGGCTGGCTCTGGCTGTCGGGGTCGTCGCTGATGCCGATGACCAGGTCGTCGTCGCGCCGGCGGGTGGGGAGCTCGGCCAGCTCGTAGACCGGCTTGAGCTCGGGCAGCCAGGGCTTGCGGGGCAACGGGATCTCGGCGATGGTGCGGGCGCCCTCGACCTGCGTGACGACCCGCTGGATGTCGGTGGGGCCGAGGTCGGGCTGCACCTGCTGGTGCGCGTCCTCGGCGACCGGCACCTCCCACGGGGTGCCGGCACCGAACTCGAGCGTCGCGACGTCGAGCTCGGGCGCGGGGGCCTCCCCCGTCGTCCACCCGCCGGCATAGGCGGTCTGGAACGGCGTGAGGCGCCCCGGGCCGGACTTGGACACGGCCCGCCCCGGCAGCGCCGGGTCGAAGTAGGCCGCCACGGGCGTGCCCAGCACGTCCTCGCTGTCGGCCTCGTCGGCCATCCGCAGCGCCATGCGCAGGTTGGTGTTGGCGCGCAGGTTGTCCTTGATGACACCGGCGGGGCGCTGGGTCGCGAGGATCAGGTGCAGGCCGAGGGAGCGACCGCGCTGCGCGACGTTGACGACGCCGTCGACGAACTCGGGCACCTCCTGCACGAGGGCGGCGAACTCGTCGACGACGATGACGAGGCTGGGCGGCGCGTCGACCTCGCCGCGGCGCTCGAGCTCGGCGAGGTCCTTGGCCTTGTGCTGGGCGAGGATGTGCTCGCGGTGGCGCAGCTCGGCCGACAGCGACGAGAGCGCGCGCCGCACGAGGTGGGGCGAGAGGTCGGTGACCAGGCCGACGGTGTGCGGCAGGTTCACGCAGTCGCGGAACGCGGAGCCGCCCTTGTAGTCGACAAGCAGGAAGGTCAGCCGCTGCGGCGAGTGGGCGACCGCCATGCCGAGGATCCAGGCCTGGAGCAGCTCGGACTTGCCGGCACCGGTGGTACCCCCGACGAGCGCGTGCGGGCCGTCGGAGCGCAGGTCGATCGAGAAGGCGCCCTGCGCGCTCTGCCCCACCAGCGCCCGCAGGTTGCCGGGCTTGGGTCGCGCCACCGGGGGCGCGGCATACGGACCGGTGAGGATCGACCGGCTCTCCCCCCACCGCTCGACCACGGCGTGCGGCTGCTCGGCGATCTCGGACCCGACGAGGGTGACGAAGGAGACCCGGCCCGGCAGGTCGCTGTCGTCCTCGACCGGCACGCCGGAGTCGAGCAGCGGCGTGAGGCGGCGGGCGAGCCGGCTGACGGCGGTGGCGTCGGCGCTGTCGGCCGCGACGGGCAGGCGCAGCACGGCCTCGCCGACGTAGCCGACCACGGCGTCGCTGGCGTCGGGGCCCTGCTCGAGGAAGGTGCGGCACGCAGCCGGCAGGGCGGCGGTGGCCGGCGCCACCCAGACGACGACCACGCCACTGGCCCAACCACGCTCGGCGAGCTGCACGACGCGGCTGCGCTCGACGGGAGCGTCGTCCTCGACGACGAGGAGCACCACGGGGCGGTCAGCGGGCACCCGGGGTGGCTCGAAGTCGCCCTGGCTCGGGCCGCTAGGGGCCGTGACGGGCGCCGGCAGGTCGTCGGACGGGCGCAGCAGCTCCTCGAGCTCGGTGACGACGGCGACGCAGCCGGGACCGTTGCGGGCGAGGTGGCGCGACTCGAGCGGGCTGTGCGGGGAGTCGGTGTGCGGCAGCCACTTCAGCCAGTCCCAGTCGCGGGCGGTGCTCGGCGACGCGAGCGCGGCGACGACGAGGTCGGCCGGCGAGTGCAGCGTCACGGCCTGGGTGACCAGGGCCCGGGCGGCGTCGAGGGCGCGCTGGCGCGGGCCGGAGATGCCGATGGCCCCGGAGCGGAGCGGCTCGGCCACCACGGGCACGTCGTGCACGGTGCCGGTGCCCTCGGCCAGGTGCGAGACCTCGAGCCAGGCGTCGGCCTTGGCACGGCCGAGCTCAGGGACCTTCAGGCTGTTGCGCGAGGGCAGCGACCCGGTGCCGAGCCGGAACTCGCAGAAACCGGGGTCGCCGACCCGCCGGGACCACAGCAGCGCCGACGCGTCCTTGGCGGCGCCGAGTCCCTCTGCGGCAGTGGGGTGCTCGGCCTGGCGCCCGATGACCTCGCGCTCCTGCTCGGCCTTGAGCTCGTCGATGATGAGCCCGGCGTCCTCGCGGAACTCGGCCAGCTGCTCCTCGTAGTCCTTGCGCGCGTGCCGCTTCGACTCGAAGTAGTGGGCGAACAGCATCGCCGGGGTGAGCAGGATGAAGAGCAGGAACGTCGGGTTGTGCAGCGCCATCGCCAGCACGACACCCATGACCAGCGGCGCCGTCGCGGCGATCCACGGCGGGCGCTCCTTGCCGGGTCGCGTCGGCAGCTCGGGCAGCCCGAACTCACGGCCGACGTAGAGCGGCGCGATGCGGGGCGAGCGCGAGAACGGCACCGACGTGCCGCGCGCCGACGACAGCCCGGTGACCGTGCCGGTGAGGCTGATCTCGATCTCGGTGTCGCCCAGGCGGAACCGGTCACCCGAGCGCAGCACGGCACGGTCGACGGCCTGTCCCTCGAGGAGGATCCCGTTGGAGGAGCCGAGGTCGACGACCTCGGCCACGTCCGTGACGAGCAGCTTGGCGTGGCGGCGCGAGACCTGCGGGTCGGTCAGCTGCAGCTCGCTGCCGCGACCACGACCGACGTATGCCGTGCCCGGGCTCAGCGGCACCTGGCGCCCCGCGTCGGGCCCGGAGACCACGGCGGCGTGCGCGACGGCCCGCCCGCGGTCGGCATACGCGTCACCGCGCTGGGTGACGGCGACGTGCACCCCGGAGCGCAGGCCGCTCTCGGCGATGGTGGCCCGCGGGTCGACGGCCCGGAAGTCCTCGTCGACGAGCGAGAGGGTGAGCTGCCCCTGCACGGTGGGCAGCGGCGCCCTGCCACGCGAAGGGTCGGCGGCCACGAGGTACTCGGCCAGCTGCCCCACCGTGGTGGTGGCGTCGACCGTGGCCACGAGGTCGGTGTCGACCTCGCCGGCGGAACGGAGCGTGAACTTCAGCTTCACGAGGCGGTGGCCCTTCGGGTCGGCCGCAGGCGGCGGGTCGGGCTGGTGGAGGTCGGGCTGGTGGAGGTGGGGCCGTTCGGTGTGGGGCCGCCCGGCCTCGAGTCCTTCGGCGAGCGGGTGCTCGCGCCGCGGCTGGCGTGCCCGGGCGCGCGGGCGAACAGCGGTCGCACGTCGACGTCGGCGCGCAGCCTCCGCCACACGTCGGCGCCCGAGCGCAGGTCGCGGCGAGCGGAGCCGGTGAGCTGCCAGTAGGCGTGCGCCTCCTCGGCGCCCGGCTCGTCGGGACCGAACACGTGGGCGTTGGCGGCGGTGGCCAGGGCGTGCGTGTCGGCCCGGCCACCCAGGGCCTCGGCCTGCTCGAGCCGCGTGGCGCGCCGGGGCACCGCGTGCCCGTAGGACCGGGCCGTCGCCATGAGGTCGGCCCAGGCCCACGCGATCCGGGCGGCTGCCGGGCCGCGCGTCGCATGCCGACGGCGGCGCCAGGCCTTGAGCCCGCGGATCGCGCCGTAGACGGCCAGGAGCGCGAGCACCGGCAGCAGCACGTAGAGGACCAGCACCCGCAGCCACCACGGCCACGACGACGGGTCGAGCAGCTTCTTCGGCGGCTTCTTGAGGTTGGTGGCGTTCTGAGCCTGGTCCGGCCCCTGCAGCACGCTCGGCGGGTTGACCCCCGCCGGCGGCGGCACGACCGCGCCGACCTTCTTCTCCTCGGTGCGGGTCTGCAGCTGGTTGGGCTTCTTGTTGCGGTCGGGCACGAACTCCTTGGGCAGCACCGGCACCCACGCACCCTTGGCGTCGCGGACCTCCACCCAGGCGTGCACGTCCTTGCCCTGCACGACGCCGTCGGCGGGCGTGATGGCGCCCATCACCACGCGGGCCGGGATGTTGAGCCGGTTGGCGACCAGGGCCAGCGTGGCGGCGTACTGCTCGTCGTTGCCGGCGAGCTGGGTGGTGCCGACGAAGCGGGCGATCCGGCCGAGGTTGTGGCCGGGCAGGTAGTTGCGCTCGACGATGTTCTTCGTGCCGCCGTCGGTGTAGGCGCCGTCGGAGCTCATCGTCCGAGCGACGGCGACGAGCTGGGCCCAGGGGTCGCCGGCGTCACCGGTCCAGGCGTCGACCTTGGAGTCGAGGAACCCGAGGTCGGCCCCCTCGGTCAGCGAGCCGCTGTCGAGCGCGAGCGACTTCGGCAGGCCCGAAGGGGTCTGCGGCAGCAGGGCGCTCAACGTGTAGCTGTCGCCCGGGCCGACCCGGTCGGGCACGACGGCGGTGCTGGTGTCGACGTTGAGCCAGAGGCGCGAGGCGAGCTGCTCGGCGCGGCGTCCCTGGAACGAGACCCCGGTGACCGTGCCGGCCGTCGGGAGCCAGACGTCGCGGTAGCCGTCCTGCGGCACGGTGACCGTGGCGGTCACCGGCTTCCCCTCGCCCGCAGCGGCGACCCGCGAGCCGACCTGCTGGAACGCCGCGCCGGGCACCTGGCTGCCGTTGTTGGCCCGGTTGGACGCGCCCCACACCGATCCGTCGTAGGCGTCGAGGGTGGCGAAGCGCAGCGGCGTGCCCTCGGGCAGGCCCTGCACGCGCAGCAGGTCGCGGTTCCACAGCTGGGCGACATTGGGCTCGGTGTAGCGGCGGAAGCCGGCGAGCGGGCTCGGGAACTGCGCGACGTCGAAGGGCGGGCTCACCGCCGACCGGGCCACGAGGCGCGCGTCGGCCTGTGCCCCGGGCAGGTGCGGTCCCGCGGCGTAACCGGCCACGGCCGCGACCGCGAGCAGTCCGGTGGCCAGACCGGCGCGGGCACCCCGGCCGGCGCCGTTCTGGAGTGGCGCGCGGGTGCGCGAGGCCCGCAGCACCATCCAGCCGATGGCGAGCAGCGCGAAGACGACGCCCTGCACCAGCAGGCTCGCCGGCTCCAGCGTGCCGAGGCCGATGACCAGGGCGAGCAGCGCCAACGGCGCCGGCACCACGGCATACGGGCTGCGCCAGCGGCGGGCCACCGTGTAGGTGACCGCCGCGCCGACGAGCCCGAGGGCCAGCGGCAGCGCGTGCAGCGCACCGATGGCGTCGACCGGCGGCAGCATCGTGACGAGGCGCTTCCACCCGTGCACGAGGGCGTTGGCCAGGTCGGCGAACGTGCGGCCGGTCGGGATCACACCGGCGACGAGGTCGCCGCGCACGGCCAGCGGGCCACCGAAGAGGAAGTATGCCGCCGCGACGCCGAGCAGCGTCACGACCGCCGGGAGGCGGAACGAGGTGACGACGTGGGCGACCAGCAGGCCGAGCACCAGCCCACCGGCTGCCGCCACCACCCAGGTCCACCCGAAGAAGCTGGTGCGGAACCCGACCAGCGCCACCGCGACCAGCGCCGCGCTGAAGGCCAGGTCGACCCCGTCACCGCGTCCCGGGCGCAGCCTTGCGGCGCCACGGCCGGCCCGCTCGCGCAGGGTCGGCTGGGCCTGCACCAGTCCCTCGCGCGGCGGCGCGATCGGGTCGGCGCCGGGGCCTGAGCCAGGGTTGGAGCCTGGGGTGCGGCCGTTGCCGGGAGAGGCGCTCACGCGACCAGCCCCCCGACGAGGACCGCGCGCAGGTCCTCGAGGTCGCGGATGCTGAGCAGGGTCAGCCCGCCGATCTTCTTGATCCCGACCTCCGCGGTGGCGTCGACGGTCAGCACGACCTTGTGGACCTCCGTCTCGAACTGGCCCAGGGCGCGCTGCTCCTCGATGAAGGAACGGCGCGACCCGGTGACGAGGAACGCGATCGAGGTGTCGGGCGCCAGGGCCAGGGCGTCACCGCAGAGGGCACGCAGGTCCTGCTGGTCACTCGGTCCGGGCTCGACCCGGGCGAGGGCGTCGAGCGTGAGCGACGCCGTGGTGCGCGAGGCGCGCTGGTCGCGGCAGGCGACGGTGATGTCCTGCTCGTCCATGATCGCGCGCACCGCGAGGGAGGCCGCCGCGGAGATGGCGGTCTCGACGTCGGGCTCGCCACCGGCATACACGTCGGGGTCGGCGTCGACCACGATGCTCAGGTGCGAGCGGCGGGTGTCGAGGAACTGGCGCACCAGCAGCCGGCCGGCCTTCGCGCTCGAGCGCCAGTGGATGTAGCGGCGGTCGTCTCCGGGCTGGTACTCGCGCAGCGCGTGGAAGGCGAGGTCGGACATCGACAGGTCCTGGGTGGTCTCGCCCTCGAGGTCGCGCAGCAGGCCCGCGCCGATGCCCTCGATCGAGATGGTGCGGGGGTGGACGAAGAGCTCGGTGACGTCGGTCCAGCGCAGCGTGCGGCGGACGAGGCCGAGCGGGTCCCCCTGCACCGTCGTCGCCGGGCCGACCGGGATGACGCCGCGGCGGTGGGTGGGCACGACGAAGAGCTCCTCGTGCTCCTTGCCCGGGGCCAGGGCCGGCAGGGTGAACCGGGCGGCCGAGACGCCGACCGGCAGCTCGACGAGCAGCGGCAGCAGCGGGCGTCGGGAGGCGTTGGTGACCTCGATGCGACCCGTCGCCGGCTCGCCGACGGTGACCCGGATGGGGTCGACCTCGGTGCGGATGGCGACCTGGGTGCGCCCGATCGCGAGGAGCACCGAGAGCAGCAGCAGCACCAGGGCGGCCGCCGCGATGATGAGCCACTCGGTCCAGCCGAGCTCGACGCCGACGACCCAGGCGACCACGCCGAGGCTCAGCACCGCCCACCCGAGCGGGGACACCCAGCGGAGCACGCCGACCACCGGCCGCCACACCGGGCGGGTGGCGTCGCGCAGCCGCTCCAGGCGGCCACCGAACGCCGTGCCGGCACGGTCGCCGACCGACTGCACGCCGCGGGGCACGCGGGGGCGCGGCACGCTGATGCTCGGCAGGGCGGGCAGGCGCGGGTTGCGCCGGCCCTGCTCCCTGCGGTCGGCGCGCCGGGCCGTCGGCTCGGCGGTGGGCGTGGGGTGGCTCATGCTGGGATGCGTTCTCCGGGGGCTGTTCGTGCGGTCAGGCCACGCGCTCGGCGGGCGGCGCGATCTCGGAAAGGATCTGGTCGATCACCTGGTCGACGGTGGTGTTGGCGAACTGTGCCTCGGCGGTCAGCAGCAGGCGGTGGCAGAGCACCGGGTGCGCGATCAGCTTGATGTCGTCGGGGATGACGTGGGTGCGGCCCTGGCTGGCGGCCCAGGTCTTGGCGCAGCGCACGAAGGCCAGGCAGCCACGCATCGACAGGCCGAGCTTGAGGCTCGGGTGCCGGCGCGACTCCTCGGCGATCCGCGAGACGTAGGCCAGGATCGCCGGGTCGACGTGGATCTCGTCGGCGAGCGCGGCCATGTCGGAGACGACGTTGGAGGTTACGACCGCCTGCAGGCTCTTGGTGCGGTCGCGGGTCTTGGCGTCAGCGAGCACGGCGACGGTGGCCTCGTGGTCGGGGTAGCCGAGGGAGGTCTTCATGAGGAACCGGTCGAGCTGCGCCTCGGGGAGCCGGTAGGTGCCGGCCTGCTCGATCGGGTTCTGGGTGGCGATGACCATGAACGGGTCGCCCACCGCGTGAGCCACGCCGTCGACGGTGACGCGCCCCTCCTCCATCACCTCGAGCAGCGCCGACTGGGTCTTCGGCGAGGCCCGGTTGATCTCGTCGGCGAGCACGATGTTGGCGAAGATCGGGCCCGGGTGGAAGTCGAAGGTCGACTTCGCCGGGTCGTAGATCGTCACGCCGGTGACGTCGCTCGGCAGCAGGTCGGGGGTGAACTGGACGCGGCTGTTGCTGCCCTGCACCGTGCAGGCGATGGCCCGGGCCAGCTGCGTCTTGCCCGTGCCCGGGTAGTCCTCGAGCAGCAGGTGGCCCTCGGAGAGCATGCAGGTGAGCGCCAGGCGGATCACGTGCTGCTTGCCGAGGACGGCCTGGTCGACGTTGGCGACCATCTGGCTGAACGCCTGGGCGAACCACTGGACCTGGTCGGTGGTCACGGTCATCGGTGCGTGCTCTCTTCCTTGCTGCTGGTGGTCTTGCCGCTGGTGGAGATCGGGGTATGCCGCGGGGCTGGGTGTGCGTGAGGGCCTGGGTGGGTGCGGGGCCCGGTGGGCGCGGGGGGCTGGGGGGCGCCGGGGCGCCTCACCATCTGATGCTGTCCTTCACCCCGCCCGTACAGGAGGCGGTGACGGTATGGCCTGTGAAGCCGTAGAAGTTGTCGCTCTCCTTGTAGTTGTTCGGGCCGAGCGTGAGGTTGTACCAGCCGCTCACCGACTGGCCGTCGGCCGTGAAGGAGCAGGTGACCTGCTTCCCGCCGGGGTAGTCAGCGGTTCGTACGGCGATCCAGTAGCAGTTGGACGTGCTGCACGACCCGTTGCCGGTGTTGCACGACCGCTGCGAGCACGAGTTGCCCTTCAGCACCGTGACGCTCGGCTTCTTCGGCTCGGCCCCCGTCTTGCCGCTGAGCGTCGTGCCCGGTGAACGGCCAGCCTCCGAGAAGGCGTAGATGGTCACGCTGTAGGAGGTCGAGTAGCTGGGCCACGTGTGGCTCCAACTGCGGGCCCCGGCCGAGAGCGTCGTCAGCCTGCTGCCGCCGCGCCAGATCTCGAACTTCGTGATGGGGCGGCCGTTCGTCGTCTGGCTCCAGTTGTAGGTGATCGTCTTGCCGGAGACCGACGACGCGCGTGCACCGGGAGCCGGCGTGGAGCCGAAGGGCTGGTAGCTGTTGCTGTAGGCCGACCAGGGCGACCAGCTGACTCCGTTGTAGACCCGCACCTGCATCCGCTGCGAGGCGGTGCCCAGGCCGGTGACCGAGAACTGCTTGGTGGCGTTCTCGGCGCACCCGCACGAGACGTAGCCGCCCTGGCCGTTGTTGGTCTGCCACTGCAGGCGGGTGTAGCCGCTGCCGCGGGAGTCCTTGAGGTAGACCTTGGCGGTGGCGCCCTTGTTGGCCGAGGGCGTCGTCACGTTGGGCGCGTCCGGCTGCACCGGTGGCGCCACCGAGCGGAAGCTGGCCGAGTTGCTCTTCGCCGACTCCTTGCCCGCGCCGTTGGTCGCGGTGACGACGTAGGTGTAGGTGCGCCCGTCGTACGGGACCGAGTCGTCGGCGTTCCGGGTGCCGGGCGAGGTGGTGGTGAGCCGCGACCACGCGCCACCGTCGATCTTGCGGTAGACGGTGTACCGCGTCAGGGCCGGTCCGTTGGGCGACACCTCGTTCCACGTGATCTTCAGCGCCTCGGACGACTGTGCGGCACCGGGACCGCGGGGGCTCAGCGTCGGGGTTCCCACGGCGGGCGGGGTACCCGCGGACTGCATGGTGACGGCCGGGCCGAACGGGCCCCAGCCGAGCCGATTGCGGGCCCGCACGGCGACGTTCTGCTCGTGGTTGTTGACCAGCCCCGTGACGGTTGCGCGCAGGGCCGGCGCCGCGACGGTCTGCTGCTTGATGGAGCCCGAGGCCGCGTCGGTGACCCGCACGTTGTACTGGGTGACCTCGCTGCCCTTCTGCGCCGGCTTGTTCCACGCGATGTCGAGCCGGCCGTCGCCGCGCCCGGTCATGCGCACACCGCTCACCGGGTTGGGCAGGGTGTCGGGCTGCACGGGGCCGTACTCGGCGCTCGCCGGGCTCTCACCGACGGCGTTGGTGGCGGTGACCTTGAACCAGTAGTCCTTGCCGTCCTGGAGGCCGGTGATGGTGCAGGGCGACGCGGTGCACGGCTTCTGGTCGCTGGCAGCGCCGCGCCACGAGACGGTGTAGCTGGTGATCGGGCTGCCGCCGTCGTAGGCGGGAGGGACCCAGCGCACGCGGGCGGTGCCACCGTTGACCCGGTCGGCCACCGCCACGACGGAGGTCGGGGCGCCCGGTTTGCCGAGCATCTCGACCGTGCCGCGGCCCGGTGCGCCCCGCCCGGGACCGTCGGAGACGACCACGTCGACGGTGCCCTTCCCGCTCGCCTCACCCGAGGCGGTCACGGTGAGGTTGCAGCCGCTCCTGGAGACCGAGAGCCCCTTGCCGGAGGTGACCGCTGCGGAGTCGATGGAGCAGGCGGGCTTGTCGAGGGGGCTGTCGAGGTAGCCCCGGAGGTCGACGGTCTGGGACGACCCGGCCTTCAGGCCGGTCACGGTGAAGGGCCGCATCCGGGGCGGGGCGACCGACTGCGGGTCGTCGCGGTTGTCGGTGCCGTTGGCCGAGGCGGCCTGGGCCTGGCTCTCGAGGCCGACGACCCTGACCTTGACGTAGGAGACCTCGTCGGCACCGCGGGCCTGGATGCGGATCCGCCCGTTGGTGCTGCTCGGCGCGTCGGCGCCGGCCTTGACGGTGACCAGGCGCTGCCCGGCACCGGACTGGCGCAGGTCCACGCCCCTGGGCTCCGGCTCCCACTTCGCGTCGAAGGCGACGTCGTCGAGGGTCATGCCCGGCGGCACCCACGCGTGGCAGAGCGTGGGGATGTCGATGTCGCGCGCCCGACCGGCGGCGTTGACGGTGACGGCGTAGTCGGGGCACCGCAGCAGCGGCACCTTCGGGCCGACCTGGACGGGGATGGAGACGTATGCCGTGCGGAAGTCCTTCTGGTCCACCGTCTCCTGGTCGCTGACCTCGAGCATCACGGCGGCCGGACCGACGTAGCCGTTCGACGAGCGCAGGGTCAGCCCGTCCTTGCCGTCGGCCTCGGCGGTGAGGTTCTCGCGCGGCGAGGCGCTGATCGTCTCGCCGCTGGTGATGCCGATGACGCGGGACCGGGGCGACTTGACGTAGTCGGCGAGCCTGACGCTCTTGGTGGAGTCCTTGTCCATCTGGATCAGGGCACCGTTCACCACGAACGGCGACCCGTCGCTGCCGGTGGGCACGTAGATTAGGGCCATCGCGGTCTCGCCGTCCGCGTCCTCGATGACGTAGGGGACGGTGTGCGGGTGGTCGAGCACCTTGACCCGCACCTGGTTGCCCTCGATGGTGCCCTCGGGTGAGAGCAGCTTGACCACCTTGAGCTGGGAGCGGTCGCCGTCGAGGTCGCGGTCGTTGGCCAGCACGTCGACCAGGGCGGTGTCCTGGCCGGGCTTCGGTTTGGCCACGTCGTCGACGGCGATGGGCGGGTTCTTGTAGTTCGGGGTGGGCACGACCGTGACCGAGGCCCTGGACGGGTCGAACAGGCCGTTGGTGATGCCGTAGGTCAGGTGCTGCACCCCCTTGCCAGGGTCCTGCACCGTCGTGGAGAAGTAGGTGTTGCGCTCGTCGACCTTCCACTTCGCGAGGTCGGCCTTGTCGTTGAGGTCCTTGTACTCGAGCGAGACGGAGTCGCCGCGGGCGATGAGGTCGTTCTCGGTGACGTCGACGGTCACCCGCTTGCCGGGCGCGGCCCGCACCTCGTCCTCGACCGCCACCGGCGGCTGCGGGTCGCCGGGCTGCACGACACCGATGCGCACGAAGCCGGTGGAGGTGGCCCCGAACCGGTCGCGCACCCGGTAGTGCAGCACCTCCGTGCCGGCCGAGCGCGGGTAGGCCTCGTACTGGATGGTCGAGGCGCCGAAGGAGGTGACGCGGCCGAGGGAGAGGTCGACGCTGTCGCCGTCCTCACCGACGAGACCGTCGACGGTGACGGTGTCGCCGTCGGGGTCCACGCCGGACGTGGGCACGGTGATGGTGAGCGGCTCACCGGCCACGACACTCGCCGAGAAGCTGCGGGCCCGGGGCGCCTGGTTCTGCTGCGTCGGGGTGGGCAGCGGCTTGACCGTGACGGTGACCCGGCCGGTCTGGGCCTTCTCCCGCATGCCGATCGGGTACACGGCGTACTCGATGACGCGGACCTCTTCGGTCTTGGGGTTGCGGTCCTCGGGCACGTAGCGGATCACGTTGCCGGACGCGAAGGCGTTGTCGGCGCCGTTCAGCACCTTGACCGACCCGGGGTCGAGCACGAGCGGGATGCCCTCGGCCATGCTGTCGTTGTCCATCACCGGGATGGTCACGCTGTCCTGGGCCCGCACCGTCGCCACGTCGTCCTGCACGATGGGCAGGGCGTCGTCGAGGGCCGCCCGCTGCGTCACGGCGACCTCGCCGGTGGTGCTCTTGGTGCCGTCGCTGACGGTGTAGGAGACGGTGCCGGTGCGCGGCTTGGCGCCACGGGTGGCCGGCTCGAGCGCCTCGATGCGCACCCAGCGACCCTTGTAGATAGAGGGGCGCAGCCAGGCGCTGCTGCTGTCGACCTTGACGCTGCGGGTGACGAGCACGTCGGCGCGGGGGCTGTAGTCGTTGGCCAGCACGTCGGTCAGCACCGGCGTCTGGTCGCGCAGGGTGGCCGCGTCGGGCACGGCCACCGGCGGCGCGTCGGGGTCGGGGTCGGACACCAGGTCGATGCGGATCCGGCCGGCGGAGACACCCGCACCGACCTGCGCCCCGTAGGTGAGCTCGTAGTGGCCCGGCGCCGCACCGGTGATGGTGACGACGCCGGTGTCGAGGTTGCTGTCGACGGTGAGGGGCCCCTGCGACGGCACCTCACGGGACAGCCGCATCCTGGCGTCGGGCTCGGTGGGGTCGGCGCCGGCGATGTCGTTGCCCAGCGGCTCGATCTGCAGCGGCTTGCCGACCACCCCGCGCACGACGTCGGGCTTGGTGTCGGGGGCGCGGAACTTGTCGTCCTTGCCGAGCACCTGCAGGCTCAGCCGACCGGCGGTCTGGTCCTGCCCGTCGCTGACGGCGTACTCCACGGACTGCGGGCCGTCCTTGAGCGGCGCGAGCACGTTGAGGCGGCCGAGCCCGTCGACCGAGCTGCCCTTGGCCGTCGCCTCGACCGTCACGGTGTCGCTCTCGGGGTCGCGCCAGTCACCGATGACCTGCACCGGGAGCAGCTTGCCGGCGTTGACGGGGTAGACCGCCTTGGCGAGCTTGGCCTGCCCGGGGCGCAGGTGGGGCGGGTTGTTCTCGCTCGGGCCGGCGATGCCGACGCGGACCGTGGCCTCCGACTTCTCGGGCGAGGTGCCGTTGTTCACCTTGTACTTGAACGAGAAGGACTGCTTCTCCGGGTTGCTGGGGATGGTGACGTCGACGCTCTGGCCGTCGGCGGCAACACTGACGCTGGCCCCCGGCAGGTCCGGCTGGGTGATGTCGTCGGGGCCGATGGCGAGGATCGCGCCGGTGGAGTCGGTGTCGTTGTCGAGGACGTGCAGCTTCGACGTGCGCCCGGCCCGGGCCTTGAGGTTGTCGGGCTCGGCCTTCGGCGGCTGGGCCGTCGACGCCTCGTCGATGAGGTTCTCGTCCTTCTTCTTGTTCTTGTTCTCGCGCTGCGGCGGTGGGATCAGCGAGTCCCAGTCGTCGATCTTGATCGGCTTGCTGTCGAGGTCCCAGACCTCCCCGCCGTCGAGGTCGTTGAGCACCACGAGGCCGCGATTGGTCCGCAGCGAGACCCCGTCACGCAGTGACGCGGCACCCGTCCGCTCGATGGAGACGGCGGGCACGGCCTGTTCCTTGCCGCAGTTGACGTTGTAGTAGATCGTCGTCGCCGCGGCCCACGCCGCGTGCAGGCACGACCCGAGGCGCAGCGGCCGCGAGACCATGGCGCGCTCGGGGGCGGACCCCCCGGTGCCGGAGTCGGCGAGCGTGACGCCACCCTGGCTCGGGCCGTCGCCCAGGCCCACGACGTGCACCTGGTCGGCAGCCTGGAGCGCGACGTCGTCGGTCTTGGGACCCGGGTACTGCAACGCGGCATACGCCAGGCCGCCGGTGGTGACGGTGACGCCGCCGTTGACCGGCTTGTCGAGCCCCTCGGCGAACAGCTGGTCGCGCGAGGGGTCGTAGACGACCCACCGGTCACCGACCGCGGTGATGTCGACGGCCTTGGTGCGCGCGGAGATGGTCGTGGTGACGGGCTTGGCGAAGCCGGTGGCGGTCGGCGCGAGCGAGACGACCTTTCCGGTCGCGCCGGAGACGGCGTGCACGCCGCCGTCGACGTCGACCGCCAGCGCGGCCACCCCGCCGACCTGGGCGAGCGGCTTGGCACCCGGCGAGAGGGCCTCGAGGCTGGAGACGCCCTGGCGGGTGTCGACCCGCTCGGCCCAGACCTTCCCGGACCTGGGGTCGACCATCGCCACGGTGCCCCCGCGGAGGTCGACGGTGCGGGGCACGAAGGTCTGCAGGTTGGTGGCCGAGGCGGGGGCGGGCACGGCCACGGCCGAGGCCTCGTCGAGCCGGCCGGTGCGGGTCTCGATCGGCACGAGCTGGCTACTGGCGAGCGAGAGACCGGCGACGGCGTCGCCGTCCTGCACCACGTCGAGCGGTGAGTCGCTGGCCGTGTTGGCCTTCACGCCGGCGTCGAACTCGCTCACGGCCTTGTTGAGGCGCGCGAAGCTGGCGTTCCTCGCCGAGGAGACCCACACCCCGCCGTCGTTGAGGTCGGCCTCGTGCACGGTCTCGCCCTTGGACGTGACCGCGGCCCAGGTCAGGCTCGAGGCCACCACCGCGACCGCGGCGGCGGACGCGATGCCCACCTTCCGGCCCTGCACCGGACTCACCAGCTACTCCCCCTCGTCAGCGTCACCCGCGCCGCTGTCCAGCAGCGCGAGGTCGGCCTCAGTCACCAGCCTGGTCGACAGGGCGTGCTCGACGAGCCGCGCTTTGCGGTTGCTCGCGAGCTTCCCCGGGCCCCCGTGCAGTCCACGAGTACCAGCATCGGCCAGCTTTTGACACACGTTGTCCAGTTTTCGGTTGAATTTCGTGACCTTCCAGCCCAGCCGCGCCGCCGCGTCCGCGGACGACGGGATCTGGCCGGACCCGGCATACGTGCGCCGGAGGAAGCCCTCGCAGAGGGCGACGATGAGCAGCTTCTGGTCGGGGGTGAAGGACACCCGGCCGACCGTGGTGTCGCCGGTGCTGTCGTCGGCGGCGGGGTCGGGCGCCACGGCCGTGAACACCGGGGTGTCGACCTCGATCTCGAAGTCGTAGGTGGTCGGGCCGGCGGTGAACCAGACGGTGAAGTGCTCGAGAGCCAGCGGCACCCGGGCGCCCGGCGACAGCCACGCCTGGAAGAGGCCCTTGTGGTCGGCGACGGTGGCGGTGATGGTGGAGCCGACGTTCGCCAGCCACCACAGCCCTCCGTCGTGCACGACCTGGAGGAAGGTGCGGTGCAGGTAGGGGTTGTCGTCGATCTCGACGTCGCCGGACCGGCCGATGGTGAGCGGGCGGTCCTCGGGCGCGATGAACCGCTCACCGCAGAAGTCGACGGTGACACCCACGCCGCTACCCCGCCTTCTCGCAGGCCGGCTCCGACCAGACGGAGGACGCTCCGCTGCGCAGCACCTGCACCTGTGCGCACAGCTGACGGCCCTTGCCGGTCTTGATCGTCTGCGACGCCGACTTCGGCAGCTGGAACCTCGCGTCCGGCAGCCCGTCGGTGGTCGGCGCCACCCGCAACCGGAAGGTGTCGGCCTTCTCGGCGCCGGGGTAGGACCAGGCGAACCGCACGCCGCCGGTCACCGCCCGGGCCTCGAGCTCCGGGGTCTGCGGCACGTCGAGGGCGGCGTCGTCAGTCGGGCCGGAGAGGGTCGGCGCCGACGGGGTCGGCGTGGGGGTGGCTTCGCCGCGACCTGCGAGCGCCCAGGCTCCGACCCCGACCAGGGCGAGCACGAGCACCCCGACGACGCCGAGCACCACCGCCGGGCTGAGGGTGGTCTGCGGCCGCTCGGCCGTCCCCGAGGCCGGGGCCTCGCCGGGGGCGGGCGCGATGTTTCCCGTGGAACCAGCGGCCTGCCGGGCGCGGGAGCGGTCGACCCGCACGGTGCCCTCGTCGGCGAGGTCGTCGTTCGGGGCGGCGGTGCTGCTGCCGGAGTGGGGGGTGACCCGGCCGGCGGCAGGGATGGTGGTCGAGCCCGACAGCGGTGCCGGGTATGCCGGGGGGCTGGGTCGCGCGGGCGCCGGCGCCTGGGCCTGCACCGCCTTGGGGGCGCGCACCCGGGTGCGGTCGTCGTCGCCGTCCTCCGGTCGCGGGCCGCTGTGGTCGGCGAGCGTCGTCTGGCCCTGCTCGTCGAGCACCACGATGGCGGTCCGGGCGAAGCGCTGCTCCTGCTCGACCGCCTGCAGGGCGCGCGCGAGCTGGAGCGCGCTCGCCGGGCGGGCCGAGGGGTCCTTGGCCATCGCGAGCGCGAGCAGCCGCTCGAGCGAGACCGGCACGTCGGCACGACCGGTGGCCGGCACCGGGGTCGAGCGGATGCGGGGCATCAGCGCGTATGCCGTGTTGTCACCACCCGGGACCTCGAACGGCGAGCGCCCCACGAGGAGCTGCCAGAGGGTGGCCGCGAGCGAGTAGACGTCGGCCCGCTCGTCGCCGTTGCTCTGCCCGAACAGCACCTCCGGCGGCGCCCAGGGGACCGAGACGCCGACGTCGTCACCGTCGTCGTCCCCGCCAGCGACGTCATCGCCCACGCCACCGTGGTGGCCGAGCTGGCCGGCGATGCCGAAGTCGGTGAGGCCGGGTGCGCCGTACTGGCTGACGAGCACGTTGGCCGGCTTGATGTCGCGGTGGATGATGCCGGCCCGGTGGGCCGTCTCGACCGCGCTGGCGAGCTGGATGCCGGTGCGCAGCACCTCCTCCACCGTGAAGCGCTCGCGCCGGGCGCGGACGGCCAGGTTGGGTGGCGGGTAGTACTTCATCACCAGGTAGGGCCTGCCGTCGGCGGCGGTGTCGGCGCGGAAGACCTGGACGATGTAGGGGTGGTCGCCGAGCTGGGCCATGGTGTCGGCCTCGTCGGTGAACTGCTGGCGGATCGCCGGGGTCAGGCCCTCGCCCTTGAGCACCTTTACCGCCACGGGCATGCGCGGCATCTGCTGCTCGTAGAGGAAGACGTCGGCGTAGCCGCCGGAGCCCACCGGCTGCACGTAGACCAGGCCCGGGATCTCCGGGGGCACGGCGGTGCTCACGCGCCGACCTCGAAGGTGAGGCTGACCTCGTCGGCCATCGTGAGGATGGTGCCGGGCTCGATGACCTGCTGGTCGCCGGGGCGCAGGCGCACGGGCACCTGACCGGGCAAGGCCACGGTGGTGCCGTTGGTGGAGCCGAGGTCGCGCACCAGCACGTGCCAGCCCTCGAGCACCACCTCGAGGTGGTTGCGGGAGATGTCGTTCTCCGGGCTCGGCACCTTCACCAGGTGAGGGCGGTCGGCCGCGGGCAGGTCGGCGCGCACCTTCGGAGACCGGCCGAGCAGCACCCCGCGGTCGAGGGTCACGACGTCGCCGGTGGCCAGGCGCAGCACGCCGAGCGGGGGCCGGGCGGTCTGGAACGGCTGCTGCGGCGGGATGTCGCGTCCGCAGGTGCGGCAGGTCCCGGCGTGCGGCGGGCTGGGGTGGCCGGCCGGGCAGAGCACGGCCGGCACGAGCGGCCCGGACTCGACCTGCTGAGCGGCGAGCAGCGCGCTGCGGTCGACGGTGGCCTCGGCGTCGTCGGCGTCGTCCTCTTCAAGGGCCTCTGTCGCGGCGGGCTCCGGGACCCGGGTGGGCGGCGCCGGGTCGGCGACCGGGGCAGGCGGCGGGGCCATCGGGCGCAGGGTCGGCGCGGGTGGCGGTGTGTGCACGCCAGCGGGGCGCAGCGGCGTAGGAGCCGGAGCCTGGGTGGAGGAGGCGGACGGGGCGCCCTCCGGTGGCGCCGGGTGGGCGGGCTGGTCCACGGGGTGGGCGGGCTGGTCCGGAGGGCGGGCGGGCTCGTGCGCAGGGCGGCCGGGCTCGTGCGCCGGTTGGGGTGGCTCGGGCGGGGCGATGTTGGTGCCGCCGCTGCGCCACGGCACCGAGTCGATGAGCCCACCGGGGGTGGGCGGCGGCACGGCAGTCGGTGCGGCGGGTGGGGCCGGCGGCTGGCGCGGCGGTTCGAACGCCTGGGCCTGCGGCGGCGCAGAGGGACGAACCTGTGCAGTGTCTGTCGGCGGGGGCAGCGTCTGGTCGGAGCGCGAGGTCGGCTCGGTGAACCCTCCGGCGGCGGCCACCGGCGCCTGGCCGATGCCGGGCTCGGAGATGCTGTCCGTGTCGTGCGGTTCGATGTACCGCGGCTCGGCCGGGTCGGGGCGGCCGTGCTGGGTGGCGCCGAACAGGTGGTCGTAGCTGGGCAGCTCCTCGACCTCCTCGGCGTCGGAGCCATGGGCGGTCGATGCTGCGGGCTCGGGGTCGGCGGAACGGCCGCGGCCGAGCCGGCTCGGGAGCCGCCAGCCGGAGGGTGCCGGCTGGGCAGGGGCCGGCGTGGCAGGGGCCGGCGTGGCAGCGGGCGCCGGGACGACAGGTGCCGGCTCGGGTTCGGGCTCCCCGGTGCGCAGGTCGATGCCGGTCGCGTCCCCCGGCGCGTCCTCGTCGGCCCACGGTCCCCGGCCGGTGGCACGCACGGTGACCTCGCCGGTGGGAGCCGAGACCGCGGCATACGCGCTGCCACGCACCACGACGCGGGCCGGGGTGCCCTCCTGCACGGCCACGAAGTCGGGTGCGGAGCGGACGCCGGCGCCGGCCAGCACGTCGAGCACCTCGTCGAGGTCACCAGAGGAGGCCGCTCGCCGCAGGTCGGGCAGCTGCGGGGCTGCGGCGTCCCAGCGGACGAGGACGTGCAGGCCGGCAGCAGTGATGCTGCTCCACCCCCGCTGCTCCTGGACCGTCACCCCCGCCGTGCTCACGCCCTGGACCCCGCCCCGTTCCGCGGTGCGGTGTCGACGTCGCCGTCGTCCTCGTCACCGGCGTCGAGCGCGACGACGATGACGGTGACGTTGTCGCGACCGCCGGCCTCGACCGCGGCGCGCACCAGCGCCTCGGCAGCCTGCTGCGGGTCGTCGTGGTCGGTGACGACCTGCTCGATGCGCTCGCGGCTCAGCTCGTTGGAGAGGCCGTCGGAGCAGAGGACGAAGCGCTCGCCCGGGTGCGGTGGGAACACCCAGACGTCGGGAGTCGGGGCAGTCTCGGTGCCCAGGGAGCGGGTCACGACGTTGCGCAGGGGGTGGCGGGCCGCCTCCTGCTCGGTGATGAGGCCGGCGTCGACCATCTCCTGCACCTCGGAGTGGTCGACGGTCACGAGGCTCAGCTCGCGGCCGAGCATGCGATAGACCCGGGAGTCGCCGACGTTGAAGACGGCCCAGTGGTCGCTGCCGCCGGCCGAGACCACGGCCAGGCCGGTGGCGGTGGTGCCCATGCCGGTCTGCTCGGGGTGGCGGGCGACGGACTGCAGGATGCGGGCGTTGCACTCGGCCAGGCCCGCCACGAGGTCCTCGGGGCGCAGCCGCTCGCGGCGCAGCAGGCCGGCCATGGTCTCGACGACGATGCCGCTGGCGACCTCACCGGCCGCATGGCCGCCCATGCCGTCGGCGACCACGAAGAGCGAGTCCTCGGCGAGGAGGCTGTCCTCGTTGTGCTGGCGCACCCGACCGACGTCGGTGGCCGCGCCCGCGCGCAGCACCATGCTCGAGGCCATCAGCGTTTCACTCGCACGGTCTGCATCACCTGTTGGATCGCGGCGTACTCGGACTCGGCGTCGGGGCCGCCGACCGACCCGGTCACCTGGATGAGGTCGACGACCTGGCCGCGCCGGGCGCCGGCGAACAGGTGGGCCTGCACGACGTCGCCGATGGCCTGGTCGGTCCACGAGACGTTCACGCCGACGAAGGGCACGCGCTCGATCTCGACCTCGAAGGGGGTCTCCATCTCCCCGCCGTCCTGCCGGGCGACGTAGGCCGCCAGCTCACCGAGGGCACGGCCGATCGTGAACTGGTTGGAGCGGGTGAAGCCGCGGACCACGACGTTGGGCGCGAAGGCGCTCTCGCTGGCGGTGCGCCGGGCGGCGAGCAGGGTGCCGGCCACGCGCACGGGCGACCAGTCGGCCGGGATGTCGACGGCAACGGTCGGCGGACCGGGGAACTGGGGGCTCGGGTAGGCCAGCGTCTGCACGCCGGCGGCACTCGAGGCAGCTGCACCTGTCACGGTGCCCACGCCTGAACTCACCGCAGTGCTCCTCCCTCGCGCTGCTCGCCCAACCCGGTGGTTCCGGATACTGCCGTTCCTGTATGCGGTGCGCACTTCGTGTGAGCGCGCACGGGCGAGCCCGCCCAAGGGTATGGAAGAAGGTCCCCACCCCGACATGGGGAGCACTCCCCATCGGGCCTGCCGGCGCACAGCCTCCCACATCGGGTCAATGGGGAGAAAGTCCCGCGAAAGGGGTCGGGCACTTCAGGGGATCTGGTCGCGTGAACGGCATATGCCCGGTTTCAGGCACTGCGTCATACAGGATCCTCGAAGGTTCCATTAAGGTAGCCCGGGGTTTCTAGTGCTGTAGAGAGGGGGAACCACGTGCGAAAGGTGGTCGACGCCGTCCCGGTGTCCCTGCGACGGCAGGTGCGCAAGGCGCTCCCGGCCCCCGTGTGGCAGCAGCTGCGCGCCGCGGCATACGGCCAGACCCGCGTGCACCACGCTTGGCGCAAGAGCCGGGTGACCATGCTCCGCATGGGTTCGGGCCGGCTCTCGGACGGCACGGTCGCCCTTGAGCTGCAGGGTGAGCCGTACATCGCCCAGAAGGTGTCGCACTTCCGCTCCAGCGAGGTGCTCGCCCGCCACCTCTCCATGGTCGCGGACGCCTTCGAAGCCCACGACGTGCCCTACTTCGTGCTCGACGCCGAGCCCGAACGGCGCCGCATCGTCGTCGTCTCCCGCAAGCACCGCGGCCGCGCTCTCGAGGTTCTCGGCAAGGAGCTGCGCGGCGGACCGACCTACATCGCCCCGGTGAAGGACCGCAAGACCCGCAACCCCCGACTGGTGGGCCGGTCGCCGCTGCCCCGTCGCGCCGACGTGGTGTGTGTCTTCCAGGTGCTGGCCAGCGAGTCCGGCGGCTACCTCGGCGGCCCCGAGCTCGGCTGTGACCTGGAGTTCTGGCGCGAGACGAGCCACAGCGAGCCGGCCGCCTTCAACGGTGAGCCCGTGCCGGCCGGGTCGCTGGTGATGCCGCGACGCAACCGCTGGGCCGACGTCATCACCCCGTCCGCCCGCAAGACCGTGCTCCGCCCGGTCGACGGCACGCCGCGGCCGATGCTGGAGACCATCGACCACCCCCACCTCTTCCAGGTCACCGAGCCGATCGACGTGGTCTACACGTGGGTCGACGGCAGCGACCCGGACTGGATCCTGCGCAAGGCCGAGGCACAGAACGAGCACCTGTCGCGGTCCGCGGTCATGCACGCGCTCGCCGCGAACGACAGCCGCTTCGTCTCCCGCGACGAGCTGCGCTACTCGCTGCGCTCGCTGGACATGTATGCCGACTGGGTGCGGCACGTGTACCTCGTCACCGACGACCAGGTGCCGGCATGGCTCGACACGACGAACCCGCGGGTGACCGTGGTGAGCCACCGCGAGCTGTTCGGCGACCGCGGCCGCCTGCCGACCTTCAACTCGCACGCCATCGAGAGCCAGCTGCACCGGATTCCCGGGCTCAGCGAGCACTACCTGTACCTCAACGACGACGTCTTCTTCGGACGGCCGGTCTCGCCCGACCTGTTCTTCCACAGCAACGGGCTGTCGAAGTTCTTCGTCTCGCACGCCAAGGTCGGGCTCGGGCCGGCGGCGCCCGAGGACATGCCCGTGATGAGCGCGGCGAAGAACAACCGCGACCTCATCGTGAAGATGTTCGACCGGGCGCTGTCCAACAAGTTCAAGCACGTGCCGCACCCGCAGCGCCGCTCCGTCCTGCGCGACATGGAGCAGGACTTCGCCGCCGACTTCGAGCGCACCGCCGCGTCGCAGTTCCGCAGCCACGACGACGTGTCCATCTCCGCCGCCCTGGCGCACTACTACTCCTACGCGACCGGCCGTGCCGTGCCCGGCGGCATCCGCTACTTCTACGCCGACATCGCCCGTGAAGACACGCCCCTGCGCCTGAAGTCGCTGCTGTCGACGCGTGACTTCGACGTGTTCTGCCTCAACGACCACGACTCGAGCCGGATCGACGTCGCCACGCAGGCCAAGATCATCGGCGACTTCCTGAGCGCCTACTTCCCCCAGCCCAGCAGCTTCGAGAAGCCGCCCGCCTGACCTCGAAGGTCGGCGTCAGCATGGCCATCAGAGGCAGCAACGGCGAGCGCTGGCTTCAGGAGGGGAGGGACGTCGCATCAGCCGGGGCCGTCTCACTCTGGACCGATGCCAGGCCGCTCTGGAGCCACCTCTTGATTCGAGGGGCCAGAGGTCGCTCAACTGCCACGTGAACGACCCATGCCATCAGCAGGCAGGCACCGGTCACGAGGGCGAGCGTGACATACGCAGGAGTGAACTCGCGCAGACGCGAGATGAAGTACCAGCCCCAGTGCTCGTGAAGCAGGTAGAGGGGATACGTCAGGGCGCCCGCCGTGGTCAGCCACCGCCACTCGATCTTCTGGGCGGCGTCGGTGGTGCACAGTGCGACGAGTCCGATGCAGACCGTGATGAGCGTGATCTGGACGAGCAGCGACGGCTGGTAGTGCGTCTTCGTGAGGGGCCCACTGGGGTGGTAGCGGCCCGTGAGTCCCACGATGAAAGCCCAGTTGTACGCAACGAGCATCCAGTGGAACGCGCTGCCGCCTTCGCGGTAGATGAGGAAGAGGGCCATCCCCACACCGAAGTACGGTGCGTAGTTCCAGATAAGAAGGCTGGACAGCAGAGCCTGATCCGTGGTGTGCACCAGGGCGGCAACCAGCGGCCAAAGGACGATGAGGCTGATGACCCGGGCACGGGTCAGACCCCAGACCAGCAGCAGACCCATCAGAAGGTAGAAGCGAAGCTCCACCCAGAGAGTCCAATACACGCCGTCCACGTGACGGATGTCGATGGCGTCTTGCATCATCGTCAGGTTTGCGATCGCCTCCCAGACGTCAACCCCCGAGTCGGGTACGACGAAGATCAGCAGCAGGGCCGTGGCTGCGACTGATACCCAGTAGGCAGGAAAGAGCCGTGTGACGCGCGAGATGCTGAAGCTCTCGACGCTCCGGCCCCAGGCGGTCATCAGAATGACAAACCCGCTGATGACGAAGAAGAGGTTCACGCCCAGCTCGCCGTACTGCGTGACCCGGGACAGCTGGGGGAACTTCTCCCACGGCGACATCCCCCAGGCATAGCTGTCACGGGCGGTGAAATGGAAGGCGAGGACGCTCAGAGCGGCGAACAGCCTCAGGCCGTCGAGCACGCGCAGACGACCGGCCCTCGCACGGGTAGGGACCGACTTTGCGGGCACGAGGGCGGCCGCGGCGCCCGAGGTCGTCGTCTCGCCTTCGGACAGGTTCTTCATCGTTCAGCCTCGATGCTCAGGAGGACGTGGTCACTTCGTTGCCGGTCCCCACAACGACGGTGGCCGACCCGTTCATGACGGCCGCACCGTTCGACGCGTCGAGCCCCAGTGGCGTGAGCTCAGGATGGCTTCGCCTGAGGTACGCCCTCCTGTAGGGCATGGGGCGGTCCATGTCGAGCACCGCCTGGAAGACACGCTCGCTGCACTGCCCGTCACGGTGAGGGAAGATGTCGCGCATTCGCGGTCCGTACATCTCGTCGGGGACCGCGCGCAGCCTGGCTGCCTGTTCGATGGCTGCGAGGGCGCGCTCGGTGTCGACTGTCACGGGACCGAACCCGTCCTCCTCGTAGCTCCACGTCCCACGACGGTAGGCGTGGCCGCCCGCGAAGAACTCGGCCTGGTCGAACTGGAAGTAGACGACCGGCCGCTCGATGTAGGCCATCTCGAAAGCGAGCGACGAGTAGTCGGTGACCATCAGGGCCGACCGCGCCAGGACTTCCTGCACATCGGTATCCGAGTACCGGCAGACCGTGATGTGCTCCGCGAGCGGGCTGTCGTCGAGGTACCCCTGCATGTTGGGATGCGGCATGAAGACGACCTCGAGGCCGTTTGCGGCTGCGATCTCCTTGAGCCGGTCCGAGTTCAGGAGCGACATCCAGTTGTCCGCGTACTCGGACTCCCAAAATCCCTGGACCTGCTGCCGCTCGTTGCCCCCGGCGCTGTTGACCAGGTCGCCCAGGAGGGTGCGTCTCCACGTCGGCATGACGAGCAGGAGGGACCGATCCTTGCTCGCTTGGGCCAGTTCCAAGAGCCTGTCGTGGCGTGGGAAGCCGGTGAGGACGACCTCCTTGCCGGTGAAGATGTAGGGCGTGTGGTCTCCGACGATCGACTCGTGCTCGTCTGTACTCGCCGTGATGAAGAGGCTGATGGGCTTGCGGTTCACCCAGCGTGACAGATCGTCCTTGGTGACCCCGTGTTGCAGGAAGGTGAAACGCCAACTCTTGTTGCCATGCCGCTTTGGGTCCAGCGGCTTGACGATGTAGTGGTCCACCTGCGAGGAGAGCAGGTGATCGGTGTTGAGCAGCAACAGCACATGCTCGTCCGAGCCATGCTCCACGAGCCGGAAGCCCTCCGCGCTCAGTCGGTCCCAGTCAGTCGAGTCCCTGTTGAGGACAAACCACGAGTTGATCTCCGGGTGGTTCCGGCTGATGTGCCGGTAGAGGTGCTCGGCGTTGTCCTGTGCCTGGTTGTCACGGTCGATGAAGGTCCAGGCGTTGCCGTACCTCGCGCGGACTGCCCGGGACTTCGCGCGCTCACGGAGGCGCTTGTCCCGCCGCGCAGTGCGGCCCTCGTCGGTAAAGGCGGCCCTCACGCCTTCGACCCGGCCCTGCGCACCGACGATCGTCTGCTTCGCAGTCCTTTTCGCTGACCGTGCTACCTGACGCGCCACGCTTCCCGAGCGCGTCGGGGTCTTGTCTCCGCGGACTGCGGCCGGTCCGGAGTACCGGGTCAGCCGACGCCACATGACAGCGGGACGCATGACGAAGACGGGTTCCTGGGGCGCGCCGAGCGTCAACGGCACCTGTCTGCCATCCAAGGCGATCCTGATCGTGCCCGTCGCCGGCAGCCAAACGATGCGCTCGCGCATCAGGACACGGCCCAAGTAGGTGACGTCGCGAATCTTTGCGAAGACCGGTTCGATCGCCATGCCGCGGACCCGGAAGTCCTCGAGGGGAAGGTCGCCGCCGTAGAAGTAGCGCACCTGGACGATCTCGCGACCGCTGTCGATGCGGATCAAGGGCAGGCTTATCGGCCGTTGCCGCTCCTTCTTGTAGCCGAGCACCAGGGCGTCACGCAGCTGGAGCGAGGTTGGCAGAAGCGTGATTCCCTCGATCGTCTCCGTGTCGATGTACTGGAAGATCCGCTCGACCAGGTGGTGGAAGGGGTCTGCGATCGGCTTGCCGATCCAAGCGGTGGCGCTGTGGATGCGCTCGTCCTGCCGGAAGTAGAACAGCAGGTCGTAGAGGACGAGGTTCTGTGCCCACACGGGCACGTGACCAAGCTGCCCGTGAATGGTTTCGAGCAGGCGCAGATATCCGACCTCGGGGAGGTGCACGTACTTCTCAGGCTTGTGCCAGCTGCTCTGGACCAGCGAACTGCCGTCCTCGCGACGGCGGTAGTGGTAATGCGCCTCCGTCAAGATGCCGAGACGCGGCCGCGCCCTTGAGGCCAGGTAGAGCGTCGTGAGAAAGGCGTCCTCGAAGTTCGGCTTGATGTCGTCGTCGTAACGCAGCCCTAGCTCGTTGAGCCGGTCCGTCAGGTAGAAGGCCGTCGCAGACTGCAGATGGATGTACTCCGGGTGGCGGCTCAGGTCGACGATCTGCGTTCCACGCCGGAACTTCCGGCGCAAGGGGTGCGTGTCCGTCACCTCTCCGGTCGCGTCGTTGAGGAGGAGTAGGCGAGTGCTCAGCAGGTCCACGTGCTGGTCGGCGTTCGCGGCCAAGAACGACGCGATCTCAGCAAAGTACGAGGGATGGAACATGTCGTCGGGGTCGGGAAAGCTGACCCACGTCGAGGTGATGTGCCGCAGGCCCTCGTTGCGTGCCGACGCGAGGCCACCATTCTCCTTGCGGATCAGCTGTGCGTGCGGCGCCACTGCGTCGATCCACTGCTGAATGAGCTCCGCTGAGCGGTCCGGCGAACCATCATCGACGAAGACGAGCTGTACCTTTTCCAGAGGCAGCGTCTGAGCGGTCAGCGAGTCGAGGAAGTCCTGCACATAGCGCTCGACCCCATAGGTCGGTATGACGACCCCCAGTTGGTACGCCTGCGCATGGTCCACCGTCTGGCTTTCGGCCCTGCTCATTGTGACTCTCCTCTGTCCCCACCTTGTGCTCGGGGCAGAATGTCATATTTCGTGGACGTCCGGTCTGCCTCCTGCTCGCGACCCGCGGATGGCGCCCGTGCTGTCATTGAGTGCTGCCGGTCTGCGACTCGGGCTGGTCGGCCCACCACTGGAGGAGCCGCTCCTTGGCGGCCTCCTCCCCGATCGGCCCCTCGTCCAGACGGACCGACAGCAGGTACTTGTAGGCGCGGCCCAGCAGCGGGCCGGGCTTGATGCCCAGCACCTCGGAGATCTGGTTGCCGTCGAGCTCGGGCCGCACCCTGCCCAGCTCCTCCTGCTCCTGCAGCCGGACGATGCGCACCTCGAGCTCGTCGTAGGTGCGCGACAGGCGCTCGGCCTTGCGCCGGTTGCGCGTCGTCGAGTCCGAGCGGGTGAGCCGATGCAGGCGCTGGAGCAGCGGCCCCGCGTCGGTGATGTAGCGACGGACGGCCGAGTCGGTCCACTGGCCCTCGCCGTAGCCGTGGAACCGCAGGTGCAGCTCGACCAGCCGGGCGACGGCCTTGACAGTCTCCTTGTCGTAGCGGAGGGCCTTGAGCCGCTTGGCCGCCATCTTGGCGCCGACCACCTCGTGGTGGTGGAAGGAGACACCGCCGCCGTCTTCGAACTTGCGCGTGGCCGGCTTGCCGATGTCGTGCAGCAGCGCGGCGAGGCGCAGCACGAGGTCAGGACCCGGCACCGAGTCCGCCGGGCCGTCAGCCGGCCCCTCGAGGGCGATGGCCTGCTCGAGCACGATGAGCGAGTGCTCGTAGACGTCCTTGTGGCGGTGGTGCTCGTCCACCTCGAGCTTGAGGGCGGGCAGCTCGGGCAGCATCTGGTCAGCCAGACCGGTCTCGACGAGGATCTCCAACCCTGCGCGGGGCTGCGGGGCGAGCAGGAGCTTGCTGAACTCGTCGCGGATCCGCTCGGCCGAGACGATCTGCAGCGTCTTGGCCCGCTCGCGCATGGCCTGCTCGACGGCCGGGTCGAGGTGGGCGCCGAGCTGGGCCGCGAACCGGGCCGCCCGCATCATCCGCAGCGGGTCGTCGGCGAAGCTCACCTCCGGTGAGCCGGGCGTGCGGAGCACCTTCCGCGCGAGGTCGGCCAGGCCGGCATACGGGTCGACGAACTCGAGCGAGGGCAGCCGCAGCGCCATCGCGTTCATCGTGAAGTCGCGGCGGACCAGGTCGTCCTCGAGGTTGTCGCCGAAGGCGACGACGGGCTTGCGGGTCTGGTGGTCGTAGGCGTCCGCGCGGTACGTCGTCACCTCGACGGTCACGTCACCGCGGCGGGCGCCGATGGTGCCGAACTCCTTGCCGATGTCCCAGTGGGCATCGCCCCAGCCGGCGAGCAGGCGCTGTGTCTGGTCGGGGGCGGCGCTGGTGGTGAAGTCCAGGTCGGGTGACGTCCGGCCCAGGAACGCGTCGCGGACCGGTCCGCCGACCAGTGCGATCTCGTGGCCGGCGCCGGCGAAGAGCTGCCCGAGCTCCGTGAGGATCGGCACGACCGGGGCGAGGTGCGCGACGGCCTGCCGCAGCAGCGCGGCAGACGGCTGGGCAGTGGCGGGGGACGACGAGGACGGGGATGACGGAGACGGCAAGGTGATGACCCTAGGTAGTGGTGCGTGCGGCGGGCGCTGCGGTGCGCTCGGCGGGTGTGCGCAGGCCCTGCGTCACCCAGCGCCTCATGAGGGGCGCGAGTGGACGCTCCACGACGCGGTTGACCAGCCAGGCCAGGCCCAGCACGAACAGGACGGCCACCAGGAGCACCACGAGTCGCGGCAGGCTCCCGGACAGCTTGGAGATGACGAACAGCCCCCAGTACTCGTGGACGAGGTACAGCGGGTAGGTGAGGAGCCCCAGGGTGGTGGCCAGGCGCCACCGGACGTGCTGCAGCCGGGTGGTCGTGACCAGCGCGACCGCGGCGAAGCACAGCAGCACCACGGCCATCGCCACCAGCGACTTCGCCTCGCCGCCGGTCTTGCGGTGGATGATGTGGGCGTAGTCGGCCGCCTTGGTCATGGCCAGCACGACCTGGAGACCGACGAGTCCTCCCAGCAGGGGGCTCCACCCCTCCCGGTGCACCAGGTAGAGCAGCATCCCCGCCGCGAAGTACGGCGCCCACTGCGCGATGAGCAGCTCGCTGAGGAAAGCCTGATCGGTGGTGGCCGCCAGGGCCGCCACCACGGGCCACAGCGTCGCGAAGGCCAGCACCCGCTGGCGCGTCAGGCCCACCAGCATGAGCAGGCCGACGAGCAGGTAGAAGCGCATCTCCACCCACAGCGTCCAGTAGACGCCGTCGACATGGTTCACGCCGTTGGGCTCGTGCAACATCGTCAGGTTGGTGATGACCTGGGGGATCGTCACGTCCTTGCCCGACACGTTGGACACCGCCAGCAACAGGCCGCCGGTGAGGAGCACGCCGGCCCAGTAGCCGGGGAACAGCCGGGCCACGCGCGACCCGACGTATGCCGGCAGCTCGCGACCCCAGGCCGTCATCAGGATGACGAACCCCGAGATGAAGAAGAACAGGTCCACCCCGAGGTAGCCGTAACGGGTCACCTGGTGCAACTCGGGAAACGCCGAGATGGTGGGCGTGCCCCAGACCGGAGTCTTGATGGCCGTGAAGTGGTAGCCCACCACCGCCAGCGCGGCGAGGAACCGGAGC
This sequence comes from Pedococcus cremeus, assembly GCF_900111375.1. Classification (GTDB taxonomy): domain Bacteria; phylum Actinomycetota; class Actinomycetes; order Actinomycetales; family Dermatophilaceae; genus Pedococcus_A; species Pedococcus_A cremeus. Next base: position 457,851 of record NZ_FOHB01000004.1, read on the forward strand.
CCGTCGAGGAGGGTCAGCCGCGGCGGGCGATGGGGCGCCTCCGGGGTCGCGACCCTCTCCGTGGGGGCAAGGGTCTGCGGCAGCACCCGGAAAGGATAGCCGCGCGGCGACCGCCTCCCATCCAAGCGTGACCGCGCCGCACAGGCCGGTCCAGGTCATCACGCCGGGTCACACCGCCGTGGTGGTGACCGCCCCTGCGGCTCGCGCCGCACGGGCCGCCCACCAGCAACGCTGGTTAGAGTGACGGGCATGACCTCCCCCGCGCGCGACCCCGAACCGGTCACGCGCGACCCCGAGCGGCCGACCCCCGGCACCGCCGCCCGGCGGCTGCCAGCGGTGGAGGAGCGCTCAGCCGGTGGGATCATCGTCGACGTGTTCAAGGGCGAGGCCCGCATCGCCGTCATCGCCCGCCGCAACCGGGCCGGCCGCGTGGAGTGGTGCCTGCCCAAGGGCCACATGGAGGACGGCGAGACCCTCCCCGAGGCCGCCGCGCGCGAGGTCGCCGAGGAGACCGGCATCGAGGGCCGGGTGCTCACCGAGCTCGGCACCATCGACTACTGGTTCGCCACGAGCGACAAGCGGGTGCACAAGTACGTGCACCACTACCTCCTCGAGGCGACCGGCGGCTTCCTCACCATCGAGAACGACCCCGACCAGGAGGCCATCGACGTCGCCTGGCTGCCGCTGGCGGAGGCCCACCGGCACCTGACGTTCCCCAACGAGCGGCGCATCGCCCGGCAGGCATGGCAGCGGCTGTCCGGGAGCGAGTGATGCGCCGGCTCGGGGTGTGCCGGGCCGTCACCGTGGTCACCCTGCTCCTCCCTGCGCTCGGCCTCGCCTCCTTTCCTGCCCAAGCGGCGCCCGCGAGCGGCACTCACTCCAAAGCGGCGCCCGCGAGCACGACGGGCACCGCGGCATACCGTGCGCCACAGGAGCCAGCCGCGGACTCGCGCCTGCAGATCACCCTGACCTCCGTCTCCCCCACCATTGCCACCCCTGGTCAAGCCGTGACCGTGCAGGGCACCGTCACCAACCCGGGCAGCTCGGCGGTGTCGCGCCCGGTGGCTCGCGTCGTGCTCGGCGACCAGCAGCTGGCCACCCGTGAGGCGGTCGACCGGTGGGCCGCCGGGCAGGGCCCGGCCGAGGGCAGGGAGGTCGGGCGCAAGGGCCTCGGTCCCTCCCTCGCCGCCGGTGCCACCGCGAGCTTCTCGGTCAGCGTCAAGAACGCCGCCAGCCTGCGCACCCCGACCTACGGCGCGCTCCCCCTGTCGGTCGAGGTCGGCGACGCCAGCCTGCGGACCTTCGCCGGCTACCAGCGACAGAAGCAGTACCAGCCGCTGCGCCTGGGCTGGGTCGTCCCGCTCACCCTCGACCCCGACCCCGCCCTCTTCGGTGCCGAGGGCACGGCCCGCACGGCCGCCTGGGAACGCGTCCTCGGCGCGAGCTCCCGGCTGACCCGCGTGCTCGAGACGACCGAGTCGGCACCCGTCACCTGGGCCATCGACCCGACCCTGCTGCCCAGCCTCCTCCCCGAGGGCGCCCCCGAGCCGAAGCCCACCGGCAAGAGCAAGACCCAGAACAACCCGACGCCGAGCACCCAGACCCAGGGCGACCAGACCCAGGGGGGCCAGTCCACCGGCGAGGCGGCCGTGCGGTCGGCGGTCGAGAAGCGGATCCGCGCCGCCGCCCCCGCCCACTCCCCCTGGGTGCTGCCTGACACCGACGCCGACATCGCGGCCGCCGCCGACGCCGAGACCAGCTCGTCCCTCATGAGCGAGCTGGTCTCCCGGTCTGCCACGGTGGCCCGGGCCATCGACGGACGGGCCGACGTGGCCTGGCCCGTCGACGGGCGGTACACCCCCGCCCGGGAGGAGGCCCTGCGCCGGCTCTACCGCGAGCCGCGGCTCGGCGCCCAGCTCGCCGCCCAGTCGAACCTGCCCCTCGACGCCAACACCCAGGACGCGCACCGCCGCAGCGCCGACGGACTGCCGGTGCTCGGCTACGACGACGAGCTCAGCAACCTCTTCGCCGGGACGAGCAACCCGACCGGCGCCGCCGCCGATCTTCAGCACTTCATCGCCGACACCGTCGCCCTGCTCGACGAGCGGCCCGGCACCTCCTCGCGCTCGGTGCTGGTCGTGGCCCCCCGCTCCTTCGACCCCGACCCGACCGCCGCGGCCGCCTTCCTCAGCGGCGTCTCGAACATCCCCTGGCTGGCACCGGTGTCGACCCGCACCCTGCTCAACGAGGCCAAGCAGGCGGTGCCCATGCCGCAGGAGGTCGGCACCCGTCCGACCCCCACCGAGGCGCCCAGCGCCTCCGCGACCGACCCGTATGCCGGTGCCGAGCCCCTGCTCACCCCGCGCCGGATCGCGTCGCTGGAGCAGAGCCTGCGGACCGTCCGCGGCGTGGGGCTGATCCGTGACGACGGCGACCTCTTCACCCGCACCTGGGGCCGGGCCGCCGAGCAGCTCGCCTCCACCCGGTGGCGGTCGGCGCCCGCCGGCTGGAACCGGCTGAACGCCGGGGTCGTCAGCGCGACGCGTGACACGACGACGGCCATCAAGGTCTCGCGGCGCAACATCAACTTCATCGCCGACACCGGCCGGCTGCAGATCACGGTGGAGAACGAGAACGACGTCGCGGTCGAGAACGTCAAGCTGACCCTCGAGCCGGCCAACCCACGGCTGCGCATCGACAACCAGCCGCCCGTCATGCGCATCGGCGCCAACAGCCGAGCCACGGCCGTGGTGAGCGTGACGACCCTGGCGGCCGGCACGGTGCCGATCCGGACCACGCTCACCACGCCCGACGGCACCGTCATCGGCCAGGGCGCCGACGTGTTGGTGCAGGTCACGCCCACCGGTGACTGGGTCTATTGGACCCTCGGCGGAATCGCAGGGATCATCCTTCTGCTCGGCATCTGGCGCTCCGTGCGCCGCAAGCCGGCCCCGCGCAACGCCGCCGAGCCGGTTCCCACCCCCGAAAGGACTGCATGACCGACGTCAGCCTGGCCCGCAACAGCGCGCTGATGGCCCTGGGCACGGTGGTCTCACGGCTGCTCGGCTTCGTCCGGACCTCGACGCTGACCGGCGTCGTCGGCATCGGTCTCGCGGCCGACACCTTCGACGTGGCCAACACGCTGCCCAACCAGTTCTACCTGCTGCTCGCCGGAGGCGTGCTCAACGCCGTGCTGGTCCCCCAGATCACCAAGGCGGCCACCCACGACGACGGCGGCCACGAGTTCGTCAACCGCCTGCTGACCATCTCGTTCGCCATCATCGCGGGAGCGACCGTGCTCGTCACGGCGCTCGCACCGGTCCTGGTGCGGCTGTTCTCGCAGGGCTGGAACGAGGAGGCCCTCGGGCTGGCCACCGCGTTCGCCTTCATCTGCCTGCCCCAGGTGCTCCTCTACGGCGTCTACACGCTGCTGGGACAGGTGCTGAACGCGCGCGGCCACTTCGCGGCATACATGTGGGCACCGGCGGTGGCCAACGTCGTGGCCATCGCGGGCCTGGTGGTGTTCCGGTTCGCCTTCGGCAAGCAGGTCCCCGTCGGCGAGTGGACCCCGTCGATGATCTGGCTGCTGGCCGGCACGGCGACCCTCGGCGTCGCCGCCCAGGCGCTGGTGCTCGTGATCCCGCTGCGCCGCATCGGCTTCCGCTACCGCCCGGTGTGGGGCGTGCGTGGCTACGGCCTCGGCTCGGCCTCTCGAGTCGCGCTGTGGACGTTCGCGGCCATCGGCGTCAGCCAGCTCGGCTTCATCGTCACCTCGAAGGTGATGACCCGGGCCGGTGACCTGCTCCACCGCGCCGGCGAGGTGGGCGCCGGCAAGGCCGCCTACGGTGTCGCCTTCCTGCTCTTCATGCTGCCGCACTCGCTCATCACGCTCTCGCTGGTCACGGCGCTGTTCACGCGCATGTCGCAGGCCGCCCACGCCGGACGCACCAGCGAGATCGTCGACGACGTCGCACGCGGGCTGAAGATGCCCGCCGTCGTGCTCCTGCCCGCCACGGTCGCCGCCGTGGTGCTCGGCGCCCCTGCCGTGCGCGTGGCCTTCCCCGGCAACTCCCCCGACGAGGCCTCGGCGATCGCCGGCGTGATGATCGCGATGATGCTCGGCATCCTGCCGTTCGGGTGGCTCTACCTCGTGCAACGCGTCTACTACGCCTACGAGGACGCCAAGACCCCGTTCTACCTGCAGGTCGTCGTCACCGTGGTGGCAACGGTCGCGAACCTCGTCGCCGCCGTGGTGCCCCCCGACCGCACCGGCGTCGTCGTCGGGCTCGGCCAGACCATCTCCAACACCGTGGCCGCCGTGCTCGGCCTGTGGCTGCTGCGCCGCGTCCTCGGTTCGCTGCACCTGCGCTCCACGACGCAGCTCTACGTCCGGGTGGCCATCGCCTCCGTGGTGGCCGCCCTGCCCACCGTCCTGGTGGTGTGGCTGCTGCACCAGGTGCTGCCCCAGGACGCCGACGGCCAGCTCACCTGGGCGTCGTCGCTGGTCGTCGTCGTGGTCGGGCTGGCCGTGCTCTTCCCGGTCGCCCTCGCCGTCGCCCACGCTCTGCGGGTGCGTGAGGTGGCGGTGCTCCTCGACCCGGTGGTGCGCCGGGTCCGCGCGCGCCGTGGGTGAGGCCCCAGTGCCACGCCCTAGGATGAGCACCCCGACCGACGTGAAACGACGCGACCGCACCGAGGAGGCAGCGTGCACGGCGTAGGACCATCCACGGTGCTGGGAGGCCGGTATGCCGTCCAGCGCCGCCTCGCCCAGCTGCCCCGGGCCGAGCGCTGGTCCGCGCACGACACCACCCTCGAACGCGACGTCGTCATCGTGGTCTTCCCGACCGACGACCCGAACGCCGACGCCGCGCTCGACGCCGCCCGTCGCGCGGCCGGGATCGACAACGAGCGCCTGGTGCGCATCCTCGACGTCGGCCGCTCCGAGGGGGTCTCGTTCTTCGTCGAGGAGGCCCTCTACGAGGCGCACACCCTCACCCACCTGCTCGACCAGGGCGGCCTGCCCTCGGAGGAGGCCCGCCGCATCGCCGGCGAGACGGCCGTCGGGCTCGAGGCCGCCCGGGGCCGGGGGCTGCACCACTTGCAGCTGACACCGAACCACGTCTGGCGCACCGGCGACGGGGCGGTGAAGGTCTCCGGCCTCGCCACCGCCGCCGCCCTCGCCGGGGAGGACGAGCTCGGCGGGGCCGAGGCCTCGCGTGCCGACGCCGTGGGCGTCGTGGCCATCACGTATGCCGCGCTGACCAGCCGCTGGCCGCTGCCCACCAAGGTGCCCGGCCTGGAGGGTGCTCCGCACCTGGTGGGCGGGGTGCCCGCGCCGTCGGAGATCGCAGCCGGAGTGCCCGGCGACCTCGACGCCCTGTGCCGGCTGACCCTCAACGACGACGAGGGCCCGCTCACCCCCGGTGACTTCGCGACCCAGATCGCCCCCTGGTCCAAGACGATGGTCAGCGGCCTCGGCGGCACCGCCACCCAGCCGATCGCCCTCGCCGACCTCGCGGCCGCCGGTTCGTCCGGCGGGGCGGAGAAGACCCTCGCCCTTCCGTTCCCGGCGAAGGCACCCGGCCAGGGCTCCCAGGGTGCCCAGCAGGGTGCCCAAGGGTCGCAGGGGTCCCCGGCACGGGGGTCCGGTTCGGAGCCGACCACCCGGCTGCCGTTGCACCCCGGAGCCGGCACAGCCGCCGGCACCACGACGGCGCCCTCCGCCGACGGGGTCGACCACGAGGACGAGTCCCACCACGGTGCCGCCGCGGCGGCTGCCGTGGCCGGCGCAATCGGCACAGCCGGTCAGGCCGCGGGCCACGCCGCCGGTGCTGCTGCCGGCAAGGTGGGCAGCTTCGCCCGTGCGGCCGCCGACAAGGCTGCCGAGCGGCGCGCAGCGCGGGCGGCTGCCCACGAGGCCGACGAGCGCGACCGGGTCTCCCTCGACGACGCCCTGCTGGCCGGCCACGAGGACGTCGAGCCGCCGCTCCCCCTCCTGCCGCCGGAGACGGCCGCCGCCCCCACCCGCGACCAGTCCAAGATGGCACTGGCGATCATCGCGGCCTTCGTCGTGGTGGCCACCCTGCTCGGCTTCTGGGGGGTCTCGCAGATCGGCTCGGGCTCCGGCCTCGACCTCACCGAGGGCACGCCGCGGCCCACCGTGACTGTCAAGGCCCCCACGCAGACGGTCACGCCGAGCGACACCCCGACGCAGCAGCCCACCACGGAGGCCACCGGCGAGCCGCTCGCGATCCTGAGCGCGGCCGGCTTCGACCCCGAGGGCGACGGGCGCGAGCGCAACGGCGAGGCCCCGCGCGTCTACGACGGCGACAAGTCCACCTTCTGGAGCTCGGAGGGCTACGCGTCGGCGAACCTCGGCGGCCTCAAGAAGGGCGTCGGGATCATCGTCGACCTCGGCCAGGCCGCCAAGGTCAAGCAGGTCGAGCTCGAGCTGCCGGATGCCGCCGACCTCACCGTCTACGTCAACGGCGACAACACACTCGACGGCGCCACCGAGCTGGGCAGCTCCAACGGCAAGAAGGGCACCGTCACCATCACCGGGGACAAGCCGGCGACCGGCAAGTACGTCATCGTGTGGTTCACCAAGGTGAGCCAGGTCAGTGACGGCCGGTACCGCGCCACGCTGGCCGAGATCACGGTCCGGTAGGAACACGGCGGGGGGCGTCGGCATGGGCGGGGACCTTCCCCTCGAGCAGCGAACCGACCGCGACCTGCTCGCCCAACACTGTGCCGGCGACGGAGCTGCCTTCGGGGAGCTGTTCCGCCGTCACCGCGACCGCATGTGGGCCGTCGCCCTGCGCACGACCGGCAACCGCGAGCTGGCCGCCGACTGTCTGCAGGAGGCGTTTCTGGCCGCGTTCCGCCGGGCCGACTCCTACCGTGGGGACGCTGCGGTGACCACGTGGCTGCACCGGATCGTCGTCAACGCCTGCCTCGACCGGCTCCGCCGCGAGCGCCCGGTGGTGCCGCTGCCCGACCGGGAGATCGCCGACCGCCACGACGCACCGGGCCAGGTCGAGACCCGCCTCGACGTGCTCGAGGCGCTGGCCCGCCTGCCCGAGGGACAGCGCATCGCCCTGGTCCTCGTCGACATGCACGGCCTGCCGGTGGCCGAGGCCGCCGCCGTGCTCGAGGTCGCGGAGGGCACCGTGAAGTCGCGCTGCGCCCGCGGTCGGGCCGCGCTGGCCACCCTGCTGGGCCCCTCCGTCACCGGGGTCGCGGAACCTTCGGGGGCCCCGTGACGTCGTACAACTGTCAGCCCTGCCGCCGTGGAGCGGCCCTCCCGGCCCCCTCCGGGGCCGACCACCGTCATGCCAGGAGGTTGTCGTGAGCCTGCGCCAGCCGCCGCCCGGGCCCCCGGACCCCGACGACGACCCGACCGGGATGCGCGCGCTGCTGTCCTCGCTGCCGGAACCGGGACCGATGCCCGCTGACCTCGTCGCCCGCATCACCGCCAGCCTGGCCGAGGAGCAGGAGCGCCGGCGGGTGCCCCGCCTCCTCCACGAGCCGACGCGACCGCACCGCCCCCTGTGGCGCACGGCCGGCCTGGCCGCCGCCGCTGCGGCCGTGATCGCAGTGGGCGCCGGGTCACTGCTCAGCGGCACCGCTCCCGGCGCCCTCGGAGCCCTGTTCGGGGGCGCCGGCGGCGACACCGCCTCCTCCGGGGCGGCGGCCGCCAGCGCGGAGAGCTCGGCGGGAGGCGCCGTCGCACCACGGGTGGACTCCTCTTCCGCCGACAAGGCCTTGGCCGTGCCCGTGAGCATCCACCACACCGCGCGTGCCTACACCTCCGGCGCCTTCGACACCCAGGCCGCGGCCCTGCTGGCCTCGCCAGGTGACCAGGCGGCCCCCTTCAGCGCCGAGGCGCCCTCCATCGGACCGATCGGCACCGAGATCGGGCTGCGGTCGTGCCTGTCGGCCCTGACCACCGACCGCTACACGACCGCCACGGCCGACCTCGGGACCTTCGACGGCCAGCCGGCCGCGGTGGTGGTGCTGACCACGGGCGCCGGCCACACGGCATACGCGGTGCAACGCTCCTGCTCCACCGGCCACCCGGCTCTCCTGATGGGCCCGGTGAAGCTGCGCTGACCGGCCGCGTGTCGCGGCCTGCCCCGTGGGAAGGCGGAACAAAGAGGGCCTACGATCTGTTCAGGCGACTAGCACCGCATCTTGCGGTCCGCACCCATCCAGACCACAAGGGGCTGTATCTGTGAGCAGTGACGTGTCCGACGTCCGGAACCTCATCATCATCGGGTCCGGCCCGGCCGGCTACACCGCAGCGGTCTACGCGGCTCGGGCGAACCTCAACCCGCTGGTCTTCGAGGGCGCCGTCACCGCCGGTGGCGCCCTGATGAACACCACCGAGGTGGAGAACTTCCCCGGCTTCCGCGACGGCATCATGGGCCCGGAGCTGATGGAGAACATGCGCGCCCAGGCCGAGCGGTTCGGCGCTCAGCTGGTCACCGACGACGTCACCGCAGTCGACCTCGAGGGCGACATCAAGACGGTCACCGACTCCGAGGGCAACACCTACCGCGCCCACGCGGTCATCCTCGCCATGGGCTCGGCCTACCGCGAGCTCGGCCTGCCCGACGAGAAGCGCCTCTCCGGCCACGGCGTCTCCTGGTGCGCGACCTGCGACGGCTTCTTCTTCCGCGACCAGGACATCGTGGTCGTCGGCGGCGGCGACTCCGCCGTCGAGGAGGCCACCTTCCTGACCAAGTTCGCCCGCTCGGTGACGATCGTGCACCGCCGCGACGAGCTGCGCGCCTCCAAGATCATGGCCGCGCGCGCCATGGCCAACGACAAGATCCGCTTCGCCTGGAACAGCGCGGTGAGCGCCATCCACGGCGACGCCAAGGTCACCGGCGTGACCCTGACCGACACGGTCACCGGCGAGACCCGGGAGCTGCCGGCCACCGGCGTCTTCGTCGCCATCGGCCACGACCCCCGCAACGAGCTGGTCAAGGGCGTCATCGACCTCGACGAGTCCGGCTACGTGCAGGTCCAGGGCCGCACGACCCTGACCAACGTGGACGGCGTCTTCGCCTGTGGTGACCTGGTCGACCACACCTACCGCCAGGCCATCACCGCCGCCGGGTCCGGCTGCGCCGCGGCCCTTGACGCCGAGCGCTTCCTCGCCGCCCGCGAGGAGGCCGGCGAGCCCGCCGCCGACCAGGCCCTCATCGAGTCCGAGAACCCGCTCGAGGGCGCTGTCAGCAGCCGCTGACAGACTCACCTGCGAGAGCACCACCCGCTTCACCCCTCACCACGTCACCACCCACCACGACGGAAGGAGCCCCCACCGTGGGAGCCACCAAGGAGACCACCGACAAGACGTTCGACCAGGACGTCCTGATGAACGACAAGCCCGTGCTGGTGGACTTCTGGGCGCCCTGGTGCGGCCCGTGCCGCGCGGTCGCCCCCGTGCTGGAGGAGCTGGCCAACGAGCACGCCGGCAAGATCGAGGTCGTCAAGCTCAACACCGACGAGAACCCCGAGATCACCGGCCGCTACGGCATCACCGGCATCCCGACGCTGAACGTCTACGTCAAGGGTGAGGTCGTCAAGACCCTCGTCGGCGCGCTGCCGAAGCCCAAGCTGGTGCGCGAGCTGGCCGACTACCTCGGCTGACGAGGCGCCCCGCCAGCAGCACCGCTGCGTCGGACGTATGCCGGCCGCTCCCCTTCCGGGGACGGCCGGCATCGTCGTTCCCGGTCCGTGGCTGCGGTTGGCCGCCCCGGGCCCCCTCGCCTAGGCTCGTCCGCGTTCCGCAGCCCACCGACCGTGGGCCGTCCCCGCCCAGGAGGCTCTTTGTCCAGCAGCAACAACGGCCTGCTCCGCCGCGGCAGCCGTGGACCGGCGGTCGCGGATGTGCGCACCCGCCTGGTCGCGCTGTCACCGGACCACCTGGGCGACCGCTCGGGCCTCGGCGGCCCCGAGATCGATGCCCAGCTCTACGACGAAGCGCTCGAGCGGGCCGTGCGCGACTTCCAGCAGCGCCAGGGCCTCATCGTCGACGGCATCGTCGGGCCCGAGACGTTCTCGGCCATCGACGGCGCCCGATGGAGCCTCGGCGACCGCATCCTGACCCACACCCCCGGCCACCTGCAGCACGGTGAGGACGTCGCGGCACTCCAGGAACGGCTCAACACCCTGGGGTTCGCGGCCGGACGCGTCGACGGGCGCTTCGGCCCCAACACCGAGCGGGCCGTGCGCTCGTTCCAGCGTGCCTACGGCCTCCCCGGCGACGGCTCGGTCGGTCCGGACACCTTCAGGGCCTTCTCCGACCTGCGCCGCAGTGTCTCCGGCGGGTCGTCGACGGTGCTGCGCGAGCAGGAGCGGGTGCGCCGCTCGGGCCACAGCCTCAGTGGGCGCACGGTCGTGCTCGACCCCGGACACGGCGGTGACGAGGCGGGGGCGACGGTCAACGGCCTGCGCGAGGCCGACGTCGTGCTCGATCTCGCCCGCCGCATCGAGGGCCGCCTGACCGCGATCGGCGTCTCGGTCGTCTACACCCGCACCGAGCACACCTGCCCCAGCGAGGAGGAGCGCGCCGCCCTGGCCAACCGGGCCGAGGCCGACATCCTCCTGTCGCTGCACTGCGACTCCCACGACCACGTCGACGCCAGGGGCGTGGCCACGTTCTTCTTCGGCCGCGACCGTCGCACGTCCTGGTCGGCCGTGGGCGAGAGCCTCGCCGACATCCTGCAGCGCGAGATCGTGGCACGCACCGGGCTCGCCAACTGCCGTTCGCACGGACGCTCCTGGCGCCTGTTGCAGCAGACGACCATGCCCGCCGTGCGCCTCGAGGCCGGCTACCTCTCCCACCCCGAGGACGCCTCGAGGCTCGCCGACCCGGGCTTCCGCGACACGCTCGCCGAGGCCGTGCTCGTCAGCCTCCAGCGGATGTACCTCGGCGAGGACGACACCAACGCCACCGGCGTCCTGCACCTGGGTGACCTGCGCGCCTACCTCGCCTCCGGCGGCCACTGAGCGGCATACACGGAAGAGGGACCGCATCTCATCGCTGAGATGCGGTCCCTCTTCTCTGTCCGTTTATGCAGCCCTTGAGGCGCTTTGAGACGATTCTCGATGCGCCTGGGGCTATAGAAGGACTGTCGTCAGGCCGTGGCGCGCGGGTCCAGCCCCAGCATCTCGACGATGCGGTTGAGGTCGTCGACCGAGGCGAACTCGACGGTCAGCTTGCCCTTGCGCTGGCCGAGCGCGATGTTCACCCGCGTGTCGAAGCGGTCGGACAGACGCGCGGCGAGGTCGTCCAGCTGCGGGTGCCGGCCGCCGGCACGGGGCCGGCGAGGCTTCACGCGCTCCTGGTCGCCGCCGAGCGCCACGATCTCCTCGACGCTGCGCACCGACAGTCCCTCGGCCACGATGCGCTGGGCCAGCCGCTCCATGGCGGCCGCGTCATCAAGAGCCAGCAGGGCGCGGGCGTGCCCCGCGCTGAGGACACCGGCCGCGACGCGGCGAGCGACCAGCGGCGGCAGCTTGAGCAGCCGCAGCGTGTTGGAGATCTGCGGGCGCGAGCGACCGATGCGGCCGGCGAGCTCGTCGTGGGTGCACCCGAAGTCCTCGAGCAGCTGCTGGTATGCCGCGGCCTCCTCCAGCGCGTTCAGCTGGCTGCGGTGCAGGTTCTCCAGCAGGGCGTCGCGGAGGAGGTCGTCGTCCTCGGTCTCCTTGATGATCGCCGGGATGACCTCCAGCCCGGCCTCCTGTGTGGCCCTCCAGCGGCGCTCACCCATGATGAGCTCGAACCGGATGTCACCCTCGCCGTCCGTGATCGGGCGGACGACGATCGGCTGGAGCACCCCGATCTCGCGGATGCTGTGCACCAGCTCGGCCATGTCGTCCTCGTCGAAGACGGTGCGCGGCTGCCGCGGGTTGGGGCGGATGGAGTTGACCGGGATCTCCGCGTAGGTCGCGCCCGGCACCGGTGCCAGGTCGGTCTGCGTGGTGTCCCCGGTCTGCGTCATGTCGGCGGCCTCGGTCGCACCCGCGTCGACGCCACCGTTGGCGGAACCCTGCTCAGCCGTGGCCGACTCCACGTCGTTCGCGCCGCTGTGGACGCCGCCCTCCTGCGGCCGCTCCTCAGCGTGCCCCGGCGTGGATCGATCCGTGGCCGGTCCTGCCCCGTTGGTGGAGGGCGAGCCCGGGCTGGTGTGGTCGGTGATCGCCGGGTTGTCGGCCACCTCGTGCGGCGGCGTCGCCACGCCCGGACGGGTGACCGTCGCACTGTTGTCCTTGAAGAAGACGTCGACGGGCCGCGTAGCGCCCTCTCCTGCGGGGGTGCTGGGGATCAGGGCTCCCAGCCCGCGCCCGAGGGCGCGACGCTTCTCGCTCATCTGCTGGCCTTTCTTGTTCTGTGCCGGGGGTGTGCTCGGAGTGGTCGTGCTCATGAGGGCTGTTCCGCTGCGCCACGGTCGGCCAGCTCGCTGGCCGCCTCCAGGTAGGACAGCGCACCGCTGCTGTTCGGGTCGTACGTCATGACTGTCTGTCCGTGGCTCGGGGCCTCGGAGATGCGGACGGAGCGGGGCACCGACGTACGCAGCACCTGCTGCGGGAAGTGGGCCCGCACCTCTTCGGCCACCTGCGCCGACAGCCGGGTGCGCCCGTCGTACATCGTGAGCAGGATCGTGGAGACGTGCAGCGTCTGGTTCAGGTGGCTCTTGATGAGCTCGATGTTCTTGAGCAGCTGCGAGAGGCCTTCGAGCGCGTAGTACTCACACTGGATCGGGATGAACACCTCGTCGGCGGCGACGAAGGCGTTGACCGTCAGCAGCCCGAGGCTCGGCGGGCAGTCCACGAAGACGTAGTCGGGCACGGCGTGGCCCAGCTCCTCCGCCGAGCCGATGAAGGCGGCGATCGCCTTCTGGAGGCGCGTCTCGCGCGCCACCATCGAGACGAGCTCGATCTCCGCGCCGGCCAGGTCGATGGTGGCCGGGGCACAGAACAGTCCCGGCACGTCAGGGCACTCCTGCACGACCTCGCTGATCGGCGTGCCGTCCACGAGTACGTCATAGATGCTCGGCACCTCGGCGTGGTGCTCGATCCCCAGCGCTGTGCTCGCATTTCCCTGCGGGTCGATGTCGATGACGAGCACGGTCAGTCCGGCTTGCGCCAGGGCGGCAGCCACGTTGACCGTGGTCGTGGTCTTGCCGACGCCGCCCTTCTGGTTCGCCACCGTCATGACGCGGGTGTGTGCGGGCTTGGGGAAGCGACGGCCGCTGAGGGCGATGCGCTTGCGGGCGTCAGCCGCCACGGCCTGCGCGAGCGGGGTGTCGGCGCCGGCGGCTGGGAGGGCTGACGCCAGCGCGGTGCGCTCGTCGGTGTCATCTGTTTCACGTGAAACGACGGCCGCCAATGCCTCCTCCGCTGCCTGGGCGTCTCCCCTGTGGTGCTCGTCGGCGGCTGCCTGGCCGTCGGCGCTTGTCACGCCAGCTTCCTGGATGGGCTCCGCGCCTGCGGTGGTAGCCGGGATGGGCAGGTCTGCCTTAATCCCGGTTTCGACGAGAGCCCCCATGTCGGCCGCGTCAGTTTCACGTGAAACGGCTCCGTGTACCGCAGCCGTCGCGCTCGTTTCACGTGAAACGGCGCCCGGTTCGAGAGCGGGCGGGTCACCATTCGGGGAAGCCGAGCCGTTGATCGAGTCCGCCGGGACTCCAGCCGCAGCGCTCTCGGTTGCAACGGGCCCATGGGAACCGGCAGGGGCGGACGTTGCGGCTTCCGCCCCACCCACCGAGACGTCATCGTCATCCGCGACATCATCGGCGACGTTGATGGCAACAACAGCGGACGGATCGACTGACCGGTCCCCGGAAACCTCCGTCACGGCGCTGCGCGCGTCGAGGCTGGAATCGCCACGCACCGGAGCCTCGGCGACCGGCTGCCGGGACGACCCGCTCGGCCCGCTCGACTCAGCTGGGCCGGTCGAATCACTCGACTCACTGGAGGCGCTCGTGGTGCCGGCCTGGAGGTCGGTTTCACGTGAAACCCGATCCTCAGCGGGCCAGCCCAAGGGGGCAGTACGGGGGCCAACGAGTCCGGGCCATCCCAGGCCTCGCTCGAGCTGCCGTGTTTCCGTCACTCCGTCACCTCGTCGTACCCGCTGGACACATGGACCTCATCCAACCGTACGAGGGACGCGGGTCCAAACCCGGGAGGGCGCGCCCCGGTGCGCCGCGGGAATCGCCCGGTGGTCGCCCCTACGTGGTGCGCCTGCCTCCCTTGGTGGCGCCCTTCGGTCGACGACCTCCTTGGGTGCGAGCAATCTTCGAGACGTTCCGTGCGGCGGCGCCCACCGTGAGCTCCAGAGTGATGGTGGGGACCTCGAGCAGGTCTGCGCCATAGGTGCGGATGGCGGCGTCGACCATGCCCAGCTGGGTCAGCACCCGCCGCTCCTCCTCGAGCTCCTGCGCCGCCTGCTCACCCTTGAGGGCCACCAGCACCCCACCGTCGTCCAGCAGCGGGAAGGTCCACCGGGCCAGCTTGTCGATGCGGGCCACGGCTCGAGCGGTGGCGTAGGGCGCCGACAGCCGGCCGGTGAACTCCTCGGCCCGGCCCCGGTGGACCGCAACGTTGTCGAGCCCGAGCAGCTCCGCGGTCGTGGACAGCCAGGTCGTGCGACGCAGCATCGGCTCGACGAGGTGCAGACGCAGGTCCGGCCGCGCCACGGCCAGCGCCAGTCCGGGCAGGCCAGCACCCGACCCGACGTCGATGACAGAGGCGCCCTGGGGAAAGGCGTGGTGGGCGACGGCGCAGTTCAGCACGTGCCGATCCCAGAGGCGCGGCACCTCCCTGGGTCCGATCAGGCCGTGGCTGACGCCGGTGTCAGCCAGGACCGCGGCGAACCGTTCTGCCAGTGCCAACCGCTCTCCGAAGATGGCGGCTGCAGCAGCAGGAGCCGCCGGCAGTGCTGCCGACGGCTCCTGGTCACCGCTCACGGGCGGATTCTCGCTCATGCGTGTTCCACGTGAAACATCACGCGGGCAGCACCACGACGTGACGGTGCGGCTCGGTGCCCTCGGACTCCGACGACAGCCCAGCGGAGAGCACCTCGTCGTGCACGACCTTGCGCTCGAAGGCGCTCATCGAGGCGAGCGCCTTCTTCTCACCCGTGGCCTTGACGTCGTCGATCGCCTCACGGGCGATGTCCACCAGGGCGGAACGACGCTCGGCGCGGTGGCCGGCGACGTCGAGCATGAGGCGGCTCCGTTCACCGGTCGCCGACTGCACCGCGAGGCGGGTCAGCTCCTGAAGGGCCTCGAGCACCTTGCCGTCCGGGCCGACGAGGCGGCGCGGCACCCGACCCTCCTCGGAGTCGACGATGGCGACAGCCGCGCGGTCGCCGTCGACGTCCACGTCGATGTCACCGTCGAGGTCGGCGATGTCGAGCAGCGTCTCCAGGAAGTCGGCGGCCACCTCGCCCTCCCGCTCGAGGTCGGCGATCTTGGTGCGACCGCCGCGGGCGCGGGTGGTGCCGCCCTCAGTCGTGGGCTCGGTGGTGGACTCGGTGGTGGACTCGGTGGACTGGACCGACTCCAGGACGTCGGCCACGTCTGCGGCGGGGTCGACGTGGGCGGGGACGGTGTCGTGCACGTCCGTCTCCTGCGGCTCCGTGGTGTTGTCGCTCATGTTCTTCTCCTGTGCAAAGGCTGGTGGACAGCCGGATCTGGGCTTGAGCAGGCGGGCGCTCAGCAGTGCGCCGCTCTGGGGGTCAGGCCGACGGCGCTACTTGCGCTTCTTGGCGCGCTTCGGCTGCTGCCGCTGGCCGGAGGGCTTGGCGGTCCCGCCCTCGCCGGACGCTGCCGAGCTGCCGTCACCTGTGGTCGAACCGTTCGACGCAGAGCTCTCGAGGCCGGGGACGGTGAGCTCCTTGACCGGCTTGCCCCGCTTTGCGCGTCTCTCCTGCAGCGCCTTCTCCGCGGGCGAGCCCGGCGCCGGCATGCGGCGGATCACGTAGAACTGCTGGCACATGGACCAGATGTTCGTGGTCGTCCAGTAGATGAGGACACCGATCGGGAAGTTGACGCCCGAGATCGCGAAGAAGAGCGGCATCAGGTACAGCAGGACCTTCTGCTGCTTCGCGAAGGGGTTGTCCAGCGCCGAGGCCGGCATGTTCTTCGTCATCAGCTGGCGCTGGGTGGTGAAGGTGGTCGCCGACATCAGGACGATCAGCAGGATGGTGACGACCTTCGTCGTCATCGTGTCCGCGCCGATGAACTTGTCCGAGAGCTGGGCGCCGAGGAAGGTCGACTGCTCTGCTTGGGCAGCCACATCCTTGGTGATCGGGCCGATGGGGTCGTGCGTGCCGGCCGCGATGGCGCCGAGGTTGTTGAGCACCCGGAAGAGACCGAAGAAGAACGGCGACTGCACCAGGATCGGCATGCACGACGAGAACGGGTTGGTGCCCGTCCGCTTGTACAGGTCCATCGTCTCCTGCGTCATGGCCTGACGGGAGTCCGGGTCGGTCTTGCCCTTGTACTTCGCCTGGATCTTCTGCATCTCGGGCTGGATGAGCTGCATCCGGCGGGAGGCGTGGATCTGGCGGACGAACAGCGGGATCATCGCGGCGCGCATGACCAGCACGAGGCCCACGATGGACAGCACCCAGGAGGCACCCGACGCCGGGTCGAGCCCGATCGCCGTGAAGACCTGGTGCCAGCCGTAGAGGATCCAGGAGACGATCCACTCAAAGGGGTAGATCACACGTTCGAATGTGCTCATGCTGTCCTTCACTCGTGGGGGTGAGCTCCTGCTCACCCGTGGTCCGGACCGCGGTGGGTATGCCGCGGCGCCGGGCAGTCAGGTGGTCGCCGTCAGCGGGCGGCCGGGGCGGGTGGGACGTGGTCGACGCCACCCGGCGTCCAGGGGTGGCACCTCAGCAACCTCCGGACGGCCAGCCAGGTTCCCTTCAGGGGACCGAACCGGCGGATGGCGGTGAGGGCGTACTGGGAGCACGACGGGTAGTACCGGCACGTGGGCGGGGTCATCGGCGAGATGACCCGCTGGTAGAAGAGGAGCAGGCCGATCAGCGGTGCGGCGAGCACCTTCTGGAGCGTCTTCACCGGGCACCGCCCGCAACAGCGGTGCCCAGGCGCCGCAGGACCCTGGCCAGGAGGGCGTCGAGGTCGGCTCCCAGCTCTGGCGAACTCGCCTGTGCCGCAGGGGGATTCGCGCGGATCACGAGGTCTGTCCCGAGTGGGATCCGGTCGAGCCGCTGGTGCGCCAGGGCGCGCAGCCGGCGCTTGGTCCGGTTGCGGACGACGGCGGAGCCCACGGCCTTGGAGACAACAAAACCGACCCGCGGCGGGTGACCCGCACGCGCGTCGGTCTGGTTGGCGTGAACCACGATGAGGCGGGAGCCCGATCGTGCTCCCCCTGTTGCTCGGACCGCTGCCGCGAAGTCGGCGCTCTGACGCAGCCGGTGCTGCGCGGGCAGCACGTCCGGGGCCTCAGGCGGAGAGCTCGGAGCGGCCCTTGCGGCGACGGGCGGCCAGGATGGCGCGGCCAGCGCGGGTGCGCATGCGCAGGCGGAAGCCGTGGGTCTTGGCCCGACGACGGTTGTTCGGCTGGAAAGTACGCTTGCTCACGTTGATCTCCGTAACTGGTCGGACCCGGGTGGTCCGCAGGTGCTGGCGGGGGCGGCCGACGTCGGCCGCAATCGGAAGCCCGCGAAGCAGGTCACGGGCATGCGAAAACGGCCGACAAGGCCTCGCCTACGGTACGCGAGCGCCGCCGAGAGGGTCAAACCAGCACTGCCTGTTCCGCCGGCGCGTGCGGCTACCAGCGGCTCCGCCCGACGGCGTGGCGACACGCCGAGCACGGCCAAGAATTTCCGTGCTCAGCGCCCACCAATTTCCGCGATCAGGTTGCTCGGCCTGCTCCAAGGTTGTTAGCGTCCCCCGTCGGCGCCCCGACCGAGCCGATCTCCACAGATTGTGGAAAAGCGTGTGGACAGACCACAATGGCGGCTCAGTGGCCAGGCCGAGACGAGCGAGACCGACCAAAGAACTCCAGGGGTGTTGACCAGTGGCAGACGCTGATCTGAACTACGGTCAGGTCTGGCAGAACACCCTCTCGGCACTCGACGCCAACGGCATTCCCGCCCAGCAGCGGGCATTCCTCAGCCTCGCCCGCCTCGTGGGCCTGCTCGACGGCACGGCACTGGTGGCCGTGCCCAACGACTTCACCAAGGACGTCGTCGAGACGCGGGTGCGTGAGCAGGTCACCCGGGCACTGTCCTCCCAGCTCGGCAGCGACGTGCGGCTGGCCGTGACGGTCGACTCCTCGCTCGACCTCGACCACACCGAGCCGACGACGGGCCTGAGCCAGCACGGCGTCCCCGCCACGACCGCGCCGCTGTCCGCCTCCGCCCCGCTGACCCTCGGCCAGGACAGCGTGCCCGCGCCGGCCCTGCCCGAGCAGGAGACCTTCGCGGCTCGGCGGCCCCGGCCCGACGACAGCATCTCGGTGACCGAGGCCGAGGCGACCCGGCTGAACCCGAAGTACACCTTCGACACGTTCGTGATCGGTGCGAGCAACCGCTTCGCCCACGCGGCGGCGGTCGCGGTCGCCGAGGCACCGGCCAAGGCCTACAACCCGCTGTTCGTCTACGGCGAGTCCGGACTGGGCAAGACGCACCTGCTGCACGCGATCGGCCACTACGCGCGCAACCTGTACCCCAACGTCAAGGTGCGCTACGTGAACTCCGAGGAGTTCACCAACGACTTCATCAACAGCATCCGCGATGACAAGGCGAGCAACTTCCAGCGTCGCTACCGCGACGTCGACGTGCTGCTGATCGACGACATCCAGTTCCTCCAGGGCAAGGTCCAGACCCAGGAGGAGTTCTTCCACACCTTCAACACGCTGCACAACGCCAACAAGCAGGTGGTCATCACCAGCGACCTGCCACCGAAGCTGCTCTCCGGCTTCGAGGAGCGCATGCGCAGCCGCTTCGAGTGGGGCCTGCTGACCGACGTGCAGCCGCCCGACCTCGAGACCCGTATCGCGATCCTGCGCAAGAAGGCCATCCAGGAGCGGATGAGCGCGCCCGACGAGGTGCTCGAGTTCATCGCGAGCCGGATCTCCACCAACATCCGCGAGCTCGAGGGCGCCCTGATCCGCGTGACCGCCTTCGCCAGCCTCAACCGCCAGAGCGTCGACATGGGCCTGGCCGAGATCGTGCTCAAGGACCTCATCCCGAACGAGCAGGGCAGCCAGATCACCAGCGCGACGATCATGGCCCAGACCGCGGCGTACTTCGGCCTGAGCATCGACGACCTGTGCGGGTCATCCCGCTCCCGGGTGCTGGTGACCGCCCGCCAGATCGCGATGTACCTGTGCCGTGAGCTGACCGACCTGTCGCTGCCCAAGATCGGCCAGCAGTTCGGCGGCCGCGACCACACCACGGTGATGCACGCCGACCGAAAGATCCGCGAGCTCATGGGTGAGCGCCGCGCGATCTACAACCAGGTCACCGAGCTGACCAACCGCATCAAGCAGCAGTCGCGCTGAGCCACTCCACGGTCTCCCTCAGGGTGACCTCCCACGGCGTCGGCTGAAGGCCGAAGACCTCGGTCGTGTGCGTGGCGTCGAGCACGAACGGCCGCTCGAACTGGTGCCGCGTCTCGCGCAGCTCCCGCAGCAGGGGCACCACGGTTCCCAGGGCTGTCACCGCACCACGAGGTATGCCGTGCACGGCCCTGGGTGCCCGTCCACAGAGCTGCGCCACCTCGCCGACGACCTCGCGCACGCTGCGTGGCGGGGCGCTCGGCACGTGCCAGGCCTGTCCCCACGACCGGTCGTCGGTGGCGAGCACCGCCGCCAGTCGTGCGGTGTCGCGCACGTCGGTCCACGTGTGGGGGGCGTCCGGGTCGCCCATCACCAGCCACACCGGCCGGTCCTTCACCACACGCGCGATGACCATGGAGTTCAGCAGGCTCTGGGCACCGACCCCGGGGCCCGTGTAGTCCGACGCCCGCAGCTCGGTGGCGCGCACCCGACCGGACCGGTGGGCTTCCAGCGCCGTCTCCCACATGCGGGCCCGCAGCTGCCCCTTGTGGCCGTTGGGCCGCAGCGGGGTCTGCTCGGTCATCGGCCCGTCGACCATGCCGTACCCGTAGAGGTTGCCGACGGTCACCAAGCCGGCGCCGGAGCGCTCGGCGGCGGTCAGCGCAGCCTGGGCCAACGGCGGCCAGTCACGCTCCCACGTGGTGTAGTTCGGCGGGTTCAGCGCGTTGACGATCGCCTCCGCTCCCTCGGCCAAAGTGGTCAGCCGCTCGGCATCGGCCGCGTCGGCCGCGACCGCTCGCACGCCTTCGTGTGCCGGCCCGCGACCCGACCTCGAGACCACCGTGACCTCGTGACCCCTGTCCGCGAGCTCGACCGCCGTGCCCTGCCCGATCGCACCGGCACCCAGCACCAGGAACTGTCCCATCGCCTTCTCCTCCATGTCTGCTCAACCCTGCACTGCTCGACTCCACGGATCCCCGGAGCAAAATGTGAGCGGTGCTCTCTGTTGAGAGCAGTAAACACCCAGACCGAGAAAGAAACAAGAGCACCGCTCACACAAGTGGGCACTGATCTGACATGCTGGCGCCATGACGCGAGCTGACGGCATACGTGCCCGGAACCGGGCCGCCATGGAGGCGGAGATCCTGCGGGTCGCCGCAGAGGAGCTGGCCCGGCACGGTGCAGCGGCGCTGTCCCTGCGGGCGGTTGCCCGAGAGATGGGCATGGCCTCCTCGGCCATCTACCGCTACGTGCGAGACCGCGACGAGCTGCTGACCCGGCTCATCGTGGCGGCCTACACCTCGCTCGGCGACGCGGTCGAGGCCGCCCACGCGACCGTCGACCCCGCGGACCTCGACGGACGCTGGTGGGCGGTGGGCACGGCCCTGCGCGACTGGGCCAGGTCGCACCCGCACGAGTACGCCCTTCTCTACGGCTCACCCGTCCCGGACTACCGCGCCCCCGCCGAGCAGACCAACGAGCCGGGCACGCGGGTGCAGGCCCTGCTCGTGCGCCTGCTCGCCGACGCCCAGCGGGTCGGCCGCCTCCGCGACGCCGCCGCCGGCATCGCCCCCGGCGTCCAGGTGCGGGCCGAGGCGGCCGCCGGACCGCTGCTCGACGACCCGTTCTTCGCCGACGCGGGGCTCGACGCCCCTGCCGTCATGGCCGGACTGGCCGCCTGGACCCTGCTCCTCGGCACGGTCACGACCGAGCTCTTCGAGCAGCTCGGCGACACGATCCCCGACCCGGACGCGTATTTCGCGTACATGCTCGAGGTGGCCGGCCGCCTGGTCCTGACGCCCGCGACGGCGACTGTCCACAGCTGAGCCGTCCACAGGGTTGTCCACACATGTGGGTAGTGCGTGACCGGGCCGTGACGTGGACAACCGCGCAGGTGGGCGTCCGGAAGGACCCACCTTGGGGTGTTTTGGCCGATGGTCCACACTTGGGGAAAACCTTGTGGAGGAAATCGGCCGACCACAGGTTTGCCCCCACGTTGTCCACAGCGCAACCGACCGGTGACACCCCTGTGCACAGCGCGTGGACGGCTCGTGGACGAGGACTGCTGACGCTGGGGACCACTGCCAACAGGGTGTGGACGGCCTGTGGACAACGTTTCGCCGTCCACAGGGACCCTCCGTCGCAGCGGACCGCGGTCCACGGGTGGTGCACACGCCCATCGGGCCGCTGGCCTGCGTCGATGCGGGCTTGTCCACAGGTTCCACAACGCCTATGGAGATGACGAGATCCATCCATTCACTGATACCGCCCCGCGTACCTGGGGGTGGATGACCCCGAGCCGGACCCCCGGTCGAATGACAGGAACGGGCTTTGGTCGAACCGGGTTTGCAGGACCCCCCTCGGGCACTAGGGTCAGTGCCCCCACGAGAATGTGGTTCTGACAACAGTGGTGTGGTTACACGCGTGTGCGCAGTCGTGAAGGGCGGGTTCCCAAGGTGAAGTTCCGGGTCGAACGTGAGGTTCTCGCCGATGCCGTGACCTGGGTGGCGCGCGGCCTGCCGGCGCGACCCCCGGTCCCGGTGCTCGCGGGCGTGCTCATCGAGGCGAACGAGGAGGGCAGCCTGACCCTCTCCGCGTTCGACTACGAGGTCTCCGCCAAGGTCACCGTGCCGGCCGAGGTCGCCGAGCCCGGCACCGTGCTCGTCCTCGGCCGCCTGCTCGCCGACATCTCCCGCAACCTGCCGAACCGCCCGATCGACGTGACCACCGAGGGCAACAAGGTCGCCGTCACGTGCGGGTCCTCGCGGTTCAGCCTGCTGATGATGCCGTCGGAGGACTACCCGACCCTCCCCACCGCACCCGAGCCCACGGGCACCATCGCCGGCGACGTCTTCACCCAGGCGGTCGCCCAGGTCTCGATCGCCGCCGACCGCGGTGACACCCTCCCGATCCTCACCGGCGTCCGCGTCGAGGTCGACGGCGAGAAGATGACGCTGCTGGCCACCGACCGCTACCGGCTCGCGATGCGGGAGCTGACCTGGAACCCCGAGGCCACCGACGCCAGCCACGTCGCGCTCATCCCCGCCCGCACCCTCTCCGAGACGGCCAAGGCGCTCGGTGCCGCCGGCTCGATCGAGGTCGCGCTCGGCGGTGCCGCCGGTGGCGACGGACTCGTCGGCTTCGAGGCCGGGCAGCGCCGCACGACCACCCGCCTGCTCGACGGCGAGTACCCCAAGGTCACCTCGATCTTCCCGACCAGCGTCGACACCGAGGCGGTCGTCAAGACCTCCGAGCTCGTCGAGGCCGTCAAGCGCGTCTCCCTCGTCGCCGAGCGCAACACCCCGGTGCGGCTGCGCTTCTCCGAGGGCCAGGTCACGATCGAGGCCGGCACCGGCGACGACGCCCAGGCGTCCGAGGCGGTCGAGTCGACCCTGACCGGCCCCGAGGTGGAGATCGCGTTCAACCCGCAGTTCCTCCTGGACGGGTTGGGCGCGGTTGGCACGGAGTTCAGCCGGCTCTCCTTCACCCAGCCGTCGCGGCCGGCCGTCCTCTCGGGCCAGGCCGAGATCGACGGCGAGGCGGACACGTCGTACCGCTATGTGCTGATGCCGGTGCGTTTCGCGAGCTGACCGGGGCCGGGCGTAGCCTTGAGCGCCACGTGCCCGCGGTGCACGTATGCCGCGTGGTGCGCACGCGGCATACCGCACCACCAACGACGGAAGGCTTCCTCACCATGCAGCTGGGTCTGATCGGTCTGGGCAAGATGGGCGGCAACATGCGCGAGCGGCTGCGCCGCGCAGGCCACGAGGTCATCGGCTTCGACCGCAACCCGGAGGTCTCCGACGTGCGGACCATGGCTGCGCTAGTGAAGAAGCTCGAGGCGCCCCGCGTCGTGTGGGTGATGGTGCCCTCCGGTGACCCGACCCGGCAGACGGTGGCCAAGCTGGCCGAGATGCTCGACGAGGGCGACCTGGTGATCGACGGCGGCAACAGCCGGTTCACCGACGACTTCGAGAACGAGAAGCTCCTCAAGACCAAGGGCATCGGCTACCTCGACTGCGGTGTCTCCGGCGGCATCTGGGGCCTGGAGAACGGCTACGGCCTGATGGTCGGCGGCTCGGCCGCCAATGTGAAGCGAGCCATGCCGATCTTCGACGCGCTGCGCCCGGAGGGCCCCCGCGAGGAGGGCTTCGTCCACGCCGGCAAGGTCGGCGCGGGTCACTACACGAAGATGGTGCACAACGGCATCGAGTACGGCCTGATGGCCGCCTACGCCGAGGGCTACGAGCTGCTGGAGGCCAAGGACATCGTCACCGACGTGCCCGGCGCCTTCAAGGCGTGGACCCGTGGCACCGTCGTGCGGTCCTGGCTGCTCGACCTGCTGGTCGACGCGCTGGAGAAGAACCCCCACCTCGACGACGTGTCCGGCTACACGGTGGACTCGGGCGAGGGCCGCTGGACCGTCGAGGAGGCCATCGCCAACTCGGTGCCGATGCCGGTCATCTCGGCGTCGCTGTTCTCCCGGTTCGCCTCGCGCCAGAAGGAGTCGCCGACCATGCAGGCCGTGGCGGCGCTGCGCGGCGGGTTCGGCGGCCACCAGGTCATGTCCGTGGCCGAGGGCGAGGAGCTGCGCAACCAGGGCGCGCCCAAGCACGAGAAGGCGGTCGCCGAGAAGGTCGCGCCGAAGGAGAAGCCGACCCGCAGCGCGAAGAAGGCCGCCAGCAAGGGGCGCCAGGCGGCTTCGGCCGGACCGTCCTCCGGCACCGGCGCCACCAGCCGACGTGGGCGCGGGTCGCGTGCCGCCACCGAGGCCGGACCGACCTCGGGCACCGGCGAGACGTCCTGACGTCGCGCCGGCCCGCACACCCGCCCACTGCCTGAGCTGGCCTGACCCGTGTACGTCCGCCACCTGACCGTCTCGAACTTCCGCAGCTACGAGACCGCCGAGCTGCCGCTCGCGCCTGGCGTGACGACCCTGGTGGGGCTCAACGGGCAGGGCAAGACCAACCTGGTCGAGGCGATCGGCTACCTCGCCAGCCTCTCCAGCCACCGGGTCGCCACCGACGCCCCGCTCGTGCGGTTCGGCGCCGACCAGGCGGTGATCCGCGGCCTGGTGGTGCATGACGGCCGCGAGACGCTCATCGAGCTCGAGCTGAACCCGGGTCGGGCCAACCGAGCCCGGCTCGGCCGCTCCCCGGTGCAACGGCCCCGCGAGGTGCTCGGCGCCCTGCGCACTGTGCTCTTCGCCCCCGAGGACCTCGCGCTCGTCAAGGGCGACCCGTCGGAGCGGCGCAGGTTCCTCGACGAGCTGCTCGTCGCCCGCCAGCCGCGCTGGGCGGGGGTGCGCTCGGACTACGACAAGGTACTCAAGCAGCGCAACGCCCTGCTGAAGTCGGCGGCACCGGTGCTGCGCAAGGGCTCCCGCTACCGGCCCCGCCCAGGTGAGGAGCCCGCCGACGACGCACGCGCGTCGGCGCTGCACACCCTCGACATCTGGAACGAGCACCTCGCGAGCGTGGGCTCCCAGCTGCTCTACGCCCGCCTCCGGCTGC
Organism: Pedococcus cremeus; assembly: GCF_900111375.1. Classification (GTDB taxonomy): domain Bacteria; phylum Actinomycetota; class Actinomycetes; order Actinomycetales; family Dermatophilaceae; genus Pedococcus_A; species Pedococcus_A cremeus. The sequence goes on from NZ_FOHB01000004.1 coordinate 482,918, forward strand.
TGCGCGACCTCGCCCCCTACCTCGCCAAGGCCTACGACGAGGTCAGCGCCGGCCAGTCCGACGCCCGGGTCTCCTACCGGTCCAGCCTGCGTGAGGAGACCGCGGCCGCCATCGCCGCCGGCGAGGTGCCCGAGATCGAGCAGCTGCGCACCGAGATCCTCGCCGCCCTCGACGAGGCCCGGCCCCGCGAGGTCGAGCGCGGCGTCTCCCTCGTCGGTCCGCACCGCGACGACGTCACGCTGACCCTCGGCGAGCTGCCGGCCAAGGGCTACGCCAGCCACGGCGAGTCTTGGTCGTTCGCGCTGGGACTCAAGCTCGCGGCATACCAGCTGCTGCGCCACGACCTCGGCGACGACCCGGTGCTCGTGCTCGACGACGTCTTCGCCGAGCTCGACTCCGGCCGCCGCGAGCGGCTGGCCGCGATGATCGGCGACTGTGAGCAGGTGCTCATCACCGCGGCCGTCGCCGCCGACGTGCCCGACTCGCTGAGCGGGCAGACGTATGCCGTGACGCTGGGCGAGGTGCGGGCGCGTGAGTGACGACCTGCCCACAGACCCCGTCGCGGACGACGGTTTCTCCTCCGAGGAGGCGCTCGACGAGCGTGCCGACGACGCTGCCGCCGCGGCCCTGGCCCGCGCCCGGGCGGCCGCCAAGGCCAAGGGGCTGCGGCCCGGGCTGAAGCCGATGCGGCGCCGGCGTTACGGGGTGCCGGAGAGCGCGAAGTCCCGCACGCGCGACGGCCGTGACCCGCTGCTGCTCGGCGACCAGATGGACCGCCTGCTCGGCGACCGCGGGTGGCGCGTCGACGTGGCGGTCGGCTCGGTGATGGGCAGGTGGCCGGCGATCGTGGGCCCCGAGGTGGCCCAGCACTGCACGCCGGTGACCTTCCAGGACGGCGTGCTCACGGTGCGCGCCGACTCCACGGCGTGGGCCACCCAGATCCGGCTGCTGACGTCCTCGATCCTCGGCCGGCTCGACGGCGAGGTCGGCAAGGGCACTGTCGCCGAGCTGAAGGTCGTGGGGCCGAGCGCGCCGTCGTGGTCGAAGGGTCCGCGCCGGTCGCAGGGGCCGGGTCCGCGGGACACCTACGGGTAGGGGGAACGACAGTGGCGTGGGAGACGAGGCACTCGCGGACGGCGTACGAGAACCCGTGGATCCGGGTGCGTGAGGACCAGGTGGTGCGGCCCGGCGGGGCCGACGGCGTCTACGGAGTCGTCGAGCTCAGGCAGCCGGCCGTCTTCGTCGTGGCCCTGACCGACGATGACGAGGTCGTGCTCGTCACCGTGGACCGGCACACCACTGGCCGCTCGACGGAGGTGCCGGCGGGCGGCACCGACGGCGAGGACCCGCTCGTCGCCGCCCAGCGCGAGCTGTTCGAGGAGAGCGGCTACAGCGCGTCGCACTGGGAGCACGTCGGGTCGATGCAGGCGCTCAACGGCGTCTGCGAGGCGCCCGAGCACGTCTTCGTCGCACGCGGACTCACCCGTGCCGTGGCGACGGGGCACCACGAGGAGGGCATCAGCGAGGTGCGGACGGTGCCGTTCGCCGAGGTCCTGGCGATGGTGCGCCGCGGCGAGATCACCGACGGCGAGACGGTCGCCGCGCTGATGTATGCCGCCCTCCACCTCGGTCGGGTGCACTGACCCTTGCGTTGGGTGGGCAGGCGCACTCAGCGGCCGTCGCGCGGGGCGAAGACGGTCAGGGCCACGGCGTCGCTGTGCCTCGAGCGGATGTACTCGTCGGCCCACGCCTGTCGGTCGGGGTAGGTCGACTCGGCCACGACGCGTGCGCACGTGGCGTCGACGTCGATCTCGGTGTGGCGGAGGCTGACCTGGCCGTCGCGCAGCAGTGCCCAGGCACCGCCGGGCCGGCCGTAGGGCATGCCGATGCTGCCGGGGTTGACGACGAGGCGGCGGTCGACGAGGCGCACGAACGGCATGTGCGTGTGCCCGCACACCACGGTCTGGACGGCGGCGGGCAGGTCGGCGAACACCTCGGCCCAGCGCTCGAGGCGGGTGTCGACGAGCACCACCTCGTCGTCGTCGCGGGGGCTGCCGTGGCAGAACAGCACCGGGCCGAACCCGTCGACGTCGAGGCTGACGGGGTGCGGCAGCCGGTCGAGCAGGGCGACCTGGTCGTCGCGGAGCTGGTGTGCGGCCCACACCGACTCGGGGTGCTCGCATGGTGCACCGCGGGTGATGCCCACGAGCTCGCGGTCGGCGTTCCCCCGGACCAGCACGCAGCGCTCCCCCAGTGAGGTGAGCAGGTCGAGGGTCTCGACAGGCATCGGTCCGGCGGCGTGGTCGCCGGTCACCACCACGAGGTCGGCGCTCGCGACGTCGGCCTCGGCCAGCACCGCCTCGAGCACGGGCAGCACGCCGTGGACGTCGGAGAGCACTGCGACGGAGGCGGCCATGCCGGCAGGCTAGGCGGCCGCACCGACCGCGGTCACCCGCTTTCCGCCTGCTTCCGCCGCCGGCTGGCGGTGTCGGTGGGCCGGCGCAGACTGGCTGTATGAGGGGAACGCCAGCACCGTCGTCAGTCCGTCCACCCATCCCACCGCGCTGCACGATCATCCCGCCGTACGTGCTTCAAGCCATCGCGGAGTCGAGCGACCCCGTCGCCGCCGACCGGGCGGTGCGGGCCCTGGAGCGCGACGCGTCGCTGCGCGAGCGGCGCCGGGGGCGTTCCGAGGCCGCTCCCGCGCCCACCCTGCCGCCCGCGTCACGACCGGCTCCGGGCACGCCCGACTCGCCGCAGCGGGTGGTGTCCGACGCGGGCAAGGCCGAGAAGCTGCCCGGCCGGGTGGTGCGCCGCGAGGGCGAGCCGGCCACCGGCGACGCCGCGGCCGACGAGGCCTACGACGGACTGGGCGCGACCTGGGAGCTGTACGCCACGGCATACGGGCGCAACTCCCTCGACGGCCGTGGCCTGCCGCTGCTCGCGAGCGTCCACTACGGCACCGACTACGACAACGCCTTCTGGGACGGCACCCAGATGGTGTTCGGTGACGGCGACGGCCGCTACTTCCAGCGGTTCACGGCCAGCCTCGACGTCATCGGCCACGAGCTGACCCACGGTGTCACCGAGCTGACCGCGGGTCTGACCTACCGGGGGCAGCCGGGAGCTCTCAACGAGAGCATCTCCGACGTGTTCGGGTCGCTGGTGCGCCAGCGGCTGCTCGGCCAGCGCGCTGACCAGGCCGACTGGCTGATCGGCGCCGACCTGCTCACCGACGCCGTGCACGGGGTGGCGCTGCGCTCGCTGGCGGCGCCCGGCACGGCCTACGACGATCCCGTGCTCGGGAAGGACCCGCAGCCGGCGCACATGGACGCCTTCGTGCAGACCGCCGACGACAACGGCGGCGTGCACATCAACTCCGGTATCCCCAACCACGCCTTCTACCTCGCTGCCACGGCCGTCGGTGGCTACGCCTGGGAGCGTGTGGGCCGGACCTGGTATGCCGTGCTCACCGGTCCCGGGATCAGCGCGGACTGCGACTTCGCCACCTTCGCGCGGCTCACCGTGGATGCCGCCCGGGCGCAGGAGGGCGAGTCGTCCTCGCTGGCCGAGGCGGTGCAGTCGGCGTGGGAGCAGGTCGGGGTGCTGCAGGCGGGCAGCTCGGCGGCGCCCGCGCCCATCGCGCCGAGCGGGCAGGAGCCCACCGGTGGAGAGGGGTCGCCGGGTGGCGAGGGTGCACCCGGTCGGGGCACCGAGGTGCTGGTGCGCCGCACAGGTGGGTTCGCCGGCCTGACTCGCGAGCGGTCGGTGCGGCTGGAGGAGCTGCCCGGCGACGACGCCGACCAGTGGACGCACCTGTTGGCGACCCGACGGCTGTCGGCGTTCAGCAACGGCCCCATCCACCCCGACGCCTACTGCTACGAGGTGCGGTGTGACGCGCCCCCGACGCGGGTGAGCATGCCGGAGCCGCGGCTTCCCGAGGAGGTGAGGGGCCTGCTGGAGCGGACCCTTGCCAGCGGCGACTGAGCCGCCCCGTGACCCGGGTGCTATCGGGCTGCTACTCGATGGTGCGCAGAGTCTTGAGGACGCGGGCGCCCATGCGCTGGGACTCCGCGGCGGAGAAGGCGGTGACGGTGACGGAGGCGATCGCCCCGTCGGGGGTCTCGAGGTACTGCTGCTCGCCGTACTGCCGGTACTTCTGGGGGCCGACGCGGTAGTCGACCCGCACCACGGGACCGGCCGCCGTCGCCACGCGCTTCACCGCGGTGACCGTGCCGCCCAGCATGCCGGTGATCTCCCGCCTGATGGCGGCGTCGGTCGGCAGCGCGTCCAGTGGCAGGCGGGCGACGACGATGCTGGCGGTCCTGCCGTCGTCCGCCCGGCCGACGACCATCCGGTCCACCTGGTTCAGCACGCCATTGCGCAGGGAGTCAGGCGAGATTCCCATCCCTTTCGCCAGCTCGTCGAGGGCGCCGCTGTCCTTGAAGTACTTCTCGGGGTCGATCTCCATGAAGAGGGTCGGCGCCGCGAAGCCGATGTCGAGGCTGTCGACGACAACGAGGCGCTCGGTCGGCTCGATCCCACCCGCCGCGGGCCGCTTCGGCGGGACGGGGGCGCTCCGTGACGTGGGAGTGGTCGAGGCTCCAGCAGTCGAGGTCCCGGCGTCGGTCGCGCCGGAGGCTCCGGGCACCGGGACCGTGGGGGTGACCGCGTCGGGCTGGCTGGGCACCGCGGTGATGGTGGGCGTGGCCATCACCCGGTCGACCACCCCGCAGCCACCGAGCGAGGCGGTCGCTGCGAGGGAGACGCCGAGCGCGAGGCAGGCCAGACCGGACAAGCCGGCCCTGGTCCTTCGCGCCCTCCTCGGCATGGCTGACATCCCCCGCATGGCGACCCCCCGCATGGGGCGCAACGATAGGGAAGACCGTGGGCGGGCGAGGTGGGTTTGGCGGAGTTCGGTCCGGTCGACCGATGGGAGGACGACCGGGTCAACGACCGGGTCGCCAGGCCCGAACCGACAGTCAAGGAGCGCCGAAATGGGGCGCTGAGGGGCCGGGGTGCGATCCCCGACATGGATCTGCCCCCGATTTTGCCTAGAAAGTGGCCTCACGGGCCTCCTGAACACAACTTGGGGCGGTTCGCCCGGTAAACTGGATGACGATCCCGCGACCAGGTGGTCTCCACTCTGGTCGCGTGCCATGACCGGCACCAGGAGCGGCAGCGACGCCGCACCCGTGCCATCTGAAGAAGGAGCACCGTGTCCGAGCCTGCCAACACGCCCATGCCCCACGAGTCCGGATCCGAGAGCCTGAACGCCGCCGAGGCGGAGCAGGCCCGGGTCGCGGCGGAGGCAGAGCTCGCCGGGGCCCCGCAGGGGTCGGACTACGACGCCAGCGCCATCACGGTCCTCGAGGGCCTCGAGGCGGTGCGCAAGCGGCCCGGCATGTACATCGGCTCCACCGGGGAGCGCGGCCTGCACCACCTGGTGTGGGAGATCGTCGACAACTCGGTGGACGAGGCCCTCGCCGGCTACGCCGACACCATCGACGTCACGCTCCTGGCTGACGGGGGCGTCCGCGTCTCCGACAACGGCCGGGGCATCCCCACCGGCCTGAACGAGCAGTACGGCGTCTCCACCGTCGAGCTCGTGCTCACCCAGCTGCACGCCGGCGGCAAGTTCGGTGGCGGCGGCTACAAGGTCTCCGGTGGCCTGCACGGCGTGGGCTCCTCCGTGGTCAACGCCCTCTCGACCCGGCTAGACGCCGAGGTCCACCAGCTCGGGCACGCGTGGCGGATGTCCTTCGACCACGGCGTGCCGGTGGCGCCGCTGGCCAAGGAGGAGGCGTCGGACCGCAGCGGCACCACGATCACCTTCTGGGCCAACGCTGACATCTTCGAGAGCACGACCTACGACTTCGAGACCATCCGGGCCCGCTTCCAGCAGATGGCCTTCCTCAACAAGGGCCTGACGATCAACCTGACCGACGAACGCGTCGCGCAGGAGGAGTCGAGCAAGGACGACATCGACCTCGACAACCTCGAGGCGGATGTGGAGGAGGAGACCGTCGAGGTCGACTCGGCCACCGCCGAGGCGGAGGGCGCGGCGCCCAAGAAGCAGAAGGCCAAGAAGGTCACCTACCGCTACGACAACGGCCTGGTCGACTACGTCACCCACCTCGTCGGCTCGAAGAAGTCCGAGCCGGTGCACCCCGAGATCATCTCGATCGAGTCGGAGGACACCGAGCGCCAGCTGTCCCTGGAGCTGGCCATGCAGTGGACCACTGCCTACTCGGAGTCGGTGCACACCTACGCCAACACCATCAACACCCACGAGGGCGGCACCCATGAGGAGGGCTTCCGTGCGGCGATGACGAAGCTCATCAACGACTTCGCGCGCAAGCAGAACATCCTCAAGGAGAAGGACGACAACCTCACCGGCGACGACGTCCGTGAGGGCCTGACCGCCGTCGTGTCGGTCAAGCTCGGCGAGCCGCAGTTCGAGGGCCAGACGAAGACCAAGCTCGGCAACTCCGAGGTCAAGGGCTTCGTCCAGCGCGCCATGACCGACGAGTTCGGCCACTGGCTGGAGACGCACCCCAACGAGGGCAAGGACATCGTCCGCAAGTCGGTGCAGGCGGCCGCCGCCCGCATGGCGGCCCGCAAGGCGCGCGAGGCGACCCGGCGCAAGGGCCTGCTGGAGTCCGGCGGCCTGCCGGGCAAGCTGCGAGACTGCCAGAGCAAGGACCCGAGCCTGTCCGAGGTCTTCATCGTCGAGGGTGACTCCGCGGGCGGCTCGGCCGTGCGTGGCCGCAACCCCAGCACCCAGGCGATCCTCCCGATCCGCGGCAAGATCCTCAACGTCGAGAAGGCCCGCATCGACAAGGTCCTCTCCAACAACGAGGTCCAGGCGCTGATCTCGGCGTTCGGCACCGGCATCGGTGAGGACTTCGACCTCGAGAAGGCGCGCTACCACAAGATCGTGCTCATGGCCGACGCCGACGTCGACGGCCTGCACATCCGGACGCTGCTGCTGACGCTGCTGTTCCGCTTCATGCGGCCCCTCATCGAGGCCGGCTACGTCTACCTCGCGCAGCCGCCGCTCTACCGCCTGAAGTGGAGCAACCACGCCCACGAGTTCGCCTACTCCGACCGTGAGCGTGACGCGATGGTCGCGGCCGGCCAGAGCCAGGGCTGGCGCCTGCCGAAGGACGCCGGCATCCAGCGCTACAAGGGTCTGGGCGAGATGGACTACCAGGAGCTGTGGGAGACCACGATGGACCCCGACCACCGCGTCCTGCTCCAGGTCACCCTCGACGACGCCGCGGCGGCCGACGAGATCTTCGCGGTGCTGATGGGCGAGGACGTCGAGTCGCGGCGCGGCTTCATCCAGCGCAACGCCCGCGACGTGCGCTTCCTCGACATCTGAGGAACGAGCGATGACGAAGATGTCGCAACAGCGCAGGCTCTAGGCCCGTATGCCGTGGCTGGGTTCCACGTGAAACCGAGCCAGCGCGCAGAGCGCGCGCACGGCATACCCCAGCTCTTTGAAACCCGTTGACAGATAAGGGAATTGCGTGACTGACGGAATGCCGCCGATTGAGACGGACCGCACCGAGGCGGTCGACCTCAACACCGAGATGCAGCGCAGCTACATCGACTACGCGATGACGGTCATCGTCAGCCGCGCGCTGCCGGACGTGCGGGACGGCCTCAAGCCGGTGCACCGCCGCGTCGTGTACGCGATGTACGACGGCGGCTACCGGCCCGACCGTGGGTACAACAAGTGCTCGCGCGTCGTCGGCGAGGTCATGGGCCAGTACCACCCGCACGGTGACGCCTCGATCTACGACGCCCTGGTGCGCCTCGTGCAGGACTGGTCGATGCGCTACCCGCTCGTCGACGGCCAGGGCAACTTCGGCTCGCCCGGTGACGACCCCGCGGCCGCGCCGCGGTACACCGAGTGCCGGATGGCGCCGCTGGCCATGGAGATGGTCCGTGACATCCACGAGGACACTGTCGACTTCCGCGACAACTACGACGGCAAGACCCAGGAGCCGACGGTCCTGCCGAGCCGGTTCCCGAACCTGCTCGTCAACGGCTCGTCCGGCATCGCGGTGGGCATGGCCACCAACATCCCGCCGCACAACCTGCGCGAGGTGGCCTCCGGCGCCCAGTGGTACCTGCAGAACCCCGAGGCCTCCCGAGAGGAGCTGCTCGAGGCGCTGCTGAAGCGCATCCAGGGCCCGGACTTCCCGACCGGCGCGCTGATCCTGGGCCGCAAGGGCATCGAGGACGCCTACCGCACCGGCCGCGGCTCGATCATCATGCGCGCGGTCGTCGAGGTCGAGGAGATCCACAACAGGCAGTGCCTGGTGGTCACCGAGCTGCCCTACCAGGTCAACCCCGACTCCCTCGCGCAGAAGATCGCCGAGCTGGTCAAGGAGGGTCGCCTCCAGGGCATCGCCGACATCCGCGACGAGACCTCCGGCCGCACCGGCCAGCGCCTGGTCATCGTGCTCAAGCGCGACGCCGTGGCGAAGGTGGTGCTCAACAACCTCTACAAGCACACCCAGCTGCAGACCAACTTCGGCGCCAACATGCTCGCCCTGGTCGACGGGGTGCCGCGCACCCTGCCGATCGACGCCTTCATCCGGTACTGGGTGGAGCACCAGATCGAGGTCATCGTCCGGCGCACGACCTTCCGCCTGCGCAAGGCCGAGGCCGACATCCACATCCTGCGTGGTCTGCTCAAGGCCCTGGACGCCCTTGACGAGGTCATCGCCCTCATCCGCCGCTCCCCCACCGTGGAGGAGGCCCGTGACGGCCTGATCCAGCTGTTGGAGATCGACGAGATCCAGGCCGGCGCGATCCTCAACATGCAGCTGCGCCGCCTGGCCGCCCTGGAGCGCCAGAAGATCATCGACGAGCACGACCGCCTCGAGGCGATGATCCGGGACTACCAGGACATCCTGGCCAAGCCCGAGCGCCAGCGGACGATCGTCTCCGAGGAGCTCGCCGAGCTCACCGAGAAGTACGGCGACGAACGGCGCTCCAAGATCGAGTTCTTCGACGGCGACATGTCGATGGAGGACCTGATCCCCGAGGAGGACGTGGTCGTCACCATCACCCGTGGCGGTTACGCCAAGCGCACCCGGGTCGACGCCTACCGCAGCCAGGGTCGCGGCGGGAAGGGCGTGCGTGGCACCCAGCTGCGCGGTGACGACATGGTCGAGCACTTCTTCACGACCACCTCGCACCACTGGCTGCTGTTCTTCACCAACCTCGGTCGGGTCTACCGGGCCAAGACCTACGAGCTGCCCGACGCGGGCCGGGACGCCAAGGGGCAGCACGTCGCCAACCTGCTGGCCTTCCAGCCGGACGAGCACATCGCCCAGGTGCTCGACATCCGCGACTACGACCAGGCCCCCTACCTGGTGCTGGCGACCCGCAACGGCCTGGTGAAGAAGACGCGCCTGGCGGACTACGACTCCCCGCGCAGCGGTGGCCTCATCGCGGTCAACCTCCGCGACGGCGACGAGCTCGTGGCCGCCGACCTGGCGTCCTCCGACGACGACCTGCTGCTGGTCTCGCGCAACGGCCAGTCGGCCCGCTTCCACGCCGACGACGACACGCTGCGCCCGATGGGCCGGGCCACCAGCGGCGTGACGGGCATGCGGTTCCGCGACTCCGACTCCCTGCTCTCCCTCAGCGTCATCGAGGACGGCACCGACCCCGACGTCTTCGTGGTCTTCGAGAACGGGCTGGCCAAGCGCACCGCCGTCTCGGAGTGGAGCGTGAAGGGCCGCGGCATCTTCGGCGTCGCGGTCGCCAAGATCACCGAGAAGAACGGCCAGGTGGTCGGCGCGCTCACCGTCGAGGAGGAGGACGAGGTCCTGGCCATCATGGGCAAGGGCAACATCGTGCGCTCCGGCGTCTCGCTGGTGACCCGACGCGGTCGCAACACCCAGGGCATGCGCTTCGTGACCCCGCCCAAGGGCGACGTCGTCGTCGCGGTCGCCCGCAGCGTCGAGCGCGAGGCCGACGAGGAGGCCATGGGCGAGGTCGAGGAGGTCAAGGCCGAGGACGTGCGCGACGAGGCCGGCACGACCGGTGCCGTGGAGGCCGAGGCCGGCAACGGCGATGTCCAGAACGGCGGTGCCGATGAGGCGCCGGAGGCCGAGGATGCCGTACCGTCGGAGGAGACCGACCAGCCGGCCGAGGCCGGCGAGGACGACGCCGCTGGAGGTAACGAGTGAGCACGGCAGGCCCGACGAGCACGTCGGCGCGCCCGCAGGGTCCGGGCCCCCGCCCGGGTCAGGGCGCCCAGCAGGCGTCGCAGCAGACCCGACCCACCCCTCAGGGCCGTCCCGCCGGGGCACCCGCCCCGGCGGGCCGAAGCAGACGCGTCAAGCTGACCGTCTCGCGGATCGACCCGTGGTCGGCGATGAAGATGTCGTTCCTCATCTCCGTGGCCCTCGGCATCGCCGGTGTCGTGATGGTGGCGGTGCTGTGGATGATCCTGTCCGGGATGGGCGTGTTCTCCGAGGTCAACCGCCTCGTCGGCACGATCCTCCAGGACAGCGAGAACCCGTTCAACCTCATGGACTTCCTCGGCTTCGGCCGGGTGCTGTCCCTCTCGATCGTCATCGGCGTCATCGACGTCATCCTGCTGACCGCGCTCTCCACGCTGGGCGCGTTCCTGTACAACATCTGCTCCTCGCTGGTCGGCGGCCTGCAGCTCACGCTCACCGACGACTGAGGCCCGTTTCCCCGTCGCCAGGCACCTCCCGGTGCCGGCCCACGGAGGCCGGCCAGACGGCATACCGAACCCCTCTGGGCCACCCCCTCACCCACCCGGATGAGGGGGTGGCCCCGTTTTGGAGGTCGGTATGCCGGTGAGGTAACCTCATGCGTCGCAGGCCCCTCCCGGGCGCCTGCTGCGGTGATTGGGCACGGGCCTATAGCTCAGACGGTTAGAGCGCTTCCCTGATAAGGAAGAGGCCACAGGTTCAAGTCCTGTTAGGCCCACCAATCCCGATCTCGCACGTTCGAAGGCCGCGAACCGGACGGAGAGCCTCATGGGGAAGAAGCTCCTGCTACTGATCGCGACGGCCATCGGTGCCGCCGCCCTGCAGAAGAAGTTCAAGGACCAGCAGGCCGAGCGTGACCTCTGGCACGAGGCGACGGACCGCCCGACCAACTGAATCGACTCACCAGGAGCCCCACCGGCGCCTGGAAGTCACCCGCAAGGGGCCATGGCGCAATTGGTAGCGCACCTGCTTTGCAAGCAGGGGGTTAGGGGTTCGAGTCCCCTTGGCTCCACCACAGGTCACAGGCCCTTTCCGCTCGACGGAGAGGGCCTTTTCCATGCCACTTGAGCAGCGTTTTACAGCAGTAGGGGTCACTACTGCCCTCTGCCAACGCGCTCCCCAGGTGCAGCAGTGCCTGGCGCGCGCACCGCCACCTCGGCCGGCCCGCCGTCAGACAGCAGGACCACCGCCTGCTCCGCGGCGTCGAACCGCACCGACAGTTGCTCCTCGCCGACCCGGGCGGTGAAGGTGGCCTCCGCGTCGCCCCCCCGGGCGTGGGACAGCCGGATCAGCCCGCGGCCGGACAGGTCCTCGATGAGGAAGAAGGCCGCCTCGGCTCCCAGGGCCGCAGCCAGCTCACGGGTCACCGCTTCCACCGCGTCGAGGGGGAGGCGTTCTCCGCGGCGTCCAGCACCCGGCTCAGTGCCCCCCGAGTCCGGGTCTTCCATCGTTGGAGCATAGAGCGCCGGCGGGCGCGGGACGGGCGTTACGGCGGGCACCAGGGGACAGCCCGCTAGCACGGTTCGACAACTCAGGGAGAGCCGGAGCGTCCCGGTCTGGGCCGAACAGTGAAGGGCCCCGTACCTGGGCCGCCAGGCGTTGCTCAAACGGGCCGCTACGTACACTCCTGTTCATCACCCGTTGATGCGGTACCTCAGCCAGACGCTCCCGCTGGCAGTCGGCGTGGCGGTGACGAGAGTCAGCTCACGGAGATCATTCACCTGCGCGAACAGGCGTGGGCCGACCGGATCGACGACACGACCCACGGCGAGACACAACTCGTCGACCAGACCCTGAGCCAGCAAGGACTGGGCAAGGGTGATGCTGCCGTGTACGCCCACGTCGCCCCCCGTCTGCGCCCTCACCTGGGCCACGAC
>NZ_FOHB01000006.1 GCF_900111375.1 Pedococcus cremeus
GTCCCCCTCCAGCCGCCGCTGCACGGTCCGCGTCGAGCAGTGCAGCCCCGGCGCGAGCATCGAGGCGACGAACCCGTGCAGCTCAGGCCCCGGGTGCACCGGCACTCCGCCGCGCCGCTGGTCCTGGGCCCGCCGCTGCAGGTCCTCATCCACCCGGGCGGCCAGGGTGTCCATCGCCACCGCCTGCCGACCATCGAGAGCCGACCGGAGCCGGTCGCAGGCCAACACATACCCCTCGGCGTCCCGGGCCGACAACGCCGCAACGTCCCCTTGCGAGAGGCGCGCCACCGCACCCAGCAGGTCAGGCAGGTCGGCGCACTCCACGGCAGCCGGGCTGAACACCCCTGCCTCTGTGGCTGACACCGTCCCGCTCATCGGCCCCCCCACTTCGAACGTATGTTCGAGTTTACCGCAATGGGAGTGCCGGCGGCAGGTTGTGCACACGAGATGTTCGGGTCTCAGTCGAGCCGGTCGGCGGCGACGACACCCCGCATGACCAGATCGGTCGCCTTGCGTGCCGTGGCCCGCAGGGCAGGTTCGGGGGCGGCGTCAGCGACCTGGTCGAGCAGGTCGACCACCTGCTTGCAGCGGCGCACGAAGTCGCCGGCTGCCATGTCCTGCCCGCGCAGCACGGCCTCGAGCCGCTGCCCGCTCGCCCACCGGTGCATCATCCAGGCCATCCCGGCGTCCGGGTTACCGGTGAGGGGCAGGCCGAGGTCGCGCTCTCTGTCCTCGAGGTCGGCCCACAGCCGGGTCATGCCGGTGACCGCCTCGGTGACGGCGTCGGTGGGCATCACCGGGTTGGGGTCCACCTCGTCACGACGCGGCTCGTGCACCAGGCTGGAGACCACGGCGGCAAGCTCGGCGGGGTCGAGCCGCTTCCACAGCCCGAGGCGCAGGCACTCGGCCGCCAACAGGTCCTTCTCGGTGTAGAGCCGCCGCAGGTGCTCGCCTTGCGGCGTGACGCTGTCGCCCGCCTCGGAGAGGTACCCCATCTGCGAGAGGAGCATGCAGATGCGGTCGAACGTCTTGGCCACCGAGTTGGTGCGACCCTCCACCTTGCGCTGAAGCCCCACGGTCTCCCGCTTCAGGCGCCACCACCGCTCGGCCCACCGCGCGTGGTCCTCCCGGTCGGGGCACTGGTGGCAGGGGTGCGCCTTCATCTGCCGCCGCAGCTCGGCGATACGACCCTCGTCCCCCGCCGCGGCCTCGCGGCCCTCCTTGCGCGGCGGCGGCTCGTGGGGAACCGCGATCCGCAACGTGGTGGCGAGGTCGCGGCGTGCCTTGGGGCTCTTGCTGTTGAAGTGCGAGGGCACCTTCATCCGGGTCAGCGGCTCGACCGGCACCGGCACGTCGACGAGCGTCAGCTTCCGGACCTGCCGGTCCTCCGTGAGGACCGTCGGCGACGCCGGCTCACCCCGGTAGGACCTGCTCGGCTGCACCACCACGGCATACCCGGCGCGGCGCCCGGCCGGGATCCGGATGACGTCGCCGGTGCGCAGCGCCTCCAGGCTCAGGGCCGCCTCGGCTCGCTTGCTCGCCGCGCGGGCCTTGGCACCATCCTTCTCGAGGCGACGGATCTCGTCGCGCAGCGCGGCATACTCGCGGAAGTCGCCGAGGTGGCAGTGCATGGCCTCGGCGTAACCCTCCAGGCCCTCCTCGTTGCGTCGCACGGCGCGTGCGAGGCCGACGACCGCGCGGTCGGCCTGGAACTGGGCGAAGGAGGTCTCGAGGATCTCGCGGGCGACCTCGCGGCCGACCTGGGCCACGAGGTTGACGGCCATGTTGTAGGTGGGCCGGAAGCTGGACCGGAGCGGGTAGGTGCGGGTCGAGGCCAGCCCGGCGAGGGCGAGCACGTCCATGCCGCGGTTCCAGAGCACGACGGCGTGGCCCTCGATGTCGATGCCGCGGCGGCCCGCGCGCCCGGTGAGCTGGGTGTACTCGGCCGGCGTCACGTCGGCGTGGGTCTCGCCGTTGAACTTGACCAGCTTCTCGAGCACGACCGTTCGGGCGGGCATGTTGATGCCGAGCGCCAGTGTCTCGGTGGCGAAGACGGCCCGGATGCGGCCGGCGGTGAACAGCTCCTCGACGATCTCGCGGAAGGTCGGCAGCATGCCGGCGTGGTGGGCGGCATACCCGCGGGTCAGCCCCTCGACGAAGTCCCAGTAGCCCAGCACGGTGAGGTCCTCGGCGGCCAGGCCCCGCACGCGCTCCTCGACGAGCCGGCGGATCCGGTCACCCTCGCGCTCGGGGATGAGGCGCATGCCGTCGACGAGCAGCTGGCGCACGGCGGCGTCGCAGCCGACTCGGCTGAAGATGAAGGTGATCGCAGGCAGCAACGCCTCACGGTCAAGCCGGGCGATGACCTCGGCGCGGGTCGCTCCCCCACCCGGTCGCCCGCCGCCCCGTGGGCCGCCACCGGACAGCTCGGCGCCGCGGGCCATGCCCCGTCCGCCGGGTCCTCCGCCCGGACCGCGCGGTGCGCGCCCCCGCCCACCTCCGGAGCGACCGCCACCACGCCCTCCCCCACCGCGGCCGCCGCCGTAGCCGCCTCCACCGCCGCTGTAGCCCCCACCGAAGCCGTTGTCGTAGCGGCCACGGGTCTCCACGTGCCGCACCGCAGCCAGCAGGTCGGGGTTGACGCGGCTCGCGTCGAGCGACGCCGTGGGTGCCGACGTCTCGTCGACGAAGAGGTCGTGCAGCGTCTGGCCCACCATCACGTGCTGCCACAGCGGCACCGGACGGTGCTCGGAGACGATCACCTCGTGGTTGCCCCGCACCTCGGCCAGCCAGTCGCCGAACTCCTCGGCGTTGCTCACCGTCGCCGAGAGCGAGACGACCTGGACGTCCTCGGGGAGGTGGATGATCACCTCCTCCCACACGGCGCCACGGAAGCGGTCGGCGAGGTAGTGCACCTCGTCCATGACCACGTAGCCGAGCCCGTGCAGGGTCGAGGAACCGGCATACATCATGTTGCGCAGCACCTCGGTGGTCATGACCACCACGGGGGCCTCCCCGTTGACCGAGGAGTCGCCGGTGAGCAGGCCCACCTTGGAGGCGCCGTGGACGCGCACCAGGTCGTTGTACTTCTGGTTCGACAGCGCCTTGATCGGCGTGGTGTAGAACGCCTTGCGGCCGGTGGCCAGCGCCAGGTGCACGGCGAACTCGCCGACGATGGTCTTCCCGGCGCCGGTGGGCGCCGCGACGAGCACGCCCTTGCCTGCCTCCACCGCCTCGCAGGCCTTCACCTGGAAGTCGTCGAGCGGGAACTCGAGCCCTTCGATGAAGGAGCCGACGTGGCTGCGGGCCCGCCTGCCCCGCTGGGCTGCTTCGGCGTAGCGCTCGGCAGGGGTGGACATGTCGTCAGGCTATGCCAGCGAGCCGCACCTGACCCACGGGGCACCTACCGGCGCGCCGCCTCACCCACCGGGCACGGCCGGCACCATCACGGTGAGCGCCGCCGGCACGACCTCCAGCGTCAGCGGCAGGGGCAGGAACCGCTCGCCGTCGGCGTAGGCCACGATCCCCTCGGCCTCCAGCGTGACCTCGCGGCCGCGCAGGATCTCCACAGCCGGGTGGCGCACGTGTGTGCCCTTGAAGACCGTCGGGAAGACCTTGAGGAACTCCAGCGTGCTGATGTCGTGGAGCACCATCACGTCGAGCAGGCCGTCGTCGAACGACGCGTCGGGGCACACCCGCATGCCGCCGCCGTACGACTGCCCGTTGCCCACGGTGACCAGCATGGCCGCCGTCTCGTGGCGCACCCCGTCGACGGTCACGGCATACGGGATGGCGCGGAAGCCGGGCAGCTCGCGGGCGATGGCCAGGTTGTAGCGCATGCGGCCCTTCGGCCACGGCCACGTGTTGGCGCGCTCGTTGACGAGCGAGTCGAAGCCGGCGCCGAGGACGCCGGCGAACCACCGCACGTCGCCGCGGGCGTCGACGTGGCGCACCACGTCGATCTCACGGGGTATGCCGCTGCCCACCACGTCCGCGGCGGCGATCGGGTCGTGCACGGGGAGACCGAGCCCGCGGGCGATGTCGTTGCCGGTGCCCGCCGCGATGATGGCCAGCGGGGTCTTGGTGTCGGCGCAGAGGTTGACGCCGAGGTGCACCATGCCGTCGCCGCCGGCCACGGCGAGGACGTCGATTCCCTGTGCGATGGCCCCGATGGCACGGTCGCGGGCGGCCTCGGCCGTCTCGTCCGAGAGCTCGAGGACCTCGTGGCCATGGGCCCGCAGCCGGTTCGCCACCTCGATGCCGAGGGCCCCACCACGGTTCTTGCCCGAGGTGGGGTTGACCACCAGGCCGATGCGTTTGCCCACGAGCCGGAAACCTACAGCGTCGAGGCTTCGTCGTCGGGCACGTCGGTCCACTCGGGGCGGGCGCGGCGACGACTGCGTTCGATGAGCTTGGCGACCCCGATCGCGGCGAAGTAGAGCACGACGAGTGGGATGGCCATGAGGAACATGGTGAACGCGTCGGGGGTGGGGGTCAGGATCGCCGACAGCACGAAGATCCCGAACACCGCCGGGCGCCACGCCTTGACCATGGCGGAGGACGGCAGCACCCCGACCGCGCTCAGCGCGACGAGGAACACGGGCATGAGGAACGCGCCGCCGAACGCGAGGATGAACCGTGTGACGAACGAGAAGTAGTCGCTCACCTGCTGGATGTTCGACGCACCGGCCGGGGTGAAGCCGTAGAGCACCGCCAGGACCTTGGGCAGCACCGTGTACGCCAGCGCGCAGCCCGCCAGGAAGAGCGGCACGATCGCGGCGACGAACGCGAGCGAGATCCGCTTCTCCTTGCGGGTGAGGCCGGGGACGATGAAGGCCCACAGCTGGTAGAGCCAGACCGGGCTCGCGGCGATGAAGCCGGCGAAGATGGCGATGCTCAGCTGCTGGGAGAACGCCGCCGTGGCGTTGCCGAAGTTGAGGCTGATCGCGCTGCCCGGGTGGGCGTTCTTGTAGTCGTTGAACGGCGCGGCGAGCCGGTCGTAGATCTCGGGGTAGTAGATCCAGCCCAGCACCGCGAAGAGCAGGACGGCAAGTCCCGCAATCACGAGCCGCCGGCGCAGCTCGCGCAGGTGGTCACCCAGCGACATCCGCCCCTCGGGGTTGCGGGCACGACGGAACGCAGCCATCTGGCAGCCGGGTCAGGAGGAGTCGGTCGTCAGGCGACGGGACCGCTGTGGTTGTCGGTGCGCGGGCTGTTGTCCTCGCGCAGCGCGTCGCCCTCGCGGGAGGCCGCCCGGGCGGGCGGCGTCGACGGGGTGGTCGTCGGCCGGCCCGGGTCCTCGCCTGGCGTCTGCTGCGGGGTCTGCCGAGTGTCGTTGACGGTCTCGCCGCGCACGGTGTCGCTGCTCGCGGCGCTCTTGCCGTCGTTCTTCATCTCGTCGACCTCGGACTTGAAGATGCGCATCGAGCGGCCGATCGACCGGGCGGCGTCGGGGAGCCGCCGGAAGCCGAAGAGCACGATGAGCAACACGATCAGGATGATCAGGTGCCATCCCTCGAACAGTCCGCGTCCCATGTGGTCAGATCCCTTCAGCCGGCTCTCCGGCAACGGTGTCGTGCGTTCTTCAGGTCAGTCTAGGTGGCGCGCCGGTCCGGCTGGCGCTCAGTCCACGTTGCGCGCCCACACCGGGCGACGGGCGGCCTGTCGAGTGCGCCGCTCCTGCCTCAACGAAGCACGGGTGCGCTCGCGTTCCCGGCGCAGGTCACGGGGGTCCTGGAACACGGCGATGGCCTGGGGCGGTGCCTCCCCCAGCCGGTCGACCTCCGCCTCGAGGGCGGCGATGGTCCGGCTGGCGCGCTCGGTCTCGGCGGTGAGCTCCTTGACCTGGCCCCAGAGCCCCCACAGGCGCGCGACGAGGTAGACCCCCGCGACCACCACGAGGATCGTCCAGATCAGCACCCACCACCACACGGGCGACGACCCTACCCGTCCACGACCGCGTATGCCGCCAGGGCCGCCTCCGCGCCGTGGCGCACCTCGTCGGCCACCTCCGGTGGCGACACGACGACCCCGTGGCCGCCCAGCCGCCAGAGCAGCCGGCGCAGCCACGCCGTGTCGCTGGTGCGCAGGCCGACGGTCTGCGAGCCGTCGTCGTGCACCTCGACGGACTCCACGGGGTAGTAGTCGCTCACCCAGGTGGCGCCGGGAAGCAGCCGCAGGGTCACGAGGAGGTCGTCCTCGCGGGCGGTGAAGGTGCCGGCGTCGAGGTCGCGCAGCTGGGCCTGGGGCGGCGGCGTGCCGTCGACGTCGAGCACCTCGAGCCGCTCGATGCGGTCCATCCGGAACAGCCGGGTGTCCTGGGCGCGGTGGCACCAGCCCTCGAGGTACCAGTGCGCGTCGAGGTTGACCACGCGCATCGGGTCGACGTCGCGCTCGGTCGCCTCGTCGCGGCTCGGCACGAGGTAGCGCAGGTGCAGCCGGCGCCGCTGCTCCAGGGCGCGGCGGGCGTCGGCGAGCAGCTCGGCCGCCACCCCCTCGTCGATGGCGACGTCGACCCGCGCGGCGGCGTCGGCGCTCGCCCCAGTGGCCTGCTCGAGCTTGGCGAGCGCCCGCTCGATGGCGTCGCGCTCACCGATGCCGGGGACGGCGGCCAGGGCGCGCAGCCCCACCATGAGCGTCAGCGCCTCGTCGACCCCGAGGCGCAGCGGCCGGGCGATGGTGTCGGCGTTGGTGACGAAGACACGGCCGCCCTCCCACTGGGCGTCGATGAGCTCGTCGGGCATCTGCCCGTAGCCGCACATGAAGAGCAGCTGCAGGTCGTCCTCGAGCTGGCGCTCGGTCACCCCGAGGCCCGCCGCGGCCTCGGCGAGGTCGATGCCCTGGCGGTTGACCAGCCACGGCACCATCGTCAGCAGCCGCGAGAGCCGGTCTGTGGCCGACTCCTGCGTCCGTCGTGCCTGTGACCCTGCCGGTCCCCCACTCATCGCTGCTCCCCCTCGGCTCGAACCAGGCCACGGTGCGCGTGGGCGGCTCCCTCGAGCCGTCGCACCACGGCCTCGCGGACCTCGGCCGGCTCGAGAACGACCACGTCGGGTCCGTAGCCGGTCACCTCGTCGGCGAACGCCTCGGCGTCGGTGAAGACCACCGTGAGCTCCGACCAGCCCTCTCCTGCGTCCGTCACGGTGGCGGCGCGGCGGCGCAGCGACAGACCGCGGCCCTCGCGCGCCCGCACGGTCGCCTGCTGGGGGTGCTGCTCCCCCACCGTGGTGCGGATCATGTCGCGCGGTCGGTGGTCCGCCGGCACGTCGAAGGCGTTCACCGGCCCGATGGCCTTGACCGGTCCGCTGATGCGCGAGAGCCGGAACACCCGGGGCGCGTCCCGGTCGAGGTCGTGGCCGGTGAGGTACCAGCGGCCGTGCCACGAGGCCAGGCCCCACGGCTGGACGTGCCGCTGCCGGGTCTCCCCCTCGCCACCGGTGCGGTAGGCGAACTGGAGCTCGCGGCGGGTCACCACGGCGTTCTTGGCGTCGTCGAACGCCGGTTCGCTGGTGCGCAGCCGCGGCTCGATGCCGATGAGCGACTCGCTGTCGCGCTCGATGCCCGACGCCTTGAGCTTGCGCAGCGCCTGCGCGGCCGGTCCGGCGAGCGAGGCGTGGGCCCACGTGCGGCTGGCCAGGCCGAGCACGGCCAGCTCGTCGGGCTCGAACGAGATCTCGGGCAGGGCGTACTCGCGCTGGTCGATCCGGTAGCCGGTCTCGTCCTCCCAGATCGAGCTGGTCTCCTCCGTGACGAGCGGGATGCCGAGCTCGCGCAGCTCGTCCTTGTCGCGCTCGAACATCCGGTCGAACGCCTCGTCCGACGCCGCGGCGCCGTACTGCGGCACGAGGCGGCGGATGGTCGACTTCGTCAGCGGCCTGCGGGTGTACAGCAGGCACAGGACGAGGTTGAGGAGCCGCTCCGTCTTGGCGGCAGGTCCTCCGGGGGCACTCACCCGGGCGACGCTACCGGACGGCGCTCCCGGACGGCGCCACCCCGGGCGTGGATAGTCTGCCCGTCGTGATGCAGTGGCGTGCGGGGACGGTCGAACGCGAGCTCCAGCGGTGGTCCGGGGCGGCCGTGTATGCCGTGCGGCTCGCGGCCGGCGAGGACGCCGACGGCGGGGCGGCGCCCGAGGGCACGGTCAAGGCCCTGGCATACACCGCCGTGGTCGGCGACCCCCACCCCGGCGACCGCGTGCTGCTGAACGCCTCCGCGCTGCTGCGCGGCCTGGGCACGGGCGGCCTCGCCTTCGTCGTCGCGCTGCCCGACCGGCTCCCACCCGACGCGCAGCCGGGCCCGGGGCACATCGTCAAGGCGCGCTACACGCCCCAGCAGCAGATGTTCCTGGCCGTCGACGAGCAGGACAGCCCGCACCACGGCGTGCTCGCCGAGGCCGACGACCTGGGAGGTGTGCCCGTGGTGGTCGCCGACCTCCACTCCGCCCTGCCCGCGGTCGTCGCCGGCGTGCGCGCCGAGGACCCGGCTGCGCGTGTCGTCTACGTCATGACCGACGGCGGGGCGCTGCCCGCGGCCTTCTCCCGCACGATCTCCAGCCTGCGCGGGGCGCACTGGATCGCCGGCACCATCACCGTGGGCCAGGCCTTCGGCGGCGACCACGAGGCGGTGACCCTGCACACGGGGCTGCTCGCGGCGGTGCACGTCCTGCACGCCGACGTGGTGGTGGTGGCGCAGGGACCCGGCAACGTCGGCACCGGCACCACCTGGGGCTTCACGGGCGTCGCCGCGGGAGAAGCGCTCAACGCCGCCCACGTCCTCGGCGGCCGGCCCATCGCCTCCCTGCGCGTCTCCGAGGGTGACGCGCGACCGCGGCACCGCGGCGTCTCGCACCACAGCCGCACGGCATACGGACGGGTCGCGCTGGTGCCGGCCACGCTCCCGGTGCCCGACCTCGGCGGCGAGATCGGCGACCTCGTGCGCCGGCAGGCGCGGGAGCTGTGCGACGACAGCGGTGGGCGCCTCACGGCCGTCGACGTCCCGACCGGCGGCCTCGACGAGGCGCTGCGGAGCTCCCCGGTGCGCCTGTCGACGATGGGCCGTGGGCTCGACGAGGACCGTGCCGCCTTCGTGGCAGCGGCAGCGGCGGGCCGGTATGCCGTGGGTTCCCGGACGTCGTCCTGACGGCTTCGCCCGCGCGATGGGACGCAGCGAGCCGCCCCGCACGAGGCGGGGCGGCTCGGAGGGTGCCGTGGTGTGGCTGTGCTGGAGCGGCTCGGCTCAGGCCACGTCGACGAGGTCGACCACGAAGATCAGGGTCTCGCCCGGCTTGATGAGGTTGCCCGCACCGCGGTCGCCGTAGGCCATGTTCGCGGGGATGGTGAGCTTGCGGCGACCGCCGACCTTCATGCCGACGATGCCCTCGTCCCAGCCGCGGATGACCTGGCCGACGCCGAGGCGGAACTGCAGCGGCGCACCACGGTTCCAGGAGGCGTCGAACTCCTCGCCGGTCGAGTGGGCGACGCCGACGTAGTGCGCCTTGATGGTGTCGCCGGCGCCGGCCTCGGCGCCGTCACCCTCGGCGAGGTCCTCGATGACGAGCTCGCTGGGGGCGGAGTCGCCCGGGAAGTCGATCTCCGGCTTGGTGGTGTTGGGGTCGAAGCCCATGGGTGGTCCTTCCGTTCGGTGGGAGGTGTGCGCTGGGGTGCTGCGGTGCGGGCTGGGTTCCCGCTGCAGCGGTCAGTACGCCGGGTCAGTACGCCGCGAGGATGTCGACGACGAACACCAGGGTGTCCGTGCCGCTGATCTTCGGCGGGGAGCCGGCGGCGCCGTAGCCGTCCTTCGGGGGCACGACGAGCAGGACGCGGCTGCCGACGTTCTTGCCGACGAGCTCCTTGTCCCAGGCGGTGATGACCTGCTTCTGGCCGATCACCGTCTCGAAGTAGCCCTGGGGGCTGCTGGCACTGCTGTCGAAGACCTTGCCGTTCTTCCACAGCGCACCGGTGTAGGTGACCCGGATCGTCTGGCCGGCCTGGACCTTCGGGCCCGAACCGTCGACGAGGAGCTGGCTGACGGTGTCCTTCGGCGGCTTCTGGCCCTTCGGGATGGTGATGGTGGCCGGCTTGCCGTCCTGCACCGTGACGCTGGGCAGGTTCTCCGGCGGGGTCACCGCCTTGCCCGTGGCCGTCTTGAGCGGGGTGGTGGCCGAGACGACGTCGAAGAGGAACACGACGGTGTCGTCCTTGGCGACCTTGATCTGGGCGTTGCCCTGCGCGCCGAAGGCGTCCTTCGGGGGCATCGCGACGAGGATGCGCGAGCCGACCTTCTGGTTGGCCACGCCCTTCTTGATGCCGGGCAGCAGGTTCTTGTCGCCGAGGTTCAGGCCGAGCTTCTGCTTGCCGAAGTTGGTGTCGAGCTGGCTGCCGTCCTTGCCGTTGAGCAGGACGTAGTTGAGGCTGACGATCTCGTCGCCCTTGACGACCGGGCCGTCACCGGCCTTGAGCACGCGGGTCTGCGTCTCGGTCACCTTCAGCGGCTTCGGCTTCACCTCGACCTTGGGGGCTTCGGTCGCGCTGCCGCCGGAGACCGTGGTCTGGTCGAGGGCGGTCGACTTGCTGGCGTCCTTGCCGTCGCCGCACGCGCTGAGTGCGCCGGCGGTCAGGACCACCGCGACAGCGGCGGCGGACAGGGTGCGGGTACGTCGTTTCAGCACAAGTCAACTTTCGATGGACGAAGGCACGGGAACGCCCACCATAACGGCTGCTGCTGTGGGTCCTAGCCGCCCATCCCCTCGATGAGCCGGTCCACCCGGGCGTCGACCGCCGCGAACGGGTCCTTGCACAGCACCGTGCGCTGGGCCTGGTCGTTGAGCTTCAGGTGCACCCAGTCGACCGTGAAGTCGCGGCGGTGCTCCTGCGCGGCGCGGATGAAGTCGCCGCGCAGCTTGGCCCTCGTCGTCTGCGGAGGCCGGGTCTTGGCCTCGAAGACCTCGGGGTCGGTGCAGACCCGGGCGGCGCGGCCGTGCTTCTGCAGCACGTAGAACAGGCCGCGCTGCCGGTTGATGTCGTGGTAGGCGAGGTCGAGCTGGGCGATGCGGGGGTGCTCGAGCGCCAGGCCGTGCTTGGTGGCGTAGTCGGTGATGAGCCGGTGCTTGATGACCCAGTCGATCTCGGTGTCGACCAGCGAGAGGTTGTCGGACTCGACGGCGGTCAGGGTGCGCTCCCAGAGGTCGAGCACCTGCTTGTGGATCGGGTCGCGCAGGCCCTCGCGGTCGGCGAACGCCTGCGCCCGCTCGAGGTACTCGCCCTGGATCTGCAGGGCCGAGAGCTCCCGGCCGTTGTGCAGGCGCACCGTCTTGCGCCCCGTCATGTCGTGGCTCATCTCGCGGATGGCCCGGATCGGGTTCTCCAGGGTGAGGTCTCGCATGACCACCCCGGCCTCGATCATCCGCAGCACCAGGTCGCACGAGCCCACCTTGAGCATGGTGGTGGTCTCGCTCATGTTGGAGTCGCCGACGATCACGTGCAGGCGGCGGTAGCGCTCGGCGTCGGCGTGCGGCTCGTCGCGGGTGTTGATGATCGGGCGGGAACGGGTGGTCGCCGAGGAGACGCCCTCCCAGATGTGGTCGGCGCGCTGGCTGACGCAGAAGGTCGCTCCCTTGGAGGTCGTCACGACCTTGCCCGCGCCGCAGGTGATCTGGCGGCTGACGAGGAACGGGATGAGCACGTCGGAGAGCTGCTGGAACTCCCCCGCCCGGCCGACGAGGTAGTTCTCGTGGCAGCCGTAGGAGTTGCCGGCGGAGTCCGTGTTGTTCTTGAAGACGTAGATCTCGCCCTGCACCCCCTCCTCCACGAGCCGCTCCTGCGCATCGGCGACGAGGCCCTCGAGGATGCGCTCCCCCGCCTTGTCGTGGATGACGAGCTGCCGCACGTGGTCGCACTCCGGCGTGGCGTACTCCGGGTGGGAGCCGACGTCGAGGTAGAGGCGTGAGCCGTTGGAGAGGAAGACGTTGGAGGACCGGCCCCACGAGACGACCTTGCGGAAGAGGTAGCGCGCGACCTCGTCGGGGGTGAGCCGGCGCTGCCCGTCGAAGGTGCAGGTGATGCCGTACTCGTTCTCGATACCGAAGATCCGGCGCTCCATGCAGCCACTCTAGGCCCGTCAGACCCCGGGCGAGGTGGCAGCGGACGCATCCCGTCGCATCTGACACCATGTGGGCCATGCGTGATGTCGCTGCCACCACCGAGCAGCAAACTGCGTCGCACCCGTCGCCGGTGGCGGGCCCGCTCGGCGACGTCACCCGCCACACCCAGTCGATCCTCGAGCGCGCCCAGTCGTACGCCGACGCCATGCGTGAGGAGTCGGACCGCACCCTCGCGCGGGCGCGGGCCGAGACGGAAGCCATGCGCGCCGACGCGCAGCGGCTGCACGACGAGGCGGCCCGGCTGCACGCCGGTGTGGAGCAGCGCCACGCCCGTGCCTCGCAGGTGCTGGCGGAGGCGCAGGCGGACGCCGACAGCCTGCTCTCCGACGCGGCCGAGCAGGCCGCGCTCATCACCGAGGGGGCCGCCCGCACCAGCGAGGACGCCGTGACCACGGCTCGCGACGAGGCCGAGCGGATCCGCGAAGCCGCCCAGGAGCGGGCTGACGAGCTGGCCGCCGCGGCAGAGGTAGTGCTGGCGGATGCCCGACGGCAGGCCGAGGAGTCCCTCAGCGGCACCGCGGCAGAGGTCGAGCGCCGACTCGCTGCGCTGAACACCGAGGAGGCCGGGCGGCTCCAGGCCGCCGCGGCTGAGGCGCAGCGGCAGCTCGACGAGGCCACGGCCCGAGCCGACGCCCTGCGCGAGGAGGCCGAGCACGCCGCCGCGGCGCTGCGCCGGGAGGCGGAGGACGAGGCGAGCCGAGTGGCCGAGGAGGCCCGGACGACCCGCGAGGAGGCCGCCAGGCACGCGGCATCCGTCGTCGAGCAGGCCCAGGCGGAGGCACAGCGCGTGATCGCCGAGGCGGCGAGCCAGCTGGACTGGGCCTCTGCGACCGTCGAGCGGATCCTTGCCGAGGCGGAGGCCGACACGGCCCGGAAGCGGCGTGACCTCCACCTCGAGCTCAGCTCGCGGGCGCGGAGCCGGCGCCAGGCCATCCAGAGTGCACTGGCGCGGGCGGCCCACCGGGCCCGCACCGACCTCGAGACGGCACGAGCCGAGTCCGAGCGGCTCCGGGCCCAGGCACAGGCCGTGCTGGTGGCAGCCGAGTCGGCCGCCGACCGGACCGCACGCCAGGCCACCGAGGAGGCCGACCGCCTGCTCGCCGGTGCCCGTGAGCAGGAGGAGGCGGCCGCCCAGCGTGCCGTCCGCCGCCTGGAGGAGGCCGAGCGCGGCGCCCGCCTCGTGCGCCAGCGGACCGCCGACGAGGTCGAGCGCCTCCAGCGCGAGACCCACGCCGGCAACCAGGCCGCCCGGGCCGAGCTGATGCGCATCACCGACGAAGCCCGCGCCGATGCCGACCGCATCCGCACCGAGGCGCGCGAGATGCTCGAGCGGGCGCGCGCGGAGGTCGCCGTGCTCGCCGCCCGCCGCGAGGACATCACCCAGCAGCTCGGGCACCTGTCCGGGGTCATCGAGGCCCTGGCCGTGCCCACCGACCGTCCCTCGGCGCCCACCGCCGAGGACCAGCACCACACCACACCCACTGGCGACACCCCCGCCCCGCCCCAGGAGAACACGGACACACCATGAGCGACGCCCCAGCATTCCGCACGGTTCTGCGCGGGTACGACCCCGCCGAGGTCGACCGGCGCCACGGTGAGCTGTCCACCGCCCTGGTGCAGGCACGGCAGGAGGCGGCCGACCGCACCATCGAGGCCAGCCAGCTCCAGCAGGCCAACGCCCGCCTGCGCCAGGACCTCGACGCCCAGGCGAAGAAGGTGGCAGCCCTCGAGGAGGCGCAGCGCAAGGCCGCGGCGCCCTCCTTCGCCGACCTCGGGGAGCGGATCGGCACGATCCTCACCCTGGCCGACGAGGAGGCCGCCGAGATGCGGCGGACCGCCGCCGAGGAGGCCGAGACCGTCCGGGGCGCAGCGACGATCGAGGCGGGCGAGACCCGCGCCGCGGCCGACCGCTACGCCGAGGAGGTGCGAGGCACCGCAGACGCCGAGGCCAAGCGCGTGGTGGAGAAGGCCCGCCAGCACGCCGACACCATCCTCGACGACGCCGACCGCGAGGCCTCCGCCCGCCGCGAGGAGGGCGAGGCGTTCTACGAGAGCCAGCGCGCCCGGGCCGCCGCGGCCGCAGCCGACTTCGAGGCGACTCTCGGTCAGCGCCGGGAGGCGGCTGCCCAGGAGTTCTCGGCCCAGATGGCGCAGCAGGAGAAGGCGCTCTCCGACGCCCAGCAGCGTGCGGAGTCGCTGTCGGCCGAGGCGGAGCAGGCCCTGCGGCAGGCCCGGGCCGAGGCCGAGGCCCTGCTGGCCGGCGCCCGGCAGGAGTCCGAGGCGCTGGTGACGGCAGCCCGGGAGAAGGCCGAGCGCATCCGCCGCGACTCCGAGCGCGAGCTCGCCGCCGCCACCGCCCGTCGCGACAGCATCACCGCCCAGCTGAGCAACGTGCGGCAGATGCTCTCCACCCTCGGCGGCGCGGCGATGGCCGAGTCCCTCGTGGGCGAGGCCGCGCCGCCCACCGAGCAGGCGACGTCACAGGCCGAGCAGGCCGCCCAGCAGCCGGCCGCCACCGGTGCCCAGCAGCAGTCTGCCGGCCAGCAGCCGGCCGAGCAGCAGGCGTCGGGCAAGCAGGAGACGGCCGACCAGGCGCCGGCCGACCAGGAGTCGTCCGACCAGGAGTCGTCGGACCAGGAGTCGTCGGACCAGCAGGAGCCGGCCAGCCAGGAGACGTCGGGCAAGCAGTCCAAGCAGCCCAAGCAGGGCGCGCGCCCCGGCCGCTGACGCCACGGGGGGACTGAGCCCTCAGCGAAACTCCATGGCCTCCGCGCGACCGCTCTGGTTGCGTGGGGCCATGCGCCTTCTCGTCCTCGGTGGCACCGCCTGGCTCGGCCACCGCATCGCGTCCACCGCCCTCGACCGGGGTCACCAGGTCACCACCCTCGCCC
This sequence comes from Pedococcus cremeus, assembly GCF_900111375.1. Classification (GTDB taxonomy): domain Bacteria; phylum Actinomycetota; class Actinomycetes; order Actinomycetales; family Dermatophilaceae; genus Pedococcus_A; species Pedococcus_A cremeus. The sequence goes on from NZ_FOHB01000006.1 coordinate 15,049, forward strand.
GCGGCGAGTCGGGCTCACCTCCCGAGGGTGTGCAGCTGGTGCGGGCCGATCGCGGGGCCCCAGGTGCCTACGACGAGGTGGCGGAGCAGGAGTGGGACGCCGTCGTCGACCTGGCCCGGCAGCCGGGGCAGGTGCGGTCCGCCCTGGCGGCCCTGTCCGCGCGCACCCGCCACTGGGGCTTCGTGTCCTCGTGCTCGGTCTACGCGGCCCATGACACGCCTGGGGCCGACGAGTCCGGTGCCCTGCTCCCCGCCCTCGAGGGTGACGAGGCGACGCCGGAGACCTACGGCGAGGGGAAGGTTGCGTGCGAGCAGGCCGTCCTGGAGGCGCGCGGGTCCGCCGGTGCCCTGGTGGCCCGATCGGGGCTGATTGCCGGCCCGGGTGACCACTCCGACCGCACCGGGTACTGGCCGCTGCGCTTCGCCCACCCCGCGACCGACGACGGCAGCGTGCTGGTGCCCGACAGCCCCCTCACGACGCAGGTCGTCGATGCGCGCGACCTCGCCGACTGGCTGGTGCGCTGCGCCGAGGACGGCGTCACCGGCACGATGAACGCCTCCGGTCCGCAGGTCCCCCTCGCCGAGCACCTGGCCACGGCGCGCGAGGTCGCGGGCCACCGGGGCGAGCTGGTTCCCGTCTCCCCGGACTGGCTCACCGCGCAGGGCGTGGAACCCTGGTCCGGGCTTCGGTCCCTCCCGCTGTGGCTGCCCCTGCCCGAGTACGCCGGTTTCATGGCCCGCGACACCAGTGCTGCCCAAGGCGCCGGGCTGACCTGTCGACCGCTTGCCGAGTCCCTCGAGGACGTCCTCGTCTGGGAGCTGCAGCAGGGACCGGGCCGTCCCCGGCGCGCAGGCCTGGCGCCGCTGGAGGAGCGTGACCTGCTGGCTGCCGCCCGCGCCGCCGCGGGAGCCCGCTGAGGGCCGCTCGCCCCAGCCCCCCGTCCCAAACCCCCATCTCCCCCCGTCTCACGATCTGTCCCACCGAGTCCGTATGCCGGACGCCCCTTCCGCGGCATACCGGAGTAACGGCATGTTTGCCGACGACAAACATGCCGTTATCCATGGCCGCCTCTGGCCGCCGCAGGAAACCGAAGGGACACCACGACATGGCGACGCTGCGACTCGGTGACACCGCCCCCGACTTCACCGCCGACACCACCGAGGGCCGTATCCGGTTCCACGAGTGGAAGCAGGGCAGCTGGGCGGTCCTGTTCAGCCACCCCGCCGACTTCACGCCGGTGTGCACGACCGAGCTGGGCCGGGTCGCCCAGCTCGAGGACGAGTGGGCCAAGCGCAACGCCAAGGTCATCGCCGTCTCGGTCGACGGCCTGGAGGACCACCACGCCTGGAAGGGCGACATCGAGCGGGTCAGCGGGGCGGCCGTCGGCTACCCGATCATCGCCGACCACGACCGCACCGTGGCCGAGCTCTACGACATGATCCACCCGGGCGCAGGCGACACCTCGCCCGTGCGGTCGGTCTTCCTCATCGACCCGGCCAACGCCGTGCGGCTCTCCCTGACCTACCCCAAGAGCGCGGGCCGCAACTTCGACGAAATCCTCCGGGCCCTCGACAGCCTGCAGCTGACCGACGCCGGGCCGTTCTCCACCCCGGCCGACTGGCAGCCGGGCGAGCGGGTCATCGTGGCGCCGGCCGTCAGCACCGCCGACGCGCGGGCGCGCTTCGGTGACGTCGAGGAGGTCACGCCCTACCTGCGCTACGCGACCGAGCCGGCCGGGCAGCCGACGCCCGCCTGAGAACCGGGGCCGTCGGCTTCCGTCGGCCTAGGAGCGGTCGCCGTCGTCCTCGGCGGCCGGCCGCTGGGTCTGGGGGTTCGTGGACTCGTCCCGCGGCGCCTCGCCCGTGAGGATGTCGTGGTGCCCTGGCGTGGCGTCGTCCACCGAGGGGGCGTCCGTCACCCGGCTGGTGTGGTTCAGCAGGTCACGCAGCAGCGTGCCGCCGATGCGCCGGAAGGTGCGCCGGGGGCGCTCCCGGTCTAGCACGGCGACCTCGAGCTGAGCCGGTTCGAGGGAGCGGTCGTGGCCGCCCGCGGGGTCCTTGCCCAGCAGCTCCACCGCCAGCGTCAGCGCTGCCCCGAGGCTCATGCCGGGTGTCCACCGGTCCTTGAGGGCGTTCTCGATGACGTCGCCGGCGCCTCCCATGGCGACGAAGCCGTGCTCGTCCGCCACGGACCCGTCGTAGGTGAGCCGGTAGATCTGGTCGTCGTCGGCGCTCTCCCCCACCTCCGCCACCACGATCTCGACCTCGTAGGGCTTGGACTCCTGGGTGAAGACCGTGCCCAGGGTCTGGGCGTAGGCGTTCGCGAGCCCACGGGCGGTGACGTCGATGCGGTCGTAGGAGTAGCCGCGCAGGTCGGCGTAGCGCACACCGGCGACGCGGAGGTTCTCGAACTCGTTGTACTTGCCGACCGCCGCGAAGGCGATGCGGTCATAGATCTCCGAGACCTTGTGCAGGGCCCGTGACGGGTTCTCGGCCACGAACAGGATGCCCCGGTCGTAGCCGAGCACGACGACCGAGCGGCCGCGGGCGATGCCCTTGCGGGCGTAGTCGGCCCGGTCCTTCATCAGCTGCTCGGGCGAGACGTAGAACGGCATGCTCGTCATCGCGCACCTCCCGGGTTGCCGTCGCGCTGGGCCAGCACCTGTTCCACCACACCCCGCAGCTCGTCGTCGGGCAGGAACCGCACCCCGGCATCGTCGATGACCGCGACCGTGGGCCAGATGCGGCGGGTCAGGTCGGGGCCTCCGGTGGCGGAGTCGTCGTCCGCGGCGTCGTAGATGGCCTCGACGGCGACCGAGACGGCCTCGTCGGTGCCCAGGCCGGGTCGCCAGAGCTTCCTCAGGGAACCGCGGGCGAAGAGGGAACCGGAGCCCACGCTGTGGTGGTCCTTCTCCTCGTAGCAGCCGCCGGTCACGTCGTAGGAGAAGATCCGTCCCCCTGGGCGTTCGAGGTCGTAGCCCGCGAACAAGGGCACCACCGAGAGGCCCTGCATGGCCATGCCGAGGTTCGCCCGGATCATCGAGGCGAGGCGGTTGGCCTTGCCCTCCAGGGACAGCAGCGCCCCCTCGATCTTCTCGTAGTGCTCGAGCTCGACCTGGAAGAGCTTGACCAGCTCGATCGCGATACCGGCCGTGCCCGCGATGCCGACGGCGGAGTACTCGTCGGCGGCGAAGACCTTCTCCATGTCGCGGTTGGCGATGATGTTGCCCATCGTCGCCCGGCGGTCACCGGCCATGACGACGCCGCCGTCGAACGTCGCCGAGACGATGGTCGTGCCGTGCGGCGCCTCGAAGCTGCCGGCGGGCAGGCGCCGACCGGACGGCAGCAGCTGGGGAGCGTGCGCCCCGAGGAACTCGGTGAAGGAGGAGGAGCCTGCGGCGAGGTATGCCGCGGGAAGCCTTCCCGCGTCGGGTCCGAGACTCACTGGCCCCCCTTCTGGACGAATCCGCGCACGAACTCCTCGGCGTTGGACTCGAGGACCCCGTCGATCTCGTCGAGCACGCTGTCGATGTCGCTGTCGAGGTTCTCCTTGCGGGCGCTGGCCTCCGGCGATGCCGGGGTGGGCTCAGGCGCCTCGTCGGGCGCGTCGTCGCGCCGCTGCGGCCGGCTCTGCTCCTGGCTTGGCATTGGTGACCTCCGCTTGGTGTGTCCGTGTGACGACGACTGCTGTCGCCGGTCACTGTTGCCGACAGTAGTGCGACCCTAACCCGATGCCGAGGCCAACTCGCGAAGAAGCGTTGCAGCGTCGGCACTTCGGTCGAGCAACGGGCCGACCGTGGCGCGGGTTCCGCGCAGCGGCTCGAGCATCGGCACACGTTGCAGCGAGGTGTGCCCGGGAACGTCGAAGATGACCGAGTCCCACGAGGCGGCGGCGATCTGATCGGGGTACTTCTCGAGGCACTTGCCCCGGAAGTAGGCCCGGGTGTCGACCGGCGGCTCGTGCACCGCGTCGAGCACCTCGGCGTCGGTGACGAGCTCCTCGAAGCGCCCGGCCGCCCGCAGCCGGTGGAACAGCCCCTTGTCGGGACGGACGTCCGACCACTGGATGTCGATGGCGCGCAGCCGGTGGTCCGACCAGTCGAGGCCGTCGCGGTCGATGTAGCCCTGCATCACCTTCAGCTTCGCCACCCAGTCGACCTCTCGGGAGGCCTCCATCGGGTCGCGCTCGAGCCGGTCGAGGACCAGTGCCCACCACCGCATGACCTCGGCGGTGTCGTCGTCCAGCTCACCGGCATACCGCTCCTCGAGCCACTTCTCGGCGAGGTCGTGGTAGCGCCAGAGCAGCTGCACAGGGGTCAGCCTGGCGCCGTCGCGCAGCTCGAGGAGCTCGCGGCACGTGGGGTCGTGGCTGACCCGGTGCAGGGTGGCGACGGGCCGGCTGACGGTGAGGTCCTCGTCGATCGCGTGGTCCTCGACCATGGCCAGCACCAGCGAGGTGGTGCCCAGCTTGAGCAGGTTCGCCACGTCGCAGTGGTTCGCGTCGCCGATGATGACGTGCAGGCGCCGGTAGAGGTCGGCCACGGCGTGCGGCTCGTCACGGGTGTTGATGATGGGCCGCTTCAGGGTGGTCTCGAGCCCGACCTCCACCTCGAAGAAGTCGCTGCGCTGGCTGATCTGGAAGCCTGCGGTGCGCGAGTCCTGCCCGATGCCGACGCGGCCGCTGCCGCTCATGACCTGGCGGGCGACGAAGAAGGGGATGAGGTGGCGCACGATGTCGCTGAACGGTGTCTCGCGGCGCATGAGGTAGTTCTCATGGGTGCCGTACGAGGCGCCCTTGCCGTCGGTGTTGTTCTTGTAGAGGTTGACCCCCGGCGGCACCTGGGACAGCCGCCGCACCGACTCGCGCATGATGAGCTCACCGGCCCGGTCCCACGCCACCGCGGCCCGCGGGGAGGTGACCTCGGGCGAGCTGTACTCGGGGTGGGCGTGGTCGACGTACAGCCGCGACCCGTTGGTGAGGACGACGTTCGCGAGCGACGGGTCCTCCTCGTCGGTCAGCTGGCTGGCGTCCGCCACGCCGCGGCCCATCTCGAAACCACGGGCGTCGCGCAGCGGGGCCTCGTCGGCGTAGTCCCAGGAGGCGTGCGCGGCCCGGATGCCCTGGGCGGACGCGTAGGCGTGTACCACCTGCCCCGAGAGCAGCATCGGGTTGGCGGCCGGGTCACCGGGCACCGAGATGCCGTACTCGGTCTCGATCCCCATCACGCGCCGGACGGTCATGCGACAACCTCCATGCCAGCACCCTATGCGCCACCACCCACGAGTGCCGCCATGATGGGTCGGTGCGCCACTCCCCCCGTGCCATGTCACCCCTGACCGCCGCGTTCACCGCCGTGCTCGACCGCTTCCTGCACCGGCCGATCGAGGGCCTGGACCTGGAGCAGATCCGTGCCGGGCGGGGGCGCACCTACCCCGAGCACCCGCCGTTCACCTGGGTGACCGGCCCGGTGGACCGCTCCGTCGGTATCACCTACGGCACGGCACCGGCGCGCGACGGGTACGACGTCCCGCTGCGCATCTACCGGCCCCGAGCCGTACGCGACGCAGACACCGACGTGCCCGTGCTCCTCTTCTTCCACGGCGGCGGCTGGGTGCAGGGCAACGTCGTCATGTACGACCCCCTCTGCGTGCACCTCGCGGCACAGGTCCGGGCGGTCGTCGTCAGCGTCGACTACCGGCTCGCGCCCGAGCACCCGGCCCCGACGCCGGCCCACGACTGCATCGACGCGACGGCCTGGGTGGCGGCCAACGGCAAGGTCCTCCGCGCCGACACCAGCAGGCTGGCCGTCTGCGGCGACAGCGCCGGCGGCAACCTGGCCGCCGTGGTGGCCCTGGCGGCCCGCGACGCCGGTGGTCCGCTCCTGCGCCACCAGGCGCTCATCTACCCCGGTCTCGACCAGACCCTGTCGTCGCCGTCGATCGAGGAGAACGCGGAGGCGCCGGTGCTGACGCGGGCCAACATCCTCGCCTTCCAGCGCCACTACCTGCCCGAGGGCGCCGACCGGCGCGACCCGATGCTCTCGCCCCTGTTCGGTGACCTGCGTGGCCTGCCGCCGGCGCTGGTCCAGACCGCCGACCTCGACCCGTTGCGCGACGACGGGCTGCGCTTCGCCGCGGCCCTCCGCAAGGCGGGCGTCGCGGCCCGGGCCACCAACTACGTGCGCGTCCCCCACGGCTTCGCCTCGTTCCCCGGGGTGGTGCCGGTGGGCGCCCAGCACCGCGCCGAGCTGGTGCAGGAGCTGCGCACCCACCTGTATGCCGCCGGGGGCGGCGGGGCCGTGACCGGGGCGTCCAACGGTGCCGCGACCCGGACAGGTGGCGGGGCCCACACAGGGGCAGACGGGAGCCCGCTGTCCGGATAGTCTGCGAGCAGCAGCGCGGCCCCGACCCTCGAGGAGCATGTCCCATGCGCGACATCGTCGTGTTCTCCGGCAGCGCCCACCGCGAGCTCGCCGCGCACATCTGCGCCGAGCTGGCCGTGCCGCTGTCGCCGGCAGAGACCAGTCGTTTCAGCAACGACTGCCTGCAGGCGCAGCTGCTGGCCAACTGCCGCCAGCGCGACGTCTACATCGTCCAGCCGCTGGTGGCGCCGACGCAGGACCACCTCATGGAGCTGCTGCTGATGATCGACGCCGCCCGTGGCGCCTCCGCAGCCCAGATCACCGCCGTGATCCCGCACTACGCCTACGCGCGGTCCGACAAGAAGGACGCCTCGCGCATCTCGCTCGGTGGCCGGCTGGTGGCCGACATGCTCGTCACCGCGGGGGTCGACCGGGTGCTCACCATGACGCTGCACGCGCCCCAGGTGCACGGGTTCTTCTCCGTGCCCGTCGACCACCTCACCGCCATCGGGGTGCTCGCCGACCACTTCCGCGACCACGACCTGCGTGACGCCGTGGTGGTCTCGCCCGACCTCGGCAACGCCAAGACCGCCACCCAGTTCGCCCGGCTGCTCGGTCTCCCGGTCGCCGCGGGCAGCAAGCAGCGGCTCGGCGACGACCGGGTGGTCATCGACGCCATCGTCGGTGACGTCGCCGGCAAGCGGGCCATCATCCTCGACGACGAGATCGCCACCGGCGGCTCCATCATCGAGCTGCTCGAACGGCTCGCCGAGCAGGGCTGCCAGGAGGCGGCCGTGGCCTGCACGCACGGGCTCTTCGCCGGGAAGGCCGTCGAGCGGCTGCGCAGCCACCCCATGGTGAGCGAGGTTGTGACCACCGACACCGTTCCCGCACCGACGGACTGGCCGGAGCTGCGGGTGCGCTCGGTCGCGGGGCTGTTCGCCGAGGCGATCTCGCGCATCCACGCGGGCGAGTCGGTCAGCAGCCTCTTCGACGGCGTCGACCCGTCGCACGCACCGCCGCGGCCGACCCTGTTCGACCCGGTCCACGCGTGACGGGTAGCCCCAGGGGCGCCGTTCCCTCGGCTGTGGTGCTCTCGGCGGCGGCAGACGTCGTCACCGTGCTGCTCTTCGCGACCGTCGGGCGCTCGAGCCACGCCGAAGGGGTGACGGCCACCGGCGTGCTCACGACCGCGTGGCCGTTCCTGGCGGGCACCGCCATCGGCTGGCTGGTGGTGCGCCTCTGGCGCGGTGCCTGGCCGGTGCCCGCGGGTGCGAGCGCGCGGCATACCGCTGTCGAGGGTGCCGTCGTTGCCCTGGTCGCGGTCGCCGCCGGCATGCTGCTGCGCCGGGTCACCGGCGCGGGCACGGACCCGGCGTTCGTGGTCGTGGCGACGCTGGTGCTGGGGGCGCTGCTGGTGGGCTGGCGCCTGCTGTGGTCGGTGCTCAGGCGGCGGTCGCGACCCACATCGGACCGGCGCCGGTCTGCACGACTCGGCGGATGACGCGGTAGGTGGAGCCGTCCCACGTGAACTCGTAGCCGGGACGGATCTCGCGGTGCAGCGGATACCGCTTGCCGTCGCGAGTGCCTCCCGTGCAGAGAGCGTATCGAGGGATCATGCGTCCACCGTAGGAGCCTTCGTCCCCGGTGGACCGGCTCCTTACCCTTCCTTGACCTGGCCCCGGGACAGTCCATAGCCGGCCACCCGGACTGTCCCGGTTTGTCCTCAGACCTTCGGTCAGTGGCGGGGGTGGGACCGCCTACAGGTACTGGCCCGTGTTGGCGACGTTGTCGATCGACCGGCCCGGCTCGGAGCCCGACTTCCCGGTGATGAGGGTGCGGATGTAGACGATCCGCTCGCCCTTCTTGCCGGAGATGCGGGCCCAGTCGTCGGGGTTGGTCGTGTTGGGCAGGTCCTCATTCTCCTTGAACTCGTCGACGCAGCTGGCGAGGAGGTGGTCGACGCGGATGCCGTGCTGGTTCTGGGTGAGGAAGTCCTTGATCGCCATCTTCTTGGCGCGGTCGACGATGTTCTGGATCATCGCGCCGGAGTTGAAGTCCTTGAAGTACAGGACCTCCTTGTCGCCGTTGGCGTAGGTCACCTCGAGGAAACGGTTCTCCTCGATCTCGGAGTACATCCGCTCCACCGCGGCCTGGATCATCGCGTCGACGGTCGCCTGCCTCGACCCGCCGTGCTCCGACAGGTCGTGCTCGTGCAGCGGCAGGTCGGCGGTGAGGTACTTGGTGAAGATGTCGCGGGCGCTCTCGGCGTCGGGCCGCTCGATCTTGATCTTCACGTCGAGCCGGCCGGGCCGCAGGATGGCCGGGTCGATCATGTCCTCGCGGTTCGAGGCGCCGATGACGATGACGTTCTCCAGCCGCTCGACGCCGTCGATCTCCGACAGCAGCTGCGGCACGATCGTGGTCTCGACGTCGGAGGAGACACCCGACCCGCGGGTGCGGAACAGGCTGTCCATCTCGTCGAAGAACACGACCACCGGCGTGCCGTCGGAGGCCTTCTCCCGCGCGCGCTGGAAGATCAGGCGGATGTGGCGCTCGGTCTCGCCGACGTACTTGTTGAGCAGCTCCGGACCCTTGATGTTGAGGAAGAACGACTTCGCGACGGGCTTGCCCTCCTTCTCGGCGACCTTGCGGGCCAGGGAGGCAGCCACGGCCTTGGCGATGAGCGTCTTGCCGCAGCCGGGCGGCCCGTAGAGCAGCACGCCCTTCGGCGGCTTGAGCTGGTGCTCCTTGAACAGGTCGGGGTGCAGGTACGGCAGCTCCACCGCGTCGCGGATCGCCTCGATCTGCCCGGCCAGGCCGCCGATGTCCTCGTAGTCGATGTCGGGGACCTCCTCGAGGACGAGCTCGGCCACCTCTGCCTTGGGGATGCGCTCGTAGACGAAGCCCGTGCGCGGCTCGAGCATCAGCGCGTCGCCGACCCGGATCGGCTCCCCCTCGAGGGAGTCGGCGATCCGGCAGACCCGCTCCTCGTCGGCGTGGGCGACGACCAGCACCCGGTCGTCGCCGAGCAGCTCCTTGATCATCACGACCTCACCCGTGCGCTCGAAACCGCAGGTGGCGACCACGTTCATGGCCTCGTTGAGGCGCACCTCCCGGCCGGCCGACAGCTCGCCGGGGTCGACGGCCGGGCTCACGGCGACGTGCATCTTCCGACCGCCGGTGAGGATGTCGACCGTGGCGTCGTCGTACGACTCCAGGACGATGCCGTATGCCGCGGGCGGCTGGGCCAGCCGGTCGACCTCGCTCTTGAGGGTGACGATCTGCTCGCGGGCCTCCTTGAGCGTGCGCACGAGGCGCTCGTTCTGGGAGGAGATGGTGGCGAGGTTCGACTGGAGCTGGAGCACCTTCGTCTCGAGCTCGCGGGAGCGGGCGGGGGCGTCGGCGAGCCGCTGGCGCAGCGCCGCCACCTCCTCGGCGAGCAGCTCCTGCTGCCGCCGCTCCTCGGCGTGGTCGTCGGGGTGGTTCCGGTGGCTCGTCTTGTCGCTCATGTCGGCTCCCTCACTTCGAAGGTCCGACCGCTCTCGGCGGCCGATAACCGACCCTAACGCCGAACTCCGTTCAGTTCACGGAGGTTTGGGTCACAGATCGACGCAGCTTGCGGACCTTCTTGTCCGAGGGTGTCCGCTCGCCGATGTCCTCCGGGGTCCACTCCCCCGTCTGGCCGAACGACTCGTGGTCGAGGCGGTCGACGCCCTCGGCCCCCTCCTCGCCGTAGGCGCCCTTGGCCGGACGGCGCTTGCGCAGCGGCGGTGTCACGCCCGGGGCGAGGCGACGGGTGGTGATGAGGAACCCGGTGTGGCCGTGCATGCGGTGCTGCGGGCGCACCGCGAGGCCCTCGAGGTGCCAGCCTCGCACGAGCGACTCCCAGGCCTCGGGCTCGGTGAAGCCGCCGTGGTCACGGATCGCCTCGGCGACGCGGGAGAGCTGCGTGGCGGTGGCGACGTAGCAGATGAGCACGCCGCCGGGCAGGAGCGCGTCGCCCACGACGTCGAGGCACTCCCAGGGCGCCAGCATGTCGAGCACGACGCGGTCGACGCTGCCGGGCTCGACCGCCCGCGGCAGCTCCTCCACCAGGTCACCGACCGTGACCTGCCACGCCGGGTGGTCCACGCCGAAGAACGCGCGGGCGTTGCCCTTGGCGATGTCGGCGAAGTCCTCGCGCCGCTCGAAGGAGTGCAGGCTGCCGTGCTCCCCCACCGCGCGCAGCAGCGACATCGACAGGGCGCCGGAGCCGACGCCGGCCTCGACGACCCGGGCGCCGGGGAAGATGTCCGCCATGGTGACGATCTGGCCGGCGTCCTTGGGGTAGACCACGGCGGCCCCCCGCGGCATCGACATGACGTAGTCCGACAGCAGAGGCCGCAGGGCGAGGTACTCGACGCCGGCGGTGTTGCGCACCACCGAGCCGTCGGGGGCCCCGATGAGGTCGTCGTGGGCGAGCCGGCCGCGGTGCGTGTGGAACTCGCGCCCGGGCTCCAGAGTGATGGTGTGCAGGCGCCCCTTGGGGTCGGTCAGCTGCACCCGCTCCCCCACGGCGAAGGGCCCGCGACGCAGCTCCGCACCGACCGGGCCGACGGGGGCGGCGGTGTCCGCGTGGCCCGTGCCCGTCGGGGCCGCGGGGCCGGCGGGGGTGTCGGGATGCTCGGCGCTGCTCATGGCGGGCCAGTCTAGTTGCGGCGCAGGGCTGGCCGGACGGCCGGGCGGGTCCGGACTGGGCGTGGCAGTGGGCGCCGCAGCGGGGCCCCGAAGTGGGCTCAGACCCGCTCGACCGCGCGGTTGACGTCCTCGGCGGTGACGATGCCCAGGAAGCGTCCCTGGTGGGTCACCGCCACGAGCGGGGTGCCGAGGGTCTGCATGGCGGTGATGACCGGCACGATGTCGTCGCCGGGGGCTGCCTCGACCGCCCAGCCCGGCGGCTGCGGCCGGGAGACGGCGGACAGGTCGGTCTCGGCGTGGCGGCCGTGCGGGACGCGCCCGACCGCCTCCGGCTCCACGACCCCGGTGGGCCGGCCGGACCGGTCGAGCACCACGACGACCTCGCCGGGAGCCCACCGGTCGAGCACGGTGTCGAGACGCTCCGACTCGGAGGCGCCGAGCGCCCGCTTCAGCACCTCGGCCACGGAGACCTGCTGCACCGCGGCGAGCACCTGGCCACCGCGGATGGCCGACGACGCGCCCGCCCACATGAACAGGGCGATGAACATGGCCCAGCCGATGTCGAACAGGTCGAGCTGCCGCCCCATCGCGAGCGGCCTGCCGAGCACGTAGAGGATGACGAGCGCCGTGACGACGCGCCCGCACCAGCCGGCGACGACCATCCCCTTCGGCCGGCTGCCGCTGACCTTCCAGACGAGGGACTCCACCAGCTGGCCGCCGTCGAGGGGCAGTCCCGGCAGCAGGTTGAAGGCCGCGAGCGCGGCGTTCAGCACGGCGAAGCCGCCGATGAGGGTGTCCGGTATGCCGGTCGGGCCGGTCTGCAGTGCCAGCCAGGCGAGCAGGGCGAGCAGGCCGTTGGCGAGGGGCCCGACCGCGGCGATGACCGCCGCGGCACCCGGCGTGGAGCGCCCGGACTCGAAGGCGGTGTGGCCGCCCCACAGGTCGGCCACGACGCGCAGCACGGGCAGCCCGTAGGCCCGTGCTGCGATGGCGTGGGCCGCCTCGTGCACCAGCACGGCCACCAGCAGCTGCAGGGCCATCAGGGCGGCGACGCCGTAGGCGAGGACCCCGAGGTCCGGACGGCTGCGGGCGATCGACGGCCCGATGAGCGCGATGAGGACGACCGCGATCAGCGCCCAGCTGCCTCCGATGTAGACCGGCACGCCGGCGATGGTGGCCACGCGCACGCCAGGGCCGCGGCTGGGGCGTCGGGTCCCGGCGGTCTGTGACATGGGGAGACACTACGTGAGCACCCCGTCGCCGCAGTGACGCGACCGGACATACTGGTCGGGTGCCTCTCTCACCCGACCACCGTCCGGACGCCACCGACGCGCTCACCGCTGCCCTGCGCGAGCGCATCCTCGTCATGGACGGCGCGATGGGCACCATGATCCAGCACCTCGGCTTCGGCGAGGCCGACTACCGCGGTGAGCGCTTCGCCGACTGGCCGAGCGACCTGCGCGGCAACAACGACCTGCTGAGCCTCACCGCGCCCGACGCCATTCGCGGCATCCACGAGGCCTACCTCGACGCCGGCGCCGACCTCGTCGAGACCAACACCTTCAACGCCCAGCGGATCTCGTTGGCCGACTACGGCATGGAGGACCTCGCCTACGAGCTCAACCTCGCCTCCGCCCGGCTGGCCCGCCAGGCCTGCGACGCGGCGATGGAGCGCTCCCCCGACCGACCGCGCTGGGTCATGGGAGCGCTGGGCCCGACCAACCGCACGGCCTCGATCTCGCCCGACGTCAACGACCCGGGCGAGCGCAACGTCACCTACGACGAGCTGGTGCAGGCCTACCTCGAGCAGGCGCGCGGCCTCGTCGACGGCGGGGTCGACCTGCTGATCGTCGAGACTATCTTCGACACGCTCAACGCCAAGGCGGCGATCTTCGCGCTGGAGACGCTCTTCGACGAGCACGGCCGCCGCTGGCCCGTGGTCATCTCCGGCACCATCACCGACGCCTCCGGCCGCACCCTCTCGGGCCAGGTCACCGAGGCGTTCTGGAACTCGGTGCGCCACGCCCGCCCGGTCGCGGTCGGGCTCAACTGCGCGCTCGGCGCGGCCGAGATGCGGCCCTACGTGGCCGAGCTCTCGCGCGTGGCCGACACGTTCATCTCCTGCTACCCCAACGCCGGGCTGCCCAACGCGTTCGGCGAGTACGACGAGACGCCTGCCCAGATGGCCGCGGTCATCGAGGAGTTCGCCGAGGCCGGGCTGGTGAACCTCCTGGGCGGCTGCTGCGGCACCACGCCCGAGCACGTCAAGGCGATCGCCGAGGCTGCGCGGGGCAAGGACGTCCGCCAGCCCCCGACGGTGTCCCCCGCCCTGCGGCTGGCGGGCCTCGAGCCGCTCAACGTCACCGACGAGTCACTCTTCGTCAACGTCGGCGAGCGCACCAACATCACCGGGTCGGCCCGCTTCCGCAAGCTCATCCAGGCCGAGGACTACCCCACCGCCCTCGGAGTGGCGCGACAGCAGGTCGAGGCCGGGGCCCAGGTCATCGACATCAACATGGACGAGGGCATGATCGACGGCGTCGCGGCCATGGACCGCTTCGTCAAGCTCGTCGCGAGCGAGCCCGACATCTCCCGCGTCCCGGTGATGGTCGACTCCTCGAAGTGGGAGGTCATCGAGGCGGGCCTGAAGTGCGTGCAGGGCAAGCCGATCGTCAACTCCATCTCCATGAAGGAGGGCGTCGAGCCCTTCATCCAGCAGGCACGCCTGTGCCGTCGCTACGGCGCGGCGGTGGTCGTGATGGCGTTCGACGAGGACGGCCAGGCCGACTCGCTCGCGCGGCGCAGGCAGATCTGCCGCCGCGCCTACGACATCCTCACGCAGGAGGTCGGGTTCCCCGCCGAGGACATCATCTTCGACCCCAACATCTTCGCGGTGGCGACGGGCATCGAGGAGCACGCGGCATACGGCACCGACTTCATCGAGGCCACCCGCTGGATCAAGGAGAACCTCCCCGGCGCCCTCGTCTCCGGGGGCGTCTCCAACGTCTCCTTCTCGTTCCGGGGCAACAACTCCGTGCGGGAGGCGATCCACGCGGTCTTCCTCTTCCACGCCATCAGGGCGGGGATGGACATGGGCATCGTCAACGCCGGTGCGCTGGTGGTCTACGACGAGATCGACCCCGAGCTGCGTGAGCGCATCGAGGACGTCGTGCTCAACCGCCGCCCCGACGCCACCGAGCGGCTGCTCGAGATCGCCGACCGCTTCGCCGGGAGCGGTGCCGAGCAGGAGGCCGCCACCGAGGAGTGGCGCTCGCTGCCCGTCGGCGAGCGGATCACCCACGCCCTCGTCAAGGGCATCGACGAGCACGTCGAGGCCGACACCGAGGAGCTGCGCGCGGAGATCTCGGCCCGCGGCGGCGCCCCCATCGAGGTCATCGAGGGCCCGCTGATGGACGGCATGAACGTCGTCGGCGACCTGTTCGGCTCGGGGCGGATGTTCCTGCCCCAGGTCGTCAAGTCGGCGCGGGTCATGAAGAAGGCGGTGGCCTACCTCATCCCCTACATCGAGGCGGAGAAGAAGCCGGGCGACGCGGAGCGCGCCAAGGGCAAGGTCGTCATGGCCACGGTCAAGGGCGACGTCCACGACATCGGCAAGAACATCGTCGGCGTCGTGCTCCAGTGCAACAACTACGACGTGGTCGACCTCGGCGTCATGGTGCCGGCCCAGAAGATCCTCGACGCTGCCAAGGCCGAACGCGCCGACGTCATCGGCCTCTCCGGCCTGATCACCCCGTCGCTCGACGAGATGGTCAACTTCGCCTCCGAGATGGAGCGGCAGGGCTTCGAGATCCCGTTGCTCATCGGCGGTGCCACCACCTCGCGGGCGCACACGGCGGTGAAGGTCGACGGGAAGTACCACGGGCCGGTCGTGTGGGTGAAGGACGCCTCCCGGTCGGTGCCGGTCGTCTCCCAGCTGCTCTCCGACGACGGGCGCCCGAAGCTGATGGCGGAGGTCGCGGCCGACTACGACGCCATCCGCACCCGGTTCGCGGCCAAGCAGAACGAGCGACCGCTGCTGCCGCTCGAGCAGGCCCGCGCCAACCGCACCCCGGTGGACTGGTCCACCTACCGGCCGCCGCGCCCGCACCTGCTCGCCCAGCAGTCCAAGGACATCTGGTCGGGGCAGCCGGACACCCACTGGCACCGCGACGCCACCCAGTTCATCCGACGGTTCCACGGCTACGACCTCGACGAGCTGCGCCGCTACATCGACTGGCAGCCGTTCTTCAACGCCTGGGAGATGAAGGGCTCGTTCCCCGACATCCTCAACAACCCGGCCTCCGGCGACGCCGCGCGCCGGCTCTACGAGGACGCCCAGGTCATGCTCGACCGCATCGCCGAGGAGCGGTGGCTCACCGCGAACGGCGTCATCGGGCTCTTCCCGGCCAACGCGGTGGGCGAGGACGACATCGAGCTGTATGCCGGTGAGCACGGCTCCGAGGTCCTCACCACCTTGCGAACGCTGCGCCAGCAGGGCGCCCACCGCCACGGGGTCCCGAACCGTGCCATGGCCGACTTCGTCGCCCCGCGCGAGAGCGGTGTGCGCGACTACGTCGGCGCCTTCGCGGTGACGGCCGGCCTCGGGAGCACCGACAAGGTGATGGAGTTCAAGGCGGCCCTGGACGACTACAGCGCCATCCTGCTGGAGTCCTTGGCCGACCGGCTGGCCGAGGCGTTCGCCGAGCGCATGCACGAGCGGGTCCGCCGCGAGTTCTGGGGCTACGCGCCCGACGAGCAGCTCGACAACGGGGCGCTCATCCGCGAGGAGTACGCCGGCATCCGGCCCGCGCCGGGCTACCCGGCCTGTCCGGACCACACCGAGAAGGAGACGCTGTGGCGGCTGCTCGAGGTCGAGCAGAACGCCGGCATCGAGCTGACCGAGTCCATGGCGATGTGGCCGGGTGCGTCGGTGAGTGGCTGGTACTTCTCGCACCCGCAGTCGCAGTACTTCGTCGTCGGCCGGCTCGGTCGCGACCAGGTCGAGGACTACGCCGAGCGCAAGGGCTGGAGCCTCGCGGAGGCCGAGCGCTGGCTCTCCCCCAACCTCGGCTACCAGCCGGAGGACTGAGGCGGTGGTGGACCAGGTCGCGGCGGCCGACACCGCGAACAGGGCTGCGCCCGTGGAGACCGCAGCGGGGGTGTCAGTGGCCCCTCCTACCGTTCGACCCATGGTTGCCGCACTCTCACCCAGCCGGGCCTCGGACTTCATGCAGTGCCCGCTGCTCTACCGGTTCCGGGTCATCGACCGGCTGCCCTCGCCGCCGAGCCCGGCGGCCGCCCGCGGCACCCTCGTGCACGCCGTACTCGAGCGGCTCTTCGACCTGCCGGCCGACCAGCGCACCCCTGAGGCCGCCGTCGCCCTGGTGGCGCCGGTGTGGCAGTCGCTGAAGGAGCTCGAGCCCGACCTGGCCTCGCTCGTCGACGACCACGACGACGAGCTGCCCGGCCACGACTCGTGGTACGCCGAGGCCACCGCGCTCATCCAGCGCTGGTTCACCCTCGAGGACCCGCGCGCCCTCGAGCCGGCGGAGCGCGAGCTCTACGTCGAGGCCGACTTCGACGGCCTGACCCTGCGCGGCTACGTCGACCGGCTCGACGTCGCACCGGGCGGCGCCATGCGCGTGGTCGACTACAAGACCGGTCGCTCGCCCTCGGAGCTGTTCGAGGGCAAGGCGCTGTTCCAGATGAAGTTCTACGCCCTGGTGCTGTGGCGACTGCGCGGCGAGGTGCCGCGGATGCTGCAGCTGGTCTACCTCGGCAACGGTGAGACGGTCCGCTACAGCCCCGACGAGGCCGACCTGCGGGCGACCGAGCGCAAGCTCAAGGCCCTGTGGGTCGCGATCCAGCGGGCTGCCGAGACCGGCGACTGGCGTCCGCGGACCTCCCGCCTGTGCGACTGGTGCGACCACCGGGCGCTGTGCCCGGCCTGGGGTGGCACTCCCCCGCCGCTCCCAGAGGCCGCAGCCGTCCTGGCGCTGGACCCCCAGCGGTCCGGCGAGGCCGAGCTCGCCGAGGACTGAAGCGGGTCGACCCATCACCGGGTCGGGTACGGGGCTCGGGCCGGAGATCGGGCTGGAGGTCGGGCTCGCGTCAGGCGCCGACGAAGACCGGCAGCAGGTCGTGCGGCCCGAGGCCGCGCAACGACGGCACCTGCACCGAGCCGGCCATCCGCGGCACCGGCACGACGTGTGGCACGGCCAGGGTCGGCACGCCGGCGTCCACCGCCGAGCGCACCCCGGTTGGCGAGTCCTCGATGGCCACGCAGTCGGCCAGGTCGACGCCCAGCGCCCGGGCCGCGGCCAGGTAGGGCTCCGGGTGCGGCTTGCCGTGCTCGACCTCGTCACCGGTGATGAGGGCGGTGAAGGTGCCCTCCGGCAGGGCGTCGACGACCGCCTCGGCCAGCGACCGCCACGACATCGTCACCAGGGCGCACGGCACGCCTGCCTCGCCGAGGGCGAAGAGCAGCTCACGGGCGCCCGGCCGCCACGGCACGTGCTCCTTGACCTGCCGGATGACGTGGCCGAGCAGCTCCTCGATGATCTCCACCGGCGTGAGCGTCACCGGCGAGTTGGCGCGGATGAACTCGGCCGAGACCGTGAGGTCGTTGCCGACGAGCTCGTGCGCGTACTCCTCCGACCACGTGCCGCCGTAGGCCTCGACGAGCGCGTGCTCGCCGTGGATCCAGTAGGGCTCGGTGTCGACCAGCGTGCCGTCCATGTCCCAGAGCACGGCCGCCGGGAGCTGGCGGCTGGTGGTGTGGCTGGCGGCGGTGTCCACGGTGGTCGGGCCTTCCGGTGGTGGTGGTGATGACGTCCCGGCGAGTCTACTGAGACTCGCCCTCGCGCCCGGCGGCGCATTCCGTAGGCTGGGGAGTGCTGGTGAAACCAACAGGAGGCATGGGTTGATCGAACTCGAGGACGTCCCGGAGCTGCGCGACCCGGTTCTGATCGCTGCCTTCGAAGGGTGGAACGACGCCGGCGAGGCGGCGACCGCCGCGGTCGACCACCTCATCGACCTCTGGGACGCCGAGCCCATCGCGGCCCTCGACCCGGAGGACTACTACGACTTCCAGGTCAACCGTCCGCGGGTGGTGCTCGACGAGGGGCGCCGGCGGATCAGCTGGCGCACGACCCGCATCCTGCTGGCCACCACGCCCGGCATCGGCCGAGACGTCATCCTGGTGCAGGGCATCGAGCCGTCGTTCCGCTGGCGCGCCTTCACCATCGAGCTCATGGAGTTCGCCCAGCAGGCGGGCGTCACCACCGTCTTCACGCTCGGCGCCCTCATGGCCGACGTCGCGCACACCCGCCCGATCCCGGTGACCGCGACCTCCGACAGCGAGGACGTCCTGCACCGCTATGACCTCGAGCCCAGCAGGTACGAGGGCCCGACCGGCATCGTCGGCGTGCTCGCCGACGCCGCGACCCAGGCCGGTCTCCAGTCCATCTCGTGCTGGGCGGCCGTGCCGCACTACGCCGGGCACTCCCCCTCGCCCAAGGCCACGCTGGGCCTGGTCTCCAAGCTGGAGGAGCTGATCGACGCCCCGATCCCCCACGGCGACCTGCCCGAGGCCGCCAAGGCGTGGGAGCGCGGCATCAACGAGCTGGCCGAGACCGACGACGAGGTGGCGGAGTACGTCCAGTCCCTCGAGGAGGCCCAGGACACCGCCGAGCTGCCCGAGGCGAGCGGCGACGCGATCGCGCGCGAGTTCGAGCGCTACCTGCGCCGCCGCGGCCACGACGGCGGCGGCCCCGGCTAGACCGGCCGCGACTGGACCGGCCCGACTGGACGCGGCCGGCCCCGGCTGGAGCTAGAGCCGGACGCCCAGCAGTGCGTCGAGCAGGCGCGACACAATGCCCGGCGCGGCCGCGTCCTCCCCGCCGTGCGTCAGGCACTCCTTGGCCCAGCGGTCGACGGCGGCCAGCGCTCCGGGGGTGTCGAGGTCGTCGGCGAGCAGCTCGCGCACCCGCTGCAGCGTCGCGTCGGCGCTCGGACCGGTGTTGACCGACACAGCCGCGCGCCAGGTCTCCAGCCGCTGCTCGGCCTGCTCGAGGTGGGTCGGGGTCCACTCCCAGTCGGTGCGGTAGTGCTGGCTGAGCAGCGCGAGGCGGATGGCCATCGGGTCGACGCCGTCGGCCCGCAGCTTCGAGACGAGCACCAGGTTGCCGCGCGACTTGCTCATCTTCTCGCCGTCTAGCCCGACCATCGCCTGGTGCACGTAGCAGCGGGCGAACGGCCGCTCGCCGGTGAGGGCGACGGCCTGCGAGGCGCTCATCTCGTGGTGAGGGAAGACGAGGTCGCTGCCACCGCCCTGGATGTCGAATGACATGCCCAGGAACTGCAGGGCGATGCAGCTGCACTCGATGTGCCAGCCGGGGCGCCCCGCGCCGAGCTGCTCGTTGTCCCACCACGGCTCGCCCGCGCGGGCGGCCCGCCACAGCAGCGGGTCGAAGGGGTCTCGCTTGCCGGGCCGCTCGGGGTCGCCGCCACGGTCGGCGAAGACCGCCATCATCTGCTCGCGGGACCAGTTCGACACGGAGCCGAAGCCCGGGTCGCTCGAGAGGTCGAAGTAGATGTCGTCGCCCTCCGACTCGGCGGTGTCCACCCGGTAGGCGACGCCCTTGTCGAGCAGCTCCCCGACGGCGGCGGCGATGGGCCGGATGCTCTCGACGACCCCGATGTAGTGGTCCGGCGGGATGATCGCGAGGTCGGTCATGTCCTCGCGGAACAGGGCGACCTCGGCGGTGGCCAGGTGCTCCCAGTGCAGCCCGTCGCGCTCGGCGCGCTCGATCAGGGGGTCGTCGACGTCGGTGATGTTCTGCACGTAGGTGACCTCGTGCCCGGCGTCACGGAGCGCACGGCCGAGGACGTCGAAGGTGACGTAGGTGGCTGCGTGGCCGAGGTGCGTCGCGTCGTACGGCGTGATGCCGCAGACGTACATCCGGGCGGTGGAGCCGGCGGCGACCGGGCGGACCGTCTGGGTCGCGGTGTCGAAGACGCGCACCGGCAGGCCGGTGCCCGGGATGGCCGGGATGAAGGGGGTGGGCCAGGAGATCACGGGTGAAGCCTACGTGCGCTCCCGCTCACAGCGGCGGCCAGGGGATCGACGGCCACCCGTGCCCGGGCAGCGGGTATGCCGGCAGCTCCAGCAGGCGTCGCACGCGCCGTCGCAGCGCGGCCACCTCCGCGATGGTCAGGTGCGCGCACAGGGCCTCGTCGAGGGCGCCGCCGTCGGCCAGCGCGGCGTCGAGCCGCGCTATGCGATCCACCTCCTGCGCGGGCAGCGGCCGACCGGCGAAGCCCCAGAGGACGGTTCGCAGCTTGTCCTCGGTGTGCAGGCTCACGCCGTGGTCGAACCCGCGGACGGCCTGCCCCTCGCGCACCAGGTGGGAGCCCTTGCGGTCGCTGTTGTTGATGACGGCGTCGAAGACGGCCACCTGGGCCACCGCGGGAGAGTCCTCGTGCACGACGACGACCGGGGCGCCGTCCTCCCCCTCGCCGCTCAGCACCGGCAGCCAGCCCGCCGGCACCGCGTCGGGCGCGACGATGTCGACGACGTAGTCCGGCTCCTCGCCGGGGTCCCCCACCCAGCGCTGGAGGGAGCCACGCCCGTGCGGTCCGTCGCGGAAGACCGTCTCGGGGACGACGCCCCAGCCGCCGGCCTCGGAGACCAGGAAGGCCGCGGTCTCCCGGTCTGCGAGCGTGCCGTCGGGGAAGTCCCAGAGCGGGCGCTCCCCGGCCACCGGCTTCCAGATGGCGAGCACGGTCTCGCCTGCGGCGGTGACCTCGGCCAGGAACGCGTGGTTGGAGGCGTCGGCCAGCCTGCCGACGAGGTGGACCTCCCCCTCCGCCAGGACCGCAAGCACGTCGCTCACCTCGGACGGCCGACCGGTCAGCGTCGGTACCCGTTGGCGCGCGGGCAGATGTGGCCCTCGACCTCGAGCGGCCCGCCACAGAACGGGCACGGCGGGCGCCCGGCGGCGACGACGGCCTGGCAGCGCCGGGCGAAGGCGCGGGCCCGGGCGGGGCTGAGCACCACCCGGATGAGGCGGGGCTCCTCGGGAAGCAGGCCGCTGGCGGCCTCGTCCTCCTCCAGGACCACCTCGTCGGGGTCGCGGTCGATGGCCTCGATGACGACCACCTCGCGGTCCTCGTCCCAGCCGAGGCTGAGGGTGTTCACGCGGAACTCGTCCTCGATGGGGGTGTCGAGGGGTGCGTTGTCGACCACGTCCGCGGCGGCGTGGTCTCCCCCGGCGCCGCCGGCGTAGCTGTCGAGCAGGTCGTTGATGCGGTCGGCGAGCACCATGACCTGCTGCTTCTCCAAGGACACCGACGAGACGAGGCGCCCGGAGCTGGCCTGGAGGAAGAAGGTCCGCTGTCCGGGCGGGCCGACGGTGCCGGCCACGAAGCGGTCGGGCGGGTCGAACTCGGTTACCGACATGACTCGAACTCTAACCCCGGTCAGCCGGCGGGCTCGGTGGTGGCGGACCCCCCGCCCACGGGGGCGTCGCCCTCCGGCACCTCCGGCTTCGCCGGCGGCACCAGGCGCGCGAGGTCCGACCCGGTGTCGTTGGCACCGACGAGGAAGGGCCGCCGTTCGGTGTAGTGCACGACCGAGACGGAGGCGGGGTCGGCGCGGAAGCGCTGGAGGTGGTCGAAGTGGCTGCCGGCGGCGTCCGCCAGGACGGCCTTGATGACGTCGCCGTGGCTCACGGCGACCCACAGGGCGTGGGGGCCGTGCTGCTCGGCGACCTCGGCGTCGTGGCGGCGCACGGTCGCCACCGCCCGGTGACGCATCTCGAGCATGCTCTCCGCGGCATACTCCTCGTGGTCGGGGAACCGCGCGGCGCTCGGCTGGTCCTGGACCACGCGCCAGAGCGGCTCGTCGACGAGCTCCTTGAGGAGCCGGCCCGTCCAGGCGCCGTAGCCGCACTCCCAAAGTCCCTCGTCGAGCTGCACGTCGAGCGCGGGCGAGGTCGCCGAGGCCACGGCGAGCGCGGTCTCGCGACAGCGCTCGAGCGGGCTGCTGACGACGCGGGCCACCGAGAGGCCCGCGAACCGGTCGGCGAGGGCCTTCACCTGGCCGCGTCCGGTGTCGTCGAGGGCGACCCCGGCGAGGCGCCCGGCGAGGAGGCCCTGGGCGTTGGCGGTGGAGTGGCCGTGGCGGACGAGCAGGCAGATGGGCACGCCCGCACTCTACGTCGCGGTGCGTGCGTCGCGGCCCCCGGCGTGGTGGAGTAGCGCCCGTGATCATGGACCAGGCGGTGTACCGGGACGGTCGACGTCAGCCGTGCGGCGACCTCAGCGACGAGCTCGAGGCCCTGCGGGTCAGCACCGACCGCAGCGGCTTCCTGTGGATCGGGCTGAAGGACCCCACCGACGCCGAGTTCGACCTCGTCAACGACGAGCTCAAGCTGCACCCCCTCGCGGTCGAGGACGCCGTCAAGGGCAACCAGCGCGCCAAGGTCGAGCTCTACGACAACACGATCTTCGTCGTGCTCAAGACGATCCGGTACGTCGAGGAGACCAGCGACATCGAGACCGGTGAGGTCATGCTCTTCGTCGGCGACCGGTTCGTCGTCACGGTGCGCCGGGGCGACGCCAACCCGCTGGCCAACGTGCGCCGCAAGCTGGAGGCCAACCCGAAGCAGCTCGAGCACGGTGAGGTCGCCGTGCTCCACGCGGTGATGGACTCCATCGTCGACAACTACCTCGCCGTCGACGGCGAGCTGCAGGTGGACCTCGACGAGATCGAGGAGGAGGTGTTCTCCGGCACGCGAGACGTCGACTCCGGGAGCATCTACCGGCTCAAGCGCGAGGTGCTCGAGTTCCGACGCGCCGCCGTGCCCCTGGCCGGGCCCCTGAGCCTGCTCCACGACGGGTCGCGCTCCCCCATCTCCGACAAGGAGATGCGGCTCCTCCTCCGTGACGTCGCCGACCACCTGCTCAAGGTGATCGACCACGTGGAGTCCTACGACCGGCTGCTCACCGACGTGCTGAACGCCCACCTGGCGCAGATCTCCGTGCAGCAGAACAGCGACATGCGCAAGATCTCGGCCTGGGTCGCGATCGCCGCGGTGCCGACGATGCTGGCGGGCATCGAGGGCATGAACTTCCAGCACATGCCCGAGCTGCCGCAGGTGTGGGGCTACCCCGCGATGCTCGCGCTCATGGCGGTCTCGTGCCTGGTCCTCTACCGCGCCTTCCGCCGCTCGAAGTGGCTCTGACGAGACGGCCGGGCGTGCCCCGAGGGCTCAGGTCGCGCTGATGACCCCGGCCGCCAGGGCGCCGGCGAGCAGGACGCCGAGGACCACGCGGTACCAGACGAACACCATGATCGAGTGGTGCGCGACGTACTTGAGCAGCCAGGCGATGGACGCGTAGGCCACCACGAAGGCCACCACGATGCCGACGAGCATCTGGCCCATGCCGAGCTGGCCCAGGTTGTGGCGCTGGTCGACCGCCTGGAAGAGCCCGGCCGCGGTGAGCGCGGGGATGGCCATGAAGAAGGACAGCTCGGTGGCGGTCACCCGGTCGACACCGCGGAGCAGGCCGGCCGAGATGGTGGCACCGGAGCGGGAGACGCCGGGGATGAGCGAGAGGCACTGCACGAGGCCGATGACCAGGCCGTCGACGACCGTGAGGTCGTACTCGCCGCGCTGGACGCCGCGCCGGGCGAGCACCTCGTGGCGGCGCTCGGCCGCCCACATCACGACGCTCCACAGCAGCAGGGCCGCAGCGACCACCCACAGTGACCTCAGCGGGCCCTCGATGACGTCCCTGAGCAGGAAGCCCACGATGCCGACGGGCAGCGAGCCGACGATCACCGCCCAGGCCAGCATGTAGTCGGGGCTGCGCCGGGCCTCCTGGTTGGCCAGGCCACGCACCCAGGCCATGAAGAGCCGGGCGATCTTCCTGGCGAAGAAGAGGAAGGTCGCGGCGATCGCGCCGAGCTGGATGATCGCGGTGTAGGCGGTGACGGCCTTGGCGTCGACCGGCAGGCCGATCAGCTTCTCGGTGATGGTCAGGTGGCCGGTGGAGGAGATCGGCAGGAACTCGGTGAGCCCCTCGACGATGCCGAGGATGATCGCGTCGAGGAAGGTCAGGGTCACAGGACGTCCTTGTCAGGAGCGGGGGCAGCGGCAGGGGCCTCAGCGGCAGCTTCGGCAGGGATCCGGATGGGGGACGACGACAGGCCAGTCTCGCCCATGAGCTCGGCCATGGTGCGCACGACATGCAGCCGGTCCTCGAGGGAGGCCGCGAAGGGCGCCACGGACAGGGTACCGACCCCCACGTCGGCGTACCGGCCGAGCCGCTCGCGGATCCGCTCGCGCGGCCCGATGAGCGAGGTGGAGTCGATGAACTCGAAGGGCACGGCGGCCGCGGCGTCACGGTGCTGCCCGGCGAGGTAGAGCTCCTGCACGCGGTGGGCGGCGTCCTCGAAGCCCATCCGGCAGGCGAGCTGGTTGTAGAAGTTCTTCTCCCGCGACCCCATCCCACCGATGTACAGCGCGGCATACCCGCTCACGGCCGCAGCCGCGGCCTCGACGTCGTCCGCGACACACACCGGGACGGTGGGGGCGATGTCGAACCCAGCGAGGGGGTCCTCCTCGGTGCCCCGGCCGGCGCGGCGACGGCCCGCCGCCACCGACACGAGCAGGTCACCGCAGTGCTCCGGGCTGAAGAAGATCGCCAGCCAGCCGTCGGCGACCTCACCGGCCAGCTCGAGGTTCTTCGGGCCGACAGCCGCGAGGTAGATCGGCAGGTCCGGCCGTGGCGGGCGGATGGTCAGCTTGAGGGGCTTGCCGGGCCCGTCGGGCAGCGGCAGCGTGAAGTGCCGGCCCTCGTAGGCGACCCGCTCGCGGCGCAGCGCCATCCGCACGATGTCGACGTACTCGCGGGTGCGCCCCAGCGGTGCGGTGAAGCGCACACCGTGCCACCCCTCGCTCACCTGCGGCCCGGACACACCCAGCCCGAGCCGGAACCGGCCGCCGGAGAGGGTGTCGAGGGTGGCCGCCGTCATCGCGGTCATGGCCGGGGTGCGTGCCGGCACCTGCATGACGGCGGCCCCGAGCTCGATGCGATCGGTCTGCGCGCCCACCCACGCGAGGACGGTGGGCACGTCGGAGCCATAGGCCTCCGCAGCCCACACCACGGCATACCCGAGGCGCTCGGCCTCCTGGGCCACCGCGACGTTGTCCGCGTCCATGCCCATGCCGAAGTAGCCGAGGTTCACGCCGAGGTCCATGGGAGGAGAGGCTATCGGCGACCCTCGGCGTGGCGTCCAGCGACGCCCGCTAGCCTGCGGTCCCATGCGCCGCAGACGAATGGGCACCTCCGGTCTCTCGGTGTCCCGCCTTGCCCTGGGGACGATGACGTGGGGCCGCAGCACCGACTACGAGACGGCCGCCGAGCAGCTGCGCACCTTCCTCTCCTCCGGTGGCACGCTGGTCGACACCGCCCACGGCTACTCCGACGGCGCGGCCGAGGAGTTCCTGGGCCGCATGATCGACGAGGAGGTCGACCGCGACGACGTCATCGTGTGCACCAAGGCCGGCATCTCCCGGCGGTCGGGCGCAAGGGTGGTCGACACCTCGCGCTTCAGCCTGCTCAGCCAGCTCGACACCTCGCTCGAGCGGCTCGGCACCGACCACGTCGACCTGTGGCTGGTGCACACGTGGAGCGACGAGGCGCCGCTGACCGAGACGCTCTCCGCGCTGGAGTGGGCCGTGAACACCGGACGGGCGCGCTACGTGGGCGTCTCCAACTACTCGGGCTGGCAGAGCGCCCGAGCCCTGTCACTGCTGGAGCAGGCGCGCGTGCCCCTCGTGGCCAACGAGGTCGAGTACTCCCTCGTCAACCGCCACGCCGAGCACGAGCTGCTCGGCGCTGCCCAGTCGCTGGGCTTCGGCATCCTGCCGTGGTCGCCGCTGGGACGCGGGGTTCTCACCGGCAAGTACCGGCACGGCATACCGGCCGACTCGCGGGCGGCCTCGCGCGACTTCCCCCGGTTCACGGCCCGCTACCTCGACGACCGCAGCGCGGGAGTCGTGGAGGCGCTGGCGATCGCGGCCCAGGGCCTCGGCGTCACCCCCGCGGAGGTGGCCCTGGCGTGGGTGCGCGACCGGCCGGGTGTCGTGAGCCCCATCGTGGGAGCCCGCACCACCAGCCAGCTCAAGACGTCACTCGCCAGCGACGGGCTCGACCTGCCCCAGGAGATCGTGGCGGCCCTCGACGAGGTCTCCGCCTGACCGACGGGCGTCAGCGCCGCGAGCGGTCGCCGTCGGCCTCTGCGATGTCGTCGCCGTCCTCGAGGTCGTCCTCGGAGTCCTCGGAGTCCTCGTCAGGCCCCTCGTCGGAGTCCTCGTCGGTGTCGTACTCCTCGTCGTCGAGACCGGAGTAGAGGCCCTCGTCGCCGTCCTCGTCCTCGTAGTGGTCGTCGATCTCGTCCTCTTCGTAGACCGTCAGCGGGGTCATCTCGCCGTAGGCCTCGAGCAGCGCGTCGTCATAGGCCTCGAACGCGTCGGCGAGGTCCTCGTAGGCCGCGACGACCGCCGGGTCGTCCTCACCCCGCTTGGACGCCGAGGCCTCGAGGTGGCGTTCCAGGGCGCTGGTCAGCGTCACCAGTGCGGCACGCGGGTCGGACGTCATGGCTCGACCGTAGCGGGTCATGGGGGAGAATGGCGGGCGATGGTTGAGTACGAGTACCGGGAGCTGAAGTTCTCCCGAGACGTTTCCCGAGCCGACATCCGCAAGACACTGGCCGACCACGCGGAGTACGGCCACTGGGAGCTGCACCGAACTCGCATCTACCTCGGCGGTGTGCAGCGCACCTGGCTGCGCCGGCGGGTCATCCGCGCGACGCGGACCGCCTGAGCCGACGCGCCTGAGCCGTCAGCACCGCCCCGAGGCCGAGCAGCCCGAGCGCCAGCGAGGCCAGCGGCACGGTGTCGGCGCCCGTGAAGGCGAGCCGGCCCGGCAGGCCCGGCACGGCGCTGGCCGGGGGGCGGCCACCCCCGTTGGCGTCCGCGCCCGGGGTGGGGTTGGTCGAGGTGGATGGCACCTGGGTCCCAGCGGGGCACGGCACCACCAGCTGCTGGAGGGGCAGCCCGGCGTCGGTGAGGGCCTTGATGACGTCCTGGTCGAGCACCACGAGGGTGGTCTGCAGCGGCGCGACCTCCCGTGTGACGCGCACGCAGGCGCCGACCAGCCCCTGGACGTCGACGTCGACCCCCGCCAGGTCGTCGGCGGCCACGGCGCCCTTGGGGCACGGGGTGAAGACCTGCGGGATCGTCTGGGCCAGCGGTGAGCCGGCGTCGTTGCCGAGCACGGACAGGTCGAACTCCACCGCCGGTGAGCCGCCGGTCGGGATGACGCAGGCCGTCAGCGCCTCGCTCTGCACCCGGGCGCCGGCCTTCGGCTGGTCGTTCGACGGGGCGGCTGCGGTGCGCCCGTTCGCCGTGCCACCCGACGTGCCGGATGCCGCCTGCCCCGACCCGCTGGTGCCCGATCCGCTGGTGCCGGAGCCGCTGGTGCCCTCGGCACTGCCCGAGCCGGAGCCCTGGCCGCCACTCGCGCCGGAGCCGTCGCCGCTCCCGGGGCCGGGCAGCTGCCCGGTGAGTGCACCGGTCACCTGGTCGGTCACGTCGCCCAGCGGGCCGGGGAGGCCGCCACCGGTGCCACCGTCGGTCGACGGTGCCGGTGACAGCGGGAGGCTGGTGGCGAGGTCGCCTGCCGCCGGTTGAGCGGTCGTCTGCTGCAGGGGCGACGGCGGAGCCAGTGAGGACTGAAGGGGTCCGGCGACGGCCGCCCCTCCTCCGAGGAGCGCGAGGCCGGTGACCAGGCACACGGCCGCCCCCGTGCGAGTCACCGTGCGCGTGACCGTCCTGAATGCCGTCGTGTGACCCATGGCCCGTCCTTCTCGCGGTGGCGACGCCCCAGTGCGTCTGCCACCTCAACGAGCCGGGCGCCGGAAGGCTACGGGCGAGTAGCCTTTGACGTCAGCGGCCTTCCACGTCCGCGAGCCTCGGCGCGTCGTCAGCGAGCCTCGGCCCGTCGTCAGCAGGTCTGCACGAGGCGCAGCAGCACCCGGGCGCCGAAGTCGAGCGCGTCCACCGGCACCCGCTCGTCGATGCCGTGGAACATGGGGGCGAAGTCGAGGTCGGCGGGCAGGCGCAGCGGGGCGAAGCCGTAGCCGGTGATGCCCAGCTTGCTCAGCGCCTTGTTGTCGGTGCCGCCGGACAGGCAGTACGGCAGCACACGCGCGTCGGGGTCCTCGGCGAGCAGGGCGGCCTTCATGGCCTCGACGAGCGGTCCGTCGAAGGGCGCGTCGAGCGCGATGTCGCGGTGCACCACCTCCACCTCGACGTGCTCGCCGGCCAGCTCGCGGATGGTCGCCATGAGCGACTCCTCGTGCCCGGGCAGGAACCGGCAGTCGACGGCGGCCGTGGCGCCCTGCGGGATGACGTTGTGCTTGTAGCCGGCCGAGGCCATCGTCACGTTCGCGGTGTCCTGCAAAGTCCCTCGCACGAACCCCTGGGCGCCGCCGAGGTGGCCGAGCAGCTCCTCGGCGTCCTCGTCGGTCCAGGCCACGCCGGTCAGGTCGCTCAGGCCGTCGAGCAGCTGGCGCACCGAGGCGACGTACTCCCGTGGCCACGGGTGGGTGCTGATCCGGGTGATCGCCTCCGAGAGGCGCACGATCGCGTTCTCGTGGTTGGGCACGGAGCCGTGCCCGGCCCGGCCCTGGGCGTGCAGCCGCAGCCAGGCGATGCCCTTCTCTGCGGTCTGCAGCAGGTACGCGCGGCTCGGCGTGCCGTCGGCGGTCGGCACCGTGACGCTGTAGCCTCCGACCTCGCTGATGGCCTCGGTGACGCCCTCGAAGAGCTCCGGGTGGTGGTCGACGACGAAGTGCGAGCCGTGCACTCCCCCGGCCTCCTCGTCAGCGAAGAACGCGACGACGAGGTCGCGCGGGGGCTTGGTGCCGGTGCGGGCGAGGTGCCGCACCACCGACAGGATCATCGCGTCCATGTCCTTCATGTCCACGGCTCCCCGGCCCCAGACGCACCCGTCGCGCAGCTCGCCGCTGAACGGGTCGACCTGCCAGTCGGCGGAGTTCGCCGGCACGACGTCGAGGTGGCCGTGCAGGCAGAGCGCCGGGCGGGCGCGGTCGGCGCCCTCGAGGCGCACCACGACGCTGGTGCGCCCCGGCTGGCTCTCGACGACCGTCGGCTCGAGGCCGACCTCGCGCAGCTGGGCGACGACGTAGTCGGCCGCCTCGCGCTCCCCCGGTCCGGAGCCGTCACCGAAGTTCGTCGAGTCGATGCGGATGAGCTCCTGGCAGATCCTCACGACCTCGTCGGAGGGGCCGGCGGCGGCGGTGTCGGACTGGGCGGTTGGCTGGGTCATGGACCCCACCCTAGGCAGTGGCGCAGGACGCGAGGGCGTTGACCGGTATGCCGTGTCGGCACCCTCCGCGGCACGTCGTCGCCGCCGCGGGCGCCGGGTTTCGGGGCCAGGCCCGGTGCGTGCTATCGTTCCGGCGCGCGGCAGGCACTCCCCAAAGTGCCGGCTGACCACCTTGTCCGGGTGGCGGAATGGCAGACGCGCTAGCTTGAGGTGCTAGTGCCCTTTATCGGGCGTGGGGGTTCAAGTCCCCCTCCGGACACAGATCACGAAAGACCCCCCACGCTTGCCGGGGGGTCTTTCCGCATCTCCGGGCGCTTCGTCACCCGAGTTCCTCCGCCACGTTGGCGAGGTGGTCTGCGCTTCCACCGCGCCACTCGAGCAACAGGAGGGTCGCGTCGTCAGTGGTGACGTCGCCTCGCTCTCGCATCAGGGTGCGGGAGAGGCGGCGCACCACCTCCTGCACCGCGCCTCCGTCACGGCTCGCACGCTCGACCAGGTTGATCAGGCGTGCCATACCGAACTGTTCGCCGCCCTCCCGGTGCTCCTCGACGACCCCGTCGGTGAAGAACAGCACCCGGTCGCCGCGCTCGAGCGCATACTCACTGACCACGGGCGATGCGCCGCCATAACCGACTGGCAGGGTCGTCGGGCTGTCCAGGGACGCGAGAACGCGGTGGTCACGCAGGAGCAGGGGGGCCGGGTGGCCCGCGTTGACCCACTGCAGCCGGCCCGAACGGACGTCGAGACGCGCCATCTGCGCGGTCGCGAAGTGGTCCGCGGTGAACTGGGTGGCGACGGCGGCGTCCATCGCCGCGTACATCTCCTCCAGACCCAGGTCGAAGCGCCGAGCATGCCGGTAGGCGCCGACTGCGAGGGTGGCCATCACGGCGGCGCCGAGCCCGTGGCCCATCGCGTCGATCATGGCCAGGTGGAGGATGTCTTCGTTGAAGGCGTAGTCGAAGCTGTCACCGGCCACGTCGTAGGCCGGCTCCAGCGCACCGGCGACAGCCACCTGCGGTGTGGTCATCGTCAGCGGCGGCAGCAGCTGCCACTGCAGCTCGGCGGACAGGCTCATGGGCTGCCGGCGCCTGGCTTGGAAGAAGCTGTCGGTGTACATGCCTTTCGTGACGAACATGTCGGCCACGAGCCCGGCCAGCCGCCGCGTCAGCCGCCGGTCATCATCGTCCACGCTGTCGATCGTGAAGGCGAGCACCCCGACGCGGTCGGTACCGTCGAGCAGTGGCACGAAGACCCGAACCCCTTGCTCGTGGGGCTCCTCCACCGTCCTGTCCGTCCGGAAGGCGGCGCCGGGCAACGACCCGTCGATCGGCTGAGGCACCCCCACCACCAGACCCTCCCCGCGAAGCGGTACCAGGGTCAGCTGGTCGTACTCGGGCAGGAAGATCTCGACGTCACGGCCTCCGATGATGGCGATCTCCTGGGCGACGAGCGGCGCGATCAGGTGCGGAGGCATCTGGTGAGCCCGGTCCAGGAGCGAGCCGAGCAGTCGTTCCCCGAAGCCCTCCGAGCGGTCCACCACCCCCGAGGATGAAGCGGGCTCCTCTCGCTCGGCCATGCCTCATCATCGCCGAGCAGCACCCGGCTGTCACCCGAACTGAGCCGGCGGCCGGCTGCGTCAGGGCAGCCACCCCACCTCGGCGCACCCGTCGACGACCCGCCCGGCGACAGATGCCGAGGGGCGTCGCAGAGGCGCCGGCCCCCGGATGGGGACCGACGCCTCCGCGTTGCTGGTGTTGCAGTGGTGCGAGTCAGGCCTTGGCCCGGCTCACGGCCTCGGCGGAGTGATCTTGATCTGCGCCGCCTGGTTGCCGAACATCGACTTGGCCACCGTCACCGTGGTGCCGTAGCCCACGCCGTCGTCGGCCGGGTTGCCCGAGCCCATCTTCGTGATGGCCCCGATGTCGTAGCCGTAGTACTGCTTCAGCGGGTTGCCGGCCGAGTCGACGAACCGCGTCGAGTACGGCGCGTTGCCCCTCGACGGCACCACCGTCGAGGCGTCGGCGTCGCGGTAGAAGATGCGACCGTCCGGACGGAGCTCGAAGCCGGGGTACCAGCCCTTGTTGTCGGTGAAGGTACTGACCGGGGCCTGCGGACCGTGGGTGTTGCACTTCTCCACCGACAGGTCGGCGTTGGTGAGGCACTCGTTGAACGTGTAGGTCGGCTGGAGGCCGAACGCGGCGTTCGACGACTGCGGACGTGAGGGCAGGTTCTTCAGGGTGGTCGGGTCGAGAGCCGCCGCGTCTCCGCTGCGCCGCAGCGGGTCGAAGTGGCTGTCGACGATGAGCAGGCCGCCCTTGGAACCCTCGCTCGGCAGCGAGGTGAGGTTGTTGAGCACGTGGTTGACGTTGCCGTACGACGTGTCCCGGTACCAGACCAGCGCGCCCGGGGCGTTGTACTTGATCTTCTCGACCTTCCACGCACCGTCGTCGGCCTGGTAGGTCGTGTCGTAGGTGTACTTCAGGCCCTCGTCGAACCCGTCGAAGTTGCGCCACTCGACCAGGTAGTACTGCGCCTTGCTGGAGGTGCCGGTGTCGATGACCCAGCCCGATCCCAGCGCCTCGCCGCTGACGAAGGTGCCGGTCGCCGCGGTCCAGCCGTTGGCGCCGTTCTCGACGTCGTCGCTCCAGACCGGCGCGCCGCCTGCGGTGACCGAGAAGTCGTCGGCGAACCAGCCGCGCTCCTCGAACGCCGCGTCGGTGGCCTGCAGCAGGCGCACCTGGACGCTCTTGCCCGCCCACGGGGACAGGTCGACGTACTCGTGCTGCCAGCCGCCGCTGTCACCGGTGAGGCCGTGCTTCTTGCCGCCGTAGTCCTTCATCCGGCCGTTGGGGTCGGCGTAGTCGTCCTTGGTGGACACCTCGGCGCCGGCCTCGTTGTAGACCTTCTGCTCGGCCCAGGTGGCGCCGCCGTCGGTCGAGACCTCGACGAAGCCGTAGTCCCAGTCCTTCTCGATGATGTAGTTGTTCCACATCCAGAACCTGGCGTCGCCGCCCGCGGGCACGTCGACCGTGCGGGTGAGGGTGTTCTTCGCCCAGCTCTGGTCGTTGCCGCCCCACCACATCTTGGAGCCGCTGTGCGGCGTGGCGAGGGTGACGACCTTGTTGGGAAGGTTGATCTTGACGCCGTCGGCCGTGCCCTTCAGCGGGCGCGAGTTCTGGCCGACGATGACGGTGCGCGGGTCGTCACCGGGGTTGAGCTGCACCGGGTCGGCCCAGCCGAGGACCCACTTGTCCCACAGGCCCATGTGCGTCGGCATCGACTGGAAGATCGGGCCGGAGTGCGAGCCGGAGCTCATGAGGTCCCAGAAGTCGATGTCGGAGTCGCCGCCGCTGCCGGTGTCGTACAGGTCGGGCAGGCCGAGGTCGTGGCCGTACTCGTGGGCGAAGACGCCGACACCGGAGTCCTCGGGCTGCACGATGTAGTTGGACAGCTTCAGGTTGGTCCCGGGGATCGGGGCGCCACCGGCCACGGCTGAGGAGTGCGCCCAGATCGCGTAGGTACCCTCGGCGCCACCGCCGCCCGACTTGTCGGACCCGGCGTGGACCAGCACGACGTGGTCGATGATCCCGTCGGGCTCGTTGTAGTTGCCGTCACCGTCGACGTCGCCCTGGTCCTCGATGTCGTAGTCGGCCCAGGGGAAGTTCGGCTGTGCCTTGGCGAGCGCCGCGACCGCGTCGATCGGCAGCTGGCCCGGGCCGAGCGGGTTGTCGGGGTGGCCCTGCATGTCCTGCATGGGGCCTGCCTCGTAGACACCCTTGTCGTTCTTGTGGCAGACCGTCGCGCCGTAGTACGCCTCGGAGTGCGGGACCGTGACCCACGGGGTCGCGGAGCCGTGCACGGTGTAGGCGCCCTGCGACATCTCCTCGTACATGTTCTTCATCGTGTAGCCGGAGATGTCGAACCCGGGCTTGCCGTCGGGTCCCTTGAGGTCGGTGCGCACCCGCTCGGTGATGCCGTCCTTGCTGAACAGCATCTTGTTGTAGTGCTCGGAGGAGAAGTCCGGCACCCACATCGAGTTGTTGTCCGGCTTCGACAGCGTGGCCGGGTTGGGGATGGTGTTGTGCAGCGGGCCGTTCTGGACGTTGCCCGGCTTGCACGTCGTGGCGCCGAACTCCGTCGGCACGTAGGAGCTCGTGAAGTCGTCGTTCGCCTTGTCGTTGAACTCGACGAGGATCGTGAGGAGCTTCGCCTCCTGGGTCGACTTGGCTCCCTTGTAGCGGCTCTTGATCGCCTTCGGGCTCGTGTTCCCCTTCATCGCCTTCGCCTCGAGCTTGGCCAGCTCGCGGGCGGCCACGGGGTTGCCCTGGGCGTTCTTGCGGTCGACCTTCAGGGCGCGCGCGAGGGCGTCCTGACGCTGCTGCGCGGCCTGCTTCCCCTTCTTCACCTCGGTGTCGCTGCCGAACGCCTTCTCGGCCCTCGGCGAGACGTAGTTGATGTAGTGGTCCGAGCCGGCTGTGGCCGGCGACCCGGTGCTCTCCGCTGCTGTGGCGGTGCCGCTCGCCCCGGCTGTCGCGACCCCCGCCACCACCATGGCGATCGTGGGTACGACCGCGGCGGCGACTCTGCGCGACCGTGCGATCCTGCGTTGAGTCATGCTTTCCCCTCACTGACGCCCCCGACTCCCTTGTCGAGGGACCGCGTGCCCTGGTCGAGGGCACGTGGGCGGAATCATGCACCCGGGCTGGCCAGGTTGGGAAGATGCAACATCGGTATGCCGCGTGGCCGCTCAGCCGCCCAGGCGGGACGGGACGCGCGCGACAGGGGACAATGGTGGCGTGAGCGACCCGGGTGACGACCTCCGCGTGCCGCCCGGTCCCGGGCTGCCGCAGGGGCTCGTCGTGCCCGCGGGCGAGCTGCTCGAGCGGTTCAGCCGCTCCCCCGGCCCGGGAGGGCAGGGCGTCAACACCACCGACAGCCGGGTCGAGCTCGTCCTCGACATCGGTGCCTCCCCCGCCTTCACGGACGTCCAGCGTGGGCGGCTGCAGGAGCGGCTCGCCGGTCGGCTGGTCGACGGCCGGATCACCATCACGGCGTCGGAGCACCGGGCACAGCTGCGGAACCGGGCGGCCGCGCGCGAGAGGCTCGCTGCCCTTCTGCGCGAGGCGCTGGCGCCGCCGCCACCCCCGCGGAGGCGGACCAAGCCGACCCGGGGGTCGCAGCAGCGGCGCCTCGACGCCAAGCGCCGTCGCGGTGAGGTCAAGTCCGGTCGCGGCAGGGTCCACGGTGACGGGTGAGGCCGTGGGCGGTCGCGACCTGACCGCTGTCACGGCGCGGCTCGAGTCCGAGCTCACCGAGACCACCGCCCACCTCGGCGCCCTGCGCGGGGACTATGACGGCGTCGTCGCCGCGTCGCTGGACTCCAACGCCGACGACGAGCACGACCCCGAAGGCGCGACGATCGCCTACGAGCGCTCGCAGCTGGGAGCTCTCATCGAGCAGGCCGAGCGCCACGTGGCCGACGTGCGCGCCGCGCTGGCCCGGGTGGCCGAGGGCCGCTACGGCACCTGCGAGCGGTGTGGCCGGCCCATCCCGTCGGAGCG
The DNA here is from genome assembly GCF_900111375.1 of Pedococcus cremeus. Taxonomy (GTDB): domain Bacteria; phylum Actinomycetota; class Actinomycetes; order Actinomycetales; family Dermatophilaceae; genus Pedococcus_A; species Pedococcus_A cremeus. Next base: position 50,077 of record NZ_FOHB01000006.1, read on the forward strand.
GCTGGAGGCGCGCCCGACCGCCCGCACCTGCGTCGGCTGCGCCTGACCGGACAGGTCGCGCGGACGGCTCAGAACCGCACGGGGCGCGGGGTGAGGGCCTCGCGCGCCTCCTCGAGCAGAGCCTGGTGGGCCCGGTCGTAGAGCGCCTGTGCGGCGGTCGGTGTGTCACCGATCGCGGTCATGCCCACCCTGCCGAGCTCGGTGAGACAGCTGATCATGTGGAAGACGACGCCCTGCTGGGTGCCCTGGTCGAAGTGCAGGCGGGTACGGGCGATGAGGTCGAAGAGGTCGCTGACCCGCAACCCGCGCAGCACCGGGTGCTCGAGGTGGTCGGTCGCCACCAGATGGCGCCGCTCCCCCTGCGGCGTCAGGAAGCACCCCAGGTCGGCCACGTACGTCCCGCCGGTGAGGAACTGCAGCGTCAGGAACGGGTGCGTCGTGCCGCCCTTGCGCAGGTTGACCTCGATGGCGTGCGCCTCCCAGCGGCTTCCGTGGCGCACGACGACGTAGTCGAGGGCGAAGCGTCCCATCACCCCCTTGCGGACCAGCACCTCGCCGACCCGCCGGGCCGACTCGGTGATGGCAGCCGCGTACGCCTGGTCCGCGGGGAACCGGGCGCCGAGGTAGGACTGCCCGGACGGCCCACCCAGCACCTGGTCGTGGGTGGACAGCACCTCGAGCTCGCCCAGGGGTGTGATGCGCAGCTGGACGCTGGGGCTGCGCACCTCCTCCCCGGCGAGGCGCTCCTCGACGACGCCACCGCCGACCGCCAGCCGCGCGAGGAAGGTTGGGACGTCGACCCGCTGGTCCTCGGGAGCCATGGCCAGCACCCGGTCGCGCACCCGGTCCAGGGCGTCCGGGCCGTTCCCCCGGGGCAGCTCGCGGAGGTCGACCAGGGCGTTGCCACCACCGGAGACGCCCTCGTTGAGCTTGACCATGGCGTCAGCCACGTCCGGGTGGGCGGCGCGGAGGTCCGCGAGCGAGCGCACCACCTCGTCGATGGTGTGCAGGTCCTCGGCCCCGGCCGGGTGGGCGACCCCGGCCTCCGTGAACAGCCTGCGGCAGCCGGTCTTGGTGCCCAGCACGAAGTGGCGCGGGTCCGCGGCATACATGGGGATCCCGAGCAGCAGCGCGAGGTCCCGTTCGCGCTCGGTGCTGGTGTAGGGGATGAGGTGGCTGCGCAGCGGGTCGGGCACCATGGCGGCGATCTGGGCCACGAGCCGGGGTCGCTCGAGGAGCTTGTCGGTGAGCGGCACGCCCGAGGAGTCGCCCACCGACACGAGCTGCAGCCGCGAGCGGGCGTGGCTCGGGATCACCCCGGGAAGCAGGGACAGGTAGTACTCGACGATGGCGGGGTCGATCGGCATCGACGTCACGTAGACCATGCGCAGCCGTGGCTGCCGCAGCAGCAGGAGCAGGAACAGGAACCGCTCCTCGAGCGCCTGGAGCAGGGCGCCGCTGTCGGCCACGACCAGGTCGAGGGTCATGGAGGGCACCACGACCACCGACTCGGCGGGGTCCTCACGGGCGATGCTGCGCCACACTTCCGGCAGCCGCTCCTGCAGCCGGTCGAACGCGGCCAGCCGCTCCTGCTCCCCCATGTCCCCCAGCGTCGGCGGTGGCCGGTCACCGTGGTCGTCCATGCCCGCAGTCTGCGCGCAGCTGGTGCGCACGGCGTACAGCACCAGGGTGAGTGCCAGAAGTCCCACCACGACCGACCGGCTGATCTGGTTGCATGGCGGCACCACCCGTTGTGCAGCATGCTTCGGGACGTCAACGACGACATGAGGAGAGGCCATGAAGGTCGGGATCCCCCGCGAGGTCAAGAACCACGAGTACCGGGTGGCCATCACCCCTGCCGGCGTGCACGAGCTCGTGCTGCACGGCCACGAGGTGTTCGTGGAGAAGGACGCCGGCGGTGGGTCCTCCATCCTCGATGAGGACTACGTCACGGCCGGAGCGACGATCCTCGACACCGCTGACGACGTGTGGGGCACCGGCGACCTCATCCTCAAGGTCAAGGAGCCGGTGGCCGAGGAGTACCACCGGATGCGCGACGGGCAGACGCTCTTCACCTACCTCCACCTCGCCGCCGACAAGCCGCTGACCGAGGAGCTGGCCAAGCGCCGCGTCACGGGCATCGCCTACGAGACGGTCGAGCTGCCGGACCGCAGCCTGCCGCTGCTCGCCCCGATGTCAGAGGTCGCCGGGCGCCTCGCGCCACAGGTCGGCGCCCAGGCGCTGATGCGGGCCCAGGGCGGCCGCGGCATCCTCATGGGCGGTGTCTCCGGGGTCTACGCCGCCAAGGTGGTCGTCATCGGCGCCGGCGTCTCCGGCATGAACGCCGCGGCCATCGCGCTCGGCATGCAGGCGGAGGTGCTGCTGCTCGACCGAGACATCGTCAAGCTGCGCCAGGCGGACTTCCTCTACCAGGGCCACTGCCAGACGGTCGCCTCCAACGCCTACGAGATCGAGCGGGCCATCTCCGACGCCGACATGGTGATCGGCGCGGTGCTGGTGCCAGGTGCGAAGGCTCCCAAGCTGGTCACCAACGAGCAGGTCTCCCGCATGAAGCCGGGCTCGGTGCTGGTCGACATCGCCATCGACCAGGGCGGCTGCTTCGAGGACTCGCGTCCGACGACCCACGCCGACCCGACGTACCGGGTGCACAACTCGGTGTTCTACTGCGTGGCGAACATGCCCGGCGCGGTGCCGCACACCTCCACCTACGCCCTCACCAACGTCACCCTTCCGTATGCCGTGGCGCTGGCGGACAAGGGCTGGCGCCAGGCGCTGCGCGACGACCGGTCGCTCGCCTTGGGCCTCAACACCTTCGAGGGCGCGGTGACCTACGGCCCGGTGGCCGAGGCGCACGGCATGGAGTCGGTCACCCTCGACAGCGTCCTGGCCTGAGGCACCCGTGCTGCTGCGTGACCTCGTCGAGGCCTCGGCCGCCGTCGCCTCGACGAGGTCACGCTCGCGCAAGGCCGAGGTGATCGCCGAGGTGCTGCGCCGGTGCGCGCCCGACGAGGTGTCGGTCGCGGCGAGCTGGCTCTCGGGGGTGCTCCCCCAGCGGCGCGTCGGGGTGGGCTGGCGAGGGCTGGCCGACCTGCCCTCCCCCGCCGAGACGCCGTCCCTCACCCTGGCCGACACCGACACGGCGCTCACCGCGCTGGCGGCCGTCTCGGGCTCCGGCTCGGGTGCGTCGCGAAGCGTCGCCGTGCGCGAGCTGCTCGCCGCCGCAACGGCGCAGGAGCAGGACTGGCTCCGCCGCATCATCACCGGCGAGATGCGCCAGGGCGCCCTCGACGGCGTCTCGCTGCAGGCGATCGCCCTGGCCGCGCAGGTGCCGGAGGCCTCCGTGCGCAGGGCCGTCATGCTCGCCGGCTACGCCGGGCCGGTGGCCGAGGCGGCCCTCGCCGGCGGCACCGAGGCCCTCGACATGATCGGCCTCGAGGTCGGCCGTCCCGTGCGCCCCATGCTCGCGGCGTCCGCGCCAGACGTGACCGCGGCCGTCGACCAGGCGGGCGTGGACGGGGCGACGGTCGTGGACGGCAAGCTCGACGGCATACGGGTGCAGGCGCACCGCCTCGGTGACGAGGTGAGGGTCTTCACCCGCAGTCTCGACGACATCACCGAGCGGGTGCCCGAGGTCGTCGAGGCGACCCTCGCGCTTCCGGGTGGGGCGCTCGTGCTCGACGGCGAGGCCATCGCCCTCGGTGACGGTGGCCGCCCGCTGCCGTTCCAGGACACCGCCGGCCGCACCATGAGCTCGAAGGCGGTCGAGGAGCTGCGCCGCCAGGTGCCGCTCAGCGTCTACTTCTTCGACCTGCTGCACCACGACGGCGAGGACCTCATCGACCATCCCGCGGAGGAGCGCTTCCGGCGGCTCGAGGCCGTCGTGCCACCCACGCTGCTGGTGCCCCGGCTCTGGGCCGACCACCCCGACGCCGCCCAGGGCTTCTTCGACGAGCTGGTCGCGGCCGGGCACGAGGGCGTGGTGGTCAAGGACGCGTCCGCGACCTACGCCGCCGGGCGCCGGGGTGCGGGCTGGGTGAAGGTCAAGCCCCGGCACACCCTCGACCTCGTCGTGCTCGCCGTCGAGTGGGGCAGCGGGCGACGGCAGGGGTACCTCTCGAACATCCACCTCGGCGCGCGCGACCCGCAGGGCGGCGGCTTCGTCATGCTGGGCAAGACGTTCAAGGGCATGACCGACGCGATGCTGGCCTGGCAGACCGAGCGGTTCCTGGCGCTGGAGACCGGCCGTGACCGACACGTCGTGCACGTGCGGCCGGAGCAGGTCGTCGAGGTCGCGTTCGACGGGGTGCAGCGCTCCTCGCGCTACCCCGGCGGGATGGCGCTGCGGTTCGCCCGGGTGCTCCGCTACCGCGACGACAAGAGCGCCGAGGAGGCCGACACCGTCGAGACGGTGCGGTCCATCGCCGGTCGCGGTTGACGGCTCAGCGCTGACGACTCAGCCCGGGGCGACCAGCCCCGCCACCGCGGCCAGCGCCCGGTCGGCGTGCGCGTCCATGTCGAGCTCGCTGGCCACGACCTCGTGGACGGTGCCGTCGGTGCCGATGACGAAGGTGACCCGCTTCACCGGGGTGATGAACCGGCGGCGCACGCCGTAGGCCGTGGCCACCGCACCGTCCTCGTCCGAGAGCAGCGGGAAGCCGAAGCCGTTGCGCTGCTCGAACTCCTGCTGGGTCGAGACGGCGTCGGTGCTGATGCCCACCGGCTGGGCCCCGGCCGCCTCGAACTCCGCTCGCAGGTCGCGGAACCGGCACGCCTCGCGCGTGCAGCCGCCGGTCATCGCGGCGGGGTAGAAGAACAGGACGACGGGGCCGGACTCCAGCAGCGTGCTGAGGCGCCGGCGCAGGCCGCTCTGGTCGGCCAGCTCGAAGTCGGGTGCGGTGGCTCCGCGGGACAGCGTCTTCATCGGGTCCTCTCTTGGTGCAGGTCAGGCGCGCTTGGGGGGCAGCGGGACGAAGCCGCTCGTGCGGCGCACGTAGTCGGCGTACTCAGGACGTCGGTCGCCGATGTCCTTCTCCAGCAACGCTGCTCCCGTGCCCTTGGCGAGGTTCCAGGTCATGAAGGCCGGTGACAGGACGAACAGGACTCCGGGCCAGGTGCTGGCGGCGACGAGCCACAGCCCCCACCAGACGCAGGCGTCGCCGAAGTAGTTGGGGTGGCGGGTGTAGTGCCAGAGGCCGGTGTCGAGCACCTTGCCCTTGTTGCCGGGGTCGGCCTTGAACCGCTCGAGCTGCCAGTCCCCGACCGCCTCGAAGAACAACCCCACGGCCCACACGGCCACACCCAGCCAGGCGAGCCACCCCAGCGGGTCGGACTGAACCATGGCGACCTGCACCGGCAGCGAGACGAACCACATCACGACGCCCTGGGTGAGGTAGATGCGGCGGACGGCGAACACGGTGCGGCTGCCCGGTGCCTTGGCGAGCATGGCTTCGTAGCGCGGGTCCTCGCCCTTCCCGCGGGAGCGGCGGGCGATGTGGACCCCCAGGCGCAGCCCCCACGCGGCTGTCATCAGCAGCACCAGCCAGGACCGGCCCGCGTCACCGTCGCCCACGAGGAAGGCGGTCAGCGCGATGGCGACGAAGCCGAGGCCCCACGCGACGTCGACGACGGTGTGGCGTCCCTGCCGGAGGGCCACGAGCAGCGTCACGCCCAGCACCACCACGACCGCGGCCAGCGTCCACGGAAGGAGAGCCAGCAGGTCGCCCCAGTCGAAGCCGACGGAGGTGGCGGCCGCCATCGGGACCACCACGGCAGGCGCCAACGCCGTCACCGGCGCACCGCCGGCATACCGCTCTCGCCGTTGGACCCGCGGCGCACGGCGAGGAGCTGGTCGACGCCCATCCGCCCCTCCTCGAAGGCCAGTGCACCACCGACAAGGTAGAGGCGCCAGACCCGGCCGACCTCCTCGCCGACCATGGCTACCACCTTGTCCCAGTTGGCCTCGAAGGTGTCGTACCACGCCTGCACGGTGCGCACGTAGTGCTCGCGCAGGGAATGGACGTCCCGCACCTCGAGCCCGGCGTCCTCGATGAGGGCGACCGTCTCCCCCACCGGCCGCATCGACATGTCGGGGGCGATGAACGCCTCGATGAACGGGCCGCCGCCGGGGCGGGTGCGCCGCGACATCTGCTGGACGAGGGCCCGGCCGCCGGGCCGGAGCCGGTCGTGGATGACGCGCGTGTAGACGGGGTACTGCTGGTCGCCGACGTGCTCGCCCATCTCGATCGAGGACACCGCGTCGAACCCGGTCTCGGGCACGTCGCGGTAGTCCTGCAGCCGCACCTCGACCCGGTCGCCGAGGCCCCGCTCGGCGACCCGCTGGTCGATGAACGCCTTCTGCTCCGCGGAGATCGTCACGCCGACGACCCGGGCACCGAAGTGCTCGGCGGCGTAGAGGCTGAGCGACCCCCACCCGCAGCCGATGTCGAGCAGCCGGCTCCCCGGCTCCAGCCCGAGCTTGCGGCAGACGAGGTCGAGCTTGTCGCGCTGGGCGTCCTCGACGCCGTAGCCCGGGACGTCGGAGGTCCAGTAGCCGCAGGAGTAGGCCATGTGCGGGTCGAGGATCAGCGAGTAGAACTCGTTTGAGAGGTCGTAGTGGTGCGCGATCGCGTCGCGATCCCGGCGCGGGGAGTGCAGGCGCCCGCGCAGCCGCGCCTGCGAGGCGGGGGGCGCCGGCGGAAGACCCAGGACGCCGAGCTCACCGGCCAGCCGCACCGCGGCAACGACGTCACCGGGCCCCGGCTTGCGGGTGCGCCCCGCCCGCGCCGAGGACCACACCCGGCGCAGCCCGTCGAGCAGGTCGCCCTCGAGGTCGAGCTCGCCGGTGACGTAGGCCTGGGCCAGCCCGAGCTCACCCGGCCGGGCGACCAGGCGCCGCAGGGCGTCCGGCGAGGAGATGACCACGGTCGGCGCGTCGTCGGGGCCGCTCTGGGAGCCGTCCCAGGCCCGCACCCGCACCGGCAGCGTCCCTCCGAAGAGCGGCGCGGCGAGGGCGGCGACACGGCCGGCCACCCCCGTGGGGTTCTTGGTCCGCTCTGCGGTGGTGGTCATCGCTTCTCCCCTGTTCGACGGCAGGCATGAGGGCCCCTCTCCCTTGGCGTTCGCAGCGACGGCCTACCCGGATTGGCCCGCGCGGATTGGCCCGCTCCGTGCCGGCTGCCTACGGTGGGCCGCATGGAGCTGCGCGTCTTCACCGAGCCCCAGCAGGGGGCCACCTACGACGACCTGCTGGCCGTCGCCCGCACCGCCGAGGAGCTCGGCTTCGCCGGGTTCTTCCGGTCCGACCACTACCTGCACATGGGCGGTGACGGTGGTCCCGGCCCGACCGACGCCTGGACCACGCTGGCAGGCCTGGCACGCGACACCTCCACCATCCGTCTCGGCACGCTGGTCTCGTCGGCGACGTTCCGCCTGCCCGGGCCGCTCGCGGTGGCCGTCGCCGGGGTCGACCAGATGAGCGGCGGACGGGTCGAGCTGGGCCTGGGCGCCGGGTGGTTCGAGGCCGAGCACGCGGCCTACGGCATCCCCTTCCCCGGCGTGCGCGAGCGCTTCGACCGGCTCGAGGAGCAGCTCGCCGTCATCACCGGTCTGTGGCGCACGCCGGTGGGCCGCACGTTCACCCACGAGGGCCGCTACTACCCGGTCACCGACTCCCCTGCGCTCGCCAAGCCGGTGCAGCCCGGTGGCGTGCCGGTGATCGTCGGCGGTCACGGCCCGCGGCGCACCCCCGCGCTGGCCGCCCGGTATGCCGCGGAGTTCAACGCAGCCTTCACCTCGCCCCAGGACGCGGCCCGCCTCTTCGAGGGCGTGCAGCGCGCGTGCCTCGACATCGGCCGCGACCCGGGCACCCTCACGCTCTCGGCCGCCCAGGTGCTCTGCCTCGGCGAGGACGAGGCCGCCGTGCGCCGGCGGGCTGCCGCGATCGGCCGTGAGCCGGACGAGCTGCGGACCAACGGCCTCGCCGGCACCGCCGAGGAGGTGCTCGAGAAGGTGCACGCCTTCGCGTCGGCCGGGGCGACGCGGCTCTACCTCCAGGTGCTCGACCTGTCCGACCTCGAGCACCTCGCCGACGTCGCGCGGCTCGTCATGCCGAAGGTGGGCTGACCCGGACGGCAGGGCGCGTCCCCGTGCTCGGACCGCTTTGCCGGGGTCGGAGGGTTGTCGTCACCTCGCCGATTTCACATAGATAGTCTGTCTATGTATTCTCGGTCGGGTGACCGAGGACCTGACCGCGCTGGGCAACGACCTGCTGCGTGCCATCGCCCGCCTCAACCGGTGGGCGACCCGGCACGCCTCCTTCGACGTGCCCTACGCGCAGGCTCGCCTGCTGGCCCTGCTCGACGAGCTGGGCCCGGAGCGCGTCAGCGCGCTCGCCGAGGCCGACAACTCGAGCCAGCCGACACTGACCACCCAGGTCCAGCGCCTGGAGGCAGCAGGCTGGGCCCGGCGTGAGGCCGACCCCGACGACGCCCGCGCGTCGCTCATCTCGCTGACCGAGCAGGGCCGGGCCGCCCTCGACGCGGTGCGGCACGCGCGCTACGCCGTGCTCGCCCCCGTGCTGGAGCAGCTGTCACCCGACGAGCAGGACCACCTGCGCGACGCCGTGGCCCTGCTCCACCGCCTCGTCGAGGCCACGAGCCAGCCGTCACCCCTCCCCCCGCCGAACTCCCCCCTCCGGAAGGACTGAGCCACCGTCATGTGGAGACAGCCAAAGACCGTCTGGGCCGTCGCCTTCGCCTGCGTCATCGCGTTCATGGGCATCGGCCTCGTCGACCCCATCCTCAAGCCGATCGCCGACGAGCTCGGTGCCGGCCCCTCGCAGGTGTCCCTGCTCTTCACCAGCTACATGGCCATCATGGGCGTCGCCATGCTGGGCACCGGGTGGGTCTCGAGCCGGCTGGGCGGCAAGACCACCCTGCTGATCGGCCTGGCGATCATCATCGTCGGCGCCGGCCTCGCCGGCAGCCAGGACAGCGTGGGCGGCATCGTCGCCTTCCGCGCGGTCTGGGGCCTCGGCAACGCCCTGTTCATCGCCACCGCGCTGACCATGATCGTCAAGGCCGCCAAGGGCTCCGTGGGCCAGGCGATCATCCTCTACGAGGCCGCCCTGGGTCTCGGCATCGCGGCCGGGCCGCTGGTCGGCGGTGAGCTCGGCTCCGTGTCGTGGCGCTGGCCGTTCTACGGCGTCTCGGTGCTCATGCTCGTCGCCCTCGTGGCCACCAGCGTGCTGCTCCCCGCAACTCCGCGCGCCGAGGCACCGACGTCGATCACCGCGCCGCTCAAGGCCCTTCGCCACCGCGGTCTGCTCACCGCGGCCCTGACGTCGCTGTTCTACAACTTCGGGTTCTTCACCCTGCTGGCCTTCACGCCCTTCCCGCTCGACCTCTCCGCCCACGACGTCGGCCTGGTCTTCTTCGGCTGGGGCCTGCTGCTGGCCTTCACGTCGGTCGTCGTGGCCCCGATGGTGCAGCGCGCGGTCGGCACCTTCACCGGCATCGTCGGGGCGCTGCTGGGCTTCGCGGTGATCCTCGCCGCCATGGGCGTCTGGACCGAGCACAAGCCGGTGCTGATCGTCGGTGTGGTGCTGGCCGGCGCCTTCCTCGGCGTCAACAACACCCTCATCACCGAGACGGTCATGAAGGTCGCGCCGGTCGAGCGCGGGGTCGCGTCGGCGGCCTACAGCTTCGTCCGCTTCTCCGGCGGCGCGGTCGCCCCGTGGCTGGCCGGCCGGCTCGGCGAGCGCTCGCTGCACCTGCCGTTCTACGTCGGCGCGGGCGCGGTCGTGCTCGCGGTCGTCGTGCTCTCGACCGGCCGTCGGTTCGTCGCCGCCATCGACGCCCAGCCCGCTCACGGCGCCGAGCGCGTCGACTCCCGGGTGGAGGCCGAGGCGGTCACGGTCGGCGACAGCTGACCTCCACCTCACCCCGGCCCACTGCCCTCTAGGCTGTCGGCCGTGCTCGAACAGATCACCGCGACCCGGTACGTCACCCCCCTGCGGGAGGGCGGCTCACTGCCGGGCATCGTCGAGGGCGACGACTGCGGCACCTACGTGCTGAAGTTCCGCGGCGCCGGGCAGGGCGTGAAGGTCCTCGTGGCCGAGGTGGTCGTCGGCGAGCTCGCCCGGCGGCTCGGGCTGCGGGTCCCCCGGCTCGCCGTCGTCGACCTGCAGGCGCCGATCGCGCGCTACGAGGCTGACGAGGAGGTGCAGGACCTGCTCAGCGCGAGCCTCGGGCTCAACCTCGGCATCGACTTCCTGCCGGGCTCGTTCGGCTACGACGGCTCTCGCCCACCCACGCCCCAGCAGGCCGCCGACATCGTGTGGCTCGACGCGCTGGTCGCCAACGTCGACCGCACCTGGGCCAACCCCAACCTGCTGGTGTGGCACGGCGAACCCTGGTGCATCGACCACGGCGCCGCCCTCTACTTCCACCACCAGTGGCCCAGCAGGGGCCCCGACCCCGACCGCTTCGCCCGCCAGCCCTACGACGCCAGCCGGCACGTGCTGGCCGACGTGGCGGGCAGCGTCGACGACGCCCACGAGCGCCTGGCACCCCAGGTGACCGCCGACCTCCTCGACGAGGTGGCCGCTCAGGTGCCCGACGCCTGGCTGGAGGAGGCACCCGGCCTCGACTCCCCCGGCGCCGTGCGCGCGGCATACCGCGAGCACCTGCTCGCCCGCGTCGGCTCCACGACCTGGCTGCCGGCAGGCGCGCGATGACGGGTCACGGACCGCTGCAGGGCTACCAGTACGTCGTGCTGCGCTGCGTGCCCCGCGTGGAGCGGGAGGAGTTCCTCAACGTGGGCGTGGTGCTCTACAGCCAGGCCGCCGACTACCTCGAGGCCAGCTACACCGTCGACGAGGCACGGCTGCGCGCCTTCGCTCCCGACCTCGACACCACCGAGGTCGCCGACGCGCTCGAGACGGTCTGCCGGGTGTGCCGCGGCGTCACCGGCGGCGGCCTGCCCGACCTCGGTGGGCTCGGCCGCCGCTTCGGCTGGCTCAGTGCACCGCGCAGCACCGTGGTGCAGCCCGGTCCGGTGCACGGGGGGCTCGCGGCCGACCCCGCCGCCGAGCTCGAGCGGCTCGTCGCACGGCTGGTCGGTCCGCCGGACCGCGGCTAGTGTCCCGAGCATGAACCTCGACCGACCGCAACCGCCCAACCCCTACGACTTCCTCCCGCCGGTGCCGTCGTTCACGGTCACGAGCGACGCGTTCTCCGAAGGTGGCGAGGTGCCCTCCAAGCACGCCGTCGACGGCAGCAACGTCTCTCCGCAGCTGTCGTGGATCGGCGCGCCCGAGGGGACCCGCGGCTACGCCGTCACCTGCTTCGACCCCGACGCGCCGACCCCGTCCGGCTTCTGGCACTGGACGGTGCTGAACATCCCCGCCGACGTCACCGAGCTGCCCGAGAACGCCGGCGCCGCCGGTGGGGCGAACCTGCCCGAGGGCGCCTTCCACGTGGTCAACGACTACGGCAAGAAGGCGTTCGGTGGCTGCGCGCCGCCGCCCGGCGACCGGCCGCACCGCTACTACTTCGTGGTGCACGCCCTGGACACCGACGACATGGGCCTCGACGACTCGGCCACCGCCACCGCCGCGTCGTTCAACACCTGCATGCACACGCTGGGCCGCGCGCAGGTGATGGCGCACTACCAGAACGCCTGACCCGCACCGGCCACCGCATGGCGGGGCGGAGCGCCCCGACGATCCGCCCCGCCATGTGAACCGCTCACCACATTGGGGGGTGCCCCTGCGCAAAACTTCCCGGTTTGCTCGGTAGGGTCCCCCGCATGAGCGCAACAACGGTGGGGGCCGAGCGGCGCCGCGGATCCCTCATGGCCTTCGCCTACCTCGTGCCCGCGCTGGTCGTCTTCGCCGTCTTCATCTTCTGGCCGCTGGGCAAGTCCGTCCTGCTGTCCGTCCAGGGCACCGACATCATCGGCAACCCCAGCGGCTTCGTCGGCTTCGTCAACTACACCAAGCTGTTCAGCGACCCCGACTTCCTCCAGGTGCTCTGGGTGACCTTCGCCTTCACGGTGCTCACGGTCTTCCCGAGCATCGCCATCGCACTCGTCATCGCCCTGCTGCTGCAGAGCCGGATCCGGGCGGTGCGGTTCTTCCGCACCGCCTTCGCCCTGCCGTTCGCCTTCTCCGTCGCCACGGCCTCGGTCATCTTCGGTGTGCTCTACAACCCGGCCTCCGGCGTGCTCAACGGCCTGCTGTCCTACATCGGCGTCGACAAGGTGCAGTGGCTCACCGACCCGGACCTCGCGATCTGGTCGGTGGCGGCCGCGACCGTGTGGATGCAGCTCGGCTACAACCTGCTCGTCATCTCCGCCGGCCTCGGCGCCCTGCCCGAGGACGTCCTCGAGGCAGCCCGGCTCGACGGCGCCTCCGGCCTGCGCCTCCAGCGCTCGATCGTCATGCCGCTCATCACCCCACAGCTGTTCTTCCTGGTGGTCGTCGGCACGATCCACGCCCTGCAGAGCTTCGGGCAGATCAAGATCCTGACCGTCGGCGGGCCACAGGGCACGACGACCACGCTCGTGTACTCGATCTACGAGCAGGCCTTCGCCAACAACAACTCCAACTACGGCTACGCCTCCGCACAGGCCATGGTGCTGCTGCTCATCGTGCTGGCGATCACCGCGGTCCAGTTCGGCGTGCTCGAGCGAAAGGTGTTCTACCGATGAGCAGGATCCGCACCGCCCGCGGACGGCAGAGCGGCATCGGCTCCTACGTCGTGCTCGGCCTGCTGTTCCTGGTCGTGCTCTTCCCCGTCTACTACGGCCTCGTCGGCTCGTTCATGGGTGAGCGCGACACCAACTCGTTCCCGCCGGCCCTGTGGCCGGTCAGCGGCCTGCACCCCGAGAACTACGGCGACGCGCTCGGCATCATCCCGCTGGGCAACCAGTACCTCACCAGCGTGCTGCAGACCCTCGTCATCACGGCCGGCCAGATGGTCACCAGCGCCCTCGCGGCATACGCGTTCGTGTTCCTGCCGCTGAGGTGGCGGGCGTTCTGGTTCGGGGTCTTCCTCAGCACGATGATGATCCCCTACGAGTCGATCATCATCCCCAACTACCTGCTCATCTCGCAGTGGGGGCTGAAGGACACCATCGCCGGGCTCACGCTGCCGTTCCTGGCGACCGGCTTCGGCGCCTTCCTGCTGCGCCAGTCGTTCCTGTCCTTCCCGATGGAGCTGCGTGACGCCGCCCGCGTGGACGGCGCCGGTCACTTCCGGTTCCTCTTCTCGATCCTGCTGCCGCTCAGCCGACCCAGCCTCGCCGCGCTCGGCATCTGGTCGGCGCTGTCGGCCTGGAACATGTACTTCTGGCCGCTGCTCGCCACCGAGGACCCGCGCCACCAGACCATCCAGATCGGCATCAGCCAGCTCCAGACCTCCGACGGAGACTCGCCGGGCATGGTTCTCGCCGGCGTGATGCTCGCCCTCTTCCCGACCCTGCTGCTCGTCATCTTCGGGCAGCGGTTCATCGTCCGCGGGCTCACCGCGGGTGCCGTCAAGTGACCGAAGTCAAAGGAGACCACGACGTGTTCAGTTCAAGCAGGGGGACCAACCGGCTCCGGTATGCCGTACCCGCCGGCGTCGCATCGCTGTCCCTCCTCCTCGCCGCCTGCGGCGGCGACAGCTCCGGCGGCGAGGCCTCCGGCGCACCGGCGGCCGGGGCCCTCGACAAGGCCAGCGGCGTCACCACGGTGTCGTTCTGGCACGCGATGGACGGCAAGAACGCCGAGGTGCTGACCAAGCTGGTCAGCGACTTCAACGCCGCGCACCAGGGCAAGATCGAGGTCAAGGCGACCTACGCCGGCAAGTACGACGACGCGATCACCAAGTACAAGGCCGCGATCCAGAGCAAGTCGACGCCCGACGTCATCCAGATCTACGACATCGGCACCCAGTTCATGATCGACGCCAAGCAGACCGTGCCGATGCAGTCGTTCATCGACCGCGACAAGCTCAACGTCGGTGACCTGCAGCCCAACATCACCGGCTACTACTCGGTCGACAAGAAGCTGAACTCGATGCCGTTCAACACGTCGATGCCGGTCATGTACTACAACAAGACGCTCTTCAAGAAGGCCGGCCTCGACCCGGAGAAGCCGCCGACCAACCTCGACGAGATCCGCACCGCCGCGGAGAAGCTGTCGAAGAAGAAGGGCGGGCCCGCCGACTACGGCTTCGGCGCCGCCATCTACGGCTGGCTGCTCGAGCAGTTCATCGCCACCAGCGGCAGCGAGTACTGCGACCAGGGCAACGGCCGCGACGGCAAGGCCACCAAGGTCCAGTTCGACCAGGGCGCGGCCATCGACGTCGTGACCTGGTGGCAGAAGATGGTCAAGGACGGCCTCGCCGCCAACACCGGGCGCGACACCAAGGCGGCCCAGGCCGCCTTCAAGTCGGGCCAGCTCGCGATCAACCTCGAGTCCACCGGCCAGCTCGGCGGCTACAGCGAGGCGGCCAAGCAGGGCGGCTGGGAGCTCGGTGCGGCCAACTACCCGCACGTCAAGGCGGGCGAGACCGGTGGCCCGATCATCGGCGGCGCCTCGCTGTGGATCAACGGTGTCGGCCACAAGGACGCCAACAAGGAGGCCGCCTGGCAGTTCGTGAAGTTCCTCTCCGAGCCGAAGAGCCAGGCCACCTGGCACACCGGCACGGGCTACTTCCCGAACTCGAAGGGTGCCCTCAACGAGCCGGTCGACGTCGAGTACCGCAAGAACAACCCGCTCTTCGACGTGGCGGTCAAGCAGCTCGAGGGAACCGAGCTGACCAAGGCGACCCAGGGCTGCCTCCTCGGCGTCATGCCGCAGGCCCGGAAGGCCTCCGAGGACGGCATCGAGGCCGCGCTCAACGGCGGTGACCCGCAGCAGTCCATGACCAAGGCGGCCCAGGGCCTCGAGGCCCAGATCAAGAGCTACAACGACTCGGTCAAGTAACCGGTACCACCGACGCTGCCGGCAGGCACGTCACCCTCGCTGCGGCGGGCGCAGGGCCCAGGCGGCCACGGCGCCCGCCGCAGCCACGTTCAGGGAGTCCACTCCCCCGCCCATCGGGATCGTGACGGTGAGGTCGGCGGCGGCGATCGTGTGGTGCGACAGCCCGTCGCCCTCGGTGCCCAGCACCAGGGCGAGCCGCTCGGGCGGGTCGGCGGCCAGCGCGTCGAGACTGACGGCGTCGTCGGCCAGCGCGAGTGTGGCCACGGTGAACCCGCTGTGCTGCAACGTCGCCACCGACCCCGGCCACGGGTCGATTCGCGTCCACGGCACCTGGAAGACGGTGCCCATCGAGACGCGGATCGCCCTGCGGTACAACGGGTCCGCGCAGCGCGGTGTCACCAGCACGGCGTCGACCCCCAGCGCGGCGGCCGACCGGAACACCGCGCCGACGTTGGTGTGGTCGACGATGTCCTCGAGCACCATCACGCGCCGCGCGTCCCGCACCAGGTCCTCCACAGCCGGCAGCACCGGACGATGCATGGAGGCCAGGGCGCCGCGATGCAGGTGGAACCCCGTCAGCTGCTCGACGACGTCGTGCTCCCCCACGAAGACCGGGACGCCGGCCGCCTCGGCCTCGGCCACCACGTCGGCGAGGTCGGTGAGCCACCGCTCCGCCATGAGGTAGGACCGCGGCTGGTGCCCGGCCGCCAGGGCACGGCGGATGACCTTCTCCGACTCGGCGATGTAGAGCCCGCGCTCGGGCTCGGTGCGCCGTCGCAGGGCGACGTCGGTGAGGCCGACGTAGTCGAGCAGGCGCGGGTCGGCGGGGTCGTCGATGCGGGTCGGCACCCGGCAATCCTGCCGCACGGCTGCGCAGGTCCGGCGCGCTGGCCCCGCGGCCCATGTCCTACGGTGGCGCGGTGACCGCCGCTCCCCTCGACGACGCCGTGAGGGCCGATGCCGCCGTGCCGGCACTCTGGGCCGAGCTCGGTGTGCCCGGCCTGGTCGATGCCCACGTGCACGTGATGCCCCAGCGGCTGCTGGACAGGATCTGGGCCTACTTCGACTCCGCCGGCCCGCTCGTCGGTCGACCCTGGCCGATCGCCTACCGGTGGCCGCAGGAGGAGCGGCTCTCCCACCTGCGGACCCTGGGCGTGCGGGCGTTCCCGACGCTGTTCTACGCCCACAAGCCCGGCATGGCCGAAGGCCTCAACGACTGGGGCCGCGACTTCGCGCGGGAGCAACGGGCCGGCGGCCGCGACGACGTCGTCCAGAGCGCGACCTTCTTCCCCGAGCCCGGTGTCCTGGACTACACGGCACGGGCGCTCGACGAGGGCGCCCGGGTGTTCAAGGTGCACGTGCAGGTCGGTGCCTTCGACCCGCGCGACCCGCAGCTGGACCCCGTCTGGGGGCTGCTGGCCGAGGCCGGCACCCCTGTGGTCGTGCACACCGGCAGCGGTCCGGCGCCCGGTGAGCACACCGGGCCGGGTCCGTTCGGCGAGGTGCTGGCGCGTCACCCCCGGCTCACAGCGGTGGTGGCGCACCTCGGCATGCCGGAGTACGACGCCTACCTCGAGCTGGCGGCCCGTCACCCCAACGTGCACCTCGACACGACCATGGTGTTCGTCGACTTCTTCGACGGCGCGCAGGCACAGACCCGGCTGGCACGGTCCCTGGCGCCCCGCCTGGCCGACCTCGGCGACCGCGTCGTGCTGGGCACCGACTTCCCCAACATCCCGTACGCCTACGCCCACCAGCTCGACGTGCTCCAGCGTCCCGGCCTCGGGCCCGACTGGCTGCGAGCCGTGCTGTGGCACAACGGCGCCCGCCTCTTCGGGTTGGACGCGTCGCTGGCGTAGGTCGCCCGGTTCAGCCGAGGAGGGCTCGCAGGACCACGCTGGCGCCCGCCACGGTGCAGAACCAGAGCACCGCCAGCCGCAGCCGTCCGCGGTCGAGCCGCTCGCGCAGGGGGCCCGCCGCGGCATACCCGAGGGCCATGAACGGCAGCCAGGTGAGGCCGGCGCGCAGCTGCGCACCGGTGAACTGGCCGGCCACGAGCAGGCCGGCGACAGCCAGCACGCTGCCGCCGAGGAAGAACGCCGCCAGGGTGGCCCTCACCCGGGTGGGGCGCTCGTGCTGGAGCACCAGGGCGAGGAAGGGGCCGCCGATCGACGCGGCGGTGCCCGAGATGCCGGCGAGGCCGCCGGCGACGGCGGCGTTGCGGTCGCTGACCCGCACCTCGATGGCCCAGACCGACGCGGCCACCGACAGCAGGACCAGTGCGCCCACCAGCACCGAGATCGCCTGCACCGACATCAGGGCGACCACCGCGACGCCCACCGGCGTCAGCAGGGCACGGCCACCCAGGGCGATCCCCAGCGGGCGCCACGCGATGTCTGCCGGGGCGTGCACGAGCTGCACCACCGGCAGGCTGAAGCTGGTGACCAGCAGGGCTCCCGGCATGAGGTCGGGAGCGAAGACCACGACGAACGGTGCTGCGACCAGGGCCATCCCGAAGCCGACCGAGCTCTGCACGAACGCGCCGGCGAAGAGGGCGAGCCCGAGAGGCAGGACGACGCCCCAGTCGGTCACGAGCGCACAGCCATCAGGCCCGGCCCATCAGGAGAACCAGACCATCTTCACGATCGCCACGACGCCGATGACGATGATGAACGCCCGCAGCGCGTTGGGGGGCAGCCGGCGCCCGACGGTCGAGCCGATGTAGCCGCCGGCCAGCGCCCCGAGCGCCACGAGTCCGGCCACCGGCCAGGAGATCCGGTCCCACGCCACGACCATGAAGGTCACTGCGGCGACCGCGTTGACCACGGTGCCGAGGACGTTCTTGTAGCCGTTGAGCCGTTGCAGCGGCTCGCTGCTCAGCGCGCTCAGCAGGCCGATGAGGATGACGCCCTGGGCGGCACCGAAGTAGCCGCCGTAGACACCCGCGACGAAGGTGCCGCCCATCATCACCGGCTGGTGCCACGGGACGACCGCGTTGCGGTGCCGGCGGGCGGCGGCGTCCTGCAGGCGCGGACCCACCACGACGAGCACGAGGCCGAGCAGGATCAGCGCGGGCACGATGGCGTTGAACGCCTCGGCCGGCAGCACCAGGAGCAGCAGCGCTCCGGTCACGGCGCCGAGGAACGACATCGGCACGAGCCGGAGCAGGGTGCGCGACGTGCCGCGCAGCTCGGCGCGGTAGCCGTGCACACCGGTCACCCCACCGGCGACCAGGCCCACGGTGTTCGACACGTTGGCCACCACCGGCGGGTAGCCGAAGAACAGGAGGGTGGGGAACGTGATCAGGGTCCCGGAGCCGACGATGGTGTTGATCGTGCCGGCGGCCATGCCCGCGAGCAGGATGCAGAGGGCTTCGACGGGAGACACCCAGCAACCCTAGCGACGGCCCGGGGGCCCCACCTCCCGGGGCCACACAGCGGTATGCCGCCCGCTCGGGTGAGCGGGCGGCATACCGGCACAGCGGGTCGGGCCGTGGTCGTGCCCTGGTCGGGCCGTGGTCGGGCCGTGGTCGGGCCGTGGTCAGGCCGGGGGCTGCGTCCCCGGCTGGCCCTCGACGGGCGGCGTGACCGGCGGGACCGCGGGCTCCTCCGGCGCGACCGACTGGCTGGGCGTGGCCGGGTAGCCGGGCTCCGGCTCGGGGACCGTGTCGGCCGGCGGCAACATCGGGGGCTGCACCCGCGGCGCCGGCGTGGCGTGCTCGGTGGCCTCACGGCTGGCCAGGCCGGCCTGTCCGCGCGCCTCCGCGAGTGCCTGGCGCGGGTCCTCGAGGGCCGTCTCCTCGAAGGCGGTGCCGAGGTCACCCGGGTCGACCCAGGCCTCGTCGTCGCCCCCGTTGAACGGTCCCCCGCCCTCCCCGCGTCCGAGCATCCCGCCGATGCCCTTGAGGGCGTCGGTCAGCTCGCTGGGAATGATCCACATCTTGTTGGAGTCGCCCCGGGCGAGCTGCGGCAGCACCTGGAGGTACTGGTAGGCCAGCAGCTTCTGCGTCGGCTTGCCCCGGTGGATGGCGTCGAAGACCTGCTGGATCGCCCGCGCCTGGCCCTGGGCCTCGAGGATCCGGGCCTGGGCCGACCCCTCGGCGCGAAGGATCTGGCTCTGCTTCTCGCCCTCGGCGGTGAGGATCGCCGACTGCTTGGTGCCCTCGGCATACAGGATCTGGGCACGGCGCTCACGCTCGGCCTTCATCTGCTTCTCCATCGACTCCTGCACCGACATCGGCGGGTCGATCGCTTTGAGCTCGACGCGGTTCACGCGGATGCCCCACTTGCCGGTGGCCTCGTCGAGCACCCCGCGGAGCTGGGCGTTGATCTGGTCGCGGCTGGTGAGGGTCTGCTCGAGGTCGAGCGAGCCGATCACGTTGCGCAGCGTGGTGACGGTGAGCTGCTCGATGCCCTGGATGAAGTTGGCGATCTCGTAGACGGCTGCCTTCGCGTCGATCACCGAGTAGTAGATGACCGTGTCGATGTTGACGACGAGGTTGTCCGAGGTGATGACCGGCTGCGGCGGGAACGAGACGACCTGCTCGCGCAGGTCCACGTTGGCTCGCACCTTGTCGACGAACGGCACCAGGAAGTGGATGCCGCCCTCGAGGGTGCGCGAGTAGCGACCCAACCGTTCGATGATCAGCGCCGTCTGCTGCGGGACGATCCGGACCGTCCGGATGATGACGATCGCCGCGAACAGCACGAGCAGCAGCAGGACGATGTACCCCGCTCCGAATGTCATGTGTGGCTATTCCCCTCTGTTGGAGAGCACGTTTCCGGCGACGATCGCCGTGGCCCCCTGGATGGACACGACCCGGACCTGCTGGCCGGGCGTGGCTGGTGCAGCACCCTCGGCGAGCCTGGCCGACCAGGTCTCCCCCGCGAGCTTGACGCGGCCGTCGGTGGCGGTGACCGTCTGGAGCACCCACGCCTGGCGGCCGACCAGGCTGATGACACCGATGGTGTCGGCTGCGGCGTTGTCGTTGAACCTCCGCTTCAGCCAGGGCCGCACGGCGAGCAGCAGCGCGACGGCCACGACGACCCCGATGAGGATCTGCAGGGGCAGGGGCGCGCCGAACGCCGCCGCGACGGCCGAGGCCAGGGCACCACCCGCCAGCATGACGAAGACGAAGTCGACGGTCGCCGCCTCGATCGCCGCAAGGACCAACGCCACCCCGACCCAGATCAGCCAGGGGTTGTCACCCACCCACTCCATCTCGCCCCTCCTGACAACGGTGTCCTCTGCCCACTACGACGTCGCAGGGGCGCCCTTCGTTCCCGTGCCGAGCGTTCCCGCGTGCTCAGCGTTTTCGTGCTCTCGGTGTCTCCGGCTCAGCCGGTCGCGACGGCGGAGCCGGTGCGGGCCCGCGCCGACCAGCGGTCGCCGTGCCGCTCCAGCACCAGCGGGAGGCCGAAGGTCTCCGACAGGTTCTCGGCGGTGAGCGTCAGCTCGATCGGCCCTTGCGCCACGACGCGTCCCTCGCGCAGGAGCAGCACGTCGGTGAACGAGGGCGGGATCTCCTCGACGTGGTGGGTGACCAGCACCAGGGCCGGAGCCTCCACGTCGGCGGCCAGGTCGCCGAGCCGGCGGACGAGGTCCTCCCGGCCGGCGAGGTCGAGACCGGCGGCGGGCTCGTCGAGCAGCATGAGCTCGGGGTCGGTCATCAGTGCGCGGGCGATCTGCACCCGCTTTCGCTCGCCCTCGGAGAGCGTGCCGAAGCGGCGGTCCGCGAGGTGCTCGGCGCCGAGCGCCTCGAGGAGCTCGGCCGCCCGCTGGTGGTCGAGGTTGTCGTAGCTCTCGCGCCAGCGGCCCACGACGCCGTAGGAGGCGGTGACCACGACGTTGTGCACGACCTCGTCACCGGGGATGCGCTCGGCGAGCGAGGCCGACGCCAGCCCGATGCGGGGACGCAGCTCGAAGACGTCGACGGCCCCGAGGACCTCGCTGAGGACCCCGGCCACGCCACGGGTCGGGTGCATCCGGCCGGCCGCCAGCTGAAGCAGCGTGGTCTTCCCAGCGCCGTTGGGGCCCAGGACGACCCAGCGCTCACCCTCCTCGACCTCCCAGGTGATGTCGTCGAGCAGGGTGCTCTGGCCCCGCACGACGCTCACACCGGCGAACTCCAGGACGTCACTCATGGCCCCGACCCTAGTTCACGCACCACTCGTGGCATTGACGACGTGGCCGGGGCGCCTCCCTAGGATGGACCGGTGCCCGAGCTGCCCGCCTCCGTCCGCCTGGCCCTGTGGACCACCGCGGCGTGGAACGGCGGCCCCTCGCTCGAGCAGGCCCTCGCCGCCGCCCTCCCCGATGTCGACCACGTCGCGGGCGACCTCGGCCGGCTGGACCTGTGGCACGACCTCGGTGAGCGGGCCCTGCTCGTGGCGCTGCCCGCACCCGGCGACCTGACCGGCGTCCCCAGCGCCCGCCCCGATGCCCTGGGCGCCGCGGCCGAGGCGGGCGAGTGCGTCTACGTGCCCGGCGTCGGCGGTCTCCTCGTGCCCACCGTAGCGACCTTCGGCGCCCGCGGGGGCTCCGCGCTCGACACCGGCACCCGGGTCGACTGGACCGCCTACGACGCCGACCCGGTGGCGCGCCACCGGGTGGAGGCGCTCGAGCCGTCGCAGCTCGAGCGGCACCTCCGACTCGAGCTCCTCGAGGTGACCGAGGCGCTCGACCGGGTGGGCGGACGGCCCTTCTCCCCCGGTGCGGCCCGCGACCTCGCCGACGCGGCGCTCGGCGGCCGCTGGGGGCTGCCCGACGGCATACCGTCGCGCGCGCAGCGCGTCATCGCCCTCGCCGGCACCGTCGGCCAGATCGTCGACGCCGGGCTCGGCGGACCCGACGACGCGCTCGACACCGCCACGTCACAGGCCCGCCGGTCACTGCTGCTGCGCCTGCAGCGCGCGGCCGACCGGGCACTGGCCGACGCCACCAGCTCCGCCTGCGCCGTGCTGGCTGGCTGGCGCCCGGCGTGAGAGCGTGAGGCATGGCTGAGAACACGCGCACCGCGGAGGAGGCCGTCCAGGCCTGGCACGACGCCGTCAACGCCCGGGACGTCGAGGCGGCCGTGGCGCTCTGCGCGCCCGACGTCGAGGTCCGGGGACCGCAGGGCACCGGGCACGGTCACGAGCTGATGCGCGCGTGGCTGCGTCGGTCCGGCATACGGCTCGAGCCCCAGCAGCCGCTGCGCGAGGTCGACGGCCGGGTCTTCGTGCACGAGAAGGCGCAGTGGACCACCACCGCCGACGCGCCGGTGCAGGCGCCCACGGACCACCCGGTCGACACGTGGGTCGTCTTCACCGCCCACGACGGCCTGGTGGCGTCGGTCGCCCGCTACGAGACGGAGGACGACGCCCTCGAAGCGGTCGCCGTCGGCGACTGACGTCGGGCGCCTGCCGCACCGGTGGCCTGATCCGCTGGTGACCTGATCCGCTCGGGTCAGCCGCGGTCGCCCAGGACCTCGAGGTAGACCTCCATGGTGCGGTCGCCGATCGACGCCCACGAGAAGGCGTCGACCGCACGCTTGCGCCCCGCCAGACCCATCCGGTCGGCGCGCGCCGTGTCGCTCACCGCGTCGGTCAGCGCCTCGGCGAGGTCGGCGACGAACCGGTCGGGGTCGACGGGGGTGCCGGTGCCGTCCTGCACCTGCTCGACCGGCACCAGCCAGCCGGTCTCCCCCGGGACGACGACCTCGGGTATGCCGCCGGTCGCCGTCGCGACCACCGGCAGCTCACAGGCCATGGCCTCGAGGTTGACGATGCCGAGCGGTTCGTAGATCGATGGGCAGGCGAAGACCGTGGCGCAGCTGAGCAGCGCGACGACCTCGCCGCGCGGCAGCATCTCGGGGATCCAGACCACGCCGTCGCGCTGGGCCCTCAGACCGTCCATCAGCTGCTCGACCTCGGCCCTGATCTCCGGGGTGTCGGGCGCCCCCGCGCAGAGCACGAGCTGCACCTCTGGCGGCAGCGACGCGGCAGCCCGCAGCAGGTACGGCAGCCCCTTCTGGCGGGTGATCCGCCCGACGAAGATCACCGACGGTCGGTCAGGGTCGACGCCGTGCTTCCTGGCGATGTCGGCGTCGGGGTCGTGCTGCCAGAGCTGCGAGTCGATCCCGTTGTGCACCACGTGGACCCGGTCCGGGTCGACCGACGGGTAAGCCCGCAGGACGTCCTCGCGCATGCCCGCGCTCACCGCGATCACCGCGTCGGCGGCCTCGTAGGCGCTGCGCTCGAGGAAGGACGAGACGCGGTAGCCCCCGCCGAGCTGTTCGGCCTTCCAGGGCCGCATGGGCTCGAGGCTGTGCGCGGTCACCACGTGCGGCATCCCACCGAGCAGCGACGCGGTGTGGCCGGCGAAGTTGGCGTACCAGGTGTGCGAGTGCACCAGGTCGGCGCCGACGCAGTCGCCCGCCATGCTGAGGTCGACGCCCATGGTCTGCACCGCGGCGTTGGCACCGGCGAGGCCGGGCAGGTCGGGGTACCCGTAGGTGCCCTCCTCGTCGCGGGGCGGGCCGAAGCAGCGCACCCTCGTGTCGACGTCACCACGGTCCCGCAGGGCCCGCACCAGCTCGGCCACGTGGACTCCGGCCCCGCCGTAGATCTGCGGCGGGTACTCCTTGCTCAGGATGTCGACTCGCACGAGCCGACCCTAGCCCCGAGATGGGGTCGCCGCGAGGCGCTTCATTCCCTACTGTCGTGCCATGCCGTACAGACGTGGTGGACCCAAGGTGCTGGCGATCGTCCTCGCGGGTGGCGAGGGCAAACGGCTGATGCCGTTGACGGCGGACCGTGCCAAGCCCGCGGTCCCGTTCGGCGGCATCTACCGCCTCATCGACTTCGCGCTCAGCAACGTCGTCAACTCCGGCTACCTCAAGAGCGTCGTGCTGACGCAGTACAAGTCGCACAGCCTCGACCGCCACGTCACCAAGACCTGGCGCATGTCGAACATGCTGGGCAACTACGTCACGCCGGTGCCGGCGCAGCAGCGCATCGACAAGAACTGGTACCTCGGCAGCGCTAACGCCATCTTCCAGAGCCTGAACCTGGTCCACGACGAGAGCCCCGACATCGTCGTGGTCGTCGGCGCCGACCACGTCTACCGCATGGACTTCTCGCAGATGGTGCAGCAGCACATCGAGACCGGGGCCGGCGTGACGGTGGCCGCGATCCGGCAGCCGCGGTCGCTGGCCGACCAGTTCGGCGTGATCGAGGTCGCCGCCGACGACCGGCGGCGCATCGACGCCTTCCGTGAGAAGCCCAAGGACGCGCTCGGCCTGCCCGACTCCCCCGACGAGGTGCTGGCCTCGATGGGCAACTACGTCTTCGACGCGAGCGTGCTCATCGACGCCGTCACCCGTGACGACTCCCGCGAGGGCAGCAAGCACGACATGGGCGGCGACATCGTGCCGGCCTTCGTGGACGAGAAGTCGGCCTACGTCTACGACTTCAAGGACAACGAGATCCCCGGCTCGACCGAGCGCGACCGGGCGTACTGGCGCGACGTCGGGACGCTGGACTCCTACTGGGAGGCCAACATGGACCTGGTCTCCGTGCACCCGGTCTTCAACCTCTACAACTACGAGTGGCCCATCTACACGGACTACGGGCCGTACCCGCCGGCGAAGCTGGTGCACGGCTCCAAGGGCAAGTTCGGTGAGGCGCACAACTCGGCCGTCTCCCCCGGTGTCGTCATCAGTGGTGCCACGGTGACCAACTCGGTGCTCTCACCGAGGGTGCACGTGCACAGCCTCACCACCATCGACGACAGCGTGCTGATGGACGGGGTGGAGGTCGGCCGCAGCGTCGTCATCCGCAGGGCCATCATCGACAAGAACGTCTACGTGCCCGAGGGCACGACCATCGGCGTCGACCGCGAGCTCGACCTCGCGCGCGGCTTCCAGGTCACCGAGTCCGGTCTCACCGTGGTCGCCAAGGGGCAGGAGGTCACGCCCTGAGCCAGGACGCCGCCGCGACCGCGTCGAACGCTGCGCGGGCGGGCGGGGCCGACCGCCCCGTGCGCATCGGCGTCCAGCTCCAGCCGCAGCACGCCGAGTACGCCGACATCCGGCGGGCCTGCGCCGAGGCTGAGGAGATCGGCGCCGACGTGCTGTTCACCTGGGACCACTTCTTCCCTCTCTACGGCGACCCCGACGGTGCGCACTTCGAGTGCTGGACCACCCTGGGGGCCTGGGCCGAGGCCACCGAACGTGTCGAGATCGGTGCGCTGGTCACCTGCAACAGCTACCGCAACCCCCACCTGCTGGCCGACATGGCCCGCACGGTCGACCACATCAGCGGCGGGCGGCTGATCCTGGGCATCGGGTCCGGGTGGTTCGAGCGAGACTACGACGAGTACGGCTACGAGTTCGGCACCGCCCGCGGCCGGCTCGACGCCCTCGACCGCGACCTGCCGCAGATCCGTGAGCGGTGGGAACGGCTCAACCCACCGCCCACCCGGCGCATCCCGGTGCTCATCGGCGGCGGGGGCGAGCGGAAGACGCTGCGGATCGTGGCCGAGAACGCCGACATCTGGCACGGCTTCGGCGACGCCGAGACGATCGCGCACAAGCACGCGGTCCTCGACGAGTGGTGCGCGAAGGTCGGCCGCGACCCCGCCTCCATCGAACGCTCGTCCGGCGTCTCACCGCGACCGGGCCGGTTCCCCGAGGACGCCCGCGACTACGCGGCATCCGCCGAGACCCTGTATGCCGTGGGCACCCGCCTCTTCACCGTGGGCGTGTGCGGTCCCTCCTACGACCTCGGGCCGCTCCGCGACCTGGTCGCATGGCGAGACTCGCGCCGGGCCCGCTGAGCGCCCCGGATATCGTGCAGCGGTGGCCGACCTGACCGACCCCGGCAGTGCCCCCCTCCCTGCCGGCCCCAGCAGTGCTCCCCTCGACGCGGCAACGCTGCTGGTGAGCGTCAGCGGTGACGACCGACCGGGTGTGAGCAGCGCCCTCTTCGACGCCATCGCCGACGTGGGCGCCGAGGTGCTCGACGTCGAGCAGGTCGTCGTGCGCGGCCACCTCACGCTCGCCCTCCTGCTCGTGCCGGCACCGGGCGACGAGGCCCGGCTCGAGGCCGTCGTCACCGAGGTGGCGGCCGCCCTGGGGCTCACCGCCCGCTTCGAGGCGGGCACCGGTGACAACGCGCCCCGGCGCACCGGACGGGTGGCCGTCGTGGTGCTCGGCGCTCCGCTCCTGGCCAGCGCGGTCTCGGCCGTGACCGCCCGGATCGCGGCCCACGGCGCCAACATCGACCGCATCCGCCGGCTGTCCCGCTACCCCGTCACCACCGTCGAGTTCGACGTCTCGGGCGCCGACGTGCTGAGCCTGCGCCGCGAGCTGGCCCTGGAGTCGAGCGTGCACGGCGTCGACATCGCCGTGGCGCCGGCCGGCCTCGCCCGGCGCGGGCGACGGCTGGTCGTCATGGACGTCGACTCCACCCTCATCCAGGACGAGGTCATCGAGCTGCTGGCCTCCCACGCCGGTCGCGCCGCCGAGGTCGCCGCGGTGACCGAGGCCGCCATGCGGGGCGAGCTCGACTTCGCCGAGAGCCTGCGGCAGCGGGTCGCCGTTCTCGAGGGCCTGCCGGCCGGCGTGCTCGACGAGGTGCGGGCCGCAGTCCGGCTCACCCCGGGAGCCCGGACCCTGGTGCGCACCCTCAAACGGCTCGGTTTCACCGTCGCGGTCGTCTCCGGCGGCTTCATCGAGGTCGTGGGAGACCTGGCCCGAGAGCTGGAGATCGACCACGCCCGCGCCAACCGGCTGGAGATCGTCGACGGCCGGCTCACCGGCCGGGTCGTGGGCGAGATCGTCGACCGCGCCGGCAAGGCCCGCGCGCTCCGGTCGTTCGCCGAGCAGGAGCACCTGCCCTTGTCGCGGACCGTGGCCATCGGCGACGGCGCCAACGACCTCGACATGCTCGAGGTGGCAGGGCTGGGCATCGCCTTCAACGCCAAGCCCGTCGTGCGCGAGCAGGCCGACACCGCGGTCAACGTTCCCTACCTCGACGCCGTGCTCTACCTCCTGGGGATCACCCGCGAGGAGGTGGAGGAGGCCGACGCCGCGGACGGCACGCCGACGCCTGCACCGCGCATCAGCCCGGCCTGACTCCTAGGCTGTCGCAATGGCTCGCTCGACTGGGAAACCCCCCACGCTGTTCATCATCGGCGGAGCGGAGGACCGCGTCGGAAAGGCCATCGTCCTGCGCCGGTTCGTGCGCCTCGCCGGCGGCCGGCGGTCGCGGATCGTCATCATCCCCACCGCGTCCTCGTTCCAGGACGAGGTGGTCGCGGCCTACACCGAGGTCTTCACCCGCCTCGGCGCCACCGACCTCTCCGTCGTCAACCCCGAGACCAGGGTCGACGCCGACGACGCGGAGGCGGTCGCGCTCATCGACCGGGCCACCGGGGTGTTCATGAGCGGCGGCAGCCAGCTCAAGCTGAGCCAGCGGCTGCCCGGCACCCCGCTCGGCGACGCCCTGCACCGGGCGCACGGCCGCGGGGCCGTCATCGGGGGCACCTCCGCGGGCGCCTCCATCATGAGCCAGTTCATGATCTCGATGGGTGACGAGGGCATCACCCCTCGCCAGCGGCACAGCCAGCTGAGCGCCGGTCTCGGGCTGCTCGACGGCGTCATCATCGACCAGCACTTCGGGCAGCGGGCCCGCTACGGCCGGCTCATGTCGATGGTTGCTGCCTCGCCGAACCTCATCGGGATCGGCATCGACGAGGACACCGCCATCGAGGTGGTCGACCGCAGCGTCTTCACCGTGCACGGGGCGGGTGCGGTGTTCGTGCTCGACTGCCGCACCGCCCTGTCCGACGCGCCGGAGGCCCGTCGCGGTGCCCCCATGATGGTCTCCGGGGCCGTTGTGCACTCGCTGCCCGCGGGCGCTACCTTCGACCTCCGCGAGGTGCGGCTCCTCGACTTCGTCGAGAAGCACCCCGACGCCGCCGTCACCCTCGCGACGGCAAAGGCCTGACCCCCCGGGCCGAGCCGCTCACCCTGCCAGCCCTGCAAGGAGTCCCCCATGGCAGCAGACCGACCGGCCCCGACCGGCCCCGCAGCCCCCGAGCTGCGCATCGTCGAGTCCCGCGTCTACCGCGGCGGCAACATCTGGTCCTACGACCCCGCCATCCACCTCGTGGTCGACCTCGGGGTGCTCGAGGGCTACCCCACCGACACCATCGAGGGGTTCACCGAGCGGCTCGTCGAGCTGCTGCCCGGGCTGGAGAACCACACCTGCTCACGGGGCGTGAGGGGCGGGTTCGTGGCCCGCATGCACGAGGGCACCTGGCTGGGCCACGTCGCCGAGCACGTCGCCCTGCAGCTCCAGCAGGAGGCCGGCCACGACATGCGCCGCGGCAAGACGCGTGCGGTCAAGGGCGAGCCCGGGCGCTACAACGTCATCTACGCCTACGCCGACGAGTCGGTCGGTCTCGCCGCCGGCACCCTCGCCGTGCGGCTGGTCAACCACCTCGTGCAGGCCGAGGAGGGCTTCGACTTCGCCGAGGAGCTCGACCAGTTCCTGCGCCGCGCCCAGCGCACGGCTTTCGGGCCGTCGACCGCTGCCATCATCGAGGAGGCGGTCAGCCGAGACATCCCCTACATCCGGCTCAACACCGCGTCGCTGGTGCAGCTGGGCCAGGGCGTCCACGCGCAGCGCATCCGCGCCACCATGACGTCGAAGACCTCCTCCCTCGCCGTCGACATCGCCGGCGACAAGGACATGACCACCCGCCTCCTGGCCTCGGCGGGGCTGCCCGTGCCGAAGCAGGAGACGGTCCGGTCCGCCGACGCGGCCGCCGCCGCCGCGCGACGCATCGGCTTCCCGGTCGTGGTCAAGCCCCTGGACGGCAACCACGGCCGCGGCGTGTGCCTGGACCTGCAGAGCGACGAGGAGGTGCGGTCCTCGTTCGAGGTCGCCCGCTCGGAGTCGCGGCGCGGCCACGTCATCGTCGAGTCCTTCGTGGCCGGGCGCGACTACCGGTGCCTCATCGTCGGCGGCAGGATGCAGGCCATCGCCGAGCGGGTGCCCGCCCACGTCGTCGGCGACGGCACCCACACCGTCAGTGAGCTGGTCGAGATCACCAACGCCGACCCGCGCCGCGGCGTCGGCCACGAGAAGGTGCTGACCCGCATCAAGGTCGACGACGCAGCCACCGCCCTCGTCAAGGACCAGGGCTGGGAGATGGACGACGTGCCGCCCGAGGGCCAGATGGTCAAGCTCGCCCTGACCGGCAACATGTCGACCGGTGGCATCTCGGTCGACCGCACCTTCGAGGCGCACCCCGACAACGTCGAGATCGCCGAGGAGGCGGCCCGGATGATCGGGCTCGACGTCGCGGGCATCGACTTCATCTGCCCCGACATCGCCTCCCCGGTCCGCGAGACGGGCGGCGCGATCTGCGAGGTGAACGCGGCGCCCGGGTTCCGCATGCACACGCACCCGACGGTCGGCGAGCCGCAGTACATCGCCAAGCCGGTCGTCGACCTGCTCTTCCCGCCGGGCTCCCCCTCCCGGGTCCCGATCGTCTCGGTCACCGGCACCAACGGGAAGACCACGACCGCACGCATGATCGCCCACATCTTCAAGGGCATCGGGCGCAAGGTCGGCATGACCTCGACCGACGGCGTCGTCATCGACGAGCGCCTCGTCATCAAGGCCGACGCGTCCGGCCCCCGGTCGGCCCGCATGGTGCTGCAGAACCCGCGCGTCGACTTCGCCGTCATGGAGGTCGCCCGCGGCGGCATCCTGCGCGAGGGGCTCGGCTACGACCGCAACGACGTCGCCGTCGTCACCAACATCGCGCCCGACCACCTCGGCCTGCGGGGCGTCGACACCCTCGAGCAGCTCGCCGACGTCAAGGCCGTCATCGTCGAGGCCGTGCCCCGCGACGGGTTCGCGGTGCTCAACGCCGACGACGCCCTCGTGCGCAAGATGCGGCGCCGGTGCTCCGGCGGGGTCGTGTGGTTCTCGCTGCAGCCGCCCGGCAGCAAGGTCCGCGAGTTCGTCGAGGACTACTGCCGCCGCGGTGGACGCGCCGTGGTGCTCGAGCCCACCGACAAGGGCGACATGATCGTCATCAAGCACGGCCGCCGCAGCATGCAGCTGGCCTGGACACACCTGCTGCCCTCGACCTTCGGCGGCACCGCCAAGTTCAACGTCGCCAACGCCATGGCGGCGGCCGGTGCGGCCTTCGCCGCCGGCGCCGGGTTGCACGAGATCCGCCAGGGGCTGCGGACGTTCACCACGTCCTACTACCTCTCCCCCGGCCGGATGAACCAGGTCAACGTCAACAACGTCGACGTCTTCGTCGACTACTGCCACAACGCCCCCGGCATGCGGGTGCTGGGCCAGTTCGTCGACGCCTACGCGGAGCAGAAGGCCGGCCAGGCCGACCTGGGCAAGATCTCGCGGATCGGCGTCATCGCCACCGCCGGCGACCGCCGCGACGACGACATGCGAGAGCTCGGAGCCATCGCCGCGGGGCACTTCGACGTGCTCGTCGTGCGCGAGGACGAGCGGCTGCGCGGCCGCCGGCGCGGCGAGACCGCGGCCCTGGTCGCCGAGGGCGCCCGCACCCGGATGGCCGAGGAGGGCGTGCGCTGCCGGCAGGTCGACGTGGTCATCGACGAGGCCGAGGCCGTGCGCAACGCGATGGCCCGGGCCAACCCGGGTGACGTCGTGGTGCTCTGCGTCGACAACCACGCCCAGGTGCTCGGCGAGCTCGAGCAGCTCACCCAGAGCGCACAGGCCGGTGCCCACACCGGCGGACCCGTCGTGGGCGACCCCGACCTCGACCCGGTCGAGCTCCAGACGGAGGCCCAGGCCTCGGGCGACGAGGCGGGCGCCACCGCCGAGGAGGAGCTCGAGGCCGGCCAGCCCGGCTGAGCGGGCGCCCGGGCCAGCAGGCCCTGGCAGCCGGTGAGCAGTGACAGCGGGTATGCCGCGTGGCCCGGCCACGCGGCATACCCCGTCTCAGCGGTGCCGCAGCTCCTCGGCGTAGGCGTGCAGCGCCCGCTGGTAGCTGAGGCTGTCCTCGTCGCCGGCGTGGTGCAGCAGGGCGTCGACGAGGTCGGCGACCGCCTCGTCCCCGCGACCGCAGTCGGCGGCCGCGAGGGCACGGAAGGCGGTGACCGCGACGCTGTGCGGCCGTTCGTGCGCGAGCTCGGTGAGCAGCTGGAGGGACTCCTCCGCCTTGCCGACCACCCGCAGGCTGGAAGCGAGCTGGATCCGGGCCCGGTGACGCTGCGGCTCGCGCAGGCCGAGGTCGAGCGCCTGCTGGTACAGCGGGATCGCCTCCGCCTCGTCACCGGCGGCGTCGAGGGCGCTGGCGTGCTCGTAGGCGAGCCGGGCGTCCTTCGGGTGCTGGGCGTGCAGCTGCCGCGCGGCCCGCACCCGCGCCCGCGGGTCGGCCAGGTCCCACAGCTCGGCGATGGCGGCCTCGGCGTCGTGCTCGCCGCGGGCGGCGACGACCTTGCGCCGGATGTCGGCCGCCGTGTCGGGCACCGCACCCTGGGAGGCGAGCCACGCCGAGACCTCGGCCCGTTCCGAGTGGCACATGAGGCACACGACGTCGCCGTCGGTCGCCTCCGGCACGAGCGCCTGCAGGCCGGCGAGCTCGGTCTCGCAGGACTCGATGTCGGCCACCCCGGCGCGGGCCAGGCCC
This sequence comes from Pedococcus cremeus, assembly GCF_900111375.1. Classification (GTDB taxonomy): domain Bacteria; phylum Actinomycetota; class Actinomycetes; order Actinomycetales; family Dermatophilaceae; genus Pedococcus_A; species Pedococcus_A cremeus. Next base: position 81,755 of record NZ_FOHB01000006.1, read on the forward strand.
ACGCGCAGGTGGTGCTCGAGGTCGGCCATCGAGCGGCCGCGCAGGTAGTGCGCCTTGTGCGCGGCGACCACCCGGTCGGCGCGCAGGCCCGCGATCTCGCCCATCGACTCGAGCAGGTCGTCGGTGCGGTCACCCGCCAGGCCGAGCCCGAGGTGCACGAGGGCGCCGGGCACCCGAAGGCCGTGGGCGACGTCCATGAGCGCCTCGAGGCCGGCCTCGTTGTGCGCCAGGTCGACGATGACGGTGATGCTGCCGCCATCGGCCGCGGGCATCGTGTAGGTGTTCATGCGGCCGGGGTTGAGCCGCTCGTCGGGCGCGAAGGTCTTCAGCCCCTCCACGACCGCGTCGCGCGGCAGCCCGAGCCCCAGAGCCGCGGCGGCAGCGGCGAGGGCGTTGGCGAGGTTGTGCTGGGAGAGGCCGGCGAGCGTCACCGGCACGTCGAGGATGCTGACGAGGCGGTCGGGCTCCCGGCCCGGGGCGAGCACGGTGATGTCTCCGTCGAGGATCGTGATGGCCCGGCCGCCTGCCGCCAGCGACTCGCGCACGGCAGGTGCGTCGGAGCGGAGGGTGAAGACCCACGGCTTGGCGCGGGTGCCCAGCCGCATGGCCCACACCCGCGGGTCCTCGCCGTTGAGCACGGCCCAGCCGCTCGACTTCGTGACCTTGGTGATGACGGCCTTGACCTCGGCGAGCTGGTCGACGGTGTCGATGCCCTGGAGTCCGAGGTGGTCGGCCGAGACGTTGGTGACCACGCTGACGTCATTGGCGGCGACACCCATGCCCTTGAGCAGCAGGCCACCCCGTGCGGTCTCGAGGATGCCGAGCTGCACCCCCGGCGACGACAGCACGGCCCGCGAACCGGCCGGGCCGGAGTAGTCGCCGGGCTCGACCATCCGGCCCTGCACCACGACGCCGTCGGTGGACGACCACGCCGTCCGCAGCCCGGCGGTCATGCCGATGTGGCCGAGCAGCCGGGTCGTGGTGGTCTTGCCGTTGGTGCCCGTCACCGAGGCGACGGGCACGGAGGGGGTGATGACCGTCGGGCGCTCCCCGGGGTCGGCGCGGGTGATCTCGTGGGACTGCTCGACGGTGACGTCGTTGCCCTCGAGCCACCCGGCGAGCAGTGGCCCGAGCGCGTGGCCGAGTGCGCGAGCCCGGCCGCGTCGGCGCCAGACGTAGGCGGCGACGACCTCCTCAGGCGTGCTGCCCGGGCGGCAACGGACCCCGAGACGGCTCGTGCCGCTCGAGGTCGCGAGGCGCCGCACCGCCCGCTCCACCACCCGGGTGAGGAACCGCTGTCGCTGCTCGGAGCCCGCTGCACCGGCGCGGCTGCCCCGCAGGCCGATCCGTCGGGCGAGGTCGTTCATGGCCGGCTCGTCGGCGTCGAGGTAGCCCGGCAGCGCCAGGGTGACCTTGACCGCGGGCTTGGAGAAGTAGAGGTTGGGGCCCTCCAGGATGCGGACCTCGGCGACGATGACGGCGGGGTCGAGGGGGTCGTGCGTCATGGGCGCCGAGCCTAGTGGCGGCGGCCGGGTGCGGCGCTGCCGGGCGGCATGGGGCGGCGTCGCGTTCCGGCGCTGCCGGGCGGCTACTGGCCCATCACGTGCACGCCGCCGTCGACGTGCACGATCTCGCCGGTCGTGGCCGGGAACCAGTCGGAGAGCAGCGCCGCGCACGCCTTCGCGGCGGGCACCGGGTCGTTGACGTCCCAGCCGAGCGGGGCCCGCTGGTTCCAGGTGTTCTCGAACGCCTCGAAGCCCGGGATGGACTTGGCGGCGGTGGTGCGGATCGGGCCGGCCGAGACGAGGTTGCAGCGCACACCCTTCGGGCCGAGGTCGCGGGCGCAGTAGCGGTTGGTCGACTCGAACGCCGCCTTGGCGACACCCATCCAGTCGTAGACCGGCCACGCGAACTTGGCGTCGAAGGTGAGGCCGACGATGCTGCCGCCGGCCGACATGCGCGGCAGGGCGGCCACCGCGAGGGACTTCAGCGAGAACGCCGACGCGTGCATGGCGGTGCTGACGTCCTCGAAGGTCGCCTCGAGGAAGTTGAAGGCGCCCTGCGGGGCGAACCCGATCGAGTGCAGCACGCCGTCGAGGTGGTCGACGTGCTCTCCGAGCCGGTCGGCGAGGGTGTCGAGGTGCTCCTGGTCGGTGACGTCGAGCTCGAGCACCGGCGGCGTGGTGGGCAGGCGCCTGGCGATCGTCTGGGTGATCTTCATGGTGCGGCCGAAGGAGGTCAGCACCACCTCGGCGCCCTCCTCCTGGGCCAGGCGGGCCACGTGGAACGCGATGGAGGAGTCCATCAGGACCCCGGTGATGAGCAGCTTCTTGCCCTCGAGCAGCATGTGCGCGTCGTCCTTACCGTGCTGGGGTTCGTGGTCAGTGGTGTGGTGCGGGCCGGTTCCGTGGTGCCGTGTCGGCCCGGGTCAGTGGCCCATCCCGAGGCCGCCGTCGACCGGGATGACCGCGCCGGAGATGTATGCCGCCTCGTCCGAGGCGACGAAGCGCACCGCCGCGGCCACCTCCTCCGGGGTGGCGAAGCGGCCGGCGGGGATGCTGGCGAGGTACTGCTTCCTCCGCTCCTCCGGCAGGGCGGCCGTCATGTCGGTCTCGATGAAGCCCGGCGCCACGACGTTGGCGGTGATGCCGCGACCACCGAGCTCACGGGTGATCGAGCGGGCCAGGCCGACGAGGCCCGACTTGCTCGCCGCGTAGTTGGCCTGCCCCGGTGACCCGTAGAGGCCGACGACGCTGGAGATGAGCACGATGCGGCCCCTGCGCAGGCGGATCATGCCCTTGCTGGCGCGGCGGGCACAGCGGAAGGCACCCGCGAGGTTGGTGTCGATGACGGTGTCGAACTCCTCGTCGCTCATGCGCATGAGGAGCTGGTCCTTGGTGACACCGGCGTTGGCCACGAGCACCTCGACCGGGCCCCCGAGCAGCTCCTCGGCGGCGGTGAAGGCGGCGTCGACGGAGGCGGTGTCGGTGACGTCGCAGGTCACCCCGCGCAGGCCCTCCGGCGGCTCGCCGGAGCGATGGGTGATGACGACGTTGTCGCCGGCGTCGGCGAAGGCCCGTGCGATGCACAGGCCGATCCCCCGGTTGCCCCCGGTCACCAGCACGTTGCGGCCCTCGGCCATGGGTCTCCTCTGCTCGTTCCTGCTCGTCGAGGCGGTGCGCGTCGCTGCAGGCGGTCGGCCCGCAGGTCTGCCGGTGACGCTAGCCGACTACCCATGGGTAGTCGGCATCGAGACGGGGGGTGGCGCGTGCTCCTGGTGCCCGGCCCGACGGCATACCGGCGCGTCATCCGCCCCGACGGCGGCTTATCGTGGAGGCATGCCGGGACCCCATCGCCGCCAGCCACCTGTGGTGGTGCAGTCGGTGACCTCGGCGCCGGAGTCGCTCGCCGAGGAGCAGGCCGCCCGGATCCGGCGCTACCTGTTCACCATGGGCGTGCGCACGGCGTGCTTCATCCTCGCCGCGGTGACGGCGACCCAGGGCGCGCCGTGGTGGGTGTGGGGCTCTTTCTCGGTGGCCGCGGTCCTGCTGCCCTACATCGCGGTCGTGATGGCCAACGCGGTCCGGCCCCGCACCGCCGGCCGCACCAACCCCGTGACCCCGATCGTCGACCACACCCGGCAGATCGAGCGGTGAGCACCGGTCTGGTCTGCAGCGCCAAGGGCTGCCGCGCCACTGCCACCTGGGCACACCTGTGGAACAACCCGCGGCTGCACACGCCCGAGCGGCGCAAGGTCTGGCTGGCGTGCGACGAGCACCGGGTCAGCCTCGGCGAGTTCCTGTCCGTCCGCGGGTTCCTCAAGGAGACGGTGCCCGCGGCGGAGATCCCGGCCGATGCCGGCTGAGCGGGCTCGACCCGTCGGTCAGCCGCCGATCGCGGACATGGGGCGGTCCGGCTGCACGAAGCCGGGTTCGCCGATGCCGTGGCCCCGCGCCTTGCGCCACATCTCGCCCTGCAGCAGCCGGGCCAGCTCCTCGTCGGTGGCGCCGTCGCGCAGCGGCCCCCGCAGGTCGGTCTCGGTGCGGGAGAACAGGCAGTTGCGCACCTGGCCGTCGGCGGTGAGCCGCACCCGGTCGCAGGCGGCGCAGAACGGCTGGCTGACGCTGGCGATGATGCCCACCGTCGCAGGTCCGCCGTTCACGAGGAACAGCTCGGCGGGCGCGCTCCCCCGGTCCTCGGCGGGCAGCTCGGTGAGCGTGAAGCGTTCCTCGAGGTGCGCGCGCACCTCCGCGGCAGCGACCATGCTGGTGGCGTCCCAGCCGTGCTGGGCGTCGAGCGGCATCTGCTCGATGAAGCGCAGGTCGTAGCCGCGGTCGAGGCACCACTGCAGCAGCTCGGGCACCGAGGTGTCGTTGACGCCCCGCATCGCCACCGCGTTCACCTTGACCGGTTCCAGCCCGGCTGCGGCAGCCGCCTTCAACCCTGCCTCCACGTCGTGCAGCCGGTCGCGCCGGGTCAGGGTGGCGAACTCCTGCGGGTCGATGGTGTCGAGGCTGACGTTGACGCGGTCGAGCCCGGCGTCGGCCAGCGGCTGGGCGAGCCGGTCGAGCCCCACGCCGTTGGTCGTCATCGCGATCCGGGGCCGTGGCTCCAGGGCGGCGATGCCGCGCACCACGTCGACCAGCGAACGACGGAGCAGCGGCTCACCACCCGTCAGGCGCACCTGCTGCACCCCGAGGCCGACGAAGATCCCCACGAGGCGCACGATCTCCTCGTCGGTGAGCATCTCCGGCTTCGGCAGCCAGGGCAATCCCTCGGCGGGCATGCAGTACGTGCAGCGCAGGTTGCAGCGGTCGGTGACGGAGACGCGCAGGTCGCGCGCCACCCGGCCGAACTGGTCCGGCAGCCCGGTCGTGCCCTCTGGCAACGAGGTGCCCTGGGCGCGCGGGCGCGGGAACGGGAGGCCGGTCATGGGCACCAGACTATGCCGGGTACCGTGATCCGGTGCTCCGGGTTCTCGCTACGCCCCGCTGGCTGGGTGCCCTGGCCCTCGCCGCGGTGTTCGCCGTGGCCGCCTACTTCCTCGGCCAGTGGCAGTGGCACCGCTACGAGGGCAAGAAGGTGCGGGCCGACCGGATCAACGCCCACTACGACGCCCGGCCCGTGCCGCTGGCGGGCCAGGTCGGCAGCAGTCCCATGCCGGTCAGGCTGGACTGGACCCGCGTGACCGCGCAGGGCCGGTATGCCGCGAGCGAGCCGCTGCTGGTCCGGAACCGTCCACTGGAGGGCACCTACGGCTACGAGGTGCTCAGCCCCTTCACCCTCGCCGACGGGCGCACCCTGCTCATCGACCGGGGCTGGGTCCCGAACGCCGAGAACGCCGAGACCCTGCCGAACATCCCTCCGACACCGACCGGCACCGTGACGGTGACGGGGTGGCTGCGCCAGTCGGAGAGGTCCCTGGGTCGCAACCTGCCCGCCGGCCAGCTCGCCAGCATCAACGTCCCGCAGGCGCAGAAGCAGGTGGGCACCGACGTCCTGGGCGCCTACCTCGTCCTGGACCGGGAGCAGGTGGCCGGCAGCAGTGCCACGCCGCCGCGCCCCTACCGGCTGGAGCGCCCCGACACCGGTCTGGGACCGCACCAGGCCTACGCGTTCCAGTGGTGGGGCTCGATGGCGGTCGGCTTCGTGCTGGTCTTCTTCGGTGTCCGCCGCGAGTACCGGGAGGGCCTCGAGGGCGAGGGCGGCACGGAACGCCCGTCGGCGGGCAAGCCGCGGAAGGTCAGGGTCTGGGACGAGGAGGACGCCTGAGCGTCGACGGCCGTCGCCCGAGCGTCAGCGGACGGTCAGGGTCCGCTCCAGGGACCCCCCGAGGCAGGTCTTGCCGTCAGCGGTGCAGGACGACACGTCGGCGATCACGAACGCCGGACCCGTGGTGAAGCCGCGCTCCCCCATCGGCACGACGGTCACCCGCATCGCGTGCGTCTTGCCGTCGCAGACCGGCGCCACCCGGCTGAAGCCGTAGCCGTTGGCGACGAACCCGTCGTTCAGGTTCTGGTGCCCCTCGAGGTTGATGCTGGTGCTCGACTTCGCCGTACAGGTGTAGCCGATGTCGAGGTGGAAGACCGAGCCGGCGGAGACCAGTGACGCTGTCGAGGCGATGGTCACGCGTGGCTTGGTGATGGACGGCAGTGCCGCTGGTGCGGCTGCCACGGCCGTCTTGGCGGCATCGGCGTGCAGGGCCGGCGCGGCCGCTGAGCCGGAGACGGTCAGGGCGGCGAGCAGGACCGCTCCCCCCACGCCTGCGGCGGAACGATGAGCTGAAATAGAACGACGAAGTGACATGGCGTACTCCTCGGGTGTCCCACGGTCCCCCACCACAGCCAGAGTCAACGCGGGTACCCGAACGCAAACAGGGGCCTTCGCCCCGTCCGCGGCGACCTTGCCTGACGTCCGTCAGCGGATGGCGATCGTCCGCTCAGTGGGCACCGGGTCGCAGACCTGCGTCTTCGGCGGGCAGCTGATGAACTCGGTGATGGTGTATGCCGCTCCACGGGTGAAGCCACGCTCACCGGTGGGAACGACAGGGATCCGCACCGTGTGCTTCTTCCCGTTGCAGGTCGGGTTCGCCCGGGCGTACCCCCAACCATTGGCCACGAAGCCGTCACCCAGGTTCTGGTGCGCCTCCACCGAGAGCGAACCGGTGGACTTGGACGGACAGGCGTAGGTCACGTCGATCTGGAAGACCGCCCCTGCATCGATGTACCTCCCGGTGGCCGCCACCCCCGGGGCTGCGACGGAGGGCGAGGCTGCCGCGGCGGCCGGTGCGGCCGGTGCGGCTCCGGGGTGCTGTGCAGGCCCGGCAGCGGTGCCGGAGACGGTCAGGGCGGCGAGCAGGAGCGCTCCCCCCACTGCGGCCGCGGAACGATGCAGTGACATGAGACGACGTACTGACATGGCGTGCTCCTCGGGTGTCCCCACGGTCCCCCACCACCGCCAGAGTGAACGCAAGCACCTGCACGCAAACAGGGGCCTTCGCCCTGTCAGCCTGCCGAGGGGCGACGTCGCGCGCGGCGACGGTCGCGCCACGAGAGCAGGGCGGGAGTATGGCAGCCCCGCGGTGGGGTGGGCAGAGCCAGCACCTCCGGGGGCGCCCACCCGCACCGTGTCCGCGGCGGCGCCGTCAGGCGACGATGCCGTCGGCCTGCTCGGCGAACTGCGTCCGGTAGAGGTCGGCGTAGAGCCCGCCATGGGCGAGGAGCTCGTGGTGCCGTCCACGCTCCACCACGCGCCCGTTCTCCACGACGAGGATCTGGTCGGCGTCGCGCACGGTCGACAGGCGGTGCGCGATGACCAGGGCGGTGCGGCCGCTCAGCGCCTCGTCGAGGGCCCGCTGCACCGCCACCTCCGACTCGCTGTCGAGGTGTGCGGTCGCCTCGTCGAGCACGATGAGGCCGGGTCCCTTGAGGAGCAGGCGGGCGATGGCCAGGCGCTGCTTCTCGCCACCGGAGAGCCGGTGCCCGCGGTCGCCCACGACGGTGTCGAGCCCTTCGGGCAGCGAGTCCACGAGGTTCCAGACCTGGGCCGCCTTGAGCGCGGCCACCATCTCCTCCTCGGTGGCGTCGTGCTTGGCGTAGGACAGGTTGGCGCGGATGGTGTCGTGGAACAGGTGCGCCTCCTGGGTGACGACGCCGATGGTGGCGTGCACCGACTCCAGGGTGGCGTCACGCAGGTCGACACCGTTGACGCGGACCGCACCCGAGGTCGGGTCGTAGAGCCGGGCCACGAGGTTGGTGATGGTGGTCTTGCCGGCGCCGCTGGGACCGACGAGGGCGACGACCTGGCCCGGCTCGACGGTGGCGGTGACGTCCTTGAGCACCGTGCCGCCGCCGCGCCGGTCACCGGTGACGGTGGTCTCCAGCGACGACAGGGACACCTCGTCGGCCGCGGGGTACCGGAAGCCGACGTGGTCGAGCTCGACCCCGACCGGACCGGTGGGCAGCGGCTTCGCCTCCGGCTTCTCGGTGATGAGCGGCTGGAGGTCGAGCACCTCGAAGACCCGCTCGAACGAGACCAGCGCGGTCATGATGTCGACACGGACGTTCGACAGCGACGTCAGCGGGCCGTAGAGCCGCGCGAGGAGCGCGGTCAGCGCGAGCAGCGTGCCGATGGTGAGGGTGCCGTTCACCGCCATGAGGCCGCCGAACCCGTAGACCATGGCCGTCGCGAGCGACGCCACGAGCGTCAGCGCGACGAAGAAGATGCTGCGGTTCATGGCGATCCGCACGCCCATGTCACGCACGCCGCCCGCACGCTCGGCGTACTCGACGTCCTCGCGCGCCGGCAGCCCGAACACCTTGACGAGCAGCGCGCCGGCGACGTTGAACCGCTCGGTCATTCGGTTGCCCATGTCGGCGTTGAGGTTCATCTGGGTGTGCGTCAGCCCGGCGAGGCGGCGCCCCATGACCCGGGCCGGGATGATGAACAACGGCACGAGCGCCAGGGCGGCCAGGGTCAGCTGCCACGACAGGCTCGCCATGGTGCCGATGATCAGGGCCAGTGAGACGACGTTGCTCACCACACTCGAGAGCACGGACGTGAACGCCTGCTGGGCACCGAGCACGTCGTTGTTGAGGCGGCTGACGAGGGCACCGGTCTGGGTGCGCGTGAAGAAGGCGATCGGCTGGCGCAGCACGTGGGAGAACACCTGCGTGCGCAGGTCGTAGATGAGGCCCTCACCGATCCGTGCCGAGTACCACCTCTGCGCCAGCGACAGCACGCCCTCGGCCACGGCCAGGGCCGCCACCAGGAGCGAGAGCTCGATGACGACCGTGCGGTTCTTCGGCGTCACGCCTTCGTCGATCAGCTTGCGCAGCAGCAAGGGGGTGGCGACCACCAGGGCCGAGGTGACGATGACGAGCGCCACGAAGACGACGATCTCGCGGCGGTAGGGACGGGCGTAGCCCATCACCCGCCGGGAGGTGCCCGGGGCGAGCTTGCGGTCCTTGACCGAGTCGTCCTTGGTGAGCGACCGCATCGCGTGCCAACCCTGCATGCTCATGGGGCCTCCCTCCGCGCCATCCGTGCGGGGTACCTGCTCCCGTGGCGCTCATGTCTTCTCGTCGAGCCACTCAACACCGGGCGGTGCGGTTCGATTCCCGACCATCATCGCCGACGCCGCCGACAAGGCGGTTCGGGTATGCCGTCGGGCTCAGTGCCGCGGTCGGGTCACCAGCGCGTGCATCAGGCGCCCCTGTGCCTCGCGCTCGTGCCGCAGCTGGTCGTCGCGGGTCGCGGTGACGGCCCTTCGCAGCAACGGCTTCAGCTCGCGCAGGGCCGGCTCGGGGGCTGCCAGCAGCGCTGACACGAGGTCGGCGGTCGTGGCCTCCAGCTCGTCGACCCGCACGGCCACCGAGGCCAGCCCGATGGCGACCGCCTCGTCGGCATGGACCGTCCGACCCGTCGCGCAGATCTCCAGGGCCTTGCTGTAGCCGACCAGGTGCACCAGCGGCGCCGTGCCGGCGAGGTCGGGCACCAGGCCCAGCGACGTCTCGCGCATGGCGAGCTGCACGTCGTCGGCCACCACCCGCAGGTCGGCCGCCAGCGCGAGCTGGAAACCGGCCCCGATGGCGTGTCCCTGCACCGCGGCGACCACCACGGCGTCGACGTCGGCCCAGGCCGAGAAGCCGCGCTGGAAGGGGGCGATGACGTCGGCCATCTCCTGCGCGCCGCGCGCGGCCTGCTCCAGCATCGAGACCTCGCCGTCGACCCCCTCCGGGGTGAGCATGGCGAGGTCGAGGCCGGCGGAGAAGGACGGGCCGTCGGCACGCAGCACCACCACGCGCACCTCCGGGTCGAGCGTCTCGGCGAGTTCCGCGAGGGCCAGCCACAGGCTCGGCGTCTTGGCGTTGCGTCGCTCCGGGTTGCTGAGGCTGATGGTCAGCACCGGGCCCTCGCGGTCGACCCGCAGGTGGGGATGGGGCCGGTCCTGGCCGGAGGTCCGCTGTTCGGTCACCGCGGCAGGTTACCCGCCCGTTCGACCACGAGGGCGGCGGCGGCCTCCGTGTCACCGAGGGCGCCCGGGACGAGACGGACCCCGGCCGCGTCGCAGTGCTCGGCCATCCGGTCGCGCAGCACGCCCTCGGCGACCATGAACGCCACGGCGACCACCTCCTCGGCCTGCCCGCGCAGCCCGGCGAGCACATCGGGCAGGGTGCTGCCGCCGTCGAGGGCGGCCACGCGCCAGGGGCCCCACTCCCCCGGTGTCCCGTGGGCCTCGAGGGTCTCCCCGACGCTGGCGACCGCCGCGCTGTCGCTGGACCCGGCGGCATACAGCACCACCGCGGTGGACGGCCGGGCCGGCACACCGGCCCGGGCCAGCAGGGCCGCGGCGGCGCGGAGCAGCAGCGGGTGCGGACCGAGGGCCGCAGAGGCGGTGAACGGGCCACCGACCGCGTTCATCGCGTCGACGGCGGCGGGCACGTCGACCCTCGCGTGGTACGCCGGCGTGAGGAGGACCGGGACGACCACGCCGTGGCCGGCCTGCTCAGCCGCTTCGGCCGGCGTGGGCCCGTGGTGGTCGAGGTAGGCGGTGTGGACGCCCCGCAAGTGAGCGGCGGCGCGCACTCGCCGTGCCAGGGCCTCCACGCCGCCGGCGTGCCTCGGGTCCGGGGATCCGTGCGCGAGCAGCACGATGTCGGGCGCTTCGGTCATCCGCAGCAGGCTACGCCGGTCGGGGTGCGAGGTCGCCGAGCTGCTCGCGGACCCGCACCACGTCGCCGACCACGACGATCGCCGGGGCCCTCACGCCTGCCTCCTCGGCATCGGCCGCTGCGCGCTCGAGGGTGGTGACGGTCGTGCGCTGGCGTTCGGTCCATCCCGACTCGATGAGCGCGACGGGCGTTTTCGGCGACCGCCCGGCAGCGACGAGGCCGGTGGCGGTGTCGGCCAGCCGGGTGACGCCCATCAGCAGCACGAGGGTGGCGTCGGCCGGGGCGTCCTTCAGGGCGGTCACCACGGCGTCGGCACCTTCGTGGGCGGAGGCGACCACGAAGGAGGCCGTGATGCCCCGGTGCGTGACCGGGATGCCGGCGGCTGCCGGCACCGAGACCGCGGAGGTGACCCCCGGCACGACCTCGACCGGTATGCCGTGCTGGGCACAGAAGAGCGCCTCCTCACCACCGCGGCCGAGGACGAAGGGGTCACCCCCCTTGAGCCGCACGACGTTCTTCCCTGCCTTCGCGTGGTGGACGAGGATCTCGTTGATGCGGTCCTGGCCCACCGGATGGTTGCCGGGCGTCTTGCCCACGTCGACCACCTCCACGTCGGTCGCGAGGGTCTGGAGCAGGCCGCGGGGCCCGAGGCGGTCGGTGACGACGACATCGGCCGCGGCGAGCAGGCTGCGTCCGCGGACGGTGATGAGGTCGTCCGCGCCGGGGCCGCCACCGACGAGGGCGACCGACCCCACCGGTGCCGGTCCCCCTTCGACGGTGGGGTCTGCCGGGCGAGCACCCTGCCGGCGCACCCGGCGCACCGGCAGGGTGCCGCTCTCGAGGGCCGCGGTGACGGCGTCGCGGACGGCGGTGGCCCTGCGAGGGTCTCCTCCAGCGGTGACCGCGACGGTGACGCCCTCGGCGGGTGTGCCGTCGGCACCGCGGGCCACGGCGGGCGTCCAGGCCGCAGTGGCGGACGCGTCATCGGCTCGCACGCACCAGATGCGTGCCGCGTCGGCGTGGGCGGCCACGGCGTCGTCGACCGGCCGGTCGCCGGTGGCGGTGTGCACGAGCCACGCCGGTTCGGGCTCGACGAGGTCGCCGACGAGGTAGTCGCGCTCGTGCCAGACGAGCCTGCCCTCGAGGGCGGCGTCGCGCAGCTCCTCGGTGACCCACGGGGCAACCACCTCGACGGCGGCACCCGCCGCCAGCAGGCCCAGCGTGCGGCGGGCCGCGACCGGACCGCCGCCCACGACCACCACACGGCGTCCGCTGAGGTCGAGGGCGAGCGGGTAGGCGCTCTCCATCAGATCCCCTCCCCCGCGCTGCGGTCGGGCGCCTCGGCCATGCCGGCGGCGAGCGTCGCGCCGTCGGACTCGTCGATGAGCAGGAACGCTCCGGAGCGTCGCAGCTCGCGGTAGTCGTCGATGGCGACGTCCTCGGCCAGCCGCAGGCGCACGCGGCCGATGGCGTTGAGGGACAGGCCGTCTGGCGCCGGTCGGTGCTCCATCGTCTCGATGTCGAGCTGGTCGACGACGTCGTCGACGAGGGCGCGCACGGTGCGGGTCCCGACCCGCAGCAGCAGGCGGTCGCGGGTACGCAGCGTGCGATCCGCGAGCACCGCCACGGTGCCGGTCAGCGAGCGGGTCAGCGTGCTCGGGCGGTCGGCCGCGGCGATGATGTCGCCGCGGGAGATGTCGATGTCGTCGGCGAGGCGCAGCACCACGCTCTGCGGCGCGAACGCCAGCTCGCGCTCCTCCACGGTGCCGTCGGCGGCCGCGCGGTCGATCCCCACGACGGTGGTGCGGCGCCCGGACGGCAGCACGACCACCTCGTCGCCCGGGTGCACGACCCCGGAGGCCAGCCGCCCGGCATACCCGCGGTAGTCGGGGTGCTCGGCCGTGCGGGGACGCACGACGTACTGCACCGGGAAGCGCAGTGGCTCCAGCGCCGGGTTGGTGCCCACGGGCACGGCCTCGAGGTGCTCGAGAAGGGTCGGCCCGGCATACCAGGGGGTGTGCGCGGAGCGGTCCACCACGTTGTCGCCGAGCAGGGCGGAGACGGGCACTGCGGCGACGTCGTCGATGCCGAACCGGCCTGCGAGCCGGGCGAACTCGCCCACGATGTCGCCGAAGACCTCGGCGTCCCAGCCCACCAGGTCCATCTTGTTGACGGCGAGGGCCACGTGCCGCACGCCGAGGAGGCCCGTGACGGCGAGATGGCGCCGGGTCTGCTCGACGACTCCGTGCCGGGCGTCGACCAGGATCAGGGCGAGCTCGGCCGTCGAGGCGCCGGTCACCATGTTGCGCGTGTACTGCACGTGCCCCGGGGTGTCGGCGAGGACGTAGGAGCGGGTCGCCGTCGAGAAGTACCGGTACGCGACGTCGATGGTGATGCCCTGCTCGCGCTCGGCACGCAGGCCGTCGGTGAGCAGCGCGAGGTCGGCCGCCTCGAGCCCCCGGTCACGGCTCACCCGCTCGACGGCGTCGAGCTGGTCGGTGAGCACCGACTTGGTGTCGTAGAGAAGCCGGCCCACGAGGGTCGACTTGCCGTCGTCGACGCTGCCGGCGGTTGCCAGCCGGAGCAGGTCGTGGCCCGCAGCCGGGGCGCCGGCCGTGTGTGCCGCGGCGGCGGCAGTGGGCGCGGGGAGGGTGGTGGTCATCAGAAGTACCCCTGTCGCTTGCGGTCCTCCATGGCGGCCTCGGAGAGCCGGTCGTCGGCGCGGGTGGCGCCTCGCTCGGTGAGGCGGCTGGCGGCGACCTCGAGGATCACTGCCTCGACATCCGTGGCGTCGGACTCGACAGCGCCGGTGCAGCTCATGTCGCCGACCGTGCGGTAGCGCACGAGGCGCGTCTCGGTGGTCTCGGCGGCCTTGGGGCCGCCCCACTCACCGGCGGTCAGCCACATGCCGTCGCGCTGGAACACCTCACGCTCGTGGGCGTAGTAGATCTCCGGGAGCTCGATGTCCTCGCGGGCGATGTAGCGCCAGACGTCGAGCTCGGTCCAGTTCGACAGCGGGAAGACGCGCACGTGCTCGCCGGCGGTGTGCCGGCCGTTGTAGAGGTCCCAGAGCTCAGGTCGCTGGCGCCGCGGGTCCCAGGCGCCGAACGCGTCGCGGAGACTGAAGACGCGCTCCTTGGCGCGGGCCTTCTCCTCGTCGCGGCGCCCGCCACCGAAGACGGCGTCGAACCGGTTCTCCTCGATCGCGTCGAGCAGCGGCACGGTCTGCAGTGGGTTGCGGGTGCCGTCGGCGCGCTCGCGCAGCCGCCCGTCGTTGAGGTAGTCCTGCACCTGGGCGACGACCAGCCGGGCGCCGAGGCGGGCCACGGTGGCGTCGCGGTAGTCCAGCACCTCGGGGAAGTTGTGCCCGGTGTCGACGTGTAGCAGCGGGAAGGGCAGCGGCGCCGGTGCGAAGGCCTTGCGGGCCAGGTGCACCATCACCACGGAGTCCTTGCCGCCGGAGAAGAGGATCACCGGCCGCTCGAACTCACCCGCCACCTCGCGGAAGATGTGGATGGCCTCCGACTCGAGGTGGTCGAGGTGGTCGAGGACGTAGTCGGCTGGCACCGTGTCGGCCGACAGTGCCTGCGCCGCAACGGTGTTCGTCACTGGGTTCGTCTCCGTGGTCGTCTCTGTGGTCGTCGTGCTCATGTGTGCAGCCCGCATTCCGTCTTGGTCTTCCCGGCCCAGCGACCGGCTCGGAGGTCCTCGCCGTCAGCAACAGGACGCGTGCACGGTGCACAGCCGATGGACGCGAAACCAAGCTGGCGCAACGGGTTCAGGAAGACTCCGTGCTCCTCTGCGTAGCGGTCGACGTCGTCCTGGGTCCACAGGGCGAGGGGGTTGAGCTTGACGACCTTGCGTCGTGCGTCCCACCCGACGATGTCGATGTCGGTGCGGGTCGGGGCGTCCTCGCGGCGCATGCCGGTGACCCAGGCCTCGTGTCCGGCGATCGCGTCCTCGAGCGGAACGACCTTGCGCAGCGTGCAGCACAGGTCCGGGTTCCGGTCGTGCAGCCGCGGGCCGTGTTCGGCGTCCTGTTCCGCGACGGTCTGCCGCGGCGTGACCGTGCGGATGCTCAGGGGGGGCAGCATCGCGGCGTAGGCGTCACGGGTGCCGAGCGTCTCGGCAAAGTGGTAGCCGGTGTCGAGGAAGAAGACGTCGGCGCCGGGGACGGTGGTGCCGAGCAGGTGCACGAGCACCTCGTCGCCCATGCTGCTGGCGGTGGTGAGCCGGTCTCCGAACTCCTCTGCAGCCCAGCGGAGGGCCTCGCGCGACTGCTCGACCACGACCTCGTGGCGGTCGTGCCCGGCGTCCGAGTGCCGGGTGGCCGACTGCTCGACCCGAGCAGTGCCGGCTGCGACGAGGGCGCGCAGCTCGGCTGTGTCCCGTGCGGTGGGTGTGGTGCTCATGCCTGTCCTCCTCTCCGTGCGTCCTCCTCGGCCAGGCGGCCGGGGATCGCGGTGGTGTCGACGGTGACGAGCTCGACGGTGAAGACCCGTGCACAGGCCCGGCACTCCCACGCCCCGCGTGGCTCCTCCACGGGCCAGAGGTCCTCCTCGGCGCAGAAGGGGCAGTGGTAGACGGCCGTGGTGGCGCGGTGCCCACTCATCGGAGGTCGTCCTCGTCGGCGCGGCGGGCCCACGCGGCGAAGGACTCCCCTGCCTCGCGCTGGGCCAGGTAGCGACCGGCGAGCCGCTCGACGTAGTCGGGCAGGTCCTCGGCACGCACCTTCAGGGCCCGGGTCTTGCGGGCCAGCGACGGCTCGGTGCCGAGTCCGCCTCCGAGGTGCACCTGGAAGACCTCGACGAGGTTGCCGTCGTCGTCCTTCTGCACCATGCCCTTGAGGCCGACGTCGGCGACCTGGGTGCGGGCACAGGAGTTGGGGCAGCCGTTGACGTGGATGGAGAAGGGCACGTCGAAGTCAGGGAGCCGGCGCTCCAGCTCGGCGACCACCGTGCGGGCCCGGGCCTTGGTCTCGACGAGGGCGAGCTTGCAGAACTCGATGCCGGTGCAGGCCATGACGCCTCGACGCCACTCGCTCGGGGCCGCCGGGAGGCCGAGGGCCTCGAGCCCCTCGGCGACGGCGGCGGTCTCCTCCTCCGGCACGTCGAGCACGAGGATCTTCTGGTGGGCGGTCAGCCGCACGCGAGCCGAGCCATGGCGCTCGGCCAGCTCCGCCACGGCATACAGGGTGGTGCCGCTGACGCGCCCCGCGACGGGAGCGCCGCCGACCCAGAACCGGCCGTCGTTCTGGGCGTGCACGCCGACGTGGTCCCTGCGGTGGCCGCTGGGCTGCTCCGGGGCCGGGCCGTCGACGAGGGCGCGCCCGAGGTACTCCTTCTCGAGCACCTCCCGGAACCTCTCCGGCCCCCAGTCGGCCATGAGGAACTTCAGGCGGGCCCGGTTGCGCAGCCGACGGTAGCCGTGGTCGCGGAAGATCGAGACGACGCCCTTCCAGACCTCGGGGACCTCCTCGAGCGAGACCCAGGTGCCGAGGCGCTGGGCGAACATGGGGTTGGTGGACAGGCCTCCGCCGACCCAGACGTCGAAGCCCGGGCCGAAGTCGGGGTGGTGCACGCCGACGAAGGAGACGTCGTTGACCTCGTGGGCGACGTCGAGACTGGGCGAGCCGGAGATGGCGGTCTTGAACTTGCGCGGCAGGTTGGAGAACTCGGGGCTGCCGATGTACCGCTCGAGGATCTCGCGCACCGCCGGGGTGCCGTCGACGACCTCGTCGGCCGCGATGCCGGCGACCGGCGAGCCGAGGATCACGCGCGGGGTGTCGCCACAGGCCTCCGCGGTGGTCAGGCCGACCGCCTCCAGCCGGCGCCAGATCTCGGGCACGTCCTCCACCCGGATCCAGTGCAGCTGGATGTTCTGCCGGTCGGTGATGTCGGCGGTGTCGCGGCCGAACTCGGTGCTGACGCCGGCGACGGTGCGCAGCTGCACGGTGCTCAGCGCCCCGCCGTCGCTGCGCACGCGGAGCATGAAGTACTGGTCGTCGAGCTCGGCCGGGTCGAGCGAGGCGGTCTGGCCGCCGTCGATGCCGGGCTTGCGCTGGGTGTAGAGGCCCCACCAGCGCATCCGGCCGCGCAGGTCGTCGGGGGCGATGGACTCGAAGCCCTCCTTGGCGTAGACCTCCTCGATGCGGGTCCGCACGTTGAGGCCGTCGTCGTCCTGCTTGAACGCCTCGTTGTGGTTCAGCGGAGTGCGGTCACCGTCGGCCCAGGCACCGGTGGCCTTGCCGGCCTGCCGGTTGGGGCGGGCGGCCGGGGCCTGGCGAGGCGTGGTCTCGACTGACACGGGCGATCCTTTGCGTATGCCGGGTGGCTCGGTATGCCGGGTGGCTGGGTATGCCGGGTGGCGGGGACAGGTGCGCGGTCACCAGTGTGGATCGCATGCCGTTATGGCATCCATAACCGTCCATTATTTGGGTGGAAGTCCTACCCCGTGTGTAGGACTGGACTGTGGGACGAGGGCCGGGCCGGCCCACTAGGAGCGGGGCCGGCCCAGCTCTCCCACGAGTCGCCCCAGCTCTTGTCCGACGGCGACGACGAGGCGGTCGACATCCGGCAGGGCCTCGCCGTCGCCCGTGATGCCGATGGTGAGCCGGCCGGCGTAGGAGACCATCGCCGCGCTCACGCGGATCTCCTGCGCGATGGGGACGTAGGGCACCAGCTCCAACAGCCTGCGGCCCGCGAGGTACTGCGGCTGAGCCGGGCCGCGGACGTTCGACGCGACGACGTTGACCCGCCCCTGGCCCGACCGGCCGTAGGCCCGGGCTCCCCGAGCCAGCAACGGCGCGGGGATGTGGTCGGCCAGGCGCACGACGGCAGCCGTCGCGTCGGCCACCTCACGGGACTTCTGGGCAGCTGTCCGCTCGGCCACCGCGGCCAGCCGGGCGGCTGGGGCCGCGAGGTCGGCAGGCAGCTCGACGAACATCGCCGAGGAGAGGTTCCCCGCCCACCCCGTCTGCCCGGGCACCCTGCGCGACACCGGCACGATCGCCCGGAGCACCATCTGGTCCAAGGACTCCCCCCGCTCCAGCAGGTACCGGCGGTAACCGCCAGAGAGGGCGGCGAGGAACACGTCGTTGACGGTGCAGCCCTGCCGGCGCGCGACCCGCTCGACACCGGCGAGGTCGCACCCGGTCCAGCTCCAGATCCTCCGGCGGCTCAACGGCCCGTTGAGGACCGACGGCGGCAGGTCGGGCCGCAGCACCTGGGACAGCCCGAACCGCAGGCGCCTGGTGCGGAGCCACGCCTCGCGCGGAGCGCGGAGCGACCGCAGCAGCAACCGGAGCGCGCGAACCGGCAGGAGGACCAGCCACGCGAGCAACGCACCCACGAGCACGACGCGTGACGGAGCCGGCTGCGGTGGTGGTGCTGGTGGCTCTGGTGACGCCGGCCCACCGTCGGGCGCGCCGGACAGGAGGGACTGCACCAGGTCGACTCCCGACTGCCCGTCGACCATCGTGTGGTGCGCCTTGGCAACCACGGCCCAGCGGCCACCGGAGAGCCCGTCGACCTGCCACACCTCCCACAGGGGACGACCGGGGTCGAGGCGCGGCACCATCAGGCGCGCCACCAGGGTCCGCAGCTGCGAGTCCTCACCAGGGGCTGCCAGCACGGTGTGGTGGACCTGGTCGGCGGGGTCGAAGTCCGCGGCGTCCACCCAGACCGGCCGACCGAGGTCCAGTGGCATCGTCTGGACCCGGCGCCGGTGGACCGGCACGGACGCCAACCTCCCCACGACGTGCTCCCGGAACGACGCGGGGTCCGGCGCAGGACCTTCGAGGACCAGGACGGAGCCGACGTGCAGCGACTGGGTGTCGGTCTCCATCGGCAGGAAGATCGCGTCCAGGGCGCTGAGCCGATCGGCTCGGGTCACCGGGCCAGTCTGGCATCGGCTTACCGCCCCGACGGGCCACCACACCGGAGGGGGCCGGTCCACGACACCGGAAGGGCCGAAGTCCCCGGACCCGGGGCCGGACGGGACGTTGGTCCCTGCCCGTGCCGGCTGGACGACCGGACGATCGATGGACGACCCGCAGCCGTGTGTCGCCGGACACGCGACCGACCTGAAGGGCAGCCACCATGGCCGACCACGTCACGACCGGACGACCGTCGAAGGCCCTGCGGAGGGTGCTCGTGCCCCTCGCCCTCGCCCAGTTCATCTGCAGCTTCGCCGGCTCGAACATGAACGTGATGATCAACGACATGAGCAAGGACCTCGACACCACCGTCCAGGGCATCCAGGTGGCGATCACCATCTTCCTGCTCGTCATGGCGGCGCTCATGATCCCCGGGGGCAAGCTGACCGACCGCTACGGACGCAAGCGGCTCTTCACGCTGGGGCTCGTGGTCTACGGGGTCGGCGCGCTCCTCAGCGCGGCAGCGCCGGGGCTCGGCGTCCTCATCCTCGGCAACTCGATCCTCGAGGGCGTCGGCACCGCGCTGCTGATCCCACCCGTCTACATCCTCACGACGCTGCTGTTCACCGAGATCACCTCACGGGCCCGCGCGTTCGGCGCGATCAGCGCGATGGGCGGCGTCGGCGCGGCAGCTGGACCACTCATCGGCGGCCTCATCACCTCGGCCATCAGCTGGCGGGCAGCCTTCGTCTTCCAGGCGCTGGTCATCGCGGCGATCGTCCTGCTCAGCCGCCATGTCGAGGACCCCCTGCCGCCGGACCCGACGCGAGCCTTCGACACCGGCGGGGCGGTGCTGTCGTCCGTCGGCCTCATC
Organism: Pedococcus cremeus; assembly: GCF_900111375.1. Taxonomy (GTDB): domain Bacteria; phylum Actinomycetota; class Actinomycetes; order Actinomycetales; family Dermatophilaceae; genus Pedococcus_A; species Pedococcus_A cremeus. The sequence goes on from NZ_FOHB01000006.1 coordinate 101,178, forward strand.
CTGGTGGTCAGCGGCATCCTGGCGACCGACAACAACATCTGGCTGATGCTCGGCCTGGTGGCGGCCGGCTCGCTGGTCCTGCTGTGGTTCTTCCTGTCGATGCGGGCCAAGGAGCGCGCCGGCAAGGAGGCGCTCCTGTCGACGAGCCTGTTCCGGAACCGCACGTCCAACCTCGGACTCATCACCCAGAACGCCCAGTGGCTGATGCTGATGGGAGTCTCGTTCACGGTCGCGGCCTACCTGCAGGTGGTCCACGGCTACGACGCGATCCAGACCGGGGTGATCTTCACGGCAGCCACCGTCGGCCTGCTGGCGTCGTCGCTCGGGGCCGAGCGGTTCGCGAAGCGGCGTGCCCAGAGGACCCTCATCATGGGCGGCTTCCTCCTGACGACCGCCGGGATCGTCGTCTTCCTCACCATGGTCTCCCTCGCCGTGTCGAAGGACCTCACCAGCGCCTGGGTCTTCGCCCCCGGGCTCTTCCTGATCGGGCTCGGAGTCGGCCTGATGCTGACGCCGTCGGTCAACCTGGTGCAGTCGGCCTTCGGCGAGGAGCTCCAGGGCGAGATCTCGGGCCTGTCGCGCAGCGTGTCCAACCTGGGCTCATCGCTCGGCACCGCCATCGCCGGCACCATCCTCGTCGCGGGGATCACGGCCACCCCGGAGCGCTCCTACGGGCTCGCGCTCGCCGTCCTGGCCCTGGTCGGTGTCGTCGGCCTCGCGGCATCGGCGATGCTGCCCAGAACTCCCGCCCCCGTGACGACCGCACAGGAGGCAACCGCCTGATCGGCCCGGCCGGCAGGGACGACGCTCAACGGCGCCGTTGCACTCATCGCGAGCCGCCCTGGATCGCTCGGTCGTGCTGTCGGCTCAGCAGGTCCTTCACGTGCCACGGCAGGGCCACCAGCGCCACGAGCGCGGGGGCCGCGCCGAATGCCAGACCCATCTGCCACGGGTCGAGCACCAGCATGACTGCGCCGACGACGACCAGCACGAAGGCCGAGGACGCGACCCGTGCCCACATCGGGCGCCAGTACCCGAGGGCGAGCCAGAGCAGCACGAGCTCTGCCGGCAGCACCACGAGGTAGAGGAAGCCGGCCATGATCGGGTCAGGCGAGGGCGATGAGGTCGCGGTAGTCCTGGCCCCACAGGTCCTCGACGCCGTCGGGCAGCAGCAGGATGCGCTCCGGCTCCAGCGCGTCGACGGCGCCCTCGTCGTGCGTGACGAGGACGACGGCACCCTTGTAGGTCCGCAGTGCGCCGAGGATCTCCGCACGCGACGCCGGGTCGAGGTTGTTGGTCGGCTCGTCGAGCAGCAGCACGTTCGCCGACGACACCACGAGCATCGCCAGCGAGAGGCGCGTCTTCTCGCCGCCGGACAGCACCCCGGCGGACTTCTCGACGTCGTCGCCGCTGAACAGGAACGAGCCGAGCACCTTGCGCACCTCGGTCTCGCCGAAGCTGTCGGGCGCGGCCGACTTCATGTTCTCGAGCACGCTCCGCGACACGTCGAGGTTCTCGTGCTCCTGGGCGTAGTAGCCCAGCCGCAGGCCGTGACCCGGCTCCACCTGGCCGGTGTCCGGCTCGTCGACGCCGGCGAGCATCCGCAGCAGGGTGGTCTTGCCTGCACCGTTGAGCCCGAGCACCACCACGCGTGAGCCCCGGTCGATGGCCAGGTCGACGTCGGTGAAGACCTCCTGCGAGCCGTAGCTGCGCGACAGGCCACTGGCCCGCAGCGGGGTCTTCCCGCAGGGCGCAGGCTCCGGGAACCGCAGCTTGGCGACCTTGTCCTGCACCCGCTCGCCCTCGACCCCGGCCAGCATCCTCTCCGCGCGGCGCATCATGTTCTGGGCAGCGACGGCCTTGGTGGCCTTCGCCCGCATCTTCTCGGCCTGCTCCATGAGGGCTGCGGCCTTCTTCTGCGCGTTGGCCAGCTCCCGCTTGCGGCGCCGCTCGTCGGTCTCCCGCTGGAGCAGGTAGGCCTTCCAGCCGACGTTGTACTGGTCGAGCTCGCCACGGTTGGCGTCGAGGTGGAACACCCGGTTCACCACGGCCTCGAGCAGCTCCACGTCGTGGCTGATGACGACGAGCCCACCCTTGTAGCCCTTGAGGTAGTCACGAAGCCAGGCGATGGAGTCGGCGTCGAGGTGGTTGGTCGGCTCGTCGAGGAGCAGCGTCTCGGCACCGGAGAACAGGATCCGTGACAGCTCGACACGGCGACGCTGCCCGCCGGACAGCGTCGACAGCGGCTGCCCGAGCACCCGCTCGTCGAGACCGAGCGCGGAGGCGATCGACGCAGCCTCGGACTCCGCGGCATACCCACCGAGGGTGGTGAACTCGCCCTCGAGCCGGGAGTAGCGGCGCATCGCCTTCTCGCGGGTCTCGTCGTCGGCGTCGGCCATCGCCTTCTCGGCCGCCCGCATGTCGGTGATGATGCGGTCGAGGCCCCGGGCCGAGAGGACCCGGTCGCGGGCGAGCACGTGCAGGTCACCGGTGCGCGGGTCCTGCGGGAGGTAGCCCACCTGCCCCGACGTGGTCACGCTGCCGGCGGCGGGCTGGCCCTGGCCGGCCAGGACCTTGGTCAGGGTGGTCTTGCCGGCGCCGTTGCGACCCACCAACCCCACACGGTCCCCGGCGGCGATGCGGAAGGTGGCATGGTCGAGCAGCAGGCGCGAACCCGCGCGCAGCTCGATCCCGCTGGCGGCGATCACTACGAAACTCCAGACGTCGACTCGGGTGCCACACTGCCCGCGGACGGGCGGCAGGCGCTCGCATCAGTTGCGGTTGCGCCGCTGAGGGGCTGAGATTCCTAGTCTACGAGAGTTCACGGGCCGAGCCCGCCACGCCCATGCTCCACGGAGGTCCGATTGAGCTTCAACGACAACGTCCAGCTCGACACCGGTCAGGTGTCCGGCGGCGGCGGTGGTGGTGGCCGCGGAGGCATGGTCATCGGTGGCGGCCTCGGCGGCATCATCCTGCTGATCGTCGCCCTCATCTTCGGCATCAACCCCTCGGACCTGCCCGGCACCGGCACCGACACCGCCAACAGCCAGGTCGAGAGCGGCGGCTCGGTGGACAACAGCGCGATCGCGCAGTGCAAGACCGGCGCCGACGCCAACCGCAGCGACACCTGCCGGATCGTCGGCACGGTCAACTCCGTGCAGGCCTACTGGGGTGACGAGCTCAAGCGGTACGGCAAGGACTACACGCCCGCGAAGACCGTCATCTACCAGGGCTCGGAGCAGTCGGCGTGCGGCACCGCCTCCAACCAGGTCGGCCCGTTCTACTGCCCGCTGGACCAGAAGGTCTACATCGACGCCAGCTTCTTCTCGATCCTCACCCAGCAGTTCGGCTCCGATGCCGGTGCCCTGGCGCAGGAGTACGTCGTGGCCCACGAGTACGGCCACCACATCCAGGACCTCCTGGGCCTGCTCGACCGCGCCCAGCAGGACCCCCAGGGCGCCGAGAGCGGCAGCGTCAGGACCGAGCTGATGGCCGACTGCCTCGCCGGGGTCTGGGCCAACCACGCCGCGAACACCAAGGACGCCAACGGCACGACGTACCTCAAGCCGCTCACCGAGTCGGACATCAAGTCCGCGCTCTCGGCCGCGTCCGCCGTGGGCGACGACCGGATCCAGCAGAAGACGCAGGGCCGGGTCAACCCCGAGTCGTGGACCCACGGCTCGGCCGCGGAGCGGCAGAAGTGGTTCCTCACCGGTTACCAGAAGGGCGACCTCAACGCCTGCGACACCTTCGCGGCGACCTCGCTCGGCTGAGGTCCTAGCCGGACGTGTCGGGCTCGTCGAGGTCGACCCACACCGCGCGGCCCCGCCGCACGGCCTCCTGCAGCACCGCGAGCCTGGGGTCGGGCACGTCGTAGAGCTCACGCCGAGGCAGGTCGACGAGGTGGCCGAGCCGCGGGTCGGCGAGCACGTCACGCACGAGGGCCCGGTCTCCCCCGACCACCATCCCCCGCAGTCCTGCGCCGGCGGGCAGCAGGCGCAGGACGTGGTCGGAGACCGCCCGGACCAGCTCGTCGGCCTGGTTGCCCCGTCTCCGGGCGAACCGCTGCTGCGACCAGCCCCCGGCGGCGGTGCGCGACTGCACGTACCTCGTGCCGCACTTGTGGGCGGTGAGCCGGCCGTCCCTGGCCAGCCCGACGGCATACCCGCCCCTGCGCAGGAGCACCACGCCGAGCGGGTCGTGCGGGAAGGAGGTGCCCACCGCCACCGCGCCGTCGCCGCCCTCGGCACGCACGACGGCGCCCTCCTCGGTGAGGCGGGCGCCGTCGTGTCGCTCGGCGAAGCCGTCGAGCCAGCGGCCGATCCGCTCCGGCGCGATCTCCAGGCATCGGGTCACAGGCGTCGGGTCACGGGCGCAGGCTCGAAGGGCTCAGGAGCCGAACAGGCTCAGAGGTTGAAGCCCAGGGCGCGGAGCTGCTCGCGGCCGTCGTCGGTGATCTTGTCCGGGCCCCACGGCGGCATCCAGACCCAGTTCACCCGGTAGGACGCGACGAGACCCTGCAACGCCTGGTCGGTCTGGTCCTCGATGACGTCGGTGAGCGGGCAGGCGGCGCTGGTGAGCGTCATGTCGATGACGGCGTGGTTCTGTGCGTCGACGGTGATGCCGTAGACGAGCCCGAGGTCCACGACGTTGATCCCGAGCTCGGGGTCGACGACATCGCGCATGGCCTCCTCGACGTCTGCGACGTTCGCGGGCAGCTGCTGCGTGTCGGTCATGCTGTCTCTCCTTGGGTTGCGGGCGAGAGCGGAGTCTCGGGTGAGAGGTCGGTGGTGGGGTCGGTCGCGCCGGTGCTGTTATCGACACCTGAGCGGTTCAACGCGTCGGTGAAGGCCATCCATCCCAGTAGGGCGCACTTCACGCGGGCGGGGTACTTCGCGACTCCGGCGAACGCGACGCCGTCGCCGATCTGCTCCTCGTCACCGGGGTCGGTGCCTCTGGAGGTGAGCATCGAGCGCATCGCCTCGTGGGTGCGCAGCGCCTCGTCGACGGTGTGGCCGATGACCTCGTCGGCGAGCACCGACGTCGACGCCGTCGAGATCGAGCAGCCTAGGGTGTCGTACGAGACGTCGCGGACCACCGCGTCGCGGCCGGTCCCCTCGACGTGCACGCGCAGCGTCACCTCGTCACCGCAGGTGGGGTTCACGTGGTGCACCTCGGCGTCGTACGGCTCGCGGAGCCCGGCGTGGTGCGGGCGCTTGCTGTGCTCGAGGATGAGCTCCTGGTAGAGGTCCACTCAGACCGCCACCCCGAACACCGAGGGCACCCGGTCGAGGGCGCCGAGCAGCACTGCGACCTCATCCAGGGTGTTGTATGCCGCGAAGCTGGCGCGCGCGGTCGCCGTCACCCTGAAGCGGCGGTGCAGCGGCCAGGCGCAGTGGTGGCCGACCCGGACGGCGACGCCCTGGTCGTCGAGCACCTGGCCCACGTCGTGGGCGTGCACGCCGTCGACGACGAACGAGACGGCTCCGACGCGGTCGGTCGTGTCCGTGGGGCCGACGACGCGGATCCACGGGCGCTGGGCGAGGCCGTCGAGAAGCGCCTCGGTCAGCACGTGGTCGTGTGCCGCGACGCGGTCCATCCCCAGCTCCTCGAGGTACTCGACGGCGGCACCGAGCCCGACGGCCTGCATCACGTTGGGCGAGCCGGCCTCGAAACGCTGCGGCGGCGCGGCATACGTGCTGCCCTCCATCCGCACCGTCTCGATCATCGAGCCGCCGGTGATGAACGGCGGCATCTGCTCGAGCAGCTCGTAGCGGCCCCAGAGCACGCCGACGCCGGTCGGGCCGAACATCTTGTGCCCGGAGAACGCCGCGAGGTCGACACCGAGGTCGCCGACGTCGAGCGGCAGGTGCGGGGCGCTCTGGCAGGCGTCGAGCACGGTGAGCGCGCCGACCGCCTTCGCCGCCGCGGTGAGCTCGCGCACAGGGTTGACCGTGCCCAGCACGTTGGAGACGTGCGTGAACGCGAAGACCTTGGTGCGCTCGGTCAGCAGGCTGCCGAGGTCGGTGAGGTCGAGGCGCCCCTCGTCGGTCACGGGGACCCACCGCAGCGTCGCACCCGTGCGGCGGCACAGCTCCTGCCACGGCACCAGGTTGGCGTGGTGCTCCATCTCGGTGACGAGCACCTCGTCGCCCTCGCGCAGCCCGAGGCGCGGGTCCTTGGCCTGTCCGGCAACGGAGTTCGAGAACGCGTAGGCCACCAGGTTCAGCGACTCCGTGGCGTTCTTGGTGAAGACCACCTCGTCGTCCCGTCCGCCGGCGAAACCGGCGATGGCGGCACGAGCCGCCTCGTAGCGGTCGGTCGCCTCCTCCGAGAGCTGGTGCGCGCCCCGGTGCACGGCGGCGTTGACCTCCTCGGCGTAGGAGCGCTCGGCGTCGAGCGCCCGCGCCACCCGGTGCGAGGTCGCACCGGAGTCGAGGTAGACCAGCGGCTTCCCGTCACGCACGGTGCGCGACAGGATCGGGAAGTCGGCCCTGATGCGGGCCGACTCCCCCGCGCTGAACGGCGCTGCGGTCATCGTGACGGTCTCCGTGTTCCCTGCCGTTGGTGCTGGTGCCGGGTGTCGCCTGCTCAGGCGTTCGCCGCCAGGAAGCGGTCGTAGCCCTCGGCCTCGAGGCGGTCGGCCAGCTCGGAGCCACCCTCCTCGACGACGCGGCCCTCGACGAACACGTGCACGAAGTCGGGCTTGATGTAGCGCAGGATCCGCGTGTAGTGCGTGATCAGCAGGACACCCACGTCGGTGTTGTCCTTGGCCCGGTTCACGCCCTCGGAGACGATGCGCAGCGCGTCGACGTCGAGGCCGGAGTCGGTCTCGTCGAGCACGGCGATCTTCGGCTTCAGGAGCTCCATCTGCAGGATCTCGTGGCGCTTCTTCTCACCGCCGGAGAAGCCCTCGTTGACGTTGCGCTCGGCGAACGCCGGGTCCATGCGCAGGTTGCCCATGGCCTCCTTGACGTCCTTGACCCAGGTGCGCAGCTTGGGGGCCTCGCCCTCGACCGCGGTCTTGGCGGTGCGCAGGAAGTTGGAGACGGTCACGCCGGGGACCTCGACGGGGTACTGCATCGCGAGGAACAGGCCGGCGCGGGCGCGCTCGTCGACGCTCATCGCGAGGACGTCCTCGCCGTCGAGGGTGACGGTGCCGGCGGTGATCGTGTACTTCGGGTGGCCGGCGATCGAGTAGGCCAGCGTCGACTTGCCCGAGCCGTTCGGGCCCATGATCGCGTGGGTCTCGCCGGACTTCACGGTGAGGTCGACGCCGCGGAGGATCTCCTTGGTGCCGTTCTCCGTCTCGACGGTGACGTGCAGGTCGCGGATCTCAAGCGTGCTCATCAGGTATCTCTCTCGTTCTCAGGAGTTCAGGGGGGTCGTGCCGACGTAGACCTCGTCGTCCTCGACCCTCACCGGGTAGACGTTGACGGGGACGGTGGCGGGCGGGCCGGAGGGCTCACCGGTGCGGATGTCGAACCGGGAGCCGTGCAGCCAGCACTCGAGGGTGTGGTCGTCGAGCTCGCCCTCGGAGAGCGAGACGTTCGCGTGGCTGCAGGTGTCGTCGAGCGCGTACAGCTCGCCCTCCTTGGTCCGCACGATCGCCACGACCTGGCCGTAGATGTCGGCCGCGGCCGCCCCGAAGGCAGGCAGCTCGTCGACGCGGCAGACCCTCACGAAGTCGACACCGTCCTCGACCTTCTCGGCGGCGGCGCTCACGCGGCGCCCTCGCTGTCGTCGGCCTCCTGCGCAACCGCAGCGCCCTCCACGCCCTCGAGCTCGACGTCGATGGCCGCCATGAGGTGCTCCTGCACCTCGGGCACACCGATGCGGCCGATGATGCTGGCGAAGAAGCCACGCACGACCAAGCGGCGGGCGGCAGCCTCGTCGATGCCGCGCGACTGCAGGTAGAACAGCTGCTCGTCGTCGAAGCGGCCGGTCGCCGAGGCGTGGCCGGCACCGATGATCTCGCCGGTCTCGATCTCGAGGTTGGGCACCGAGTCGGCGCGGGCACCCTCGGTGAGGACCAGGTTGCGGTTGAGCTCGTAGGTGTCGGTGCCCTCGGCCGCCGCGCGGATCAGGACGTCGCCGACCCAGACGGTGTGGGCGGTGTCGCCCTGCAGGGCGCCCTTGTACTCGACGTTGGAGGTGCAGTGCGGCGCCTCGTGGTCGACGAACAGGCGGTGCTCCTGGTGCTGGCCGGCGTCGGCGAAGTAGACCCCGAGGCCCTCGAACGAGCCACCCGGGCCGGCGTAGCGGGCGTTGGTCGACACCCGCACGATCTCGCCGCCGAGGGTGACCACGACGTGCTTGAGGTGGGCGTCACGACCGATCAGCGCGTCGTGCTGCGCGACGTGGATCGCGTCGTCGTCCCACTCCTGCACGCTGACGACGGTCAGGTCCGCGCCGTCGCCGACGCGCACCTCGACACCGGCGTTGTGCTGTGCGGAGCCCGAGTGCTGGAGCACGACGGTGGCGCGGCTGTGCCGGCCGGCCTCGATGACCGTGTGGCCGTTGCCCCGGCCCGCACCGGTGCCGGTGAGCCGCACGAGGACCGGGGCGTCGAGCTCGGCCTCCTTGGCGATCCCGACGTACAGGGCACGCTCGGTGCCCGCCCATGCGGTGACCGCGGCGCGGTCGGCCGGGCGGTAGGCGCTGCCCACGCGCTCGTCGTCCATCGGCAGGCTGAGCAGCTCGACGCCCTCGGGCGCCTCGGACTCCACCGTGACCGCGCGCTCGGCGCTGCCCTCCTCGGCGAACAGGCCGGAGAGCCGGTCCACGGGGGTGAAACGCCAGTCCTCCTCACGGCCACCGGGAACCGGGAAGTCCGCCACGGCATACGAGGTCTTGCGCTCGGCACGGGACTGGTCGGGGACCATCGTCTCCGCGGAGTGCGTGTGCGCTCCCTCGGTGGGGCGGGGCTTGTCTGCCAGAAGGCTCATCAGCCGACGGCTCCTTCCATCTGCAGCTCGATCAGGCGGTTCAGCTCGAGGGCGTACTCCATGGGCAGCTCGCGCGCGATGGGCTCGACGAAGCCGCGCACGATCATCGCCATGGCCTCCTCCTCGGTGAGGCCGCGGGACATCAGGTAGAACAGCTGGTCCTCGGACACCTTCGAGACGGTCGCCTCGTGGCCCATCTTCACGTCGTCCTCGCGGATGTCGACGTACGGGTAGGTGTCGGAGCGGCTGATGTTGTCGACCAGCAGCGCGTCACAGACCACCGAGCTCTTCGAGCCGTGCGCGCCCTCCATGATCTGGACCAGGCCGCGGTAGGAGGTGCGGCCACCGCCACGGGCCACCGACTTCGACACGATCGTCGAGGAGGTGTTGGGGGCGGCGTGGACCATCTTGGAGCCGGCGTCCTGGTGCTGGCCCTCGCCGGCGAACGCGATCGACAGGGTCTCGCCCTTCGCGTGCTCGCCGAGCAGGAACACGGCCGGGTACTTCATGGTGACCTTGGAGCCGATGTTGCCGTCGATCCACTCCATGGTGGCGCCCTCGGCGGCGGTGGCCCGCTTGGTGACCAGGTTGTACACGTTGTTCGACCAGTTCTGGATGGTCGTGTAGCGGACCCGGGCGTTCTTCTTCACGACGATCTCGACGACCGCGGAGTGCAGCGAGTCGGACTTGTAGATCGGCGCGGTGCAGCCCTCGACGTAGTGCACGTAGGAGCCCTCGTCGGCGATGATCAGCGTCCGCTCGAACTGACCCATGTTCTCGGTGTTGATCCGGAAGTAGGCCTGCAGCGGGATGTCGACGTGCACGCCCGGCGGGACGTAGATGAACGAGCCGCCCGACCACACGGCGGTGTTCAGCGAGGCGAACTTGTTGTCACCGGCCGGGATGACGCTGGCGAAGTACTCGCGGAACAGGTCCTCGTGCTCGCGCAGGCCGGTGTCGGTGTCGACGAAGATGACGCCCTTCTCCTCCAGGTCCTCGCGGATCTGGTGGTAGACGACCTCCGACTCGTACTGGGCCGCGACGCCCGCGATGAGGCGCTGCTTCTCCGCCTCCGGGATGCCGAGCCGGTCGTAGGTGTTCTTGATGTCCTCGGGCAGCTCGTCCCAGGTGGTCGCCTGCTTCTCGGTGGACTTCACGAAGTACTTGATGTTCTGGAAGTCGATGCCCGACAGGTCCGAGCCCCAGCTCGGCATCGGCTTCTTGCCGAACAGCCGCAGCGACTTCAGGCGGAGGTTGAGCATCCACTCCGGCTCGCCCTTCCGGCCGGAGATGTCGCGAACGACGTCCTCGTTGAGGCCACGCCGAGCGGAGGAGCCAGCGGTGTCGCTGTCAGCCCAGCCGTACTCGTAGCGACCGAGGTCCTTCAGACCTGGGTTCAGCTCTTCGATGGTGCTCATCGCGTGGACCCTTTCGTGGTTTCTGCGGTGTGGGTGGTCGTTCTGGCCGGGCGGGTGCCCCGTGCCATGGTCGTGCGGGTCGTGGCCGTGCGCGTGCTGGCCGGTGCCGGCCCGGCGGCGCGCACGGTCGGCGTGGGGACGAAGGTGGTGCAGACGTGGTCGCCGTGCGCGAGCGTCGCCAGCCGCTGGACGTGCACGCCCAGCAGGCGCGAGAACGCATCTGTTTCAGCGTCACAGAACTGGGGAAATTCCCGCGCCACGTGCTGCACGGGGCAGTGCCCCTGGCACAGCTGTATGCCGGTCAGGGCGCCGGGGCTGCCGGCATCCCCCACGGGGCGGGCCGAGGCCGCGAAGCCGTCACGCGTCAGGGCCTTCACCAGGGCTGCCGTACGAGCCTGCCGGTCCGAGCCCGCCTCGGCGAGCTCGGCGGCATACCGCTCCTCGAGCTCGGCGACGCGCTGCTGGGCGAACCGGGTCACGGCCTCCTCCCCCGCCGCGTCGGCGAGGAAGCGCAGGGCCTCGGTGGCCAGGTGGTCGTAGTCGGACTCGAGGGACTGGTGGCCGGCGTCGCTGACGACGTAGGCACGGGCCGGACGGCCCCGGCCACGGTTGCCCGCGGCGGCCTCGCGGCCGGTGATGAGGCCGAGCTCGACGAGGTTGTCGAGGTGGCGGCGGACGGCGGCGGCGGTCAGCCCGAGCTGGTCGGCGAGCACGCCGGCCGTGATGGGCCCGCGCTCGCTGATCGCCTGGAGCACCCGGTCGCGCGTGCGCGACTCCAGGGCCTGCGGCTGGGCCGCGGCGTCCTGGCGCTCGTCTCCGGCGATAAACACAACAGCGATGTTACGTAATTAACCCCGCGGGTGGAAAGGAAGGTCCACCTAACCCGGGCAAAGGGTGCTCCGGGGCTGGTAGCGCGCAGCAGGGGCGGCGGCCTCGGAGGCACGGGCTCAGTCGAGCAGACCGCGCTGGCGGGCCACCGCGACGGCCTCGCCCCGGCCGGTCGCGCCCAGCTTGGCCATGATGTTCGAGACGTGCACGCTGGCCGTCTTGGCGCTGATGAACAGCTGGGTGCCGATCTGCTTGTTGCTGCGCCCGAGGGCCACCAGGGAGAGGATCTCGCGCTCGCGGGGGGTGAGGTGCTCCCCCGGCCTGGTCGCAGCCTCACGGGCCCCCACCCGGCCGGCTCCGTGCCGCAGGAGCGGTCGCAGCTCGTCCAGCAGAGGCCGGGCGCCGAGCCGCGCAGCGACGTCGTGCGCCGCGGCAGCCTCATCGTCGGCGCGGCCGTCTCCGCCGGCGGACAGGACCGCGGCGAGGCGGGCCCGTGAGCGGGCCGTCTCGTAGGCGTGGCCGTAGGTCTCGAAGCGCGCCACGGCCTCGGTCCACGCCGTCACCAGCGCGTCCTGGCCCGGGTCGTCGCCGGTGAGCCAGCGCAGCCGCAGCAGCTCAGCCTCGACGCGCGCCGCCCAGGCTCGGGCCTCGGGGCCGTCGTTGCCGGACGCCGCCGACTCCTCCCACACCAGCCGGGCGACCTCGGCGAGCTGCCCACCGCGGACGAGCAGCTCCTGCCGCTCGGTGCCGGCGGCCGTGGCCGCGTGGCAGCCCAGCTGGCCGAGCAGGAGCGCGCTGAGGCGCAGCTGCGCCTGGAAGCGGGGGCGCCACACCCGGCTCAGCAGGGCCACGACCTCGTCGTGCACGGCCACGGCCGCGGGCAGGTCGCCGGCGCTGCCGTGCAGGTCGATGGCCGCGCTGGCGCTCAGCAGGCCGACCATGCTCTCGGTCTCCCACCAGCGGCGCACCTTGGCGACGACGTCGAGCGAGGTCGTGTCCCCACGACCGGCTGCGACGTACAGGAGCGCGGAGTCGAGCAGGGCCCGGGCCATCATCGGCGCCTCACCACCATCGGGGGCCAGGATCTCCCCGGCCAGCACCCAGTCACCGATCTCGTAGGCGACGATGCCGCCCAGCATGCGGCACTCCAGGGCGTAGGGCGCCCACTCACGGCCGGTGGCGCGCGCCTGGGCGGCACCCTGCTGGTAGACCTCGAGCGCCTGGGCGAGCCGCCCGGCTCGGTGGTGCAGTGACCCCAGGTGGTGCAGCGCCCGGGTCGCCGCGGGGGTCCCGCGCAGGGCCGGGTCGGCGAGGATGCGCTCCAGCGCCTGCTGCGACTCCTGCGGGTTGCCGGTGCGCTCGCGCACCTTGGCCAGCACCACCCGCACCTCGTCGGCGACGTCGCGCAGGTCGGCCTGCTCCGCCAGGGCGATCGCCTCGTCGCCCGCACGCTGGGCCTCGACGTCACGGCCACGGTCGGCCAGCACCTGCGTGTGCGCGGCCAACAGGGTGGCCCGCAGCGCCGTCGGGTCGTCCGGACGCAGGAGTCCCAGCGCCTCCTTGGTGACGGCCAGGGTGTCGAGGGGGCTGTCGGTGAGCCGCGCGGTGGTGGCCACCACGCCGAGCAGCTCCGCACGGGCGGTGTCGCCCATCCCCTCCGGACGGCGAGCCACCCGGTCCTGCAGCAGCTCGAGCGCCTTGTAGGCCCGCCCGGTGCTGGTGGCGGCACCGGCGGCCCGGATGGTCACGGCGTCGGCGGAGGGGTGGTCGTCCGGCAGCAGGGCCAGGGCCTGCTTGAAGTGGCGCCACGCCTCCTCCGGGCCGCCGACCGACATCGCCGCGTCTCCGGCCCGGACGCTCGCGTCGAGGGCCCGCTCGCGGTCGCCGGCGGCGAGGGCGTGCCGCGCCAGGTCCGCCCAGGTGCCCAGCGACGGGTCGTCGGCCAGCGCCGCGGCATACCGCTCGTGGGCGCGCACGCGCTCGCCCGGCAGCAGGTCGTCGTAGACGGTCTCGGCGAGCAGGGCGTGCCGGAAGGCGTAGCCGCCGGTGTCGGTCGGGACGAGGACGTGGTGCTCGACCGCGTCGCGGACCGCGAGGTCGAGCTCGGTGTCGGGGAGCCCGACGACGCAGGCGAGCATGCGGTGGGAGACCTGCCTCCCGGCGGCCGCCGCCATCCGCACCACCTGCTGGCCGGTCGGCCCGAGCTGTTCGAAGCGCACCAGCAGCAGGCGGGAGAGGTCCTCGGTGGAGCCCGGGTGCCCGAGCGCGCTGGCGGCGGCGAGCTCCTCGGCGAAGAAGGCGTTGCCCTCGGCGCGGTCGACGACCGCCTGGACCTCCGACTCCCCCAGCGCAGTGCCGCCCAGCCCGCGGACGAGCTCGCGGACGTGCCGGTCGGCCAGCGGCGCCAGGTCGACGCGCTGCACCGAGGCGAGCCGCGCCCAGTGCGCCAGCGTGGCGCGCAGCGGGTGGCGCCGGTGCAGGTCGTCGCTGCGGTAGGAGGCGACGAGGGAGACCGGGCCGTCGAAGCCGCGCGTGAAGATGAGGCTCAGCAGGTCGCGCGAGCTCTGGTCGGCCCAGTGCACGTCCTCGACCACCACGAGCACCGGTCCGTGCTGGGCGAGGTCCTCCAGCGCCGCGTGGACGGCCTCGACGAGGTCGGCCCGGTCGAGGGTGCCCGCGTCGTCGAGCCCGCCGCCGCGGCGCCGGCTCGGGAAGAGGCGTGCCAGGTGGGGGTGGGCCGCAACGACGGCATCGACCTGCTCGGGGGCCGTCGCCTCGAGCCGGCCGAGCATCTCGGTGAAGGGGAGGTAGGGAAGGGAGCTGCCGGCCTCGCCGAGGCAGTGGCCGACGAGCACGCGCCAGCCCTGGGCGGTGGCTCGGGCCGCGACCTCGCTGAGCAGGCGGGTCTTGCCGATGCCCGCGTCGCCGGAGAGGACGACCATGCCGGCGTGGGCCGGCGAGCCGTCGGGCACGTCGAGCCCGAGCAGGCGCGCGAGCCGCTCGCAGTCGTCGTCGCGACCCACGAAGAGGCCGCCAGCAGGGGCATCCAGTGGCACACCGCAGATTATGTCGGAGTGCTCTGACAGGAGTCCCTGCTGACGGCCGGGGGCGGGGAGTGTCGCGGTCATCGGACAGGCGCGGTGCCGTCAGGCGGGTCGCACCTGCGTGGAGTGGCGGTGCGGCAGCCTGACGTGCAGGCGCTCGGCCAACCGGTGGCCGTGGCGCCGACCGGCGGCGCGGCCGGTGCTGGTGGTGAACAGCTCGCGGCGGTAGGCGAGCTCGGCGTTGATGAACAGCGGGTCTCCGTACATGGAGTGCTCCTTGGCAGTGGTGGTGGTTGTGGTGGTGGTTGTGGTGGTGGTGCTGACCGGGGTGGTGACCGGTGGGCTCGTGGTCGAGCCTGCTCGCCTGAGGTGGCCGGCCACATGGGGCAGGTGCCTTATCTCCGGCTCCTGCGGTGCCTTATCTCCGGTCACTGCGATCTCCGGTCCCTGCGATGCCTTGGTCAGGCGGGGCGCAGCGTGCCGCTGGTGCGGCGCGGGCGGCTCGGCCGCCAGGTCGGCCACTGCAGGCGGCGGTGCCGCCGGTGCGGGCGGAGCGATGAGCCGGAGAGGCTCTCGCGCTTCCAGCTGAGCTCCGCGGCGACGGTCAGGGGGTGGGCGGTGAGGTTCATCGGGTGCTCCTTCGGTGATGCCTCAACACTGCGCGCCTGAGGTGGGGCGCCACATGGGGCAACTGCCCACACCTGGAACGCCGCAGGCACCTCAGGCGTGAGCCGGTTCGGGCAGGCACCAACGCCCCACCTCAGGCCGGCACCCGCCGCCTGAGGCGGCAGACCTAGACTCTCGGCGTGCCCGCAGCCGTCGTCGTGACCGACCTCCGCAAGCAGTTCGGGTCCGTCGTCGCCCTCGACGGGGTCACCTGGCAGGCCGAGCCGGGCCGGGTCACCGCCGTGCTCGGGCCCAACGGGGCCGGAAAGACCACGATGGTCGAGTGCTGTGAGGGCCTGCGCCGGCCCGACTCCGGCACCGTGCGCGTCCTCGGCACCGACCCGTGGCACGCGGGCGCCGACCACCGGGCCCGCGTCGGCGTGATGCTCCAGGACGGCGGGCTGCCCAACTCCGCACGCCCGCTCGCCCTGCTACACCACCTGGCCCAGATGTATGCCGCGCCCCGCGACGTCGACGGCCTCGCCTCCCAGCTCGGCATCGACCGCTTCGCCGGCACCGCGGTGCGCCGCCTCTCCGGCGGCCAGCGCCAGCGGGTCGCCCTCGCCGCGGCGCTGGTCGGGTCACCCGACGTCGTGTTCCTCGACGAGCCCAGCGCGGGCCTCGACCCGCACGCCCGCCTCGACGTCTGGGACCTCGTGCGCTCGGTCGCCGACGGCGGTGCCGCCGTGGTCCTGACGACGCACTCCTTCGAGGAGGCCGAGCGCATCGCCGACGAGATCGTCATCGTCGCCGACGGTCGCGTGGTGGCCCACGGGAGCCGCGAGGAGATCACGGCGGGCCGGTCCCTGGAGAACGTCTACTTCGAGCTCACCCGCAGGAGCCCACGGTGAACCAGGAGCCCTCGACCAACGCAGCGACGCCCGACCGCGCCGCCCCGCCGGCCCGGCGGGTGGTCGCCCAGGCCCGGTTCGAGGCGCTCACGATGCTGCGCAACGGCGAGCAGCTGCTGGTGGCCCTGGTGCTGCCCGCGATGGTGCTCGTCGGCCTCGTCACCACCTCGTTCGTCCCGCTGGGCGCGGGACGCCGGGTCGACGTCGTCGTGCCCGGCGTCCTGGCGCTGTGCGTCATCTCCTCCGGCTTCACCGGCGTGGCCATCGCCACCGGCTTCGACCGGCGCTACGGCGTCCTGCGCCTGCTCGGCACCAGTCCGCTCGGCCGGCTCGGCCTGCTCGCCGGCAAGGCGGCCGCGGTGCTCTCCGTGGTGGTCCTGCAGTACGTCGTGATCGGCGCGCTGGGGCTGGCCCTGGGCTGGGAGCCGCGCCTGGGCGGCATACCGGCGATGGTCGTCTCCACGCTGCTCGGCACGTGGGCCTTCGTGGCCCTCGCCCTGCTGCTGGGCGGCACCGTCCGCGCCGAGGGCGTGCTGGCGCTGGCCAACCTGCTCTGGGTGCTCCTGCTCGCCCTCGGCGGCGTCGTGGTGCCCACAGACCGCCTCCCCGACAGCCTCGAGCCACTGGTGGCCCTGCTGCCGTCCGCCGCCCTCGGCGACAGCCTGCGCGCGGCCCTCCTGCACGGTCAGGTGCTGCTCGGCGAGTGGCTCGTGATGGCGGCCTGGGGCATCGTCGCCACCGTGCTCGCCTCGCGGCTGTTCCGCTGGAGCGACTGAGCCCGGCGCACCGCACCGCGGAACCAGGTCACGGTGACCGCCAGGAGCAGCCCGCCCAGCAGCCAGTAGGGCTCGTAGAGCAGGCTCCAGCGCTCCTCCCCCACGACCTCACCGGAGACCAGCCACGGCACGGCCACGACGGCGAGGCCGGTGACGCCGTGGGCCAGCATCACCGCTGCGCCCACGGTGCCGGGCCAGAGCAGCCACCGGCGTCCGAGCAGCCGGCGCGGGTGCTGGTCCGGGCGCAGGAGCCAGGACAGGGCCGCACCGGCCAGGCACAGCGGGATCGCGACCAGGTCGACCACGAACATCGCCGGGCTGTCGAGCACCGAGACGCCGTCGGGCAGCAACGCCGTGCCACCGAAGCCCCAGTAGACGTGCACGGCCGCGAAGGCCGTCATCCACGTCGCCGTCATCCACCACGCGCGTCTCCCCATGAGCCCATTGAGCCGGTCGCGGATGCCCCGGCACATCGGGGACGTCCCCCATCCCACCCCGAGCCGCGCGATCCCCCGCCGGCCGGGTCGGGTCGGCGGCGGCGGCTCCGTGGTCGCTGCGTACCCTCGTGTCGTGACCGCAGCACCCCCCGCCACCGCGCCGTCGACGCGCGCCACCAGCACCCACCCCTGGCTCCCGCGCATCCTGCTCGCCAACCTCGTGCTCGAGGTGCTCATCGTGGTCACCGGCGGGCTGGTGCGCCTGACCGGCAGCGGCCTGGGCTGCCCGACGTGGCCCGAGTGCGTGCCCGGCAGCTACGTGCCGGTGCCCGAGCAGGCGCAGGGCATCCACAAGTACATCGAGTTCGGCAACCGCACCCTCACCGGCGCCGTCGGCTTCGCCGCCATCCTCGTCGTGTATGCCGTGTGGCGCTGGGCCGGGCGCCGCCGCGACCTCATGGTGCCCGCCTGGGTCGTCCTCGGCGGCGTCGTCACGCAGGCGGTGCTGGGCGGCATCACGGTCCGCACCGGCCTCAACCCGGCCACCGTGTCGGCACACTTCCTGGTGTCCATGGTGCTCGTGGCCGCCTCGGCCTTCATCGTCTTCCGTGCCCAGGAGCCGCCCGGCCCACGGCCACTGTCGGTGCACCCCCTGGTGGAGCGGCTCGCTGGCGTGGCCTGTGCGGTCGCCGCCGTCGTCCTGCTCCTCGGCACCGTGGTGACCGGCTCGGGTCCGCACTCCGGTGACGCCGACGAGCCGGCCCGGTTCGGGTTCGACCCGCGCACCATCTCGTGGCTGCACGCCGACGCGGTGATGCTCTTCATCGGCTTGGTCGTCGCCGTCTGGGTCGCGGCCCGGCTGTCGACCCGCTCACGCCGGGCGTCCGACGCCTGGCGGACGGTGCTCCTGGTGACCCTGGCGCAGGGCGTCGTCGGCTACGTGCAGTACCTGACCGGCCTGCCCGAGGTGCTGGTCCTCGTGCACATGCTGCTCGCCTCGCTGCTCGTCGTCGCCCTCACCGCTGGTGTGGTGCGCCTGCGGACCACCCTGCCGGGCTGAGCCGTGCCGAAGGACTGGTCGTTCCGGACGCGGCTGAAGGTTGCCGCGGTGGTCGCCCTGCTGGGCCTGCTCGTGTGGGCCGACGCCCGGTGGGCCGGCCCGGCCGAGTGCACCTCGACGGGGCCCAGCGCAGCGTCCTCGCCCTGCCCCACAGGACCGCCCTCCTCCACGCGGTAGCCGGGATATTGCACAAGACCTCTTGTGCAATGGTTCTTGTGCGGTCTATCGTCGCCGCATGCCCACGAGCCCTCGACCAGCACCCCGCCGACCTGACGGCGTCCGCACGCTCACCGAGGCCAGGGCCCTCTCGGCGCTGGCCAACCCGTTCCGCGCCCGGATGGTCGATGCGCTCAAGGTCGACGGACCCTCCACCGCCTCCGGCCTGGCCGCCCGCACCGGCCAGGCCGTCGGCAGCGCGAGCCACCACCTCAAGGTGCTCGCCGACGCCGGGCTGGTCGTCGAGGTGCCCGAGCTGGCCAGGGACCGCCGCGAGCGGTGGTGGCGCCTGGCCGACCGCGGCACGCGGTGGTCACGCGCCGAGTTCGCCGACGACGAGGCCGCGGTGACGGCCGCACACGCCGCTGAGGCCCTCGCCTTCCAGCGGCAGGTGGCCCGCACGCAGGAGTGGCTGGCCAACGCCGAGTCGGACCCCGACTGGGACGACGCCGCCTTCGCCACCCAACAGTGGCTGCGGCTGACCCCGGCGGAGCTGAGCGAGGTCGCCGAGGAGGTCGTCGCCGTGCTGATGCGGTGGTCGGACCGGCCGGTGCCGGACGACGGCCAGGAGCGCGAGCCGGTGGTCGTCTTCGCGCGAGGGTTCCCGGCCCAGCCATGACCCGGGCACCCGCACCGGTTGCCGCAGACCTTCCACTGCACTGCAACCGGGACTTCAGCCTGCTCTGGCTCGGCGAAGGCGTCAGCGTCCTGGGCAACGCGACCACCTCCGTGCTGCTGCCCCTGCTCGCCGTCGTGGGCTTCGACGCCGGACCCGAGTGGATGGGCCTCATCACGGCGGCCGCGTGGGCACCCTGGCTGCTCATCGGCCTCCCGGCGGGCGCGTGGGTCGACCGGCTGCCGGCGCGGCGCGTCATGGTGGCCAGCGACCTCCTCGCGGCGGCGAGCCTGGCAAGCGTGCCGGTGGCGTGGGCCCTCGACGTGCTCACCCTCCCCCACCTCGTCGCAGCCGCGTTCGCGAACGGCGTCTGCACCGTCTTCTTCCGGGCGGCATACCCCTTGCTCGTGAGGCAGGTGGCCCCACGCCACCAGCAGGAGACGGCCTTCGCCAGACTCTTCGGCACCGAGTCGGCGATGCAGGTGGCCGGTCCCGGCGCCGGGGGCGTGCTGGCCCAGGCCCTCTCGGCGGCGTGGGGGCTGGCCGCCGACGCGCTCAGCTTCCTCGTCTCCGCGACCTGCCTGCTGCTGCTGCGCCTCGACGGCCCCGGCCGCGAGGTGCGCTCGCAGACAGGTGAGGACCCCGTCCTGCTGCGCATCCGGATCCGCGAGGGTATCGACTACCTCCGGCAGGACCGGCTGCTCCGCTTCTTCACCATCGTGGGTGGCGTCAGCAACTTCGGGCTCACCGGCTACGGCGCGCTCCTGGTCCTCTTCCTCGTCCGCGACGTGCGCCTCGACGAGGCCCGGGTCGGCATCGTGATGGCGGTGGGTGCCGCCGGTGGCGTGGTCGGCGCGTCCCTCGCCACCCGACTGTCCCAGCGGCTGGGGTCGGCCCGGGCCCTGCTGTCGCTGCAGCTGCTCGCCGGGCCACCGGCGCTGCTCGTGCCACTCGGCGGGCCAGGGGCCGGGCTCGTCGCGATGGTCGCCGGCATGGTGCTGGTCGGCATCGGCGTCGTCGCCGGCAACGTCGTGCGTGGCGCCTGGCGCAACCGCTACGTGCCGGTCGAGATGGTCGCCCGCCAGGTCACCACCGCGCAGGTCGTCAACCTGGGAACCATGCCGGTGGCAGCGCTCGCCGCCGGCTGGCTGGGGTCGGCCATCGGCCTCCGCCAGACCATCGCCCTCATGGCCGCGGTGCACACCGCCGCGTGCCTGTCGATGTGGCGGAGCCCGCTGCGCGGCCTGCGCGACATGCCCGAGCGGGCTGAGGACCTGGCGCGGGCGACTACGTGAGCGGCAGGTGCAGCAGCGGGTCGACCGCGACACCGAGGAAGAGGATCGCGACGTAGCTGATCGAGAAGTGGAACAGGCGCATCGGGCGCAGCACCTTCGGCCCCTCCCCCGCCTTCGCGGCGCGCTGCAGGCGGTGGGCCTCGGCGATGAACAGAGCGCCGGTCACGACTGCGGTGACGAGGTAGAGCCAGCCCATCGAGGCCACCGGCACCAGGGCGAGAGAGGTCAGCACCATCGCCCACGAGTAGACGACGATCTGCTTGGCCACCACGGTGAAGCGCTCCACCACCGGCAGCATGGGCACGTGGGCCGCGGCGTAGTCGTCCTTGAACCGCATGGACAGGGGCCAGTAGTGCGGCGGCGTCCAGAAGAAGATGACGAGGAACAGGATGACCGCAGGCCAGCCGACCGTGCCGGTGACGGCGGACCAGCCGATGAGCACCGGCATGCAGCCCGCAGCCCCGCCCCAGACGATGTTCTGCGCGGTGCGGCGCTTGAGGATCATCGTGTAGCCCACGGCATACATGACGATCGCGCCGAGCGAGAGCGCGGCCGAGATCAGGTTGACCTGCCAGACGAACCACAGCGTCGACACGGCGGTCAGCACGGCACCGAAAATGAGCCCGTTGCGCGGCGTGACCTCACCGGTGACCATCGGGCGGTTGCTGGTGCGGTGCATCTCCGCGTCGATGTCACGGTCGTAGACGCAGTTGAAGGTGTTCGCCGCGCCGGCGCTGAGGGAGCCGCCGACCAGGGTGGCCACGATGAGCCAGAGCGACGGTATGCCGCGCTGGGCCAGGAACATGACCGGCACCGTGGTGACGAGCAGGAGCTCGATGATCCGCGGCTTGGTCAGTGCGACGTACGCGCCGACGGTGCGCTTCCAGCCCCGCCCGGCACCAGTGGCCGGGGACGCGGAGATCCGGGCAGACGGATCGAGAGCGGTCACAGCGTCCTTTGCGGGTGGTGCGGGGTCCGGGGAACCGGGCCAGTCTAGCCCGCGCCCACCCGGGCCAAGGGACACCCGTCCCCCGGCCGGGCCCTTGTCCGCGCCCTCGGGCCGCGCCCCGCGCGAGCCGGGGCACGGACTAGTCCGGTCGGTGGTCCCTCCGTGCGACGCAGGTCACGCCCGGGACTAGGCTCAGGGGCTGTTGCCAGAGCCCCTTCTAGAAGGAGACCTGTACCCGTGTCCACCACACGCACCGCCAAGAGCGCGGCTGTCCGGGGGCGTGACGCCTCCCTCCCCAAGCCCGTCGCACGGAAGGCTGGATGGTCGGACGTCGACATCCGCGCCGTCGACACGGTGCGGGTCCTCGCCGCCGACGCGGTGCAGAAGGTCGGGAACGGCCACCCCGGCACCGCCATGAGCCTTGCCCCGGCTGCCTACCTGCTCTACCAGCAGGTGATGCGCCACGACCCGGCCGACCCGCACTGGCTCGGTCGCGACCGCTTCGTGCTCTCCTGCGGCCACTCCAGCCTCACGCAGTACATCCAGCTCTTCCTGGCCGGCTACGGCGTCGAGCTCGACGACCTCAAGGCCCTGCGCACCTGGGGCTCCATCACCCCGGGCCACCCCGAGGTCAACCACACCCCCGGTGTCGAGATCACCACCGGACCGCTCGGCTCCGGCCTCGCCTCGGCCGTCGGCATGGCGTTCGCCCAGCGCCGCCAGCGGGGCCTGCTCGACCCGGACGCCAAGCCCGGTGAGAGCCCGTTCGACCACCACATCTGGGTGATCGCCTCCGACGGTGACATGGAGGAGGGCGTCAGCCACGAGGCCTGCTCGCTCGCCGGCCACCAGGAGCTCGCCAACCTCACCGTCATCTACGACGCCAACCAGATCTCCATCGAGGACGACACCGACATCGCGTTCTCCGAGAACGTCGGCCAGCGCTTCGAGGCCTACGGCTGGGACGTCGTCGATGTCGACTGGCGCCAGGACGGCAACGGCGCGACCTACGTCGAGAACGTCGACGCCCTCTGGACCGCTCTCGAGCAGTCCAAGCGCTCCAAGCGCCCGACGCTCGTCGTGCTGCACACCATCATCGCGTGGCCGGCACCGACCAAGCAGGACACCGGGAAGTCGCACGGCTCCGCGTTGGGCGACGAGGAGGTCGCCGCCACCAAGGAGCTGCTCGGCTTCAACCCGAAGAAGACCTTCGAGGTCGACCGGGCCGTGCTGGCGCACACCCGCAAGGCCAAGGCGCGCGGCAAGGCCGAGCACAAGGCGTGGGACAAGACGTATGCCGCGTGGCGCCGGGGCAACCCCGAGCGCGCCGAGCTGCTCGACCGCCTTGTGGCCGGCGAGCTGCCGGCCGGCCTCGACAAGGCGCTGCCGGTCTTCCCCGCCGACTCCGAGAAGGGCCTGGCGACCCGCGCGGCGTCCGGCAAGGTGCTCGGCGCGATCGCCGGTGTCATGCCCGAGCTGTGGGGCGGCTCCGCCGACCTCGCCGAGTCGAACAACACCACGATGGAGGGCGAGGAGTCCTTCATCCCGACCGGCAAGCAGACCCGGGAGTGGAAGGGCGGCCCCTACGGCCGCACCCTGCACTTCGGGGTGCGCGAGCACGGCATGGGCATGATCCTCAACGGCATCGCGCTCGAAGGCCTGACCCGTCCCTACGGCGGCACCTTCCTCGTGTTCTCCGACTACATGCGTCCCGCGGTGCGCCTCGCGGCCATCCAGAAGCTGCCGGTCACCTACGTCTGGACGCACGACTCGATCGGCCTCGGCGAGGACGGCCCGACCCACCAGCCCATCGAGCAGCTCGCGGCACTGCGGGCCATCCCCGGCCTCGACGTCATCCGTCCCGCCGACGCGAACGAGACGGCTGCCGCCTGGGGCGCGGTGCTGCGGCACCGCGACCGGCCGGCCGCCCTGGCCCTGACCCGTCAGGCGGTGCCGGTCTACGACCGCAAGGAGTACGCCAAGGCGACCAACGTCACCAAGGGCGGCTACATCATGGCCGAGGCGTCGACCGGGACCCCCGACGTCATCCTCATCGCCACGGGCTCCGAGGTGCAGCTCGCGGTGGAGGCGCGGAAGACCTTGGAGAAGCAGGGTGTTGGAACCCGTGTGGTGTCCATGCCGTGCCGTGAGTGGTTCGACGAGCAGAGCGCGGCATACCGGGAGAAGGTCCTGCCCCGTGCCGTCCGTGCCCGCGTGAGCGTGGAGGCCGGCGTGCCGCAGGGCTGGCGCGAGGTGGTCGGAGACGCCGGTGAGGTCATCGGCATCGACCACTACGGCGCCTCCGCGGACTTCACCACGCTGTTCAAGGAGTTCGGCTTCACCACCCAGGCGGTGGTCGCGGCCGCCAAGAGGTCCATCAAGACCGCGAAGGGAAACTGACCGCATGACTGACAAGCTCGACCACCCGACCCCCGAGGCGGGCACCAGCCCGGCCCTCGAGGCGACCGACAACCCCGCGCTCGAGGCCCTCGCCCACAACGGCGTCTCCGTATGGCTCGACGACCTGTCGCGCCAGCGGATCCAGAGCGGCAACCTCGTTGAGCTCGTCGAGAAGAAGGGCGTCGTCGGCGTGACGACCAACCCCTCGATCTTCCAGCTCGCCCTTGCCGAGGGCGACGCCTACGACGAGCAGGTCGCCAAGCTCGCGGCCGAGGGCAAGGACGTCGACGACACCGTCTTCGTCCTCACCACCGAGGACGTCCGCAACGCGTGCGACATCATGCGCCCGGTCTACGACGCCACCGATGGTGTCGACGGCCGCGTCTCCATCGAGGTCGACCCGCGCCTGGCCCACGACACCGCGGCCACCGTCGAGGCGGCTCGCTCGCTGTGGACCACCGTCGACCGCCCGAACGTGTTCATCAAGATCCCCGCAACCGTGGAGGGCCTCCCGGCCATCTCGCAGGTGCTGTCCGAGGGGATCAGCGTCAACGTGACCCTGATCTTCTCCCTCGACCGCTACCGGGGCGTCATGAACGCCTTCCTCACCGGCCTCGAGCAGGCTCGCGAGGCCGGGCGCGAGCTGGGGGCCATCGACTCCGTCGCCTCGTTCTTCGTCTCCCGGGTCGACACCGAGGTCGACAAGCGCCTCGAGGCCATCGGCACCGAGGAGGCGCTGTCGCTCCGCGGTCGCGCCGCGATCGCCAACGCGCAGCTGGCCTACCAGGCGTTCGAGGAGGTCTTCTCCACCCCGCGCTGGCAGAACCTCGCCGACGACGGCGCGCACGTGCAGCGTCCGCTGTGGGCCTCCACCGGGGTGAAGAACCACGACTACCCCGACACGATGTACGTCACCGAGCTGGTGGCTCCCAACACCGTGAACACCATGCCGGAGAAGACGCTCGACGCGGTCATCGACCACGGCGAGATCCGCGGCGACACGGTGACCGGGTCCTACGCGCAGGCCGCCGAGATCCTCGACGCGCTGGAGCGGCTCGGCATCTCGTACACCGAGGTCACCGCCCAGCTCGAGAAGGAGGGCGTGGACAAGTTCGAGGCGTCGTGGGAGGAGCTGCTCAAGGGCGTCCGGTCCGAGCTCGACAGGCTCAGCGCGTGAGCGCTCTGGGCGTGGTCGCGTCCGGCCCGGCGGCCGACGCGATCGCCCTCCGGGTGCCCGAGCTCGTCGGTGAGCGCTTCGCGAGCCGGCTGTTCGAGCAGGACGCCTCCCTGTGGGGCCCCGACGCCGAGTCCGAGGCGTCGATCCGGCTGTCCTGGGTGGGGCTCCCCCGCAGCTCCCGGCCGCTCGTCGGCGAGGTGGCGGCGCTCCGCGAGCACCTCCGGGGCGAGGGCGTCGACCGTGTCGTCCTCTGTGGCATGGGCGGTTCGTCGCTCGCGCCCGAGGTCATCTGCGCGACGGCCGGTGTGCCGCTCGTGGTGCTCGACTCCTCGCAGCCCGACATGGTGCGCTCGGCGATGGTCGACCTCGACCGCACGGTGGTCGTGGTCTCCAGCAAGTCCGGCTCCACCGTGGAGACCGACTCGCAGCGCCGGGCGTTCGAGGCCGCCTTCACCGAGGCCGGCATCGACCCCACCACACGCATCGTCATCGTGACCGACCCCGGCAGCCCGCTCGACCAGGAGTCGCGGCAGGCCGGCTACCGCGTCGTCAACGCCGACCCCCACGTGGGTGGTCGCTACTCCGCGCTCACCGCGTTCGGCCTGGTGCCCTCGGGCCTCGCCGGAGCCGACGTCGAGGCGCTGCTCGACGACGCGGAGGCGGTCTCGGACGTGCTGGCCGCCGACGACGAGGCCAACCCCGCCCTGCGCCTCGGCGCCGCCATGGCCGGCACCAGCCCGCTGCGCGACAAGCTCGTGCTCGTCGACGACGGCTCCGGCATCGCCGGCCTGCCCGACTGGACCGAGCAGCTCATCGCCGAGAGCACCGGCAAGAACGGCACCGGCATCCTGCCGGTCGTGGTGCAGGAGGAAGAGGAGTGGGAGGTCGAGTGGCCTCCGCGCGACGTCACCGTCCTGCGCCTCAAGGGCGACGCCGAGGACCCCGACAGCCCGGACGAGCTCGTGCAGCCGGACCGCTCTGACATCGAGGTCACCGGCTCCCTCGGCGCCCAGCTGCTCCTGTGGGAGGTCGCCACGGCGGTGGCCGGGCGGCTGCTGGGCATCAACCCGTTCGACCAGCCCGACGTCGAGAGCGCCAAGAAGGCCGCCCGCGGCCTGCTCGAGCAGAAGGGCGGCGCGGCCCAGGCCCCGGCGTTCACCGACGGCGCCGTGGAGGTGCGCGCCCTGGGGAACGGCTGGCTCGGGGACGCCTCGACCCTCGTCGAGGCCGTCGACGCGCTGCTGGACCAGCTCGGGCCCACCGGATACGTCGCCGTCATGGCCTACCTGGACCGCCTGGCCGACGCGCCGCTCGCCGACACCCGACCCAAGCTCGCAGCACTGGTCGAGCGTCCGGTGACGTTCGGGTGGGGACCGCGGTTCCTGCACTCGACCGGACAGTTCCACAAGGGAGGACCGGACATCGGCGTCTACCTCCAGATCACGGCGGAGCCGCACCAGGACCTCGAGGTCCCCGGGCGCGACTTCACCTTCGGCGAGTTCATCGCGGCGCAGGCTGCCGGTGACGCGCAGGTGCTGGCCGAGATCGGCCGCCCGGTTCTCCGCCTGCACCTGACGGACCACGACGCCGGCCTCCAGCAGGTCGTCGCCGTGCTGAGCCGCCACGCTCGCTGACCCCCTCACACACGCCGACGTAAGGGCACTGCATGACTCCAGCCCGGGTGGCCCAGGGCCACAACCCGCTCCGCGACCCCCGCGACAAGCGGCTCCCCCGCATCGCCGGCCCCTGCGGCATGGTGCTGTTCGGGGTGACCGGCGACCTCGCACGCAAGAAGCTGATGCCGGCGATCTACGACCTCGCCAACCGCGGCCTGCTGCCACCGGGCTTCTCGCTCGTCGGCTTCGCCCGGCGGGACTGGGCCGACCAGGACTTCGGCAAGGTCGTCTACGACGCGGTCAAGCAGTACGCACGGACACCGTTCCGTGAGGACGTCTGGCGCAACCTCTCCGAGGGTTTCCGTTTCGTGCCAGGCGTGTTCGACGACCCCGCTGCGTTCGACCTGCTGGCCGAGACGGTGCACGCGCTCGAGACCGAGCGCGGCACCGGGGGCAACCAGGCGTTCTACCTCTCGATCCCGCCGGCGTTCTTCTCCACGGTCTGCGAGCAGCTCGAGCGCTGCGGGCTGACCAAGGCGGGCGACGGCAGCTGGCGCCGCGTCGTCATCGAGAAGCCGTTCGGCCACGACCTGAAGAGCGCGCGCGAGCTGAACGCGATCGTCGAAGGCGTCTTCCCGCCCGACTCGGTGTTCCGCATCGACCACTACCTGGGCAAGGAGACGGTGCAGAACCTGCTGGCGCTGCGCTTCGCCAACCAGATGTTCGAGCCGGTCTGGAACGCCAACTACGTCGACCACGTGCAGATCACGATGGCCGAGGACATCGGCATCGCCGGTCGCGCCGGCTACTACGACGGCATCGGCGCCGCCCGTGACGTGATCCAGAACCACCTGCTGCAGCTGCTCGCGCTGACCGCCATGGAGGAGCCCGTCTCCTTCGACGCCGAGCACCTGCGTGCCGAGAAGGAGAAGGTGCTCTCGGCGGTCCGCCACCCCCATGACCTCTCGAAGGCCACCGCGCGCGGGCAGTACGCCGCGGGCTGGCAGGGCGGCGACCAGGTCATCGGCTACCTCGAGGAGGAGGGCATCAAGCCCGACTCCACCACCGAGACGTATGCCGCGCTGAAGCTCGAGATCGACAGCCGCCGGTGGGCGGGCGTCCCGTTCTACCTGCGCACCGGCAAGCGCCTCGGCAAGCGGGTCACCGAGATCGCGGTGGTCTTCAAGCGTGCGCCGCACCTGCCGTTCAGCCACACCGCGACCGAGGAGCTCGGCCAGAACGCCATCGTCATCCGCGTGCAGCCCGACGAGGGCATCACCATGCGGTTCGGTGCCAAGGTTCCCGGCGCGCAGATGGAGGTGCGCGACGTGACGATGGACTTCGGCTACGGTCGCGCCTTCACGGAGTCCAGCCCCGAGGCCTACGAGCGGCTCATCCTCGACGTGCTGCTCGGCGACCCGCCGCTGTTCCCCCGGCACGAGGAGGTCGAGCTGTCCTGGAAGATCCTCGACCCGGTCGAGGAGTACTGGGCCAAGCAGGGCCGCCCCGATCCCTACCCCTCCGGCGGGTGGGGCCCGGAGTGCGCCGACGAGATGATGCGCCGTGACGGCCGTGTCTGGAGGATGCCTTGACCACCCCATTCAGTTCTCCGCTCGTTCCTCACTCCGATACTGAACGGGGACCCCGGTGATCGTCGACCTGCCCAGCACCTCGACCAAGGAGATCAGCAAGCGCCTGGTGCGGCTGCGCCAGGACGTCGGCGCGATGGCCCTGAGCCGGGTGCTCACCCTCGTGCTGGTCGTCGACGAGCAGAAGGCCGAGGAGGCCATCCAGGTCGCCAACGACGCCAGCCACCAGCACCCCTGCCGCATCATCGCCGTCGTCATCGGCAACAAGCGTGGGGTGTCCCGCCTCGACGCCCAGATCCGGGTCGGTGGGGACGCCGGCGCCAGCGAGGTCGTCGTGCTGCGGCTCTACGGCCCGCTGACCCGCCACGCGAGCAGCGTGGTCACCCCACTGCTGCTGCCGGACTCCCCCGTGGTGACCTGGTGGCCGACAACGGCACCCAAGCGCATCTCGGAGGACTCCATCGGCGCGATGGCCCAGCGCCGCATCACCGACGCGGCCCAGGCCAAGAACCCGCGCGCCGACATGAAGCACCGCGCGGAGACCTACGCGCCCGGCGACACCGACCTGGCGTGGACGCGGATCACCCTGTGGCGCGGCCTGCTGGCGGCGGCGCTCGACCAGCCGCCCTACGAGCCGGTGCTCTCCGCCACCGTCACCGGCGGCACCGACTCCCCGTCGGCGGACCTGCTCGCCGCCTGGCTCGCGCAGTTCCTCAAGTGCCCGGTCGAGCGGGCCCGGTCGCGTGCGGGCACGGGCATCGTCAGCGTCCGCCTCGAGCGGCGGGCGGGCAACATCGACCTGGTCCGTCCCGAGGGCGACACCGCGACCCTCGTGCAGCCCGGCCAGCCCGACCGCACCATCTCCCTGCCGCACCGCAGCGACGCCGAGTGCCTCGCCGACGAGCTGCGCCGTCTGGACCCCGACGAGGTCTACGAGGAGGTCATGACCGAGGGAATGCCGCGCCTGGGCGCCCCCGGCAAGGGCAGGACCGCCAGCGAGGCCATGGCGGAGGGTGAGGCACCGTCCGTGCCCGAGTCCGAGCGCATCCTCAAGCGGCTGCGGCGCGAGGCCCGGGTCGATGGCCGGAGCCTGATGGTGGAGGAGGCGGCGGAGCCGGAGGGCAGCTCCGACACCGAGACGGTCAAGAAGGCCGCGGCCCGCAAGCTCGCCAGCGCGAAGGAGGCCCGCCAGGGCGCCGAAGCCGCAGCCGAGGGCGCCGACGCCAAGGCTGGCAGCGGAGCAGGAGCCTCGTGACCACCGAGTCCCAGGTCGTCGTCCACCGCGACAAGCAGCACCTCGCCGATGCCTCCGCCACCCGGCTCGTCGCCACGTTGGCCGAGGCGCAGACGCGCGGCCGTGAACCGCACGTGTCGCTCACCGGTGGGTCGATGGGCTCGGCGATCGTCGCCTCGCTGCAGACCGCCCGGGGTCGCGACACGGTGGACTGGTCGCGCGTCTCCATCTGGTGGGGCGACGAGCGCTACCTGCCGGCCGGCGACCCCGATCGCAACGACACCCAGAACGACCACGCCGGTCTGCTCGACCTCGGGCTCGATCCCGAACGGGTGCACCGCGTGCCGGGTCCCGACGCCAGCAGCTCGGCCGAGGAGAGCGCCGAGCTCTACGCGGCCGCGCTGCGTGCCAGTGGTGGCGGGGAGTTCGACGTGATGGTGCTCGGGGTCGGACCCGACGGCCACGTCGCCTCGCTGTTCCCGGGCCACCCGGCCCAGTTGGCGAAGGACGCCATCGCCGTCGCCGTGCACGACTCGCCCAAGCCGCCGCCCGACCGGGTCTCGCTCACCCTGGAGTGCCTGAACCGCTCCGAGCGCGTCTGGTTCCTCGTGGCCGGCGACGACAAGGCCGGTGCGGTGCGCGACGGGGTCGAGGGGGCGGCGCCGGAGCGGTCCACCGCGGCCCAGGTGCGCGGCCTGCGCGAGACGCTGTGGCTGGTCGACGGCGCCGCAGCAGCCGGGCTGCCCCGGGACCGCCTCGAGCACTGAGGACGCCTCGACCACTGAGATCAGCGGGCCGAAACGCCCCACCCATTGCGAAACCCACCGTGACGACTGCTGTTCGCGCAGTCGGCGGTGGGTTTCGCGCAGGGAGTGGGGGGCGGCTGTTACTGGATGAGCTTGCGCTCCCGCAGCGTCGCCAGCGCCTCGTCGAGGATCGCCTTGCCGTCGGCGTCGGAGCGGCGCTCCTTCACGTAGGCCAGGTGGGTCTTGTAGGGCTCGACGCGCGGCGGAGCCGGCGGGTTCGCCTCGTCCTGCCCGGCGGGGAAGCCGCAGCGCGGGCAGTCCCAGGTCTCGGGGATCGCCAGGCCGGGCTCCTCAGCGAAGCTGGGCCGCGTCTGGTGCCCGTTGGCGCACCAGTAGGAGACGTACACCCGAGGGGCGGCGTCGCCGCGCTCGGCCTCTCCCATCGGGCCGGCGCCGACTCGGCTGCCGCGGATTGCGTTGCCACCTGCCATGGTCAGTTGTGCCTTTCAGGTCAGGTTCGAAGAGGTCGGGTCAGGCCGAGAAGCGCTCGAGGAGGCCGAGCCCCACGATGCAGGCGAACCAGATGATCGCCACGGCGACGGTGAAGCGGTCGAGGTTGCGCTCGGCCACCGAGGAGGAGCCCAGTGACGTCGACATGCCGCCGCCGAACATGTCGGACAGTCCGCCGCCCTTGCCCTTGTGGAGCAGGATCAGGAGGGTCAGGAACAGTCCACCCAGGACCAGCAGCACCTGCAGGCCAATTCGTACGGCTTCCACGCTCTACCTATTTTCGTCGGGGTCTGGTCGAGGTCTGGTGAAGTGCACGTCGTGCACGCCCGTCAGGATACCTGCTCGACGCCGACGGCCGAAGCACGGCTGATCCGCCGTGTCAGGCGGTCGTCTTCATGTGGTCGCGGAAGCGGCAGATCGACGCGAACTCCTCCGGCACGATCGAGGCGCCTCCCACGAGGGCGCCGTCGACATCCTCCTCCGCCATGATGGCCGCGACGTTGTTGGCCTTCACCGAGCCGCCGTAGAGGACCCGGACGCCGTCCGCGAGGTCGCCGGAGTAGAGCTCGGCGAGCTTGGTGCGGATGGCCGCGCAGACCTCCTGCGCGTCCTGCGGGGTGGCGACCTCGCCGGTGCCGATGGCCCAGACCGGCTCGTAGGCGATGACGATGGTCCTGACCTGCTCGGCCGTGAGGTCCTTCAGTCCGGCTTCGACCTGCGCGAGGACGTGGGCGACGTGCTCGCCCGCCTGGCGGACCTCGAGCCCCTCGCCGACGCAGAAGATCGGGGTCAGCCCGTGCTTGTAGGCCGCCTTCAGCTTGGCGTTCACGACCTCGTCGGTCTCCTGGTGGTACTCGCGTCGCTCGCTGTGGCCGACGACGACGTAGGTGCAGCCGAGCTTGGCGAGGAAGGCCCCGGAGACCTCACCGGTGTAGGCGCCGCTGTCGTGCGCGCTCAGGTCCTGGGCGCCGTGCTCGAGCTTGAGGCGGTCACCGTCGATGAGGGTCTGCACGCTGCGCAGGTCGGTGAACGGCGGCAGCACGGCCACCTCGACGGCCCCGAAGTCGTGCTTGCCGTCCCGCAGGGTCCAGTCGAGCTTCTGCACCAGGTGGGTGGCCTGCAGGTGGTCGAGGTTCATCTTCCAGTTGCCCGCCATGAGCGGCGTTCGTCCGGACGGGGTGGCAGCCATGGGACTCCTTGTTCAGGTCGTGCGGGGTTGTTGCGGGGTGGTTGCGGTCCTGTGTCGGTATGCCGGTGGGCCGGGCCACGTGCGCGGCCCGGCCCACCGAGTGGTCCAGCGTGGGGTCAGGCCTCGTCGAGCACCGTCAGGCCGGGCAGCTCCTTGCCCTCGAGGTACTCGAGGCTGGCGCCGCCACCGGTGCTGATGTGGCCGAACTGGTCGTCGGAGAAGCCGAGCTGGCGCACGGCCGCGGCGGAGTCACCGCCGCCCACCACGGTGAGCGCACCCTTCTCGGTGAGCTCGACGAGGGCCTCGGCGACGGCCTGGGTGCCCGCGGCATACGGCTCCATCTCGAACGCGCCCATCGGGCCGTTCCAGAACACCGTCTTGCAGTGCTTGAGCTTCTGCGCGAACAGGAAGCCCGACTCCGGCCCGATGTCGAGGCCCATGCGGTCGGCGGGGATGAGCCCGGCCGGCACGACCTGCGGGTCGGAGTCGACCGAGAACTCGGTGCCGACGACGATGTCGACGGGCAGGACGATCTCGACGCCGCGCTCGTGCGCCTGCTCGAGGTAGCCCTTCACGGTCTCGACCTGGTCGGCCTCGAGCAGGCTCGTGCCGACCTCGTAGCCCTGCGCCTTGAGGAAGGTGAAGACCATGCCGCCACCGATGAGGAGCCGGTCGGCGGTCCTGAGCAGGTTGTCGATGACCCCGAGCTTGTCGGAGACCTTCGCGCCGCCCAGCACCACGGCATACGGGCGCTCCGGGTCCTCGGTGAGGCGCCGCAGCACGCCCACCTCGTTCTCCACGAGCCCGCCCACGGCGTGCGGGAGCCGCTTCGCGACGTCGTAGACCGACGCCTGCTTGCGGTGGACGACACCGAAGCCGTCGGAGACGAAGACGTCGGCGAGCGAGGCGAGCTGGTCGGCGAAGGTGCCGCGCTCGGTCTCGTCCTTCGACGTCTCCCCCGCGTTGAACCGCAGGTTCTCCAGGAGCACGACGTCACCGTCGCCGGCGGCCTCGACGGCCGCCTTGGCGGACTCACCGACGGTGTCCTCCGCGAAGCGGACCTCCCGGCCCAGCAGCTCGCCGAGCCGCCGGGCGACCGGCGCCAGCGAGTACTTCGCCTCCGGGGTGCCCTTCGGCCGGCCGAGGTGGGCGCACACGATGACGCGTGCACCCGCCTCGGAGAGGGCCTCGATGGTGGGGACCGAAGCGCGGATGCGACCGTCGTCGGAGATGGTGTCCCCGTCGAGCGGGACGTTGAGGTCGGAGCGGACGAGCACGCGCTTGCCGCGCAGGTCGCCCAGCTCGGCGATCGTCTTCACTGCTCGCTCCCCCTTGACGGTGCTCAGAGGGACTGGCCGACGAGCAGCGTCAGGTCGGCGAGCCGGTTGGAGTAGCCCCACTCGTTGTCGTACCAGCCGACCACCTTGACCTGGTTGCCGATGACCTTGGTCAGGCCCGCGTCGAAGATGCAGGACGCCGGGTCGGTCTCGATGTCCTTGGAGACGATCGGGTCCTCGGTGTAGACGAGGATGCCCTTGAGCGGGCCCTCGGCCGCGGCCTTGACCGCGGCGTTGACCTCCTCGACGGTGGTCTCGCGGCCGGCCTCGAAGGTGAGGTCGGTGGCCGAGCCGGTCGGCACCGGGACGCGCAGCGCGTAGCCGTCGAGCTTGCCCTTGAGCTCGGGAAGCACCAGGGAGACGGCCTTGGCGGCACCGGTCGTGGTGGGCACGATGTTCAGGGCCGCGGCGCGGGCGCGGCGCAGGTCCTTGTGCGGGCCGTCGTGCAGGTTCTGGTCGCCGGTGTAGGCGTGGATGGTCGTCATCAGGCCCTTGACGATGCCGAACTCGTCGTTGAGAACCTTGGCCATCGGGGCCAGGCAGTTCGTGGTGCACGACGCGTTGGAGATGATGGTGTGCTTGTCCGCGTCGTAGTCGGAGTCGTTGACGCCCATGACGACGGTGACGTCCTCGTTCTTCGCCGGGGCGGAGATGATGACCTTCTTGGCGCCGTTGTCGATGTGCACCTTGGCCTTGGTGGCGTCGGTGAAGAAGCCGGTCGACTCGATGACGACGTCGGCGCCCAGCTCGCCCCACTTGAGGTTGTTGGGGTCACGCTCGGCGAAGGCCTTGAACGCCTTGCCGTTGACCGCGATCTCGTCCTCGGTGGAGGTCACGTCGCCGTCGAGGCGGCCGAGGATGGAGTCGTACTTCAGCAGGTGCGCGAGCGTCGCGTTGTCGGTGAGGTCGTTCACCGCCACGATCTCGATGTCCGCACCCGACGCCTGCACGGCGCGGAAGAAGTTGCGGCCGATGCGGCCGAAGCCATTGATCCCTACGCGAACAGTCACTGTTGTTCAGCCTTCCCAGTGGACGGGGCGCCGCGTCTGCGCGGCAGTGGGTCGTCTCCGACCCTATTGGATGCCCCACCCCCGGGGACACCGGGTCCCGCCGTACGAGCGGGTAGTCAGGACCTTCGGCACGACAGGTCGGGACGACCGTCCCGGACCGGCTCGGACCTGCGTCAGGCGTCGAGCATGTCGGGCGTGAGGTTGGCGTCCGTGCCCGGGATGCCGAGGTCGGACGCGCGCTTGTCGGCCATGGCCAGCAGCCGGCGGATCCGGCCGGCGACGGCGTCCTTGGTCATCGGCGGCTGCGCCAGCTGGCCGAGCTCCTCGAGGCTGGCCTGCTTGTGCTCCAGCCGCAGCGCACCGGCCTCGCGCAGGTGGTCGGGCACCTCCTCGCCGAGGATCTCCAGGGCGCGCTGCACCCGGGCGCCCGCGGCGACGGCGGCCCGGGCCGACCGGCGCAGGTTGGCGTCGTCGAAGTTCGCCAGCCGGTTGGCCGTGGCCCGGACCTCGCGCCGCATCCGGCGCTCCTCCCAGGCGAGCACGGCGTCGTGGGCACCGAGCCGGGTGAGCATCGCGCCGATGGCGTCGCCGTCACGGATCACCACGCGGTCGACGCCGCGCACCTCGCGCGCCTTGGCCTGGATACCGATCCGTCGCGCGGCGCCAACGAGGGCGAGGGCCGCCTCCGGCCCGGGGCAGGTCACCTCGAGGGCCGACGAGCGGCCGGGCTCGGTGAGCGAGCCGTGCGCCAGGAACGCGCCGCGCCAGGCCGCCTCCGCGTCACAGGCTGCGGCGCTGACGACCTTGGGCGGCAGGCCGCGCACGGGGCGGCCGCGGGAGTCGATCAAGCCGGTCTGGCGGGCCAGGGCCTCGCCGTCCTGGACCACGCGCACGACGTAGCGGCTGCTCTTGCGCAGGCCACCGGCGGCCATCACGAGCACCTCGGTGGAGTGCCCGTAGAGGTCGGTGATGTCACGGCGCAGGCGCCGCGCCGCGTTGGCGGTGTCGAGCTCGGCCTCGACGACGATGCGGCCGCCCACGATGTGCAGCCCGCCGGCGAAGCGCAGGGTCGAGGCGACCTCCGCCTTGCGGCAGCAGGGCTTGGTCACGTCGAGCCGGCTCAGCTCGTCCTTCACCTTCGCGGTCATCGCCATGGCGTCATCCTGTCACCCTTGTCCAACACGTCTGGTCCCCCGACCCCGCGCCACTCAGGCACCGAGGATGTCACGGTACGCCGCCGCCAGCCGCAGGGAGTCGTGGTGCCCGGGGTGCTGGCGCTTGGCCACCGGCGCCACCACGACCTCGGCCCCGAGCCGCGCCGCGGCCGCCCGGAGGGCCTCCTCGTCGTCGACCGCCCCCGGGTCGGCCAGCACCACGTCGAGCCGGAGCCGGGGCGCGTGGTCCGCCAGCACCTCGAGGTGGTTGGCGGCCGAGAAGCCCGCGGTCTCGCCCGAGTGCTCCACGTTGAGGGTGAGCAGCCGGCGAGCCGGGGTGTCGTGCAGGGCCGCGCGCAGGGAGGGCACCATGAGGTGCGGCATCACCGAGGTGAACCACGAGCCCGGCCCGAGGATCACCCAGTCGGCGTCGAGCACCGCCTGCACGGTGGCCGGAGGGGCAGGCGGGTCTGCCGGGTCGAGGGTGATGCTGTGCACGCGGCCCTCGGTCGACGCGACGGCGACCTGCCCTCGCACCGTCGTCACCTCGGCCGGCCGCTGGACGTCGTGGCCCTGCACCTCGGCCTCGATCTCCAGCGGCACCGCCGCCATCGGCAGCACGCGTCCGCGGGCGTTGAGCAGGCGCCCGACGAGGTCGAGCCCGGCCACCGGGTCCCGGTTGAGATCCCAGAGGGCGACGATCAGCAGGTTGCCGAGGGCGTGCCCGCCCACCGGGCCGTCGCCACGGAACCGGTGCTGCAGGACGTCACGCCAGGTGTGACCCCACTCCGAGTCCTCACACAGGGCGCTCAGCGCCATGCGGAGGTCTCCGGGCGGCAGCACGTCGAACTCGTCGCGCAGCCGCCCGCTCGAGCCACCGTTGTCGGCCACCGTCACCACGGCGGTGATCTCGTCGCTGACCAGCTTCAGCGCAGACAGCGACGCGTAGAGGCCGTGGCCGCCGCCGAGCGCCACGACCGCCGGACGGGTCACTCCTGCCCCAGGTCGCGGTGCACGACGAAGGTGCCCACGTCGGTGGACCCCAGCGCCACCGCGAGCGCCTCGGCCATGGCCACGGAGCGGTGCTTGCCGCCGGTGCAGCCGACGGCGATCGTCACGTAGCGCCGCCCCTCGCGGATGTACCCGGCGGTGACCGGTCGCATGAGGTCGACGACCCGGTCGATGAACTCGGGCGCACCCTCCTGCGCCATGACGAACTCGGCCACCGGGGCGTCCCTGCCGCTGAAGTTCCGCAGCTCCGGGATCCAGAACGGGTTCGGCAGGAACCGCATGTCGAAGACGAAGTCGGCATCGAGGGGCACGCCGTACTTGAAGCCGAACGACATCAGCGCGATCCGGACCTTCGGCCCGCCGGGCTCGGCGAACACCTGCGACATCTTCTTGGTCAGCTGGTGCACGTTCAGGCCGGAGGTGTCGATGACGACCTGGGCGTCGGCGCGCAGGTCCTCGAGCAGGTCGCGCTCGCGGACGATGCCGTCGAGCAGGCGCCCCTCGCCCTGCAGCGGGTGCGGGCGGCGGACGCTCTCGAACCGCCGCACCAGCGCCTCGTCGGTGGCGTCGAGGAAGACGAGGTTGGGCTGCCAGCCGCGCTCGCGCAGCTCGCCCAGCGACTGCTGCAGGTGGGCGAAGAACCCGCGGGCCCGGACGTCGACGACCGCGGCGATGCGGGTGATCGGCGTGGTCCGCTCCGCCGTGGAGGCCAGCTCGGTCAGCGGCACGAGCAGGTGCGGGGGCAGGTTGTCGACGACGTACCAGCCCGAGTCCTCGAGCACGTTCCCCGCCGTCGTGCGTCCGGCGCCGCTCATCCCCGTGACGATGACGAGCTCCAGTGGGGCCCGGGTCGGGGTGGTTTGGGCGTCGGCCTCAGGCACTCGGCTGCTCCTCGTCGTCGTCGATGACCTCACCGGTCATGAGGTTCACCGCGGGTGTGGCAGGGGATGTTCGGGACAACTGTGCCGCAATGGTGCTGGCCAGCGCAGGTCCGATGCCGGAAACCGCCCGAAGGTCCTCCTCGCTGGCGGCCCGGATCTTCTTCACCGAGCCGAAGTGGCGCAGCAGCGCCTTCCGCTTGGTCTCACCGAGCCCCGGTATGCCGTCGAGCGCGCTCGCGGTCATGGCCTTGGACCGGCGCTGGCGGTGGAACGTGATGGCGAACCGGTGCGCCTCGTCGCGCACCCGCTGCAGCAGGTAGAGGCCCTCGCTGGTCCGCGGCAGGATCACGGGGAAGTCCTGCCCGGGGACCCAGACCTCCTCGAGCCGCTTGGCCAGGCCGACCACCGCGACGTCGTCGACCCCGAGGGCGTCGAGCGCCGCCCGGGCGGCGTTCACCTGGGGCAGGCCGCCGTCGACCACGACGAGGTTGGGCGGGTACGCGAAGCGCTTCGGCCGCCCGGTGTCGGGGTCGACCCGCTCCCCCACCGGGGAGCCGCCCCGGCCCGCGTCACCGTTGCCGTTGCCGCTGCCGTTGTTGTTGCGGTTGTTGTTGCCGTTGTCACGGTCGTCGCCGTCGGGCCCGATCTCGATGTCGGACGCCTGGTCGCGGTCCTCGAGGTAGCGCTGGAAGCGTCGCGTCAGCACCTCGTGCATGGCGGCGGTGTCGTCGACGGTGCCGCCCTCGGTGGCGCCCCGCACGATGAACCGCCGGTACTCCGACTTGCGGGCCAGGCCGTCCTCGAAGACGACCATCGACGCGACGACCTGCGTGCCCTGCACGTGGCTGACGTCGAAGCACTCGATGCGCAGCGGCGCGTCGGCCAGGTCGAGCGACTCCTGCAGCTCCTGGAGCGCCTGGCTGCGGGCGGTGAGGTCGCCGGCACGGGCCAGCTTGTGGCGGGCCAGCGACTGCTCGGCGTTGCGCCTCACCGTCTCCATGAGGATGCGCTTGTCACCGCGCTGCGGCACGCGCAGCTGCACCTGCGACCCGCGCAGCCCGGAGAGCCACTGCACGACCGCGTCGAGGTCCGGCGGGACCACGGGCACGAGCACCTCGCGGGGCACGCCCTCCCCCGACTCACCGCCGTAGACCTGCTGGAGCAGGTGCTCGACGATCTCGGGCACCGACTCGGCGTCCTTCTCGGCCACCCAGCCGCGCTGGCCCCGCACCCGGCCACCCCGCACGTGGAAGACCTGCACGGCCGCCTCGAGCTCGTCCTCGGCGAGGGCGAAGACGTCGGCGTCGGTGCCGTCCCCGAGCACGACGGCCGACTTCTCGAGCGCCTTGTTGAGCGCTCCGATGTCGTCGCGCAGCCGCGCGGCCTGCTCGAACTCGAGGGCCGCCGACGCCTCCTGCATCCGCCTCTCGAGGCGCTTGACGAACTTGGTCGTGTTGCCCGCCATGAAGTCGCAGAAGTCCTCGGCGATGGCGTGGTGCTCATCGGGGGTCACCCGTCCGACGCAGGGCGCCGAGCACTTGTCGATGTAGCCCAGCAGGCACGGGCGCCCGACCTGGCCGGCGCGCTTGAACACCCCGGAGGAGCAGGTGCGCATCGGGAAGACGCGCAGCATCAGGTCGAGCGTCTCGCGGATCGCCCAGGCGTGGGCGTAGGGGCCGAAGTAGCGGGTTCCCTTGCGCTTCGCCCCTCGCATGACCTGTGCCCGGGGGAACTCGTCGCCCAGGGTCACCGCCAGGTAGGGGTACGACTTGTCGTCGCGGTACTTGACGTT
The DNA here is from genome assembly GCF_900111375.1 of Pedococcus cremeus. GTDB lineage: Bacteria > Actinomycetota > Actinomycetes > Actinomycetales > Dermatophilaceae > Pedococcus_A > Pedococcus_A cremeus. The sequence goes on from NZ_FOHB01000006.1 coordinate 139,928, forward strand.
GAACCGGGGGTCGAACTCCTTGATCCAGGAGTACTCGAGCTGGAGTGCCTCGACCTCGGTCGACACCACCGTCCACTCGACGCTCGCGGCGGTCGTGACCATGGTCGCCGTCCGCGGGTGGAGCGCGCTGAGGTCCTGGAAGTAGGAGGACAGCCGGGGCCGCAGCGACTTGGCCTTGCCGACGTAGATGACGCGGCGGTCCTTGTCGCGGAACCGGTAGACCCCCGGGTCGACCGGGATCTCGCCCGGTGCGGGACGGTAGGTCGACGGGTCAGCCACGCCCCCACTCTAGGAGGCCGGTCCGACGCCGCCCGCACGGGCGGGGGTTGCCGCGAAGCCGGTGCGCGGCATACCCGCCCACGAGCCGGGCTCGCTGGTCGGCGTCAGGTGACCTTGATGCCGTCCGTGGTCACCGAGACCGTCTTGCGCGGCAGGGGCTGCGTCGCGGGACCCTGCTTGACCTCACCGGTGGCGATGTCGAACTTGCTGCCGTGGCAGGCGCAGTTGATGGTGCCGCCGGAGACGTCGGCGACGATGCAGCCCTGGTGGGTGCACACGGCGGTGAAGGCCTTGAAGTCGCCCTGGGTCGGCTGGGTGATGACGACCTTCTGGTCGGCCAGCACCTTGCCGCCACCGACCGGCACGGTGGCCTTGGAGACCGCGTCCTTCAGCGCGCTCGAGGCGGCGGCGCCGGCGCTGGAGGCCGCGTCCCGGGCGGTGTTCTCGGCGGCACCGCAGGCGGACAGGGCCAGGGCTCCGCCGACGACGCCCGCGGAGTGGAGCAGGGCACGGCGGCTGCAGCAGTCGGACATGGCGTGGTACTCCTCGGGTCGAGTCGCGCCCGCGGGCGCCGGTGCCCCGCGAGTATGCCGCGAGCACCTGAACGCGTGCTGTGACCCCCGGTGCCCAGGCCGGCAGCCGTGCGGAGGTCGGGGTCGCGAGTGGGGCCGTCGGCGCTCCGGTGACGGGCCGACGACCCCCGGGTAACGACACGGTCACCAAAGTTCCCGTAGTGCTTAACGCGAGCACATCCGTGTGTCTACTGTTCAGACACGCCCCCCGGGGTGCCCAAGTGTGCGCGCCGTGCGCATCCAAGTGACTCTAGGAGGAGTCTTGCGTTCCCTCTTCAAGATCGGTGTGCCCGTCGTGGCCGCCGCACTCGCCCTGAGCGCCTGTGGTGGCACCAAGGGCGGCTCCAGCAGTACTGCCGGCGGCTCGAAGGCGTGTGACCTCAAGATCGGCTTCTTCGGGGCCCTCACCGGCGACGCCGCCAACCTCGGCATCAACATCAAGAACGGCGCCGAGCTGGCCGTCAACCAGTACAACGAGAAGAACGCTGACTGCAAGGTCCAGCTCGTCACCTTCGACAGCCAGGGCGACCCGTCGATCGCCCCGGGCCTGGCGCAGAAGGCCGTCACCGACAAGAAGCTGGTCGGCATCGTCGGCCCCGCCTTCTCGGGTGAGTCCAAGGCCGCCGACCCGATCTTCGAGCAGGCCGGCCTGAACACCATCTCCGCCTCCGCGACCAACCCGGCGCTGTCCGAGAACGGCTGGAAGACCTTCCACCGCATCCTCGGCAACGACGCCACCCAGGGCCCGGCCGCCGCCAAGTACATCAAGGACGTCCTGAAGGCCCAGAAGACCTTCGTCATCGACGACTCCTCGGAGTACGGCAAGGGCCTCGCCGACATCGTGCGCAAGGACCTGGGCAGCCAGGTGGCCGGCAACGACTCGATCCAGCAGAAGCAGACCGACTTCTCCGGCAGCGTCACCAAGGTGACCGCCTCCAAGGCCGACTCGCTGTTCTTCGGCGGCTACTACGCCGAGGCCGCGCTGATCGTCAAGCAGCTGCGTGCTGCGGGCTGGAAGGGCACCTTCGTCGCTGCTGACGGCGTCAAGGACGACGGCTTCATCAAGGCGGCCGGCGCTGCCGCCGAGGGCGCCGTCGTCACCTGCCCGTGCCTCCCGCCGGACCAGGCCCCGGAGTTCGCGACCGCGTACAAGAAGGCCTACAACTCCGACCCGGCCACCTACTCGGCCGAGGCCTACGACGCGGCCAACGTCTTCCTCGACGCGATCAAGGCCGGCAAGACCAAGTCCGCCGACATCACCTCCTTCATCGGGTCCTACGACAAGAAGGGCGTGACCAAGCAGGTCCAGTTCAACGACAAGGGCGAGCCGGCCCACGTGTCCGTCTGGGCCTACAAGGTCCAGGGCGGCAAGATCGTTCCGGACCAGGAGATCAAGTAGTCCACCGGTAGCGGCCAGGGCCTCGTCTGAACGGGCCCTGGCCGCTACCGTGTCCCCGTCCGGGCCGCCCCGCCACCCGCCCGCCTGTCGGTGTGCCGGCCCCCCATCCCCCACGGAGGTCGCATGGACCTGCTGATCAACCACTTCTGGGAACTGACCATCACCGGGCTCGCGATCGGCGCGGTCTACGCGCTGGTGGCCCTGGGCTACACGATGGTCTACGGCGTTCTCCGCCTCATCAACTTCGCCCACTCCGAGGTCTTCATGTGGGGCAGCTTCGCCGCCGTCTGGGCCCTCATGGCCGTCGGCGCCGGGAAGGCGTCGGGGCTGGGGCTGGCGGGGTACCTCGTCATCGGCTTCGTCGCCGCGATGACGGTGTCGGCCCTCATCGCCATGCTCCTCGAGCGGGTCGCCTACCGGCCGCTGCGCAAGCGCAACTCCCCGCCCCTGATCGCCCTCATCTCCGCGATCGGTGCCTCGTTCGCGCTGTCCGAGCTCATGGGCCTGCGCGACAAGCCCCTGGGCTGGTTCAACCTCGAGAACCTCCGGGACTACCTCGGGCGCCCGCGCGAGAACCTCCCCCTGCCGCTGCAGATCCAGACGAAGGCGGTCTTCCCCGTCTTCAACTACGACGTGACCAACATCGACCTCATCGTCCTGCTGTCGGCGATCGTCATGATGGTCATCCTCGACCAGTTCATCCGCCGCTCCCGCCTCGGCCGCGGCATCCGCGCCGTGGCGATGGACCCCGAGGCCGCCGCCCTGATGGGCATCAACCGCGACCGCGTCATCCGCCTGACGTTCCTCATCGGCGGGATCATGGCCGGCGCCGCCGCCATGATGTACCTGCTCAAGATCGGCGTGACGCGCTACAACGCGGGCTTCATCCTCGGCGTGAAGGCCTTCACCGCAGCCGTCCTCGGCGGTATCGGCAACATCCGGGGAGCCCTGCTCGGTGGCTTCGTCCTCGGTGTGGCCGAGAACTACGGCTCGGCCCTCTTCGGCTCGCAGTGGAAGGACGTCGTCGCGTTCTTGCTGCTCGTCGTCATCCTGCTGTTCAGGCCGACCGGCCTGCTCGGCGAGTCCCTCGGGAAGGCCCGCGCATGAACGCCGTCCGGAACTTCTTCCACTCGATCCGTGTCCGCCTCGGCAAGCTGCCCCGGTGGGCGCAGCTCGTCCTGTGGGGGCTGGTCGTGCTGCTGGTCTACCTGCTGCCGATCATCAACCCGCCGTTCCTCACGACGACGGGCTCCGACTTCGGCGCGGTGCTGTTCTCGTGCGCGATGTACTCCCTGGTGGCCATCGGCCTCAACATCGTCATCGGCTACGCCGGCCTGCTCGACCTCGGCTACATCGGCTTCTTCGCGATCGGCGCCTACACCGTCGGCATGCTCGGCTCGGCCCACGCCACGCTGCCGCTGATCCTGCTCGTCCCGGCAGCGATCGTCGTCACGATGATCTCCGGCGTGCTCCTCGGCGCCCCGACGCTGCGGGTCCGCGGCGACTACCTGGCCATCGTGACGCTCGGGTTCGGTGAGATCGTCCGCCTGGTGCTGGTCAACTCGGGCTGGACCAACGGCAGCCGCGGCATCTCGAACATCCCGACGCCGCCGAGCATCGAGCTGTTCGACATCCCCCACATCTCGTGGCAGGGCCTGACCGCCTTCGTCGACCTCGAGACCACGACGACCTTCCTGAAGTTCAGCGTCACCGACTCCGTGCCGTACTACTGGCTCACCCTGACGCTGGTCTTCATCGTGCTGTTCCTCGACTGGCTGATGCAGAACTCGCGCGTCGGCCGGGCGTGGGAGGCGACCCGTGAGGACGAGGACGCCGCCGAGCTGATGGGCGTCCCGACGTTCCGGTTCAAGCTGCTCGCCTTCGCGACCGGCGCGGCCATCGGTGGCCTGTCGGGCGCGATGTTCGCCACCAAGCAGCAGTTCATCAACCCGGAGAACTTCACCATCATCTACTCGGTGCTGTTCGTCGCCATGGTCGTCGTGGGCGGCCAGGGCAACCGGTGGGGTGTCGTCTTCGCCGCGGTGCTGCTCACCTGGGCGCCGGAGAAGTTCCGCTTCCTCGCCGACGGACGCTTCTTCCTCTTCGGCATCCTGCTCATGGCGCTGGCCATCTTCCGCCCGCAGGGCTTGATCCCACCGAAACGAACGGTGCGCGCCCGCAAGGCGGAGGAAGAGGAAACCGAGATCCTGGAGGAGGGACACGCCCATGCCTGACACCACCCCCGGGGCCCTCGGGTCCCACGACGAGGCCCACGACGGAGCCCACGACGGGTCCCGCTCCGCCCGCCGGGAGGACATCGTCACCAACCCGGACACCTCGGTCGACATCAGCGTGGAGGAGGTCACCGACCTTCCCCCCGGCAAGATGCTCGAGGTCGACGACGTGACCCTGCGCTTCGGCGGCGTCACCGCCCTCGACGGCGTCTCGTTCCACATCAACACCGGCGAGATCCTCGGCCTGATCGGTCCCAACGGTGCCGGCAAGACGACCTGCTTCAACGTCATGACCGGCGTCTACCAGCCCACGTCGGGCGGGGTCCGGTTCATGGGCGAGCCGCTGGGCCGGCGCAAGAAGTTCGAGATCACCAAGCTGGGCATCGCGCGCACGTTCCAGAACATCCGGCTGTTCCACAACATGACGGCCCTGGAGAACATCCTGGTCGGCGCGGACGCGCACCACTCGACCGGCATGGCGTCCGCCCTGCTGCGGCTGCCCAAGCACCGTCGTGAGGAGGCCGAGGGCATGGACCGTGCCCACGAGCTCCTCAAGTTCATGGGGCTGGAGCGCCGTGCCGACGAGCTGGCCCGCAACCTGCCCTACGGCGACCAGCGACGGCTCGAGATCGCGCGGGCCCTGGCGACGAACCCCAAGCTGCTGTGCCTCGACGAGCCGGCCGCGGGGTTCAACCCGGCGGAGAAGGTCAGGCTCATGGAGCTGATCCAGACCATCCGCGAGCAGGGCTACACCGTGCTGCTCATCGAGCACGACATGCGGCTCGTCATGGGCGTCACCGACCGGATCGTGGTGCTGGAGTTCGGCAAGAAGATCGCCGAGGGCCTGCCCGCCGAGATCCGCGACAACCCCGCCGTCATCGCGGCCTACCTGGGAGTTGATGAGAGTGCTTCTTGAGGTTGACGACCTCTGCGTCAACTACGGACGCATCGAGGCCATCCGCAACGTCTCCTTCACCGTCGACGAGGGCGAGATCGTCACGCTCATCGGTGCCAACGGCGCCGGGAAGACGACGACCATGAAGACCGTCTCCGGGCTGCGCCCCGTGCGCCTGGGGTCGATCCGGTTCCAGGGCAAGGACATCACCAACATGCCCGCGCACGACCGGCCGGTCCTGGGGATCGCCCAGTCCCCCGAGGGCCGCGGCTGCTTCGTCGGCATGTCGGTGCTGGAGAACCTCGACATGGGCGCCTACGCGCGCAAGGACCGCAAGTCGCCCAAGGTCAAGGAGGACCTCGACCGCGTCTTCGGGCTGTTCCCCCGCCTGGCCGAGCGCAAGTCCCAGGTGGCGGGCACGATGTCCGGTGGCGAGCAGCAGATGTTGGCCATCGGCCGCGCCCTCATGGCAGACCCCAAACTGCTGCTGCTCGACGAGCCGTCGATGGGTCTGGCGCCCAAGCTCATCCAGCAGATCTTCGACATCGTCACGGAGATCAACAAGCAGGGCACCACGGTGCTGCTGGTCGAGCAGAACGCCGCCCAGGCGCTCAAGCGGGCGCACCGTGCCTACATCCTCGAGACGGGTGAGATCGTCCGCGAGGGCACCGGCGCCGAGCTCGCCGCCGACCCGGCCGTGAAGGCGGCCTACCTCGGCGGCGACACCTGACCGGAACCGGTCCTCGTATGCCGCGTGCGCGGCATACCCGCGAAGGCCCCCGAGGTGTCTCCTCGGGGGCCTTCGCGCTGGGTCGGCGGGAACGCCGGGTCAGGCCTTGCGCGCCGACCGCTTGGCGGCCGGCTTCCTGGCCGCTGCTGCCTTGGTCGTGGTGGCTTTCGTCGTGGTCGACTTCGTCGCGGTGGCCTTGGTCGTGGTGGCCTTCGTCGCCCTGGCCGCCGTCGCCTTCGCCTTGGCCGTCGGCGTGGCAGCCGAGCGGGCGGCTGCGGTCTTCTTCGCCGCCGACCCGGTGCCGGTCGGGCGGTCCGGCGTGCGGGCGCTCTTGGCGAGCACCGGACCGAGGAACCGGCCGGTGTGGCTCTCGGGCACCTCGGCCACCTGCTCCGGCGTGCCCTCGGCGATGACCCGGCCTCCGCCGCTGCCGCCCTCGGGACCCATGTCGACGATCCAGTCGGCGTTCTTGATGACGTCGAGGTTGTGCTCGATGACGATCACGGTGTTGCCCTTGTCGACCAAGCCCTGGAGCACCTGGAGGAGCTTGCGGATGTCCTCGAAGTGCAAGCCGGTGGTCGGCTCGTCGAGCACGTAGACCGTGCGCCCGGTCGAGCGCTTCTGCAGCTCGCTGGCGAGCTTGACGCGCTGCGCCTCCCCACCGGAGAGGGTCGGTGCGGGCTGGCCGAGCCGGACGTAGCCAAGGCCGACGTCGTTGAGCGTCTTCATGTGCCGGGCGATGGCCGGGACCGCCGCGAAGAAGTCGGCCGCCTCCTCGATGGGCATGTCGAGGACGTCGGCGATGGTCTTGCCCTTGAAGTGCACCTCCAGGGTCTCGCGGTTGTAGCGCGCGCCGTGGCAGACCTCGCAGGGCACGTAGACGTCCGGCAGGAAGTTCATCTCGATCTTCAGCGTGCCGTCGCCCGAGCAGGCGTCGCAGCGGCCGCCCTTGACGTTGAAGGAGAAGCGGCCCGGCTGGTAGCCGCGGATCTTTGCCTCGGTGGTCTCGGCGAACAGCTTGCGGATGTTGTCGAAGACCCCCGTGTAGGTGGCCGGGTTTGACCGCGGCGTGCGGCCGATCGGGCTCTGGTCGACGTGCACGACCTTGTCGAGGTGCTCGAGGCCCTTGACGGTCTTGTGCCGGCCGGGCACCTGGCGGGCGCCGTTGAGCTTGTTGGCCAGCACGGTGTAGAGGATGTCGTTGACCAGGGTCGACTTGCCCGAGCCCGAGACGCCCGTGACCGCGACGAGGTTGCCGAGGGGGAAACTGACGTCGACTCCGGTGAGGTTGTGCTCGCGGGCGCCGACCACCGTGACGTCGCGCCCCTTCTCCTGGGGGCGGCGCTCGACCGGCGTCGGGATCTCGAGGCGGCCGGAGAGGTACTTGCCGGTCATCGAGTCGGGGTGCTCGAGCAGGCCCTTCACCGGTCCGGAGTGGACGACGTGGCCGCCGTGCTCCCCCGCACCGGGGCCGATGTCGACCACCCAGTCGGCGGTGGCGATGGTGTCCTCGTCGTGCTCGACCACGATGAGCGTGTTGCCGAGGTCGCGCAGCCGGGTCAGCGTCTCGATGAGCCGGTGGTTGTCGCGCTGGTGCAGGCCGATGCTCGGCTCGTCGAGCACGTAGAGGACGCCGACCAGCCCCGAGCCGATCTGGGTGGCGAGCCGGATCCGCTGGGCCTCGCCACCGGAGAGCGTGCCGGCCGGTCGGTTCAGCGAGAGGTAGTCGAGCCCGACGTCGAGGAGGAACCCGAGGCGGGCGTCGATCTCCTTGATGACCCGCTCGGCGATCTGCCGCTCCCGCGCCGTGAAGTCGACCTCGCCGAGGAACTTGGCGCAGTCGGCGATCTGCAGGGCGCAGACGTCGGCGATGCTCCGGCCGCCGACGAGGACCGCCAGCGACTCGGGCTTGAGGCGGGCACCCTTGCACTCGGGGCACGGGATCTCCCGCATGAAGCCCTCGTAGCGCTCCCGGCTCCACTCGGAGTCGGTCTCGGCGTGGCGGCGCTTCACGAAGGGCACAACACCTTCGAACCCGGTCGTGTAGGACCGCTCGCGGCCGTAGCGGTTCCGGTACCTCACGTGGACCTTGTAGTTCTGCCCGTACAGCAGGGCCTCCTTGGCGCGCTTGGGCAGCGAGTGCCAGGGCGCGTCCACGGAGAACTTGAGGTCCTTGGCCAGGGCGCCGATGACGCGCTGGAAGTAGTCGGCCGACCCGCTGCCCTGCGCCCACGGGGCGATGGCGCCCTCGGAGATCGACAGGTCCTCGTCGGGCACCAGGAGCTCGGGGTCGACCTCGAGCTCGGTGCCGATGCCGGTGCACTTGGGGCAGGCACCGAACGGGCTGTTGAACGAGAAGGAGCGGGGCTCGACCTCGTCCATGGACAGGGGGTGGTCGTTGGGGCAGGCCATCTTCTCGGAGAAGCGGCGCTCCCGCTCCGGGTCGTCGGCCTCGCGGTCGACGAACTCGACCACCAGCACGCCCCCCGCCAGGCCGAGGGCGGTCTCGACCGAGTCGGTCAGCCGGCGCTTGGCGCCCGCGTCGCCGCCCTTGGCCACCAGCCGGTCGACCACGACGTCGATGGTGTGCTTGACCTGCTTCTCCAGCTTCGGCGGCTCGGTCAGGGAGACCACCTCGCCGTCGACACGGGCGCGGGAGAACCCCTTGCTCTGCAGCTCGGTGAACAGGTCGACGTACTCGCCCTTGCGGGCCCGCACGACCGGGGCGAGCACCTGGAAGCGGGTGCGCTCGGGGAGCTCGAGGAGCCGGTCGACGATCTGCTGCGGCGACTGGCGGGTGATGGGCTCACCACAGACCGGGCAGTGCGGGCGGCCGGCGCGGGCGAAGAGCAGGCGGAGGTAGTCGTAGACCTCGGTGATCGTGCCCACGGTCGAGCGCGGGTTGCGGTTCGTCGACTTCTGGTCGATCGACACCGCCGGCGAGAGGCCCTCGATGAAGTCGACGTCGGGCTTGTCCATCTGCCCGAGGAACTGCCGGGCGTAGGCGGAGAGCGACTCGACGTAGCGGCGCTGGCCCTCGGCGAAGATGGTGTCGAAGGCCAGGGACGACTTGCCCGACCCGGACAGGCCGGTGAAGACGACGAGGCTGTCCCGCGGCAGCTCGACGGAGATGTCCTTGAGGTTGTGCTCGCGCGCGCCGCGCACGACCAGGTGGTCGTGCTGCGGTCGGAGGGCGTTCGAGGGACGTTGGGTGGGCACAGAGGTCACGCCGTTCATGCTAAGTGTCACCACCGACAGCCGCCGCATCGCGGCAGCCGGCGCCCGCCCTGACAGCCGCCGCTCCACGGCATACGGTGACCCCATGGTGACCCCCATCGAGGACTATGCCGTGCTCGGCGACACCGAGACGGTGGCCCTGGTGAGCCGGGAGGGCTCGATCGACTGGCTGTGCCTGCCGCGGTTCGACTCCCCCGCCTGCTTCGCGGCCCTGCTGGGTACGCCGGAGCACGGCCGCTGGCTCATCGGGCCCGCCGAGCCGGCCACCACGACGCGCCGCTACCTCGAGGAGACCTTCATCCTCGAGACCGTGCACGAGACCCCCTCCGGCCGGGTCAGGGTGACCGATCTCATGCCGGTGGGCGACGGGCGGTCCGACGTCATCCGCCGGGTCGAAGGGCTCGACGGCACCGTGCGCATGCGTCACGAGTGGGTGGTCCGCTTCGGTTACGGCAAGGTCCGGCCGTGGGTGTCGCGCTCCCCGGTGCACCACCACGACGACGACGTCATCGCCGCGATCGCCGGGCCCGACATGCTCGTGCTGCGCGGCGACCGGCTCCCCCACGGCGAGGACGGCCACCACCGCGACGAGTTCGAGGTCTCGGCCGGCGAGACGGTCACCTTCACGCTCACCTGGTTCGAGTCCTGGCGCGACATCCCCCCAGCGCTCGACGTGGACGAGCAGGTCGCCAGCACCCGGCGACGCACCGACGCGTGGGCCGACCGGTGCACCTACGAGGGGCCCTACCGCGACCAGGTCGTCCGCTCGCTGCTGACCCTGCGCCTGCTCACCGACACGCGCTTCGGCGGCATCGTGGCAGCCGCCACGACGAGCCTGCCCGAGGACCCGGGCGGCCAGCGCAACTGGGACTACCGCTACTGCTGGCTCCGCGACGCGTCGCTGACCCTCGAGGCCTTCCTCGCCTGCGGCTACGTCGCCGAGGCCCGCGTCTGGCGCAACTGGCTGCTCCGGGCCGTGGCCGGGGACCCACAGGACCTGCAGATCATGTACCGGGTGGACGGGTCGCGCGAGCTCCCCGAGCGCGAGCTCGACCATCTGCCCGGGTATGCCGGCTCATCACCCGTGCGCGTCGGGAACGACGCCGTGTCGCAGCGCCAGATGGACGTCCTCGGCGAGGTCATGATCGCCCTGCACGAGGCCCGCGCCCGCGGGTTGGAGACCGACGGTGAGGCCTGGGCCATGCAGCTCGCCCTCGTCAACGAGCTGGCGGACCACTGGGACGAGCCGGACAACGGCCTCTGGGAGGTGCGCGGGCCGCAGCGGCACTTCACCCACTCGCGGGTCATGGTGTGGGCCGCCTTCGACCGGGCGGTGCGTGCCGTCGAGGAGAACGACCTCGACGGACCCGTGGACCGCTGGCGCGACCTGCGCGACCGGGTCAAGGCCGAGGTGCTGGAGAAGGGGTTCGACGAGCAGCGCAACACCTTCACCCAGCACTACGACACCAGCGAGGTGGACGCGTCGCTCCTGCTCATCCCCATCGTGGGCTTCCTGCCGCCGGACGACGAGCGCGTGCTCGGCACCATCGCCGCCGTCGAGCGCGACCTGCTCAGCGACGGCCTCGTCCTGCGCTACCGCACCCAGTCGGGCGTCGACGGCCTCCCCGGCGACGAGCACCCGTTCCTCGCCTGCTCGTGGTGGCTCGTCAGCGCCTACGCGATGGCAGGTATGCCGGACAAGGCCCAGGCGCTGATGGACCGGCTCGTCGGCCTGCTCAACGACGTGGGCCTGGTGTCCGAGGAGTACGACCCGCAGCACGAGAGGATGGTGGGCAACTTCCCGCAGGCGTTCTCGCACCTCACCCTGATCGGCGCCGCCCACGCGATGGCCCAGGCACAGCGGACCGGCGCCTCGAGCAGCGGCCAGCAGATACCGTCGGGCCCATGACCTCCACCGCCCCGTCGACCGGCCCCTCCATCGAGCAGGACCTCGGCCTGGTCGAGACGGCCACCACAGCCGTGCTCGCCACCGCCTCCCGGCTCACCGACGACGACGTCGCGGCGGCCTCGCTGTGCGAGGGCTGGACGCGCGGGCACGTGCTGACCCACATCGCGCGGAACGCGGAGGCCATGGTGCGCCTGACCCGCTGGGCGGTCACGGGCGAGCGCGAGGAGATGTACCCCGGCGGCACCGAGAAGCGCGACGCCGACATCGAGGCCGGGGCGGGCCGGGGGGCCGCCGAGCAGCTGGCCGACCTGCGTGGCACCGCCTCCGCCCTGGCGGAGGACTTCCCCCGCCTGGGCGGCGACCTCGCCACGTCGGAGGTGGAGATGCGCGGCGGGTACGTCGTCCGCTCGGCCTCCCTGCCCTTCCTGCGGCTGCGCGAGCTGGTGCTGCACCACGTCGACCTCGACGCCGGCTACACCCTTGCCGACGTCGAGGGTCCGGTGCTCGTGCGCCTGCTCGACGACGCCGTGTCCCGGCTGCGCCTGTCGCACCGCGCCCCGTCCCTGACGCTGCGCACCGACGAGGGTGACACCTGGACCGTCGGCTCGGGTGACGCGGAGGTCACCGGTCCGCGCCACGGCATACTGCTCTGGCTCGCCCGGCGGATCCCCTCGGGCGTCTCCAGCGCGCACGAGCTCCCGCAGCTCCCACGAGGAGCCTGACCGTCTGCAGGCGCGCATCGCGCCTGGCCGCGGGTCCCGCGGGCCCCGCGGCTCTGTTCAGCCTGCGTTGGCCCGCTTGTGGACCGCCGAGGTCCCCTGGACACCGGCCCGGCGGGCGATGGCGACCGCGGCGAGCGCGGAGTGCACCTTGAGCTTGTGCAGGATGCTCTGCACGTGGGTGCGCACCGTGTTCGGTGAGACGTGCAGCAGCTCGCCGATCTCGTTGCGGGACATGCCCTCGACCAGGCAGCCGAGCACGTCGAGCTCACGCTGGGTGAGGCTGCGGATGCCCTCGGCCTCGGACACCGACGCCTGCGGCTGACCGGACAGCGACACCAGCACGTTGGTGAGCAGCGCAGCCGGGATGTGGGTCTCCCCCCGCGCCACGCCGCGCAGCGCCGCCGTGAGCGAGTCGATGTTGGCCGTCTTGCTGACCCAGCCTCGGATGCCGGACTGCACCGCCTCGAGCACCTGCTCGCCGCCCTCGACGCCGGTCACCACGACGATGCCGGACTGCGGCCAGCGCCGCAGGATCTCCCGACCGAGGGCCAACCCGTCCTCGTCCCCGAGAATGAGGTCGAGCGTGACGACGTCGCACGGCGCGGTGGAGAGCACGTCGAGCGCCTGCTCCGTGTTCGCCGCCTTGCCGACCACCACGAAGTCCGGCTCGTCCGCCAGCCTGACGGCAAGCGCGTCCACGAACACCTGGTGGTCGTCCACGATGACGACCCGGATGGGCTTCTCCATGTCCATCAGACTGCCGCCTCACCGTCCGGGGGGGACCCCGCCTCGGTCTGATCTCGGTCTACGTCAGAAGGACGACCCCACCGTCACGGGCCTCGCCCGCGGTCCCGCGCACCCCGGCAAGGAGTGCGGTCGGCCGCCGTCAGCGCAGGTGTACCGGCCAGGTCTCTTCCGACGCGTGGGCCGCCATGAGGGCGGCCGCCTGTAGGCGTGAATGTACGCCGAGCTTGGTGAGAAGATTCTGAACGTGCGTCCGTGCGGTGCTGCGCTGCACGCCGAGGCTGTCGGCCATCTGCTCGGTGGTCTGCCCCTCCATGATGCAGCGCATGACCTCCCACTCCCGGTCGGTCAGGAACTGCAGCGCCCAGAGCGGGTCGTCGCTGGGCTTCTGCGGCCGGAGCGCCTGCTGCAGCAGCATGGGGTCCACGGCGACGTGTCCGTTGGCGGCCTGGGTCAGCATGTCGACGATCTCGGCGATCGGCTTCTCCTTGCCGACGTAGCCGGAGGCGCCCTCGGCGATGGCGCGCCCCACGACGGCGTGGTCGGACTCGGCCGAGAGCATGACGACCTTGGTCTCCGGGCTGGCGTCCCTGATCCGGCGGATGGCCATCAGGGAGGAGCCATCCGGGAAGTTCACGTCGAGCAGCACCACGTCGGGCCGGTGCTCGGCCGCAGCGTCCACCGCGTCGTCGGGGCAGGAGACCAGCGCGACGACGTCGTGCCCCCGCTCACCCAGGGCCAGGCCGAGGGCTTCGAGAAGGAGTCGGTGGTCGTCGCAGACCACCAGCCTCATGACGCGACCGAGCCTGACCGAGTCGACAGGCTCGTCCGGCGGCTCACCGACTGGAGGCAGATCTCGGCCTCCGCACCGGCATCGGCACCGGACCGCAGGTCGAAGGTGCCGTCGCAGGCGGCCACCATCGCCCGGGTCGTGGTGAGCCCCAGCGACGTGCGCGAGGCGACCTTGCCGAGCCCTGGTCCGTCGTCGGCGATCGTCAGGTGCACGCACTCCGGTTCCTGCTCGACGGTCACCTGGACGTGCCCACCCGCGCCGGCGGCGCGGATCGCGTTGTCCAGGACGCACGCCACGGCCCGCCCGAGGGCGACCGGACGGGCCCACGCGTACGCGTGGCCCTCCGACCGGACCGTGACCTCGCAGCCGGCGGTCGGTCGGGCGCGTTCGGCCGCCATCGCGGCCAGCTCGGCCACGTCGACGGCCTGGACGGCGTCGGTCGAGGCGTCGGTCAGCACCGTGTCGACGAGCTGGCTCAGCCAGCGGGCCTGGTCGGTGATGACCTCCATCTTCCGGCCTACGTCTCCGTCACCGGAGCCGGACAGCAGCAGGATGGCGGCCAGCGGCTGGCGCAGGTCGTGACATAGTGCGCGGATGGTGTCGATGTCCCGGGACGACGCGGCGCGAGACAGGTCTTCTACGAGAGCGGTCATGTGCGGTTCCTCACCCAACTTCACGACCGGTGCACCGGCACCCCCTGCCGATACTCCCCTGTCGTGACCGCTCCAACGTAGGTCCGCCGAAAGACGGCCGACAATAGTTATTCGGGACTAGGAAGCGGGCCGTTGTCAGCCCTGGTCACTCCGTACATTGCAGGATGGGACCCATGACGTACACCGGAGACGTGCAGCCCGGCGGTGCCGCAGCCACCCGCGAGCTCGGCGACGCAACCCTACGCAAGCTGGCCGTCTCGGAGATGGCCAACAACGTCTACCTGCTCACGTGCCGGCGTACCGGTGCGCAGCTGATGGTCGACGCGGCCGCCGACCCGCAGGCATGCCTGGCCCTGGTCGCCGAGGGGGGCGGGCGGCTCGACCTCGTCGTGACCACCCACTCGCACTGGGACCACCACCGGGCGCTCGCGGACGTCGTCGCCGCCACCGGCGCCTCCACGGCGGCCGGTGCCGCCGACGCGGACGGCCTGCCGGTGCGACCCGACCGCCTGCTCCACCACGGCGACCGCATCGAGGTGGGCGACCTCGTGCTCGACGTGCTCCACCTGCGTGGCCACACGCCCGGGTCGGTCGCGCTGGCCTGGGCCGAGCCCGGCGGCCGGACGCACCTCTTCACCGGCGACTCGCTCTTCCCGGGCGGGGTCGGCAACACCAAGAACCCGGGCCAGAGCTTCGAGTCGCTCATCGAGGACGTCACCACGCGGGTGTTCGACGTGTACCCCGACGACACGTGGGTCTACCCGGGGCACGGGGGCGACACCACGCTGGGGGCGGAGCGCCCGCACCTGCAGGAGTGGCGCGACCGCGGCTGGTAGCCCCTCAGTACGGTGGAGCCCGTGCCCCGAGCCTCCACCGCAGCCGCGACCAGGGCGTCGGCCGTCCCCGCTCCCCTCCTCGTGCTGGCGGCCGTGGTGTCCGTGCAGTTCGGCGGAGCCCTGGCAGCGACACTCGTACCCGAGATCGGCGCACCCGGCTCGGTGACCCTGCGGCTGCTCTTCGCGGCCCTCGTGCTCGGCGCCGTGGCCCGTCCCCGCCTGCGGGGCCACAGCCGCGGCGCCTGGCTGACGGTGGTGCTGTTCGGGCTCGCGCTGGGCCTGATGAACCTGTCCTTCTACGCCTCGCTGGCCCGGCTGCCCATCGGCGTGGCGGTCACCATCGAGTTCCTCGGACCCCTCACCCTCGCCACCGTGCTGTCGCGACGCCTCGTCGATGTGCTGGCCGTCGTGGCGGCCGGGGCCGGGGTGACGCTGATCTCGCAGGCACTGACCGTGCCGCTGGCCGACCTCGACTGGGTCGGGCTGGGGCTGGCCGCCACGGCGGGCGCCTGCTGGGCGGCATACATCATCCTCAGCCGCCGCACCGGGGCCGCGTTCGCCAGCCTGGACGGGCTCGCCCTCGCGATGGCCGTCGCCCTCCTCGCAGTCGCGCCGTTCGGGTTGGGGACCGTGCCGTCGTGGTCGGGCGAGGTCGTGGCCAAGGGCCTCGGCATCGCCCTGCTGTCGTCGGTGCTGCCCTACTCGCTCGAGCTGCTGGCGCTGCGCCGGCTCAGCCCCCGGGTGTTCGG
Organism: Pedococcus cremeus; assembly: GCF_900111375.1. Taxonomy (GTDB): domain Bacteria; phylum Actinomycetota; class Actinomycetes; order Actinomycetales; family Dermatophilaceae; genus Pedococcus_A; species Pedococcus_A cremeus. The sequence goes on from NZ_FOHB01000006.1 coordinate 155,680, forward strand.
CATCCTGCTCAGCCTCGAGCCGGCCGCCGCCGCGCTCGCCGGGTGGCTGGTGCTCGGCCAGTCGCTGACCGGGCACCAGCTCGCCGGCATGGCGCTGGTGGTCGCGGCCAGCGCCGTGGTCATGGGCGCCGGCCGTCGCAGGCAACCCGCCGACCCCGCCGCCATCGCCCAGTCAGGCTGAGCCTGCTCGAGGCAACGGCGGACCGGTCGTCAGGCCGAGCGCAGGTTGTTGTCGCGGCGGGTCTTGAGAAGGCTCGCGACCGTGGTGACGCCGAGGATCACCACGATGGCACCCAGCGACACCGAGATCGGCACCTCCGGCACCGGCACGTGCTCGCCGCCGTTGATGAACGGCAGCTCGTTCTCGTGCAGCGCGTGCAGCACCAGCTTGACCCCGATGAACGCGAGCAGCACCGCCAGGCCGAGGCTGAGGTAGACCAGGCGCTTGAGCAGGCCGCCGATGAGGAAGTACAGCTGCCGCAGGCCCATCAGCGCGAAGAGGTTGGCCGTCAGCACGAGGTACGGCTCCTTGGTGAGGCCGTAGATCGCGGGGATCGAGTCGAGCGCGAAGAGCAGGTCCGTCGTGCCGAGCGCCAGGATGACGAAGAACATGGGGGTGGCCAGCCGGCGGGCGTCGACCCGGGTGAAGAGCCGCGTGCCGTGCCAGTCCTGCGTGGCGGGGAACCGGCGCTCCATGTACTTCATGAAGCGGTTCTCCTCGTACTCGTCGTCGTCGCTCTCGCCCTCGCGGGAGAGCTTCACGGCGGTGTAGATGAGGAACGCGCCGAACAGGTAGAAGACCCACGAGAAGTTGTTGATCGCCGCCGCGCCGAGGGCGATGAAGATGCCGCGCAGGATGATGGCGATGACGATGCCGATCATCAGGGCCGACTGCTGGTACTTCTCCGGCACGGCGAACTTGGCCATGATCAGCAGGAAGATGAAGAGGTTGTCGACCGACAGCGAGTACTCGGTCAGCCATCCCGCGAAGTACTGCCCCGCGAAGGTCGACCCGGCGAAGTACCAGACCCCGAGCCCGAAGAGCACGGCGGCGCCGACGTAGACGCCGAGCGCCGTTCCGACCTCCTTGGTCGAGGGCACGTGCGGGCGTCGGGCGATGACGAAGATGTCGATGGCGAAGACGAGGATGGCTGCGCCGATGGTGGCGAACCACACCCAGACAGGGATGTTCACTTAGGGTTCCTTCCGGTCACGTACGTGACCGGAGGTCTCTCCCGCCCTGGTGAAGGTGGCGGACCGGCTCCCCGGGCCCACCCCGGGCCACGACGGGTATGCCGTGTGCGCCGGTGGGCCGTGATGACGAGGACACCGCGTGGGGATACTCCCCTCCGATCGGTCTCCACGAGTCTTCCAGACGGCCTCGGCCGCCTCAAACCCGGGTCAGCCGTCACGCCGAGGGACGCCGCGCCTTCGGCAGCTTGGCGACCACGGTGTCGTACGACGCGTCCACGGCCTCGAGGATCTCCTCGTCGGGGATCGCGCCTCCGATGCGCAGGCTGTTCCACCCGCTGCGTCCGAGGTAGGGCATCACCCGGGCGTCGTCGGGGTACTGCAGCAGCCACTCGTCGGCCTCGGCGCGGTTGGCGCCGCACTTGACGCCGACGGCAGTGCCGTCACCGATGAACGCGAAGATCTTCTCGCCGACCTTGGCCACGGTGTCGCCCTCCCACGACTCGTCCTGCCAGGCCCCGGGCTTGCCCAGGCAGTGGGCCAGCAGCTCCGCCGGCGTCATGGTCGGCTACTTGGTGGCCGCGCTCATCTGGCGCAGCTCCTTCTTGAGGTCGCCGATCTCGTCGCGCAGCCGCGCGGCGAGCTCGAAGTGCAGGTCGGCCGCGGCCTGGTGCATCTGGGTCGACAGCTCCTGGATGAGGTTCGCCAGGTCGTTGGCCGGCAGGTCCTTGAGCCGGTCGGAGGCGACCCCGGCGTCGGCCTGCACCGTGCCCCGGCCACCGCGGCCACCGGACTTGCCGCGCGACTGCGAGCGGCCCGAGCCCATGAGCGCCTCGGTGTCGGCGTCCTCGCGCTGCAGCATGTCGGTGATGTCGGCGATCTTCTTGCGCAGCGGCTGCGGGTCGACCCCGGCCTCCTTGTTGTAGGCGACCTGCTTCTCGCGCCGGCGCTGGGTCTCCTCGATCGCCTCCTGCATCGAGGGGGTGACCTTGTCGGCATACATGTGCACCTGGCCCGACACGTTGCGGGCGGCGCGGCCGATCGTCTGGATCAGCGAGCGCGTCGAGCGCAGGAAGCCTTCCTTGTCGGCGTCGAGGATGCTGACGAGCGAGACCTCGGGCAGGTCGAGACCCTCGCGCAGCAGGTTGATGCCGACCAGCACGTCGTACTCGCCGAGACGGAGCTCGCGCAGCAGCTCGACGCGGCGCAGGGTGTCGATGTCGGAGTGGAGGTAGCGGACCCGGACCCCCTTGTCGAGGAGGTAGTCGGTGAGGTCCTCGGCCATCTTCTTCGTGAGGGTGGTGACGAGGACCCGTTCGTTCTTCTTGGTGCGCTCGTTGATCTCGTGCAGCAGGTCGTCGATCTGGCCCTTGGTCGGCTTGAGCACGACCTCGGGGTCGATGAGGCCGGTGGGCCGGATGATCTGCTCGACGACGCCGTCGCCCTTGGCCAGCTCGTAGGGGCCGGGCGTCGCCGACAGGTAGACGGTCTGGCCGATGCGCTCGAGGAACTCCTCCCACTTCAGCGGGCGGTTGTCCATCGCCGAGGGCAGCCGGAAGCCGTGGTCGACGAGGGTCCGCTTGCGCGACATGTCGCCCTCGTACATCGCGCCGATCTGCGGCACGGTGACGTGCGACTCGTCGATGACGAGCAGGAAGTCCTCGGGGAAGTAGTCGAGCAGGCAGTTCGGCGCCGAGCCACGCGCCCGGCCGTCGATGTGCAGCGAGTAGTTCTCGATGCCCGAGCAGGAGCCGACCTGGCGCATCATCTCGATGTCATAGGTGGTGCGCATGCGCAGGCGCTGGGCCTCGAGCAGCTTGCCCTGCTTCTCGAAGGCGGCGAGCTGGTCTGCCAGCTCGAGCTCGATGCCGCGGATGGCCCGCTCCATGCGCTCCGGACCGGCCACGTAGTGCGTGGCCGGGAAGACGTACATCTCCTGCTCCTCGCGCACGATCTCGCCCGAGACCGGGTTGAGGGTGTAGATGCGCTCGATCTCGTCGCCGAAGAACTCGATGCGCACGGCGAGCTCCTCGTAGACGGGGATGATCTCGACCGTGTCGCCGCGCACGCGGAAGGTGCCTCGGGTGAAGGCGAGGTCGTTGCGGGTGTACTGCATCTGGACGAACCGGCGCAGCAGGTCGTCGCGCTCGATCTCCTGGCCGACGCGCAGGCGCGCCATCCGGTCGACATACTCCTGCGGCGTGCCCAGGCCGTAGATGCAGGAGACCGAGGCGACGACGATGACGTCGCGGCGGGTCAGCAGCGAGTTGGTGGCGCTGTGGCGCAGCCGCTCGACCTCGTCGTTGATCGACGAGTCCTTCTCGATGTAGGTGTCCGTCTGGGGGACGTAGGCCTCGGGCTGGTAGTAGTCGTAGTAGCTGACGAAGTACTCGACGGCGTTGTGCGGCAGCAGCTCACGGAACTCGTTGGCGAGCTGGGCCGCCAGGGTCTTGTTGGGCGCCATGACGAGCGTCGGCCGCTGCACCTGCTCGATGAGCCAGGCGGTGGTGGCGGACTTGCCGGTGCCGGTGGCGCCGAGCAGCACGACGTCCTGCTCCCCCGCGTTGATGCGGCGGGCGAGCTCGGCGATCGCGGCGGGCTGGTCGCCGGCGGGCTGGTACTCGGACTCCACCTTGAACGGGGCCACCGTCCGCTGGATGTCGGTCGTGGGGCGCATGGGTCAACGGTAAGCCCGACCACCGACAGCCCACGATTCACGTGCCGGCGGAGGAGTCAGCCGGGGCGAAGCATGACCGCCACGGCCGCGGCGACCCCGCCCAGGGCGCCGAGCACCGTGACGACGGCGACCCTGACCATGACGGGGAACGGCGAGTAGCTGTGGCTGTCGTCGCGCAGCTGGTCGAACCGGTGCCGCACCCCGAGCACGAGGACAGCGCACCCCATGGCGACCACAGAGCCGATGGCGACCAGCCACCAGCTCTCCAGCCGGGCGGCGACGACGACGACCGGCACCAGCAGCACCATTGCGGTGAGGGCGGTGCGCTGCCACGACAGGGACGTGCGTTCCGGCTGCAGCGCCTGCCGCTCGGGGATCCGGCTCACAGCCGCGTGGCCTCGATCACGCCGAGCACCAGGGTCAGTGCGGCGAGCAGCACCACCCCGGTCGCCAGGATCGCCAGCGATCGCGGCGGTGGCAGGGGCTGGCGCAGCCGCAGGGCCCGCTCGACCTTGGCCCAGCTCCCCAGGGCTCGCACCGCCAGGGCAGCCCCGCCCAGGCACGAGGCGGAGCCGACCAGCGGCGCCCACGCGGGCATCTCGGTCAAGGAGGCCACCGAGATCAAGGCGATGCCACCGGCTACCAGCGCCAGGGCGGTGCGCATCCAGGCCAGCGCGGTGCGCTCGTTCGCCATCGAGAAGCGCGGGTCGGGCTCGTCCCCCACCCCGTAGACCCTCTCGGGGCGGCGGCGCTCATGCTCTCCCTCGGGGTGGCGCTCCTCATCCATGCTCTGGTTCCCAGCCATGCCGTGGCTCCCAGCCGGTCTGGCGGGCCCACGCCTCCACCCGCTCGTGGACGCCGTCGAACCACGGCTCCTTCGCGTCGGCGTAGTCGCCCACCCCCATGCCGGTCGCCGCGAGGCGAGCCTTCTCCGCGGCATACTCGCGGCAGGCGACGTCGTCGGCCCGCAGCCAGTCGCGGAAGAGCAGCGCCCACCGCCACCCCGGGCTGCCCGCCTCGCGGACGTGCACGTGCACCTGGCGCCCCGGGTCGGCGCCGGCGTGGAACCGCTTGGGCCACTGGCCGTCGGCCTTGGCGTTGTCGGCGCGCGGTGCGTCCGCGGGTCGGGGGAAGCCCGCGCCGGACAACCGCTCCAGCAGGGCTGGGTCGTCGGCGGCACGGAGGTCGGCCACGCCGACCTGGAGGTCGATGACGTCCTTGGCCACCAGCCCGGGGATCGCCGTGCTGCCGACGTGGTCGGCGGTGACCGCCACCTCACCGAAGGCGAGCCGGAGGCGTTCGAGGAGCCGCTGCGCCTCGAACGCCCAGGCGGAGTCGTGGGGGTGCAGCACCAGGTCGTCCGACCGCGTGGCCCGTATGCCGTGCCGCACGTTGCGCTCGAACGGCACCAGGCGCTCGTGCCAGAGGGAGTCGACGGCCGCGACCAGCGCCTCCTTCGTGCCGCCGTTGTCGAGCCAGACGTCGGCGGCCGCCCGCCGCTGCCCGTCGGTGGCCTGCGCTGCCATGCGCGAACGCACGTCGTCCTCGGTCATCCCCCGGGTCTCCATGAGCCGGCGGAGCCGGGTGCGCTCGTCGGCGCCCACGACGACCACGAGGTGGTAGCCGGGCCCGAGGTGCTTCTCGACGAGGAGGGGGACGTCGTGGACCACGACCGCGTCGGCCGGGGCGGCCTCCACCAGCGCAGCCGTGCGGGCCGCGATCCGGGGGTGGGTCAGCTGCTCGAGGTCGCGGCGCGCCTGCGGGTCGGCGAAGACGACGGCGCCGAGCGCGGCGCGGTTGAGGCTGCCGTCCTCCTCGAGCACCACGTCTCCGAAGCGCTCGACGATGGCGGCCAGCCCCTCGGACCCCGGCGCCACCACCTCGCGGGCCAGCTGGTCGGCGTCGATGACCACCGCCCCCAGCTCACGGAACCGCCCTGCGACGGTCGACTTCCCGGACCCGATGCCCCCGGAGAGGCCGACGCGCAGCATGCTCGTCACTGTAGCGGCGGGGTGGCGAGGCAGGAGGGCAGGAGCGGCCCTCAGCGGGCGGCGGGAGGAGCGGTGCTCTCGCGCACCACCAGAGCGGTGGGCAGCACCGTGTGCCGGGCCCGCTGGGGGGCGCCTCCGGACAGTGCCGCGGTGAGGGCCGCCGCTGCTGCCCGCCCCTTCTCGGGGAAGTCCTGGCGCACCGTGGTCAGCGCCGGGCGCACCCGCGCGGCGACCGGGCTGTCGTCGAACCCGACGACCGACACGTCCGAGGGCACCTGCAGGCCGAGGTCCTGGGCGACCTGGACCACCGTGGCGGCGATGACGTCGGAGAAGCACAGGATCGCCGTGGGCCGGTCCTCCAGCCGCAGCAGCGCCTGGGCGGCCTCCACGCAGGAGTCGGGGTCGCTCATCGGGATCCGGGCGGCCCGGGACGTGATCCCCGCGGCGGCGAGCACGTCGAGCCAGCCCAGGAGGCGCTGGCGCACCGGGTGGCCCAAGGGCCCGTCGAGCGGGTCGTCGACCAGGCCGTAGGGGGCGGCGGGCACGGACAGGACGAGCCCGATGCGCCGGTGCCCGAGGTCGACGAGGTGCTGGGCCGCGGCCCGGGCGCCCCCGCGGTCGTCGACGTTGACGCTGGGGATCCCCTTGGCGGGCGCCTGGTCGACGAACACCATGGGCAGCCCGCGCTTGCCGAGCCACTCGACGGCGGCACTGCTCGGGTCGCAGGAGTAGACCAGGGCGCCGTCCATCGCGACGTCGCGGGCCGGCACGCGGTCCTCGGACTCGGCCCCGGACAGCAGCGTGAGGGCCAGGCCGGTGGGCTCGAGCTCCCGGGCGATGGCGCCGAGGAAGCTCATGGCGACCTCGTCGGTGAAGGGGTACTCGAGGGAGTCGGTCAGCACCACGCCGACGGCGCCGGTGCTGCCCCGTGCGAGGGCCCGCGCGCTGGGGTCGGGTCCGGCGTACCCCAGCTCGCGGGCGGCCTCCAGGATGCGCTCCCGCAGCGGTGCCGACAGCTGGTCAGGCCGGGAGAAGGCGTTCGACACGGTCATCCGGCTGACGCCGACCGCGTCGGCGACGGTCTGCAGGGTCACCTTGCCCACGCTGCTCCCTCCTCACGTCGGGTCGGCTCGCTGCTCGAGCAGCGCCTCGTCGGACCGAGCCTAGAGCGCCTCAGTGCGCGGGGCTGCAGACGGGCGGGGCGACGCCGTCGGCGGCGCGCCGCAGCGCCGCCGCGAGGACGCCGCGCGTGCCGACGAGGCGGGGCCGGGCGGCACGGGGCTGTGGTTCAGCGACCACCGGGGCGTGCGGGAGGGCGCTCGTGATGGTGGCCTGCGCGGCGCGGTGGACGGTGATCAGGGCAACCGGTGAGATGGTCATGGCGTGCTCCGGTGAGGTGGTGCGGTTTTCTGTACCGATACAGTAACGCCGCTCTCTGTACCGGTCAAGTACCGCAGCGCCTCACTCTGCCAGTCGCGCCGGGAAACCACCGGTCGCGATCGGGGACCACCGGGTCGGGGTGATGCGCAGCAGCGACTTCCCCTGGTCGCCCATGGCCTGCCGGTACTCGTCCCAGTCGGGGTGCTCCCCCGAGATGCAGCGGAAGTACTCCACGAGGGGCTCGACGGAGTCCGGGGTGTCGATGACCTCGCAGTCCCCGTCCACCTGCACCCACGCGCCACCGAAGTCGTCGGAGAGGACGACGACGCTCACGTGGGGGTTGCGTCGGGCGTTAGTGGTCTTGGCCCGCTCGGGGTAGGTGGAGATGACGATGCGGCCCTGGGGGTCCACTCCCCCGGTGACCGGGGACGCCTGCGGCCGGCCGTCGGACCGCTGGGTGATGACCAGCATGTGGTGGCGTGGCCGCACGAAGTCGAGCAGCCCCTCGAGGTCGACCGTGGTGTTCGTCGCGATGGTCCGTGCCATGCCGGCCATCCTGACACGGCGAAGGCCCGGCCCCCTCGCGGGGACCGGGCCTTCACGGCATACCGACCTGGGTCAGTTGCCGGTGAGCTTCTCACGCAGGGCAGCCAGCGCCTCGTCGGAGGCGAGGGTGCCCTCGGAGGCCGGGGCGCTCGGACGGCTCTCGTCGGATCCAGAGGAGTCCGAGGAGTAGGACGTCGAGGTGCTGCCACCGGACGCGGCCTCGGCGTCGGCAGCGTGAGCAGCCTCGACCTGGGCCTTGTGGGCCTCCCAGCGGGTGTGGGCCTCGGCGTACTGCTTCTCCCACTTCTCGCGCTGGGTCTCGTAACCCTCGAGCCACTCGTTGGTCTCCGGGTCGAAGCCCTCGGGGTACTTGTAGTTGCCCTGCTCGTCGTACTCGGCCGCCATGCCGTACAGCGTGGGGTCGAACTCGGCGATCTGGACGCTGTCGTCGTTGGCCTGCTTGAGCGACAGCGAGATGCGGCGACGCTCGAGGTCGATGTCGATGACCTTGACGAAGATCTCGTCACCGACGTTGACGACCTGCTCCGGCAGCTCCACGTGGCGCTCGGCCAGCTCGGAGATGTGGACCAGGCCCTCGATGCCGTCGTCGACGCGCACGAACGCACCGAACGGGACGAGCTTGGTGACCTTGCCCGGGACGACCTGGCCGATGGCGTGGGTGCGGGCGAAGTGCTGCCACGGGTCCTCCTGGGTCGCCTTCAGCGACAGGGAGACGCGCTCGCGGTCCATGTCGACGTCGAGCACCTCGACGGTGACCTCGTTGCCGACCTCGACGACCTCGGACGGGTGGTCGATGTGCTTCCAGGACAGCTCGGAGACGTGGACCAGACCGTCCACACCACCGAGGTCGACGAACGCACCGAAGTTGACGATCGACGACACGACACCGGAGCGGACCTGCCCCTTCTGGAGCTCCTTGAGGAAGGTCGTGCGGACCTCCGACTGGGTCTGCTCGAGCCAGGCACGGCGCGACAGGACCACGTTGTTGCGGTTCTTGTCGAGCTCGATGATCTTGGCCTCGATCTCCTTGCCGACGTACGGCTGGAGGTCGCGGACGCGACGCATCTCGACGAGCGACGCGGGAAGGAAGCCGCGCAGGCCGATGTCGAGGATGAGACCACCCTTGACGACCTCGATGACGGTGCCGGTGACGACGCCGTCCTCCTCCTTGATCTTCTCGATCGTGCCCCAGGCGCGCTCGTACTGCGCACGCTTCTTGGACAGGATCAGGCGGCCTTCCTTGTCCTCCTTCTGGAGGACGAGGGCCTCGACCTCGTCGCCGACGGCGACGACCTCGGACGGGTCGACGTCGTGCTTGATGGACAGCTCACGCGAGGGGATGACGCCCTCGGTCTTGTAGCCGATGTCGAGCAGGACCTCGTCCCGGTCGACCTTGACGATGCGACCCTCGACGATGTCGCCGTCGTTGAAGTCCTTGATGGTCGCGTCGATCGCGGCAAGGAGGTCTTCCTCAGAGCCAATGTCGTTGATGGCAACCTGAGGGGCGGTCTTTTCGACCGTGCTGGCAGTCATGTAGTAGGAACTCCGATGGTGGACAGTGAATAGAAGGGTGTTCTGTTGTGGTCACGCTTCCCGGCCCGGCGATGATGGCATTTGGCCATCGATGACGGACATGGTGAAGCGCGCACACGGAGGTGCCCGCCCAGACTACCGACGCCGTCTGTGCCAGGTCAAAAAGCGAGAGGTATGCCGGTGAGCGGGTTTGCGCAGGTCAGCCGCCGGTTGGCGGACCAGGACGAGACCGTGGTGGCCAATCGCTCCTGGTGGGACGCCGAGGCGGGCGAGTACTACGCCGAGCACGGGGCCTTCCTCGGCGACGCCGACTTGGTCTGGGGGCCCGAGGGCTGGCGCGAGTCGGAGCTGCGCCTCCTCGGTGACCTCGCGGGCCGCCGCGTGCTCGAGGTCGGTGCCGGGGCGGGCCAGTGTGCGCGCTGGGTCGCCGCCCAGGGAGCCACGGTGGTGGCCTCCGACCTGTCGGCCGGGATGCTGCGCACCGGCCTGAGCCTCAACTCGAGGGTGAGTGACCCCCGCCTGGCCGTCCCGCTGGTGCAGTGCGACGCCACGGCCCTCCCCTTCGGTGACGGTGCCTTCGACATCGTCTTCACGGCATACGGTGCAGTGCCCTTCGTTGCCGACTCGGCGCTGCTGATGCGGGAAGCCGCGCGCGTGCTGCGGCCGGGCGGCCGCTTCGTCTTCTCCACCACCCACCCCTTCCGGTGGGCCTTCCCCGACGACCCCAGTGAGAACGGCCTGACCGTCAACCAGTCGTACTTCGACCGGACCCCCTACGTCGAGGCCGACTCCGACGGGGAGGCGACCTACGTGGAGCACCACCGCACGGTCGGTGACCGGGTGCGCGAGGTGGTCGCCGCGGGTCTGGTGCTGAGCGACCTGGTCGAGCTCGAGTGGCCCGCTCGCAACACCGAGACCTGGGGCGGCTGGTCGCCGCTGCGCGGACGCCTCTTCCCGGGTACGGCCGTCTTCGTGTGCGACAAGCCCTGAGGGGTCTCGTCGACTCCCTCGACGTACGTCGTCCTGCTGACCGTTTCCTCCTGCTCCTTCTCTCGACGAGCGGTTTGCCCGGTGCGGATCTAGCCTGCTCGTCGCAGCACTGCGGGGGGACACCGCAGGGCACTCAACGAGGAGGAGGCCGACGTGGCATCTGACGTCGAGATCGGACGCATCACCACCGACATACCCGCCCGCCTGGACCGGCTCCCCTGGGCCCGCTGGCACTGGATGGTCGTCATCGGCCTGGGGACCGTCTGGATCCTCGACGGCCTCGAGGTCACCATCGTCGGCTCGATGTCGGACGCGCTGAAGCCGACCGACACCGGCCTCGGCATGAGCAGCTTCGACATCGGCCTCGCCGGGGCGGTCTACGTCGCCGGAGCCTGTCTGGGCGCGCTCTTCTTCGGCCAGCTCACCGACCGGTTCGGCCGCAAGAAGCTTTTCCTCCTCACCCTCGGCGTCTACACCTTCGCGACCGTGCTGACGGCCTTCGCCCCGAACCCGCTGTGGTACTTCGTCGCCCGGTTCATCACCGGCATGGGAATCGGCGGCGAGTACGCCGCGATCAACTCGGCCATCGACGAGCTGATCCCCAAGCACTACCGCGGCCGCGTCGACGTCGCGATCAACGGTTCCTTCTGGGTCGGCGCCGCGCTCGGCTCCCTGCTGACCATCCCGCTGCTCGACCCCAAGGTCGTCGACCCCGCCCTGGGCTGGCGCTTGGCCTTCGGCCTCGGCGCCGTGCTCGCCGTCGGGATCCTCGTCGTGCGCCGACACGTGCCGGAGAGCCCCCGGTGGCTGTTCATCCACGGCCGTGAGGACGAGGGCGAGCAGATCGTGGGCGACATCGAGGAGACGGTGCACCGCGAGAGCCACCACGACCTGCCGCAGGTGCACGACGACCCGATCACCATCCGGCAGCGTCGGACCATCTCGATCCCGGAGATCGCCAAGACGGTCTTCACGCTGTACCCCAAGCGCACCGTGCTGTGCCTGTCGCTGTTCGTCGGCCAGGCGTTCCTCTACAACGCGTTCTTCTTCACCTACGGCGACGCCCTCACCACGTTCTTCGACGTGAAGCAGACCGGCTGGTACCTCGCGGTCTTCGCGGTCAGCAACTTCCTCGGGGCGCTCCTGCTGAGCCGGTTGTTCGACACCATCGGCCGGGTCAAGATGATCACCGGCACCTACATCCTCTCCGGTGTGCTGCTCGCCATCGCCGGCTTCGTGCTCGGCAGCCTCAACGCCACGACCCTCACCCTCTTCGGCGTGGTGATCTTCTTCTTCGCCTCCGCCGGCGCCAGCGCGGCATACCTCACCGCCAGCGAGGTCTTCCCGCTCGAGACGCGCGCGCTGTGCATCGCGTTCTTCTACGCGATCGGCACGGCCGTCGGCGGCATCAGCGGTCCCCTGCTGTTCGGAGCCCTCATCGACCAGGCCTCGAAGAGCAAGGACATCACCCACCTCGCCATCGGCTACTTCATCGGTGCGGCGCTCATGGTCGTCGGCGGCCTGGTCGAGGCGTTCCTCGGCGTGAAGGCCGAGGGCCAGTCGCTCGAGAGCATCGCCCAGCCGCTGACCGCCGAGGACGCCCACGAGGGCGGCGGCGAGCACGAGGGTCGGCGGGTGACGAGCCCGTCGCCCGCCTAGGAGGGGGTGGGCCGTGTCGCCCATGCCACCGCCGCGGGCCAGCACCGAGGGACGTGACCGGCGCGTCGAGCAGGAGATCGCCCAGATCCTGCGCGCGCTGCACGCGGAGGGGCCCCAGAGCGAGCCGGAGCTGGCGACCCTGGTCGGGGCGCCGTTCTGGGAACCCGGCCGGTTCGCGCACGCCCTCACGGTGGCCGCCAGCGACGGACGCGTCCTGCGTGACGAGTGGGGCCGACTGAGCATCCCGTGACCCCGGGCGACGCCCTCAGGAGTCGTGTCGGCCGAGGAAGGCGTTGACCTCGGGACCGAGGCCGCGGCCGGTCACCGTGGCGGCGTGGCTCCGGCCCTGGCGCAGGGCGAGGTGGCCGAACGGCAGGCCGGACGCCGTCTCGCGAAAGACCGCCTCGCCGTAGCTGGCGTCCTCGGAGCCACCCACCACGAGGGTGGGCGTGGCGATCTCGTGGAGCCGGTCCGACAGGTCGAACGCCAGCTCCGCGCGCATGGTCGCCAACAGGTCGCTGTGGTCCTTCGCCACTACCGGGCCAGGAAGGAGCCACCCCACGCCGCCCGCCACCGCCGTGGAGAGACGCCCCGACGGCAGCAGGCGCCACAGCAGGGACGCTGCCGTGCGCCGGTCCCCCCGCTCCAGCGCCTCGGCCGCCCGGCGCTCCACCTCGTGGCCTGCCGCGCCAAGCCGGCAGGCCGAGGCCACGAGCACCAGCCGGCGGACCAGCTCGGGGTGGTCGGCTGCCAGCTGCAGGGCGACCTCACCGCCGGTCGAGACGCCGACGACGTCGATCGGCGCCGCCTGCCACTCGCGCAGCATGGTGGCGTAGTCGTCCGCGAGCTCGGCCATCGTCGTGCCCTCGGGCAGGCCCTGGCGACGGTTGACCCACCACACCTGCCGCTGCTGGGCCAGCGGTCGCATGAGGCCCAGCTGGGCGCGGCGCGCCATCCCCGTCGGTGGCCGGTGGTCGGGCGTGAGACCGGGCATCAGCAGAAGCGGTGGCCCCGCACCGAGCGAGAGGCTGGCCATGCCCTCCGACGGCCCGTTCACCTCCGCCTGCCCGAGGCGCGCCGCCAGCTGGTCACGGGTCGAACGCTAGGGGTGGTGCGCACCGAGTCGCATCAGCCGATCAGAGCACCGGTGGTCGCTCTTTGGACCGGGGCCCTCGCCCGAATTGCGTGTGGGGACCGTGGACGTTTCTGGACGCCACCTCCCCCGCTCCCCTCGTCGGTCAGACTGGCCTCATCCGCCGAGGCGCCCGGTTACGATGACGGCCGCGACCAGCACGAGCAGTGTCACCTGTGGACACACCAGAAGGGGCATCCATGAAACCGCCGAGCTCGGCGCGCGCCACCGACGTCCGTGACACGGAACCGGAAACCCGCGCGGTCGGCACGGCGGATGCCGAGGAGCAGGGTGACGCGGTCTACGTGCCGTTCCGGGCATGGCTCGAAGCTCGTCCCGGTCGCTACGTCGTGGTGGGCGCCGTCGCGCTCATCCTCCTGCAGGCGCTGGTACGGGGGTACGTCAAGTTCGGCGGCTGGTTCGTCGCAGACGACATGTCCTTCATCGGACGGGCAGAGCACATGCCGTTCCTCAGCCGCGAGTACCTCTTGGCGGGGTGGAACGGGCACCTGATGCCCGGCTCCTTCACGCTGGTCCGGGTCCTCAACCACCTGTGGCCGGTCAACTACACCCCGGTCGCTCTCGTCGACCTCGCCATGCAGGCGGTCGCGGGACTGCTGGCGTTCCGTCTCCTGGTCTCCCTCTTCGGCCGACGACCAGCGGTGCTCGTGCCCCTGTCGATCTACCTCTTCTCGCCGATCACCCTCCCGGCCTTCCTGTGGTGGGCCGCAGGGCTGAACCAGCTGCCCGGCCAGATCGCCATGATCGGCGCACTCGCGCTCCAGGTGCGCTACCACCGGACGGGGCGGACCCGTGACGGGGTCCTCGGTGCCCTGTGCGTGCTCGGCGGACTTCTCTTCTCCGAGAAGCTCCTCCTGGTGGTCCCGATCGTCTTCGCGCTGACCTTCTTCTTCTTCACGCCGGGGCGACCTGTGGCCCGGGTCCGCCAGGCCGTGACCCAGCACTGGCGGGTGTGGGTCGCCTACCTCGCGGTCGTGGGGCCCTACACCCTCTACTACGTCACCACCGTCCCGAGCCCCGTGGGCAAGGCGCCCGACACCACGTTGGCGATCCAGACCGTGGCAACCGCGCTGAGCCAGGCTGTGCTGCCCGGACTCTTCGGTGGTCCGCTGCGCTGGAGCCAGATCGGCGTCGGCGGCGTGGCGAACCCCACCGTTGCCATGTCCCTCTTCGCCTGCGTGGCGACCGCACTCATCGTGTGGACCTCTGTGGTCCGCCGCCGGCGCGCCGTGTTCGGCTGGGTCGTCGTGGCCGCCTACTGGCTCAGCAACGCCGTTCTCCTGGGGATCACGCGGGCGTCCTACGTCGGCCCGATCATCGGCGCCGAGTACCGGTACAGCACAGACGTGTGCATCGTGTTCGCGGTCTTCGGCGCGGCGGCCTTCCTGCCCATCGTGGGCACCTACGCCAAGGGCACTCCCCAGAGGCTGCTGCCTCGCGGCCCGGCCCGCCCGGCCTCCGCCGGCTCCCGGCCCCACCGGGCGGAACCCGCTGGGCTGAGCGTCGAGGGCACCGTCGCCGGCGCCCTCTGCTGCGCCGTCGTCATCACGTCACTGGTGTCGACCTTCCAGTACGACCGCTTCTGGCGGAGCAACGGGTCGGCGCCCTACTTCGCCAATGCCCGCGCCGACATCGCAGCCAGCAAGCGGCACATCACCCTGACCGAGATCAACCTCCCCGAACGGGTCCAGGCCGGCTTCCTCGGTGCCTTCGTCAAGACCTCCACCATGATGTCGGGCTTCGAGCCCAGGCCCCGGTTCCTCACACCGGGCGCCTCCGCGGCGGAGCTCTACATGCCTGATGACAGCGGGCACCTCCGCACCGTGGTCGTCGACGGCTTCTCCAACCGGAAAGGCCCCGAGAAGAACTGCGGCTGGAGGGTGGGGCCGGACACCGTCCGCATCCCGCTGGTCAAGGCAACGCTCCCCTGGGAGTGGACGGCCCGGATCGGGTACCTCGCCACCTCGGACGCCACGGCGACCGTGACCGTCGGGCAGACCACCTCCAAGGTGACCATCACCAAGGGTGCGGGCAGCCTGTACGTGCTGGGACAAGGCCAGGTGAGGGCGGTCACGATCCACGGCCTGTCTGCCGGCAGCCTGTGCACCAATGACGTGGCCGTGGGCTTCCCGCGGCCGCTGCCCGGCAGCCACCCCTGAGACCGGGCGGTCGTCCCGGGGTCTGCACCAAGCGGTGGGCGGTGAGCATCCTCCCCTGGAGTCCTGCTCGCGGAGGTGGCGCCGGCGGCTACGGCCGGTGAGCCCCCTGCTGCGGCGACCGGGCGAGGACCAGCCCGCCCACGGTGAGGATGAGCCCCAGGATGAGGGCGCCGAGCGGGAGGTAGAGCTCGATGGCCTTGATGGAGGAGAGCCCGTCGTTCGCGAGCTTCGCCTGGATCTTGTCCGCCCCCTCGGTGAAGGCGAGCGTGCCCTTGAGGGCCGTCTTGCCGGCCAGCGCGGGGTCGCGCATCTCTGCACCCGGCTCGGTGCTCGCGAGCCCCGTCAGGCGCTGGTCGATCTGCTCCTGGCCGTGGATGATGACGCCGGTGGTGGGCTCGACCCAGAGGGTGCGGACGTTGCTGTAGAGCGAGGGGAACACACCGGAGGTCATGGCCGGGGCGTCGGTGATGGTCTGCTCGAAGACGTAGACGTCGAGGCCCTGCTTCTTGGCGACCTGCTTGAACTTCATCGGCCACGCCTTCTTCGACACGGTGTCGAAGTAGAGGTAGTCCTTCTTCTGGGTGTGCATGGGGAACTTGTAGCCGAGGCCCTCGTGCGGGGTCGGCTCGCCGTCCACCGAGGCGTTGCACTCCTGGTTGCCCTCTGGGCCGCACTTCTTCCCCTGCACGGCGTAGCCGGTGACGCGGTCGAAGGCGATGCGGTCCTGGTAGTTCGCGATGATCCGCTTGTCGTTGCGCAAGCAGCCCGGGTGCTGGTTGTTGTCGTCGCGGGTGAGGCAGAGGGTCTCGTCGTAGACGGCGACGTCGCCGTTCCCGGCTGCCACGTCGCCGCGGATGTGGCGCGTGATGTCGACGGTGATCGGCACGACTCGCCCGGCTGCGGCGTCGAGGTACTGGAAGTTGTCGCCGGCCGCCTTGAGGGTCACGTTGATGTCCAGGGGCGCACGCACCAGCTTGGGGGCGGCCCAGAACTTCAGCACCGGCGCCATGACCAGAAGCAGGACGCCGAGACCAAACATCACCAAGCCGACCGAGCGCTTCACCACGCCGCCTTTCGAAAGGCCGCGGTCCCAGCATTCCGGGCTGCGGCGTCCACAGTTGGCGTCAACGTACCAGCAGGTAGCCTTGCCCGCCGTAACCTTGGCATTGATGTGTCACCAGCACGGGGCGACGACCCCGCGGCTGTCCCTGCGGCGATCCCGGAGCGAGGAGAATGATGGACCTGGAGCGCACGCGGGCGGACTGGACCGCGCTGGGCGCGCAGGACCCCTTGTGGGCGGTGCTCGTCACTCCTGAGGGCCGGCACGACGGGTGGGATCCCACGGCCTTCCTCGCCACGGGCCGGGACGAGGTCTCCGCGGTCCTCGGGCGGATCGCTGCGCTCGGGCTGCGGCCGGGCACGGGCTCCGCGTTGGACTTCGGTTGCGGCGCAGGGCGCCTCACCCAGGCGCTCCGAGACCATGTGGAACGCGCGGTGGGCATCGACTTCTCCGAGCCCATGCTGGAACGGGCCCGTTCCCTCGACGTGGACGGGCGCTGCGAGTTCGTCCACAGCGAGCGGCCGGACCTCTCGGTCTTCGGCGACGCCACGTTCGACATCGCCTACTCCTCGCTCGTGCTCCAGCACATACCGACCGCCGCGGCCCGCGGCTACCTCGCGGAGATGGTGCGGGTGGTGCGCCCGGGCGGAGTCGTGGCCGTCCAGGTGGCCACCCGCCCTGACCAGAGCCTCAAGGGCCGCGTGGCTGCGGTGCTGCCCCGGCGGGCGATGCGGTTCGCCCAGCGCCGCCTGCTCGGCTACCCGGCCCCGATGGACATGTACCCGCTCTCCCGAACCGATGTGGAGGCGGCGGTGAGCGCTCACGGGCGCATCGCGGCCGCCTGGGACGAACCGATGTACGGCGGGCACTGGGTCTACACCCGCTATGTCATCGAGCGCGCGTGACCACCCACGGCCGGGCGAGCGTCGGCACGCAGGACGCAGCCGTCTCGGCCGGCGCCTCCGGTGGCCGTCCCACAGAGGCACCGACGCCGGCTCCGCAGGGGCCCTCGGTGAACGGGCTCTCCTCGACGGGCGACCAACCACGGACCTCCGCCGTGGTCGCTGACAGCAGAGCACTGGGCATCTCCGCCGCCACGGTCCTCGCCATCGGACTCCTGCTGCGCGGATGGGTCGGCTGGCGCGGCTTCTTCTACCTCGACGACTTCGTCTTCACGGCACGGGCAGCGACCCACAGCGTCTTCGACGCGCACTACCTCCTCGAGCCCTACAACAGCCACTTCATGCCGGGCTCCTACGTCTGGGTGTGGGTGCTGACTCGGTTGCTGCCGTTCAACTACGGGGCGGTCGTCGTCACGTCGATGCTGCTCCAGGGTGTCCTGGGCGTCCTGTTCTACGTTCTCCTGCGCCGCCTCTTCGGCAGCCACCTGTTGATCCTCGTGCCCTTCACGATGTTCGTCCTCACCCCCATGACGCTGCCGGCCAACCTGTGGTGGGCGGCGGCGCTGAACCAGCTGCCCCAGCAGCTGGCCCTCGTCGGTGTCCTGCTCGCCCACGTCACCTATCTGCGAACCGGCCGCACGGCGCGCGGTCTGGTCGGTCCGTTCGTCCTCCTGGCCGGCCTCGCGTTCTCCGAGAAGACCCTGCTCGCCCTGCCGCTGCTGCTCGCCTTCACCGTGCTCTTCTTCGCGGCAGGTCGCCCCCTGCGCCGGACCCGCGACGCCCTCGTGCAGCACCGGATCATCTGGGCCGGCTACGCCGTGGTGACGGTGCCCTACATGCTGTTCTACGTCTCCACCGTCCCTTCACCGGCACGCCAGCCGGGCACCGGCGCCAGTGTGGTGCAGCTCGTGATGGAGTCGTTCGTGCGCGCCGTGGTCCCCGCGATACTGGGTGGCCCGTGGCACTGGGCCCAGATCGGGTATGCCGGTGCGCTGGCCGACCCCGGCCCGTTCGCCTGCGCGGTGGCACTGGTGGTTCTGGCGGGCGTCGTGGCGGGGAGCTGCCTGGCACGACGGGGTGCGTGGCGTGGCTGGGCGCTGGCGCTGGGCTACGCCGTGACCAACCTGGTGCTGCTCGTGGTCAGCCGAGCAGCGTTCATCGGCCCCGTGATCGCCGGCGAGTACCGCTACGTCACGGATGTCGCACTCGTGGCTGCCCTTGGCCTGGCCCTGGCCCTGGTCCCGCTGTCCGGCCAGTGGAGAGCCGGTCGCCCGGCGACGCTGGATGAACGGCCCGCGCTGCGGCGATGGTTGGACACCGACCCCGTTCGCGAGCTGCTGGACGAGCTGCCGCGGCCGCGTGCCGCGGCCTGGATCGCCGTCGCCGTGACGGCCCTGACGGTCAGCGCCGCCTGGAGCACCGTCTCCTACGACCAGTTCTGGCGCATCAACCCGGCCAGGCCGTGGGTCGAGACCGCGCGGTCAGAGCTGTCGGGCTACACCACGCCGCCGGTCCTGGCCGACGGCTACGTGCCGCAGGAGGTCGCCTGGGCGTTGCTCGGTGACTACGCCACCGTCAGCCACCTCCTCTCACCGCTGCCGACACCTCCTCGAACCTTGGCGGACGGGCCGACCAGTGACAGCCTGTACATGCTGGACGACCGGGGACGGGTGCGCAGGGCCGCGGTGAGTGGAGTGTCCGCCCTCCCGGGCCCCCGGAAGGGCTGCGGCTGGCGGATCGGCGCCCAGCCGGTGACGGTGCCCCTGCAGCGGAGCACCCTGCCGTTCAGCTGGACCGTGCGCATCGGGTACATCAGCAGTGGGACCACCAAGGGTGCGGTCACGATCGGTGGGACCCGCACACCCGTGGAGTTCCACGCCGGCCTGGGTGCCGTCTTCCTCCGCGCGAACGGTGCGTTCGACGAGGTGCGCCTGGAGACCGCTGGGGACGGCGCAGTGGTGTGCAGCGACGACATCACGGTAGGGGCCCCCGTTCCCGTTCAGGAGGCTCGATGACGGCGCCACACCCCCGCCCACCAGCGCTTGGGGCACCGCCGGTCGCGGCGCCCGTCAGCGTCGAACCCGTGACCGTGGCCCCACCACGCCACGGCCCCGACGCCGGAGCCGACCACTCCGCCTTCCCTGCCCTGGACGGGCTGCGGGCCGTGGCGGTCGCCGCGGTCCTGCTCACGCACGCCGCCTTCTGGACCGGCCGCTACGAGCGCGGCTTCGGTGCCACCTTCCTCGCGCGCATGGACAGCGGCGTGGCCGTGTTCTTCGTGATCTCCGGCTTCCTGCTCTTCCGCCCGTGGCTCCTCGCTGCACTCCCTGGTGCGAGGTCGCGGCAGTCGGTCCGCCGGTACGCGGTCCGGCGGGCCCTGCGGATCCTGCCCGCCTACTGGCTCGCCGTGGTGCTGGCCCTGACGGTGCTTCCCCAGAACCGTGACGCCTCGGGGGCCGACTGGCTTCGCCAAGGACTCCTGGTCCAGATCTACCGTTACGGGTGGTTCCGCGAAGGGCTGACCCAGACCTGGTCGCTGGCGACGGAGGTCAGCTTCTACGCGGTCCTGCCCGTGATCGGACTTGGTGCGGCCTGGTGGCTGCGCCGCCGTCCGTGGTCGGCCCGGACGGCCATGGCGGTCTGCGGCGCCCTCGCCCTCGTTCCGGTGGCCTGGCAGGTCTGGCTGCACTCGGGGCAGCGCCCGGTGATGGGTGGCTTCTGGCTTCCGGCGTACCTCGGCTGGTTCGCGGCCGGCATGGCGCTGGCGGTCGTCAAGGTCCACCTCGACACCCAGCAGCCACCGGCAAGGAGTGCGTGGTGGCACGCAGAGGAGCTGGGGCGGCACCCCTTCACCTGCTGGGCGGTCGGGGCTGCTGCCCTGCTGGCGGCCATGACGCCTCTCGCCGGGCCGCGGTCCCTCACCGCCGACACCGCAGGCCAGGCGATCTCGAAGAGCATCCTCTACGCGATCCTGGCGGTCAGCCTCGCGTGGCCGGCGGTCTTCGGACAGGGCAGGACCGTGCGGGTCCTCCTGGCCAATGCACCGATGCGCTACCTCGGCGACGTCTCGTACGGCGTGTTCCTCTACCACCTCGTCGTCCTCGACCTCGTGATGCGCCTGCTGGGAAACGCCGTGTTCCACGGCCAGGTCGTCCAGGTCTTCCCGCTGACGGTGCTCGGCTCCGTCGCCGTGGCAGCCGTCAGCTTCCGGTTCCTGGAACGACCGCTCATCCGCCTCGGGCACCGCAGGACACGCGGCTGATCCTGCGGGATTGCGGGATCAGGCCGGTCGCTGTGGCTCTCGACGGGAAGCGGCCCTGGACCGCGCCGCCGGCACCGCGAACGCGGCTGCCACCGCGAGCAGGCACAGCCACTGCGTGAGCCGAGACCCTGCGGCATACCCGGCATACCCCCACGGGTCCCACGAGAGGCGCACCACGGCTGCGAGGTAGAGCGCTCCTGCCAGCCATGGCAGGGCTCGGCGAAGTGGCGCCGCGGCACGGGCCCCGACCCAGAGCGCTGCACCGGCAGCCGCGGCGGCCGCACCCGCCCAGCCGCCGACCAGGAGGAGGACAGCGAGGCCGACCACGGGGAGGACACCGGCAGTGCTCGGACTGGTTCCGCACGGGGCGCCTGCCCTCGGCAGCTCAGCCGTTCGGCGCCGGCGCGACGGCTTCGTCAGGGCTCCGGCCACGAGCGCCAGGGCGGCCAGCATCCCGACCCCCAGTCCCGCCCGCATCCACCGGTCAGGGGTGTAGACGAGGTCCACCCGGGCTCGCGGGCCGGCGGGAACGACGTAGCCCTGCTGCCAACCGTCCACGGTGACCTTCCGCAGGACGCGACCACCGGAGGTCGCGCGCCAGCCCGGGTTGGCGTTCTCGTGGACCGTGACCACGGTGTCCTCGCTCCGTTCCCCCACCACCAGCGACCGGTGTGTCGCCTCCCAGCGACCGACATCCACGGCGACGGGCGCCGAGGTGACCGTCGTCGTGCCCGGAGCCGTGAAGGTGACCGCCGTGGCGGACCAGAGGCTGTTGGGCGCCACGCGAGCACGGTGGGTCCCCGAACCGAGGACGAGGTCGTCCACTCCCCCGCAGACTCGAAGGCGGATCGGGACCATGCGCCGGAGGTCGTCGACGGTGGCGGAGAAGGCGGTTCGCACCTGGCGGCCGTCGAGGTCCACCGTCGGCCCCGTGCCGCAGGACCCGTGCACCCGCCGGGCCCGCGCGGCAGCGAGGTCCGCAGCCTTCGCGACGTGGTGCACCCCCGGGATGAGCACCTCGCTGACACCCATACCGAGGTGGTCGAGCCGGGCCGCGGCCGGGTCGAAGCTCGACGCCAGCGAGGGCGCCCGCAGGTGCAGGGTCACCCTGTCCGTCTTCAAACGAGCGAACTCGACCCGTCCGTCCGGGGCCACCGACACGAGTCGGTTCCCGTGCGGCGTGACGATGGCGACCTCGGTCGGCGGGGTGGCCGCCGCAGCGCCGTCCAGCCGCAGGGTCAGTGAGGTGAGCGTGCGCCGACCCGACCACCGGACCGTGAGCGACGGGTCGGAGTCCAGCGGGTCGGCGATCCACGTCGTGCCGAGATCACCGTCGACGGCCGACGCCGCACTGCCGGCAGGATCCGGTACCGCTGTCGAGGAGGCGGTCGCCGTCGTGGGGTTGCCGACTCTCTCGGCGATGGCGCGGTCGAGGGCCGGGCCGGGCACGGCCGCTGCAGTGACACCAAGGGTGTACGCCTGACGATGCGCCAGCGAGAACGTGCGGTCCAGGCCCGCGGCGTCCTCGCCCGGCGTGGACTGCCCGGTGACGCACCGGGAGGGACCGCCGTCGAAGGCGCACGCGTCACGTCGCCCCGACGTCGTGAAGGCGATGGCGCTCGGCGCGCTGTCGGACGCAGAGGGTGGCACCACGAGGGTTCGGGTGACCCGCACCCCCGGCACCGTCAGCTCGGCGATCCCGACGGGCCTGCTCTCCGGAGCCCCCGAGACCCGTGCGCCGAGCTCGACCCGCAGCTTCGTCGCCGCGGCCACCGGGGAGCGCAACGCGGTCTCGTCGAGCCCCTTCAGCTGAGTGGTGGCCCGCCTGCCTCCTGCGATGACGGTGACCTGGCGCAGGCCCGAGCCGGGCGTCAGCGTGATCCGCAAGCCGTCCACCGGGACCCGTCGACCGAAGTCGATGTCCAGCCACTGCCCACGGGGGCCACGACCCGGCGCAGGACGCCATGCAGTGCCGACGGTCCCATCGACCGCGGAGAAGGGCATCGCCGCCTGGTCGACGCCCGAGGTGTTGTCGGCGTCGGCCGCGGAGGATGACGCCGTCACGGATCGGATGCCGCGCAGCTCGGCCACGACCTCCCTGCTGCCCGCCCCTGCGTCGTAGTCGCGCTGGGGCTTCGACAGACGTAGGGGGTCGGCTGCGGTGAGCGTCGCCGAGGAGGGAGTTGGCCCGCCCGCGAAGTTGGTCTCCCGGCGGCGCGGCGAGTCGGTGAGGATCCCACCGTCAGCGTCTCCGCCGGTGATGCTGGCCGCGTCCGGGGCCAAGCCCACCGTGCCGAGAGCCAGAAGTGACTCGGCACCGCCCTGGATGGTCATGACGCTCGACTGCGGCGTCGCGGAGACCACGTCGCCCGCGTCGTGGACCTCGAAGATCTCGACCGCCGGGTAGCCGACCTTCAGGAACTGGTCGTAGGCGAGTGTCACGCTGCCGCGCGAGCCCACGGTGGGGCCGAAGGTGGCGACTCTCGAGACCTCGGCTGTCGACGCGAGGCTCTGGTGCACCCGCACCGGGTTGGTCGCGCCGACCGACCCGTAGTCGAGGTCGTTGCGGACCACGAGGTAACGGACACCGCCACGCCGCAGCGCCTCAGCGAGGCCCGGGCCACCGCGACCAGCCGCCACCTCCCGCTCGATGCTGTCGAGCCAGCGGGTGTGCCCGGTGCCGGTCAGCGGAATGGCGTTGCGGACGTCCCACGGGGTGCGCGCCAGGGCTTGGAGCGGCTCGTCGTTGGTCGTGCCCCAGTCGTAGACCCCGAACCGGGACCCGGGCAGGAGGAGCGCCCGCCCCGTGCCGTTCGCCCGGGCCAGCCACTGCGCGGTCTGCTCCCAGTAGCCGGGCAGCGCGGTGAAGGACCGCGGAGGGGCGACGTTCATCGTCACCATCGGGGCAGCCGAGCCGATCACGGCGAAGGCGGCGGCCGCCACGACCAGGACCCGGTTGGCCCGTGCCTCGACCCGGTTGCGTCCCGTGCCCAGCTGCTCGGTGAGGAACGCCAGCCCGAGCACCAGGGGCAGGCGCACGACCACGTCGAACTTGTGGACGTTGCGCAGGGGCGCGAGCGGGCCGTCGAGCGCCGCGCGCAGGGCCTCGGACCCGAAACCGTCCACGGCCGCCACGTGACCCAGCGTGAGCATCACGGTCCCGACACCGAGGGTGACCAGGAGCCAGGTCCGCTCCGGCATGCCGCGACGCGCCAGGCCGACCAGCCCCAGGGCCGCCAACAGCCCGGTCAGCACGACCAGCACGCCGGACGTCAGCAGCAGGAGCCCCGCGGTGGAACCCGACGCCGACAGGTAGGCGATCCAGTCATGGGTCCCGCGCAGCACCTCGACCAGGCTCGTGGTGCTGGTGGTGATGGAGGCCGACTCGATGTAGTCGAGGAAGGGAGGGCTGTACCTCCCCAGCAGGAACAGCGGCACCAGCCACCAGAGACAGGCCAGCACGAGCCCCAACCCCCACCAGGCGGCGAGGCGCAGGAGACCACGGTCCCAGCGCCGCGTCAGGAACCACACCACCGCCGGCAGGAGGGCAGCGGCGTCCAGCGCCGCGTTGACACCGCCCATCGCCAGCACGGCCAGGGCGGACCGCAGTGCCGCGTGGCGCGGCGAGTACCCGGGGTCACCCGTCCGCACGAGGGGCACCAGCACCCACGCCGACAAGGCCATCGGCCAGGCCTCGGCCGACACCGGCCCCAGCACCGTCAGGACGTGCGGTGAGAGCGCGAACGCGAGACCGGCCAAGAGCTGTGAGGGACCTGAGCCCACCCCGAGACGTCGAGCCAGTGCCACGACGCCGGTGTAGGCGGTGCACAGCACCAGAGCCCACCACAACCTCTGGACCACCCACTCGGGGACGTCCAGGGCGCGGCCGGCGACGAAGAAGGGCCCCATCGGGAACAGGTATCCGTAGGCCTGGTTCTGCAGCTGGCCGGAGGCGCCGAGCGGGTCCCAGAGATGCAGCCCGCGCGCCAGGAAACGCAGTGGGTCGACGACCAGGTCGAGCTTGGTGTCGGAGACGACCGAGCCGGCGGACTGGCTGAGGGCGAACGCCGTGAGCAGTGCGCACACCACGGCATGGCGCACCCGCCACACGAAGGACATCGGCTCGAGTCCGGGGGCAGCGTCGTCTCGGGGCCCGGTGCCCCGGGAGTCGGGTGCGCCGACCGGCGCCGCGGCCGTCCGCTCGTCCACGGAGATCACGTCAACGGACCCGCAGCACGAGGACCATGTTCCACACCGCGCACTCGCGCAGCCCGGGGACCCGGGCGACCCAGTGGGCCCACCGCGGGTGGTAGCGCGGGAACGCGGCGACCAGGTCCACCCGGGGCGTCGCGCGGACCCAGCCGAGCATGGGTCCGGCGTGGGTGGCGAACAGTGACCGGCCGAAGTCGTTCTTGGGCCGGCGCCCGGTGCGCCGCGTGTAGCGCTCGGCGGCCCAGGTGCCTCCGAGGAAGTGCCAGGGCGACGTCTCGTGGCCACCCCAGGGCGAGAACCAGGTCGTCCACGACAGGAACACGATGCCGCCGCTGCGGGTGATCCGGACCATCTCCTCCGCCATGGCGACGGGGTCGGGAACGTGCTCGAGGACGTTGCTGGAGTAGGCGATGTCCACCGCGTCGTCGACAAAGGGGAGCTGCAGACCACTCCCCATCACGGTGTTGGATCCCGGGCTCCCCGCTGCGCTGAGCTCACCGGCATCGGCGTCCAGTGCGGCATACCGGGCCCCCGCCGCGGCAAAGGCGTCGGCGAAGTAGCCCGGTCCCCCGCCCACGTCCAGGACCGAGGCGCCGCCGAGGTCCGTGAACCGGGCGAGCTCGCGCACCGAGTCACGTGCCAGCAGGCCGTAGAAGACGTCCGGCCGGGTCTGCTCGAGGCGGAAGGCCCGGAAGAGCTGGACCGAGCGTCGCAGTGAGCCCGAGGGAGCCAGGCGGGCCGATGCCGCCAGGGATGCGTTCACTGCGTGGTCTTCTTCTCCGTTGACGAGCGTCGTGCTACCGGCAGGTACGATAACCGACGCCGCCATGACGAAGGGGTCACTACAGGGTGAGACACCGCACCACACCGGCACGTCCGCACGTGCTGCTCCTGAACTGGCGCGACACCGGCCACCCCGATGGGGGTGGGTCGGAGGTCTACCTCGAACACGTCGCCGACGGCTTGGCCGCGCTCGGTCGCGACGTCACCCTCCTGACGGCCCGGTATGCCGGGTCGGCGGCCCACGAGGTGCGGCCCAGTGGCGTGCGCGTGGTCCGGGTGGGTGGACGCCTCGGCGTCTACCCGCTGGCTGCCCTGACGGTGCTGCTGCGACGGATCCCCCGGCCCGACGTCGTCATCGAGACCCAGAACGGGATGCCCTACCTCGCCGCCCTCTGGGCCCGCAGGACGCCGCACGCCGTGCTGGTCCACCACGTGCACCGGGAGCAGTGGCCCGTCGTCTTCCCTCCCCGCGTGGCCAGGGCGGGCTGGTGGATCGAGTCGCGGTTGGCGCCCAGCGTGAACCGTCACCGGCCCTACGTCACCGTCTCCGAGCTCAGCAGGGCGGAGCTGGTCGACCTCGGGGTCCGGGCCGACCAGATCAGAGTGGTCCACAACGGGGTGCTTCCCCCGCCGGCACAGGACGTCGGGCGCACGCTCCATCCCCAGCTGCTGGTCCTCGGCCGGCTGGTCCCGCACAAGCGGGTCGAGATCGCCCTGTCCGTGGTCGAGCGGCTGCGACCGGAGTTCCCCGGCCTGCGCCTGGTCGTCGCCGGCCGCGGCTGGTGGGAGGACGAGCTGCGACGCGAGGTCGACGAGCGCGGGCTGGCCGAGGCCGTCGACCTGCGGGGCTTCGTCTCGGACGAGGAGCGCCACCGCCTGTACGCCAGCAGCTGGGTGTCGCTCGTGCCCTCCCTCAAGGAGGGCTGGGGACTGGTCGTCGTCGAGGCCGGGCTCCACGAGACGCCCAGCGTGGCGTTCGACGGTGCGGGCGGGGTCACCGAGTCGATCATCGACGGCACCACCGGGCTGCTGGCTCGCCGTGACGACGTCGACCACTTCGTGGCGCTGACGCGAGAGCTTCTCCTCGACGAGGGCAGGCGCACGGACATGGGGCTCAAGGCGGCAGCCTTCGCCAGCCAGTTCACCTGGCCCGAAACGGTGGCGGGCTTCGACGCCCTCGTGACCGAGCTGCTGGCACAACCCCGTGCAGGACGCGGACGGAGCCGCTGACACAGCGACGAGGAAACGGGTTCCGCGACCGGTGCCCGGGCCGTCAGCACTCGCCGCGGCCCTCACCCCGGGTGGGTCAGGGGTTGCTGCCGTAGTCGTACAGCGGAGCCTGGCTCTGGCGAACGGGGGGCTGGGCAGCCTGGTACACGCCATAGCTGGCGCCGAGACCGAGCAGCGCCGAGACGATGGCCGTGACAGCGATGCGCATGCTGCTCGTGTACCTCCATGGACGCGGGTGACCGGGCCCCGCCTGGGGCCCCATCCGATGCTACTGCACGGTATCAGCGTTGCATCGGCTGTCGGGACGCTTTGGCGCGCCCCCGGTCGCCCGCCCCCAGTCCCCCGCCACGAGGACCACGACCACGACCACGGCGAGCAGGTCGCCCCACAGCACCACGAGCCATGGTGGCTGCCAGCGTCGGGCGGGGTCGGCGGCAGCGACGGGATCGACCACGGGCACCTCGTACAGGCGAAGCCGGGACCCGGCATACCGTTCGACGGTGCCGGCGGGCGGCGCCGCCCCGTCGACGTCCACGACGACCCAGCGCACGCCGAGCTGCCCGAGGCGGGACGTCGGCGAACCACTCCGGAGCGCGGCGGCGACCTCCGTCGCCAAGCGGTCCTCGCCGGGGACCCGCACGACCGCCCCGCTCGGCTGGCGCACCACGAGGTCGGAGGACGACACGGTCACGGCACTGAGGAAGCGGGGCAGCGGCTGCAGGCTCGACCGATGGCCGTTCCACGGAAAGCGCCGGTACGCCTCGAACGGCAGCACCGCCACGGCGCCGTCAGCAGCATCCACCATGCGAGCCACGGCGGCATAGTCGGCGGGGTACTGCGTGGGGACGAGCCGCCCTGACACCCCCCAGCCGGCGGCCGGAAGGGCAGCCACCGGCAGGAGGCCCACCAGCACCACCAGGACGCGCCCGGGGCGGGCGACGGTCGACGCCAGGGCCTCGATCGCCAGACCGAGCCCGACACTCGTCGCCAGCACCCACGGCGCCACCTGCCGGGAACCGTCGCGAAGCAGGCCTCCGCCGGGCAGACCGGCCATGGCGTCGGCCACCAGCGGCACAGCCGTGGCGGTCGCCACGAGCAGGCCGAGTCCCCCCACGACGGTGACGGCGGCGGCACCCGGTGTCCTTCGCCGCAGGCCCAGCACCAGCCCTGCCAGTGAGATCAGCAACAGCGCAGCGGCCATCAGCGAACCCACGACCGTGAGTCGACCGGGGGGCACGACCTGCCCGTTCCAGACGCCTCCGCCGGTCAGGAGGCTGAACAGCACGCCGAAGGCCGTGTCCGCGTGGGGGGTGAAGACGGTCGCCCCCAGGGGATCCCCCACCGTGCCGCCCGGTCGAGCCACGGCGGGGACGGCCCACGGCAGCGCCGTCGCCACCAGGAGCAGGGCGAGCAGGACGGCGCGACGGCCGAGGGCGCGCGCCCGCCCGCCGGAACCCGCTTCTTCTGCCGCACCGGTCCGGGACACCGCACCGGTCACGTACGCCGGCACCGCTCCGAGCACCACCAGCAGCCATGCGGGCGCTCCACCGAGCGACCCGAGCACGATGGCTGCGCTCGCGGCGCGACCGCTCGACGTGGGCTGGAGGCCGAGCCGCCAGCACCCCCGGACGACCCACGGGAGCGCGGCGTAGCCGGCCAGCACCGCCCACTGCCCGATGGCCAGTCGCTCGGCCACGAATGGGTTCCAGACGTAGGCCAGCGCCACGGCGGCGGCTGCGAGCGGCCGCAGGGGCACCACCCGCGCGGCGCCGGCACCGGCCGCCACGAGCAGGGCCAGCAGGACCAGCTTCTGGACGAGCTGGCCGGGGAGCACACTGCCGGCCAGGGCCACCACGAGGTCGCTGGGCACCGCGCGGGGCGCAGCCGCCCCGATGCCGAGCAGCGACGCGTTCAGGGGCAGCTTGGGGACGAACACCATGTCGCCGACCAGCACGAACCCCGGCAGCAGTGCTGGACCGAGGACGACCACAGCGGCGACGAGCGACGTGCCCCACGTCGGCAGCGCTCGCACCAGCGCGCTCCGGCTCCGGCGCGCCGGTTGTCCATTCATCGATCGGACCCTAGACCAGACCGCTAGTCTGACGCCGTGATTCGGGGCGTGCTCTCTCTGCTGCGCCCAAAACAGTGGGTGAAGAACGTCCTCGTCGCGGCGGCCCCGCTCGCGGCGGGAACGCTGTTGCATGCCGATGTCGCCCTCGACACCCTCCGCGCCTTCGTCGTCTTCTGCCTCGCCAGCAGCGCGACGTACTGCTTCAACGACGTGCTCGACGCCGAGGCCGACGCGCGGCACCCCACCAAGTGCCGCCGCCCGGTGGCGTCCGGGGTGGTGAGCCGCCCCGTGGCCCTGGGGCTGTCGGTGGTGCTCGCAGGTGGTGCCCTCGCGCTCGCGGGACCGCTGTCGTTCGCCCTCGTGGTGGCGGGCTACCTGGTCGTCAACATCGCCTACAGCGCCTGGCTCAAGCACCGGCCCGTCATCGAGCTGGGCCTCGTCTCGAGCGGGTTCCTGTTGCGCGCCGTGGGCGGCGGCCTCGCCACGAACCTGCCGCTCTCGCAGTGGTTCCTCATCGTCACCGCGTTCGGCTCGCTGTTCATGGTCACGGGCAAGCGGCTGTCCGAGCTGACCGCCGCCGAGCACGCCGGGTCGGTCGTCCGGCGCAGCCTCACGTACTACCCGCTCTCGTACCTCCGGATGATCCTGGGCATCACCGCGGGCGTCGCCATCACCGCCTACTGCCTGTGGGCCTTCGAGGTGGGTGCGGCCCATCCGCGGGGCGTCTGGACGGCGATCAGCATCGCGCCCTTCGTGCTGGCCATCATGCGCTACGCCCTCGACACCGACCTCGGTCGTGTCGAGGAGCCCGAGCAGGTCCTCCTGCGCGACCCCACGCTCCAGGTCCTCGGTGTGCTGTGGCTCGTGACCTTCGCTGTGGGCGTGACGCCGTGACCGGGGTGGAGTCGACGCTGCTGACCGGTTGGGGACGCGCCACCGCGTCGTTGGCGGAGGTCAGCCACGAGGCATCCGTCGAGGAGATCGCCGAGACCGTTCGCTCCGCCCGCGGCACGCCTCGGGGCCGAGGGGTCCTGTCGCGCGGGCTCGGGCGCAGCTACGGGGACGCCGCGCAGAACGGTGGCGGGCGGGTCATCCGCACCGACGCCCTGACGGGCATCGGTGTCATCGACGCCTCGGGGCAGGTCGACGTCGGAGCCGGCGCCAGCATCGGCGACGTGTTGGCGTATGCCGTGCCTCGAGGCTGGTTCGTGCCGGTCACCCCGGGCACCCGGCACGTCACCCTCGGCGGGGCCGTGGCGGCCGACGTCCACGGGAAGAACCACCACCGCGACGGGAGCATCGGCTCCCACGTCGTGGAACTCGACCTGGTCGACGGCAGGGGGCAGCTGCAGACGCTGCGCCCGACGTCCCCGGGCTTCGGCGCCGTGGTCGGTGGCATGGGCCTGTCCGGTGTCGTCACCCGGGTCCGCCTGCGTCTGCGGCCGATCGAGACCGCGAGCCTGACCGTGCACACCCGCCGCACCGCGGACCTCGACGAGACCATGGCCGCCCTGGTCGCTGCCGACCAGGAGCACCGGTACACCGTGGCGTGGCTGGACACCCTCTCCTCCGGGGCCTCGTTCGGTCGCGGGGTGCTCACCAGCGGCGACCACAGCACCGTCGGCTCCAGCCCGGGGGGCGAGCCCACTCCCCTGCACGACTTCACCACGGGGCGGGTGCTGCCCGGACCGCCGTGGGCGCCTCCGGCGCTGCTCACCCGGCGCAGGATGCGGATGTTCAACGAGGCCTACTACCGGGCGGCTCCCTCGCGCGCCACGCTCTCCCAGGAGTCCGTCGCCGCGTTCTTCCACCCCCTCGACGTCATCTCGGGGTGGAACCGGATCTACGGCAGGACGGGGTTCCTGCAGTACCAGTTCGCGGTCGCCGACGACTCGTGCGTGCGCCACGTCATCGAGATGTTCCAGCGAGCGGGGGTGCCCGGCTTCCTCGCCGTCCTGAAGCGGTTCGGCCCCGGCACCGAGGGCGCTCCGCTGTCGTTCCCCCGCCCGGGCTGGACGCTCGCCCTGGACATGCCCGCCCTGCCGGGCGTGCGCGACGTCCTCGACGCAGCCGATGACTACCTCGTCGCGCGCGGCGGCCGCCTCTACCTCGCCAAGGACTCTCGGGTGAAGCCGGAGCTCATCCCCGCGATGTACCCCGACCTCGACCGCTGGCGCGAGCTGCGCGACCAGCTCGACCCCGACCACGTGTTCGCATCCGACCTCGCCAGGAGACTGACCCTTTGCTAGACGCCCTCGGTTCCCCGCAGTCCCTCCTCGTCCTCGGGGCGAGCTCCGACATAGCCCAGGCAACGGTCGCCGCAGTGGCGGCGCGAGGGCGGCTCAACAGGGTGGTGCTCGCAGGGCGCCCGGGTGAGCGCAGGGACGCAGCCGAAGCGTCCGCTCGCGCGCTCCCCGGCATGTCGGGTGCCGCCATCACCGCCGTCGACTTCGAGGCGAGCGACAGCACCTCCCACAGCTCCTTCGTCGACGCCGTCTTCGACGCCGGCGAGGTCGACGTCGCCCTGGTGGCGTTCGGAGTCCTGCCCGACGCCGCCACCGTTGCCGATCCCTCCGCTGCGGCGAACGTCGTCACCGCCAACTTCACGGGGGCCGTGTCTGCGCTGACCGCCATCAGCGCCCGCATGCGGGGACAGGGACACGGCGTGATCGTGGTGCTCTCGTCGGTGGCCGGCGAGCGTCCGCGACGGTCCAACTACCTCTACGGTGCCACCAAGGCCGGCCTCGACGCCTTCGCGACCGGTCTGGGGGACAGCCTCCACGGCTCGGGTGTGAGCGTCGTGGTCGTCCGCCCGGGGTTCGTGCGCACGAAGATGACGCACGGCATGGACGCGGCCCCGCTGGCCGTCGGCCCCGACGAGGTGGCGCAGGCCATCGTCACCAGCCTGCGCGGGCCCAGCCGCACGGTGTGGGTGCCGCGCCCGATGCGGCCCGTGATGTCGCTGCTGCGCCACCTTCCCCGAACCGTCTTCCGGCGGCTGCCGATCTGATCGCGCCTCTCCCCTGCGGGGAGGAGGGCTGACGGGTTCGGGGAGACGAGAGCCGAACCCGTCAGCGCACGACCTTGGCACTCAGGACACGAGAGCCGGACCCGTCAGCGCACGACCTTGGCACTGGGGTTCGGCCATGCCGGGGCCAGCAGGCTCGGTGAGTACCCGGTCGTGGCGGTGCCGTCCGCGATCGACTTGGGGGTGTTCATGTTGGGCAGCGTCGAGTCGGTGCTGAAGTTGAGCTCCGACGCGATGGCTCCGGCAGCCGGGTAAGCGCCGGTGCGCACCCACTGGTCGAGCAGGTCGACGGCCGCGAGCGCCTCTTCCTCCGTGAAGTTGCAGTGCCCTGCGCCGTACGGCGCCTGGGAGTACTTCACCGGGGGCTCGGTCAGGAAGCCCTGCAGCTCGCCGCTGGAGTGCGAGGCGTCGACGCGTCGGGCGTAGACGTTCTCGTTGGCTGCCAGCACGAGGGGGTCGTCGATCGTGTGGACCGTGAGTGTGGGGGCCTTGATCCTGCCGCTCGGGTTCGCCAGCGCGTCGGCCTTGCTGCGGGCCGCCGCGTCGGCACTCACCCGCTCGCCGGCGGCCAGCTTGGCGAGCACCTTGTCGAGCTGCCCGGGTGCAGCGGCCTCGATGAGCGCCCGGTCGGCGTCGGTGATCCGCTGTGAGTAGTCCGCGCTCGTGTTGTCCGAGGGGTTGCCCCCCACACGCTGCTCCAGCTCGTAGCGGCCGAAGGTGGCGTAGCCCAAGGCGTTGAGCGCGCTCTCCACGATGGCGGCACCGGTGGAGGTGGTGGTGCTGCCGTCCTGGGTCTTCGTCTTGTCGGGGGCGCCGGCAATCGCCTTGATGGTCAGCAGACCGGCAATGGCTTGGGGCTTGCCACCCTTCGCCGCAGCCACCAGCGCCGCCGCCGCGTGCTCCCAGTTCTTGACCGCCTCCTCGTGCGACGAGAACCCGCTCAGCTTCAGGCTCGGGTCGAAGAGCGTCTTGATGCTGTACGCCACGTCGAGCGCGAGGTCGAGGTTGAGGTTCGTGCCCGCCAACGGCGCGCACAGGGGCGCAGAACCGGACAACCAGGAGGGGTCCTTCTCAGCCAGGACCTGCGTGGAGAGCCCTCCCAGGGAAGCCCCCCACAGGTAGACGCGGTTGGGCGTCCCGAAGGTGCTCTTGAAGTAGTTGTACAGGTCCTCGTTGGCGGCGACCGAGTCCTGCACGGCCCAGCCGTTGCTCTTGTTCGCCGACCCTGCGAGGGCATATCCCTTCTCGAGCAGCTGGGTGGCGACCTGCTCGGCGGGGGCCACCTCGGCCTGGCGGTTCGGCTGCTCCATGCCACTCTTCGGCGTCGTCGGGTCCGCGGGGATGGCGTCAGCCGCCCGGTAGCCGTGGGACCAGACGAGCAGGGTGCCGTTCCACTTCGACGGCAGGCGGATCTCGAAGGGCGCCCCGCCCCGCTCTCCCTTGCAGCTCGAGGCATCGCACTGCTTCTTCAGGGTTGCGGGAGCGGCGTCGCGCTCGCTGCTGGCCTTGGCACTGACGCCGGTGTCGGCGGAACAGGCGGCAACACCGGAGAGGACGGCGCACAGGCCAGCGGTCACAAGGGCACGCTGGCGCGCGCTGGAGGTCAGCATGCCCGCACTATGGCACACCGGTTGCGAGCCGGGTGCCCGGATCAGGGGAAAGCCCACCGGTGTGGCGCAACACAACTCGCGCCGCCCGCCCAGCCCTCGGGGCAGAGGACCCTCCGGGGTCCTCTGCCCCGAGGGCTGGGCGGGTCAGTGGG
The DNA here is from genome assembly GCF_900111375.1 of Pedococcus cremeus. Taxonomy (GTDB): domain Bacteria; phylum Actinomycetota; class Actinomycetes; order Actinomycetales; family Dermatophilaceae; genus Pedococcus_A; species Pedococcus_A cremeus. The sequence continues at coordinate 189,290 of NZ_FOHB01000006.1, forward strand.
CGGCGTCGTGCCAGGAGTGGCCCACGCCCACGCTCACCTCGAGCGGCACGTCCAGGGCGATCGCCTCCCCCATCTCCTTGCGCACCAGTGCCTCGACGTCGTCGCGCTCCCCCGGGGCCACCTCGATCACGAGCTCGTCGTGCACCTGGAGCAGCTGGCGCGACTTCGCACCCGCCTTGGTCAGGCCGTCCTCGACGCGGAGCATGGCGAGCTTGATGATGTCGGCGGCCGAGCCCTGGATGGGGGCGTTGAGGGCCATCCGCTCCGCCCCCTCGCGGCGCTGGCGGTTGTCACTGGTCAGGTCGGGCAGGTAGCGGCGCCGGCCGAGCATCGTCGCGGTGTAGCCCGTGGCTCGGGCCTCGGCGACCACGTCGCGCAGGTAGTCCCGCACCCCACCGAACCGGGCGAAGTACTCGTCCATGAGGCCTTGGGCCTCGCCGGTCGAGATGGTCAGCTGCTTGGACAGGCCGAAGGCCGACAGCCCGTAGGCCAGGCCGTACGACATCGCCTTGACCTTGCTGCGCATGGCCGGTGTGACGTCCTCCGGCTCGACGCCGAACACCCGCGAGCCGACGAACCGGTGCAGGTCCTCCCCGGTGCGGAACGCCTCGATGAGCCCCTCGTCACCGGAGAGGTGCGCCATGATGCGCATCTCGATCTGGCTGTAGTCGGCCGACATCAGCGACTCGTAGCCCTCGCCGACCACGAAGGCTGCTCGGATGCGGCGGCCCTCCTCGGTGCGGATCGGGATGTTCTGCAGGTTGGGGTCGGTCGAGCTCAGCCGGCCGGTCGCCGCGACGGTCTGCTGGTACGTCGTGTGGATCCGTCCGTCGTCGGCCACCGACTTCAGCAGCCCCTCGACGGTCACCCTCAGCCGGGTGGCGTCGCGGTGGCGCAGCAGGGCCTCGAGGAACGGGTGCTCGGTCTTGGTGTAGAGGTCGTTCAGCGCGTCGGCGTCGGTGGTCCAGCCGGTCTTGGTCTTCTTCGTCTTCGGCATGCCGAGCGTGTCGAAGAGCACGACCTGCAGCTGCTTGGGCGAACCGAGGTTGATCTGCTCGCCGCCGATGGCGTCGTAGCAGTCCTCCTGCGCCTCGCGGACCTTCGTGGCGAAGTCCGACTCGAGCCGCTGCATCTGGTCGCAGTCGACCGCGATGCCGGTGCGCTCCATCCGGGCGAGCACATAGGCGAGCGGGAGCTCGACGTCGCGCTGCAGCTCGGTGCCACCGGTGGCCTCCAGCTGCTCGCCGAGCGCGCCGGCGAGGTCGAGCACCGCACGCGCCCGCACCATGGCGTCCTGCGCCTCGGTGTCGCCGTCGGCGCTGAAGTCGAGCAGGCCCTGTCCGCCCGCCTCGGTCTCGGCCCGCAGCTCGCGGCCGAGGTTGCGCAGCACGAGGTCGGCGAGGTCGTAGGAGCGCTGGTCGGGGCGCACGAGGTAGGCCGCCAGGGCGGTGTCGGTGGCGATGCCCTGCAGGTCCCAGCCCCGGGCGACGACGGCCTGCATCGGCCCCTTGGCGTCGTGCAGCACCTTCGGCCTGCCGGCGTCGGCGAGCCACGCCGCCACGGCCTTCTCGGCGTCCTCGTCGAGCGAGGCGACGTCGATGTAGGCCGCCGGGCCGGCTGCCGTGGCCACCGCCAGGGCCTGCACGTCGCCGGTGCCCCGCGCCCAGGTGCCGGCCACGTGCAGTCCCACAGCCGCGCCGGGGCCGGCGTGGTCGTCGAGCCAGCCGGGCACGTCGGCCGGGGCCAGGGTGACGCCCTCGACCTCGAACCCGGACTCGGCCTCCAGCTCCGGCGCCTCGATGGTGGAGAAGAGCCGATCGCGCAGGACGCGGAACTCGAGGCCGTCGAAGACGGTGTGGACCTTCTCGCGGTCCCAGTTGTGGCGCTCGAGCTCCTTGACGCCGACCGGCAGCGGCATGTCGCGGATGAGGGCGTTGAGCCGGCGGTTGCGCAGCACCCCGTCGAGGTGCTCGCGCAGCGAGTCGCCGGCCTTGCCCTTGACCTGGTCGACGTGCGCCACGACGCCGGCCAGGTCGCCGTACTGCGCCAGCCACTTCGCTGCGGTCTTCGGGCCGACCCCGGGCACGCCGGGCAGGTTGTCGGACGACTCGCCGACGAGTGCGGCGAGGTCGGAGTACCGGTCGGGTCCCACGCCGTACTTGGTCTCGACAGCCTCCGGGGTCATCCGGGCGAGGTCGGAGACGCCCTTGACCGGGTAGAGCACGGTGACCTTGTCGGAGACCAGCTGAAGGGTGTCGCGGTCACCCGAGCAGATCAGCACCTCCATGCCCTCGCCGACCGCCTCGGTGGTCAGCGTGGCGATGACGTCGTCGGCCTCGTAGCCCTCGACCTCGACGTGCCGGATGCTGAGCGCGTCGAGCACCTCGTGCAGCAGGGAGACCTGGCCGTTGAACTCGTTCGGGGTCGCCGAGCGGCCCGCCTTGTACTCGGCGTACTCCTCCGTGCGGAAGGTCTGGCGGGAGACGTCGAACGCCACGCCCACGTGGGTCGGCTGCTCGTCGCGCAGCACGTTGATGAGCATGGACGTGAACCCGTAGACGGCGTTGGTGTGCTGGCCGGTGCTGGTCGAGAAGTTCTCGACCGGCAGCGCGAAGAAGGCGCGGTAGGCGAGCGAATGGCCGTCAAGCAGGAGAAGTCGACTCACGCATGGCAGCCTAGGGCCCGGCACCCACAGCCACACCCACCCACCCCGGGCCACTCCCACCCACCACCCACAGCAGGAGCACGACCACCCCATGAGTGACGCCGCCGACACCTCCCCCGCCGCCTCCGACGACCAGACCGGGCACGACCAGACCGGGCACGACCACGAGGCCTTCATGGAGGCCGTGATGTCGATGAACCCGAACTCGCTGGTGCACCGCATGCAGATCGAGGTGGTCGAGAGCAGCCCGCAGCGCCTGGTGGCCCGGATGCCCGTGGAGGGCAACACCCAGCCCTACGGCCTGCTGCACGGCGGTGCGTCCGTCGTGCTCGCCGAGACGCTCGGCTCGCTCGGCTCCGCCCTGCACGCCGGGCCCGACCGGGTCGCGGTGGGCCTCGACATCAACGCCACCCACCACCGGGCCGTGCGCTCCGGCTGGGTCACCGGCATCGCCACCGCCCTGAGCCTGGGCAACACGCTCGCGAGCTACGAGGTGGTCATCACCGACGAGGACGACCGCCGCGTGTGCACCTGCCGCATCACCTGCCTGCTGCGCGACAAGGCACCCGCCGGCTCTTGACCGGCCCGGTGACGTTCGTCAGGGTCGGTGGGAGGCGGACCTGACCCCGGTCCGCCCCACCGGCAGGGACCAGGGAGGGACCCATGGCTCACGGCGACATCACGCACATCGACATCCCGGTCAGCGACATGGACCGGGCCAAGGACTTCTACAGCGCGCTCTTCGGCTGGCAGATCGCCGAGCTGCCCGGCTTCGAGGGCTACCCGATGTGGCAGGCCCCCAACAAGATCTCCGGAGGCGGCCTCGCCCCGCGCTCCGACGGCTTCACCCAGCCCCGCTCGTACGTCGAGGTCGACTCCATCGACGACACGCTCGCCAAGGCGACCGAGCGCGGCGCCACGGTGGTGATGGAGAAGCAGCCGATCAGCGAGACCAGCTGGTGGGCGGTCCTCCAGGACCCCGACGGCAACACCGTGGGCCTCTACGAGGGCACCACCGCCACCTGAGACGCGTCACCGGGGCCACCGGGTCCGGGACACGAGCGAGGGGTATGCCGCGTGGTGACCACCCGGCATACCCCTCGGTTGTCGTCGGTGCGGCTGCTCAGCCGGCGAGGCGGCTGGCGCCCGCGCTGGCCCGGGCCCGCAGCGAGCGGCGCTTGTGCAGGATCTGGTCGAGGCTGATGCGCGGCTCGTCGGCGCCGAGGCGGCGCCGCAGCGCGCTGGTGCTGGTGACCCGGCGCACGACCTGGGAGCTGAAGCCGAGGCGGGCGAAGAACCGGTTCGCGTCCCGCTGCTGGCTCGGCACGTTGCAGCCGATCTGCTCGCAGCCCTGCTTCTCGGCATACGCCGTGACCGCCGCGAGCAGGTGGCGGGCCACCCCGTGGCGGCGGGCCTTGGGCGCGACGTAGAGCTGGTCGATGGCGACGGCAGGGCACTCGGTGAGCCCCGAGAACGGGCTGTGGGTGGCGACCACGAAGCCGACCGGCTGGTCACCGTCGGTGACCGCGAGGAAGGCCCGCACCTCCTCGCGCTGCAGGGCCGCGCGAACCTTGCCCTCGGACGCGGCGCGGGCGGCCACCTCCGGGCTCGTCCCGCCCTCCACACGTGAGGACATCCACAGCTCGGTGAACGACCGCTCCAGGTCGGCAGACACCCGTTTGACGCTGACTCCCGGTCGGGTCACAGGTACTCCTCCATCGTCGTGGCACACACTGCAGTGGTTGCATGCGGCGTCCCCCGGCGTCGCCGGAGCCTCCCGCAGGAGGCGTCCGAGGGCAGACTCTATTCCTACTGCGCCGTAAGGGTGAAGGGGTTCCCCCAGATATGGGGTGAACGGCTGCATAAGGTGTGCCCGTGAGCCTCGACTTCCCCGGCCTCGGCACGGTCATCAACGTCATCACCGTGGTCGTCGGGGCCCTGCTCGGCATGGCGGTGGGCCACCGCCTGCCGAACCACACCCGCTCCGTCGTCACCGACGCCCTCGGCCTCACCACCCTGCTCATGGCCGGGCTGTCGGCCGTCAGCGTGGTCGACCCCGCCCTGAAGGCGGCCACCGGCACCGGCGCCCCGGTGCTCATCGTGCTCGGGTCACTGCTCCTCGGCGGCATCGGTGGGTCGCTGCTGCGCATCGAGGAGCGGCTGGAGAGCCTGGCAGGGGTGGTCCAGTACCGGCTCGCCCGCCGTCCCGCCCTCGTCGGCGCCGGCGAGTCCGGCGTCGACCACGCCGCCCGCGAACGGTTCATCGAGGGCTGGATGAGCGCCTCGCTGCTGTTCTGCGTGGGGCCACTGACCATCCTCGGGTCCCTGTCCGACGGGCTGGGGCGCGGCATCGAGCAGCTGACGCTGAAGTCGGTGCTCGACGGCTTCGCGGCCATGGCGTTCGCCTCGTCGTTCGGCGTCGGCGTGCTCTTCTCGGCCGTGTCGGTGGCCGTCGTGCAGGGCCTGCTCACCCTGCTCGGGGTGCTGCTCGGCTCACTGCTGCCCGACGCACACATCGCCGCGCTCACCGCGACCGGTGGCCTGATGCTCGTCGGCATCAGCTTCCGGCTGCTCGGCATCAAGCAGGTGCCGGTGGGAGACATCCTCCCGGCGCTCATCGTGGCGCCGCTGCTGACCCAGCTCGTCGTCGCCCTGCGCTGACGGCCCGCGCGCGAGTCCGCGCCGACAGGTCCGTCGACGACGCCTCACCCGGGGGAGCGGCTCAGCTGTGGCGCCCGAACGTTCTCTGCCACTCCCGGCGCCAGTCCTCGTCCCACTCCGCGTTCCCCCACCAGGGGTGTGCGTTCGGGTTGCGGGGCACCGCGCGCGGGATGTTGGCCGAGTCACGGGCGCTCCACGCCAGCAGGGTCACCCACATCAGCAGGAACCCCACCAGGATCGCCCCGATCACCAGAGGACTCATCTGTGTTGCCATCGCCAGCCTCCGGTCACAAGGATAGTCCTCCGGCGGCCCCGTGCAGCCCCTCATCTGGGTGACGTCGCGACAGGCCTACTTCATCCCCGAGATGACGGCGTCGGCGACCTCACGCATGCCGAGGCGGCGGTCCATGGCGGTCTTCTGGATCCACCGGAACGCCTCCTGCTCGGTGATCTTGAGCTTCTTCATGAGGATGCCCTTGGCGCGGTCGACCTGCTTGCGCGTCTCGAGCCGCTCGCCGAGGTCGGCGATCTCGCTCTCGAGCGCCTTCATCTCGGTCCAGCGCGAGCGGGCGATGTCGATGGCGGGTGCGAGGTCGGCCGCCGTGAACGGCTTGACGATGTAGGCCATCACCCCGGCGTCGCGGGCCCGCTCGACGAGCTCGGTCTGGCTGAAGGCCGTCAGCATCACCACCGGGCAGATCTTCGCGGCGCCGATCTCCTCGGCCGCGGTGATGCCGTCCATCACGGGCATCTTGACGTCCATGATCACCAGGTCGGGGGTGAGCTCGCGGGCCATCTCGACGGCCTGCTCGCCGTTGCTGGCCTGGCCGACCACCTCGTAGCCGGCCTCGCCGAGCATCTCGGCGAGGTCGATGCGGATCAGCGCCTCGTCCTCCGCGACGAGGATCCGGGTGGGCCTCGGACCGGACGGGGCCGGCTCGACCGGCGCGGCGTCCGGCGCGGTGTCCGGGGCGCCGGTGGCAGCGTCCGCGGTGGGGTCCGTGGCAGGGTCCGTGGCAGGGGCGGCGTCGGGCTGGGTGTCGCTCACCGGGGCAGCCTATTGGATGGGACCTGCGCGGCCACCCGCCGCCCGCAGTGCGGTCCCCCCACAGGCGCACTAGCGTCGGACGCACCCCGACGGAAGGAGATCCGCATGCAGGTCAGCCGCGAGACGATCCTCGACATGATCCGTGCCCGTGCCGACGAGCAGGGCGCGCTCGAGCGGGCCGAGCAGGTGCTGCCCGAGTCGTTCGACACCAAGGACTACCTCGGGGAGCTCGAGAAGCTCGGCATCAGACGTGAGGACGTCGAGGTGCCCGGCCTGGTGGACCCGCCAGCGCCGACGACCTGATCCAGACGCTGACCGCCTGATCCAGACGCTGGCCCCCTGAGTCAGGTGAGGTCGGCCGTCAGTGCCCGGTGGTCGGAGATGGGCAGCGCCATGGCCTCCCCGCCCGAGGCGACCAGGCCTCCCCCGACCAGGATGTGGTCGAGCTGCTCGGTCGGCTCGTGCACGGGGAACGTCAGGGCCGATGCCGCCGGCTGCAGGCCGGTCAGCCGCACGGCCTGCTCCGGACCCATGTTCAGGTCGCCCATGAGCACCACCGGCCCGGAGCGCTCCACCAGGCTGGCGACCACCCGGCGCAGCTGGCGCCCGTTCCACCAGCGGAGGAACGACAGGTGCGTGTTGACCACCGTGACCACGCCGCATGGCGTCTCGATGGTGGCGACCACCGCCACGCGGGGCTCGTCGCGCACCAGGTAGGGCCGCAGGCGGCCGCCGAAGCGCATCGGCACCGGCAGCGGCACCGGCGGCAGGCGCACGACCTGCCAGCCGTGCACCGGCCAGCGCGACAGCAGGGCGATGCCGTAGGCCGCGGCATCCGGGTGCTCCTCCCCCGTGGCGGCCACCCACGTGGCGCCGGTGGCCCCGTGGCTGCCCGACAGCGCGGCCACGAAGCGGTGCTCCACCGCCCCCATCGCCTCGGCGGCGATCGCCGTGAGGTCGGCGTTCTCCGACCGGTGCTGGTTGTGGTCCACCTCCTGCAGCGCCAGCACGTCGGCGTCGAGCCGCTTGACCGACTCGGTGAGCCCGTCGAGCGTGACGTGCTGGTCGGTGGGCACCCGGCCGTTGAGGATGTTGAAGGTGGCGAACCGCATGCTCCCGTCCTACCGGGCGGCCTCCCGCCTCGCGACCCGGAACCGGGGCCCGCGCGCTTGGGCAGTGGTTGGGCTCCGCGGACCGGGGGTAGGTCAGTGACATGACGGACGAGGACCAGCAGAACCTGCGCGAGGCGCTCAAGGCGGTGGCCGTCGCGCTCAAGGAGTCTCGGGTCCCCTTCGCCCTCATCGGCGGGTATGCCGCGTGGGCGCGCGGCGGGCCGGAGCCCGACCACGATGTCGACTTCCTCATCGCCGAGGAGGACGCCGACGAGGTGGAGAGCGTGCTGGCCGGCAAGGGCTTCGAGATCGTCCACCCGCCGGAGGACTGGCTCTTCAAGGTCTTCGTCGACGACTCGATGATCGACATCATCCACCGGGCCTGCGGCAGCCCTGCGCAGCGCTCCGACGCCGAACGGGCCAGCCTGCTGGAGGTGCTGTCGGTGCAGATGCCGGTGCTCGAGGCCACCGACCTGGTGGTGCAGAAGCTGTGCGCCCTCGACGAGCACTACTGCGACTTCGCCGCCCTCCTCCCCGTCGCCCGGGCCCTGCGGGAGCAGGTGGACTGGGACGAGGTCCGGCGGGCCACGGCGGAGAACGACTTCGCCGCGGCGATGCTCTTCCTGCTGCAGCGGCTCGGCGTCATCGACGGGAGCGACTGCACGGACCATTGACCCTGTCCCGGCCGCGGGAGGGCACCGACCCTGATGGATGCGGGGCGGGGAACGCACACGAGCGGGAAACGGGCGGGGGGGAACGGAGGCGGGATGAGGACGCTGGTGGAGGGCATCGACCACGTCTTCATCCCGATGGTCGGGGCGGCGGAGGCGTTCGGGGTGCTGGTCGACGACCTCGGCCTGCCGGTCCTGTGGCCGTTCCGGAGCTTCGGGGGCTTCGCCAGCGGGGGCGTGAGCGTCGGTTCCATCAAGCTGGAGCTCCTGGAGGCGACGTCAACGGCGCCGTTCTCGACGGCCCACGACCCGCCGGAGATCCAGGGCATTGCCTTCCGTCCCTCCGCCAGCCTCGACCGGGCCTACCTCGCCGAGCTCGACGCGCGGTCGATCTCCCGCTCGGAGCCCGCCCCGTTCGTGGTCGACGGGGAGCTCCGCTGGACCAACGTCTACCTACCCGGGCTCATCAGCGAGAGCACCGGGCCGTTCCTCTGCCACTACCACGTCCCGGGCCCACGCGACCTGGCACTGCGGCGGCGCGTGCTCGAGGAGTGTGGGGGCGGTCGTCTCGGTGTGGTGGACGCCCTGGAGCTCGTCGTCGTCAGCCGTGACGCCGGCCTCGCCCAGGAGCGGTGGGAACGGCTGCTCGGCCCGCCCACCAGCGACCTCACGTGGCGCCCTGCGGTCGGTCCAGCCATCCGGCTGGTCGAGGGCCCTGTGGAGCGCGTCGACCACCTGACCCTCGGCGTGCGCCGACTCGAAGCTGCCCAGCAGGTGTGGAGCGAGTCGAGTCGCGGTCCGTTGCGAGGGTTACCGCTCGAGCTCGCAGAGCTTCCGGCCGGGGACGACAGAGGTGCCGAGGACCAGAGGGGTACCGGGGACGGGAGGGGTGCCGAAGGCGGGACTTGAACCCGCACGCCCTTGCGGGCAGAGCATTTTGAGTGCCCCGTGTCTGCCATTCCACCACTTCGGCCAGCAGCCCCGGGGATTCCACGGACGTCATGGCGACCACCGGCGCGACTGCGGCGGCCAGCATACCCGGCACCGCGGCATACCCACGGATGCCCCGGCGTGCCCCGGCCTGCGAGCCGGACCGCCCACGTGCCGGCTCAGGACGCGGCGGTGATCTCCTCGTCGTCGATGTCCTCGTAGGCCGGCGCCACGCGGTTGGCGGCGTCGCCCATGCGGTGCACCCGAAGGGCGTTCGTCGAGCCGGGGATCCCGGGGGGCGAGCCGGCCACGATGACCACGAGATCGCCCTCCTGGAGGCGCCCCTCCTTGAGGAGGACGTTGTCGACCTCCATGGCGTAGTGGTCGGTGTGGCGCGGCTTGGGGCCGAGGTAGGTCTCGATGCCCCACGACAGCGCCAGCTGCGACCGCACCGCCGGCTCGGGGGTGAAGGCGAGCGTCGGGATCTGGGTGCGCATGCGCGACAGGCGTTTGGCGGTGTCGCCGGACTGCGTGAAGGTGATGAGGTACTTCGCGCCGACCACGGTGCCGATCTCGACGGCGGCCGCGGCCACCGCGCCGCCGATGGTGCTCGGGCGGGTGCCGAGCGGGCGGATCCGGTCGAGGCCGTGCTCCTCGGTGCTGGCGATGATGCGCGCCATGGTCTCCACCGCCTCGACGGGGTAGGAGCCGACGCTGGTCTCCCCCGACAGCATCAGCGCGTCGGCTCCGTCGAGCACCGCGTTGGCGGCGTCGCTGGCCTCGGCGCGCGTGGGACGCGGGCTGTCGATCATCGACTCGAGCACCTGGGTCGCCACGATGACCGGCTTGGCGTTGCGGCGGGAGAGCTCGACCGCCCGCTTCTGCACCAGCGGCACCTCCTCGAGCGGCAGCTCGACGCCGAGGTCACCGCGCGCCACCATGACGCCGTCGAAGGCGCGGATGATCTCGACGAGGTTCTCGACCGCCTGCGGCTTCTCGATCTTCGCGATCACGGGGAGGCGCACACCGACCTCGTCCATGATCCGGTGGACGTCCTTGATGTCGTCGGCGGAGCGCACGAACGACAGCGCGATCATGTCGGCCCGCAGGCCGAGCGCCCAGCGCAGGTCCTCCTTGTCCTTCTCGGACATGGCCGGCACGCTCACGGCCACGCCGGGGAGGTTGATGCCCTTGTTGTTGGAGCAGGTGCCGCCGACCACGACCGTGGTGCGCACGTCGGTGTCGGTGACCTCGACCGCCTCGAGGACGACCTTGCCGTCGTCGATCAGCAGCCGGTCACCGGGCTTCACGTCGCCCGGCAGCCCCTTGTAGGTGGTGCCGACCTCGGTCTCGGAGCCCTCGACGTCGCGCGTGGTGATGGTGAACTCGGCGCCCACCGGGAGGTCGACCGGACCGCCCGCGAACCGGCCGGTGCGGATCTTCGGGCCCTGCAGGTCGACGAGCACGCCGACCGCGCGGCCGCTCTCGTCACTGGCCCTGCGGACCTCCTGGTAGACCTGCTCGTGGTCGGCGTAGGAGCCGTGCGAGAGGTTCAGCCGGGCGACGTCCATGCCGGCGTCGACGAGTGCGCGGAGCTTCTCCGGGGAGGAGCAGGCAGGACCGAGAGTGCAGACGATCTTGGCGCGGCGCATGGCCGAAACCCTATCGCTCCGGACCCTTCGGACGTGATGGAGGTCACCTGTCGGGACGGTGTCCGGACGTGGTATGCCGCGTGGCCGGCAGGGCCCGAACCCCACCCGACTTCTGGCCACCGGCTCGGCATCCGCGCCCCGCGGAGGGGGCGGCATACCGGCTCTGTGGCCAGAAGTCGGGGTGAGGCGGAGGTCAGACGGTGAGTGGCCGGTCGGTCGGGTTGATCGGCCTCGGCAGGGCGGTCGTGCCGGTCAGGAACCGGTCGACGCCGGCGGCCGCGGCACGACCTTCGGCGATCGCCCACACGATGAGCGACTGGCCGCGGCCGGCATCACCGGCGACGAACACGCCGGGCACCGACGTCATGTAGTCGTGGTCGCGCCTGATGTTGGAGCGCTCGTCGAGCTCCACCTCGAGCTGCTCGACCACGCCGGGGCCCTCCGGCCCGAGGAAGCCCATGGCCAGCAGCACCAGCTGCGCCGGCAGCTCGCGCTCGCTGCCCTCGACCTCCTGGAAGCGACCATCGACCATCTCGACCTGCACGAGCCGGATGCCGCGCACGCGGCCCTGCTCGTCGCCGAGGATCTCCTTGGTGCTCATGGAGTAGAGCCGCTCGCCGCCCTCCTCGTGGGCGGAGGCGACGCGGAAGATCATCGGGTAGGTGGGCCAGGGCTGTCCCGCGGCGCGGTCCTCCCCCGGCTGCGGCATGATCTCGAGGCTGGTGACCGACTTCGCGCCCTGGCGGATCGACGTGCCGAGGCAGTCGGCACCGGTGTCGCCGCCGCCGATGATGATGACGTCCTTGCCCTCGGCGGTCACCTGGCCCTCGACGGTCTCCCCCAGCGCCACCCGGTTGGCGGGCGGCAGGAAGTCCATGGCCTGCATGACGCCGTCGAGCTCGCGGCCGGGCACCGGCAGGTCGCGGGGCACCGTCGAGCCGATCGCGAGCACCACCGCGTCGTAGCGGGAGCGCAGCTGCTGTCCGGTGATGTCCTCGCCGACCCTGACGCTGTTGCGGAAGCGGGTGCCCTCGGCCTCCATCTGGGCCAGCCGACGGTCGAGGACCGACTTCTCCATCTTGAACTCGGGGATGCCGTAGCGGAGCAGCCCGCCGGGGCGGTCGGCGCGCTCGAAGACGGCGACGGTGTGGCCCGCGCGGGTCAGCTGCTGGGCGGCGGCGAGGCCGGCCGGGCCCGAGCCGACGACGGCGACCGTCTTGCCCGAGAGTCGCTCGGGCGCCTGCGGGCGGACGTAGCCCGCGTCGAAGGCCTCCTCGATCACGGTGACCTCGACCTGCTTGATGGTCACCGCAGGCTGGTTGATGCCGAGCACGCACGCGGTCTCACACGGCGCCGGGCACAGCCGGCCGGTGAACTCCGGGAAGTTGTTCGTGGCGTGGAGGCGCTCGATGGCCTGGCGCCAGTCGCCCTTCCACGACAGGTCGTTCCACTCCGGGATGAGGTTGCCCAGCGGACAACCGCTGTGGCAGAACGGGATCCCGCAGTCCATGCAGCGGCCGGCCTGGCGCTGGAGGGTGCCGAGCTTCTGCTCCTCGTAGACCTCCTTCCAGTCGCGGATGCGCACCGGCACGGGTCGCCGCGTCGGCAGCTCCCGCTCACGGGTCTTGAGAAAGCCCTGGGGGTCAGCCACGAGATGCCTCCATGATCCGCTCCCACACCTCGGAGCCGTTGACGTCGAGGCCCTCGGCCTCGGCTGCCGCACGCACGTCGAGCACGCGCTGGTAGTCGCGCGGCAGGACCAGGGTGAAGCGCTGGCGCGCCGACTCCCAGTCCTCGAGCAGCCGCGCCGCAACGGACGACTCCGTCCACTGCTGGTGCCGGCCGAGCAGCTCGCGCACGACGGTCTCGTCGTCGGGCCGCAGCGGTGATAGGTCCACGAGCTCGGCGTTGACCCGCAGTGGGTCGAGGTCGAGGACGTAGGCCACGCCGCCGGACATGCCCGCGGCGAAGTTGCGGCCGGTCGGCCCGAGCACGAGCACGGTGCCGCCGGTCATGTACTCGCACCCGTGGTCGCCGACACCCTCGACGACTGCCGTGGCGCCGGAGTTGCGGACGCAGAACCGCTCGCCGACCTGGCCGCGCAGGAAGAGCTCACCGGAGGTGGCGCCGTAGCCGATGACGTTGCCGGCGATGACGTTCTGCTCCGCCTGCAGCGGCGCCGCACGGTCGGGGCGCACGACGACCCGGCCGCCGGAGAGGCCCTTGCCGACGTAGTCGTTGGCGTCGCCGACCAGGCGCAGGGTCACCCCCTGGGGCAGGAACGCGCCGAGCGACTGGCCGGCCGACCCCACGAGCGTGAGGTCGATGGTGTTGTCGGGCAGGCCCTCCGGGTGGGCCTTGGTCACCTCGTGGCCGAGCAGGGTGCCGACGGTGCGGTTGACGTTGCGCACGGCCACCTCTCCGGTGACCGGCGTGCCGTCGGTGATCGCCTCGCGGGCGAGGTCGATCAGGCTGTGGTCCAGCGCCTTCTCGAGGCCGTGGTCCTGGCCCGTGGTGTTGCGCCGCGGCGCGCCGTCCGGGCTCTGCACGTCGGCGAAGATCGGCGACAGGTCGAGGCCGGACGCCTTCCAGTGCTGGATGGCCCGCGTGGCGTCGAGAGCCGACACCTGGCCGATGGCCTCCTCGATCGAGCGGAAGCCCAGCGCTGCGAGGTGCTCGCGCACCTCCTCGGCGATGTACTCGAAGAAGGTCTCCACGAACTCGGGCTTGCCGGAGAAGCGGGCCCGCAGCTCGGGGTTCTGGGTCGCGATGCCGACCGGACAGGTGTCGAGGTGGCAGACGCGCATCATGACGCAGCCACTGACGACCAGCGGCGCGGTGGCGAAGCCGAACTCCTCGGCGCCGAGCAGCGCCGCCACGACGACGTCGCGGCCGGTCTTGATCTGCCCGTCGACCTGCACCACGATCCGGTCGCGGAGGTTGTTGAGCACCAGGGTCTGCTGGGTCTCGGCCAGGCCGATCTCCCACGGTCCGCCCGCGTGCTTCAGCGAGGTCAGCGGCGAGGCACCGGTGCCGCCGTCGTGGCCCGAGATGAGGACGACGTCGGCGTGCGCCTTGGAGACGCCCGCGGCGACCGTGCCGACACCGACCTCGGACACCAGCTTGACGTGGATCCGCGCCTCGGGGTTGGCGTTCTTGAGGTCGTGGATCAGCTGCGCCAGGTCCTCGATCGAGTAGATGTCGTGGTGCGGCGGCGGGCTGATCAGGCCGACGCCCGGCGTGGAGTGCCGCGTCTTGGCCACCCACGGGTAGACCTTGTGGCCGGGCAGCTGGCCGCCCTCGCCGGGCTTGGCGCCCTGGGCCATCTTGATCTGGATGTCGCCGGCCTTGGTCAGGTACAGCGAGGTCACGCCGAACCGGCCGGAGGCCACCTGCTTGATGGTCGAGCGGCGCTCGTCGTCCATGAGCCGCTCGACGTCCTCGCCGCCCTCGCCCGTGTTGGAGCGGCCGCCGAGGCGGTTCATGGCGATGGCGAGGGTCTCGTGGGCCTCCTGGCTGATCGAGCCGTAGCTCATCGCGCCGGTGTTGAACCGCTTGACGATCTCGCTGACCGGCTCGACCTCCTCGATCGGCACCGGGGTCCGCGGGGTGGCGCCGCCGAGCTCGAAGAGGCCGCGCAGCGTCATCAGCCGCTCCGACTGCTCGTCGACGCGCTGGGTGTACTGCTTGAAGACGTCGTAGCGGCGCGCACGCGTGGAGTGCTGGAGCCGGAAGACCGTGTCGGGGTCGAACAGGTGCGGCTCACCCTCGCGGCGCCACTGGTACTCGCCGCCGACGGCGAGCTTGCGGTGCGGCAGCCGGACGCCGTCCGGCGGGTATGCCGCGGCGTGCCGGGCCGCGGTCTCCGCCGCGATCACGTCGAGGCCCACACCGTCGAGCTGCGAGACGGTGCCGGTGAAGTAGCGGTCGACGAGCTCCTGCGACAGGCCGTGGGCCTCGAAGACCTGGGCGCCGCGGTAGGAGGCGACGGTGGAGATGCCCATCTTCGACATCACCTTGAGCACGCCCTTGCCGAGCGCCTTGATGAGGTTGCGGACGGCCTGCTCGGCGGTCACACCGGTGATGGCGCCGGAGCGCACGAGGTCCTCGACGGACTCCATCGCCAGGTAGGGGTTGACGGCGGCGGCACCGTAGCCGACGAGCAGCGCCACGTGGTGCACCTCGCGGACGTCACCGGCCTCGACCAGCAGGCCGACCTGGGTGCGGGTCTTCTCGCGGATCAGGTGGTGGTGCACCGCGGAGGTCAGCAGCAGCGACGGGATCGGCGCGAGGTCGCGGCCGGAGTCGCGGTCCGAGAGCACGATGAAGCGGGTGCCCTGGCTGATGGCCTCCGAGACCTCGGCGAAGATCTCCTCGAGCCGAGCCTGCATGGCGGCGGCCCCACCGGTGACGTCGTAGAGGCCGCGCACGACGTGGGTGGCGTAGCCGGGCAGGTCGCCGTCGGCGTTGATGTGCACGATCTTGGCGAGGTCGTCGTTGTCAATGACCGGGAACGGCAGGACCACCTGGCGCGCGTGCGCCGGGGTGGCGCTCAGCGCGTTGCCCTCGGGCCCGATCGTCGTGCCGAGGGAGGTCACCAGCTCCTCGCGGATCGCGTCGAGCGGCGGGTTGGTCACCTGCGCGAAGAGCTGCGTGAAGTAGTCGAAGATGAGCCGGGGGCGCGACGACAGCACCGCGATGGGGGTGTCGGTGCCCATCGAGCCGAGGGCCTCGCCACCGGTCCTCGCCATCGGCGAGAGCAGGATGCGCAGCTCCTCCTCGGTATAGCCGAACGTCTGCTGGCGACGCGCGACCGAGGCCGCGGTGTGCACGATGTGCTCGCGCTCCGGGAGCTCGGCGAGGTGCATGAGCCCGGCGTGCAGCCACTCCTCGTAGGGGTGCTGGGCGGCGAGGCCGGCCTTGACCTCGTCGTCGGGGACGATGCGGCCGTGCTCGGTGTCGACGAGGAACATCCGGCCCGGCTGCAGGCGGCCCTTCTTGACCACGCGCGAGGGGTCGAGCTCGAGCACACCGGCCTCGGAGGCCAGCACCACCAGGCCGTCGTCGGTGACCGAGTATCGCGCGGGCCGCAGGCCGTTGCGGTCGAGCACGGCGCCGATGAGCGAGCCGTCGGTGAAGGTGACGCACGCGGGGCCGTCCCAGGGCTCCATGAAGGTGGAGTGGAACTCGTAGAACGCCCGGCGGGCGGGGTCCATCTCCTCGTGGTTCTCCCACGCCTCGGGGATCATCATGAGCACCGAGTGCGGCAGCGACCGGCCACCGAGGTGCAGCAGCTCGAGCACCTCGTCGAAGGACGCGGAGTCCGAGGCGTCCGGGGTGCAGATCGGGAACAGGCGCTCGAGGTCACCGGGGATCAGCTCCGAGGCCAGCTGGCTCTCCCGCGCCCGCATCCAGTTGCGGTTGCCCTTGACGGTGTTGATCTCACCGTTGTGGGCGATCATCCGGTACGGGTGCGCCAGCGGCCACGACGGGAAGGTGTTGGTCGAGAAGCGCGAGTGCACCAGGGCGAGCTGGGTGGCGAACCGGCGGTCGGACAGGTCCGGGAAGAACGGCTCGAGCTGGCCGGTGGTGAGCATGCCCTTGTAGACCAGGGTCCGCGAGGACAGCGAGGGGAAGTACACCTCGGCCTCGCGCTCGGCGCGCTTGCGCAGGCAGAAGGCGAGCCGGTCGAGGCCCATGCCGACGATCCGGCCCCCCGAGGCGGAGACGATCAGCTGGCGGAAGACCGGCATGCAGTCGCGGGCGACCTGGCCGACGAGCTCGGGGTCCGTGGGCACGTCGCGCCAGCCGAGGACGCGCAGCCCCTCCTCCGCGGCGATGGCCTCGACCGTCTCGGTGGCGTGGGCCCGCTCGGCCTCGTCGGCGGGCAGGAAGGCGATGCCCACGGCATACGCGCCGGCGACCGGCAGGTCGAAGTCGACGACCGCGCGCAGGAACGCGTCCGGGATCTGGGTGAGGATGCCGGCGCCGTCACCCACGAGCGGGTCGGCGCCGGTGGCGCCGCGGTGCTCGAGGTTGCGCAGAGCGGTCAGGGCGTGGTCGACGATGTCGTGTCCAGCGCTGCCCCGCATGGTGGCGACCATGGCCACGCCGCAGGCGTCGTGCTCGAACTCGCTGCGGTACAGCCCCGTGTTGGCGGGCTGGGCGGAGAAGCGCGCAGAGGACACTCAGGTCACCGTCCTAGGGGTACAGATGCGGGGTGTGCCCACCAGGGGCACCCCGAGGTGGACCCGGGATGGACACCGGAACTGCGCGTGGACGGCGTTGGCCACGGCTTGCGAGGACGATAGCCCAGCCGTCCGGATCCGTCCTAGTATGTGAGCGGCCTTATCCCGGATGATGAGACGTTTCGAGCGTGGCCTCCGCCACTCTCGCGCGCTTGGCGAAGAGGGCGAAAAGACCCACGCCGAGCAGGAAGACGAGGATCGAGGTCCACACGTTGACGCGCACGTTGAAGATCTTGTTCGCGGTGTCGCTGCGCATCAGCTCGAAGACGATCCGCCCCACCGGGTAGCCCGCGATGTAGAGCGCGAAGACCTGCCCGCGGCGGAGGGAGAACCGGCGGTCGGCCAGCACCAGCAGCAGGGCGAGCACGAGGCACCACAGCGACTCGTACAGGAAGGTCGGGTGGAAGGTGCCCAGCACGATCGGGTTCCCGGCGGCGTCGCGCACCGCCTGGCCCTTGGACTGGTCCCACTCGTGGATGGTCAGCGCCCACGGCACGTCGGTGTGGCGGCCGTAGAGCTCGTTGTTGAACCAGTTGCCCCAGCGGCCCAGCGCCTGGGCCACCGCGACACCGGGCGCCGCGCTGTCGGCGAAGTCGAGGAACCGGACGCCGTTGCGTCGGCAGCCGATCCAGGCCCCCAGCGCACCGAGCGCGACGGCTCCCCAGATGCCGAGGCCGCCCTGCCAGATGAACAGCGCCCTGACCGGCTGCCCGCCCTCGCCGAAGTACGGCTGGGGCGTGGTGATCACGTGGTAGAGCCGGCCGCCGACGATGCCGAAGGGCACCGCCCACGCCGCGACGTCGAGGGCCTGCTCCGCGGTGCCGCCCCGGTCCACCAGCCGGCGCCCGGTGATCCAGACCGCCACGACGATGCCGGCGAGGATGCACAGGGCGTAGGCGCGCAGGGTCAGCGGACCGAGGTGCCAGGCGGCGACGACCGGGCTCGGGATCGCGGTCGTCAACTGGGTCGTCAGGTGAGTCGACAGGTGGGTCTCGATCGTCACTGGGTGGCGGCCTTGACCTGCGCGGCGAAGGTCTGCGGCGTCAGGCCCTGGAGCTGCAGCGGCTTGCCGTTGAGCTTGATCGTGGGCGTGCTGTTGACCCCGTCCTTGGCCGACTGGGTCTGCACCGACTCGACGTACTGGTTGTGGTCACGCGCGTCGTAGCACTTCTGCCACCGGTCCACGCCGGCGCCGTTGATGCCGGAGGCCTCGGCGACCTGCCGCAGCTGGGCGTCGGTGTAGCCCTTCCCTTCCTGCGCGGGCTGGATGGCGTAGAGGCCGCGGAAGTACGGCAGGAAGGCGTCCTGGTCGGCCGCACAGAAGGCGGCGTTGGCGGAGCGGTTCGACGAGTCGTTGTTGAGGTTCTTGTCGAGGAACGACAGCATGTGCACGCGCAGCCTGAGCTGGTTGTTCTGCGCCATCTCGTTGACCTGGTTGCCGAAGGCGTCCTCGAACTGCTTGCAGGCCGGGCACTGGAAGTCGGCCCAGATGTCCAGCGTCGGCACGTTCGCGGGGGCCGAGGGGTTGGCCACCAGCCCGACGCCCATCGCGGACGCCCCCACCGGCAGCGAGCTGCCGCCCTTGGAGAGGTCGGACTTCTTGTTCTGGTCGGCGATGATGACGCCGGCCACGATGGCGGCGATGGCCAGGACGGCGACGACGGTCGCCACCACGATCCGGTTGGCGCCGCCCCGGCTCTTCGGGGTGGCCGCCTCGATCTTGGCCCGGCGGTCCGAGGTCTTGCTGGCCATGGTGCTGGTTACCTTCCGTTACGCGAACAGGGTGCGTTCGAGGCTGTATGCCGTGCGCGGCCGGGTCACGAGCCACGCAGCGCAGAGGACAAGCCCGACATCACGGAGTATTTCCTCCAGGTAGCGGGTCTGGGAGGGGTCGATGGTCCCGCCCTGTCCGAAGCAGCCGCAGTCGATGCTGATCCCGCGGGCCCAAGCCGAGGCGATGCCGATGATGAAGGCCACCAGCAGCACACCGGCGATGGCGGCCGCGGTGCGGGTGAACAGCCCCAGCACCAGCAGAGCGCCCAGCAGCACCTCGAGGATGGGCAGGCCGTAGCCGACGTAGGTGGCCAGGTCGAACGGGAGGATCTGGTAGGCCTGCACCGCCCGGGCCGAGACCTCGGGCTTGGCGACCTTGAGCAGGCCGGCGACCAGCATGACCCCGCCGAGCAGCAGTCGCGCGACCAGCCCCACGAGGTCGAGGGTGCGCGGGCGGCGCAGCAGGCCGGGCTCCCCCGCCTGCGACCGCTCCGAGACCAGGTTCATGCCGCGCTCATGCCCGGGTGCCCTCACGCACCCCGGCGGCGAGCTCGGCGACGACGTCGCGCAGCCGGGCGATCCCGGAGTCCAGGTCGTCGGCCTCGGTGAGGCAGCGGACCAGGGCCGAACCCACGATGACGCCGTCGGCGAAGCTCGCCACCTCGGCGGCCTGCGCACGGGTGGAGACGCCCAGTCCCACGCAGACGGGCTTGTCGGTGACCGCCTTGGTGCGGCCCACGATGACCGAGGCGGCGTCGCCGAGGTCGGCCCGGGCGCCGGTGACGCCCATGTGGGAGGCGGCGTAGACGAAGCCGCGGCAGGCGCTGGTGACCGACACCAGCCGCTGCTCGGTCGAGCTCGGCGCCACGAGGAAGACCCGGTCGAGCCCGGTCTCGTCGGTGGCCTCGATCCACGCCGCCGCCTCGTCGGGCACGAGGTCCGGGGTGATCATCCCGGCCCCACCGGCGGCAGCGAGGTCACGGGCGAAGGCCATCGGCCCGTAGTGCAGCATCAGGTTCCAGTAGGTCATGCCCAGGGGCGGGGCGCCCGCGTCGCGGATGGCCCGCGTGGCGGTGAAGAGGTCGTGCACCCGTGCCCCGCGCTTGAGGGCCTGGTCCGCGGCATACGCGATGACCGGCCCGTCCATCAGGGGGTCGCTGTAGGGCACGCCGACCTCGACGATGTCGACGCCGGCCTCGACCATGGCCACCATGGCGCGGACCGACCCGGGCACGTCGGGGAAGCCGACGGGCAGGTAGCCGACCAGGGCGGCGCGACCCTCCTCGCGACAGCGCTGGAGGACCCCGCCGACGCCGAGGCCGGCCTCGGGGCCGGCCGCGGCGGCAGTGCCGGTGGGCGCGGCCGCCTGCGTGGAGCCGGCCGTGCTGGTGGGGCTGGCTGCACTCACTGGGCGTTGCCCTCCTCGTCGATGAGCCCGAACCAGTGGGCTGCGGTGTGGACGTCCTTGTCGCCACGTCCGGACAGGTTCACCAGCAGCAACGCGTCAGGACCCAGCTCGGTGCCCACCTCCATCGCGCCGGCCAGTGCGTGGGCCGACTCGATGGCCGGGATGATGCCCTCGGTCTTGCACAGGAGCTCGAAGGCGCGCATGGCCTGCTCGTCGGTGGCGTAGCGGTACTCCGCCCGGCCGGAGTCGCGCAGGAAGGCGTGCTCGGGCCCCACGCTGGGGTAGTCGAGCCCGGCGGAGATCGAGTGGGACTCGATGGTCTGGCCGTCCTCGTTCTGCATGAGGTAGCTGAACGTGCCGTGCAGCACCCCGGGCTCGCTCGCGGCGAAACGGGCCGCGTGCCGGCCGCTCTCGATGCCCTCTCCCCCGGCCTCGACGCCGACGAGCCGCACGTCGGCGTCATCGATGAAGCGGTGGAAGATGCCCATCGCGTTGGAGCCGCCACCGACGCAGGCGATGACGGCGTCGGGCAGCCGGCCGGCGAGGTCGAGCACCTGGGCCCGGGCCTCCACGCCGATGATCCGGTGGAAGTCGCGCACCATCTCGGGGAACGGCGCGGGGCCGGTCACGGTGCCGAGCAGGTAGTGGGTGTTGTGGACGTTGGTCACCCAGTCGCGCAGCGCCTCGTTGATGGCGTCCTTGAGGGTGGCCGACCCGGTGGGCACCGCGACGACCTCGGCGCCGAGCATGCGCATCCGGGCGACGTTGAGCGCCTGGCGCTCGGTGTCGACCTTGCCCATGTAGATGCGGCACTCCAGCCCCATGAGCGCGGCCGCGGTCGCCGTGGCGACACCGTGCTGGCCCGCGCCGGTCTCGGCGATGACGCGGGTCTTGCCCATCCGCTTGGTCAGCAGGGCCTGGGCCAGCACGTTGTTGATCTTGTGCGAACCCGTGTGGTTGAGGTCCTCGCGCTTGAGGATGACCCGGGCACCACCGCAGTGCTGCGCGAACCGCGGCACCTCCGTGACGAGGCTGGGTCGGCCGGTGTAGGTGCGGTGGAGGTGCTCGAGCTCACCGAGGAAGCCGGGGTCGAGCATCGCCTTGCGGCGTGCCTCGTCGAGCTCCTCGAGCGCGGGGATGAGGGCCTCGGGGACGTACCGGCCGCCGAACTGGCCGAACCGGCCGGGGCGCGGGACGTCGACGGGGGCGTGCTCGTGCTGCTGGGTCATGAGGGTGCTCCCGCGGTGATGAGGTCGTGTGCGGCGGTCTGCGGGTCGCCCCCGATGACGAGGGCCTCCCCGACCAGGACGGCGTCGGCACCCTGGGCCGCGTAGGCCGCGGCATCCTGGGGCCCACGGACACCGGACTCGGCGACGCGGACACAGGTGTCGGGGACGAGCGGCGCCAGCCGGGCGAAGGTGTCGGGGTCGACGTCGAGGGTCTTGAGGTTGCGCGCGTTGACGCCGATCACGCTGGCGCCTGCGTCGAGGGCCCGGCGGGTCTCCTCCTCGTCGTGCACCTCCACGAGGGCGGTCATCCCGAGGGAGCGCACGAGGTCCTGGAGCGCGACGAGCTGGTCCTGCTCGAGGGCAGCAACGATGAGCAGCACGATGTCGGCGCCGTGGGCCCGGGCCTCCCACACCTGGTAGTCGGTCACCACGAAGTCCTTGCGCAGCACGGGGATGCGCACGGACGCCCGCACCGCGTCGAGGTCGGCCAGGCTGCCGCGGAACCGGCGCTCCTCCGTGAGCACGCTGACCGCGGTCGCTCCCCCGGCCTCGTAGGCGGCCGCGAGCGAGGCGGGGTCGGCGATCGAGGCCAGGTCACCCTTGCTGGGGCTGGCCCGCTTCACCTCGGCGATGAGCGACAGGCCCGGGCGGCGCAGCGCGCCCTCGGCGTCGAGGGCGCGAGGGGCCTGCTCGGCGAGGCGGCGCACCTCCTCGAGCGGGACGGCGGCTTCGCGCGTGGCGAGGTCCTCGCGCACGCCGGCGATGATCTCGTCGAGGACAGTGGGCATGCCGCAAGGCTAACTGGCACGTCCCCCGTGCCCGGGTCAGGGTCGGAGTGCGGACAAGCCGGGCAGCAGCCGCACCAGGCCGAAGACCACCAGACCCACGAACCAGGCGACCAGCAGCGTCGTCGAGTGGCGACGCAGCGGCACCGGCCGGGCGGAGGCCGCGGCCACGGTCCACACCGCGAAGGCGAGCACGGCCAGCCCCGCCGTGCCCACGGCATACAGGTTGGAGTGCACCGCGCCGGCGAGCTGGCCGTGGAGCAGGTCGTTCGTGGCCCGCAGGCCTCCGCACGCCGGGCACGGCACACCGGTGAGCAGGAGGAAGGGGCAGCGCCCCCAGGACCCTCCGACATGCGGGTCGCGCACCACGAGGGCTGCTGCCAGCGCGGCGCCGGCCAGCGCGACCACCGCGGGTGCGCGCAGGCGGGAGGTGAGCCCGGTGGTCACCGCTCGCCCGTCACGCGTCGGGCCCCCGGGTCAGCGGATGCCGGAGTGCTGCTCGGTCTGGCGCGGCTCGGGCACGTCCTTGGCGCCGTAGCCGGCCATGCCGAGGACCTTGCCGGCGACGGCACCGAGCAGGGCGATCACGATGCCCACCCAGAAGAGGATGGGGGTGGCGACGAGGACACCCCAGGAGGCGACCACGCAGCCGGCGAGGATGATCGCCACGGCCGTCCAGGCGGCGACGCTGTGGCCGTGGTCTTCGTGCTGCTCGTGCTCAGCCATGGTGGCGACAACTCCTGTGGTGCGAGTGTGGTGCGAGTGCGGTCAGTCTGCCCGCCATTGTGTCAGGTGCCGGGACGCTCGTCGCGTGTGGCCGGGTCCCCTGGCCCCGCTGAGCCATCCGCGCCGGTCGAGGTGGGGTCCTCGCCGGCGTCGAGGCGGTCCCAGTCGCTGGCCACCCGCTGGCCACGGGCGCCCGCCCGGTCGGTGGGCGTCTCGTAGCGGGCACCAAGGCCCTGCCAGCGGCGCGAGCCGACCCACCCGCCGACGGCGCACGCCACGAGCAGCACCACGCCGACGAGCGCGAGCCAAAGCCATGCCGTCACTGCGGCCCGGGTCTCGATGGTGCCGGTGCGGCCGGTGCTCGCCGCCGCGACGGAGCCGAGCACGCCTGACGGGTCGAGGAGCACCCGACCGACGAAGAACGCCTCGGCGACGGCCACCAGGAGCAGCAGCACCAGCGTCACCCGGCGCACCCCGCGGCCCGAGGTCGTGCTCGCGATGGCCGCGGCGAGGGCGGCCAGGGCCAGGGCCACCACGCCGGAGGCCACCTGCGTGCCGGTGCCGGTGATGCGGCTGGCGCCGAGCACGGCGTCGTCCACGGTGCCGGTGACCCAGGTGCGCGAGCCGCTGACCAGCAGCAGCCCCGCTCCGACGAGGGCCAGCAGCACCACGCCGCTCTTGGTCGTGGGGTCGAGCCGCCTCATCGCACGGCCGCCCGGGTGTTCTCGGCGGCCGCGGCGGCCGTGGCCGCGGGCGGGGTCGCGGCCACGGTCCGCAGGGCGCCCGCCGCGGCGACGGCTCGCAGCGCGGCCGCCGCCTTGTTGACGGTCTCCTGGTACTCCGACTGCGGCACGGAGTCGGCCACGATGCCCGCGCCGGCCTGCACGTGGGCGACGCCGTCCTTGACGACGGCCGTGCGGATCGCGATGGCCATGTCGAGGTCGCCGTGGAAGTCGAGGTAGCCGACGACGCCCCCGTAGACGCCGCGCCGGCTGGGCTCCCACTGCTCGATCAGCTGGAGCGCGCGCGGCTTCGGGGCGCCGCTGAGGGTGCCGGCCGGGAACGTCGCGGCCAGCACGTCGTAGGCCGTGCGGTCGTCGCTGATCTCGCCGACGACCGTCGACTCGAGGTGGGTGACGTGGCTGTAGCGGCGCACGGTCATGAACTCGACCACGTCGACGGTGCCGGGCTTGCAGACGCGTTGCAGGTCGTTGCGCCCGAGGTCGACGAGCATGACGTGCTCGGAGCGCTCCTTGGGGTCGGCCAGCAGGTCCTCGGCGAGCACCCGGTCCTCCTCCGGCGTCGCGCCACGTGGTCGCGAGCCGGCGATGGGGTGGGTGATGGCCCGCCGGCCAGTCACCTTCACCAGGGCCTCCGGGGACGAGCCCACGACGTCGTATGCCGTGCCGTCGGGCGCAGGCAGGCGCAGCAGGTACATGTATGGGCTGGGGTTCGAGGCGCGCAGCACGCGGTAGACGTCGAGCGCGTCGGTGGGGCAGGGGGTCGAGAACCGCTGCGAGACGACGACCTGGAAGACCTCACCGGCGCGGATCGCCTCCTTGGCGTCCTCGACCATCTGCTCGAAGGCGGCCTCGGTGAAGTTGCTCCCCACCTCGTCCAGGGCGTGGTTCAGCGCGTCGGAGTCGACGACCGCGACGGTGCTCTCGGCCGGCTCGGCGAGGTCGGCGGTCATCCGGTCGAGCCGGTCGACCGCGTCGGCCCACGCCGCCTCCACCCGCTCGTCGGTGGCGTCGTAGTTGACGGCGTTGGCGACGAGGAGCAGCGACCCGTCGGCGTGGTCGAGCACGGCGAGGTCGGTCGCCAGCATCATGGCGAGCTCGGGGATGCCGAGGACGTCCGGGGCCGTCGACGGGATGCGCTCCCACCGGCGCACCGCGTCATAGCCCACCATGCCGACCATCCCGCCGGTCAGGGGCGGCAGGCCCTCGACCGGTTCCGTGGCCAGTGCCGCGACGGTGTCGCGCAGGGCCTCGAGGGGGTTGCCGGAGGTGGGCACGCCCACCGGGGGCTCGCCGACCCAGCAGGCCTGGCCGTCCTTCTCGGTGAGCGTCGCGCGGCTGGCGGCGCCGACGATGGAGTAGCGCGACCACACGCCGCCGTGCTCGGCGGACTCGAGCAGGAACGTGCCCGGCTGGTCCTTGGCCAGCTTGCGGTAGACGCCGACCGGGGTCTCGGCGTCAGCCATCAGGCGGCGCACGACGGGGATGACGCGGCGGTCACGGGCGAGTTCCTGGAACTCCTCGAGCGCGGGCCACGTGGTGCCGAACGACAGCTGCGGGCGGGGTGCGGAGCCGTCAGCCACGCGCGTCACCCTCCAGTGCGGCCGGGTCGCCGTCTGTGGTGACCGACTGGTCCGTGACGATCGGCAGGTCGCGACCGTCGAAGCAGGTGCGCGAGCCGGTGTGGCAGGCCGCGCCCACCTGGTCTACCTGCACCAGAAGGGCGTCGCCGTCGCAGTCCAGGGCCACGCCCTTGACGTGCTGGACGTTCCCGGAGGTGTCGCCCTTGCGCCAGTACTCGCCCCGCGAGCGGGACCAGAAGGTGACCCGCCCCTCGGTCAGGGTGCGGCGCAGGGCCTCGTCGTCCATCCAGCCGAGCATGAGCACCTCGCGGGTGTCGTGCTGCTGGATGATCGCGGCGACCAGGCCGTTGCCGTCGCGCTTGAGGCGGTCGGCGACGGCCGGGTCGAGGGCCGGTGTGGCGTCAGAGGTCACCCCGCCATTGTGCCGGGTCCACTCCGCAGCACCCGAGGCGCACCGGTCAGGTGGACGGTGGGCAGGGGCGGCCAGGACGGCCTGGGCGGTCAGGTGGACGGTGGGCAGGGGCGGCCAGGACGGCCTGGGCGGTCAGGACGGTCAGGGGCGACGACCTGGGTGGTCTGGGCGGTCAGGGGGCGAGGACGCAGAGCTCGTTGCCGTCGGGGTCGGCAAGGACCACGCTGCCCCGACGGTGCGGGGCGGCGCCGAGCGGCGCGTCGAGGCGGGTCGCACCGAGCGACAGCAGCCAGTCCACCGCAGCCTGCTGGTCGCCGCCGTCGGGGACGACGTCGAGGTGCTGGCGGTTCCGGCCCACCTTGGGCGACACCGGCGGGCCGCCCCACGAGATGTTGGTGCTGCCCCCGGACGCACGGATCGAGGTCTCCTCGTCCTGGTCCCAGACGAGCGGCCAGCCCAGCGCCTCGCTCCAGAACCGCCCGACCGCACGGGAGCCGTCGCAGGTGACCTCGGCGAGGAAGCCGCACTCGGCGAGGAACCGGTTGCCGGGCCCGAGGACGCAGAACTCGTTGTCCCCGGGGTCCGCGAGCACGACGTGGCCCTCCTCGGGCTGCTGCCCGACGTCGATGTGCCGCGCCTCCAGCTCCAGGGCCCGCGCCACCGTCGCCCGCTGGTCCTCTGGAGACTGGCTGGTGAGGTGGAGGTGCAGCCGGTTCGGCGCGACCCTGGGTGTCGTCACCGGAAGGAACCGCAACCGGAAGCCCACGTCCTGACCCGGCAGCAGCTCGACCTCGCCAGCGGCGCCGTCACTGCTCTCCCGGCCGAGGATGGCTGCCCAGAACCGCGCGACGGCGGCGGGGTCGTCGGCGTCGAAGCACAGGGCGTCGAGGTGGCAGGTCATGGTCGAGCTCCGTTCCGTCGGCTGCTCGGGACGCTACGAACCGGGACCTCGCCACCGCAACGCAAATACCAGCGCGCTGGAGGTATGCCGCGGGGCCGGGTCAGCTTCGCTGCTGCGCCGCCCAGGAGGCGTGCAGCGCGGCATACACGCCGTCGCCGCGCACCAGCTCGTGGTGCGGGCCGCGCTCGACGATGCGCCCGGCGTCGACCACCACGACCTCGTCGGCCGCCTCCGCCGTGGACAGCCGGTGCGCGATGGCGATGGAGGTCCGCCCGCGGGTGAGCCCCTCCAGCGCCCGCTGGAGGCGCACCTCGGTCGACGGGTCCACGGCAGAGGTCGCCTCGTCCAGCACGAGGAGGTCGGGGTCGGCGAGGTAGGCCCGGGCCAGCGCCACGAGCTGCCGCTCCCCCGCCGACAGCGACTCGCCCCGCTGCCCCACGTCGGTCGCCAGGCCACGAGGGAGGCCTTCGAGCCAGCCGTCGAGGCCGAGCTCGGTGAGGGCCAGGCGCACGTCCTCGTCGGTGGCGTCGGGGCGGCCGAAGCGGATGTTGTCGAGCAGCGAGGCGTCGAAGAGGAAGCCCTCCTGCGGCACCAGCACCACCCGCTCGCGCAGCGACGAGAACCGCACCTGCCGCACGTCGACCCCGTCGAGGCGCACCTGACCCTCCGTCGGGTCCATGAGCCGGGTCAGCAGCTTCGCGAGGGTCGACTTGCCGGAGCCCGTCTCGCCCACGATCGCGACCCGCGACCGCGGTGCGATGTGCAGGTTGACGTCGTGCAGCACGGCCCCGCTGCCGGGGTAGGCGAAGGAGACGCCGTCGAAGTCGACCGTGATCGGGCCGCGGGGCAGCACCTGGCCCTCGTCACCGGGGTCGGAGACGTCGGCGGGGGTGTCGACGACGCCGATGACCCGCCGCCACCCGGCGACGGCGTTCTGCAGCTCGTTGAGCACCTCGGTGGCCTGCATCACCGGCTGGGTGAACAGGTTGACCAGGAACAGGAACGCCAGCAGCTCACCGAGGGTCATGGCGTCGTTGGTGGCGAGCACCGTGCCGACGACCAGCACCACGGCCAGGGTGAGGCCGGCGACGAGCTGCCCCGACGAGAAGGCGACGACCGACCGCACCTGCGCACCGACGGCCGCCTTGCGGTGGGCCTCGACGGCCTCGTCGATGCGGGCGGCGGTTCGCTCCTCGACGCCGTAGGCACGGATGGTCGCCGCGCCCACCACCGACTCGGAGATGGCGGCCAGCATGTCGCCGACCCGCTCGCGCACGGCGGTGTAGGCCCGCCCGACGGCGGCCTGGAAGCGCCGGATCACCAGCAGCAGCGGCAGGAAGCACAGCCACACCACCGCGGTCAGCGGCGGGCTGTAGACCAGCATCAACACGGTGGCGATGAGGATCTGGCCGAGGCTGAGGATCAGCATGATGCCGCCGAACTGCACGAACATCGAGATGGTGTCGACGTCCGTCGTGACGCGCGCGGTCATCGAGCCGCGCCGCTCGGTGTTCTGGGTCAGCATCGACAGGTCGTGCATGTGGCGGAAAGCCCTGAGCCGCAACGTCGCCAGCCCCGACTCCGACGCGCGGAAGAGGCGGACGTTCACGGCATACGCGCAGAAGGCGGTGACCACCACGGCGATGGCGGAGAGGCCGACGTAGCGCCACACGAGCGCGGTGTCCGGGCCGCCCTCGGCGAGCAGCCCGTGGTCGGTCACCTGCTGCACCGCCAGCGGCACCACCACGCGACCGGCGGTGGTGAGGGCGGCCAGCAGGAGGGTGACGGCCAGCCCGCGGCGCAGCTCGGGCGAGAGCTCCAGCCCGCGGCGCAGGGTGTCTCGGGTGCCGAGGTGCGACGTCGAGCTGATCGTGGTGCTCACTGGGCCGCCTCCTCGTCGGCCGCGACGGCGGCGCGTTCCGCAGCCTCACGGGCGTATGCCGTGACGAGGCGCTCGTAGCCCTCGCACCGGTCGAGCAGCTCGGCGTGGGTGCCGTGGTCGATGACGTGTCCCCGCTCGAGGTAGATCACGTCGTCGGCCAGGACGATGGTCGACATGCGGTAGGCCACGACGAGCACCGTGGTGCCGGCGCTGGTGGAGCGCAGCGCGGAGAGGATGGACAGCTCCACGGAGGGATCCACGGCGCTGGTGGCGTCGTCGAGCACCAGCAGCTGCGGCCGACGAATGACCGCGCGGGCCAGGGCGACTCGCTGGCGCTGGCCGCCTGACAGGCTCGCGCCCCGCTCGCCGACCCGGGTGTCCAGGCCGTGCTCGAGGTGCTGGACGAAGCCGGTGGCCTGCGCGACCTCGAGTGCCTCCCAGACCTGCTCGTCGGTGAAGTCGCCGCCGAGGGTGACGTTGCCGCGCACCGTGTCGTCGAACATGAAGGTCTGCTGCGGCACGAGCACCCCGACCGACGGGACGCCGCCGCGGGTGACCTCCCGGACGTCGACGTCGTCGATGGTGACCGACCCGCGGTGGGGGTCGACCAGGCGGAGGGTGAGGTTCGTCAGCGTCGACTTGCCGGAGCCGGTCGGGCCGACCAGCGCGGTGGTGGAGCCGGCCGGCACCTCGATCGTCACCCCGTGGATGGCCTGGTGCTGCGAGAGGCCACCCTCCTCGTCGACCACGTCGTAGAGGTAGTCGACGCCGCTGAGGTGGGCGCCGGACGCGCCCTGCTCCGGGATGTCTCGCTCGCCGTAGGTCATCTCGCCGGTCGCGCGCAGCACAGCGTCGACCCGCTCCCAGCCGACCACGGTGCGCGGCAGCTCGCCGAGCACCCAGCCGAGCGCGCGCACCGGGAAGGCGAGGATCGAGATGAGGTAGGCCATCTGGACCACCTCGGAGGGGGTGATCGCCCCGGAGGCGACGCGGCCGGTGCCGACCGCCAGCACGAGCAGCGTGCCGATGGTGGGGATCGCCTCGATGACCGGGTCGAAGGTGCCGCGGGTGCGCCCGACGGCGATGTTGGCGTCCTTGAGCTTGTTCGCGACGACGGCGAAGCGCTCGGTCTCCTCCGCCTCGCGGCCCATCGCCTTGACGACCAGCCCCGCCTCGAAGCTCTCGTGGGCCACCTCCGACACGTCGGCGCGCAGCTGCTGGGCGCGGGTGACCCGGGGCGACATGTGGCGCTGGAAGACCATGTTGGCGACGAACAGGGCCGGGAAGACGGTGAGCCCGATGAGCGCCATCACCTGGTCGACGGCGAGCATCTGCACCACGCCGGCGACGAGCATGATGACCACGCCGAGGGCCATCGGCAGCGGCGCGAAGACGTTCCAGGTGGCCTCGACGTCGGCGTTGGCGTTGGAGAGCAGCTGGCCCGAGGGGTGCCTGTGGTGCCACGACAGGGGCAGGCGGAGGTACTGCCGGGTGACCTGCCTGCGGAAGTCCGCGCCGACGTTGTACATCGTGACTCCCGCCGCGACACGGCGGATGACGACGCCGATGACGTTGAGCAGCACCACGCCCACCATCCAGCCCGCGATCGCGAGGAGCTGGCTCGTGGTGACCTCGCCGGCCTCGACGGCGGGCGTGACGTACTCGCGCGTGACGCGGCCGATGACCCAGGCGGTGCCCACGGTCATCACGCCGTAGAGGGCGCTCCCGGCGACGGCGAGGGCGAACCACCAGGGCTGTCGGCGCACGCCGATGCGGATGATGCCGAAGCTCCGACGCAGCGTCGGCACAGCGGCAGTGGACACACGCAGCTCCTGGGAAGGAAGAAGGAGGGGGCGATCTGCAAGCCTCTCACGCGGCAGGCATGATGGCGCGCATGACCCACCACGCCCAGGCCGAGCGCGCAGCCCTCTGCGAC
Source organism: Pedococcus cremeus (assembly GCF_900111375.1). Classification (GTDB taxonomy): domain Bacteria; phylum Actinomycetota; class Actinomycetes; order Actinomycetales; family Dermatophilaceae; genus Pedococcus_A; species Pedococcus_A cremeus. The sequence goes on from NZ_FOHB01000006.1 coordinate 219,652, forward strand.
ACCTTCGAAGCGGTCGGGCCCCACGCGCCGACCCTCTGCGACCCCTGGGACACCGCCGAGCTCGCGGCGCACCTGGTGATCCGGGAGCGGCGGCCGGACCTCGCCGTGGGCATCGTGGTGCCGAACCTGCGCGCCCGCACCGAGCGGGCGCAGCGGTCGTATGCCGCGAAGCCATGGCCCGAGCTCGTCGACCTCGTGCGCACCGGTCCCCCGGTGTGGTCGCCGACCCGGCTCGGCCCGGTGGACGAAGCGGTCAACATGCTGGAGTTCTTCGTCCACCACGAGGACGTCCTGCGGGCCCGGGCCTCCGGCCCCCAGCGCGAGGTGGGCGAGGACCTGCAGGCCGCGCTGTGGTCGTCCCTCGGCCGCCTTGGCAAGCTGCTCTTCCGGCGCGCCCGCACCGGCGTGGTGCTCCTCGCGCCCGGCCACGGCCGCCTGGTCGCGCACGGCCCGACCGGACTGGGCACCGTGATCCTGCAGGGTGAGCCGACCGAGCTGGTGCTCACCGGGTTCGGGCGCCCGCAGGCGGCCGCGATCGAGCCGCAGGGCTCCGCCGACGCGGTCCAGGCGCTGCTCGCCAGCCCGCTCGGGCTCGGCTGACGGGCCAGCCCGCTCGGGCTCAGCTGACGGGCCGGTCAGCGCCGGCTCGGCCGATCGCGCAGCCGGTGGGTGGACCGAGCGCTCCGAACCGGCTCAGCGGACGCAGATGCCCTCGGCGCGCAGGGCGGCCTTGACGTCACCGACGGTGAGCTCGCCGAAGTGGAAGACGCTGGCGGCCAGCACCGCGTCGGCGCCCGCCTTGACGGCCGGGGCGAAGTGCTCGACCGCGCCGGCGCCGCCGCTGGCGATGATCGGGATGTGGACCTGGCTGCGCACCTCACGGATCAGCTCGAGGTCGTAGCCGTCCTTGGTGCCGTCGGCGTCCATGGAGTTGAGGAGGATCTCGCCGGCCCCGAGCTCCGCGGTCCGAACGCACCACTCGACGGCGTCGATGCCGGTGCCGGTGCGGCCGCCGTGGGTGGTCACCTCGAACCCGCCGAGCAGGCTGCCGTCATCACCCCGGCGGCGACGGACGTCGGCTGAGAGCACCAGCACCTGGGAGCCGAACCGGGCCGCGATCTCGCTGATGAGCTCCGGGCGCGCGATGGCAGCCGTGTTGACCCCGACCTTGTCGGCTCCGGCTCGCAGCAGCCGGTCGACGTCGTCGACGGTGCGCACTCCCCCGCCGACGGTCAGCGGTATGAAGACCTGCTCGGCAGTGCGCCGCACCACGTCGTAGGTCGTCTCCCGGTTGCCGCTGCTGGCGGTGACGTCGAGGAAGGTGAGCTCGTCCGCACCCTGCCGGTCGTAGGCCTTGGCCAGCTCCACCGGGTCGCCCGCGTCGCGCAGGTTCTGGAACCGCACGCCCTTGACGACACGGCCGGCGTCGACGTCGAGACAGGGGATGACACGGGTGGCGACGCTCACCGGCACAGGGTATCCGTCTACGCTGGCGGCCATGTCCGGTGACCTCATGGCGGAACGCGTGGCCGTCGTGGTCGCCCACGTCGACTCCAGCGAACCCCGTTGCGGCACAACGCGGCTGGTGGTGGTCGACGGCCCCAGCGGCGCGGGCAAGACCACGCTCGCGCGCCGGGTCGCCGACGAGCTGTCCGCCCCCACCGTGCACATGGACGACCTCTACCCCGGCTGGGACGGGCTGCACGACGGTGTCCTGAGGGCTCACGAGTGGGTCGCCGAGCCGCTCAGCCGCGGACTCCCCGCCCGCTACCGGCGGTGGGACTGGGCCCTGGACCGGTACGCCGAGTGGGTGCAGGTGCCGGCGTCCGACGTCGTGGTGCTCGAGGGCTGCGGGTCGGCCGTGCGGCCGGTCGGCGACGCTGCCTCGACGGTCGTGTGGGTGGAGGCCGACGAGCCGGTCCGGCACGCGCGCGGAATGGCGCGCGACGCGGCATACGAACCGTTCTGGGACCGGTGGGCCGCCCAGGAGAAGGACCTGTATGCCGTCGACGGCACCCGGGCGCGCGCCGACCTCCTCTTCGACACCACCGGCGACGGTTACGTGCCGCTGCGGTGACCTGCCGCTGGTCCGTTCTCGGGACCATGGACCCGCCGACCTCGTCCTTCTGCACCTGTTGGCGCAGCCGGTGGCGACCTAGCCTGCGAACGTGGGCCAGCTCGGCCAGCGGGAGCGAGTCACCCTGTCGACGGGAGTGACCGTCCCGGTCACGCAGCAGGGGGACCCATCGGGTCCTGCCCTGGTGCTGATCCACGCCTGGGCAGAGGCCACCGGCAGCTTCGACCGGCTGGTGCCCCGGTTCCCGCGGTGGCTGCGGATCGTCGCCTTCGACCTGCGCGGCCACGGCGGTGCGTCCCGGCCGCCCGACGGGTACCGCCTCATGGACTTCGCGGCCGACGTGGTGGCGGTCCTCGACCACCTCAGGATCGACAGGGCCACGCTGGTCGGCTCGTCGAGCGGGGGCTACATCGCCCAGCAGGTCGCGCGTGTGCACCCCACGCGCGTCGCGGGCCTGGTGCTCGTCGGGTCCCCGCACAGCATGCGCGTCCGGCCGCCCTTCGCCGACGAGGTGGAGCGGCTGCGCGACCCGGTGGACGCCGACTGGGTGCGGGCGTCGCTGAGCTGGTTCCCCCTCTACGCGCGGGTGCCCGAGTGGTACCTGCGGGACCGTGTGCAGGACGGCCTGAACACCCCGGCGCTCGTGTGGCGCAAGACGCTGCAGGGGTTCCTGGAGGCCGAGCCACCGACCTTGCGCCAGCGCCTGCCCGGGCCCGCGCTGGTGGTCTGGGGCGCGCACGACCGGGTGCTGTCGCGGGCGAGCCAGGAGGCGCTCGTGCGCTCGATCGAGGACTCGAGCCTGCTCGTCTACGAGGACACCGGCCACCTCGTGCTGTGGGAGCAGCCCGTCCGGGTTGCCAACGACGCGACCCGGTTCGTGGAGACCATGGTCGCCACCAGTTGATCGCCTCCACGGACCAGAGCGGCGCCGGGGACAAGAGCTGAGCTGGCTACAAGAGCTGGGCGAGCCGCTTCTTCTTCCGGTTCTCCCGCACGACCCACGCGACGTCGGCGTCGCCTTCGGCCTCCTCGGTCAGCGCGGTGAACAGGGGCAGGCCTCGCTCGGGGTCGGCGGCGACGGCCACGCTCCAGCAGTAGCCCAGCCCCTGGCGCAGCACCCGCAGGTGCGGGTCGCGCCGCTGGTCCGGTGGCGTGGCGGCCAGGCGCTCGGTCGACACTCGGCACGCCTCCAGTGCTGCTGCGACCGCCTCCTCGCTCCTGAGCAGGCGCGGTTCACAGATGCCCGCCACCGCTGCGCGCTGGACGAGCGGGTCGGGGTCACGCGCCCAGGCATGAACGACGAGGAGCAGTCTCGGCAGGTCGGCGTCCCCCACCCGCTGGATTGCCATGGCCACCGCCTCACGCACCCGCCACCGCTCGTCGGAGGCGTAGACCCAGAGCCGCGCCTCCAGGTCCGGGGACGGGTTCTCGGCCAGCTTTTGGCCGAGAGCGACGACCCCCGCGAAGGTCAGGTACTCGTCGCCGGTCGCGAGAAGGTCCTCGACGACCTCCGGGTTCGCCTGGTCAGCGAAGGCCTGCGCCAGCTCAATGTTGCCGCGCGGCCCCGGGAGGTTGGAGTGGTCGGTGAGGTAGCTCCGCCACTCGCTGCTCGGGAGCTCGCGCAGAGCCGTCCGGTACTCCTCGACCCGGGTCACGTCTCCAGCGTAGGACCGTTGGTCCACAGGCTGCTGTATGCCGCCACACCATCCACAGGTGACGCCTTGTCGCTTGCGCGAGGCGACTCGGTATGCCGCCAAAGTGCCTGTGCCACAGACCTTTCCGTTCGCTCACGGTCAAAGTGGGTTGTCGGCGGTCGCCCCTAGTGTTGTGGTCATGGAGGGGACACCAGCGACGCAGCTGAGCCTGGCCGAGTGCCGGGAGCTGATCGCTGCCACCACGGAGGCGCTCCGAATGGTGGGCGACATGACGTGGCAGGCCCCGTCCGGTGGTGGTCCCGACGGTCTGTCCGGGCTGATGGGCGAGGTCGACGCCCTGGTGATGGCCGGCGAGGCCGGCAGGGTGGCGGTGCTGCGGGAGGCGATGAACCGCGGCGAGTCCGACGGCGGGTCGGCGGCGCTGACCACCGCGCAGTGGGTCCGTCGCCACGCCCCGTCGACCATCGCCGGTGGGGCGGCGGCCATCGTGTCGGTGGCCACCGCGTTCGGCAAGCGCGCCAACGGCCCGGTGAAGGAGGCGGTCGAGTCCGGCCGGCTGCCGGTGCGGTCCGCGGCGGTGGTGGTGTCCGAGGCCGACAAGCTGCGACCGCTGCTGGCGGACGGTGCCGAGCCGCACGTGCTCGAGGGGCTGATCGGGATGGCCGAGCAGCACGGCCCGTCCGGGTGCCGGCTGCTGCGCGACGGGCTGATCGCCAAGTACGGGCGCCAGGACGTGCTCCAGGACCAGCAGAACATGGGCAAGTCCTTCATCCGGCTCTCCCAGCCCCAGGACACCGGCGCAGAGACCTTCGAGTACCGGCTCACCCTCGACGTGGAGGGCAAGGCCGTCCTCGAGGCCGCGCTCGGGCCGTTGTCGGCGCCGAGACCGGTCGACGGGGAGCGCGACCTGCGCAGCAGCGACCGGCGCCGTGGTGACGCCCTCATCTCCCTGGTGCGCCGGGCGGTCGGAGCCGGGGACGAGGTCGGCAAGACCAACAAGACCACCCTGCTGCTGACGATGAGCTACGACGACCTCAAGGACCGGCTCGGGGCGGCCACCACCCTCGGGGGCCTGGACGCGGGCACCCACCTGGCCCCCGAGACGGTGCGGCGGCTGTGCTGCGACGGGTCCGTCATCCCCATCGTCCTGGGAAGCGGCGGCGAGGTCATGGACTGGGGTCTGGAGAAGCGGTTCTTCACCGACGCCCAGACCAAACGGCTCTGGCTGCGCGACGGCGGCTGCACCTACCCCGGGTGCGGGGCGCCCCCGCAGTGGACCGACGCCCACCACCTCGTGCACTGGGCCGACCTCGGACCCTCCGACCTGGCCAACGGGGCGCTGCTCTGCGAGCGGCACCACACCATCGTCCACACCCGCCGCCTGGCTGGTCGCGTCGTGCAGGGGTCGTTCGGGGAACGGGTCGAGTGGGACCTCACCCGCGGCTCATACGACGACCTCCTCGCCCGCCGCGCCGCGCAGGAACCAGCGTGACCCCGCCCCACACCCCGCCAGCCGCCGGCGGGGCCATCGGCATGTCCGGGTCGACGTCGGTGACGCACTGAGCACGCACAGCGCGGCGGGGGGACGTCACCGCCATAATCGCCGCATGGAACCGGCAGACATGATGGCCGCCGTCACCGCCTCACTGAAGGAGCGGACCGGTCGCACCCTCGAGGACTGGGTGGAGGAGGTGCACAAGGCAGGTCTCGACCCGCTGGACCAGAAGTCGGTGCGCAGGTGGCTCAAGGACGAGCACGGGGTGCCCCAGAACTCGCAGTGGGCCATCGCCGACGCCGCCGCCCGCAATGCCGGCTGGGTCCGCCCGGATACTGACAGCTACACCGACACCCTCTACTCCGGCGCCAAGGCCCACCTGCGACCGGTGCACGACGCCGTCATCGCGCTCGCTGAGGGGCTGGGCGACGACACCCACCGCGAGGGCCGCAGCACCTACATCCCCGTGGTGCGCGCGACCCAGTTCGTGGCCGTGGGCCCCGGACCCCGCGACACGGTGCGGGTCGGCTTCCGGTACCGCGAGGACGTACCCGACGACGAGCGCCTCTCGCCTGCCAAGGGGTTCGCCCAGGCGACGCACTGGCTGCACCTGTCGGCTGACGCCGACGAGGACGACCTGCGCTCACTCGAGCCCCTGCTCGAGGCTGCCTACGAGCAGAACGCCTGAGCGTGACCGCTTCTGACCGTTTCTTCCCCCGCCCCGCCGAGCTGGCGCCGCGGGCTGCCCGACGGTCACGGTCCGAGGTGCGGGCCCGCCTCCTGCGCCTGCGCCAGCGCTCGCTCTTCATCCTCCAGTGCGGGGTCGGCGCGAGCATCGCCTGGTGGGTCGCCAAGGACCTGCTGCACCACCCCCAGCCCTTCTTCGCCCCGGTGACAGCCGTCGTCTCGCTGGGCCTGTCCTACGGCCAGCGCGTGCGCCGCGTCGCCGACGTCATGATCGGCGTGGCCATCGGCGTCTTCATCGGCGACCTGTTCGTGCACTACTTCGGCTCCGGGGTCTGGCAGATCGCCCTGGTCGCCATCGTGGCGATGAGCCTCGCCACGCTCATGGGCGCGCGGCAGCTCCTCATGACCCAGGCGGGCCTCCAGGCCGTCATCGTCACCACCCTCATCGCGCAACCCGGCCAGGCGTTGTCCCGGTGGGTCGACGCCGTCGTCGGAGGCGTCGTCGCCCTGGCCATCACGCTGGTGGCACCGACCGCACCGGTGCGCCGGCCCCGCCAGCGGGCCGCCGCCGTCGTGCGCGAGCTCTCGGCGATGCTGCGCGACACCGCGACGTCCCTGCGCGAGGGCGACTACGACCTGGCGTCGCGGACCCTGGCCCGCGCCCGGGCGTCCGAGTCGATGCTCACCGACCTCCGAGAGGCGTCGGCGGAGGGTCTGGCCGTCGTGCGCCTCTCCCCCATCCGGCGGCGGGACCTGCCCTCGGTGCAGGTGATCGCCAGCCTCCTCGAGCCGCTCGACCGGGCCATCCGCAACCTGCGGGTCCTGGTGCGGCGCGCCTCCATCGCCACGTGGCGCCGGGAGCCGGTGCCCACGGCATACCTGTCGCTGCTCACCAGCCTCGCGGAGGTGACCGACGAGATCGCCGGCGAGCTCGCGGAGCGACGCCTCCCGGAGGCGTCCCGGCGCGGTCTCGCCGCCATCGCCGAGCTCAGCGCCGTCATCGACCCCAGTGCCGGTCTGTCGAGCGAGGTCATGCGGGCGCAGATCCGCTCCATGGTCGTCGACCTGCTGATGCTCACGGGGCTGCCCTACGAGGAGGCGCGCGAGTACGTGCCCGAGTCGATGGGCGGCGAAGGCCCCGACGACCCCGATGAGGAGCTGAGCAGCCACTGAGGCAGACTGCGCCAGTGAGCTCGCAGGAGAACGTCGGACGTCGCCACCTGCCACCGCTGTGGGTCATGGCCCTCGGCCTGGTGGCCGTGGCCGCCAACCTGCGCACCGTGATGGCCAGTGTCCCGCCGCTGGTGCAGACGATCTCCAGTGACCTCGGGCTGTCGAACGCCGCCATGGGCGCCCTGACCACGCTGCCCGTGCTCTGCATGGGTGTCTTCGCGCCCACCGCACAGCGGCTGGCCGGCCGCATCGGCGCCGCCGCTGCGGTGGAGGCGGCCGCCGCCTGCCTGGCCGTCGGCACCGCGCTGCGCTTCTTCGGGGGTCAGGTGTGGCCCCTGTATGCCGGCACGTTCGTCGCCGGCGTCGGCATCGCCATCGGTGGCACGCTCCTCCCCGGCCTGGTGAAGGAGCTCTTCCCCCCGCAGCGGTCGGGGCTGGTCACCGGTCTCTACATGTTCGCCATGATGGGCGGCGCCACCGCGTCGTCGGCCATGGCCGTGCCCCTGCGCGACTGGCTCGGCAGCTGGGAGGGCTCGCTGGCGTCGTGGTCACTGCTCGGGGTGGTCGGCCTGCTGGCGTGGCTCCCGGTCACGCGGGGCGCGAGCCGGCACCGCGCCGCCAACCCGCCCGTCGCGGTCGACCACCGCCTCCCCTGGCGGCACACCACGGCGTGGCTCGTCGCGGCCTACCTGTCGGTGCAGTCGTGGCAGTTCTACTCGTCCCTCGCCTGGCTCGCGCCGACGTACGTCGCCGAGGGATGGGACCCGACGCACGCGGGGTACCTGCTGTCGTCCTTCTCCTTCGCGCAGCTCGTCTCCGGGCTCGTCGGCCCGACCCTGAGCGACCGGGTGCACGAGCACCGGCTGCTGCTCTTCGGCGCCGGTGCCTTCGGCCTCGTCGGGCTGCTGGGCCTGTGGCTCGCGCCCGAGGCCGCCCCGTGGGTCTGGGCCGTCGTGCTCGGCCTCGGCCAGGGTGCGGCGTTCTCCCTGGCCCTGGTGCTGATCGTCGACTACGGCGCCACGCCGGCCGGCAGCGGCCGGCTCGCCGGCATGGCCTTCCTCATCAGCTACACGATCGCCTCGCTGGGACCGACCACCATGGGAGCGGTCCGCGACGCCACCGGTGGCTTCGACGCGGTCTGGCTCTCGCTGATGCTCGTGATGGTCGTGCAGCTCGCGCTGGTGCGACAGCTGCGGCCCGGCCTCCGGCAGGTCCCCTGACCCGTGCCAGTCGCGGGCGCCGCGTCACTCCGCGGTGACGTCCGGGCTCGCCGCGCTCGGGCCGAGAGCCTGCACGAGCGCGGCCAGCCGGCTCGCCTCGGCGCGGGCGTAGTCGCCGTCGGCCTTCTGCACCGCCATCACCGCGATGGTCTCGGTGTCGTCGAGCTCGAGCGTCACCCACGGGTCGCCGCCTGCGAACCGCAGGTCGACCACGCTCTGCCACGGCACCGTCCGGGTCGTGAGCAGGTTGCGCACGGTCAGCGCCTCACGGGTCGGGGTCGCCCGGATCGTCGCGTAGCGCCCCAGCAGGGCCGCGATGGCGAGGCCGACCGCCGCCAGGAAGACGCGGTCACCGAGCCGCCACTGGCCGCCCTGATCGGGACCCGGGAGCAGCACGGCGATGAGCCCGAACACGATCACCGACAGGGCGGCGAACCCTGACGACACCACGCGACCGCGGCGGGGCCGGAACGTCGCGAAGGCGCCCGTCTCCTGCTCAGACACGCCGGCCCTCAGAGCCGGCAGGCGGCGATGTCGGTGACGAGGATGGCACGGGCCCCGAGGTCGTAGAGCTCGTCCATGATCGCGTTGGTGCGGTTGCGCGGCACCATCGCCCGCACGGCCGCCCACTCCTTGTTCTGCAGCGGGGAGACCGTCGGCGACTCGAGACCCGGGGTGATCGCGCAGGCCTGCTCGACGAGCCCGGCCGGCACGTCGTAGTCGAGCATCACGTAGTGGCGAGCGGTGATGACACCGGTGAGCCGGCGGCGCAGCACCTCGACGGCCGCCGTCTCGTGACTGCCCTCGCGCCGGATGAGGACCGCCTCGCTGCGCAGGATCGGGTCGCCGAAGACCTCGAGCCCCTGGCTGCGCAGGGTCGCACCGGTCTCGACGACGTCGGCGATCACGTCGGCGACGCCCAGGGTGATGGCCGTCTCGACCGCGCCGTCGAGCCGCACCACCTGGGCGCTCACGCCGTGGTCGGCCAGGTGCTTCTCGACCAGCCCGGCGTAGCTCGTGGCGACGCGGCGCCCGGCGATGTCGGCGACCTCGGCGCACTCCCCCGGCCGGCCGGCATACCGGAACGTCGAGGCACCGAAGCCGAGCGCCATGACCTCGATCGCGGCGCTGCCGGAGTCGAGGAGCAGGTCACGGCCGGTGATGCCGCAGTCGACCGTGCCGGAGCCGACGTAGACGGCGATGTCGCGCGGGCGCAGGTAGAAGAACTCGACCTCGTTGTCGGGGTCGACGAGCACGAGCTCCTTGGAGTCGCGGCGGACGCGGTAGCCCGCCTCGCGCAGCATCCCGGCGGAGGCCTCGGCCAGAGAGCCCTTGTTGGGCACGGCAATTCGCAGCATGGGTGGTGGTTCCTAGAGGTGCGTGTAGACGTCGTCGAGGGTGATGTCGCAGGCCTGCATCAGCACCTGCAGGTGGTAGAGCAGCTGGCTGATCTCCTCGGCCGTGCGCTCCTTGCCCTCGTGCTCGGCGGCCATCCAGACCTCAGCGGCCTCCTCGACGATCTTCTTGCCGATGGCATGGACGCCGGCGTCCACGGCTGCGACGGTGCCCGAGCCCTCCGGCCGGGTCGCCACCTTGTCCGTCAGCTCGGCGTACAGGTCGTCGAAGGTCTTCACGCGTCAAGGGTACGGGGCGCCAACGAGGCCAGGGTCACCGCCGTCGCCACCGCGGCCATGGCGGCCTCGTGCCCCTTGTCCTCCGACGAGCCCGGCAGGCCCGCGCGGTCGAGTGCCTGGGCCTCGTCGTCACAGGTGAGCACGCCGAAGCCGACCGGCACGCCGGTGCGGGTGCTGACGTCGGTGAGGCCGTGCGTCACGCCGGAGCACACGTAGTCGAAGTGCGGTGTGCCACCACGGATCACGACACCGAGCGCCACGAGTGCGTCGTGGGTCGGAGCGAGGCGTGCGCACGCCACGCTCAGCTCCACCGTGCCCGGCACCCGCACGAGGGGCGCATCGGCGACGCCGGCCTCCTTCAGCGCACGCTGGGCGCCGGCGACCAGGCCGTCCATGACCTCGGTGTGCCACGACGCGGCGACGATCGCGACCTTCAGCCCCTGGCCGTCCGCTGTGACGACCGGGGCTCCCTTGCCGCTCACGCGGTCGCCCCGGAGTCGTGCGCGCCGAGGATGAGGTCGTGCCCCATCCGGTCGCGCTTGGTGCGCAGGTAGGCCGCATTGGCGGCGACCGGGGCGATGCTGATGCGCTCGACCGCGGTCACCTCGATCCCGTGCTCGCGCATGGCGTTGACCTTCATCGGGTTGTTGGTGAGGAGGCGCACCGCGTGCACGCCAAGCTCGGTGAGGATGGCGGCGCCGGCGGCATACTCGCGGGCGTCGATCGGCAGGCCGAGCTCGACCTGGGCGTCGACGGTGTCGAGGCCCTGGTCCTGGAGCGCGTAGGCCTGCAGCTTGGCGAGCAGGCCCACGCCGCGGCCCTCGTGGCCGCGCAGGTAGACCACGACGCCGCCCTCGGCGGCCACCCGCTGCAGCGACCGCTGCAGCTGCGGTCCACAGTCGCAGCGCTGCGAGCCGAGCACGTCACCGGTGAGGCACTCGGAGTGCAGCCGCACCAGCGGGGTCGGGCCGCCCAACCCCCGAGGGCTCACCAGCGCGAGGTGCTCGTCGCCCGTGATGACGTCACGGAAGCCGGCGACCCGGAAGGTGCCGTGCTCGGTCGGCAGCACCGTCTCCGCGAGCCGCTCCACCCGGTCGTACCGCTGGCGCCAGGCGGCCAGCGCGGCGATGGTGATGACGGGCAGGTCGTGCTCGGCCCCGAGGGCGAGCACCTCGGGCAGCCGCATCATCGTGCCGTCGTCGTTGACCAGCTCGCCGATGGCGCCCACCGGGGCGAGCCCGGCCAGGCGGCACAGGTCGACGGTGGCCTCGGTGTGGCCGGGGCGCTGCAGCACGCCGCCCGCCTTGGCGCGCAGCGGCACGACGTGGCCGGGACGGATCAGGCTGTCGGCCGTGGCATCCGGGTCGGCGAGGGTGCGCACGGTGTGGGCGCGGTCGGCCGCGGAGATGCCGGTGGTGATGCCCTCGGCGGCGTCGACGGTGACCGTGTAGGCCGTGCGCAGCGGGTCGCGGTTGTCCGGCACCATCAGCGGCAGGCTCAGCCGGTCGGCCACCTCGTCGGGCATCGGGGCGCAGATGTAGCCGGAGCTGTGCCGGATCGTCCACGCCATCCACTCCGGGGTCAGCGTCTCGGCGGCGAGCACGACGTCGCCCTCGTTCTCGCGGTCCTCGTCGTCGGTGACCAGCACCGGCCGCCCGGCGCGCAGTGCGGCCAGGGCCTCCTCGACCGTCGCCAGCCTGCTCATGCGCGTGCCTCCTCGAGCTCTGGAGCGGGGACGGCCTCCTCGCGGGAGGCCCGCAGCCACACCACGAACCCGTAGACCACGAGGGCGCCGTAGACGATGAAGAGGATCGCCGTCGGGTAGTACCCGGAGTGCCACAGGAGCGGCACACCGACGAGGTCGACCGCGATCCAGGCGAGCCAGAACTCGTTCCAGCCGCGGGCCATCGCGAAGGTCGCCAGCATCGAGCCGACGAAGATCCACGCGTCGCACCAGTAGTACCAGCGGGGCGCCGGCCAGCCGGCCCCGATCACCGCGAAGACCCACTGCATCACGAGCACGCCCGCGACAGTTGCCAAGAGGTATGCCGTGCGCTCCCGGGCCGTGGCCCAGCGCGGCGTGATCGCGTGCTCGCTGCCGTCATGGCGCGACTTGCGGTGCTCGTTCCAGCGCCACCAGCCGTAGACGCTGGTGATGATGAAGAACACCTGCCGCCCGGCCTGCCCGAACAGCGGCTGCTGGGCCTGGGCGTCGAACGTCGCGGCGATGAAGACGCTGAACAGCAGCACGTTGCCGACGATGCCGACCGGCCACGCCCAGACGCGGCGCCGCAGCCCACCGATGGCGGAGGCGAACCCGAAGCCGTTGCCGATGATCTCGCGCCAGGTGATGGCGTGGCCGGCGATGGTGACGTGGGCGTCGTAGAGCCAGGTGAGGAGGTTCATGCGCGGTCCTTCGTGGTGGGGGACACGGTGGCGGGCACTGCGGTGGGGGGCACGGCTGTGGCGGGCACGGCGGCGGGCGCGGCCATCAGGCGCTCGACGTACTTCGCCAGCACGTCGACCTCGAGGTTGACCAAGTGGCCAACCGCCTTGTGGCCCAGCGTGGTCAGGCCGAGCGTGGTGGGGATGAGCGAGACGGTGAAGCTGTCGTCGTCGACCGAGGCGACCGTGAGGCTCACGCCGTCGACGGTGATCGAGCCCTTCTCGACGACGTAGCGGGCGAGGTCGGCCGGCAGGCTGAACCGCACGACCTCCCAGCGGTCGCCCGGCACCCGCTCGAGGATCGTGGCGGTGCCGTCGACATGCCCCTGCACGACGTGCCCGCCGAACCGGCCGCCCGCCGCCATGGCCCGCTCGAGGTTGACGCGGTCGCCGGGTCGGAGGGCGCTGAGGCTGGAGCGGTTCAGCGTCTCGGCCATGACGTCGACGGTGAACGCGCCGTCGGCGTGCTCGACGACCGTCAGGCAGACGCCGTTGACCGCGATGGACGCACCGTGCACGGCGTCACTCGTCACGAGCGGTCCGTGCAGGGTGAGCCGGGCCGAGTCGGCGCCCTGCTCCAGGGCGACCACGTCGCCCAGCTCCTCGACGATGCCGGTGAACATCAGTGCTCCTCAGGGGTGTTCGTGGGGTCGGTGGTGGGCGTTCTCATGGGGGCGCCGGCAGCCTCGAGCGCCTCGAGCGCCTCGAGCGCCTCGTGCCCCTCGTGCAGGTCGGCGGTGATGCGCACGTCGTCGCCGATCAGCGTGATGTCGGTCGGCCGCAGGCGCAGGGCCGCGTCGATCGTGGTGATGCCGAGGTCGGTGACGGCCTGGCGGCCCCGGCCGAGCAGTACCGGCGCGACGTAGGCGACGACCTCGTCGACGAGCCCGGCGCTGAGGAAGGCGGCGGCCACGGTCGGCCCTCCCTCGAGCCACAGGCGGTGCACCTCGGCGTCGGCGAGTGCCTGCAGCACGGCCTTGGGGTCGCGGGTGCGCAGGTGCCAGGTTGGTGCCGCGTCGTCGAGGACCTTGGCGGTCGCCGGCAGGTCACGCTCACCCATGACGACGCGGATCGGCTGGCGCGGGTAGAGGGTGCCGTCGGGCCGGCGGGCGGTCAGCTGCGGGTCGTCGACGAGGGCCGTACCCGTGCCGACGAGGATGGCCCCGCACTCCGCCCGCAGGCGGTGCACGTCGGCGCGCGCCGCCTCGCCGGTGATCCACTGGCTGGTGCCGTCGGCTGCGGCGCTGCGGCCGTCGAGGGTCGCGGCCAGCTTCCAGGTGACCCAGGGGCGCCCCGTGGTGACGAGGTGGGTCCAGCTGCGGTTGAGGGCCTGCGCCTCGTCGGCCAGCAGTCCCCCGGTGACCTCGACACCCTTGCCCCTCAGCACCTCGGCGCCTCCGGCTGCACGGGGGTTGGGGTCGGACTGGGCGTGGACCACGCGAGCCAGCCCCGCGGCATACAGGGCGTCACTGCACGGCTGGGTGCGCCCGGTGTGGTTGCACGGCTCGAGGGTGACGTAGGCGGTGCCCCCACGGGCACGGTCCCCGGCCTGGCGCAGCGCGTCGACCTCGGCGTGCGCGGTTCCGGCACCGCGGTGCCAGCCCTCCCCCACCACCTCGCCGGCGGCGTCGGTGACGATGCTGCCGACCCTGGGGTTGGGGTCAGCGACCGGGCCCTGCGCGGCCAGCTCGAGGGCACGCCGCAGGTGGGCGACGTCGGTCGCCTGCTGGTCGGTGGTCCGCTGCTGCACTGTCCTGCCCTTGTCGCTCCAGACGATGTGGTCGTCGAGCTCCGGGGGAACGTGCAGGAGTGCTGCCCTGTGACAGAAGGGTGGTGTGTCACGCCCGACGGACGTCGAGCCGCGGACCCACCGGTCCCGCTGTCAGCGCGTGCTGCCTCCCATCCGGACTTTCACCGTCGGTCCTGGAGTTCCACCAGGTCAACCGGCCGCTGGCTGCGGCCGGGTCGCGGACTGTCACCGCCGGTTCGGAATTGCACCGACCCCGGAGCACGTGAGGACAGTATGGCACCGGACACAGGGGACGTCGCCTCAGTGTCCGGGTGATGGTCCTCACGCGGGTGGGAGCGCACAGCCGCGGGTGTCGCGCACACCCGAGGCGGGCCGCAGCGGGTGGCGGCTCAGTGGTGGTGCTTCTCCGCCAGCCGGCGCAGCTCGTCGACCGCCGCTGCCGCGTCGTCGGCGCCGTAGACCGCAGAGCCGGCGACGAAGACGTCGGCCCCCGCCTCGGCACACTGCTCGATCGTCGATGCCGAGACCCCGCCGTCGACCTGCACCCAGATCTCGCCACCGTGCCGGCGCACCGCCTCACGGACCTGCGCCACCTTCGGCATCTGGTCGGCCATGAACGACTGCCCGCCGAATCCGGGCTCGACCGTCATGACGAGCACCATGTCGAGGTCGGGCAGCAGGTCCTCGTAGGGCGCGAACGGGGTCCTCGGCTTGACCGCCATGCCCGCGCGGGCACCCGCGGCGCGCAGGTCCCGGGCGATGGCGCGGGGGTCGGCCGCGGCCTCCACGTGGAAGGTGACCGACGAGCCGCCCGCCTCGGCGTACTGCGGTGCCCAGCGGTCGGGGTCCTCGATCATGAGGTGGCAGTCGAGCGGGATGGGGCTCACCTTGGCGAGCGCCTCCACGACCGGAAGCCCGAGGGTCAGGTTCGGCACGAAGTGGCCGTCCATCACGTCGACGTGAGCCCAGTCGGCGTTGCTGATCCGCCGCAGCTCCGACTCGAGGTTGGCGAAGTCGGCGGACAGGATGCTCGGGGAGATCTGCACGTGCTCACCCTAACGGCTGGTTTTGCGCCGATTCACCCTCGCCAGAGTGGTTGTGTCATGCACCATTTCGCCGTGCTGTGGGTCATGTGGACGGTGGTGGCGGTCGGCCTCGTCGGGCACGCCGTCGTCTCCACCACACGGGACCGTCGCATCCTCCGCTCGGTCGTGGACCTGGCGGTGGAGGGCAGGAACGCCGAGGCCCTCGACCACCCCCTGCCGTCGCGGCGGACCCGTCCCCTCGTGCGCCTGGTCCAGGCGGGGTGCGCTGTGCGCACCGGCCGGTATGCCGTGGCCCTGGCCCTGCTGCGCCCGTACGGCTCGCACGTGCGCGGCATCGACCCGGGCGATCCCGATGTCGTGCGGGGCTCCGCCCTGGTGGCACTCGGTCGCTACCCCGAGGTCGCGAGCCTGATCGGCGACCAGCCCACCATGCCCGCGCTGCGTCGCGTCCGGGCCGCCGCGGCGACGGAGGTCGGCGACGACGCCCTGGCCGAAGAGCTCCTCGCGGCGCCGGACGACGATGAGCTCGACGAGGCGGGCCGGCTGCGCCTGCTGGCCGACCTGCGGCTGCGACGTGGCCGACTGGGCGAAGCGCGGGAGCTCGCCGAGCGGGCACGTGCCCTGTACGCCCGGGTGCAGCACCCCGGAGTGGACGTCGACGAGGCCTGGTGCTCCGTGCTGCTCAGCAAGGTGGCGCTGGCCGAGGACCGTGCCCAGGAGGCCCTGGCTCTCGCCGAACAGGGCCTGTCCGGCCTGCGGCGCCGGCCGGACAACGCTCCGGGCCTCGCCGAGGCGCACGGCGTCGCCGCCGAGGTGGCTGCCGCGGTGGGGCGGCCGGCCGCGGCGCAGGACCACCTGCGGCAGGCCCACGCCCAGGCGGTGCGCTGCGCCTCCCCGGCCCTGGACGCCGAGCTGGCCCGAGCCGCCGCACAGGTCTCGCTGCGCCTGGGCCACCCGGCAGAGGCGCGCCGGTGGCTGCTGGACGCCGCCCGCCGCCACGAAGACCTCGGCGCGCGACCCGCCGCTGAGTCGCTGCGTCGGCAGCTGGCGTCGCTCGACGCGTGACAAGGCTCGACGGGTGGCTCAGCCGAGCGCCTGCGCGAGGTCGGCCTGCAGGTCGGCGACGTCCTCGAGGCCGATCGAGAGGCGAAGGATGTTGGTCGCGGGCCGAGCCTCCGGCGGAACGGGCCGATGGGTCAGCGCGGCCGGGTGCTGGATGAGCGAGTCGACTCCGCCCAGGGAGACCGCGTGGGTGAACAGGCGCACCCGCTCGGCGACCTGGGCCGCCTGCGCGTAGCCGCCGGCCAGCTCGATGGCCAGCATCGCGCCCGGCCCCCGCATCTGGCGGCCCACGAGGCCCGTCGGGTCGCCCTCCGGAGTGCCCGGGTAGTGGACCCGCCGCACCCCGGGATGGGCCGAGAGCCAGGCCGACATCTTCTCGGCCGAGGCCTGCTGAGCACGCACCCGCACGCCGAGCGTGGGCAGCCCGCGGTGCAGCAGGTAGGCCGCCATCGGGTGCAGGAGGCCGCCGGTGACGGCGCGCACCCGGCGAAGCGCCCCGGCCCAGGACGCGTCGGCGGCGACGACCCCGCCCACCGCGTCGCCGTGGCCGCCGAGGTACTTGGTCGCGCTGTGCAGCACCAGGGCGGCGCCGATGTCGGCCGGGTTCTGCAGCACCGGTGTGGCGAAGGTGTTGTCCACCAGCACCGGCCGGCCCTGGGCGGCCTCGACGACGGCGGCGATGTCGACCAGCTCGAGCGTCGGGTTCGCGGGCGTCTCCACCACCACCAGGCAGGTCTCGGGGCGCACGGCGGCGGCGACCCCGAAGGGTCCGCAGAACGTCGCGTCCACACCCAGCAGGCCGGAGACGAGCAGGTGGTCGGTGCCGCCGTAGAGCGGACGCACCGCGACGACGTGCCCCACTCCCCCTCCGCGCTCCTCCCGGTGGCGCAGCTGGGCAGCGAGCACCGCTGCCGTGACCGCCGCCATCCCGGAGGCGAAGGCGACCGCCTCCTCGGTGTGTTCCACCGCAGCCAGGGCCGACTCGAACCGGGCGACGGTGGGGTTCCACAGGCGGGCATACACGTTGCCGCCTGCCGTGGGGTGGCCTCCGGTGGCCATGGCCTCGTAGGACTCGCCCCCCGCCTCGACCCCGGGCAGCGGGTTGGTCGACGACAGGTCCAGCGGCGGGGCGTGGACCCCGAGGGCCGTGAGGTCCTCACGCCCGGCGTGCACCGCGAGGGAGTCGGAGCCGGAGTAGCAGGGGGCGCCGTTGCCCTGGTTGCTGGTCATGGCGGCAGGTTCGCGGCTTCCACGTCGGAGCTCAAGGTGCACCGAAGAACCCGCGGACTCGATCCGCGAACTCATCGTTTCCTGCACAATCAGTAGGTGGCCCCACCGTCGTCGCCGAAGAAACCGCGCCCCGCGCTCGACCGCACCGACCTGCAGATCCTCGCGGAGCTGGAGGAGAACGGCCGGCTCACCAACGCCGCGCTCGCCGCCAGGGTGGGGGTGGCCGAGTCGACGTGCATCCAGCGCGTCCGGGGCCTGCGCGACGCCGGGGTCATCACCCGGTTCCGGGCCGACATCGACCCGGCCAGCCTCGGCCTGGGCATCCAGGCCGTCATCAAGGTGCGCCTCGGCAGCCACAACCGCGACCACGTGATGAGCTTCCACGCCACGCTCGCCGACATCCCCGGCGCCCTGACGATCTTCCACGTCGCCGGTGAGGACGACTACCTCGTGCACGTGGCCGTGGAGTCGGCTGCTGCCCTGCGCGACCTGGTCCTCGAGCACATCACCGTGCACCCGGCTGTCCGGCATACCGAGACCCAGCTCGTCTTCGAGGTCGTCCCGGGAGCGGGGGTGCTCCCCCGGCCGTCGTGACCGGCCGCCTACAGGCAACCCCGTCCGGTCATCCGGAAGACGCTCGGGTCGCCCACGGGCAGGAAGTTCAGCACCGTGCCGGTGTCGTCGGTGTAGCGCGCGCGCTCGGCGGACAGCCGCACCATGACCCCCGTTCCCTCCCAGCGCAGCGGCACACCGCCACCGGTGCCGAACTGGTCGGCGTCGGTGAGGCCCCACGTCTGCCCGTCGAAGACGACGTCCTCGACCCAGCAGTGGCCGACCTCGATCCTCACGCGTGCCGTCACCGGCTTCGGTGGCTGGGTGGCGGTGCTCGAGGCAGCCGGCCCCGACGACGTGGTGGAGCCCGCGGAGGCGGGGCGCAGTGCCTTCGGGCCAAGGTCGCCCACGGTGGCGGCGCCGACCGCCAGGACCCCGATCGCGGCGGCGAGCGCGGTCGTGGCAAGGGCCGCCCGGCGCCGGTGGCGTCGCCGCCCTCCGTCGAGCACGGCGTGCGGATCCACACGCATGGACGGCGCCTCGGCGCGCTCCAGCAGGGTCCTCAGGTCGTCAGGCACGGCAGCTCTCCTCCTCGGCATCTCCTGGTGCGTCCGCGACGGCGTGGGCCTCGCGCAGCCGGGCCAGCCCGCGGGAGCCGCAGCTCTTGACGGTGCCCACGCTGACACCCAGCACCTCGGCCACCTCGGCCTCGGACAGGTCGGCGTAGTGGCGCATCACCACCACCTGCCGTTCCCGGGTCGGCAGGGTCCGCAGGAGCGCCACGACCTCGTCCACCGACAACGGGTCGACTCCTGGGGCGGCCCGGTCCGGCAGCTCGTCGGTCAGCACCTCGCGGCGCGTCCTCCGGCCCTCGTCGACCTGCTGGGTGAACAGGCACCGTCGCGCGTAGGCGAGCGGCTCGTCATCGCGCAGCCGGTTCCAGCGCAGGTAGACCTTCTCCAGCGCCACCTGCACGAGGTCCTCGGCCCGGTGCGGGTCGCCGCAGAGAAACCAGGCCGCCTTCAGGAGCCGGGGTGAGGCGGCCTCGACGAACCTGACGAAGTCCTCCTCGTCACGACTGCGCATCCCCTGCCCCGTCTCGATCGACCCCCGATGTCACCCCTCAAACGCAGCCGGGGCCCAAAAGGTTGAGTCGCCGCGAGAACGAGGCCCGCCGTGAAGGGTCAGCCTCGCTTGCGGAGCAGAGCGAGGAACATCCCGTCGGTGCCGTGCAGGTGCGGCCACAGCTGCACGGTCGGCCCGTCGCCGAGGTCGCCGACCGGCTCCCCGGAGGTGTCGCGCAGGAACGGCCTCGCGTCCAGCACCTCGACGTCGTCACGCCGCTTCGTGGTGTCGGACACGACGAACTGCGTCTCGGCCAGGTGCGGGCTGCAGGTCGCGTAGGCCACGACGCCACCCGGAGCGGTGGCGTCGATGGCGGCCGCGAGCAGCTCGCGCTGCAGGCGTCCGAGGTCGGCGAGGTCCCCCGGCTGGCGGCGCCACCTCGCCTCGGGACGGCGGCGCAACGCACCCAGTCCGGTGCACGGGGCGTCGACCAGCACCCGCTGGTAGCGGCCCGGCTCGTCCTCCCCCACGGTCCGCCCGTCGCCGGTGCGCACCTCGAGCGATCGTCCCTGCTCGGCCGCTCGTTCGGCGGCGGGCCGCAAGGTCTGGCGCACCAGGTCGGCCCGGTGCCGGCTCACCTCGTTGGCGGTCAGGTCGGCTCCCGCCTGCAGGGCCAGGGCCGCGAGCAGGCCCGCCTTGCCACCGGGTCCGGCGCACAGGTCGAGCCACTGCTCCGCACCGGCCCGGTCGTCCGACTCCACCGGCACGGCCGCGAGGGCCAGGGCTACCAGCTGCGAGCCCTCGTCCTGCACCGCGGCACGTCCTTCGCGCACCGCCGGTATGCCGCCCGGGTCGCCTCCTGCGAGCACCGCGCCGACGGGTGACAACGGCGACCGCTCGGCGCCGGCCTCCACCAGCTCCTCGACGTCGGCGAGGCCGGGCCGCGCGACGAGCGACACCTTGGGGGCGGCGTTGTCGGCCTCGAGGAGCCGCTCGAGGTCGGTGTCGACCGAGTCCGGCGTGGAGGCCCGGTGACCGAGCAGGGCGGCTCGCATCGCCTTGACCACCCACTCGGGGTGCGACTGCTCCACGGCCAGCCTGGCGGACGTGGCGGTCCCCTCAGGGACCACGATCCGCAGCCACTCGTCGAGCGGGCGCTCGCTGACCCGCCGCATCACGGCGTTGACGAAGCCCGCCGCCCCGGCGCCGTTGACACGCCGGGCCAGTCCGACCGTCTCGTCGGCGGCGGCGTGTGCGGGCACGCGCATGCCGAGCAGCTGGTGCGCGCCCAGGCGCAGGGTGTCGAGCACGTTCGCGTCGATCTTCGACAGCGGCCGCCCCGCGGCAGACGCGATGATCGGGTCGTAGAGGCCCTGCAGCCGGATCGCGCCGTAGACCAGCTCGGTGGTGAAGGCCGCGTCGCGGCCGTGGATCCGCTTCTCCCGCAGCACCTTCGGCAGCTCGAGGTTGGCGTACGCACCCTCCGCCACTGCCCGCATCACGGTGTAGGCCGCCAGCCGCTGCGGGTCGCTCGTGCGTGACCGCTCGCTGGGCCGCTGGGCGGAGTACTCCTGGCGCCGACCGCCCTGCTGGCGTCGGCCGCCCCGCTGGCCGTCTCGGCCTCCGCGCTGTCCGCCGCCGCGCTGTCCACCGCTGCGGCCGCCACGCTCCGGCCCCGACTGCTCACTCATCCTCGAACCTCTCGTCGGCCTCGATGCGCACCCCGCGGGCCCAGTCCGCAGCCGGCATGGCCTTCTTGCCGTGCGGACGCACCTCTCCCAGCACGACGGCGCCCGAGGCCGTGCCGACGGCGACCGCACGCTTCGTGACGTGCAGCTGACCCGGGCCCAGGTAGGGCACGGTGGCGAGTGCTCCGGCGGTGTCGGCCGGGGCCTCACCGGAGACCTCCGTGGTCAGGGGGGTCACCGGGCCCAGCTTGACCCGCTCGCCGCGGAAGACCGTCCAGGCCCCGGGAGCCGGGGTGCAGCCACGGACCTGCCGGTCGACCGCGAGGGCCGGCCGCGCCCAGCGGACCCGGGCGTCCTCGACCTCGATCTTCGGGGCGAGGGAGACGCCATCGGAGGGCTGCGGTTGCGGTTGCAGGCTGCCGTCCTCGATGCCGTCGAGGGTGGCCACGAGCAGTCCGGCCCCGGCCTGCGCCAGGCGGCCCAGCAGCTCTCCGGCGGTGTCCCGCGGGCGGATCCTCTCGGTCATCACGCCGAAGACCGGACCGGTGTCGAGGCCCTTCTCGAGGCGGAAGGTCGTGGCACCGGTGACCTCGTCACCGGCCATCACCGCGTGCTGCACCGGGGCGGCCCCCCGCCATGCGGGCAGCAGCGAGAAGTGCAGGTTCACCCAGCCGTGCCGCGGGATCTCGAGGGCCGACGGCGGCACCAGCGCGCCGTAGGCCACGACGGGGCAGGCCTCGGGCGCCAGCTCGCCCAACCGCTCCTGGAACGCCGGGTCGGAGGGCTTGACGGGCGTCAGCACCTCCAGGCCGGCCTCCTCGGCCCGCTGCCGCACCGGCGAGGGCACCAGCGTGCGGCCCCGGCCCGCGCGGGCGTCGGGACGGGTGACGACGGCGACGACCTCGTGGCGGGAGGCGAGCAGGGCGTCGAGGGAGGGCAGGGCCACCTCGGGGGTGCCGGCGAAGACCAGCCGCATGTCACATGCCCCGGCCGAAGGTGCTGTGCGGGCTGACCTTGACCGTGGGGGCCGGCTGCCCAGCCCACTCGGCCTCGCGCACCGCCTTCATGGCGAGCTTGCGCTGCTCGCGGTCGAGGCGGTCGATGAAGAGGATGCCGTCGAGGTGGTCGGTCTCGTGCTGGATGGCGCGCGCGAGCAGCTCGGAGCCCTCGATGAGGACCGGCTCACCGAACTGGTTGAAGCCCTTGGCCACGACCCGCAGCGCGCGCGGGGTGTCGAACTGCAGTCCCGGGAACGAGAGGCAACCTTCGGGGCCATCCTGCAGCTCGCTGGAGAGGTCGAGGTCGGGGTTGACCAGGTGGCCCAGCTCGCCGTCCACCCAGTACGTGAAGACCCGCAGCCCCACGCCGATCTGCGGGGCCGCGAGCCCGGCGCCGGGGGCGTCGACCATGGTGTCGGTCAGGTCGCGGACGAGCTGGCGCAGCTCCTTGTCGAAGTCGACGACCGGCTCGGCGGGGGTTCGCAGCACAGGGTCGCCGAAGAGGCGGATGTTCTGGATCGACACGCGGGCCAGTCTAGGTGCGCCGAGGGTCTGCTCCTGCCCGGCCGGCAGGTGCCCAAGGCGAGCGCGAGCACCCGGGCTGTCACGACCTAGGCCACGTGGGGGAAGTTCCGCACCGGCGACCGGTCCACGATGGGAGTTGGGGAGCTGGGCGACTACACCGGACCACACCGAGGAGTGACCATGTCCGTGGACACGACCAGGAAAACCATCAACGCCTACATCGACAGCCTGCTGCACGGTGGGGACTTCGCGTCGTTCTTCAGCGACGACGTGCTGTGGACCACGATGGAGACCGGTGAGCAGGTGCGCGGCCGTGACGCCGTGCGCGACTACATCGTGGCCCTGCACACCCAGGCGTTCACCGCGTCGCCGGAGGTGAAGCGGTTCGTCGCCGCGGACGACGTCGCGGTCCTCGAGGCGGTGTTCGTGGGCACCCACGTTGCCGAGTTCGCGGGCGTCCCCGCGACGGGCAAGCAGGTGCGACTGCCGTATGCCGTGGTCTACGACCTCAGCGGCGACACCATCACGGCGCTGAACGCCTACTTCCCGGTCAACGCCCTGGCGAACCAGCTGCGGTCGGCCGCACCGACCGGCTGACCACTGCCCCCGCTGTCAGGTCCCGACGTCGGAGGGGTCGACGCGGATGGTCACGGTCGCCGACTCCTTGTGGGCGCTGCGCACCCCGCGCAGCGCCGCCAGCGCGGAGGCCATGGCCGGCCCGTCGTCGAGCGGCACGCGCACCAGGTGGCGCAGCGCCTCCTCACCCGCGGGCAGGGGGCCGAGCACCTCTGCGGTGTCCGGCAGTCCCTGCGACTGCAGCGTCTGGAGCGCCTCCTCCAGGGGACGGCGTGGTGCGGTCAGGGCGGCCATCCGCACCGTCGGGGGCAGCCGCAGCTCGCGCCGCTCGTCGAGCTCACGCTCGGCGAACCAGGCCGGGTCCCAGCGGACCAGGGCCTCCACCGGGGGCAGCGTCGTGTGCGTGGGCGCCCCGCAGAGCACCGCCACTCCCCCGTCGGCAGCGCCACGACCGAGCGCCGCTGCGCCGAGCCAGCGGCGCACCGCCTCCTCGCCGGCTGTCAGGGCGGGGCGGTCGAGCGAGGCCCAGGCATCCAGGAGCAGCACCGCGGCGTAGCCACCGTCAGCGACCGGCTCGGCACCGGGTGTGGCGATGACCAGGCTGGGCGTGGCCGCAACCTTCTCGAGCACCTCACCCGAACCAGAGGTGTGGACGGGCACGCCCGGGAAGGCACGCCCGAGCTCCTCGGCCGTGCGTCGTGCCCCGACCACCGACGAGCGCAGCGTGTGCCCGCCGCACCGGGAGCACTCGAAACCGGCGACTCCACGGCCACACCACCGGCACGCCGGCGGCGCCCCGAAAGCAGGCAGGGCGATCGGCCCGTGGCACTGCTGGCAGCGGGCCGGTGCCCGGCAGGTCTGGCACGACATCGACGGCAGGTACCCGCGTCGGGGCACCTGCACGAGCACCGGGCCGCGGGCCAGGGCCTCCTTGGCGGTGCGCCAGGCCAAGGACGGCAGGTGCGCGCTGGCAGCGGCCGGGTCGCGCTCCAGCTCGACGCCCTCACCGGCCACCCGCACCCGCGGGACGGCTTGGCGCACGGTCGCGGTCGGTGCCTCGATGGGCTTGACCACCCCGGTCTGGAGCCACGCCTGGACCGCGGTCGTGCGGGAGAAGCCGGCCGACAGCAACGCGGCACCCGCGAGGCGGGCCCGCTCCGCCAGCACCGCGCGCACGTGCGGGTAGGGCGCGCGCGGCTCCTCGTGCAGGTCGTCTCCGTCGTCCCACCAGGCCACCAGGCCGAGGTCGCGCACCGGCGCGAAGGCCGCCGCCCGTGTGCCGACGACCACCTGCACGTGTCCGCGCAGCACCTTCAGCCACGCGGTGTAGCGCGCCTGCGGCCCCTGGTCGGCGGTCAGCCGCACGTGCCGCCCGGGGCCGAGCGCCGCGGTCAGCGCCGCGTCGACCCGGCGCACGTCCCGGTGGTCGGGCACCACGACGACCGTGCCACGGCCGCCGGCCAGCGTCGCCCGTGCCGCCTCGGCGAGCGCGGCCGGCCAGTCGGACGCAGGGTCGCCTCCGCTCGGGAGCGCGAGCCACGAGGCGGCAGGGGCCCCACCGCTCTCCAGGTGCGTGAGGTAGTGGCGCCCCGCCGGGTAGCGGGACCACGCCGAGCGCTCGGCGGCGTCCGGGAGGGCACCCACCTCCGGGGCCTCGGTGGCCAGCGCGCGCTCCGCCGCGGCGTGCCGCGGCGGGATGGCGAGACGCAGCACGTCACCCAGCGTGCCGGCATACCGCTCGGCGGTGGCGCGGGCGGCGGACAGGACCTCGGGGACGAGGACGGGCTCGGGTGAGACGACCTTGCGCAGGGGCGTGAGGCGGCCCTCGTGCTCGGCGGCGTCCTTGCGCTCGAGCACGAACCCGTCGAGGTCCTGCCCGGCGAAGCGCACCTTGACGCGCACGCCGGGCTGGGCCGCCTCATCGAGGGACTCGGGGACGGTGTACTCGAACGGCCGGTCGAGGTGCGCCAGCCCGGTGTCGACGAGCACCGCCGCCACCGGCAGGTGCGCTGCGGTCGCCTCGGTGGAGGCGGCGCGGCGAGGCTTGCGGGGCAGCGCTGAGCGGATCAGCTCGAGCTGGCCGCTCGCCTCCTGCCCACCGACGTCACCCATGCCGCGAACCTAGCGGGGCACCCTGACGAGACCCCCGACGGGCGCTGACGGGCACTGCCGGTGGTCAGTCCTTGACCGCGCGCTGCAGCTGCTCCACGCGGTTGGTGCGCTCCCAGGTGAAGGCGTTGTTGATGCCGTCGGCGTGGGTGCGGCCGAAGTGGCCGTAGGCGGCGGTCGGCTTGTAGATCGGGCGGAGCAGGTCCAGGTCCTCCACGATCGCCAGCGGCCTCAGGTCGAAGACGGTCGAGATCGCCTTCTGGATCTTGTCGACCGGGGCGCTCTCGGTGCCGAAGGTCTCGACGTAGAGGCCGACCGGCTGGGCCTTGCCGATGGCGTAGGCCACCTGGACCTCGCAGCGACGCGCCAGGCCGGCGGCGACGACGTTCTTGGCCACCCAGCGCATCGCGTAGGCGGCGGAGCGGTCCACCTTCGACGGGTCCTTGCCGGAGAACGCGCCACCACCGTGGCGGGACATGCCGCCGTAGGTGTCGACGATGATCTTGCGGCCGGTGAGGCCGGCGTCGCCCATCGGGCCGCCGATCTCGAAGCGGCCCGTGGGGTTGATCAGCGAGCGGTAGCGCGAGACGTCGAGGTCGGTGCCGTGGTCGGCGAGCTCCTCGAGCACCGGGCGGATGACGTGGTGCTCGATGTCCGGGGTGAGCAGGTCGTCGAGCGAGACGTCGGAGGCGTGCTGGGTCGAGAGCACCACGGTGTCGAGGCGCACCGCGCGCTCACCGTCGTACTCGATGGTGACCTGGGTCTTGCCGTCCGGGCGGAGGTAGGGAACCTCGCCGGCCTTGCGGACCGCGGAGAGGCGCTCGGAGAGCCGGTGCGCGAGGAAGATCGGCAGCGGCATCAGCTCGGGGGTGTCCTCGCAGGCGAAGCCGAACATCAGGCCCTGGTCGCCGGCACCCTGCTTGTCGAGCGGGTCGTAGCCGCCGGTGCGGTTCTCGTAGGCGGTGTCGACGCCCTGGGCGATGTCGGGGCTCTGCTGGCCGATGGAGACCTCCACGCCGCAGGACTCGCCGTCGAAGCCCTTGGTCGAGGAGTCGTAGCCGATCGCGAGCACGGTGTCGCGGACGATGCGCGGGATCTCGACGTACGCCTCCGTCGTCACCTCGCCGGCCACGTGCACCAGGCCCGTGGTGACCATGGTCTCGACGGCGACACGGCTGCCCGGGTCCTGTTCGAGCATGGCGTCGAGGATCGAGTCCGAGATCTGGTCACAGATCTTGTCGGGGTGTCCCTCGGTGACGGACTCGGACGTGAACAGGCGTGCGGACACCCGGCATCTCCTTCGTGGCAGCGGCTGCTGGCTTCACCGGCGCAGGCGTGGCCCACGCAGGCTGCGGGCGAGTCTAGCCGTGCCTACAGGATCTGCTGAACGGCGTCCCACACCGCGGCGGCGACGTCCTCCTTGGAGGCGGGCCCGGCGTCGACGACGTGCGAGGACCCCTGGCGCAGGATGTGCACCGTGTTCTCGTCCTGGCCGAAGGTCTTGGTCTCGCCGACCTCGTTCACCACGAGGAGGTCGCAGCCCTTGCGGGCCAGCTTGGTGCGACCGTGGTCGAGCACGGACCCGGTCTCGTCGCCGGTCTCGGCGGCGAACCCCACGATCACCGGGGAGGCCTCGTCGCCACGGGCGGCGACCAGCTCGGCGAGGATGTCGGGGTTGCGGACCAGCTCGATGGTCGGCGCCTCGTCGGGCGCGGTCACGTCGTGCGTCTTCTTGATCTTGCTGGCGGCGTAGGCCTTGGGCCGGAAGTCGGCGACGGCCGCAGCCATGACGACGACGTCGGCGTCCGCTGCGGCCTTCTCGACCGCCAGCTGGAGCTCCAGCGCCGTCTGCACCCGCACCACGGTTACTCCCTCCGGGGCCGTCAGCGCCGTGTTGGCCGCGACCAGCGTCACGTCCGCGCCCCGCCGGGCGGCCACCGTGGCCAGGGCGTAGCCCTGCTTGCCGGACGACCGGTTGCCGAGGAACCGCACCGGGTCCAGCGGCTCGCGCGTGCCGCCGGCCGAGACGACGACGCGGCGGCCGGCGAGCGGCTGCGCCGCTGCCGCCCCAGCCTGGTCGGCTATGCCGCCGGGCTCGGTGCCCCGCCCACCGGGCGGGAAGTGGCGGTGCGCCAGCATGCGCTCGCACACGGCATACAGTTCCTCCGGCTCCGGGAGGCGGCCAGAGCCGGTGTCGGCGCCGGTGAGGCGCCCGGAGGCCGGCGGGATCACGTGCACCCCGCGCTCGGTGAGGGTGGCGACGTTGGCCTGCGTGGCGGCGTGCTCCCACATCTCGGTGTGCATCGCAGGTGCCAGCACCACCGGGCAGCGGGCGGTCAGCAGCGTGGTGGTGAGCAGGTCGTCGGCCATGCCGGCCGCGGCCTTCGCCAGCAGGTCGGCCGTCGCAGGCGCCACGACGACGAGGTCAGCACCCTGGCCGAGGCGGACGTGCGGCACCTCGTGCACCGACGTCCAGACGTCGGTCTGCACCGGCTTGCCCGACAGCGCCGCCCAGGTGGGCGCGCCGACGAACTTCAGGGCCGACGCGGTCGGCACGACGGTGACGTCGTGCCCGGACTCGGTGAACAGGCGCAGCAGGGAGCAGGCCTTGTAGGCGGCGATGCCCCCACTGACCCCCAGGATGACGCGCACGTCGCTGTGCTCTCAGCCCCCGCAGTCCTGCCGGGTCAGCTCTCGATGGGCTCGGAGGTGAGCAGGCCCTCGTTGATCTCGCGCAGCGCGATGGACATCGGCTTCTCGTGCACCTGGGCGTCGACGAGCGGGCCGACGTACTCGAGCAGGCCCTCCTGGAGCTGGGAGTAGTACGCGTTGATCTGGCGGGCGCGCTTGGCCGAGTAGATGACGAGGGCGTACTTGGAGTCGGCCTTCTCCAGCAGGTCGTCGATCGGCGGGTTGGTGATGCCGATGGGGTTCGCGACGGTTCCAGACACGTGGATGCTCTCGATCTGTTAGGGGTGGGGGCTGGTGTGCCCGCGGTCGTGGTCGGTGGGGTCGCCTAGTGCGACCGCATCAATGATACGAGCTGTTCGGCCGCATGCCGAACCTCGTCGTTGACGATGGTGACGTCGAACTCCGCGGCGGCCTCCAGCTCGCGCCGCGCGGTGGCCAGCCGGGCCTCGCGCTCCTCCTCGTCCTCGGTGCCCCTGCCGACCAGGCGCCGGACCAGCTCGTCCCAGCTCGGCGGGGCGAGGAAGACGAACAGAGCCTCGGGCATGGCCTCGCGCACCTGGCGGGCGCCCTGCAGGTCGATCTCCAGCAGCGCCATGCGTCCCTGGGACAGTGCCTCCTCGACCGGCCTCCGCGGGGTGCCGTAGCTGGCGCGACCGTGCACGACCGCCCACTCGAGGAGCTCGCCGGCCTCGCGCATCCGCTCGAACTCGGCCTCGTCGACGAAGTGGTAGTGCACCCCGTCGCACTCCCCCGGCCGCGGCCGGCGGGTGGTCGCCGACACCGAGAGCCACACCTCGGGAAAGTGCTCGCGGATGTAGGCAGCGATGGTGCCCTTGCCGACGGCGGTCGGCCCGGCGAGGACGACCAGGCGGTGCGGGTGGCTCACGCCTGGTCGAAGCGGGACAGCAGGGCGGAGATCTGGTTCTGGCCCAGACCCCGCACGCGCCGGCTCTCGGAGATGCCGACCTCTTCCATGATCTGGCGGGCCCGCACCCGGCCGACGCCGGGCATCGACTCGAGCAGCGCCGAGACCTTCATCTTGCCCACGACGTCGTTGTCCTTGCCGTCGGCGATGACGTCCTTGAGGGAGCCCTGGGCGTACTTCAGCCGGTTCTTGACCGCTGCGCGCTCACGGCGGGCGACGGCGGCCTTTTCCAGGGCTGCGGCCCTCTGCTCCGGGGTCAGCGGGGGAAGGGCCACGGTGAGAACTCCTCGGTCGGGGCGGCGACAGCCGCGGGTCTTGGGCTGGCTTGCGACTCTAGCAATGCCGGGCGCCCTCGCGCCTCCCGGGGATCCGCCCCCGAGGCGGTCGACGGCCCCGCTCCGCCCCTGGGCCAACGTCGTCGGCCCGGCTCCGCCCTACGCCAGCAGCTCCCGCAGCCCCTCAGCGGACTCGAGCGCCTTGGAGCGCAGGGCGGCGACGTCGGGCCCGGCGGCCAGCACCTCGCGGCTCGAGGTCGCCAGCACGTGCGGCAGGGCCGAGCCGAAGACCCGCCGCAGGTCGTCGGCGGTGCCGCCCTGCGCGCCGATCCCGGGCGCCAGGAGGGGCGCGTTCGCGGAGGCGAGGTCGAGCTCCAGGTGCTCGACCGCGGAGCCCGTCGTGGCACCCACGACCATGCCGACGCTCCCGAGCTGGCCCTTGCGAGCCGCCTTCCGGTTGTCCTCGCGGACCGCGTTGACGATGCCGCCGGCCACCGAGGCTCCCGGGCCCCCGGCGTGCTGCACCGAGGCGCCCTCGGGGTTCGAGGTCAGGGCCAGGACGAAGACACCGCGACCGGTGCCGAGCGCCGTGTCGATGGCGGGTCGCAGCGAGCCGTAGCCGAGGTAGGGGCTGAGCGTGACCGCGTCGGCGCGCAGGGGCGCGTGGTCGGAGAGGTACGCCACGGCATACGCCGCCATGGTCGAACCGATGTCACCCCGCTTGGCGTCGAGGACCGTCAGGGTCCCGGCCTCCCGCAGGGCGCCAAGGGCCTTCTCCAGCACTGCGATGCCTGCGGATCCGAACTGCTCGTAGAACGCCGACTGCGGCTTCACCGCGGCCACGGTGCCGGCGAAGGCCTCGACGCAGCTCATGGTGAAGCGCTCCAGGCCCTCCGGCGTGTGCGGCAGGTCCCACTGGTCGAACAGGCCCGGGTGCGGGTCGATGCCCACGCACAGCGGCCCGTGCGCCTCCATGGCCGCCTGGAGCCGGGCCCCGAAACCGGGCCGCTCGATGGTCACCTCGTCGTCTGCCATGTCATCCCACCCTCTCGTGTGCGATGCCCACCACGTCGGTGAAGCGGGCAAACCCCTTGTCCTGCAACAGGTCTCGCAACTCTCGACCGACGCGCACGGGCGCGGTCGGGTCGTTGAACGTCGCGGTGCCGACCTGAACGGCGCTGGCCCCGGCGGCGACGAGCTCGAGGGCGTCGCGACCGGTGCGCACTCCCCCGACGCCGACGATCGGCACGAAGGGCAGCCGGCCCTGCAGCATCGCGGCACGCACCTGCCAGATGGCCCGCACGGCGACCGGCCGCACGGCGGGGCCGGACAGCCCACCGGTGACGCCGCCGAGCTGCGGGCGGAGCAGGTCGGTGTCGATGACCATGCCGAGCAGGGTGTTGATCATGGTGAGCCCGTCGGCGCCGGCCTTCACGGCTGCCTGCGCGATGGTCACGATGTCGGTGACGTCGGGCGTGAGCTTGGCGAAGATGGGGATGTCGCGCGGCAGCTGCTCGCGGACCAGGGCGACGACCTTGGCAGAGGCGTGCGGGTCGCAGGCGAACACGAGGCCACGGTTGGCGACGTTGGGGCAGGAGATGTTGACCTCGACGCCGACCACGGCGTCGAACGCCTCGCTGGCCCGCAGGATGGCCGCCACGTCGGCGAACTCGCCGCTGGTGGAGCCCGCGATGGACACCATCGCCCGCGCGCCGGCCTGCTTCAGCCACGGCAGGTCGTTCTCGACGAAGGCGCGGATGCCGGGCCCCTGCAGGCCGATCGAGTTGAGCATCCCCGACGGCGTCTCGGCCATGCGGGGCGTTCCGCGCCCGGAGCGCGGCTCGGCCATCACCGACTTGGTGACGAAGGCCCCGAGCTCGGTCACGTCGAAGAAGCGGTGCAGCTCCTTGCCGTTCGCGGCACACCCCGACGCGGTCATCATCGGGCTGGGCAGCACCGCCCCGGCGAGGTCGACCGACATGTCGACCGCAGGCGCCGGCTCGGCGCCCCGCACCGCCGCGTCGTCGGCAG
The DNA here is from genome assembly GCF_900111375.1 of Pedococcus cremeus. GTDB lineage: Bacteria > Actinomycetota > Actinomycetes > Actinomycetales > Dermatophilaceae > Pedococcus_A > Pedococcus_A cremeus. The sequence goes on from NZ_FOHB01000006.1 coordinate 250,561, forward strand.
CGTCGGCCACCGAGTGCCCGTGCCGCACCGTCTCCGTCTGCGACCGGCTGCCGAGGGCCGTCAGCCGGGTGCTCCCGAAGACACCCATCAGTGACCACCCTCCTTCGGCGCGCCGAGCGCGTCGGCCGGCACCGTGCAGTACCCGTTCTCGAAGGACTCCCACCGGACCCGGTCACCGCGGAAGATCGGGCCCTCGACGCACGAGCGAACCATGCGCGTCACTCCGTCGTTGCCGCGCACCGGCATCACGCAGGTCATGCACACCCCCACGCCGCAGGCCATCGACTCCTCGACCGCCACCTGGGCGACGGCCCCCTCTGCGGTGGCCACCTCGGTGACGGAGCGCAGCATCCCCATGGGGCCGCAGGCGTAGACGACGCCGGCGCCGGTGCTGCGGATGAGCTCGGGCAGCACGTCGGAGACCCAGCCGCGGTGCCCGAGGGAACCGTCGTCGGTGGTGACGGTGACGCCGTCGGCGCAGCGCCGGGCCTCGACGACCCCGAAGAGCCGCGACTCGGTGGCGGCGCCGAGCACCATCTCGACCCGGCAGCCGCGCTCGCGCAGCGTCTCGGCGAGCCAGAACAGCGGTGCGCTGCCGTAGCCGCCGCCGACGAGGATCGTGGGCACCGGCTCCTTGGGCAGCGGGAACGGTCGGCCGAGCGGGCCGACGATGTCGACCTCGTCGTGCGCCCGCAGGTCGGTCAGCCACTGCGTGCCCGGGCCGTGCGCGGCCACCACGACGTCGACCGTGCCGCCGTAGGTGCCCGAGGGGCTGACCCGGTGGATGGAGAAGCAGCGGCGCAGCAGGTTGGCCGAGGTGGGGCCGCCGACGGCCACGGCGACGAACTGTCCGGGGCGGGCGTGCTCGGCCAGGCCCGGTGCCACGAACGTGAGGTGGTGGTAGGCACCCACCCGACGCGTGGCGATGAGCTCGCCGGTGACCTGGACGACCCCTGCGCCGGGCCGTGCCGCCGTCGTGCTCACGCCGGCACCCCCTGGCCGTAGAGGTCGAGGTCACGCGCGTGCTCCTGCAGCGGCTTGACCCGCAGCTCACCCTTCATCTGGGCCTCGATGCCCTGCACCGCCGCAGCGAGCTCCTGCACGGTGGTGATGATCGGCTTGTCCATCGACGTCGTGGCCGCCCGGATGGCGTAGCCGTCGGCCCGCGCGTTCGGGCCCGACGGCGTGTTGACCACCATGGCCACGTCACCGCCGAGGATGAGGTCGACGATGGTGGGCTCGTGCCCGCCGTCGGCGGGGGCCGCCTGGGGCACGCCGCGCTGGCTGACCTTGCGCACCACCTCGGCCGTGATCCCGTTGCGGCGCAGCACCTCTGCGGTGCCCGCCGTCGCCATGAGGTGGAAACCGAGGTCGGCGAGCCGCTTCACCGGGAAGATCATCGCCCGCTTGTCGCGGTTGGCGACCGAGACGAAGACCGTGCCCCGCGTCGGCAGGCCGCCGAACGAGGCGAGCTGGCTCTTGGCGAAGGCCGACCCGAAGTCCTCGTCGATGCCCATGACCTCGCCGGTCGAGCGCATCTCGGGGCCGAGCAGGCTGTCGACGACGAGGCCCTCCTTGGTGCGGAACCGCTTGAACGGCAGGACCGCCTCCTTGATGGCCACCGGGGCGTGGCTCGGGATGCGCCCGCCGTCGGCGTGCGGGGGCAGCAGGCCCTCCTCGCGCAGCTCGCGCACCGTCGCGCCGAGCATGACCCGGGCGGCGGCCTTGGCGATCGGCACGCCGGTGGCCTTCGCCACGAACGGCACGGTCCGCGACGCACGCGGGTTGGCCTCCAGCACGTAGAGGACGTCCTGGGCCAGGGCGAACTGGACGTTCATGAGGCCGCGGACGCCGATGCCCTGCGCCAGCTTCAGCGTGGCCTCCCGGACCCGCTCGAGCTCCTCGTCGCCGAGGGTGACCGGCGGCAGGGTGCAGGCCGAGTCGCCGGAGTGGATGCCGGCCTCCTCGATGTGCTCCATGATCCCGCCGAGGTACATCTCCTCGCCGTCGTAGAGGGCGTCGACGTCGATCTCGATGGCGTCGTCGAGGAACCGGTCGACCAGCACCGGGTGCTCCGGCGAGGCGACCGTGGCCCGCGTGACGTACGCCGACAGCGTCTCGTCGTCGTAGACGATCTCCATGCCGCGGCCGCCGAGCACGTAGGAGGGGCGCACCAGGACGGGGTAGCCGATCTCGCGGGCGACCTCGACGGCCTCCTCCGCGCTGTAGGCGGTGCCGTGCTTGGGCGCCGGCAGCTTCGCCTCGTGGAGCACCCGGCCGAACGCGCCACGGTCCTCGGCGAGGTCGATCGCCTCGGGCGAGGTGCCCACGATCGGCACGCCCTCGTCCTTGAGCGCCTGCGCGAGGCCGAGCGGCGTCTGGCCCCCGAGCTGGACGACCACTCCGGCGATCGGGCCGGCCTGCTTCTCGGCGTGGTAGACCTCGAGCACGTCCTCGAGGGTGAGCGGCTCGAAGTAGAGGCGCGAGCTGGTGTCGTAGTCGGTGGAGACCGTCTCCGGGTTGCAGTTCACCATCACGGTGTCGTAGCCGGCCTCGCGCAGCGCGAACGAGGCGTGCACGCAGGAGTAGTCGAACTCGACGCCCTGACCGATCCGGTTGGGGCCGGAGCCGAGGATGAGCACGGCGGGTCGCTCCCGCGGCTCGACCTCGGTCTCCTCGTCGTAGGACGAGTAGTGGTAGGGCGTCTGGGCGGCGAACTCGGCCGCGCAGGTGTCGACCGTCTTGAAGACCGGCCGCACCCCGAGGGCGTGACGCACCCCACGGACCACGCTCTCCGGCATACCGCGCAGGGAGGCGAGCTGGGTGTCGCTGAAGCCGTGCCGCTTGGCCAGCCGCAGGAGCTCGGGCGTGAGCTGCGGCGCGGCGGCGATCTCCTGCGCCAGCTCGTTGACGAGCGCCATCTGGTCGAGGAACCACGGGTCGATGCCGGTGGCGTCGTGCACCTCCTCGACCGTCAGCCCGCCGCGCAGCGCCTGCTGCACGGTGACGATGCGGCCGTCGGTGGGGGTGCGCGCCAGGTCGAGCAGCGCGCGGGCCTCCTCCTCGGTCGGCGTGGGGCCGTCCCAGTGGAAGCTGGCGCCCTTGCGCTCGACCGAGCGCAGCGCCTTCTGCAGCGCCTCGGTGAAGTTGCGGCCGATGGCCATCGCCTCGCCGACCGACTTCATCGTCGTGGTCAGCGTCGGGTCGGCCGCCGGGAACTTCTCGAACGCGAACCGCGGCACTTTGACCACGATGTAGTCGAGGGTCGGCTCGAACGAGGCCGGGGTCTCGCGGGTGATGTCGTTGGGTACCTCGTCGAGGGTGTAGCCGATCGCCATCTTCGCGGCGATCTTGGCGATCGGGAACCCGGTCGCCTTCGACGCGAGCGCCGAGGACCGGGAGACGCGCGGGTTCATCTCGATGACGATGATCCGGCCGTCCTCGGGGTTCACCGCGAACTGGATGTTGCAGCCACCGGTGTCGACGCCGACCTCACGGATGATGGCGATGCCGATGTCGCGGAGCCGCTGGTACTCGCGGTCGGTCAGCGTCAGCGCCGGGGCGACGGTGATCGAGTCGCCGGTGTGCACGCCCATCGGGTCGAGGTTCTCGATGGAGCAGACCACCACGACGTTGTCGGCGTGGTCGCGCATGACCTCGAGCTCGTACTCCTTCCAGCCCAGGATCGACTCCTCGAGGAGCACCTCGGTCACCGGCGAGTACTGCAGGCCCGCGCCGGCGATGCGCCGCAGGTCCTCCTCGTCGTAGGCGAAGCCGGAGCCCAGGCCACCCATGGTGAACGACGGGCGCACGACGACGGGGTAGCTGAGCTCCTCGGCCGCGGCCACGCACTCGTCCATGGTGTGGCAGATGAGCGACCGCGCCGACTCGGCGCCGCAGCGCTCGACGACGCCCTTGAACTTCTCGCGGTCCTCACCGAGCTGGATCGCCTCGACGTTGGCGCCGATGAGGTGGCAGTTGTACTTCTCCAGAACACCGTTCTCGTGCAACGCGATCGCGGTGTTGAGCGCGGTCTGTCCACCGAGGGTGGCGAGGACGGCATCGGGACGCTCGCGGGCGATGATCGCCTCCACCACGTCGGGGGTGATCGGCTCGACGTAGGTGGCGTCGGCGAACTCGGGGTCGGTCATGATCGTCGCCGGGTTGGAGTTCACCAGCACGACGCGGATGCCCTCCTCCTTGAGCACCCGGCACGCCTGGGTGCCGGAGTAGTCGAACTCGCAGGCCTGACCGATGACGATCGGGCCGGAGCCGATGACGAGGACGGACTCGATGTCGGGGCGGCGGGGCATCAGGCGCGTCCTTCCGTGTCGGCGCCGGCGGCGCGCGTCGTCATGAGGTCGATGAAGCGGTCGAAGAGGTAGGCGGCGTCGTGCGGGCCGGCCGCGGCCTCGGGGTGGTACTGGACCGAGTAGGCAGGCAGGTCAAGGCATTCCAGCCCCTCGACGACGTCGTCGTTGAGGCACACGTGGGAGACCCGCACCCGCCCGTATGCCGTGCCGCTGGCGGCGTCGCTCGGCGCCGGCACCGGTCCGTCGAGGGGTGCGTCCACGGCGAAGCCGTGGTTGTGGGCGGTGACCTCCACCTTGCCCGTGGCCTTGTCCATCACCGGCTGGTTGATGCCGCGGTGGCCGTACTTGAGCTTGTACGTGCCGAACCCGAGCGCCCGGCCGAGCAGCTGGTTGCCGAAGCAGATCCCGAAGAACGGCAGGCGGGCGGCCAGCACCTCGCGCAGGACGCCGATCTCGTGCTCCGTGGCCGCCGGGTCTCCGGGGCCGTTGGAGAAGAACACCCCGTCGGGGTGCACGGCCTGGATGTCGGCGAAGGTGGCGGTGCAGGGCAGCACGTGCACCTCGATGCCCCGCTCGGCCATCAGGTGCGGCGTCATCGCCTTGATGCCGAGGTCGAGCGCGGCGACGGTGAACCGCTTCTCCCCCACCGCCGGCACGACGTACGGCTCGGCGGTGGTCACCTCGGCGGCCAGGGCGGCGCCGCTCATCGCGGGCGCCTGCTGCACGGTGGCCAGCAGCTCGGCGTCCGAGTGGGCGGCCTGCTCACCGGAGAAGATGCCGACGCGCATGGCGCCGCGCTCGCGCAGGTGCCGGGTCAGGGCCCGGGTGTCGATCCCGCAGATGCCCACGACGCCCTGCTCGCGCAGCTCGTCCTCCAGGGTGCGGCGCGACCGCCAGTTCGACGGTCGCAGGGCGGGGTCGCGCACGACGTAGCCGGCCACCCAGATGCGCCTCGACTCGCCGTCCTCGTCGTTGACGCCGGTGTTGCCGACGTGCGGCGCGGTCATGACCACGACCTGCCGGTGGTAGCTCGGGTCGGTGAGGGTCTCCTGGTAACCGGTCATGCCGGTCGAGAAGACCGCCTCGCCGACCGTCTCCCCCACGGCGCCGTAGGCCTCACCGCGGAACGTGCGGCCGTCCTCGAGGACGAGGACGGCCGGCTCGCGGACCTGGCCGGTGATGCGGCTCGGGGTGGTGCTGGTGGCGGTGCTGGCTGCCGTGACGGTCACGTGCGGGGGTCCCCTTCCGGGTTCTGGACGTCGGTGGACTGCGCCGACTCGTCGGCGGTGATGCTGCTGCCGGCCTGGTGCCACCACAGCGCCGACTCGAGCCGTTCGAGGTCGGCGCGGTGACGCGGGAGGAAGCCGGTCTCGTAGATGGCCTCGTCGTCCGCCTTCCAGCGCACGACGAGCAGCCGGTTGGCGCCGACGAACTTGCCGGCCATGCCGCGGTCGCGTCGCACGTCGACCAGACGGCTGCGCGGGATGACGACGTCGGACTCGCCCTGCCGCTCGAAGCGGATGAGCTCGTCGGGTGAGCCGCGGCGGATGGCCACGGTCGCCCTGGCCCGGTTCCCCAGGCCCTCGACCGCGACCCGTTCGAGCCGTGAGGCGGCGGTGGTGGTGCTGACGTAGGTGCCCTCTGCGCGGACGACGCTGCCGGGCACCTCGTCGGCCCCGTCGGTGCCCGTGCGGGGTGCGGCGACCGCCACCGCGGCGGAGGTGTTGCGGCGGCGCTTGCGCAGCCACGCGGCATACAGCAGGGCGTAGATGAGGCCGAGCGCGATGAGCATCACGCCGACGGCCTGGGGTCGGCTCATGCCAGTGCTCCCTTCCGGGCGGTGACCGTGCCGCGCAGCACGGTGGCCTCCACCGCACCCTGCAGGGAGCGGCCGTGCCACGGGTTGTTGCGGGAGAGGGACAGCGAGGCCGACCGGTCGACGGTCACGCGGGCGTCCGGGTCGACCAGCGTCAGGTTGGCCGGTGAGCCGACCGTGAGCGGTCGGCCGTGCCCCTCGAGGCCCGCGATCCGCGCGGGGTTGGAGGACATCACGCGGGCCACGCCCGCCCAGTCGAGCAGGCCGGTGCGCACCATGGTGTCGCTGACAACGGAGAGGGCCGTCTCGAGGCCGAGCATGCCGAAGGCTGCGTCGACGAAGGCGTGCTCCTTGTCGTGCCGGGCATGCGGTGCGTGGTCCGTGGCCACGGCGTCGATGGTGCCGTCCGCGAGCGCGGCGCGCAGCGCGTCGACGTCCTCCTGCGGGCGCAGCGGCGGGTTGACCTTGAAGGTGGGGTCGTAGCCGGCCAGCAGGTCGGTGGTGAGGACCAGGTGGTGCGGGGTCACCTCGGCGGTCACGTCGATGCCCTGCGCCTTGGCCCAGCGGACCACCTCCACCGAGCCGGCGGTGGAGACGTGGGCGACGTGCACGCGGCTGCCGGTGTGGCGGGCGAGCATGACGTCGCGGGCGACGATGGTCTCCTCGGCGATGCCGGGCCATCCCGGCAGGCCCAGCCGGCCGGACAGCTCACCCTCGTGGCAGCAGGCGCTCGAGCCCGCGAGGTGCGGGTCCTGGGCGTGCTGCGAGACGACGCCGCGGAACGCGCGGACGTACTCCAGCGCGCGGCGCATCACCCGCGCGTCGTGGACGCACTTCCCATCGTCGGAGAAGACCTTCACCCGGGCGCGGCTGCGGTGCATGAGGCCCAGCTCGGCGAGCTCCTCGCCCGCCAGGCCCTTGGTGACCGCGCCGACCGGCTGCACGTCGACCAGCCCGGCAGCGCGTCCGAGGTCGAGCACACGCTCGGCCGCCTCGGCCGTGTCGGTGACCGGGTTGGTGTTGGCCATCGCCAGCACGGCGGTGAAGCCGCCCACGGCCGCTGCGGCCGACCCCGAGGCGATGGTCTCGGCGTCCTCGCGACCCGGCTCGCGCAGGTGGGTGTGCAGGTCGACCAGGCCGGGCAGGGCGACCAGCCCGTCGGCCTCGAGGACCTCGGCGCCGCCGGCCGAGCCGATGGACCCGACCCGGGTGATGACACCGTCCTCGACCAGCAGGTCCTGGGCGCCCGAGCCGGCGAGGTCGGCCCCCGTGATCAGAAGCGTGCTCACTGCTGGCCTTCCTCTCCGGCAAGGAGGTGGTAGAGGACCGACATCCGCACCGCCACTCCCGCCGACACCTGGTCGAGGATGAGCGACTGCGCCCCGTCGGCCGCGTCGGCGGCGATCTCCAGCCCGCGGTTCATCGGCCCCGGGTGGCAGATCACGGCGTCGGGGTTGGCCGCCATGAGGGCGTTCAGCCGGTCGCGCGTGAGGCCGTAGCCGACGGTGTACTCGCGCGCGGTCGGGAAGAAGCCGCCGCTCATCCGTTCGCGCTGCACGCGCAGCATCATCACCGCGTCGGCGGTGGGCAGCACGGCGTCGAGGTCGTTCGACAGCTCGAAGCCGTCGGCGGCCGCCCAGCTGCCGATGCCGGCCGGCATCAGGGTGGGCGGGGCGACGAGCGTGACCCGCGCGCCGAGGGTGCGCAGGCAGAGCAGGTTGGAGCGCACCACCCTCGAGTGGGTCAGGTCGCCGACGATCGCGACGTGCCGGCCCTCCAGGCTGCCGAGCCGGCGCTCCATCGTGTAGGCGTCGAGCAGGGCCTGGGTGGGGTGCTCGTGCGTGCCGTCACCGGCGTTGATGACGTGGGCGTCGACCCACTGGCTGACCTGGTGCGCGGCCCCGGAGGCGCTGTGCCGGATGACGAGCGCGTCCACGCCCATCGCCGCCACCGTCAGCACCGTGTCGCGCAGCGACTCGCCCTTGGAGGTCGAGGAGCCCTTGCCCGAGATGTTGATGACGTCGGCCGAGAGCCACTTGCCGGCCAGCTCGAAGGAGCTGCGGGTGCGGGTCGAGTCCTCGAAGAACAGGTTGACGACGGTCCGGCCGCGCAGCGTCGGCAGCTTCTTGACCTCGCGCTGCTGCACGCCGTGCATCTCCGCGGCGGTGTCGAGGATGGTGCGGATCTGCGCGTGGTCGAGGTCGGCGACCGACAGCAGGTGGCGTCGCCCACTCCTGGTGGACGCGGCGGCTGCGGTGTCGAGCGTGGTGGTCATCGGGGCTCCCCTCCGGCGATGCGCACCTCGTCGGCGACGCCGTCGTGCTCCTCGAGGCGCACCTGCACGCGCTCGGAGCTCGAGGTGGGCAGGTTCTTGCCGACGTGGTCGGCGCGGATGGGCAGGTCGCGGTGGCCGCGGTCGACCAGCACGGCCAGCCGCACGGCACGCGGCCGCCCGAGGTCGGACAGGGCATCGAGGGCGGCGCGCACCGTGCGACCCGAGTACAGGACGTCGTCGACGAGCACGACGACCCGCTCGTCGATCCCGGTGGCCGGGATGTCGGTGTGCATGGGCGAGCGGGTCGGCTGCCGGCGCAGGTCGTCGCGGTGCATGGTGACGTCGAGGGCGCCGACCGGCACCGGCCGTCCCTCGACCTCCTCCATGACGGCGACCAGGCGCTTGGCGAGGGCCACGCCTCGTGTCGGGATGCCGAGCACGACGAGGTCGTCGGCGCCCTTGTTGCGCTCGAGGATCTCGTGCGCGATACGGCGCAGGGCCCGGGAGACATCGGCGGAGCTCATCACCGCGCGGGCGGGAGCGCCGGCAGGGACCGTGCTGGCAGAGGCCGGGCCGTCGGTGGAGGTGGGGGCGCCGGTGGGGCTGGTCGGAAGAGGACCGCCGCCGGACGAGGCGCCGTCGGGCACACCAGAGTCAGGACGCATCAGCGTCAGGACCTCCTTCCCTGCCTCACGGGACAGGTCGTTAAAGGATGTCGAACGGCGCCCACTCTAGCCCCTGCCCGGCACCACCGGCACACTGCCCCACCTCCTGAGACGCCCGCCGTGTGGTGTCGCTCAGCGTGGTGTCACTCAGCGTGGTGTCACTCAGCGTGGTGTCACTCAGCGTGGTGTCACTCAGCGTGGCGACGCGCAGCGTTGGCTCGCTCCACGCTGCGCGTCGCGGCCTGCTGGAGTAGGAAGGAGGGGCCGACGTCGGACCATCCCCCAGCCCGCCTCGAGGAGGCAGCATGACCAGCAGCACCGGGAGCCCCACCAGCACGGGCGGCGCCGCCGCGTGGCGCGACCAGCCGCCGTTCCGCGCCGACCACGTCGGCAGCCTGCTGCGGCCGAAGGAGCTGCTGCGGGCACGCGCCGAGCACGCCGAGGGACGCCTGGACGACGATGCGCTGAGGGCCGCCGAGGACACCGCGGTCGACCACGCCGTCGCCCTCCAGCAGGAGGTGGGGCTGCAGACGGCCAGCGACGGGGAGTACCGCCGGACCTCGTGGCACATGGACTTCATCTACCAGCTCGGCGGGGTCGCCCCCACCGACGAGAAGCTGCAGGTGCACTTCCACAACCCCCAGGGCGACCTCGACTTCGAGTCGGCCGCCCTCGCGGTGCACGAGCGGGTCAGGCTCGGGCACACCATCTTCGGCGACGCCTTCACGTACCTGCGCGACCGGGTCCGCGACAGCGCACCCGGGCTGACGCCCAAGCTGACCATCCCCTCCCCCAACATGGTCCACTACCGCGGCGGCCGGGCCGCCATCGACCAACGGGTCTACCCCGACCTCGAGGAGTTCTGGGCCGACCTGACGGCCGCGTATGCCGAGCAGGTGCGCCGGGTGGCCGACCTCGGCTGCACGTACCTGCAGCTCGACGACACCAGCCTCGCTTACCTCAACGACCCCGCCCAGCGTGAGCTGGTGGCTGCCCAGGGCGGCGACCCGGAGCACCAGCACGAGCAGTACATCCGCAACATCAACGCCGCCATCGCCGACCGGCCCGCGGGCCTGCGCGTGACCACCCACCTGTGCCGCGGCAACTTCCGCTCGTCGTGGGCCGCGGAGGGCGGTTACGACTTCGTCGCCGAGCGGCTGTTCTCCGACCTCGCGGTCGACGGCTTCTTCCTCGAGTTCGACGACGAGCGGTCCGGCACCTTCGAGCCCCTGCGGTTCGTGCCGCCGGGCAAGCAGGTCGTGCTCGGCCTCGTGACCACCAAGCGTCCGCAGCTCGAGGACAAGGACACCATCAAGCGACGCATCGACGAGGCGAGCCGCTACGTGCCCCTCGACCAGCTGTGCCTGTCACCGCAGTGCGGGTTCTCCTCCACCGTCGAGGGCAACGAGCTGACCGAGGAGGACGAGGTCGCCAAGCTGCGCCTCGTCGCCGAGGTCGCCAGGGAGGTGTGGGGCTGATGGGTCACACCTCGACCGTGGCGCTGCTCGGCACCGGGATCATGGGCACCGGCATGGCGCGGAGCCTGCGCCGGGCCGGGCTCGACGTGCGGGCCTGGAACCGCAACCCGGACCGGGCCCGGCCGCTGGCGGAGGACGGCGTCGTGGTGTGTGAGTCCGCCGCCGAGGCCTGCGCCGGCGCCGACGTCGTGGTCACGATGCTCTTCGATGCGGAGTCCGTCGAGCAGGTCATGACCGAGCTGCTCGAGCAGGAGCCGGACCTCGGCAGCCGCGCCGTCTGGCTGCAGACCGCCACCGTGGGTCCCGAGGGCATGGCGCGCCTGGCAGAGCTCGCCGGCCGGCACGGCATACCGGTCCTCGACGCACCGGTGCTCGGCACCAAGGCACCGGCCGAGAGCGGGTCCCTCGTGGTGGTCGTCTCCGGCGACCCGGACCTGCGCGACCGGGTCGAGCCGGTGCTCGACGCGATCAGCTCGCGCACCCTGTGGGCCGGTGAGGAGGTCGGGGTCGCCAGCCGGCTCAAGCTCGTCGTCAACGCGTGGGTGGCCTCGCTGAACGCCGCCGTGGCCCAGTCGGTCACCATGGCGCGAGCCCTCGACGTCGACCCGCGGCTCTTCCTCGACGCGATCGGCGGAGGGCCGACCGACACGCCGTACGCCCAGCTCAAGGGCGGGATGATGATCGGCGGTGAGTACCCGCCGTCCTTCCCGGTCGACAGCGTGCGCAAGGACCTCGACCTGATGGCCCTGGCCACGCAGGGCCGTGGGTACGACGCGACCCTGCTGGAGGCGCTGCGCGCGGTGTACGCGCAGGCGTCCGAGCAGGGTCACGGTGGCGACGACATGGCGGCCGTCGTGGAGGCCTTCAGGCCAGGGTCGGCTTGACCTCGGCGAGACGGGCCAGCAGGCCGTTGACGAACTTCGGCGACTCGTCGGTGCTGAGGGAGCGGGCGAGCTCGACGGCCTCGGCGATCGCCACGCCCTCAGGCACGTCCTGCGCGTAGAGCACCTCGAAGGCCCCCAGGCGCAGGATGGCCCGGTCGACGCTCGGCATCCGCTCGACCGTCCAGCCCTGGCTGTACGTCGCGAGCAGCTCGTTGATGTCGGTCCAGTGCGCCACGACGCCCTCGACCAGGTCCGCGGTGTACTGGTTCAGCGGCGCCTCGGTGACCGGCTTGGCCAGCCGCTCCGCGAGCAGGTCGCGCGCGTTGATGCCCCGCTGCTCCGCCTCGAAGAGCAGGTCGACGGCCCGCTTGCGGGCCTTCGTGCGAGCCGCCAAGTCAGTTCACGCGACCGAGGTAGGAACCGTCGCGGGTGTCGACCTTGACCTTGGTGCCGGTCTCGAGGAACAGCGGGACCTGGATCTGGGCGCCGGTCTCGAGGGTGGCCGGCTTGGTGCCGCCGGTGGAGCGGTCGCCCTGCAGGCCGGGCTCGGTGTAGGTGATCTCGAGGACGACCGAGGCGGGGAGCTCGACGTAGAGCACCGAACCCTCGTGGGTCGCGACCTGGGCGGTCTGGTTCTCGAGCAGGTAGTTGGCGGCGTCGCCGACGGTCGCCTCCGGCACGTGGATCTGGTCGTAGGTCGAACCGTCCATGAACACGAAGTCGGTGCCGTCCTTGTACAGGTACTGCATGTCGCGGCGGTCGACGGTGGCGGTGTCGACCTTGACGCCGGCGTTGAACGTCTTGTCCACGACCTTGCCCGAGAGGACGTTCTTCAGCTTGGTGCGCACGAAGGCCGGACCCTTGCCGGGCTTGACGTGCTGGAACTCCACGACAGACCACAGCTGGCCCTCGAGGTTGAGCACCATGCCGTTCTTCAGGTCGTTGGTCGATGCCACGTGTCGTCTGCTCTCTTCTCGGGTCTCCGCGCAGCGGCGGCTCGCGGGCGCGCCGAAGACACGGACAGGACGGGAAATGGGGATCGGACCGAGTCTAGCCGCCACCGCGCAGCACTCCCCAATCGCCGACGGCCGGCACCGAGCGGCAGGTGGTGCGTCGGCTGCGGAGCGCCCCGCCGCTGCCCCGCCGCTGCCCCGGCGCACCCGAATGCCATCCCTACGGAAACACGGGCATCCGAAAAGGTGCGGTTCAGGGGTGGCGCAAGCGTCCCTATGATACGTTTTGCGGCGAACGGGTCCCGTTCACCAGAGACTTTTGCAGGGGAGAACACACATGCGCGCTTTCAAGGTGGCTGCCGCCACCGTTGGCCTGTCCGCCGCTCTGACCGGCACGGCCGTCGGCCTGGCCGGCCCCGTGAACGCCGCCCCGGGTAGCGGCGGTTGCACGAACGGCAGCTACCCGCCCGCCAACTCGACCGTGGCCATGAGCCGCAGCCGGGCGTCCGTGGGCATGACGATCTCGTACCAGGCGCGCTGCTTCAAGCCGGGTGAGAAGGTCACCGCCACGGTGTTCTCGACCCCGCGGGTCGTCGGTACGCCCACCGCTGACAAGCAGGGCACCGTCTCCGGGTCCTTCACCGTCACGAGCGACCTCAAGCCGGGTCGCCACACGCTGGAGCTCGCCGCCGCGACCGGCACGCAGAGCGCCAGCTTCATCGTCGTGCCGAGCGCCGCTGCGGCCGGCACGAGCGCCAGCACGGACAACGGCTCGCTGGCCTTCACCGGCTCCGACGCCGCCAAGACCGCGGGCGCCGGGTTCGTGCTCCTGCTCGGTGGTGGCGCCCTCATCGTCGCCGCCAAGCGTCGCAAGCACGCCAACGCCGCAGCCTGACGCAGCTCCTTGCAGGGCCGTCGGCGGCGCATCCGCCTCAGTGCGTATGCCGCCGTCGCGGCCCTGCTGCTGTTTGCCCTGGCACTCGCTGTCACGGGATTCCTGACCCACCGCCACCTGCGCGACGCACAGGTGGCGGTGGGTCAGCTGCGTTCGGCCATGGTGCGCCAGGACACGCCCGCGGCCGAGGTGGACCGCCACCTGCGAACCCTGCAGCGTGAGGCCGACGCGGCCCGGTCGCTGACCGACGGCCCCCTGTGGGGTGTCCCCGCCGCAGTGCCGTGGGTCGGACGCCCGTTCGAGACGGTCCGGGGTGCGTCGGCGGCGGTGAGCCGGGTGGCCCACGACGTCCTGCCACCCGTCCAGCAGGCCAGGTCTGGCCTGGTCGGCGTCAGCCTGGCGAACCCCAAGGGCGGCGTGGACCTGCGGCCCGTCGTCGCGGCGCAGCAGCCGTTGGGCCGGGCGCACGACGCCACCGAGGCGGTGCTCGCCGACGTGCGGAGGCTTCCCACCACCGGCCTCGGCCCGGTCGACGGCGCCCGCCGTGACCTGATCACCCAGCTCGACGCGCTCGGGGGGCAGCTGTCCTCGGCCCATGACCTCGTCACGCTGCTGCCCCCGATGCTCGGCGCGCAGGAACCGCGTCGCTACCTGGTGGCCTTCCAGAACGACGCCGAGGCGCGCGGCTCCGGTGGCCTGCCGGGCGTGTACGCCGTGCTGCGCGCCGACCACGGCAGGCTCGACTTCGAGCGCTACGGCGTGAGCGGTGACTTCGCCGGCGTCGACGTTCCCCTCACCGGCCTCGGCAACGACTTCGCCCAGCTCTACCGGGGCGCCGGTCCCGGGCGGTTCTTCGGCAACGCGACCGTCAGCCCCCACTTCCCCTCCAGCGCCACGCTGCTCCTGCGCTTCTACCAGGCGAAGTACCACTCCAAGCTCGACGGGGCGCTCGCCCTGGACCCGACGGCGTTGTCGCTGATGCTCGCCGTGACCGGCCCGGCCACCATGGAGGACGGCACGCGGGTCGGTGCCGACAACGTCGTGGCGCTCACCGAGCGCGACGCCTACGAGCGGTTCCCCGACCCGGTGGTCCGCAAGCTCTACCTCATCGAGGTGGCCAGGGCGGTGGCCGACGTCATCCTCGAGCGGGGGCCGCAGAAGGGCACCGCGTTCGCCTCCGCGCTCGGCAAGGCGGTCGACGCCCGCCGGCTCCTGCTCTTCAGCACCCGCGCGGACGAGCAGTCCGTGCTGGCCGGGCGCAAGGTCGGCGGCACCCTCAGCGACACCGAGGGGCTGTTCTCCGGGGTGGTCATCAACAACGGTGGTGGCAACAAGCTCGACTACTACCTTCGGCGCCAGGTCACCTACGAACCGTCCTGCACGTCAGCCGCGGGACACGAGGCCACCGTCACGATCCGGCTCACCAACACGGCACCGAGGTCCGGGCTCAGCGACTACGTCGCCGGCCGGGCCGACCAGCCCGTCGTGCCGGTGAAGAAGGGCACCAACCGCCTCCTCGTCTCCTACTACGCGACCAAGGGCGCCGGCTTCACCGGCGCCACCCTCGACGGGAAGCCGACCCTGCTGGCCGTCGACAGCGAGCGCGGTCGCCCGGTCTTCACCTCCACGCTCGAGATCGGCCCCGGCCAGACCAGGGTCCTGAAGCTGGTGGTCGACGAGCCGGCCGGGGCGAAGGGGCCGGTGACCACCCTCGTGCAGCCCCTCGTGCTCCCCCAGCAGACCGTGGTCCGCTCCGCTTGTGCGGCCGCCGGCGCCCCCTGACCGACCGGGCTCCGGCGCCTCCGGCCGGCACCACCTGAACGGACAGGCCGGCTCAGCCGTTCGTCTGCCGGGGATCGTTTGACCCGACCGCACTCCCGGCGGTCTGGAAGCGTTGGGGCAGATGTCAGCTCCCACCCCCGAGGGATCGCATGAACCTGTCCTGCAGCCCCCGCTGCCTGCACACCGCCCGTGTCCTCGCCGCGGCGCTGATCGGCGCCGTGGGCCTCGCCCTGGCCACCTTTGGCGGCGTCGACACCGACCACGGCACGCCGTCCCTGCTCTGGCCGGTGCCCGCGAGCCACGGCACGGCCCACGTCCCCGACGGCGGTGACGTGCTGGGTGGTGCGGAGCTGCGCTAGAGCGAGACGGCGCGTCCGGTCACGTCGGCGCTGACCTCCGCGTAGGCAGCCTGGAGCAGCGCAGGGTCCGGTCCCTCGAGCCGAGCGGGCCGGGCCAGGCCCTGGAGCACCACGAACCGCAGCATGGACCCCCGGGACTTCTTGTCGCGCTTCATGGCGTCGAGGAGCTGCGGCCACCGGTCACCGCGGTAGGTCGTCGGCAGGCCGAGCCCGCCGAGAACCGAGCGGTGCCGCTCCACCAGCTCGTCGTCGAGCTTGCCCGCGAGGCGGGCCAGCTCGGCGACGTAGACCATGCCGATGCTCACCGCCGCGCCGTGGCGGAAGGCGTAGCGCTCCACCTGCTCGACGGCGTGGCCGAACGTGTGGCCGTAGTTGAGCACCTCGCGCAGCGACGACTCGCGCAGGTCCGCGGCGACGACGTCGGCCTTGACCCGCACGGCGCGTTCGATCAGCTCACGCACATGGGGCCCCTGCGCGGAGCGGGCTCCCTCGAGGTCGGACTCGACGAGGTTCAGGATCACCGGGTCGGCGATGAAGCCGCACTTGACCACCTCCGCCATGCCCGCGACGAAGTCGTGCTGCGGCAGCGTCTCCAGGGTGGTCAGGTCGCACAGCACGCCCGCCGGCGGGTGGAAGGCACCGACGAGGTTCTTGCCCTCCGGGGTGTTGATGCCGGTCTTGCCGCCGACGGCCGCGTCGACCATGCCCAGCAGCGTGGTCGGCACGTGCACGACCCGGATGCCGCGCAGCCAGGTCGCGGCGACGAAGCCGGCGAGGTCGGTGGTCGCTCCCCCGCCGACCGACACGATGGCGTCGGACCGCGTGAAGCCGGCCTGTCCGAGCACGCCCCAGAGGAAAGCGGCCACCTGCGCGGTCTTGGCCTCCTCGGCGTCCGGCACCTCCGCGGCATACGCCTCGAAGCCCTGGGCGACGAGGTCCTCGCGGACCGCCTCGCCGGTGGCGGCGAGTGCCCGCGGGTGGACGATGAGCACGCGCTGCACGCCCTCGCCGACGAGGCCGGGAAGCTCCTGGAGCAGGCCGTTGCCGATGACGACGTCGTAGTCGCCGCCGACGCTGATGCGGGTCGTGGTCATGACTGATCCTCCTGCTGCTCCAGCTCCTGAAGGCGGGCGACGATCTCGTCGACGACGGCGGCCGGCTTGCGGCCCGCGGTGTCGACCCGCAGCGTGGCGAGCCGTTCGTAGGTCGGGCGGCGCTCGTTCATCATCGCGGTCCACTGGGCCCGCGGGTTCACCATGAGCAACGGACGGGTGCGGTCGAACCCGACGCGGCGCGCCGCGTCGGCGATGGTCACGGCGAGGAAGACGACGGTGTGGCCCTTCAGCAGCGCCTGCGTCTGGGGGTCCATGGGCGCCCCTCCCCCGAGCGACAGCACGCCGTCGAAGGCCTCGAGGGCGCGGGCCACCTCCGTGCGCTCGATCGCCCGGAAGTAGGGCTCGCCCTCGTCGATGAAGATCTCGGAGATCGTGCGGTCCTGGGCCTGCTCGATCGCCTCGTCGGTGTCGTGCCACTCGACGTCGAGGCGGGCGGCCAGCCGCTTGGCGACGGTGCTCTTGCCGGCGCCGGGAGGGCCGATCACGACCACGAGCGGTCCGGTCGAGCTGTTGCTCACCACGTGCGCATCGCCTCCGGGATGCTCGCGAGGTATGCCGCGTGGTTGCGGGCCGTCTCGGCGACCGAGTCGCCGCCGAACTTCTCCAGGCACGCCTGCGCGAGAACGAGGGCCACCATGGCCTCGGCGACGACGCCTGCGGCAGGCACGGCGCACACGTCGGAGCGCTGGTGGATCGCCTTGGCGGCCTCGGCGCCGGTGGTGTCGACGGTGTCGAGCGCCCGCGGCACGGTGCTGATCGGCTTCATGGCGGCGCGGACCCGCAGCACGTCACCGGTCGACATGCCGCCCTCGGTGCCGCCGGCCCGGCCGGTGCGGCGGTGGATGGTGCCGGAGTCGTCTCGCTCCATCTCGTCGTGGGCCGCCGAGCCGCGTCGGGCGGCCGTCCGGAAGCCGTCCCCGAGCTCGACCCCCTTGATGGCCTGGATGCCCATCAGGGCGGCCGCGAGCTGGGCGTCGAGGCGGCGGTCCCAGTGCACGTGCGATCCCAGCCCCGGCGGCAGGCCGTAGGCGAGCACCTCGACGACACCCCCGAGGGTGTCGCCGTCCTTCCGGGCGGCCTCGACCTCGGCCACCATCGCGGCCGAGCCGTCGGCGTCGAGGGTGCGCACCGGGTCGGCGTCGAGGCGGTCGACGTCGTCGGGGGTCGGCAGCACCGCGTCGTCGGCGACCCCGGCCGTGCCGATGGCCACCGTGTGAGAGACGAGCCGGATGCCGTAGGCCTGGCGTAGGAACCGGGCGGCGACCTCGCCGAGGGCCACCCGGGCCGCGGTCTCCCGGGCGGAGGCGCGCTCGAGCACCGGTCGTGCGTCGTCGAACCCGTACTTCTGCATGCCGACGAGGTCGGCGTGGCCGGGGCGCGGGCGGGTGAGCGGACGGTTGCGGGCGACCTCCTTCTCGGCGTTCACGTCGTTGGCCGCGGCGAGCGCGTCGGCGCTGACCGGGTCGGCCGACATCACGGTCTGCCACTTGGGCCACTCGGTGTTGCCGATCCGCACCGCCACCGGCGAGCCCATGGTTACGCCATGGCGCACGCCGCCGAGGAACTCGACCTCGTCCTGCTCGAACTTCATGCGCGCGCCGCGGCCGAAGCCGAGGCGGCGGCGGGCCAGCGCGGCGGCGACGTCGGCGGTGGTGACCTCGACACCCGCCGGCAGCCCCTCGATGGTCGCGAGCAGGGCGGGGCCGTGGGACTCACCGGCAGTCAGCCAACGCAGCATGGCCAGAATCCTGCCACGCGGCCTCCGACCGGCTTCGGCCGCGCCCGTCATCTGGGAGGAGCCCGCGGCCCGCGCAAAGCCCAGTCGTGGCCGGTCCTGTCCCTCGCGACCGAAGGTTCGGCCCCCAGGGACAGGACCGGCCACCGTCCGGTGGCGGCGGTCAGCCGGCGCTGGCCCGACCGGCCTCCAGTCGGGCGACCGGCACCCGGAACGGCGAGCACGAGACGTAGTCGAGCCCGACCTCGTCGAAGAAGTGGATGGACTCGGGGTCTCCCCCGTGTTCGCCACACACGCCCAGGTGCAGGTCGGGACGGACGGCACGACCCTTCTCCACGGCATACCGCACCAGGGCACCGACCCCGTCGCGGTCGAGGGTCTCGAACGGCGACACCGGGAAGATCCCCTTGTCGAGGTAGGCACTGAAGAACGAGGACTCGACGTCGTCGCGCGAGAAGCCCCAGGTCATCTGCGTCAGGTCGTTGGTGCCGAACGAGAAGAACTGCGCCGTCTTCGCGATGCTGTCGGCAGCGAGCACCGCGCGGGGCAGCTCGATCATGGTGCCGACCGCGTAGGGCACCTCGAAGCCGGCCTCTTCGTTGACCTCGGCCGCCACCTTCTCGATCTCGGCCCGCACCAGCTCGAACTCCTCGGCTGTGGCCACCAGTGGCACCATGATCTCCGGCCGCGGGTCTCCGCCCGCGGTCATCCGCTCGGCGGCCGCCTCGAGGATGGCACGCGTCTGCATCGCGAACAGGCCGGGCATCGCGATGCCGAGCCGCACGCCGCGCAGGCCGAGCATGGGGTTCTGCTCGTGCATCCGCTTGACCGCCTCGAGCATCTTGTGGTGCTTGCTGTCGGCCTGCCCGGCGTCGTCCTCGTGGGCGACCAGCACGGCGAGGTCGGTCATGTCGGGGAGGAACTCGTGCAGCGGTGGGTCAATGAGCCGCACCGTCACCGGCAGCCCGTCCATGGCCTCGAAGATGCCGAGGAAGTCCTTGCGCTGCAGCGGCAGCAGGGCGTCGAGCGCGGCGTCGTGCTCCTCCTTGGTCTCGGCGATGATGAAGTGCTCGACCAGCTCGCGGCGGTCGCCGAGGAACATGTGCTCGGTGCGGCACAGCCCGATTCCCTGGGCACCGAAGCGGCGGGCCCGCGCGGCGTCGTCGGGGGTGTCCGCGTTGGCGTGCACGCCGAGGCGGCGACGCTTGTCCGCGTGGTCCATGACCCGTGCGACGGCGCGCACCGTGGCTTCGTCGGTGGAGGTGTCGCCCTCGAAGTGCCGCACCACGTGGGAGGCCATGACGGGCACCTCGCCCTGCCACACCTCGCCGGTGGTGCCGTTGATGGAGATGACGTCCCCCTCACTGACCACGGTGCCGTCGGAGGTGGTGAACCGGCGCGCCTTCACGTCGACGTCGAGCGACTCGGCACCGCAGACGCAGGTGCGGCCCATGCCGCGGGCCACGACCGCGGCGTGCGAGGTCTTGCCGCCCCGGCTGGTGAGGATGCCCGTGGCGGCGACCATGCCCTTGAGGTCGTCGGGGTTGGTCTCGCGGCGCACGAGGATCACGTCCTCGCCGCGGGCGGCCCACTCGGCGGCCGTCGTCGAGTCGAAGACCGCCTTGCCCACGGCCGCGCCCGGCGAGGCGTTCATGCCGCGGCCCAGCAGGTGCCGCTCGTGCTCGCTGTTGAACTGCGGGAACATCAGCGTCGCCAGCTGCGCCCCGGTGACGCGCTGCAGGGCCTCGTCCATGTCGATGAGCCCCTCGTCGACCAGCTCGACCGCGATCCGGAAGGCGGCCTGGGCGGTGCGCTTGCCCACCCGGGTCTGCAGCATCCACAGCTTGCCGTGCTCGATCGTGAACTCGATGTCGCACAGGTCGCGGTAGTGGTGCTCGAGGGTCGCCATGATGTCCATCAGCTGGTCGAAGCACGCCTTGTCGATGGTCTCGAGGTCGTGCAGCGGCACGGTGTTGCGGATGCCGGCGACGACGTCCTCGCCCTGGGCGTTCTGCAGGTAGTCGCCGTAGACGCCCTGCGCGCCGGTCGCCGGGTCACGGGTGAAGGCGACGCCGGTGCCCGAGTCCATGCCGCCGTTGCCGAACACCATGGTGCCGACGTTGACGGCGGTGCCGAGGTCGGTCGGGATCCGCTCACGCCGGCGGTAGATCGTCGCGCGCTCGGTGTTCCAGGAGTCGAAGACGGCCCGCACCGCCAGGGCCAGCTGCTCGCGCGGGTCCTGCGGGAAGTCGCGACCGGTGTGCTCGCGGATGGTCCTCTCGTAGGCCCGGGTCAGCTCCCTGAGGTCGTCGGCGGTGAGGTCGAGGTCGCTGCCCGCTCCGCGCTCGGCCTTGAGCCGGTCGATCTCGTCCTCGAACGCGTCCTTGTGCACCCCGAGCACGGTCTCGCCGAACATCGACAGCAGCCGCCGGTAGGAGTCCCAGGCGAAGCGCTCGTTGCCGCCGCTCTGGCGCACGAGGCCCTCGACGGAGCGGTCGTTCAGGCCGATGTTGAGGACCGTGTCCATCATCCCCGGCATGGAGAACTTCGCCCCCGAGCGCACCGAGACCAGCAGCGGGTCGTCGGGGTCGCCGAGCGTGCGGCCCATGGTCTGCTCGAGCAGGGCGAGGTGCCGGTCGATCTCCTCCCCGAGGCTGTCGGGCTCCCGCCCGTCGGCGAGGTAGGCGCGGCACGCCTCGGTGGTGATGGTGAAGCCCGGCGGCACCGGCAGCCCCAGCCGGGTCATCTCGGCGAGGTTCGCGCCCTTGCCCCCGAGCAGGTCCTTCTGGTCCTTGTTGCCCTCAGCGAAGTCGTAGACGTAGCGGCCCATGTCCCGATCATGGCCAGTTCAGGGCGGCCGGGGGAACAGGCCTTTGGCCCCCCGGACTGGTCCCTTCGGCGTAGTCGGAGGAGGCCGGACCGAACTCCACCCAACAGCGGGTGAGGGCTGGTCGGCGGCCGGCTCAGGCGGGGAACAGCTGGTACTCGAACGCCAGCGCCAGCAGCGCGCCGATGATCATGGCCGGCCCGAAGGCGATGTGGGAGCGCAGCCCGGCCCGCTGCGCGACCAGCATGACGATGGCGATCAGGCCGCCGGCGACGAAGCCGGCGAGGAGGCCCAGCAGGGCGGTGCCGAGCCCCAGCCAGCCGAGCACCAGCCCGATGAGGCCCGACAGCTTGACGTCGCCGAAGCCCAGCGAGGCCGGGGACGCCAGCGCCATGAGGAAGTACAGGACGTAGAGCCCGGCCATCGCCAGGAGCGCGTCGCGCATGGGGCGCCAGTCCCCCGCTCCCACCGACGCGCAGGCCAGCAGCACCAGGAGCGCCGGGTAGGCGGGGAGCACCAGGCCGTCGGGCAGGCGGTGCACGTCGACGTCGATCCAGACCAGCGACACCGCGAGCCAGGCGAAGAAGAGGTATGCCGGAAGGGCGGCCCATGCCGCCAGGTCACCGATGCGCCAGGCCAGGAAGCCCCAGAGCAGGGCGAGTGCCGGGGCGGGCCACCAGGGTGCCCGCGGCAGGATGCTGGCCGGCTCGTCGGCCTCGACCCGGTAGCCGCCGGTGCCGAGGGCCCGGCCGGTGACCACCCCCAGCACGCCACCGAGGACGGCGAGGGCCGCGACCACCCACGCTGGGGCGCCGGCCCCGGCAGAGAACGTGAGCACCTAGGCCACCGCCTCGTGGGCAGCGGCGAACATGGCCTCCAGCGGGGCGTCGCGACCGGTCATGAGCCGCACCTGCTCACCGGCCTGGTGCACGAGCATGTCGAGGCCGGAGACGACGTCGAGCCCTGCCGCGGCGGCGGCCCGGGCGAGCGGGGTGGGCCAGTCGGCGTAGACGACGTCGAGCAGCGTGCCGTGCAGGCGGCGGCCGGCCAGCACCTCGGCCGCGGCGCTGCCCGCCCCGGTGGGCAGGGTGCTGACCACCAGTGCCGGGGTGTCGCCGGCGCCGGTCGCCTCGGCCCAGTGGGCCAGCGGCACCTGCTCGACCTCGACGCCGAGGTCGGCGGCCGTGCGGAGCGTGGCGGGACGCGCCTCGGCGCGCACCGCGAGCCGGACCTGGCGGACCCCCAGCCGGGCCAGGGCGGCGACGGCGGAGCGCGCCGTCGCCCCGGAGCCGAGCACGGTCGCCGAGGTGGGGACCGAGGCGGCCGCGGCGGGGCCGGCGAGGGCGGCCACGATGCCGTGCACGTCGGTGTTGTGGGCGTCCCACTCCCCCGTCGCCCGGCGCACCAGCGTGTTCACCGCTCCGGTGGCCAGTGCCATGGGCGAAACGTCCGCCGCCACCTCGAAGGCCACCTCCTTCAGCGGCATGGTGAGGCTCAGGCCGCGCCACGTCTCGTCCAACCCGGCCACGAACGGGAGGAAGGCCTCCTCGTCGACCTCGTGGGCGGCATACCGCCACTGCGTGAGGCCGAGGGCGTCGTAGGCGGCGCGGTGCAGCACCGGCGAGAGGGAGTGCCCGATCGGCGAACCGAGCACGGCCGCGTTCAGCACCCCCTCGTCTGCCACCGGCTCGGTCAGCACTTGCCCGCGTGGTCGCGGCACCACTTGTTGAAGAGGTTGACGTTGGCCTGGTGCTCCGCCGTGGTCGTCGCGAAGCGGGTCTCACCGGTGGCCGGGTTGACCGTCACGAAGAACAACCACGGTCCCGGGGCGGGGTGCGCGGCCGCCGCGATGGACGCGGCACCCGGGCTGTTGATTGGTCCCGGGGGCAGACCCTGGTGCCGGTAGGTGTTGTAGGGGCTGGTGCTCGCCCGGTCGGCGTTGGTGGTACCTGCCTTGCCGCGCTTCTTCACGGCGTAGTGGACGGTGGAGTCCATCTGCAGGAAGCCCCGGGTGGGGCCGGACTTCTGCGTGAGGCGGTTCTCGATGACGCGGGCCACCTTCGGGCGGTCGGCCTTGCCGTTGACCTCGCCCTCGACGATGGAGGCCACGATCATGGTGCGCTCCATGTCCTGTTCGGACACCCCCGCCTGGGAGAGCTCGGCCACGGTCTTGTCGACCATGGTGGTCAGCTGCTCGCGGGCGGTCGACTTGGCCGGGAACTCGTACGTCGCCGGGAAGAGGTAGCCCTCGAGGTTGCCCTTGGCGGACGCCGGCAGCCCGAGCGAGGCGGTGTCCTTGGCGGCGAGCTGGTACTCCTTGATCGGGATGCCGGTCGACTTCGACAGGCGCGCGAGGATCTCCGAGAGCCACAGCCCCTCGGGGATGGTCACCTTGGGCACGGTGCGGTTCTTCGGGTTCACCAGGATGGCCAGCGCGTCCTTGGCCGCCATCTGCTTCTTGAGCGTGTACGTGCCCGGCTGGATCGAGGCCGACCGGGTGTCGGCGGACGCGGCGTCGAGGAACGCCTTGGACGACTTGACCACGTCGGCCTTCTCCAGCGAGACGCCGATCGCCCGACCCGTGTCGCCGTCGTTGACGGTCACCTGCACCTGCCCCGACCCGGGGCCGGGGTAGTCGTTGCTCGCGGTCAGCTGCTGGACGACGGGCCACAGGGCGCGGTAGGCGCCGTAGACGGCGCCCCCGACGATGGCGATCGCCAGCAGCAGCACCAGGAAGCGGCGACGGCGGCGGGCGGGGCGACGGCGCGCGCGGTGCCGGCGCAGCTGCGGCTCGGGTGGCGGCACACTGCCCTGACGGCGCGGGTCGTGGGTCTCGTCGGCACCGAAGATCGAGTGCTCCAGATGGGGCTCGGTCATCGACGCCTGTCCTTCGTCCGGGGCTTGCGCCCGTCTGGCCTGACCAGCTCACCGGGCGGTCGCCCGGAGCCGCGCTCCGCGTCGAGGGCCGCCTGGAGGATCAGCACGGCGGCGGCCTGGTCGACCACCGCGCGCTGGCGCCGCCCGGCGACGCCGCTCTCGCGGAGCGAACGGTGGGCGTCGACCGTGGTCAGCCGCTCGTCGACGAGCCGGACCGGCACGGGGGCGACGCGCACCGCCAGCCGACGAGCATACTGGCGCGCCAGCACCGCGGCGGGACCCTCGTCGCCCGCGAGTGTCCGGGGCAGGCCCACGACGACCTCCAGCGCGGAGGCCTCCGCGACGAAGGCGGCCACCTCCTCGATGTCGGCAGGGACGCCGGCACCGCTGTCAGGGGCAGGGGTGTCGGCGTCACGGGCGACCGTGCGCACCGGTGTGGCGAGCAGCCCTGACGGGTCGCTGGCGGCCAGGCCGACGCGGACCGAGCCCACGTCGACGCCGACCCGCACACCGGTGCGCGTCACGGGCGGGTCACCCGGCGGCTGCCGCGACCTCGGCGTCGACGCGACCGAGTGCCTCCCCGGTCCTGGTCACGTCGGTGCCGCCCCCCTGGGCGAGGTCGTCCTTGCCGCCACCGCCGCCACCCAGCGTCTGGGCGGCGACGCGCACCAGCGCGCCGGCCTTGACGCCGCGCTCGCGGGCCGGGGCGTTGGTCGCCACGACGACCACGGGCCGGCCCTTGGCGACGCCGGTGAGGGCGACCACCGTCGGGGCACTGTCGCCCATGCGGTGGCGCAGGTCGAGCGCCATGGTGCGCAGGTCGTCGGCGCCGGCGCCCTCGCCCGCGTCGTGGGTCAGCACGCGGATGCCGCGCACGTCACGGGTGTAGTCGAGCAGCTTGCCGACCTGCGCCATGACCTGCTCCTGGCGCATCTTCTCCAGCTCGCGCTCGGCGTCCTTGACCCGCACCAGCAGCGCGGCGACGCGGTCCTTGAGCTCACCCGGCTGCACCTTGACCAGGTCGGTCAGCTCGGCCACGAGCGCCCGTTCCTTGGCCAGGAACCGCAGGGCGTCCATCCCGACGAACGCCTCGAGGCGACGCACGCCCGAGCCGACGGACGACTCGCCCGTCACGGTGAGCGCGTTGATCTGGGAGGAGTGCTGCACGTGCGTGCCACCGCAGAGCTCGCGCGACCACGGGCCGCCGATCTCGACGACCCGGACCTGCTCGTCGTAGGTCTCGCCGAACAGCGCCAGCGCGCCCCACTCCCGGGCCTGCGGCAGCGACATCCAGTGCGCGGAGACCGGCAGGTCCTTGCGCACCGCGAGGTTGGCGACCTCCTCGATCTCGCTGCGGGTCTCCGGCGACAGGGCCTGGCCCCACGCGAAGTCGAGGCGCAGGTAGCCCGGCTTGTTGTAGGAACCGGACTGCAGGGCCGACGGGCCGAGCACCTGGCGCAGGGCAGCGTGCACCACGTGGGTGCCCGAGTGCGCCTGGCAGGCCGAGATGCGCCACTCGGGGTCGACCTCGGCGATGACCTCGGCGCCGGGGCGCACCGCCCCGTCGAGCACCTCGACGGTGTGGGCGATCAGGCCCTTGACCGGACGCTGGACGTCGAGCACCTTCAGGCGGGCGCCGTCGGCGGTGATGATGCCCGCGTCGGCGATCTGGCCACCGGACTCGGCGTAGAACGGCGTGCGGTCGAGGACCACCTGGCCGCGCTGGCCGGGCTCGAGCTCCTCGACGAGGTCGCCGTCGCGCACGAGGCCGACGACGTTGGCCTCGCTGGTCAGCTCGACGTAGGCGCGGAAGTCCGTCGCGCCGCTCTCGCGCAGCTTCTTCCAGACCTCGGTGTTGGCGTGGCCGGCCTTCTTCGCCTTCGCGTCGGCCTTGGCCCGGTCGCGCTGCTCCTGCATCAGCGTGCGGAAGCCCTCGCGGTCGACCTCGAGGCCCTGCTCGGCCGCCATCTCCAGCGTCAGGTCGATGGGGAAGCCGTAGGTGTCGTGCAGCGAGAACGCCTCGCTGCCCTCGAGCCGGGTCCCACCGGCGGCCTTGGTCTTCGCGACGGCGGTGTCGAGGATGGTGGTCCCCGCGGCGAGGGTGCGCCGGAAGGCCTCCTCCTCGGCATACGCGATCTGGGAGATCCGGCCGAACCCGCTCTTCAGCTCCGGGTAGGAGTTGCTCATCCGCTCCATGGAGACCGGCAGCAGGTGCGGCAGGCTCGGCTCGTCGAAGCCGAGCAGGCGCATCGAGCGCACCGCGCGGCGCAGCATGCGGCGCAGCACGTAGCCGCGGCCCTCGTTGCCGGGCGTGACGCCGTCGCCGATGAGCATGAGCGAGGAGCGGATGTGGTCGGCGACGACGCGCAGCCGCACGTCGTCGGGGTGGCTGTGGGCGGCGTCGTGGCCGGACTGCGCGCCGTAGCGCTTGCCGGTCATCTCCGCGGCCTTCTCCAGCACCGGGTAGACCTCGTCGATCTCGTACATGTTGTCGACGCCCTGGAGGATCGACGCGATGCGCTCGAGGCCCATGCCGGTGTCGATGTTCTTCTTCGGCAGGTCGCCGGAGATGTCGAAGTCGACCTTCGTGCGCACGTCGCTGAGCGAGGACTGCATGAAGACGAGGTTCCAGACCTCCATGAACCGGTCCTCGTCGACGGCCGGGCCGCCGTCGAGGCCGTACTCGGGGCCGCGGTCGACGAAGATCTCCGAGCACGGGCCGCCCGGACCGGCCACACCCATGTGCCAGTAGTTGTCGGCCAGCCCGCGGCGCACGACGCGCTCCTTGGGGATGCCGGTGAGCTGCACCCACAGGTCGGCGGCCTCGTCGTCGTCCTCGTAGACGGTGGCCCACAGCTTGTCGGGCTCGATGCCGTAGCCCCCCTGCCCCTGTGGGATGGTCAGCAGCTCCCAGGCCATCTCGATGGCGCCGGCCTTGAAGTAGTCGCCGAAGGAGAAGTTGCCGTTCATCTGGAAGAACGTGCCGTGCCGGCTGGTCTTGCCGACCTCCTCGATGTCGCCCGTGCGGACACACTTCTGCACCGAGGTGGCGCGGTCCCACGGCGGCGTCTGCTGCCCCAGGAAGTACGGCTTGAACGGCACCATGCCTGCGTTGACGAACAGCAGGTTGGGGTCGTCGTAGATGAGTGGTGCGGACGGGACGACGGAGTGTCCCTTGCTCTCGAAGAAGGAGAGCCAACGGCGCCTGATCTCGGCGGTTTCCATGGGTGTCAGATCCTTGGGTGCATGCTCACGCGGGCATGACGATGGTACGTGCAGGGACAGTGGTCGGCGGCGGGGCGCAGCCTCGGCCCGTCAACGGGGGCGGCCGGCCCCTAGCGAGCTCGCGTGTCGAACCGGCCGGTGGGGTCCTCGATGAGGCGCCGAGCCGTCTCGGCGTCGAGGCGGGCGGCGTGCCCGCCCAGCGTCTCACTGCCGGTGCCGTCGGTGCCGGCGTCGATGCCGAGGGCGAGGCGCAGCTGCTCCTCGCGCTCGGACATGCCCTCGCGGACCGCGTCGGCGAGCTCGCGGAGCCCGTCGGCGAAGTCCGAGAGACCGTGCGCGACCCCGGTCGGGGTGTAGGCCTCGGCGGCCTTGGTGACCTTGCGGACGGCGTAGACCCCGGCGGCGGCGCCGAGGGCGACCCAGAACAGGCGTGCCATGGCGATCAGCCCCTGCGCCGACGGCCGCGGGTGCTCCGGCCCGTGCGGGCCGAGCCGGCGAGCGCCGAGCGCACGCCGTAGGTGAAGGCGGCGACCTTGACCACCGGCGAGCCGAGCGTGGCCGCGAAGAGGGAGGTCAGGGCGCTCGCGTTGGTGGTGATGGCGGAGACGTTGGTCGTGATGCCGTCGACGCGGCTGAGCTGCTCGTTGGTGAGCGTCACGGTGTCGGTGAGCTTGATGAGGGTGGGCTGGACGTTCTCGGTGGTGCTGCGCACGCTGATGCGCGTCTCGTCGAGGATCTTGCCCGCCTTCCCGATCACGCTGCCGAGGCGGAACACGAGGAACGCGAACGCCAGGGCCGCGATCATTCCGGCGATGTCGCCCAAACTCACATCCATGAGGGGCAACCCTACCCGTACGGCGGGCGCCCGCTCTCCGGAGATCTCGGCGTGTTCCTCAGCCGCGTCCGAGCCGCGTCTTCAGCCAGGCCCACCGGGAGGCGAGCCGCTCCTCGAAGCCCCGCCCGGTCGGCCGGTAGTAGTCGGTGGTGCCGTGCAGCCCGTCGGGCAGGTACTGCTGCTCCGCGACTCCGTCCGGGGCGTCGTGGGCGTACTGGTAGCCCTTGCCGTGCCCGAGCCGGGCCGCACCGGCATACCCGCTGCCGCGCAGGTGCGCGGGCACCGGCCCGCCGCGTCCGGCGCGGATGTCGGCGATGGCCTCGTTGATGCCGAGGTATGCCGCGTTGCTCTTGGGGGCGAGCGCGTTGTGGACCACCGCCTGGGCCAGGATGATCCGGGCCTCGGGCATCCCGATCTGGGCGACGGCGTGCATCGCGGCGACGGACGTCTGGAGGGCGGTGGGGTCGGCCATGCCGACGTCCTCGCTGGCGGCGATGACGATGCGGCGGGCGATGAAGCGCGGGTCCTCCCCCGCCTCCAGCATCCGGGCGAGGTAGTGCAGGGCGGCGTCGACGTCGGAGCCGCGCATCGACTTGATGAGCGCCGAGGCGACGTCGTAGTGCTGGTCGCCGGTGCGGTCGTAGCGCACCGACGCGAACGCCACCGCCTGCTCGACGTGGGCGAGCGTGATCGGCACGGGTCCCTCGTCCGGCGACCCGGGCGGTACGTCGTCGAGCGCGACGCCGGCGGCCGCCTCCAGCGAGGTGAGGGCCCGGCGGGCGTCACCACCGGCGATGCGCACCAGGTGCGCGACGGCGTCGTCGGCGAGGGCGAACCCGCCCTCCAGACCACGCTCGTCGGCCACCGCGGAGGTCAGCACGTCGGCGACCTCCTCGTCCGAGAGCGGCCCCAGCGTGACGAGCATGGAGCGAGAGAGCAGCGGGGCGATGACCGAGAAGGACGGGTTCTCCGTCGTCGCCGCCACGAGGATGACCTGGCGGTTCTCGACGCCGGGGAGCAGCCCGTCCTGCTGGGCCTTGGTGAACCGGTGGATCTCGTCGAGGAACAGCACGGTCTGCCGGTCGTAGAGGTCGCGGTCGCGGGCGGCCTGCTCCATGACGGCGCGCACGTCCTTGACCCCGGCCGTGACCGCGCTCAGCTCGACGAACCGGCGGTCGGCGGCGGTGGCCACGAGGTGGGCGAGCGTCGTCTTGCCCGTGCCCGGAGGGCCCCAGATGATCGCCGACAGCGGCCCGGCCGTGCCCCCGGAGCCCTCGATCAGCCGGCGCAGCGGGCTGCCCGGCCGCAGCACGTCGGACTGGCCGCGCACCTCCTCCAGCGACCGCGGGCGCATCCGCACCGCCAGCGGCGGCAGCGTCGCGTCGGAACCGCCGCCACCGTCGCGGCGCTGCGCCGTCGACGAGGCGAACAGGTCGTCACCAGCCTCGATACCCACGAGTGGCAGGCTATCCCCCGTGACCGACCTCCACCCCGACCGCCGGAGCTCGGCGCTCTCCCACCTCGGCGCGACGATGGCGCGCCACCCGAAGACGGTCCTGGTCGTGTGGCTGCTGGCGGTGGTGGCCTCGTTCGGCAGCGCGCTCGGCGTCTTCACGCAGGAGTCGCTCTTCGACCGGCTGCACTCGGGCGAGCCGAGCGTCAGCGGTGAGAACCAGCAGGGCCGCGACCTGCTGAGCAAGGCGGGACAGGCCGCCACCGACCAGTACATGGCCCAGGTCTCGGGCGTGGACGCGAGCTCCCCCGACGTGGCCCGGGCGGCCGGGGCGGCAGCCAAGCGGATCGCCGGCATCAAGGGCGTGCAGAGCGTGGGGATGCCGTACGTCGTGCCGCAGGGCGTGCAGAGCCCGCAGGCGAAGGTCTTCTTCAAGGACGAGAACCCGGCCTCCGACGGGTTCCTGACCGTGGTCACGCTCGACCCGAAGCTCAGCTCCGCCCAGGGGACGCAGGTGCGCGAGCAGGTCGACCGCGAGCTCGCCACGATGGCCAAGGCCCTGCCGGGGTCGACCGTCGAGACCGGTGGGCTCTCCGAGCTGATCAGCTCCATCACGGGGCAGGTCGAGAAGGACCTGCGCACCGGCGAGGGTGTGGCCCTGCCGGTCAGCTTCCTCATCATGGTGCTCGTCTTCGGTGGGTTCGTCGCCGCCGGCATGCCGGTCACCGGCGCCATCGCGGCCATCGGTGGGGCACTGGCCTCGCTGCTGGGCTTCTCCTACCTCATCGACCTCGACGCCACCGTGGTCAACGTCGTCACCGTGCTCGGGCTCGGCCTCTGCATCGACTACGGGCTGCTGACCGTCAGCCGGTTCCGGGAGGAGCTGCGGGCCCGCGCCCAGGGCATGCCGGCCAAGGACATCCCCCGCGAGATGATCATCGAGGCGACCGCCCGCACGGTCGACTCGGCGGGCCGCACGGTGATCTTCTCGGGGCTCACCGTCGCCATCTCACTCGGCGGCCTGCTCGTCTTCGAGGCCCAGATCATGCGCGCCATCGGCTCCGCGGCCCTCTCCGTCGTGCTCGTCGCGATCCTGGTGGCGGTCACGCTCATCCCCGCGCTGGCGGCCCTGGGCGCCCGGCGGTTGCTGAGGCGGGGCACCGAGCAGGCGCCCGAGCACGGCGTCTTCTCCCGGCTCGCCACCTGGGTGCACGGCCGCCCAGTGCCGATCATCGTGGGCGTCCTGGCCCTCCTCATCTTCCTCGCCCTGCCGGTGCTCGACCTGCGCCTGACCTCCTCCGGCAAGGAGCTGCTGCCGAAGGGGGCCACGCAGCGGGTCTTCTTCGAGGACCTCGCCAGCCACTACCCCACCCTCAACGGCCCGGACCTGCGGGTCGTCGCCCAGACCACTCCGGAGAAGGCAGCCGCCTACGCCGCGGACCTGCCGAAGCTGAACGGCCGGGTCGTGCGCGGCACCCCCGAGAAGGTCAACGAGAACCTGAGCACCATCGGGGTCGACGTGCCCGGCGGACCGCTCGGCGACGACGCCCGCGAGATGGTGCGCCTGCTGCAGGACCACCGCCCGGACTTCCCGACCTACGTGGTGGGCCAGGCCTCGGGGCTGCAGGACTTCACCGACTCGATGTTCGCGCGGGCCGGACCCGCGTTCGCCCTGGTGGCGCTCGCGACGCTGGTGCTGCTGTTCCTCATGACCGGCTCGGTGGTCATCCCGGTCAAGGCGCTGCTGATCAACGTCGTGTCGCTGGGCGCCAGCCTCGGTGTGCTGGTCTGGATCTTCCAGCGGGGCCACCTCGAAGGGCTGCTCCGCTTCGACTCGGTCGGGGCGCTGGAGTCGATGATCCCGTTGCTGATCCTCGCCTTCGGCTTCGGGCTGTCGATGGACTACGAGGTCTTCCTGCTCTCGCGCATCGTCGAGCTGCACGAGCGCGGCTACAGCAACGACGACGCCGTCGTCATGGGGCTGCAGCGCTCCGGACGCATCATCACGTCCGCGGCGCTGCTGGTCGTCATCGTCTTCTCCGGCTTCGTCGCCGGCCAGCTGCTCGTCATCAAGCAGACCGGCGTGGGCCTGGCCGTCGCGGTGCTCATCGACGCCACCCTCGTGCGCATGCTCCTCGTGCCCGCCACCATGGCCGTCCTCGGTGACTGGAACTGGTGGGCGCCCGCGCGGCTGCGGCGGCTGCACGCCCGGTTCGGGATCACCGAGTGAGCCCCCGCACGGGCCTGCGCGAGCTCGGGACCCACGCCGAGCTGCTGCAGGCGGCGGGAGACAGCGCCTTCATCCGCTACGACATCCCCCAGCCGCTGGAGCAGCCGGCGTACGCCCTCGGCGACGCGGTGGCGCTCCCCCGCCAGACCCACACGCGCCGGCTCGGCCTGCTCGTCCTCGGCCCACCCGACGACGCCGGTGCGCTCGTCGGAGCCATGGCCGACGCGGGCCTGCACCCCGCCGACCTCACGGGCGTCACCGTGCAGCGTGGCGCACTGCCCGCCGTGGCCGCCCACCTCCCGGTGGCCGACGGCAACGAGTGGGAGTGGATGTATGCCGTGGCCGCGCCCCCGCGCGTAGCCGCCGAGGACCGCCTCGTCCCCCTCTCCGAGGAGGACCTCCCCGACATCACCGCTCTCCTCGCCGAGGCCAACCCTCGCACCGACGCCGAGCCGTTCGAGCGCCCCGGGCAGCAGTGGGTCGGTGTGCGCGACGACGCCGGACGCCTCGTGGCCTGCGGGGCGCGCGAGCCCAACCTCGCCGGCTTCCCGCTGCTCCTGGGCATCACGGTGCACGCCGACGAGCGCGGCACTCGCCTCGGCCTGGCCGTCACTGCCCACCTGACCCGCGCGGCCGTGGCCGACGAGGGCGTGTGCACCCTGGGCATGTACTCCGACAACGAGGTCGCGCGGCGGGTCTACCACGGCCTCGGCTACACCGGCGACCACCTCTGGTCGAGCCGCCGGCTCGCTGCCGGCTGATCGTCCGGGCAGGCTCGCTGACGCCTGAGCGTCGTCCGGCGCGGATGGCCTGCGCCAGACGGCGGAGGCGGTCGGACGGGCCCGGGCGTAGCCTCCGCGACATGCGCGACCTCGACCCCGTGGTGACGAACGGCGACCTCTACCGGGTGGTCTTCGAGAACGAGCGGGTGCGGGTGCTGGAGTACCACGACCGACCCGGGGAACGGACCACGCCGCACGCCCACCCCGACAGCGTGATGTACACGCTGACGGACTTCCGGCGCAGGCTCGAAGGCGCCGGCGCCTCCCGCGACGTGCACATGGCCGCCGGCACCGTCGGCTGGCTGCCCGCGCAGGAGCACAGCGGCGAGAACATCGGCGACACCGAGACGCACGTGATCTTCGTGGAGCTGAAGGACGCCGCTCCGGCGCCGCCCGGCGGCATACCCGCCCTTGGTCCCGACCAGGGCGGCTGACCTGCCGGTTCCGGCGTCGAGCGGGGGGCACTGACGCGTGAGGGGCCCGAGAGGCACCGGACCCACATGGGTTCTGGTGCTTCTCGGGCCCCTCAGCGCGTCTCAGGCGCTCGGCGTCAGGCGCCCTGCCCGTCCGGGTTCGCGTCCGGCTTCTGCTCCGGCTTGGCGTCGACGCCGGCCTCCTTGCGCTGCTCCGGGGTGATCGGGGCCGGCGCGTCGGTCAGCGGGTCGTAGCCGCCACCGGACTTCGGGAAGGCGATGACGTCGCGGATGCTGTCGTAGCCGCCGAGCAGCATGACGATCCGGTCCCAGCCGAAGGCGATGCCGCCGTGCGGCGGGGCGCCGAACTTGAAGGCGTCGAGCAGGAAGCCGAACTTCTCCTGCGCCTCCGCCTCTCCCAGGCCCATGACCTCGAAGACCCGCTCCTGGATGTCGCGGCGGTGGATACGGATCGAGCCGCCGCCGATCTCGTTGCCGTTGCAGACCATGTCGTAGGCGTAGGCCAGCGCGGCACCGGGGTCGCTGTCGAAGGTGTCCTCGAACTCCTTCTTCGGCGAGGTGAACGCGTGGTGCACCGCCGTCCAGGCGCTGTAGCCGAGCGCCACGTCACCCGAGGCGGTGGCCTCGGCGGTGGGCTCGAACATGGGGGCGTCGAGCACCCACAGGAACGACCAGGCGTCCTCGTCGATGAGGTCGCAGCGCTTGCCTATCTCGAGGCGCGCGGCACCGAGCAGGGCCCGCGAGGCCTTGGTGGCGCCGGCGGCGAAGAAGACGCAGTCGCCCGGCTGGGCGCCGACGTGCGCGGCGAGGCCGTCGCGCTCGGTGTCGGTGAGGTTCTTGGCGACCGGGCCGCCGAGCGTGCCGTCCTCCTGCACCAGCACGTAGGCCAGTCCGCGGGCGCCGCGCTGCTTGGCCCACTCCTGCCAGGCGTCGAGCTGCTTGCGCGGCTGCGAGGCCCCGCCGGGCATGACGACGGCCCCGACGTACTCCTGCTGGAAGACGCGGAAGGTGGTGTCCTTGAAGAACTCGGTGCACTCGACCAGCTCCAGGCCGAAGCGCAGGTCGGGCTTGTCGGTGCCGAAGCGGCGCATCGCCTCGTGGTAGGTCATCCGCTCGAACGGCGTCTTGAGGTCGACGTCGATGAGCTTCCACAGGGCGGTGACGACCGCCTCGCCGAGCTCGAGCACGTCGTCCTGCTCGACGAAGGACATCTCGATGTCGAGCTGGGTGAACTCCGGCTGCCGGTCGGCGCGGAAGTCCTCGTCGCGGTAGCAGCGGGCGATCTGGTAGTACCGCTCCATCCCCGCGACCATGAGCAGCTGCTTGAACAGCTGCGGGCTCTGCGGCAGGGCGTACCAGCTGCCCGGTGCCAGGCGTGCCGGCACGAGGAAGTCGCGGGCACCCTCGGGCGTCGAGCGGGTCAGCGTCGGCGTCTCGATCTCGACGAAGTCGCGCTCGGCGAGCACGCCGCGGGCGGCTGCGTTGACCTTCGAGCGCAGCCGCAGGGCGTGGCCGGCCGAACCGCTGCCGGGGCGGCGCAGGTCGAGGTAGCGGTGCTTGAGCCGGGCCTCCTCGCCCACCGTGACCCGCTCGTCGATCTGGAAGGGCAGCGGGGCGCTCTCGTTGAGTACCTCGATGGTCGAGGCGATGACCTCGATCTCACCGGTCGGCAGGTCGGGGTTGGCGTTGCCCTCCGGTCGGTTCCGGACCTCGCCGACCACCTTGACGACGTACTCGTTGCGCAGGTCGTGGGCGTCGCCCTCGGTCAGCACCTCGTCGCGCACGACGACCTGGGCGACGCCGGAGGCGTCCCGCAGATCGAGGAACGCCACTCCGCCGTGATCGCGCCGACGGGCCACCCAGCCCGTGAGCGTGACGGTCTGGCCGGAGTGGTCGGCACGCAGCGTGCCGGCCTCATGGGTGCGGAGCACGAGAGGATCCTTTGTGGTCGGGGGTGTGGGACAACCCGCCCATCCTACGGAAGCCCGCACCCCGCACACGAACCGCAGCCGGTATGCCGCGTTGGCGCCGAAGCGCCTCACCGCACCGTGAACGCCTTGGTGTCCCACAGCTGCAACGTCGCGTCACGACCGTTGTCGTTGTACGCCCGCAGCTCGTAGCTGCCCGCAGGGAGCCGCATCGTCGTCTGCGCGGTGGCGAAGCCGCCCATCATGGTCGTCAGGGCGGTCGAGGCGACCTCGGTGCCCCCGCGGAAGACCCTCAGCGGGACGTTCCCCTCGAAGCCGGTGCCGTAGACCCGGACCACCACCGGCGACGAGACCGTCGCGCCCTGCTCCGGCGCGAGGATCCAGACGTTGGCCACGGTGTCCAGCGCCGGGGCGCGCGCCTGCGGGGCCGACAGGTCGAGGTGCCCGGACGGCGGCACGCGGCGGTTCACGGTGACCTGCACCCGCGTGACCGACGGGTCGGCCGCGGTGGCCGTGTAGACCAGCTGCTGCACGGCGGCCGCCTCGAAGCCGGAGCCGAGGTTGGTGGCCCACCTCGACAGGTCGACGGCGAGGGTGGCGGGGCCGGTGCGGTTTACCGACACGACCTTCGTCGAGGACGGCCACAGCGTGCGGTAGTCGGGGTCGACCGCACGGCCGGTGACCATCTCCGTCAGAGCCGTCGTCACGGTGTCGCCGGTGCGGGTCACCCGGTGGAACTCGCGGTAGAGCCGCGGCCCGACCCCGGGCACGTCGACGACGTAGTAGACGGGTACGGTCGCCTGGCCGGCCGCCGGTGCCGAGGACGACGTGGACGATGTCGATGACGGCGACGACGCCGACGACGAGGACGTCATCGGCGCACTGCTGGTCGGTGCGGTCGTCGACCCGCTGCTCGTGGGGGCCGCGGTCGTGCTCCCGCCCGGAGCCGCCGAGCCGCCGCGGTCACGGCCGCCGAACAGGACCACGCCAACGACCACGAGGGCCAGTGCGGTGACTGCCGCGACCACGGGCCACAGCCATCGTCGCCGTGCGCCTCCCGCTCCTCCGCCGCTGCCCGGTGTGACAGGTGACTGGCCGGCCGACATCGTGGTGCACCACCTCAGGCTCAGCCGTGGCACCGCTGCCACGGCACCGTCCCCCTGCACCCCGTCGACGCGCCAGCGGGCCGGGCGGTTGACGTCAGCCGACGACGCCGTCGAGGTAGAACCAGCGGCCGCCGCGCCGGACGAAGCGGCTCCGCTCGTGCAGCTGCCCGCGGCGCCCGTCCTCCCGGTGGTGCGCGGTGAACTCGACCTCGCCCTCGCTGTCGCCCCTGCCGCCACCGGTGGTGTCGAGCACCTCGAGACGCACCCACTCCAGGGCGGTGTCGAGATCGATCGTGGCCGGCCGCGTCCGCGGGTGCCACGTGGCCAGCAGGTAGTCGGACAGGCCGAGGGCGAAGGCCGCGTAGCGGCTGCGCATGAGCGCCTCGGCCGTCTCGGCCACCGCCTCGCCGCGGTGCAACGGCCCGCAGCACGCGTCGTAGGTCGCGCCCGACCCGCACGCACACGGCTGCGGGCCGGAGGCCTTCCCGAAGGCGCCGGCAGTCACCGGTGGGTCATCCCCTGTGGTCCCATCGCCGCGCCAGCCTCCTCCTGCAGCACCTCGAGCACGGCGTTGACGGCTGGGCTCGCGCCCATCGTGCGCCGCCACGCCGCACTGACCGTGCGGGTCGGGACGGGGTCGTGCACAGGCAGCGCCACGACGCTGTCCGGGAGCGGGCCCCGGCCGAGCCGCGGGACGAGCGCCACCGCGAGACCCTCCGCGGCCAGCGCCACGTGCGAGGCGAACTCCTGCGCGTAGTGGCCGATCCGGGGCGCGCGGCCGATGTCGTGGAACATCTTCGTGAGCCACTGGTGACAGATCGACCCGGCAGCCACGCTGACCCAGGTCTCGTCGGCGAGATCAAGGGCGCTGACGCCCGTCGTGCCGGCGAGCCGGTGGTCGCGGTGCACGAGCACGTCGGCGACATCGGTCCCGAGGACCCTGAGCTGGACGTGGTCGGGCACGTGGAGCGGCAACGGCTCCCAGTTGTGCACCACGGCGACATCGACCTGGCCCCCGGCGACCAGCTGCACGGCATCCCAGGGCTCGGCCTCCCGTTGTGCCACGGCCACGTCGGGAGCGACGTCCCGCAGGCGGCCCAGGGCCGGTGCCACCACCCCCCGGGCTGCTGTGGCGAAGGTCGCCAACCGCACCCGGCCGGCAGGTCGCCGCACGGTGGACTGCAGCTGGGTCTCGATCTGCTCCATCTGCGCGAGCAGGTCGCGCGCCGAGGCCGCCAGCAGCCGCCCGGCCTCGGTGAGCATGACTCCGCGGCCGTACTTCTCGAGCAGCGCCACGCCCGCCTGGCCCTCGAGCTTCTTGACCTGCTGCGAGACGGCACTGGCGGTGTAGCCCAGGGAGTCCGCCGCCGCCGCGACCGACCCCAACCGCTCCACCGCCACCAGCGAGCGCAGTGCGACCGCGTCAATCATGCAGGAATGCTACATGGATCGCCGCAGAATCCTTCGCTGGTTCTACAGGGTTCGCGCTGCCACGCTGGTGGTCCCACCCCCTTCCGAGAGGCGCTCATGTCCCGGCGCGACGCAACCCTCGCCACCCTGGTGGCCGTCATCTGGGGTGCCAACTTCCTGGCCATCGACCGTGGGCTGGCCGCGGTGCCACCGCTGCTCTTCGTGGCGCTGCGCTTCCTCCTCGTCTGCTTCCCCGCGGTGTTCCTCGTGCCCCGCCCAGACATCCCCTGGCGGGTCGTGCTGCTCATCGGCCTGACCATGAGCCTGGGGCAGTTCGGCCTCGTCTACCTCGCGATGCACCTGGGGATGCCGACCGGGCTGACCCCCTTGGTCCTGCAGTCCCAGGTGCTGTTCACCGTGGTCTTCGCCGGACTGGCGCTGCGAGAGCACCCCAGCGGGTGGCAACGGGTCGGTGTGGGGATCGGCGCCGTGGGCCTGGTCGTGGTCGCGCTCGGCAGGAGCGCCACGGCTCCCCTGCTGCCGCTGCTCCTCGTCGTCGGGGCCGCGATGTCGTGGGCGGCCGGCAACGTGCTGGCTCGGCGGGCCCGGTCCGCCTCGGGCGTGTCACTGGTCGTCTGGTCCGGCCTGGTGGTGCCGCTGCCGATGCTCGGGCTGTCGGTGGTCTTCGAGGGCCCACACGCGCTGGGCTCGCTCGTGACGTCACCCGACCTCGTGGCCGTCGCCTGCGCGCTGTTCACCGCCTACGTGTCGTCACTGCTCGGCTACGGCATCTGGAACAGCCTGCTGCGGCGGCACCCTGCGGCCGCCGTGGTGCCGTTCACCATGCTGGTGCCGGTGGTCGGCATGGCCGCCGCCTGGCTGGTGCTCGGCGAGGTGCCGTCGCCGCTCGAGGCCGCCGGCGGGGCGCTCCTTCTGGCAGGGGTGGCGACGACTGCGCTCATGCAGCGGCGCCGGTCCAGGGTTGCCGAGGCAGCACAGCAGGCCGGGAGCCTCCTGGAGCGGTCGCCCGCCTGAGGTCGCTCAGCGGTGGGAGGGGTGCTCGGGCCACGGGGCGTCGTGGGGCCGCAACGTCCCCCACCCTCGCTCACGCGCAGCGTGGGCGGCGAGGATGCCGATGACGGCGCTCGGGTTGTGGACGCGGCCGGCGAGCACGGCGTCCTGGGCCTCGTCGAGGTCGACCCAGCGCACCGGCATACCCAGCTCCTCCCCCTCACGCTCGTGCCGGTCGTCCTCCGGCACGTGGCTCAGGCCACGGGCGAGGTAGACGCGCAGCGCCTCGTCCATGCCACCGGGTGAGCTGAAGTAGTCGACCAGCACGTGCCACTCGTCGGCGCGCAGGTCTGCCTCCTCGTGCAGCTCGCGTGCGGCCGCCACCCACGGGTCCTCGCCGTCGACGTCGAGCAACCCGGCCGGAACCTCCCACTCGAGCACCCGCACCGGATGACGGTACTGCTGCACCATCGCGACCCGGTCGCGGTCGTCGAGCGCGACCACCGAGACGGCCCCCGGGTGCCGCACGAACTCGCGCGTCACCTCGCCCGCGTCGCCGAGGTCGACGGTCTCGCGCACGACGTCCCAGATCATGCCGTGGTGGACCACCTCGGACGCCACCACGGGACGGCTCCCGAGCCGGTCGGCCAGCGGCTCCTGCCCCTCGGCGGCCGCCACGTCAGGCGGTGACGTCGGCGGTCTCGCGCGGGCGCTCGACGTCGAGCAGCCGCGACTCGCGCTGACGGTCCAGCGCCGCCTCGACCAGGCCGGCGAAGAGCGGGTGGGCCCGGTGCGGCCGCGACTTGAACTCCGGGTGCGCCTGCGTCGAGACGTAGTAGGGGTGCGTCTCGCGCGGGAGCTCGACGAACTCGACCAGGCCGAGGTCGGGGTGGGTGCCGCTGATCACGAGACCCGCCTTCTCGAGCTGCGCGCGGTACTCGTTGTTGACCTCGTAGCGGTGGCGGTGGCGCTCGTGGACGCTGGTGCTGCCGTAGGCCTGCGCGACGACCGATCCCTCGACGAGGGTGGCCGGCTGCGAGCCGAGCCGCATCGTGCCGCCGAGGTCGCCCGCGCCCTCGACGAAGGCCTTCTGCTCCTCCATCGTCGCGATCACCGGGGCCGGGGTCTGCGGGTCGAACTCGGTCGACGAGGCGCCCTCGATGCCGGCGACGTTGCGGGCGAACTCGATGACCATGCACTGCAGCCCCAGGCAGATGCCCAGCGTCGGCACCTGGCGCTCGCGGGCCCACTTCAGCGCGCCGAGCTTGCCCTCGATGCCGCGGACGCCGAAGCCGCCCGGCACCAGCACCGCGTCGACGCCGCCGAGCGCCTTCTGCGCGCCGGACTCGGTCTGGCAGTCGTCGCTGGCCACCCAGCGGATGTTGACCTTCGCGTCGTGGTGGAAGCCGCCGGCGCGCAGGGCCTCGGTCACCGACAGGTAGGCGTCGGGGAGGTCGATGTACTTGCCCACCAGGGCGATCTCGACGCTCTCCTCGGGGTGGTGCACCCGGCGCAGCAGCAGGTCCCAGTCGGTCCAGTCGACGTCGCGGAAGTTCAGCCCGAGGCGGCGGATGACGTAGGCGTCGAGGCCCTCGGCGTGCAGCACCTTGGGGATGTCGTAGATGCTCGGGGCGTCGACGCAGGCGGCGACCGCCTCGGCGTCGACGTCGCACATGAGCGAGATCTTGCGCTTGATGCCCTCGGGGATCTCACGGTCGGCCCGCAGCACGAGGCCGTCGGGCTGGATGCCGACCTGGCGCAGGGCGGCCACCGAGTGCTGGGTCGGCTTGGTCTTCAGCTCACCGCTCGGGGCGAGGTAGGGCACGAGCGAGACGTGCAGGAAGAAGACGTTGTCGCGGCCGACGTCGTGGCGCACCTGGCGGGCTGCCTCGAGGAAGGGCAGCGACTCGATGTCGCCGACCGTGCCACCGATCTCGGTGATGATGACGTCCGGCGCGGGCTCGGACTTCGGCGCGAGCGGGGAGCCCGCCGCCTCGGCCCGCATCCGCTCCTTGATCTCGTTGGTGATGTGCGGGATCACCTGGACGGTGTCGCCGAGGTACTCGCCGCGCCGCTCCTTGGCGATGACCTGGCTGTAGACCTGGCCCGTCGTGACGTTGGCCGTGCCGTGCAGGTTGCTGTCGAGGAAGCGCTCGTAGTGGCCGATGTCGAGGTCGGTCTCGGCCCCGTCCTCGGTCACGAAGACCTCGCCGTGCTGGAACGGGTTCATGGTGCCCGGATCGACGTTGAGGTACGGATCCAGCTTCTGCATCGTGACGCGCAGGCCGCGCGCGCGGAGGAGGCGTCCGAGGCTTGAGGCCGTCAGGCCCTTGCCGAGCGAAGAGGCGACGCCTCCGGTCACGAAGATGTGTTTCGTCTGCACCACGGGCTTTAACTCTACGTCATGACGGCGGGCGCGGCGTCACGGCGCACCGGCGGCAGGCCGGTCGACGAAGGTCACGTCGGCGTAGACGCCCAGCGCCGCGGCGACCGCGTCGGCCTCCGTGGGCAGCTCGCGAGCCCGTTGCCGCGACAGCTCCTGTCGCCGGGCGCGCTCCTCCGGGTCCGTGACGAGCAGCCGTATGCCGTCGGCGAGCGCCTGCGCGTCGCCGCCGGGAACGAGCACCGCGGCACCTCCCAGCACCGCGGCCGAGCCGCCGACGTCGGTGGCCACCACCGCGGCACCGGCATGGAGCGCCTCCTGCAGGTTGATCGGCTGCCCCTCCCACACCGCGCTGGAGACGACGAGGTCGGCGGCGGCGCACAGGGCGGGCACGTCGCCCCGGTGCCCGAGCAGCCGCACCGGCAGGTCCTCGCTGTCGATGCGCTGCTGCAGCTCCTCGCGCTGGGGGCCGTCGCCGGCCACGACGACGAGGAGCGGGAGGTCGCGCGCCCTCCCGATGGCGTCGAGCAGCAGGTGCAGCCCCTTCTGGGGCGCGAGCCTGGCCACCACGACCGCGAGCACCTGGCCGGGCGCCACGTCCAGCCCGGACCGGACGGCCGAGGCGTCGACGGCCTGCTGCGGTGGTGGCGGCCCCGGGATGACGGCAAGGCCCCCGACGCGGGCGCCGAGCTCGGCCATGCGCTCCACGAGGTCGGCCGAGACGCCGAGCACCAGCGTCGCCCGCCGGGCCACGACGCGTTCGAGCACGGCATACACACGGCCCGTCAGGCCGCCGCCGGGAGCCGCGTTGTGCAGGGTGACCACGATGGGCACCTGGGAGCCGGTGGCGGCCAGGCAGGACAGTGCCCCGGCCCGGAGCCCGTGGGCGTGCACGACGTCGGCGTGGCGCAGCAGGTCGCCGAGGGTCGACAGGGCGCGCAGGTCACGCAGCGGGTGGGGCCGGTCGGTCACGGCGAGGGCCACGTGACGGGCCCGGGTGCCGGTGAAGCCGAAGCGGTCCTCGACCTCCTGCGGGCACGCGACCACGACCGAGTGCCCCTGGGCCACGAGGCCCGAGGTGAGCCCGTGCACGTGCCGGCCCACTCCCCCGGCGCTGGTCCCGAGAACCAGCAGGACGCGCATCAGGCGGCCTGCCCGCGTCGACGGCGGCCGCGGGCCACAGCGGCCTTCATGGCCGGGCGGTCGGCCAGCGCCATCACGCCCAGGTAGAGCACGGCCGTCACCGCAGCGACCGTGACACCGGCGACGACGGCACCGAGCATGCCGTGGGGATCCCAGTAGAAGGCCACGAGGTCGCCGATGCCGGCAGCGACGGCGGCGGCAACCACGATCGCGCCGAGGGTGCGCGAGGCCCCCCGGGTCGCCTCCTCGCCCCAGGCCCGGCGCACCAGCAGCCCGAGCAGCAGGGCCGACAGCGTCATGCCCACCGATGACGCCGCGCCGAGGCTGCGCAGGGTACCTGCGGCGCCGGCGTCCTCCGGCAGGGTGAGCAGCGGCCAGAGTGCCGCCACCAGCCAGCCCGCCGCCACGGCCAGCGCCGCCAACGACGGCCTGCCGCGCACGTAGAGGGCCCGGGTGAGCAGGGCCGCCGCGCCGAAGCCGACCAGGCCTGGCGCATAGGCGACGAGGGTCTCGGGGATGGCGGCCAGCGCCGGGCCGCCTCCCGCGTCGGCGCCCCGGTCGAAGGCCTGGAAGAAGGTGCCGACCGGTCGCGCCACCGCCACGAGCACCGCTGCCGCGCCGCCGCAGAGCAGCAGGATCGCCTGGAGGGAGCGCGCCAGTGTGCCCTGCTCCCGGGTGCCGGCGCCCTCGCCGTGGGCGAGCGCCGGGAACGCCGACGTGGCGATCGGTACGGCCAGGACGGCATACGGCAGGAGGTAGACGGCCTGGACGTAGGCGTAGACGTTGACGGCGCCCTGCCCGGCCCGGTGGTTCGTCAGCCACATGGTGGCCACGACCGCCAGCTGCTGGGCCACGAGGGCGAGCACACCGGCACTGGCCAGGGTGGCCACCCGCCGCAGGGAGCCCTCGGGGAAGCGGAAGGTCGGCCGCAGCCGGGCACCGGCCCGCCACGCCGGCACGAACAGCGGCAGGCTCA
The DNA here is from genome assembly GCF_900111375.1 of Pedococcus cremeus. Taxonomy (GTDB): domain Bacteria; phylum Actinomycetota; class Actinomycetes; order Actinomycetales; family Dermatophilaceae; genus Pedococcus_A; species Pedococcus_A cremeus. The sequence continues at coordinate 293,451 of NZ_FOHB01000006.1, forward strand.
GCACCGCCACGCCGAGGGTGGTGCCGCCGGCCAGGACCCACACGGCCTCGTCGGAGACGGCGTCGGCGGAGCTGCCCGCCTCGCTGAGCTGTCCGTAGGCGACGTACGCGGCGATGACCACGAGGCTCGAGAGCAGCGGAGCCAGGGCCGGGGCGAGGAAGCTGCGGCGCGCCTGCAGCACACCGGTGAGCACGATGCCGATGCCGTACAGCACCACCTGCGGGGCGAAGATGACGAGCATCCGGGTGGCGAGGTCGACGGACTCCTGCGAGTACTTCGCGCCGAGCATGAACTCGCTCAGGGCGGGGGCCGCCAGCGCCAGCAGGGCCGCGAGCGGCAGGAGCACCGCGACCGCCCAGGTCAGCAGGGCCGAGGAGGTCTGGTCGGCGTCCTCGTCGCGGCCGGCGCCGAGCTGCCCGGCGACCAGCGGTACGGCAGCGGCGGCCAGCACGCCGCCCGCGGCCACCTCGAAGATCGCGTTGGGGATGGTGTTGACCGTCTGGTAGATCGACCCGACTCCGGTGGTGCCCACGCTGTCGGAGAAGACGAGGGTGCGGGCGAAGCCGGCGATCCGGGCCAGGAGGGTGGCGACGGCGATGATGCCGGCGGCGCGGGCGATCGACGTGGTCACGCCTCGCGGTGCCGACCGGGCCGGCCGGGCGGGCTCGGCGCTCATCGGGCGGTGCGGGCGACGGACGGCCGTCCGAGCGCGTCGAGCTCGCGCAGGCCGGGAGTCGACTCGATGACCTTCGTGAAGCTGACCCGCTCGGACGCCAGCGTGAGGCCGGCGAGCACCGCGAGCGCGACCAGCCGGCCGCGACGTCCGCTGCGCTGGAGCAGGGCCGTGCCCAGCAGGGCACCCGCGCTGTTGGCGCCGGTGTCGCCGAGCATGGACTCCCCCGCGAGGTCGGGTCCGAGCAGCCCGGCTGCTGCGCCCACGGCTGCGCCGGCACTGGCCTCGCTGCGCGGGTCGGTGGCCAGCAGCACTCCTGCGATGAGGGAGGCCTTGAGCGCACGCCCAGGTCGCAGGTCGAGCAGGTTGAGCAGGTTGGCCGAGCCGGCGACCACGGCCCCACCCACGAGCGTGTCCAGCGCCGTCGGGACGGCGGTCCGGGACGTCACGCATGAGCCGGCGCGCGCGGCGCCGGCAGGGCCCCTGCGGGTGGCGGCGGCGAGGCCCCCGTGGGCCGCGGCGCGACGCGGGCGGTCGACCAGCGCGGCGGTGAGCAGGCCGGTCACCCCGAGGCCCAGCACCTTGACCGCGCCCGTGGTGACCTCACCGCGGGCCAGCGCGCCGAGGTGACCCTTCAGGCCCTTGCTGCCCGCGTCGCCGGCGAGGTCGTCCAGGGCACCGAGGGCGCCCGAGGCCACCGTGGCGACCAGCGGCGCGGCGGCACCAGGCCCTGCAGCGGCGCCGGCGACGACGGCACCGACGGCACCGGCGGCACCGGCGGTCGCGGCGGAGCCGGCGAGGGAGCCCGCCACCGCCGCCCCGGCCAGCACCCCGGCCGACGACCCGGCCACCCACGCGGGACCCTCCAGCAGCGTCACGGTGGCGCCGGCGTGGTTGGTCCGGTCCCAGGTCGTGGCCCCGGTCGGTGCGGCGGAGCGGAGCAGCCTCAGCCCTGCGGCGGAGGCAGCCCCGGCGACGAGCCCGGCGAGCACGGCGGTGCGGGTCACGGGCGCTACTTGGTGGCCAGGGCCGGGTAGGCGGCCGTCGCGTCGGACTCGAGCCCGTACTGCCCGGCGTTGCCGGCGAACTGCTCGAGCAGGCCGAACACCACGCTCGCCTGCCCCATCGGCAGGCTGCCGTCGTCGACGGTGGACAGCTCCTTGGCCTGGTCGTTGTCCTGGCGCGACGTGGTGACCACCGAGACCTGCGAACCGTCACCGGGGTCCACGGTCTGCCCCAGGAGCACCGCACCACTGCCGGCGCCGTCGAGCGCACCGGCGAGGGCGCTCAGCGCCTGGGCTTTCTGGGTCCGCTCGGCGGCGCTGCCGCCCGTCACGGGCCCCCCGATGACCACCGCGCCGGTTGCCATCTCGACGGTGTCGGGCGTGTACCTGATCAGGTCTGCGCCACGCAGGCCCTCGAGAGCCGTCTTGCTGCCGGAGCCGCTGCCGCCGGCCTTGGTCAGCAGGGCCCGGGCCAGCACCGCGTTGACGACGTCCCCGCCGTCACCGGTCGGTGCCTGCACCGCCGGTGCGAGCTGGTCCGCCAGGGCGGCGCGGGCGCTCTCCTTGTCGGGATCCACCCAGCTGTCGAGGACCGTGACCGTCGACCCGATCTTGGCGCCGGCGAGCGCGAGCGTGCTGGTCGTCGACTTCACCAGGTTGGCGTCCGCGCCCGGCAGCACGACGACGGTCAGCGTGACGCCCTGCAGCCGGCCGGCGAGCAGAGACTTGTTGCTCGCCTCGGTGAAGTCGTCGCGGGCCTGCGCCGCCTTGTTCGCGTCGTCGAGCTGCTGGCGCAGCTGGGTGCGGTCCGCGCGCAGCCGGGTCACCTCGGAGGTGAGCGTGTTGCCGATGTCCTCCTTCAGTGGGCCGGCACCGAGCACGATCCCCACGGCGAGGGCCAGGAAGATCGAGACGATGGAGACGAGGTGGTAGCGGAAGTCGATCACGTGAAGATTCCTACGATGAGGGACCAGAGGTCGTCCCAGCGGGCACCGATCACCTGGAGGAAGGCATGGCCTCCGGGGGTGGCCCACAGGGCGGCGAAGAGCGCGAACAGGCCGACGAGCAGCATGACGGCCAGGGACAGGTTGGAGATCCGCGAGCGGTAGAGCCGGCTGACGCCCTTGGCGTCGACGAGCTTGCCGCCGACCCGCAACCGGGTCAGGAAGGTGCTCGCCATGCCGGAGCGGCCCTTGTCGAGGAACTCGACCAAGGTGGCGTGCGAGCCCACCGCCACGATGAGCGAGGCGCCCTTGTCGTCGGCCAGCAGCATCGCGACGTCCTCGCTCGTGCCCGTCGCGGGGAACACGATCGGCTCCACGCCGAGGCTGCGGACCCGCTCCAGACCGGGGGCGTTGCCGTCGCGGTAGGCGTGCACGACGATCTCGGCGCCACCGCGCAGGGTGTCGTCCGACACCGAGTCCATGTCGCCGACGATCAGGTCGGGTTTCAGCCCCGCCTCGACCAGGGCGTCGGCCCCGCCGTCGACGCCGATGAGCACCGGGCGGTACTCGCGGATGTAGTGCTTGAGGGTCTGCAGGTCCTCCTTGTAGTGGTAGCCGCGCACGACCACCAGGGCGTGCCGGCCGTCCAGGTCGGTCCGGATGTCGGGCACACCGACGCCGTCGAGGAGCAGCTCGCGCTCGCGGCGGAGGTACTCCATGGTGTTGGCCGCGAACGCCTCGAGCTGCACCGCCAACCCGGCACGCGCCTCGGTCATGGCAGCCCGCACCTGGTCGAGGTCGAACGCGGTGCCCTTGGCGACGACCGCGCCCTCGACCCAGACCTCGCCGTCGTCCACCCGGACCTGCTGCCCCTCGTGGACGGCGCGCATGACGTCCTTGCCGACGTTGTCGACGAGGGGGATGCCGGCCTCGACGAGGATCTCCGGGCCGAGGTTGGGGTAGCGGCCCGAGATCGACGGAGCGGCGTTGACGACCGCGGCCGGGCGGCAGGCCAGCAGCGCCTCGGCGCTGACCTTGTCGATGTCCTGGTGGTCGATGAAGGCGATCTCACCGGGACGCAGCCGCTTGGTCAGGTTCTTGGTGCGCGCGTCGACACGAGCAGTGCCGCGGACACCGGGGCTCTCGGGTTCGCGGGCACGCTGACGGGGGATCTTCAAGGGCATCAGGCCCATCGTGCCATGGCGCCATGGGTATGCCGTACGCACACGCGGGCGCCCCATCTCCACGGGTGTGACGAAGGCCGCCTGAACCCCGTCAGGCGCGGGCTGGTCGGGCGCGGGCCGGTCAGGCGCGGGCGGTGGCCTCGCGCCGCTCCCCCGCCTGGGCGAGCAGCTCGCGGGCGTGCTCGAGCGCGCTGTCGCTGTCGACGCCGGCCATCATCCGGGCCAGCTCGCGCAGCCGCTCGTCGTCGTCGACCCGGACCACCCCGCTGGAGGTGACGTGGCCGTCGCTGCTCTTGGTGACGACGAGGTGCCGGTCGGCGAAGGCGGCGACCTGCGCGAGGTGGGTGACGACGATCACCTGGGCGTGCTGGGCGAGGGCGGCCAGCCGGGCGCCGATGTCGAGGGCGGCCCGGCCACCGACGCCGGCGTCGACCTCGTCGAAGACGAAGGTGGGCACCTCGCCGGATCCGCGGGCACCGGTCACCACCTCCAGGGCCAGCATGACGCGGGACAGCTCACCGCCCGAGGCCGCCTTGGCCACCGACCGCGCCGGGGCGCCCGGGTTGGCGGCCAGCATGATCTCCACGTCGTCGACGCCGTGCCGGCCGAACCGCACCGGCTCCTTCCTGCCAGGGACGACCAGGCCCTCCTCGGCGGCACGGTCGGTCACGGCCACCTCGACGACCGCCTTCCCCATCGCCAGGTGGGCCAGCTCGCCGGTCACGGCGGTCGCCAGGCCCGTGGCGGCCTCGCGGCGGGCCAGCGTCAGCGCGGCCGCGGCCTCCCCCAGCTCGGCCCGCACCGTCTGGAGCCGGGCACCCAGCTCGGCGAGGGAGTCCTCGGCGTTCAGCAGGACGTCGAGCCTGGCGGCGGCCGACCGCCCCCACTCGAGCACCTCGTCGACGCTGTCGCCGTACTTGCGCATCAGGCCCGACAGGTCGGCCCGCCGCTGCTGCACCCAGGCGAGCCGGGCCGGGTCGAGCTCGATGTCGGTGACGTAGCTGCTGAGATCGGCGCCGAGGTCGGCGGCGAGGTAGCCGAGCTCGGCGAGCCGGCGGTCGAGCTCTCGCAGCGCGGGGTCGTGCTCCAACAGGCCACTGACGGCCGACCGCGCGTCCGCGATGGCACCGATCACGCTGGGAGCCGGCTCCGCGGCATACTCCTCCTCCGCGCCGGCCAGCAGCGCCCGGGCGGTCTCGGCACCGGTGCGCAGCCCCTCGGCGTGGCTGAGGCGCTCGTCCTCCACCCGCAGCTCGCCGTCCTCCCCCGGCTGGGGGTCGAGCGCCTCGATCTGCTCGAGGCCGACCTGCAGGATCTCGACCTCGCGGGCCCGGTCGCGGGCGGCCTCGGTCAGCTCGGCGAGCTCGCGGCGCACCCGGTCGTGCTCGTCGAAGAGCTCCTGGTAGCGGGACAGGGCGGCCGCCACCGGCTCGCCGGCGTACTGGTCGAGCAGCGCCCGGTGCTGGTCGGACTGGCGCAGCCGCCACTGGTCGGCCTGGCCGTGCACGGCGACCAGGTGCTCCCCGATCTCGGCGAGCACCCCCACCGGCGCGGTGCGCCCACCGACGTGGGCCCGCGACCGCCCCTCGGCCGAGAGGGTGCGCAGCAGCACGAGGCCGTCATCGGTGTCGGCGCCCGCCTCGGCGGCGCGCACCGCGGCCGGGTGGTCGGCAGGCAGGTCGACCAGGCCCTCGACGGCGGCGCTGCGGGCTCCGGCACGCACCAGGCCGGCGTCCGCGCGGGCCCCGAGCAGCAGGCCGAGCCCGGAGACCACCATGGTCTTGCCGGCGCCGGTCTCACCGCTGACGACGTTCAGCCCCGGGTGCAGCTCCAGCACGGCGTCGTCGATGACACCGAGGTTCTGGATGCGGATCTCCTGAAGCACGGGGCAAGACTGGCACACGGCCCCGACGAGGCGGCCGACGACACCACAGGAAACGACCGGCTACGACCCCGCCGCCGCGCGGGCGGCACCGCGCCACCCGTGGATGGAGAGGGCGAACTTGGCCACCAGACGGTCGGTGAACGGGGAGGAGGTGAGCCGGGCCAGGCGCACGGGGGTGCGCGACCGCACCACCTCCACGCGCGCACCGGGCGGGAGCTCGACGGCACGCCGGCCGTCGCACCACAGCACACCGGTGCCCTGCGTGGCCGGGACGACCTCGAGCGCCAGGTGGCTGTTGGGGCCGACCACCATCGGCCGGGAGAAGAGGGCGTGGGCGCTGATCGGCACGAGCAGCATCGCCTCGACGTCGGGCCACACCACGGGGCCACCGGCCGAGAACGCGTAGGCCGTCGAACCGGTCGGCGTGGCCATGACGACGCCGTCGCAGCCCCACGTGGACAGCGGTCGGCCGTCGATCTCGACGGTCAGCTCGATCATGCGCTCGCGCGAGGCCTTCTCCACCGTGGCCTCGTTGAGGGCCCAGCTGGAGTAGACGAGGTCGCCGTCGTGGCGCACGGTGACCTCGAGGGTCATCCGCTCCTCGACGGCGTAGTCGCGCGAGACGATGCGCTCGACGGTGGCGTCGAGGTCCTCGCGCTCGGACTCGGCGAGGAAGCCGACGTGCCCCAGGTTGACGCCCAGCAGCGGGGCGCCGGTGCCCCGGGCCAGCTCGGCGCCGCGCAGGATGGTGCCGTCGCCACCGAGGACGCACACCAGCTCACAGCCCTCGGCCGCGCGCTCGGGGTCGGCCAGGGTGACGTTCGGGCTGCCCGCCAGGTCGACGGCGGCGGCCTCGTCCTGGAGCACGACCACCTCCATGCCGGCGTGGTGCAGCCGCTCGACCACACCTGCGGCGAGGTCGTGCGCCTCCTTCCGCCGCGGGTGTGCGACGAGGAGGATGCGGCGTCGCTCCGCTGCGCTCACTCAGACTCCCTTCAGGGTGACCCGGTCGGCCGTGCTCACCAGAGCCTCCCATTCCATCGACTCCCCTGCACGGGGGGTCAGCCACAGCAGGTACTCGGCGTTGCCCTCCCCGCCCTGGATGGGGCTGGGAGCCAGGGCCCGCGGGTGCAGGCCGGCGGCCACGGCGGAGTGGGCCACCTCGGTGATGGCCCAGGCCCGGTCGCCCTGGTCGCGCACGATGCCGCCCTTGCCGAGTCGCGCCCGCCCGACCTCGAACTGCGGCTTGACGAGCACCACTGCGTCGCCGTCGTCACGGACCAGGGCCCGGAACGTCTCGAGCACCAGCGTCAGGGAGATGAAGCTGAGGTCGGCGACCAGCAGGTCGACCGGTCCCCCGATCGCCTCGGGCAGCAGGCCCCGCACGGTGGTCTGCGACCGCTCGGTGACCCGCGGGTCCGCGGCCACGACGGCGGCGAGCTGGTCACGGCCGACGTCGAGAGCGACCACGTGCGCCGCACCGTGGTGCAGCAGCACCTGGGTGAAGCCGCCGGTCGACGCGCCCACGTCGAGGCATCGTCGTCCCTGCACCGTCAGCCCGAGCGGCGCGAACACCTCCAGGGCACCCACCAGCTTGTATGCCGCGCGGCTCACCCAGGTGGGGCCGGCGTCCCGCACGGCCACCTCGTCGGTGGCGGTGACGGGCGCCGAGGGCTTGGAGGCCCGGCGGCCGCGGACGTCGACGAGTCCTGCGTCCACCAGCTCCCGGGCGTGGCCACGTGAGCGCGCCAGCCCGCGGCGCACCAGCTCGGCGTCGAGCCGGCTGCTGTCGCTCACTGCCCTCCGAGGTCGGACAGCCGCGACTGCAGGGTGCGGTGCACCCGCCCACCGGCCTCGACCTGGGCGTCCAGGTCGTCGGGTGCAGCCCCCTCGAGCTCGGCCAGCGCGGCGTCGATCTGCAGGTCGCCGGTAGGTCCGTCGCTCGTGGGCGCATCGCTGGTGGGCACTCCCGGCGGCGCCGGTCGCGGGCCGGGCACCGGCTGGTTCCGGTCGGGCTGCTCAGGCTGCTCGGGCTGGTTCTGCTCCGACTGGTTGTGCTCGGACTGGTTCTGCTCGGTCATCCGTTGCCGTTCCCTGTCGAGGTCGACTGCGTCGCGGTGGACTTCTTGGCGGTGGCCTTGCTGGCGGTGGACTTCTTCGCGGCCGACCTCTTCGCCGTGCTCTTCGAGGCGGATGCCTTCGTGGCCGAGGCCTTCCGTGCCGACGTCTTCTTGGCGGTCGACGACGTGGCGGCCTTCGTTGCCGTCGCCTTCTTGGCCGTCGCCTTCTTTGCGGTGGACTTCTTGGCCGCTGCCTTCTTGGCCGTCGTCTTCCGCGCGGCGGTCTTGCGAGCCGTGGCCTTCTTGGCGGTCGCCCGGGCTGCCTGCGGCTGCCTTTCCTCGACGGCCTCCCTCACGGTCTCGCGCACCGCCGGCGTCAGCGCAGCGCCTGCTGCCGTGACTGCCTCCTCGGCGGGCCGCACACCGGGCAGGGCACGGCCCAGCGGGCTGCGCGACGCCTCGGCCAGCAGCGTGTCGCGCAGGTCCTCGACCTCGCGGGTCAGCGCGGCCAGGGCCGTCCGTGCGCGGTCGAAGTCGGCGAGCTGCACGACGTCGGCGCGCCCGAGCGCCGACTCGACCTCGCTGCGGATCAGCGCCACCAGGCTCTCGCGGTTGGCGCGGGCGGCCTCGAGCAGCTGGTCGGCGATCTCGCTGACCTGCAGGGCCCGCTTCGAGACCTCACCTGCTGCGGGCAGCGACAGCAGCCCCTGGGCGGCCTCGGTGGCCCGCGCCCTCGTCAGCTCACCCAGACCGGACGCCAGCTGCACGTATCCCCGAACGAACTCGAACGCCATGTCTCCTCCTTCGGCGACCCGGTGTCGCCCCCGTCTGCGGTCACGCTAGTGCCAGTCGTCGACTTCCGACACCAAGGACCGGGCCCGCTGCTCGTCGACGTCCCCCGCGTCGAGGGCCTCGTGCACCGCCGCCATCGCGGCGCGCAGGCGCTCGATGGGTGAGGCGTCCGCGCCGTCGACCTTCCAGGCCCCGTCGACCAATCGGCGGCGGTGCCCGTTGCACTCCCACCACCCGTCCGAGTCGCGCTCCGCTGGCCGGTATGCCGTGTGCAGGGCCCGCAGGTCCTCGGCCAGGTAGGTGGGCCGCAGGGCAACGGGCGCCGCCGCGAGGGAGACGGCCGAGTCGACCCCGGTCAGCACCAGCAGCGAGTCCATGCCGGTGGCCACGGCCCCGGCGATGTCGGTGTCGAGGCGGTCACCCACCGCGAGCAGCTCCGACGGCGCATGGTGCACACGGTCGGCGCACAGGAGGTACAGCGGGGCGTGCGGCTTCCCGACCACGACGGGGGGCTGGCCCACAGCAGCCTCGACGGCCGCGACGAGCGTTCCGTTGCCGGGCGCCGTGCCGCGGTCGGTCGGCAGCGTGAGGTCGGTGTTCGTGGCCACCCAGACGGCGCCACCGTGCACCGCGTACGCCGCCTCGGCGAGGTCGGCAGCCGACAGGTCGGGCCCGTAGCCCTGGAGCACCGCGGTGTACCGGGCCTGCGGGTCGCGGGCCTCTCGGACGGGCACGGCGCGCAGGCCGCGCTCCTCCAACGCCCGCACGACGCCCTCGCCGCCCACGGCGAGCACCGCGGAGCCGGGCGCGAGCTGTCCGGCCAGCTGGTGGGCGCCGGCCTGTGCGCTGGTCACGATGTCGGCAGCACCAACCTCCAGCCCCAGCTCGACGAGGTGGTCGGCCACTGCCTCAGGCGTGCGGGAGGCGTTGTTGGTGGCGTAGAGCACCGGCAGCGGGCAGCCCTGCAGCGCCTCGACGGCGTGGTCCACCGCGGTCGGTCCGCGGTAGACCACGCCGTCGAGGTCGCAGACCACCGCCTGGTAGGCGTCGAGCAGCGTCATCGGCAACGGTGTTCTCAGGCGCGGCGGCTGGGGCCGGCGGCCTCGTCATCCACGTCGTCGGCACCGTCGATCTGGTCGTCCTCGTCGTCGTTCTCGTCCTCGAGGAGGTCGACCATCACCACGCCGTCGAGCTCGGCGAGCCTGTCGGCAGCATCGGTCTCGCCCTCGTCGTCAGCATCGGCGGCACGCGAGAACCAGTCCCGTGCCCCGGACTCGTCCCCGGTCGCCAGGAGCGCGTCGGCGTAGGCGTACGACAGGCGAGCCGTCCACGGCTTCCGCGCCGACGACTTCAGCTGCGGGATCTGCAGGGCGAGCACCGCCGCCTGTGGCTGCCCGAGGTCGCGGCGGATGCCCGAGATGACGATGGCCAGCTCGACGCGCTCCTCCACGGTGAGCGTGCGCGCCTCGGGCGAGGTCGCCAGCTCCAGGGCCCGCTCCGGCCGCCCGAGCCCACGCTCGCAGTCGACCATGAGCGGCAGCATGTGCGACGACCCGCTCAGCCGTCGGGCCGTGCGGAACTCGCTCAGCGCCCGCGCCCACTCGCCCTTGCGGTAGGCCACCAGGCCCAGGGCCTCACGCGCCGCCGGCACGCGACCAGCGCGGCGCACCGCCGTCTCGGCGTGGGCCTCGGCACCCACCAGGTCCTCGGCCTCGAGGAGGGCGGCGACCATCACGAGGTGCTGGGCGACGCCTTCGGCGTTCTCCTTGCTCAGGGTCCGCAGCTGCTGGTGCACCGAGCGGTCGAGCTCCTTGCCGGTCACCCCCTCGGCGATGCGGGGGTCCGGAAGGCGGGGTGACTTCGGCGCGAGCCGGCTGCCGCCCCGTCGCTCGCTGTTGTCGAAGGTCCCTGCCGGTCTGGCGTCGCGCTCACCGCCGGGGCCGCCACGGCCCGCTCCACCTCGCCGGTCGCCGGACGCTCCGCCGCGACGGTCACCCGCGGCTCCGCTGTCGCGACGGTCGCTGGAACCTGGGCGGCCACCACGACCACCCTCTGGGCCACGGCCGCCACCCTCACTGCGGCCGGCGCCCTGGCGGGGGCCGCCGCGTCCGGGCTCGCGCCGGTCACCGTCGCGACCGCGTGCGCCTCCCTGGCCACCTGACCCGCCACGGCCACCTTGTCCTCGGTCGCTGCCGGACGGGCGGTCCCCGCGGCGCCCCTGCGCGTCGTCTCGTCGGCCGGGCCTGTTCTCGGACACGAAGTCTCCTCGTGGTGCGGGGTGGATCGGAGTGCAGTCTATGCCGTGGCCACCGTGCCTCCGCGCGGCCAACAGGCTCAGCGGACACACGACAACAAAAGACAAGACAAAGAGAAAAGGGGGCTCTGCATCAGCAGAGCCCCCTTTTCGGAAAGTATGTTCGGCTGCGTCCTACTCTCCCACACCGTCACCAGTGCAGTACCATCGGCGCTGAAGGGCTTAGCTTCCGGGTTCGGAATGGGACCGGGCGTTTCCCCTTCGCTATGACAGCCGAAACTCTATGGAGATGTCAATCAGGTGTTCCCGACCGTTTCTCGGGAACCGCACAGTGGACGCGAAGCAATCTTCTCTGCCTTTTCAGCAGAAGTGTGTAGTCAAGTTGTCGGCCTATTAGTACCAGTCAGCTGCATGCATTGCTGCACTTCCACATCTGGCCTATCAACCCAGTAGTCTAGCTGGGAGCCTCTCGGGGCAAGCCCCGTGGAAACCTCATCTTGAAGCGTGCTTCCCGCTTAGATGCTTTCAGCGGTTATCACTTCCGAACGTAGCTAATCAGCGGTGCCCTTGGCAGGACAACTGACACACCAGAGGTTCGTCCATCCCGGTCCTCTCGTACTAGGGATAGCCCTTCTCAAGTTTCCTACGCGCACAGCGGATAGGGACCGAACTGTCTCACGACGTTCTAAACCCAGCTCGCGTACCGCTTTAATGGGCGAACAGCCCAACCCTTGGGACCTACTCCAGCCCCAGGATGCGACGAGCCGACATCGAGGTGCCAAACCATGCCGTCGATATGGACTCTTGGGCAAGATCAGCCTGTTATCCCCGGGGTACCTTTTATCCGTTGAGCGACGGCGCTTCCACAAGCCACCGCCGGATCACTAGTCCCGACTTTCGTCCCTGCTCGACATGCCTGTCTCACAGTCAAGCTCCCTTGTGCACTTACACTCAAAACCTGATTGCCAACCAGGCTGAGGGAACCTTTGGGCGCCTCCGTTACCTTTTAGGAGGCAACCGCCCCAGTTAAACTACCCACCAGGCACTGTCCCTGATCCGGATCACGGACCGAGGTTAGATATCCAGAACGACCAGAGTGGTATTTCAACGTTGACTCCACACACACTGGCGTGCATGCTTCACAGTCTCCCACCTATCCTACACAAGCCGTACCGAACACCAATACCAAGCTGTAGTAAAGGTCCCGGGGTCTTTCCGTCCTGCTGCGCGTAACGAGCATCTTTACTCGTAGTGCAATTTCGCCGAGTTCGTGGTTGAGACAGTGGAGAAGTCGTTACGCCATTCGTGCAGGTCGGAACTTACCCGACAAGGAATTTCGCTACCTTAGGATGGTTATAGTTACCACCGCCGTTTACTGGGGCTTAAATTCTCAGCTTCGCTCCGAAGAGCTAACCGGTCCTCTTAACCTTCCAGCACCGGGCAGGCGTCAGTCCGTATACATCGTCTTGCGACTTCGCACGGACCTGTGTTTTTAGTAAACAGTCGCTTCTCCCTGGTCTCTGCGGCCCTTCACCCTAGGAGGCAAGCTCCTTCAGGGTCCGGGCCCCCCTTCTCCCGAAGTTACGGGGGCATTTTGCCGAGTTCCTTAACCACGATTCACTCGATCGCCTTGGTATTCTCTACCTAACCACCTGAGTCGGTTTGGGGTACGGGCGGCTCGAACCTCGCTAGAAGATTTTCTTGGCAGCATAGGATCACCCTGCTTCCCGCATACGCGGTCACTATCAGGTCTCAGGATATGTGCGACACGGATTTGCCTATGTCGCTCCCTACACCCTTGGACGTGGACTACCATCGCCACGCGGAGGCTACCTTCCTGCGTCTCTCCATCGCTTGACTACTACTAGATCGGGTCGCGCGCTCCACCACCAGTCCTTCCCCGAAGGGTCGGTGCCGGCGGCTTCGGGCGCTTAGCATCACTAGGTTCATCATGGGCGGTTCTTCGCCGGTTCCGGAATATCAACCGGATGTCCATCGACTACGCCTGTCGGCCTCGCCTTAGGTCCCGACTTACCCAGGGCAGATTAGCTTGACCCTGGAACCCTTGGTTATTCGGCGGACGGGTTTCTCGCCCGTCATTCGCTACTCATGCCTGCATTCTCACTCGTGTGGCCTCCACGGCTGGATCACTCCGCCGCTTCCCTGGCCACACGACGCTCCCCTACCCATCAACACGCCTGGACACCGAACCCGCAGGTGTCGGTGCCGAGCAAATATGTCAATGCCACAGCTTCGGTGGTGTGCTTGAGCCCCGCTACATTGTCGGCGCGGAATCACTTGACCAGTGAGCTATTACGCACTCTTTAAAGGGTGGCTGCTTCTAAGCCAACCTCCTGGTTGTCAATGCAACTCCACATCCTTTCCCACTTAGCACACGCTTAGGGACCTTAGCTGGTGGTCTGGGCTGTTTCCCTCTCGACTACGGAGCTTATCCCCCGCAGTCTCACTGCCACGCTCTCACTTACCGGCATTCGGAGTTTGGCTAACGTCAGTAACCTGGTGAGGCCCATTAGCTATCCAGTAGCTCTACCTCCGGTAAGAAACACGTGACGCTGCACCTAAATGCATTTCGGGGAGAACCAGCTATCACGGAGTTTGATTGGCCTTTCACCCCTACCCACAGCTCATCCCCTCAGTTTTCAACCTAAGTGGGTTCGGTCCTCCACGACGTCTTACCGTCGCTTCAACCTGGCCATGGGTAGATCACTCCGCTTCGGGTCTAGACCCCGCGACTAAAACGCCCTATTCGGACTCGCTTTCGCTACGGCTTCCCCACACGGGTTAACCTCGCCACGGAGCACTAACTCGCAGGCTCATTCTTCAAAAGGCACGCCGTCACCCCACAAGGAGGCTCCGACGGATTGTAGGCACACGGTTTCAGGATCTATTTCACTCCCCTCCCGGGGTACTTTTCACCTTTCCCTCACGGTACTTGTCCGCTATCGGTCACCAGGGAATATTTAGGCTTAGCGGGTGGTCCCGCCAGATTCACACGGGATTTCTCGGGCCCCGTGCTACTTGGGATGGGTCTTGGGAGTGCGTCGCGATTTCGTCTACGGGGGTAGCACCCTCTGTGCCGGGCCTTTCAATGCCCTTCGACTATCACACGCATTTGTAACTCCCTGCCAGCGTGTCAGCGCTGACCAAGACGTCCCACAACCCCGTACCTGCAACCCCTGACAGGTATCACACAGATACGGTTTGGCCTGATCCGCTTTCGCTCGCCACTACTCACGGAATCGCGGTTGCTTTCTCTTCCTGTGGGTACTGAGATGTTTCACTTCCCCACGTTCCCTCCCATCGCCCTATGTGTTCAGACGAGGGTGACTGGACTTGCCTCCAGCCGGGTTTCCCCATTCGGGCATCCTCGGATCACAGTCTGGTTATCGACTCCCCGAGGCTTATCGCAGATTCCTACGCCCTTCATCGGTTCCTGGTGCCAAGGCATCCACCGTGTGCCCTTAAAAACTTGAGCCACAAAGATGCTCGCGTCCACTGTGCAGTTCTCAAAAAACGGGCGGCCCCCCACACAACCGGCGCCTACCACACCAACCCCTCTTCACCCATCAAGGTGACCAGGAGCTGACCGTGTGGCGGTTCGACCGCAGTGAGGGTCCGATAAGCCGTCCAAGACGACCCGAAGGAGGCTTTCGCCCGAGCCTTCAGGACCCAACAACGTGCCAGGCGCCTCCCCCACCCCCCACCGCGTTCCACTGCCCTGCCCCCATCAACGACGGAGGAAGAGCTTGTACTTGCGACACGAGACGGTGTCAGCGCCAACTAATCGATGTTCCACCCTTGAGCACCCGCTGCCCCACACTCGGGGACAGACCGGGCTCTGGATCGCTTGCGCGACCAGTGCTCCTTAGAAAGGAGGTGATCCAGCCGCACCTTCCGGTACGGCTACCTTGTTACGACTTAGTCCCAATCGCCAGTCCCACCTTCGACAGCTCCCTCCCACAAGGGGTTGGGCCACCGGCTTCGGGTGTTACCGACTTTCGTGACTTGACGGGCGGTGTGTACAAGGCCCGGGAACGTATTCACCGCAGCGTTGCTGATCTGCGATTACTAGCGACTCCGACTTCATGGGGTCGAGTTGCAGACCCCAATCCGAACTGAGACCGGTTTTTTGGGATTCGCTCCACCTCACGGTTTCGCAGCCCTTTGTACCGGCCATTGTAGCATGCGTGAAGCCCAAGACATAAGGGGCATGATGATTTGACGTCATCCCCACCTTCCTCCGAGTTGACCCCGGCAGTCTCCTATGAGTCCCCACCATCACGTGCTGGCAACATAGAACGAGGGTTGCGCTCGTTGCGGGACTTAACCCAACATCTCACGACACGAGCTGACGACAACCATGCACCACCTGTATGCGAGTGTCCAAAGAGTTCTGCATCTCTGCAGCGTTCTCGCATATGTCAAGCCTTGGTAAGGTTCTTCGCGTTGCATCGAATTAATCCGCATGCTCCGCCGCTTGTGCGGGCCCCCGTCAATTCCTTTGAGTTTTAGCCTTGCGGCCGTACTCCCCAGGCGGGGAACTTAATGCGTTAGCTGCGGCACGGATCTCGTGGAATGAGACCCACACCTAGTTCCCAACGTTTACGGCATGGACTACCAGGGTATCTAATCCTGTTCGCTCCCCATGCTTTCGCTTCTCAGCGTCAGTAGTGGCCCAGAGACCTGCCTTCGCCATCGGTGTTCCTCCTGATATCTGCGCATTTCACCGCTACACCAGGAATTCCAGTCTCCCCTACCACACTCTAGCCTGCCCGTACCCACTGCAAGTCCGAGGTTGAGCCTCGGATTTTCACAGCAGACGCGACAAGCCGCCTACAAGCTCTTTACGCCCAATAATTCCGGACAACGCTCGCACCCTACGTATTACCGCGGCTGCTGGCACGTAGTTAGCCGGTGCTTCTTCTGCAGGTACCGTCACTTGCGCTTCTTCCCTGCTGAAAGAGGTTTACAACCCGAAGGCCGTCATCCCTCACGCGGCGTCGCTGCATCAGGCTTTCGCCCATTGTGCAATATTCCCCACTGCTGCCTCCCGTAGGAGTCTGGGCCGTGTCTCAGTCCCAGTGTGGCCGGTCGCCCTCTCAGGCCGGCTACCCGTCGTCGCCTTGGTGAGCCATTACCTCACCAACAAGCTGATAGGCCGCGAGTCCATCCCAGACCGAAAGACTTTCCACACCATACCCATGCGGATTGGTGTCATATCCGGTATTAGCTCCGGTTTCCCGGGGTTATTCCAGAGTCAGGGGCAGGTTACTCACGTGTTACTCACCCGTTCGCCACTGATCACCAGGAGCAAGCTCCTGGATCACCGTTCGACTTGCATGTGTTAAGCACGCCGCCAGCGTTCGTCCTGAGCCAGGATCAAACTCTCCATTGATGTTTAGCTCGTGACCCGAAGACCACGAAACTGCTACCCAAGAAGGGTTGTTTCACTGACTGAGCAAGAACAACTAGCCATTGCTAGAAATTCATTGTCAACCAAAGGATTTTCGTTCGACATGACCGCATCCCCAGACCTTTAGCCCGGTTCGCCGCCACCTCGAGACGAGGTAATTGGCATCGATTTTTGACACGCTGTTGAGTTCTCAAGGTTCGGACGC
>NZ_FOHB01000016.1 GCF_900111375.1 Pedococcus cremeus
GGCGCTCGGCCAGGCTCAGGCAACGACCCGCCTGGTCGCCGTGGCGCTGGTTCCCCTCCATGACCACAACCGTAGGGGCGACCACCGACAACCCAACTCACACCGCGACGCGCGAAAACCCTTGCAGCGCAAAAGCTTTCGCGGCATACCGGGTCTCCGAGGGCAAGCGCGGTGACGCACCCTGTGGACGGTGTGACGGCACGGTGACGTCTGTGGACAAGGTGCGTTGTCCCCAGCCAGCGTCTGGGGCGTCGCTCGGTCCACAGGCGGATCGTCGCGAGGCGACTGCCCTCTCGTTGCTGCCTACCTTCGTGGGGTGCACAGGGACACCGAGGGCCTCCGCCGCATGGCGACCACCACGCGGCTGCAGGCAGACCGCGTGCGGCTGCTCGCGTTCCGGGTGCGAGCCGTGGGCGCTGTCCGGTGGCGGTCGCCCGCCGCGGATCTCTACCGGGCGCAGGTCGAGGCCCGCGCGCGCCGACTGGAGGGCGAGGCAGAGGCGTCCCACTGCCTGGCCCGCTGTCTCGACGACCTCGCCGACGCGGTCGAACGGCAGGGGGGCCGGCTGATGCGAGGTGACTGAAGGGCGCGGGCCGACGGGGCTCGACGTCACGGGCGGGATCGGCGGCGTGGGCGCAGCGCTCGAGGACCTCACCGCGGCGTCCGCCCGACTGGTCGAGACAGCCGGCGACGTGGCCGAGGTGGCAGCGGTGCTGCTGAGAGCCAACCTGCACGCCGACCTCCTCGTGGCGGCGACGTCCTGTCCGGCCGAGGTGCTTCGGGCGGCTGAAGGCTTCGCCGAGCTGGCCGGACCCACCGGTCTGCCGGCCGACGCAGCCGCCCTGCTCGCACTGGCGACGAGTGTGCGGTCAGCCGTGGCTGCCTACGAGGCGGGGGAGGAGGCGGTGGGCACCCTCGTGGAGTCGGTGCAGGACTCGGCGGTCTTCGCGTTGTCGCGGCAGCCTTTGGCGATCACCGCGGCCGTCGTGGCTGCGGACCGTGCCGGGGTCGACGTGGCTGCGGAGTCCGACCGGTTGCTCTTCAGGGCACCGCGGCTGGCCGACCTGGCCGGCGGGGTCGAGGGCGTGGTTGCCGGCCCAGCGACGCCCCTCGACTACGAGGACGGGCTGGGCCTGGTCGTCGGAGCCGCATCCACTAGGGGCTGGCTCACTGAGGTCGGTGCCCACGTTGTTGTGACCCCGGTGCCTGACAGGGTCCGCACCGGCCGGCTCGAGGTGCCGACCACCATCGCCGACCTCGTGGCCACCCAGGGCGAGCTCGCCGGCCCGGACGGCCGGCCGGACCGCGTCCGCATCGTGCAGGTGCCCCAGGCCGACGGCTCGTCCGCGTGGGTCGTGGTGGTCCCGGGCACCCAGGAGTGGTCGCCCGCCGCCGGCGCCAACCCGTCGGACCTCACCAGCGACGTGTTGCTGATGGCGCGGAAGGAGACGCTGCTCGCGGCGGGCGTGGAGACGGCGCTCCGGACGGCCCAGCAGCAGGCCGGACGTGATGGGCTGGGCGACCCGGTGCTCCTGGCCGGCCACAGCCAGGGCGGGATCGTGGCCGCGGCACTGGCCGCCGACCCAGCCTTCCGTCGGCGCCAACGGGTCACGCACGTCGTCACCAGTGGTGCACCGGTCGCCCGCATGCCCGTCCCGCCCGAGGTGTCGGTGCTGTCGCTCGAGCACCGGCAGGACGCGGTGCCCCGGCTGGAGGGAGAGCGCAACGCCGACCGCCGCAGGTGGGTCACGGTCACCCGCGACCTGCGGGGGAGTGACGTGCAGACGGCGAGCGCCTCCCACTCGGCCGCCAGCTACCGCGAGACCGCTGCCCTCGCCGACACATCCGGCTCGAGCTCGGTGACGGCGTGGAGGGCCGGCAGCCACGCCTTCCTCGCCGGCGACGCACACGGCGTGCCGACCGTGCGGGACTACGTGGTGGAGCGCGACACTGCCGGGCGTCAGGTCGGCCCAGCGCCCTGATGGCAAGATCGACGCGTGAACCCCTCCACCGCGCTGGCCACCGTGCTCGTCGACGAGCTGGTGCGCTGCGGCGTCCGGGAGGCGGTGCTCTGCCCCGGCTCTCGCTCGGCACCTCTGGCCTACGCGCTGCAGGAGGCCGACCGGGCGGGCCGGCTGCGGCTGCACGTGCGGGTCGACGAGCGTTCGGCGGGTTTCCTCGCGCTCGGGCTGGCCAAGGTGACCCGGGTCCCGGCGGTGGTCGTGACCACCTCGGGCACGGCGGTGGCCAACCTGCACCCGGCCGTCCTCGAGGCGCACCACGGCCAGGTGCCGCTGCTGGTGCTGAGCGCAGACCGACCCCCGGAGCTGCGCGGCACCGGTGCCAACCAGACCACGACGCAGCCGGGGATCTTCGGCCCGGCCGTGCGCTGGTCGCACGAGCTCGGCACGCCCGAGCGCCGCGCCGGCCAGGTGCCGTCGTGGCGTTCGTCGGTGTGCCGCGCGGTGGCCGCCAGCCGGGGGCGTCCCGGTGGCGTCGCCGGACCGGTGCACCTCAACGTGCCGCTGCGTGAGCCGCTCGTCCCGACGTCCGACGGGGTGTCGCCCGACGAGCTGGAGGGTCGCCGCGACGGCGCGCCCTGGGTCGAGGTTCCCCCGGCCGCGGTGGGGCACTCCCGACCCGTCGAGGCGGTGCCGCGCACCGTGGTGGTCGTCGGTGACCTGCCCGAGCCCGGGTTGGCCGAGGCCGCCATCGACTGGGCGCGCGAGAGCGGGTGGCCCGTCGTGGCCGAGCCGTTCGGTGCCGGGGCCGAGGGCGTGGTGCCCCACGGCCCGCTGCTCCTTGGCGTCGAGGACTGGCTCGCCCAGCACCTGCCCGACCGGGTCATCACCGTCGGGCGGATCACGCTCGCCCGGCCGGTCGCCCAGCTGCTGCGGCGCACCGGTGTCGTCGTCGAGACGGTGACCGCCTCACCCGCCTGGGCCGACCCGGGCCACACCGTCAGCGCGGTGCACGACCTCGGCGTGCTCCACCACCCCGTGCCGTGCGAGGACCCGCGCTGGACCGCGACCTGGCGCGAGGCGGGCACCGCCCTGGCCGGGGCCATCGCCGAGGCCGGGCTTCCGTGGCCCACCGGACTCGCGGTGGCCGAGGCGGTCCTGGGCGCGGTGCCGCACGGGTCACTCCTCTTCGTGGGGTCGTCCAACGCGGTGCGCGACCTCGACCTCTCCGCCGACCGCACCAGCCGCGCGGCCGTCGTCGCCAACCGCGGTCTCGCCGGCATCGACGGGTGCGTCTCCACCGCGGCCGGCCTGGCCCTCGCCGCGACCGTGCCGACCTATGCGCTGCTCGGCGACCTGACCTTCCTGCACGACTCGGGCGGCCTGCTCATCGGGCCGCACGAGCCGCAGCCGGATCTCACCCTCGTGGTGACCAACGACGACGGCGGCGGGATCTTCACCCTCCTCGAACCCGGTGAGCCCGAGCGGTCGGCCGACTTCGAACGCATCTTCGGCACCCCCACCGGCACCAACCTCGCCGCCCTGTGCGCCGCCCACGGCGTGCACCACCAGCGCGTCGAGGACCGTGAGGCCCTCGTCGACGCCGTGGCACAGCGCCCCGCTGGGCTGCGGGTGCTCGAGGTCGCGGTCGACCGCTCCGGGCACCGTGCGGCCCATGACCGGTTGCGCCGAGTGGCGACCGAGGCCCTCGGCGCGGGCGCCGGCACCACGACCCGCTAGAACATGATCGCCGCCACCGGCTGACGGTCGGTGGCGAAGGCCGTCGACAGCCCGGCCAGCGAGCCCGGCATGACCTCCTCGACCAGCCCCTGAACCGCCTGCGACGCCAGGCTGCGCAGCCCGGCATACGCCGACCCCAGCGCCTGCACGGGCAGTCGCACGTCGGCGGCCTCCTCGGTGCGCTCGCAGGTCGCCGGCTCACCGGCTCCGGCGCAGGCGAGCCGCCAGCGTCCCTCGTTCCACGGGCACACGGGGTCGACCACGTCGAGCACGACGTCGACCGGAGCGGCGAGGCCACGCTGCTCCAGTGCGGCGCCGACGTCGACCAGCCGCAGCCACAACGAGTCGTGCAGCGTCGTGCCGACCGCCCGGGGACCGCCGCCCCACCACAGCACCGGGTCGTCGAGGCTGCCGTACCGCATCTGCACCGAGCCGGTCAGGTCGAAGTCGAGGAGACGCCGTGCGAGGGCCAGTAGCGCCGGCGCGTCCTCGGCCGCCACCTCGTGGCAGGTGAGCGTCCCCTGCGGCTGGCCGTGCTCCCACTTCTCGGCCCGCTGGAACACCGCAAACCCGACGACCTGCCCGTCGCGCTCGGCGAGGAGGACCTGCTGTGCCTCCCGGCCACGGCGGTGCTCGGGCACGTCACGGGCGGTGTTGCGCGCCATCTGCAGCGGCATGACGACGCCGCCGAGCGCGGCCCCGGTGAGTCGGCTGTGCAAGGCGTGCACCTGGTCGGCGACGCCCTCCCGGGCGAGCGGGACCATGCGGGTGGTCACCGCGTCGGCTGCCGCCACCACGGCGGGCGGCGCCTGCAGCCGGTGCCCCCGCGAGAGCCGCAGCACCGCCTCGAGGGAGGCGACGGCATACCCGAACCTGCCGTAGATCGTCGGCTCGGAGGCGTGCAGCCCCGAGATGGCGATGCCCTGCTCGTGCAGGTCGGCGAAGTGGTGCCGGATCATCTGCGAGAGCACGCCGCGCCGCCGCTGGTCGGGGTGCACGCCCACCCAGGTCAGGCCCGCCATCGGCACCGCGTGCAGCCCGCCCTTGGGGGCCGGCACGGTGACGGTCATGTCGAACGACCCGTAGATGCCGGCGAACGGCGGCTCACCCGTGGTCGTCGCGGCCCAGCACCGGCTCAGGTCGAGCGAGCCCAGTGCCTCGTCCCACCGCCGCGGCGGCTCCGTGAAGAAGGCCGCCTGGTCGACGGCGAGGAAGTCCTCGGCGACCTCGGGGGAGACGGGGACGATCCGGTATGCCGCGTGCTCGCCTGCCATGCCGCCGATCCTCCCCGCCGCGTGCCACCGGGTGCCAGTGGTTTAGCGGCAGGGCCGTGGCGCGGTGGGCCGTGAGGTGTCAAGCGCCGGTGAGGGCGTCGCGCATCGGCACGAGCTTCGCGTCGGACTCGGCCACCTCCGACTCGGGGTCGGAGCCGGCCACGATGCCGCAGCCGGCGAACAGCCGGAGGGCGGCCGGGTCGTCGGCCTCGTACGCGCCGCAGCGCAGGGCGATGCCCCACTCGCCGTCGCCGGCCGCGTCCATCCAGCCGACCGGACCGGCGTAGCGGCCACGGTCCATGTCCTCGAGCTCGGCGATGACCCGGTCGGCCACCTCGGTCGGGGTGCCGCAGACGGCGGCCGAGGGGTGGAGGGAGGCGGCGAGGGCCAGCGAGGTGGTCCGGTCGCCGAGCACCCCGGCGACGTCGGTGGCCAGGTGCATGACGTTGCTCAGGTGCAGCACGAACGGCGACTCGGGCACGTTCATCGACGAGCAGTGCGGGCGCAGCGCGTCGGCGACGGAGCGCACGGCGTACTCGTGCTCCTCGAGGTCCTTGGACGAGCGGGCCAGGGAGCCGGCCAGGGCGAGGTCGTGCCCGTCGTCGCCGGTGCGGCGGATCGTGCCGGCCAGCACCCGCGACGTGACCAGGCCCTTCTCGAGCCGCACCAGCATCTCGGGGGTCGCGCCCACGAGGCCGTCGACGGCGAAGACCCACGTGGTGTCGTAGCGCTCGGCCAGCCGCTGCAGCAGCCAGCGCGGGTCGACCGCCTTGTCGGCCTGCACGCGCAGGTCGCGGGCGAGCACGACCTTGTCGATCTCACCGGCGGTGATCCGCTCGACCGCCTGCGACACCCGGCCGGCCCACTCGGCCGACGACAGCGCGCCGTCGGCGAAGGTCACGCCCTCGGGCTCGGTGGGCGCTGCCTGCGGGGACGGCGCAGCGGGAGCGGGGACGGAGGCGTCGGTGCCGATGGTGGTCAGCCACCACCTGCCGTCGCGGCAGCCGACGACGACCTCCGGCACGATCAGCGTCGCCCCCGCGGGCGACTCCGCGGCATACGACACTGAGCCGAAGGCGACCGGTCCGGTGCCCGGCACCCCCACCTCGTCGCGCACGACGGCGGTGGAGACGACGCGTCGCCACCACTCCTGTGCCTCGGCGAAGCGGTGCGGGCCCGTGGTGGTGAGCTCCAGTGCCCGGCCCCAGCCCACGATGCCCTCGCCGCGGCGCACCCAGCTCGAGACCTCGCGCGGGTCGTCGAGCGCCGGCAGCAGCGACAGGAGGGTGGCGGGGGAGTCCGACGACACGGGAGGGTCGAGGGCGACGGTGCGCGCCACCAGCGGCGTGCCGAGGGGGCGGGCCGCGAGACCGGGGTCGGGCGAGGTGGTCATGTCGCGGGCCAGCCTACGGCGCGACCGGGCTGGCGTAGGCCCCAGGGCGGTCATCGGGGAGGATGGGCCCATGACCCGCGCCAGCCTCGACAAGGACCCCCGCGACGTCGCCGCGATGTTCGACGACGTCGCCACGAAGTACGACCTCACCAACGACGTGCTCTCGATGGGACAGGACCGGCTGTGGCGCAGGGCGGTCGTCAAGGCAGTGGCCGCGCAGCCCGGCGAGCGGGTGCTCGACATCGCCGCCGGCACCGGCACCTCCAGCGAGCCGTTCGCCGACGCCGGCGTCGAGGTCGTGCCGGCCGACTTCTCGCTCGGGATGCTGGCGGTCGGCAACCGCCGCCGCCCCGACCTCGGGTTCACCGCGGCCGACGCGATGCGGCTGCCCTTCGCCGACGAGTCGTTCGACGTGGTGACCATGTCGTTCGGTCTGCGCAACGTCGCCGACACGGCCGTGGCCCTGCGCGAGTTCCTCCGGGTCACCCGTCCGGGCGGCCGCCTCGTCGTGTGCGAGTTCAGCCAGCCGGTCAACAAGGCCTTCCGCACCGTCTACAACGAGTACCTCATGCGCTCGCTGCCGCCGATCGCCCGCAAGGTCAGCTCCAACCCCGAGTCCTACGTCTACCTCGCCGAGTCGATCCAGGCGTGGCCGGACCAGCGCGCCCTGGCGCAGACCATCCTCGGCGCTGGCTGGTCGGACGTCGCCTGGCGCAACCTGACGGGCGGGATCGTGGCCCTGCACCGAGCGGTGAAGCCGGGCGGTCCGGTGCTCGTCGGCGACGCCGGAGCGGTTAGGACCGCCTAAGTACGCAGGGGTTGCGGGGCAGGCATAGACTCCCCCAGCATTTCGTGAACAGGTTCACAAGCGTTTCGAGGCAGGCGTGAGTCAGAGCATCACCACCAGCGGATCCGTGGCGCAGCCGACGGAGACTGCCGACGTCATCGTCGTCGGTGCGGGGCCTGCCGGATCGGCGACCGCGGCATACCTCGCCATGGCCGGCCTCGACGTCCTGCTCCTGGAGAAGACCGCGTTCCCGCGCGAGAAGGTCTGCGGTGACGGCCTCACCCCGCGCGCCGTCAAGGAGCTCATCACCCTCGGCATCCCCACGCCGGAGGAGGATGGCTGGATCCGCAACCACGGCCTGCGGATCATCGGCGGCGGCATGCGCCTGTCGCTCCCGTGGCCCGACCTCGCGAGCTTCCCGCCCTACGGCCTGGTCCGCACCCGGCAGGACTTCGACGACATCCTCGCCAGGCACGCCGTCAAGCACGGCGCCCGCCTGCACGAGTCGACCAACGTCACCGGCCCGGTGCTCGACGACACCGGCGCGATCGTCGGCGTCTCGGCCAGGGCCGTCGACGAGAAGGGCCGGTCCACCGGTCCCGAGCTCGTCTACCGCGCGCCGCTCGTGGTGGCCGCCGACGGCAACTCCTCCCGCCTCTCGCTGTCGATGAACCGCCCCAAGCGCGACGACCGCCCGATGGGGGTCGCGGTCCGCACCTACTACACGAGCCCGCGCCACGACGACGACTACCTCGAGTCCTGGCTCGAGCTGTGGAGCACCGACGAGAGCGGCAAGCGCGTCCTGCTGCCCGGCTACGGCTGGATCTTCGGTGTCGGCGACGGCACCTCCAACGTCGGTCTCGGCATCCTCAACACCTCCTCCGCCTTCGGCAAGACCGACTACAAGGACGTCATGCGTCGCTGGGTCGCGACCATGCCGGAGGAGTGGACCTACAACGACGAGACCATGGTCGGCCCGATCCGTGGCGCCGCCCTGCCCATGGGCTTCAACCGCCAGCCGCACTACGGCAAGGGCCTGCTGCTCGTCGGTGACGCCGGCGGCATGGTGAACCCGTTCAACGGCGAGGGCATCGCCTACGCCATGGAGTCCGGCCGCCTCGCCGCCGAGGTCATCGCGCAGGCGTTCGCACGGGGCGACGACGCCCGGCGCGAGCGCGTGCTGCAGTCCTACCCGGGCGTCATGAAGGACGCGCTGGGCGGCTACTACACGCTGGGTCGGTACTTCGCGAAGATGATCGGGAACCCCGAGGTGATGCGCCTGGCCACGAAGTACGGCCTGCCGCGCACCACCCTCATGAAGTTCCTGCTGAAGGTCATGGCCAACCTCGCCGAGCCGCGCGGCGGCGACGCGAGCGACCGCCTGATCAACGCCCTGTCGAAGATGGCGCCCGACGCGTGACCGGTGATGCGGTGAAAATCACTGCCCCTAGGATTGGGGCGGATTGCTCGCATTTCCGCACCACCGTCGGCGCGAGAAATGTCGGTCAGACACAAGAAAGGGGAGTTGCGCGGTGACCAACCCCTACGTCCCGCTGCTGTTCCTGCTGGCGATCGGCGGAGGCTTCGCGGTCTTCTCGGTGTTCGCCGCCTCCATCGCAGGACCGAAGCGCTACAACCGCGCCAAGCTCGACGCCTACGAGTGCGGGATCGAGCCGACCCCACAGGCTGCCGGCGGCGGCCTGCGCGTGCCGATCAAGTACTACCTGACCGCGATGCTCTTCATCATCTTCGACATCGAGTCGGTCTTCCTCTATCCGTTCGCAGTCGCCTTCAACCAGCTCGGTCTGTTCGCGCTGGTCGAGATGGTGCTGTTCATCATCACCGTGTTCGTCGCGTACGCCTATGTCTGGCGTCGCGGCGGGCTCGAGTGGGACTGACACCGGTCCCTCCGGGTTTGTAGAGAACGAGGACAGCTATGGGAATCGAAGAGAAGCTCCCCGCGGGCTTCCTGCTGACCACCGTCGAGCAGGTGGCCGGGTACATGCGGAAGAGCTCGGTCTGGCCCGCGACCTTCGGCCTCGCCTGCTGCGCCATCGAGATGATGGCCGTCGGCACCCCCGACTACGACATCGCCCGCTTCGGCATGGAGCGCTTCTCGGCGACTCCGCGCCAGGCCGACCTGATGATCGTCGCCGGCCGCGTGAGCCAGAAGATGGCACCGGTCGTCCGCCAGGTCTATGACCAGATGCCTGAGCCCAAGTGGGTCATCTCCATGGGCGTCTGCGCCAGCTCCGGCGGCATGTTCAACAACTACGCCATCGTGCAGGGCGTCGACCACATCATCCCGGTCGACGTCTACCTGCCCGGCTGCCCGCCTCGGCCGGAGATGCTCCTCAACGCGATCCTGACGCTGCACGAGCAGATCCAGGGCAGCAAGCTCGGTGTGAACCGCGTGGCCGCCGCCCGCGCCGCCGAGGAGGCCGCGATGCGCGCGACGCCGACCCACCAGATGACGGGCCTGCTCGCCGAGGGCGCCGGCAGCCTCCGGGTCGCAGCGGGCCAGCAGGCGCCGCACGACCACACCGTGTCGCACGCCGGCTCGCACCACCACCACGGAGGTGTCGCGTGAGCGACGAGAAGAACCCCGTCGAGAAGGCGGACGACCAGCCGACCCCCACGGCCGACCGGAAGCCCTCCGAGGCGGTTGACGTCGCCAAGACCCAGGCCTCCCTGCCCGGCGCCAACGCCGAGGTGGAGAAGGACCCGACCAAGGCCGCCGTGCAGCACGGCGCCACCACCGGTGACAACCTGCCCGCCGCCCCCGGCACCGTGCCCGAGCCCGAGGTCATCGGCGAGCGCCGCGGCATGTTCGGCGCCGGCGACATCGGCGACACCTCCGGCTACGGCGGCCTGCGTTCGCCGATCCTGTTCCCGGGTGCGGCCCAGCGTCCCTACGGCGGCTGGTTCGACGAGCTGGCCGACAGCCTCGAGCGCGGCCTGGTCGGCGGCGCGGCGTCGTTCAGCGAGTCCGTCGAGAAGGTCGTCGTCGACCGCGGGGAGCTGACCCTGCACGTGCGCCGCGAGCACCTGCCCACCGTGGCGCGCGTGCTGCGCGACGACCCCGCCCTGCGGTTCGAGATCTGCACCGGCGTCTCCGGCGTGAACTACCCCGCCGAGGAGGGCCGCGAGCTCCACGCGGTCTACCACTTCCTGTCGATCACCCACGGCAGCCGGCGCGTGCGCGTCGAGGTCTCCTGCCCCGACGGCGACGCCCACATCCCCTCGATCGTCTCGATCTACCCCGCGGCCGACTGGCACGAGCGGGAGACCTGGGACATGTTCGGGATCGAGTTCGACGGCCACCCGTCGCTGACCCGCATCCTCATGCCCGACGACTGGCCGGGCCACCCGCAGCGTAAGGACTACCCGCTCGGCGGCATCCCCGTCGAGTACAAGGGCGCCACCGTCCCGCCGCCGGACCAGCGGAGGTCTTACAACTGATGTCCACCACCCACGAGACCCACCACCCGCGCCGCGAGGGACAGGCGGCGCAGACCGCGGGCGCCAACGACGCCCTCGACATCTACGCGACCTCGGCCGCCGACACCGCCGACACCGAGGGCGCCCGCGTCTTCAACGCCGCTGGCGGCGACTGGGACCAGCTCTCCGACGAGGCGACCGCGCTCCACGAGGAGCGGATCGTCGTCAACATGGGCCCGCAACACCCGTCGACGCACGGCGTGCTCCGGCTCATCCTCGAGCTCGACGGCGAGTCGGTGACCGAGGCCCGCGCGGGCATCGGCTACCTGCACACCGGCATCGAGAAGAACATGGAGTTCCGCACCTGGACGCAGGGCGTGACGTTCTGCACCCGGATGGACTACGTGGCGCCGCTGTTCAACGAGGCGGTCTACTGCCTCGCGGTGGAGAAGCTGCTCGGCGTCACCGACCAGATCCCCGAGCGCGCCAGCGTCATCCGCGTCCTGATGATGGAGCTCAACCGCGTCTCCAGCCACCTCGTCGCCCTCGCGACCGGTGGCATGGAGATGGGCGCGACCACCGTCATGACGGTCGGCTTCCGCGAGCGTGAGCGGGTGCTCTCGATCTTCGAGATGATCAGCGGCCTGCGCATGAACCACGCGTTCATCCGCCCCGGCGGGGTCGCCCAGGACCTGCCCCCGGGCGCCATCGACAAGGTGCGCGACGCGGTGCCGGCGATCCGCAAGGGCCTCGGCGAGCTCGAGCTGCTGCTCAACGAGAACCCGATCCTCAAGGGCCGCACCGTCGACGTCGGCTACCTCGACCTCACCGGCTGCATGGCGCTCGGCATCACCGGGCCGATCCTGCGCTCGACGGGCCTGCCGCACGACCTGCGCAAGTCCGACCCCTACTGCGGCTACGAGACCTACGACTTCGAGGTCGTCACCCGCGACAGCTGCGACGCCTACGGCCGCCTGCGGATCCGCATCGACGAGATGTACGAGTCGCTCAAGATCGTCGAGCAGTGCGTCGACCGGCTGCAGGCCAACCCCGGCCCGGTCATGATCCAGGACAAGAAGATCGCCTGGCCGGCGCAGCTGGCCATCGGCGGCGACGGCATGGGCAACAGCCTCGACCACATCCGCGAGATCATGGGCACCTCGATGGAGTCGCTCATCCACCACTTCAAGCTGGTGACCGAGGGCTTCCGGGTCCCGCCGGGCCAGGCGTATGCCGCGGTGGAGAGCCCCAAGGGCGAGCTCGGCTGCCACGCGGTGTCCGACGGCGGCACCCGCCCGTTCAGGGTCCACTTCCGCGACCCGTCGTTCAACAACCTGCAGGCCACGGCCGCGATGTGTGAGGGCGGCCAGGTCGCCGACGTCATCGTCGCCGTCGCCTCGATCGACCCCGTCATGGGAGGCGTGGACCGCTGATGGCTACTGAGTTCGGTCACCAGACCGCGTCGGGTCACCTCACGGTGCCGGCCGAGAGCAAGGAGCCGTATGCCGCGGACGTGCTCGCGCAGCTGTACGCCGACGCGGAGCTGGTGGTGGCCCGCTACCCCCAGAAGCGCTCGGCCCTTCTGCCGCTGCTGCACCTCGTGCAGAGCGTCGACGGCTACATCACCGGCCGCGGCATCGACTTCTGCGCGGAGGTCCTCGACCTGACCCGCGCGGAGGTCTCCGGTGTGGCGACCTTCTACACGCAGTACAAGCGCCACCCCAACGGCGAGTACACCGTCGGCGTCTGCACCAACACGCTGTGCGCGATCATGGGCGGCGACCAGATCTGGGAGTCGGTCTCCGAGCACCTCGGCATCGGGCACGACGAGACGACGCCGGACGGCAAGATCACCCTCGAGCGCATCGAGTGCAACGCGGCGTGCGACTACGCCCCGGTGGTCATGACCAACTGGGAGTTCTTCGACAACCAGACGCCGGAGTCGACCAAGCAGCTCGTCGACGACCTGCGCGAGGGCAAGCCGGTCGCCCCGACCCGCGGCCCGAGCCGGGTCTGCACCTTCAAGCAGGTCTCCCGCGTCCTCGCCGGCTTCCACGACGGCCTGGCCGACGAGGGCGTCGGCGCCGGAGCGGCCTCGCTGGTGGGCCTGAACGTCGCGCACGAGCGCGGCTGGACCGCCCCCGACACCGACGTGCACGTCACCGGCGAGCACCAGGCGCAGGCGACCGCCGGCGGCATGGCGGCCGGTCGACACCCCTCTACCGACACCCCGGCCAACGAGCCCGACGAGCTGCCCGGTGGCGACGACGCCGACAAGAACGGAAAGTGAGCGCCGCGATGACGAACCTCACCCCGATCCTCACCAAGTTCTGGGACGACCCCCAGTCCTGGACGCTCGAGACCTACCGCCGCAACGACGGGTGGAAGGCGTTCGATAAGGCGCTGAAGATGGAGCCGGCCGCGCTGGTCCAGATGACCAAGGACTCCGGCCTGCGTGGCCGTGGCGGCGCCGGCTTCCCCACCGGCATGAAGTGGGGCTTCCTGCCCCCGCCGGACGGCGGCCCCCGCTACCTCGTCGTCAACGCCGACGAGTCCGAGCCGGGCACCTGCAAGGACATCCCGCTCATGATGGCGGCGCCGCAGTTCCTCATCGAGGGCGTGGCGATCACGTCCTACGCGATCGGCTGCAACCACGCCTTCATCTACCTGCGCGGTGAGGTCGTCCACGTCTACCGGCGCCTGCTGCGCGCGGTGGAGGAGGCCTACGCGGCCGGCCTGCTCGGCAAGAACATCATGGGCAGCGGCTTCGACCTCGAGGTCACCGTGCACGCCGGTGCCGGCGCCTACATCTGCGGCGAGGAGACCGCGCTCCTCGACAGCCTCGAGGGTCGCCGCGGCCAGCCCCGCCTGAAGCCGCCGTTCCCGGCCGTCGCGGGTCTGTACGCCCGCCCGACCGTGGTCAACAACGTCGAGTCGATCGCGTCGGTGCCGCCGATCCTGCTGCACGGCGCCGACTGGTTCGCCGACATGGGCACCGAGAAGTCGCAGGGCTTCGGCATCTTCTCGCTCTCGGGCCACGTGAAGAACCCCGGCCAGTACGAGGCCCCGCTCGGCATCACGCTGCGCGAGCTGCTCGACATGGCCGGCGGCATGCGCGACCCCCAGAAGAAGCTGAAGTTCTGGACGCCCGGTGGCTCCTCGACCCCGCTCTTCACCGACGAGCACCTCGACGTGCCGCTGGACTTCGAGTCCGTCGGCGCGGCCGGCTCGATGCTCGGCACCCGGGCGCTGCAGATCTTCGACGAGACCACCTGTGTCGTGCGGGCCGTCGACCGCTGGACCGAGTTCTACAAGCACGAGTCCTGCGGCAAGTGCACCCCGTGCCGCGAGGGCACCTGGTGGCTGAAGCAGATCACCGGCCGGCTCGAGAACGGCCAGGGCAGCGAGGAGGACCTCGAGAAGCTGCTCGACATCTGCGACAACATCCTGGGCCGCGCCTTCTGCGCCCTCGGCGACGGTGCCACCTCGCCGATCACCAGCAGCATCCAGTACTTCCGCGAGGAGTACATCGCTCACCTGACCAACGGCGGGTGCCCCTTCGACCGGGACGCCTCGTCGCTGTTCGCGAAGGACAACGTGCCCGCATGACGACGACGAACCCCACCACCAGCCCGAGCGCGGGCGGCAACGCGGTCAGCACCGGCGGTGACGCGACCGTCCCGCCGCCCGTCGACATGGTGACCCTCACCATCGACGGCGTCGAGGTGTCGGTGCCGAAGAACACGCTGGTGATCCGGGCCGCCGAGGAGATCGGCGTCCAGATCCCGCGGTTCTGCGACCACCCGCTGCTCGAGCCGGTCGGCGCCTGCCGCCAGTGCCTCGTCGACGTGGCCATGCCCGGCCCGGACGGCTCGCTGCGGCCGATGCCGAAGCCGCAGGCCTCGTGCACCATGACCGTCGCCAACGGCATGGAGGTCAAGACCCAGCTGACCTCCAAGGTGGCCGACAAGGCCCAGCAGGGCGTCATGGAGATGCTCCTCATCAACCACCCGCTCGACTGTCCGGTCTGCGACAAGGGCGGCGAGTGCCCCCTGCAGAACCAGGCGATGAGCAACGGGCGCGCGGTGTCCCGCTTCGAGGACATCAAGCGCACCTACCCCAAGCCGATCAACATCTCCTCGCAGGTGCTGCTCGACCGCGAGCGCTGCATCCTCTGCGCCCGCTGCACCCGCTTCTCGGACCAGATCGCCGGTGACCCGTTCATCGCGCTCGTCGAGCGCGGTGCGCTCCAGCAGGTCGGCATCTACGAGGAGAAGCCGTTCGAGTCGTACTTCTCCGGCAACACCGTCCAGATCTGCCCGGTCGGCGCGCTGACCGGCGCGGCATACCGGTTCCGGTCCCGCCCGTTCGACCTGGTCTCCACGCCGAGCGTCTGCGAGCACTGCGCCTCCGGGTGCGAGCAGCGCACCGACCACCGCCGCGGCGTCGTGCTGCGACGGATGGCGTGGAACACGCCCGAGGTCAACGAGGAGTGGAACTGCGACAAGGGCCGCTGGGCCTTCCAGTACGCCACCACCGGTGACCGCTTCACGATGCCGATGGTCCGTGATGAGCACGGCGAGCTCCAGGTGGCGTCCTGGCCCGAGGCGCTGGCTGCTGCGGCGGCCGGCCTGCACGGCGCCCGCGCCGGCGTGCTCGTCGGTGGGCGCGTGTCCGCCGAGGACGCCTACGCCTACGGCAAGTTCGCGCGCACCGTGCTCTCCACCAACGACGTCGACTTCCGCGCCCGTCCGCACTCCGCCGAGGAGACCGAGTTCCTCGCCTCCTCCGTGGTCGCGACGGGGCCTTCTGTTGATGCAGCACGCGGGGGGGCCGTCACCTACGCGGACCTCGAGAACGCGAAGACGGTCGTCCTCGTGGGCTTCGAGCCCGAGGAGGAGTCGCCGATCGTCTTCCTGCGCCTGCGCAAGGCGACGCGGAAGAACAAGACGACCGTGTATGCCGTGGCCCCCTTCGCCACGCGGGGCCTCGCCAAGCTGGCCGGTCACCTCATCGCCTCCGCCCCCGGCACCGAGGCCGAGGTGCTGGCGGCGCTGGCCGACGACGGCCAAGGGCACGAGGGCGCTGCCAAGGCCGCCGAGGCGCTGAAGGGCGAGGGCGCCGTCGTCCTGGTCGGTGAGCGCCTCGCCACCGTGCCCGGCGCGCTGTCGGCCGCGGCCTCACTGGCCGCGACCACCGGTGCCCGGCTGGCCTGGGTGCCGCGCCGCGCCGGTGAGCGCGGTGCGCTCGAGGCCGGTGCGCTGCCCACCCTGCTGCCCGGTGGCCGCCCGGTCGCCGACGTGGCCGCGCGCCAGCAGGTCGCCGAGGCCTGGGACGTCGTGGGCCTGCCCGACACCCCGGGGCGCGACACCGCGGGCATCGTCGGAGCCGCCTGCGCCGGCGAGCTCGGGGCCCTGGTGGTCGGCGGCGTCGATGCCGGCGACCTCGCGGACCCGCGCGTCGAGGAGGCCCTGGCCAAGACGTTCGTCGTCTCCCTCGAGCTGCGTCCCTCCTCGGTCACCGCGGTGGCCGACGTCGTGCTGCCGGTCGCGGCGCACGCCGAGAAGGGCGGCACGTTCGTCAACTGGGAGGGTCGCGTGCGGCCGTTCCAGGCGGCTCTCGACTCGGGCGCCATGTCCGACTACCGGGTGCTCGACATGCTGGCCAGCGAGCTGGGCGTCTTCCTCGGCACCCGCACCCTCGCCGAGGTCCGCTCCGAGATGGCCACGCTCGGCCCGTGGACCGGTGTCCGCGCCGCCGCGCCGTCGGTCGACGCGGGCGACGTGCCGAGCGCGGGTGAAGGCGAGCTCGTCCTGGCCACGTGGCACCACCTGCTCGACCAGGGCAGCCTGCAGGACGGCGAGCCGTTCCTCGCCGGCACCGCCCCGAGGAGCCGGGCCCGCGTCTCCACCGCCACGGCGGTCGCGTTCGGCCTCACCGAGGGCGACCTGGTGACGGTGTCCACGGCCTCCGGAGCGGTGACCGCCCCGGTCGAGGTCGTCGAGGGCATGGTCGACCACGTCATCTGGCTCCCCACCAAGTCCGACGGCAGCCACGTCCGCTCCACGCTCGGCGTGGGCGCGGGCGCCGTCGTCACCGTCAGGAAGGGCGCAGCATGAGCAGCCTGGCCTTCGCAGCCGAGGCCGTGACCGGCATACCGCACCTCGCGGCAGCGGTGCCGGGTGCCGACAACCCGCACGCCGACTTCAGTGACACGCCCTGGTGGCTGTCGCTGGTCAAGGCGCTGCTGGTCTTCGTGTTCCTGCTGGTGAACACGCTGGTCGTCATCTGGTTCGAGCGGCGCGTCATCGGCCGGATGCAGCAGCGTCCCGGCCCGAACCGCACCGGCCCCTTCGGCCTCCTGCAGACCCTCGCCGACGGCATCAAACTGGCACTCAAGGAGGACCTGACGCCGAAGAACGCCGACAAGGTGGTCTTCGCGCTCGCGCCGATGATCGCCGGTGCCATGGCGTTCGTGTCCTTCGCGATCATCCCGATGGGCCCGATGGTCAGCATGTTCGGCCACCGCACCCCGCTGCAGCTGACCGACACCCCCGTCGCGGTGCTGCTGGTGCTCGCCGTCGCCGGTGTCGGTGTCTACGGCATCGTGCTCGCCGGCTGGTCCTCCGGCTCGACCTACCCGCTGCTCGGTGGCCTGCGCTCGACCGCCCAGGTCATCTCCTACGAGATCGCCATGGGCCTGGCCCTGGTCGCGATCTTCCTCTACAGCGGCTCGATGTCGACCTCGCAGATCGTCTACTCGCAGCGCGACCTCTGGTACATCCTTCCCGCGTTCTTCTCCTTCCTCGTCTACGTCGTGACGATGGTCGGCGAGACCAACCGACTGCCGTTCGACCTCGCCGAGGGCGAGGGTGAGCTCACCGGTGGCTTCCACACCGAGTACTCCTCGCTGAAGTTCGCGATGTTCTTCCTCGGCGAGTACGTCAACATGTTCACCGTCTCGGCCCTGGCCACCACGATGTTCCTCGGTGGCTGGCAGGCGCCCCCCGGCATCGCCGCCATCAACGACGGCATGTTCAACCACGGCTGGTGGGGCCTGCTCTGGTTCGTCATCAAGCTCTGGCTCTTCATGTTCTTCTTCGTCTGGCTGCGTGGCTCCCTGCCTCGTGTGCGCTACGACCAGTTCATGAGGTTCGGCTGGAAGTTCCTCATCCCCGTCACCCTCGCCTGGGTCGTCGCCGTGGCGTTCATCCGCGGCGCGCAGCTCGGCTACTTCGGCAACAGCTCCGTCGGCCTGGCCGGCCGGGAGTTCCCGGTCGCGACGCTCATCATCGTCGGCCTCATCGCCGCCCTGGCCCTGGCCGTCACCTGGGTGTGGGAGGGCAAGCAGGCCGAGAAGCAGGCCGCCGCCGAAGCCCAGCTGCCCGAGGAGATCGACCCGTTCGCGGGTGGCTACCCGGTGCCGCCCCTGCCCGGCCAGCGGCTGCGCGAGCCGTCCCTGGCCATCGAGAAGGAGAGCAACCGTGCCTGAGCAGAAGAAGGGCGGGTTCTTCTCCGACCTCTTCGCCCCGGTCGGCGGATTCGGCGTCACGTTCGCCACGATGTTCCGCAAGCTGGAGACCGAGGAGTACCCGGAGGAGAAGCGGCCCACCCAGCCGCGGTTCCACGGACGCCACCAGCTCAACCGTCACCCCGACGGGCTCGAGAAGTGCGTCGGCTGCGAGCTGTGCGCCTGGGCGTGCCCGGCCGACGCGATCCTCGTCGAGGGCGCGGACAACACCGACGACGCCCGGTTCTCCCCGGGTGAGCGCTACGGCCGCGTCTACCAGATCAACTACCTGCGCTGCATCTTCTGCGGCCTCTGCATCGAGGCGTGCCCGACGCGGGCGCTGACCATGACCAACTTCTACGAGCTGGCCGACAACAACCGCGGTGACCTCATCTTCACCAAGGAGCAGCTGCTGGCCCCCCTCCAGGAGGGCATGCTCACGCCGCCGCACCCGATGGTCGACGGCATGGAGGAGCGCGACTACTACCAGGGCAAGGTCTCCAAGGCCACGCCCGAGCAGGAGCGCTGGGTGAGCGAGCACCAGGCCGAGCCCGAGGACGGGCTCGCCTGGACCGGGGACCCGGTCGAGGGCGTCGACACCCTGGCCGGCGGGCGCCAGGCCACTCGCGACACGGACAAGGCGGTGAAGCGATGACGGGCACGGGCGAGCAGGTTCTCTTCTGGGTCCTCGGACCCATTTCTGTGCTGGCCGCACTCGGGCTGCTCTTCGCGAAGAAGGCGGTGCACGCCGCGATCGGCATGGCGCTGGTGATGATCAACCTCGGCGTCTTCTACATCGCCAACCAGGCCGACTTCCTCGGCATCATCCAGATCTTCGTCTACACCGGCGCGGTCATGATGCTGTTCCTGTTCGTGCTCATGCTCGTCGGTGTCGACTCCTCCGACTCCCTCGTCGAGACGCTGAAGGGCCAGAAGGTGGCGTCGCTGCTGCTGGCCCTCGGCCTCGCCGTGATGGTCTTCCTGGCCATCGGCAAGGTCGCCTTCCCCCCGATGAAGGGGCTCGACTCGGTCAACGCGGGCACCGGCAACGTCACGGGCGTCGCCAACCTGATCTTCGGCCAGTACGTGTGGGTCTTCGAGATCACCAGCGCCCTGCTGATCACCGCCGCCCTCGGCGCCATGGTGCTCGCGCACCGCGAGCGCATCGGCGAGCGCCCGAGCCAGCGCACCTGGTCCGAGCGCCGGATCCGCGAGAACCGCAACGTCGCCGGCCTGCCGGCCCCCGGTGTCTACGCCCGCCACAACGCGGTCGACACCCCGGCGCTGCTGCCGGACGGCACCCCGAGCCAGCTGTCGGTCTCCCGCGTGCTCAGCGCACGTGAGCAGGTCATCACGCCGGTGCGCCACGTGGAGTCCGAGCACGACATCGAGCACGAGATCGAGGAGGGCCGGGACCGGTGAACCTGGTCAACTACATCTACCTGGCGTCGCTGCTCTTCGCCATCGGCGGTGCCACGGTGCTCATGCGCCGCAACGCCATCGTCGTCTTCATGGGCGTCGAGCTCATGCTCAACGCCGTCAACCTGATGTTCGTCACGTTCGCCCGCATGCAGGGCAACCTCGACGGCCAGGTGATCGCCCTGTTCGTGATGGTCGTGGCCGCCGCCGAGGTGGTGGTCGGCCTTGCGATCATCATCGCGATCTTCCGTGCCCGCCGGTCGGCCTCGGTCGACGACGCCAACCTGCTGAAGCTGTAGAAGGGGCCACCAGGTGACTTCTCTGTCCACCCTCGCCGCTGCCGAGGGCTCCGCCGCCGCGGCCGCCACGGGCATCACGTCCGCCGCCTGGCTGCTGGTCGCCCTGCCGCTGCTCGGCGCCGCGGTCCTGCTGCTCGGCGGCCGGGCCACCGACAAGTGGGGGCCGCTCTTCGCCACCGCGATGTCGTGGGCCGCCTTCGTCGTCGGCTTCCTCGTCTGGATCTCCATGATCGGGCGCCCCGCCGACGGCCGGGCCATGCACCTGACCCTCTTCGAGTGGATCCCCGCGGGCTCGTTCAACCTGCAGGCCGGCATGCTGGTCGACCAGCTGTCGGTGGCCTTCGTGCTGCTGGTGACCTTCGTCGGCTCGCTCATCCACGTGTACTCCATCGGCTACATGGAGCACGACCCGGACAAGCGGCGGTTCTTCGCCTACCTCAACCTGTTCGTGGCGTCGATGCTCCTGCTGGTGCTGGCCGACTCCTACCTGCTGCTCTACGTCGGCTGGGAGGGCGTGGGTCTCGCCTCCTACCTGCTCATCGGGTTCTGGAACCACAACCCGGCCTACGCCACCGCGGCCAACAAGGCGTTCGTGGTCAACCGCGTCGGTGACTTCGGTCTCTCGGTCGCGATCATGATCATGTTCGTCACCTTCGGCACGGTCACCTTCGCCGGCGTCTCGCAGGCGGCCGGGGGTGCCAGCGAGGCCACGCTGACGGCCATCGGCCTGATGCTGCTCCTCGGCGCCTGCGGCAAGTCCGCACAGTTCCCGCTGCAGAGCTGGCTCGGCGACGCGATGGCCGGTCCCACGCCGGTCTCGGCGCTGATCCACGCGGCGACCATGGTCACCGCCGGCGTCTACCTCGTGGTGCGCAGCGGCTTCATCTTCAACGCCGCCCCCGACGCGCAGCTGGTCGTCGTCATCGTCGGCGCCATCACGCTGCTGTTCGGTGCGATCGTCGGCTGCGCGAAGGACGACATCAAGAAGGCGCTGGCCGCCTCGACGATGTCGCAGATCGGCTACATGATGCTCGCTGCCGGCCTCGGCCCGGTGGGCGCCGCCTTCGCGATCTTCCACCTGATCACCCACGGCTTCTTCAAGGCCGGCATGTTCCTCGGTGCCGGTTCGGTCATGCACGGCATGAACGACCAGGTCGACATGCGCCGCTTCGGTGCTCTGTCCGGGGCCATGAAGATCACCTGGGTCACGTTCGGCCTCGGCTGGCTGGCCATCCTCGGCGTCCCGCCCTTCTCCGGCTTCTGGTCGAAGGACAAGATCATCGAGGCCGCGTTCGTCGGCGAGGGCTGGCGCCCGTGGGTGTTCGGCCTCACCGCGATGATCGGCGCAGGCATCACCGCGTTCTACATGTCGCGCCTGTTCTTCATGACCTTCCACGGCAAGAAGCGCTGGACCGACGACGTGCACCCGCACGAGTCGCCGCTGGTCATGACCGTGCCGATGATGGTGCTGGCCGTGGGCTCGGCCCTGCTCGGCCTCGTGCTCTCCATCGGCGGCACCTTCACGCACTGGCTCGAGCCGGTCGTCGGGAGCCACGGCGAGGAGAGCCCGGTGCTGGCCGTGCCCGTGATCACCGTGCTGACGCTGCTGCTCGTCGCAGGCGGCATCGGCCTGGCCTGGATGCGCTACTGGCGTGACGAGGTTCCCGTGGTGGCACCGACCGGCTCGCTGGCCACGCAGGCCGCACGCCGCGACCTCTACCAGGACGACGTCAACGAGGGCGTCTTCATGCGCCCCGGCATCCACCTGACCCGCTCGCTGGTGTTCGCGGACAACCGCGGGGTCGACGGCGCGGTGGGTGGCATGGCCGCCATGGTCGGTGGCACGTCGAGCCGCCTGCGCCGTGTGCAGAACGGTTTTGCCCGGTCCTACGCTCTGACGATGCTCGCCGGCGTCGTCGCCATCTTCGCTCTCGTGTGGGTGATCCAGTGATGACGAACTTCCCCTGGCTGACGACGATCGCGCTGCTGCCGCTCGTCGGCGCCGCCATCGTGTTCGCCCTGCCGGCCGGTCTGGCCGACCGGGCGAAGCACATCGCCCTGGGGGTGTCCGGGCTGACGCTCGTGCTCACCATCGCGGCGGCGCTGCAGTTCGACAGCGGCTCGAAGGCGCAGTTCCAGCTCGTCGAGCAGCACGAGTGGATCCCGCAGTTCGGTGTCTCCTACGCCATGGGCGTCGACGGCCTCGCGCTGGTCATGATCATCATGGCCGCGATCCTCGCCCCCATCTGCATCCTCGCGGCCTGGGACGACGTGCCCGAGGGCGGCAAGCGCGAGAAGAACTACTTCGCGCTGATGCTCGTGCTCGAGACGTTCATGATCGGCGTCTTCGCGGCCACCGACGTGTTCCTCTTCTACGTCTTCTTCGAGGCGATGCTCATCCCGGTCTACTTCCTGATCGGGTCCTACGGCGGTGCCCGTCGCCAGTACGCCGCGGTGAAGTTCCTGCTGTACTCGCTCGCCGGTGGTCTGGTCATGCTGGTCGGCGTCATCGCGCTCTACCAGTACGGCCCGGGCGGTGCCGACGGCTTCCTCGTGACGAAGCTGACCGGCCTCGACATCCCGGTGGTGGCCGAGCGCCTGATGTTCGTGGCGTTCTTCTTCGCCTTCGCCGTGAAGGCTCCGATGTGGCCCGTGCACACCTGGCTGCCCGACGCCGCCACCGAGGCCCGCCCGGCCACGGCCGTCCTCCTCGTCGGCGTGCTCGACAAGGTGGGCACCTTCGGAATGATCCGCTTCTGCCTCCAGCTCTTCCCCGAGGCCAGCAAGTGGGCGACCCCGGTGGTCATCGTCCTCGCGGTGATCTCGGTGCTCTACGGCGCGCTGCTCGCCATCGGCCAGACCGACGTGATGCGCCTGATCGCCTACACCTCGGTGAGCCACTTCGGCTTCATCGTGCTCGGCATCTTCGCGATGACCACGGTCGGCGGCGCGGGCTCGACGCTGTACATGCTCAACCACGGCTTCGGCACCGCGGCCCTGTTCCTGGTGGCGGCCATGCTGGTCGCCCGCCGGGGCAGCAAGCGGATCCCGGACTTCGGCGGCTGGCAGCGGGTCACTCCGGGCCTGGCCGGAGCGTTCCTCATCGCGGGCCTGGCCGGTCTGGCCCTGCCCGGCCTGAGCTCGTTCGTCTCCGAGTTCCTGGTCCTGCTGGGCACCTTCCAGCGCTACAAGGCCGCGGCCGTCATCGCCACGGCCGGCATCATCCTCGCCGCCCTGTACATCCTGCTGATGTACAAGCGCATGATGACCGGGCCCAAGCCCGAGCTGGTCGAGCCGGTGCGTGACTGGAACGTGCGCGAGAAGCTCGTCATCGCGCCGCTCATCGCCGCGCTGCTCGTCCTGGGCTTCTACCCCAAGCCCGCCCTCGACCTGCTCAACCCGGCCGTGTCCAAGACGCTGTCCTACGTGGGCGTCTCGGACCCCGCGCCCACCACCGCCGCTGACGGGAGTGCGAAGTAATGACCGCCCTGATCACCAGCCTGCCCACCGAGTTCAAGGTGGCGCAGGTCGACTACTCGGCGATCGCCCCGATGCTCATCGTCACCGCGGGAGCCCTGGTCGGGGTCCTCGTGGAGGCCTTCGCGCCGCGACGCCTGCGGTATGCCGCGCAGGTCGGCGTCGCGCTCGTGGCGCTGGTGGCCGCCTTCGTCGTCCTCGTCACCGTCTCCGTCGACGCGCAGGGGCTCACGCTGGAGCGGGCGGTCGTCATCGACGGGCCGGCCCTGTTCCTGCAGGGCACCGTGCTGCTCATGTCGGTGCTCGGTGTGCTGACGATGGCGGAGCGCTTCGGCGGCGAGAGCCCGGACGCCTTCACCCCGATGGGTGCCGCTGTGCCGGGTTCGCCGCAGGAGGCCTCCGCCATGCGGGCCGGCCTGATGAGCAGCGAGGTGTTCCCGCTGACGCTCTTCGCGGTCGTCGGCATGATGCTGTTCCCCGCCGCCGGTGACCTGCTGACGATGTTCGTCGCGCTCGAGGTGCTCTCACTGCCGCTGTACCTGCTGTCGGGCCTGGCCCGCCGTCGTCGCCTGCTCTCGCAGGAGGCGTCGCTGAAGTACTTCCTGCTCGGCGCCTTCTCGTCGGCGTTCTTCCTCTTCGGCGCGGCGCTGATGTACGGCTACAGCGGCTCGATCTACCTGGGCGACATCTCCAAGGCGATCACCTCGGCCTCCGGTGAGCTCGACGGCCTGCTCATCCCCGGCGTGGTGTTCCTGCTCGTCGGCCTGCTGTTCAAGGTCGGCGCGGTGCCGTTCCACTCGTGGACCCCGGACGTCTACCAGGGCGCCCCGACCCCGGTCACCGGCTTCATGGCGGCCTGCACCAAGGTGGCGGCGTTCGGTGCCATCCTGCGCCTGGTCTACGTCGGCCTCGAGGCCAACCGCTGGGACTGGCGCGCGGGGGTCATCGCCGTGGCCGCCCTGACCATGGTGATCGGCTCGGTGCTCTCCGTGACCCAGACCGACGTCAAGCGGCTGCTGGCCTACAGCTCCATCGCGCACGCGGGCTTCATCCTCGTGGCGGTGCTGGCCTTCGACAAGCTCGGCGTCGCGGGCACGATGTTCTACCTGGTGGCCTACGGCTTCGCCACGATCGCGGCCTTCGGGATCGTGTCGATGGTGCGCCAGGGCGGCTCGGAGGCCTCGCACCTGTCGCAGTGGGCGGGTCTGGGCCGCAACCACCCGGTCGTCGCCGCGGTGTTCGCGTTCCTGCTCCTCGCCTTCGCCGGCATCCCGCTGACCTCCGGCTTCACCGCGAAGTACGCGGCGTTCTCGCCCGCCATCGCGTTCGGCGGCCGGGCCGGCGTCTCGCTGGTCGTCATCGGTGTGCTGTGCAGCGTCATCACGGCGTTCGTCTACGTCCGGCTCATCGTGCTCATGTACTTCACCGAGCCCGCGGGCGGTGAGGTCGTGGCCGAGATGCCGTCGCCCATGACGACGGTGGCCCTCAGCATCGGCACGCTTGTCACGCTGGGCCTCGGCATCTTCCCCGCCCAGGTGCTCAGCCTGGCGGAGAGCTCCTCCGTGTTCCTGCGGTGACGATGACCGGCGTGATGGTGACCAGCGCGGTGGTGGGCGGATGAGCGCGACACCTCCGGTGCTCGCGCTGCCCTCGGTCTCCTCGGGGCTGACCGAGCGGCTCCAGCAGGGGCTCGCCGACGTCGACGCGATGCTGCGGCGCGAGGTCGACCACGACGACCCCTTCATCGCCGAGGCCAACGTCCACCTGGCCGAGGCGGGCGGCAAGCGGTTCCGTCCGCTGCTGACCCTGCTCGCCTCCGAGGTCGGGGAGGGCATCAACGACGACGTCGTCGCCGCTGCGACCGGCGTCGAGCTGACCCACCTCGCATCGCTCTACCACGACGACGTCATGGACGAGGCGGACATGCGCCGCGGCGCCCCGAGCGCCAACGCGAAGTACGACAACTCGACCGCGATCCTCGTGGGCGACCTGCTCTTCGGCACCGCGTCGGCGATCATCGCCGACCTCGGCCCGGTGGCGGTGAAGATCCAGGCCGAGACGTTCGTGCGGCTGTGCTCCGGGCAGATCCGCGACGACCGCCCGTGCCCGCCCGGCACCGACCCCGTCGACTACTACCTCGGAGTGCTGGCAGACAAGACCGGCGTGCTCATCGCCACGGCGGCCCGATACGGCGCGATGTTCTCAGGGTGCTCGCAGGAGGTCGTCGAGACGCTGCGTGAGTACGGCGAGCGGCTCGGCATGGCCTTCCAGCTCGCCGACGACCTCATCGACATCGCCTCCGAGCGCGAGGAGACCGGCAAGACGCCGGGCACGGACCTGCGCGAGGGCAAGGCGACGCTGCCGGTGCTCCTCGCCCGCGCGTCCACCGACCCCGCCGACGCTCGGCTCAAGGAGCTGCTCGGCTCCGACCTGCGCGACGACGCCCTCCTCGCCGAGGCGCTGCACCTGCTGCGGGCGCACCCGGCGATGGAGCAGGCGCGTGAGCGCACGTATGCCGTGGCGCGGCAGGCACAGGACGCGCTGCGTCCGCTTCCCGAGGGTGAGGCCAAGGAGGCCCTCCTCGCGCTGGCGACCGGCGTCGTCGACCGCGTGGGCTGAGACCGCGGGGCGTCAGGGCGGGCGCAGCCGGTGAGCGAACGGTCAAGAGAGCGCTCGAGCCCGGTGTGCCGCTGGGTACAGTCGGCCTCGTGACGGCCAGGTGGGAGCGAGCGGTTGCCGGGTTGGCCGCGCCCCTTGCCGTCGTGGACCTCGACGCGTTCGACGCGAACGCCGACGACCTCGTGCGCCGTGCTGGGGGAAAGCCGGTGCGGGTGGCGTCGAAGTCGGTGCGCTGCCGGGCCCTGCTGCGCCGGGTGCTCGACCGGCCGGGCTTCTCCGGGGTGATGGCCTACTCGGTGCGCGAGGCGTTGTGGCTGGCCGCCGAGGGGTTCGCCGACGTCTTCGTGGCCTACCCGAGCGGCGACCGCGCTGCCCTGCACGCGGTGGCGGCCGACCGCCAC
Organism: Pedococcus cremeus; assembly: GCF_900111375.1. Lineage (GTDB taxonomy): Bacteria > Actinomycetota > Actinomycetes > Actinomycetales > Dermatophilaceae > Pedococcus_A > Pedococcus_A cremeus. The sequence goes on from NZ_FOHB01000016.1 coordinate 26,322, forward strand.
GCCGCGTCGACCATCACGCTGACCGTCGACAGCGCCGAGCAGGTGGCGTTCCTGGCGGCCATCGAGCGACCGCACCCGCTGCGCGTCGCGGTCGACGTCGACGCCTCGCTGCACGTCGGGCCGCTGCACCTCGGCGTGCGCCGCTCGCCGCTGCGCGAGGCCGGTGAGGTGGTCACCGTTGTCCGGGCCGCGCAGGCGGCGGGGCTGCGTGTGGTGGGGCTGATGTTCTACGACGCCCAGGTGGCCGGCCTGCCCGACTCCTCGCCCGCGGTGCGCCTGGTCAAGACCCGGTCCACCCGCGAGCTGCTCGGGCGGCGGGCGGAGGTCGTTGCTGCCGTGCGCCAGGTCGCCGACCTCGGGTTCGTCAACGGCGGCGGGACGGGGAGCCTGCATGTCGCCTCCCACGACCCGTCGCTGACCGAGCTGGCAGCAGGCTCAGGCCTGTTCGGCCCCACCCTCTTCGACGGCTACCGCTCGTTCCGCCCCCGGCCGGCCGCGGCCTTCGCCCTCCCCGTCGTACGCCGTCCGGCGCCCGGGGTCGTCACGGTCGCCGGTGGCGGCTACATCGCCTCAGGGCCGCCCGGCTGGTCACGCGTGCCGTCGGTGCTGGCGCCCCGGGGTCTGCGGCTGCTGCGGGCCGAGGGGGTGGGGGAGGTGCAGACACCGTTGCGCGGGAAGGCTGCCGACGGGCTCGGCGTCGGAGACCTGGTCTGGTTCCGCCACGCCAAGGCCGGCGAGCTCTGCGAACGGTTCGACGAGCTGCACCTGGTGCGGGGCGACGAGCTCGTCGAGACTGTGCCGACCTACCGCGGAGAGGGGATGAGCTTCGGGTGAGGTGGACCGGCAGGAGCGAGCAGGAGTGGCGCAACTGGGCGGGCAACCAGAGCGCCTCGCCCATCCAGGTGGCCCAGGCCCGTGACCTCGACGACGTCTCGCTCGTGGTGCGGTCGGCGGCCGACCGCGGGCTGCAGGTGCGGCCGGTCGGGGCGGGGCACTCGTTCACGGCGGCTGCCGTCACCGACGGCGTGCTGCTGCGGCTCGACCACCTCAGCGGTGTCACCGCCATCGACCCCGCCACCAGGCGGGTGCGCGTGCTGGCCGGGACGAAGCTGCACCAGCTGAACCCGGCCCTCCAGGAGGCCGGGCTGGCGCTGCCCAACCTCGGCGACATCGACCGTCAGGCCCTCGCCGGTGCCATCGCGACCGGCACCCACGGCACCGGCACGCGCCTGCACGGCATCGCCTCGGCGGTCACGGGCCTCACCCTCGTGCTCGCCGACGGGACGGTCCTCGAGTGCTCGGCGCAGCGGCATACCGACGTCTTCGAGGCAGCGCGGGTCGGCCTCGGTGCGCTCGGTGTCGTCACCGAGGTGGAGCTGCAGTGCGTGCCGGCGTTCCGGCTGCACGCCGTCGAGCGGCCCGAACCGCTGCTGCCGCTGCTCGAGCGGGTGCAGGAGGAGGCCGACGCCCACGACCACTTCGAGCTCTACTGGTTCCCGCACACCGACCGCACCATGACCAAGCGCAACAACCGGGTGGAGGAGGGCGCCCACCTGCCGGGCCCGCTGACCGCGTGGCGCGCGTGGGTCGACGACGAGCTCATGGCCAACGGGCTGTTCGAGCAGGTCAACCGGGCCGCAGCCCGCTGGCCCGCGACCGTGCCCGCGATGGCCCAGATGACCGGGCGCGCCCAGACGGCAAGGGAGTTCACCGACGTCTCGTGGCGCGTCTTCTGCTCGAGGCGCGCCGTGCGCTTCGTGGAGAGCGAGTATGCCGTGCCGCGGGCCGCCGTCCGCGACGTCGTCCTCGCGCTCAAGGACTGGGTCGACCGGCACGACGAGGCCCTGCCGTTCCCGGTGGAGGTGCGCTTCCTCGCCGCCGACGACGTGTGGCTCTCGACGTCGCACGGTCGCGACACCGCGTACGTCGCCGTGCACCAGTACCACCGCATGGAGTACGCGCGGTATTTCGCCGCCTTCGAGGCGATCGTCGCCGAGCACGCTGGACGCCCGCACTGGGGCAAGCTGCACACGCTCGACGCCGAGCGGTTGCGCCCCCTCTACCCGCGCTTCGACGACTTCCTCGCAGTGCGCCGAAAGCTCGACCCGACCGGCTTGTTCGGCAACGCCTACCTTGAGCGGGTCCTCGGCTCCTAGGCGTTCTCCACAGGTGTCTCCACGGCTTCACATCGTCCACAGATGGCACTGGTGGGCTTGTGAATTTCGATCGCTGATGACGTCAAAACCATTGTGCCGCAACGGTTCCCGGCGACGAGTCCTCGAAGTGGGTTGTCGGTGGTCGCCCCTAGGGTTGTCGTCATGGAGGGGAACGGGGGCTGCAGCCCGCAGGAGGAGCCGCTCGCCGGCATCGCTTCTGCGAGCGACCTGAGCGCGGCTGAGTGCCGGGCCAAGGTCGCGGAGGCCCGCACGGCCCTGGGTGCTCTCCGTGAGGTGCTGTGGCAGGTGCCTTCCGGTGGTGGCCCGGAGGGCCTGTCCGGGTTGATGGGCGAGGTCGACGCCCTGGGCATGGCGTGTGACTCCGGCCGGGTGGCGGTGCTGCGCGAGGCGATGAACCGCGGCGAGTCCGACGGCGGGTCGGCGGCGCTGACCACCGCGCAATGGGTCCGCCACCACGCCCCGTCGACCATCGCCGGTGGTGCGGCGGCGATCGTGTCGGTGGCCACGGCGTTTGGCAAGCGCGTCAACGCCCCGGTGAAGGAGGCGGTCGAGGCCGGGCGGCTGCCGGTGCGGTCCGCGGCGGTGGTGGTGTCCGAGGCCGACAAGCTGCGCCCGCTGCTGGCGGACGGCGCCGAGCCGCACGTGCTGGAGGGGCTGATCGGGATGGCCGAGCAGCACGGCCCGTCCGGGTGCCGGCTGCTGCGCGACGGGCTGATCGCCAAGTACGGGCGCCAGGACGTGCTCCAGGACCAGCAGAACATGGGCAAGTCCTTCATCCG
>NZ_FOHB01000009.1 GCF_900111375.1 Pedococcus cremeus
AAAGTATGTTCGGCTGCGTCCTACTCTCCCACACCGTCACCAGTGCAGTACCATCGGCGCTGAAGGGCTTAGCTTCCGGGTTCGGAATGGGACCGGGCGTTTCCCCTTCGCTATGACAGCCGAAACTCTATGGAGATGTCAATCAGGTGTTCCCGACCGTTTCTCGGGAACCGCACAGTGGACGCGAAGCAATCTTCTCTGCCTTTTCAGCAGAAGTGTGTAGTCAAGTTGTCGGCCTATTAGTACCAGTCAGCTGCATGCATTGCTGCACTTCCACATCTGGCCTATCAACCCAGTAGTCTAGCTGGGAGCCTCTCGGGGCAAGCCCCGTGGAAACCTCATCTTGAAGCGTGCTTCCCGCTTAGATGCTTTCAGCGGTTATCACTTCCGAACGTAGCTAATCAGCGGTGCCCTTGGCAGGACAACTGACACACCAGAGGTTCGTCCATCCCGGTCCTCTCGTACTAGGGATAGCCCTTCTCAAGTTTCCTACGCGCACAGCGGATAGGGACCGAACTGTCTCACGACGTTCTAAACCCAGCTCGCGTACCGCTTTAATGGGCGAACAGCCCAACCCTTGGGACCTACTCCAGCCCCAGGATGCGACGAGCCGACATCGAGGTGCCAAACCATGCCGTCGATATGGACTCTTGGGCAAGATCAGCCTGTTATCCCCGGGGTACCTTTTATCCGTTGAGCGACGGCGCTTCCACAAGCCACCGCCGGATCACTAGTCCCGACTTTCGTCCCTGCTCGACATGCCTGTCTCACAGTCAAGCTCCCTTGTGCACTTACACTCAAAACCTGATTGCCAACCAGGCTGAGGGAACCTTTGGGCGCCTCCGTTACCTTTTAGGAGGCAACCGCCCCAGTTAAACTACCCACCAGGCACTGTCCCTGATCCGGATCACGGACCGAGGTTAGATATCCAGAACGACCAGAGTGGTATTTCAACGTTGACTCCACACACACTGGCGTGCATGCTTCACAGTCTCCCACCTATCCTACACAAGCCGTACCGAACACCAATACCAAGCTGTAGTAAAGGTCCCGGGGTCTTTCCGTCCTGCTGCGCGTAACGAGCATCTTTACTCGTAGTGCAATTTCGCCGAGTTCGTGGTTGAGACAGTGGAGAAGTCGTTACGCCATTCGTGCAGGTCGGAACTTACCCGACAAGGAATTTCGCTACCTTAGGATGGTTATAGTTACCACCGCCGTTTACTGGGGCTTAAATTCTCAGCTTCGCTCCGAAGAGCTAACCGGTCCTCTTAACCTTCCAGCACCGGGCAGGCGTCAGTCCGTATACATCGTCTTGCGACTTCGCACGGACCTGTGTTTTTAGTAAACAGTCGCTTCTCCCTGGTCTCTGCGGCCCTTCACCCTAGGAGGCAAGCTCCTTCAGGGTCCGGGCCCCCCTTCTCCCGAAGTTACGGGGGCATTTTGCCGAGTTCCTTAACCACGATTCACTCGATCGCCTTGGTATTCTCTACCTAACCACCTGAGTCGGTTTGGGGTACGGGCGGCTCGAACCTCGCTAGAAGATTTTCTTGGCAGCATAGGATCACCCTGCTTCCCGCATACGCGGTCACTATCAGGTCTCAGGATATGTGCGACACGGATTTGCCTATGTCGCTCCCTACACCCTTGGACGTGGACTACCATCGCCACGCGGAGGCTACCTTCCTGCGTCTCTCCATCGCTTGACTACTACTAGATCGGGTCGCGCGCTCCACCACCAGTCCTTCCCCGAAGGGTCGGTGCCGGCGGCTTCGGGCGCTTAGCATCACTAGGTTCATCATGGGCGGTTCTTCGCCGGTTCCGGAATATCAACCGGATGTCCATCGACTACGCCTGTCGGCCTCGCCTTAGGTCCCGACTTACCCAGGGCAGATTAGCTTGACCCTGGAACCCTTGGTTATTCGGCGGACGGGTTTCTCGCCCGTCATTCGCTACTCATGCCTGCATTCTCACTCGTGTGGCCTCCACGGCTGGATCACTCCGCCGCTTCCCTGGCCACACGACGCTCCCCTACCCATCAACACGCCTGGACACCGAACCCGCAGGTGTCGGTGCCGAGCAAATATGTCAATGCCACAGCTTCGGTGGTGTGCTTGAGCCCCGCTACATTGTCGGCGCGGAATCACTTGACCAGTGAGCTATTACGCACTCTTTAAAGGGTGGCTGCTTCTAAGCCAACCTCCTGGTTGTCAATGCAACTCCACATCCTTTCCCACTTAGCACACGCTTAGGGACCTTAGCTGGTGGTCTGGGCTGTTTCCCTCTCGACTACGGAGCTTATCCCCCGCAGTCTCACTGCCACGCTCTCACTTACCGGCATTCGGAGTTTGGCTAACGTCAGTAACCTGGTGAGGCCCATTAGCTATCCAGTAGCTCTACCTCCGGTAAGAAACACGTGACGCTGCACCTAAATGCATTTCGGGGAGAACCAGCTATCACGGAGTTTGATTGGCCTTTCACCCCTACCCACAGCTCATCCCCTCAGTTTTCAACCTAAGTGGGTTCGGTCCTCCACGACGTCTTACCGTCGCTTCAACCTGGCCATGGGTAGATCACTCCGCTTCGGGTCTAGACCCCGCGACTAAAACGCCCTATTCGGACTCGCTTTCGCTACGGCTTCCCCACACGGGTTAACCTCGCCACGGAGCACTAACTCGCAGGCTCATTCTTCAAAAGGCACGCCGTCACCCCACAAGGAGGCTCCGACGGATTGTAGGCACACGGTTTCAGGATCTATTTCACTCCCCTCCCGGGGTACTTTTCACCTTTCCCTCACGGTACTTGTCCGCTATCGGTCACCAGGGAATATTTAGGCTTAGCGGGTGGTCCCGCCAGATTCACACGGGATTTCTCGGGCCCCGTGCTACTTGGGATGGGTCTTGGGAGTGCGTCGCGATTTCGTCTACGGGGGTAGCACCCTCTGTGCCGGGCCTTTCAATGCCCTTCGACTATCACACGCATTTGTAACTCCCTGCCAGCGTGTCAGCGCTGACCAAGACGTCCCACAACCCCGTACCTGCAACCCCTGACAGGTATCACACAGATACGGTTTGGCCTGATCCGCTTTCGCTCGCCACTACTCACGGAATCGCGGTTGCTTTCTCTTCCTGTGGGTACTGAGATGTTTCACTTCCCCACGTTCCCTCCCATCGCCCTATGTGTTCAGACGAGGGTGACTGGACTTGCCTCCAGCCGGGTTTCCCCATTCGGGCATCCTCGGATCACAGTCTGGTTATCGACTCCCCGAGGCTTATCGCAGATTCCTACGCCCTTCATCGGTTCCTGGTGCCAAGGCATCCACCGTGTGCCCTTAAAAACTTGAGCCACAAAGATGCTCGCGTCCACTGTGCAGTTCTCAAAAAACGGGCGGCCCCCCACACAACCGGCGCCTACCACACCAACCCCTCTTCACCCATCAAGGTGACCAGGAGCTGACCGTGTGGCGGTTCGACCGCAGTGAGGGTCCGATAAGCCGTCCAAGACGACCCGAAGGAGGCTTTCGCCCGAGCCTTCAGGACCCAACAACGTGCCAGGCGCCTCCCCCACCCCCCACCGCGTTCCACTGCCCTGCCCCCATCAACGACGGAGGAAGAGCTTGTACTTGCGACACGAGACGGTGTCAGCGCCAACTAATCGATGTTCCACCCTTGAGCACCCGCTGCCCCACACTCGGGGACAGACCGGGCTCTGGATCGCTTGCGCGACCAGTGCTCCTTAGAAAGGAGGTGATCCAGCCGCACCTTCCGGTACGGCTACCTTGTTACGACTTAGTCCCAATCGCCAGTCCCACCTTCGACAGCTCCCTCCCACAAGGGGTTGGGCCACCGGCTTCGGGTGTTACCGACTTTCGTGACTTGACGGGCGGTGTGTACAAGGCCCGGGAACGTATTCACCGCAGCGTTGCTGATCTGCGATTACTAGCGACTCCGACTTCATGGGGTCGAGTTGCAGACCCCAATCCGAACTGAGACCGGTTTTTTGGGATTCGCTCCACCTCACGGTTTCGCAGCCCTTTGTACCGGCCATTGTAGCATGCGTGAAGCCCAAGACATAAGGGGCATGATGATTTGACGTCATCCCCACCTTCCTCCGAGTTGACCCCGGCAGTCTCCTATGAGTCCCCACCATCACGTGCTGGCAACATAGAACGAGGGTTGCGCTCGTTGCGGGACTTAACCCAACATCTCACGACACGAGCTGACGACAACCATGCACCACCTGTATGCGAGTGTCCAAAGAGTTCTGCATCTCTGCAGCGTTCTCGCATATGTCAAGCCTTGGTAAGGTTCTTCGCGTTGCATCGAATTAATCCGCATGCTCCGCCGCTTGTGCGGGCCCCCGTCAATTCCTTTGAGTTTTAGCCTTGCGGCCGTACTCCCCAGGCGGGGAACTTAATGCGTTAGCTGCGGCACGGATCTCGTGGAATGAGACCCACACCTAGTTCCCAACGTTTACGGCATGGACTACCAGGGTATCTAATCCTGTTCGCTCCCCATGCTTTCGCTTCTCAGCGTCAGTAGTGGCCCAGAGACCTGCCTTCGCCATCGGTGTTCCTCCTGATATCTGCGCATTTCACCGCTACACCAGGAATTCCAGTCTCCCCTACCACACTCTAGCCTGCCCGTACCCACTGCAAGTCCGAGGTTGAGCCTCGGATTTTCACAGCAGACGCGACAAGCCGCCTACAAGCTCTTTACGCCCAATAATTCCGGACAACGCTCGCACCCTACGTATTACCGCGGCTGCTGGCACGTAGTTAGCCGGTGCTTCTTCTGCAGGTACCGTCACTTGCGCTTCTTCCCTGCTGAAAGAGGTTTACAACCCGAAGGCCGTCATCCCTCACGCGGCGTCGCTGCATCAGGCTTTCGCCCATTGTGCAATATTCCCCACTGCTGCCTCCCGTAGGAGTCTGGGCCGTGTCTCAGTCCCAGTGTGGCCGGTCGCCCTCTCAGGCCGGCTACCCGTCGTCGCCTTGGTGAGCCATTACCTCACCAACAAGCTGATAGGCCGCGAGTCCATCCCAGACCGAAAGACTTTCCACACCATACCCATGCGGATTGGTGTCATATCCGGTATTAGCTCCGGTTTCCCGGGGTTATTCCAGAGTCAGGGGCAGGTTACTCACGTGTTACTCACCCGTTCGCCACTGATCACCAGGAGCAAGCTCCTGGATCACCGTTCGACTTGCATGTGTTAAGCACGCCGCCAGCGTTCGTCCTGAGCCAGGATCAAACTCTCCATTGATGTTTAGCTCGTGACCCGAAGACCACGAAACTGCTACCCAAGAAGGGTTGTTTCACTGACTGAGCAAGAACAACTAGCCATTGCTAGAAATTCATTGTCAACCAAAGGATTTTCGTTCGACATGACCGCATCCCCAGACCTTTAGCCCGGTTCGCCGCCACCTCGAGACGAGGTAATTGGCATCGATTTTTGACACGCTGTTGAGTTCTCAAGGTTCGGACGCGCACCATCCACTTCGCTTTTCAGCGGGAGTGTCCGGGGCAACCCTTCTAACTTACTCGCTTCGCAACTTGGGCGTCAAATCCGCGCTTCCTTCGTGAGGAGCGACCGGATCGAGCGCGCTTGGCGTTCGGCGATGGCTCAACTGTAGCACCGTTTTCCGGGGCCTGTGACCACCCCCGGGCGACCCCAGCGATGGGAGCCGCGTTGCCCCGCAGGCGGGCTCGTTCCCCCAAAGCCGCCCGCGCGGCATACCGGCGGTCGCACAGTGGGAGGAGGCTCCCGGGCGGGCGCACCCGCCCACCACGACGTTGGACGGAGGACGACGTGCGCACTCCTGCGATGAGCGCCCGGCTCGGTGCCGAGGCCCTCGGAACGTTCTGGCTGGTGTTCGGTGGCTGCGGCAGCGCCATCTACGCGGCCCTCTTCCTCTCCCCTCCCACCGAGGGCCAGCGGGTGCAGCTCGGCATCGGCTTCGTCGGGGTGGCGCTGGCGTTCGGGCTGACGGTGATGACGATGGCCTACGCGGTGGGCCACGTGTCCGGTGCCCACTTCAACCCCGCGGTCACGATCGGCGCGGCCGTGGCCCGGCGCTTCGAGTGGCGGGACGTGCCGGCCTACGTCGTCACCCAGGTCGTGGCCGGCCTGCTGGCGGGAGCCGCCCTCTACGGCATCGCCTCGGGCAAGGACGGGTTCGACGCCACCGGGCACATGGCGGCCAACGGCTACGGCGAGCACTCCCCCGGTGGCTACGGACTCGTGGCGGTCCTGTGCGCCGAGGTGCTGCTGACCGCCTTCTTCCTCTACATCATCCTGGGCGCCACGGACGCCCGGGCACCGGTCGGCTTCGCCCCCATCGCGATCGGGCTCGGGCTCACCGTGATCCACCTCGTGTCGATCCCGATCAGCAACACCTCCGTCAACCCGGCCCGGTCGACCGCGGTCGCCTTCTTCAACGGCAACGGCGCCCCGGGCCAGCTGTGGCTCTTCTGGGTGGCGCCGATCCTGGGCGCAGCCCTCGCCGGAGCCACCTACCACCTCGTCACGGGCATCGACCGGCGCACGGAGGACATCTCCGGCGAGGTCCGCCCCGAGGACCTGCCGCCGGAGGCGGCTCGCTGACCCCGTCGACCTGACCGGTCGCAGGCCCCGGCTCCCCGGTCCCGCAGCAGGGCCGTTCGATAGCCTGAACAGCGCTTCCTCGAGAAGCGCAGCCTTACGCGTTCCGGACGAACCCCGACGACAGCAGGAGTGCCGCCTTCATGGCCAAGATCATCTACACGCTCACCGACGAGGCGCCCATGCTGGCGACCTACTCGTTCCTCCCCGTCATCGAGGCGTTCGCCGGCACCGCAGGCGTCGAGGTCGAGACGCGCGACATCTCCCTCGGCGGCCGCATCATCGCCGCGTTCGACGACCGCCTGCCGGCGGAGCAGCGCATCGGGGACGCGCTCTCCGAGCTCGGGCAGCTCGCCACCACGCCCGAGGCCAACATCATCAAGCTGCCGAACATCTCCGCGTCCCTGCCGCAGCTCAAGGCCGCCATCGCCGAGCTGCAGGCGCAGGGCTACGACCTGCCCGACTACCCGGACGAGCCGGCCACCGACGAGGAGAAGGACGCGCGCGCCCGCTACGACAGCGTCAAGGGCAGCGCCGTCAACCCGGTGCTGCGCGAGGGCAACTCCGACCGCCGCGCCCCGCTGGCCGTCAAGAACTACGCGCGCAAGCACCCGCACTCGATGGGCGCCTGGAGCTCGGACTCGAAGACCGAGGTCGCCACCATGGGCAAGGACGACTTCCGCTCCAACGAGCAGTCGGTCGTCATGCCGGCCGCCGACAGCCTCACGATCCAGCTCGTGGGTGACTCGGGTACCACCGTGCTCAAGGAGAACCTGAAGGTCCTCGAGGGCGAGGTCGTCGACGCCACCGTCATGCGCGTCGCGGCGCTCGACGCCTTCCTCAAGGAGCAGGTGCAGCGCGCCAAGGACGCCGACGTCCTGTTCTCCGTGCACCTCAAGGCCACGATGATGAAGGTCTCCGACCCGATCATCTTCGGCCACGTGGTGCGCGCCTTCCTGCCCGAGGTCTTCGAGAAGTACGGCACCCAGCTCGCCGCCGCAGGCCTGTCCCCCAACAACGGCCTCGGCACCATCCTCGGCGGCCTCGACAAGCTGCCGGCTGACGTGCGGGACGAGGTCCGCGCCGCTATCGAGAAGGGCCTGGCCGACGGGCCGCGCCTGGCGATGGTCAACTCCGACAAGGGCATCACGAACCTGCACGTCCCGAGCGACGTCATCGTCGACGCCTCCATGCCGGCGATGATCCGCACCTCCGGCCACATGTGGGGCCCCGACGGCGAGGAGCACGACACCCTCGCGGTCATCCCCGACAGCTCCTACGCCGGCGTCTACCAGGCCGTCATCGAGGACTGCCGGGCCCACGGCGCCTACGACCCGACCACCATGGGCTCGGTGCCCAACGTCGGGCTCATGGCGCAGAAGGCCGAGGAGTACGGCAGCCACGACAAGACCTTCGAGATGACCGAGGCCGGCACGGTCCAGGTCGTGAACAGCGCGGGCGACGTGCTCATGGAGCACGACGTGCAGCCGGGCGACATCTGGCGCGCCTGCCAGACCAAGGACGCCCCGATCCGCGACTGGGTCAAGCTCGCCGTCACACGCGCCCGCGCCTCGCAGACGCCGGCCGTCTTCTGGCTCGACCCCGAGCGCGCCCACGACGCCAACCTCATCGAGCTGGTCAAGCGCTACCTCGCGGAGCACGACACCGAGGGCCTGGACATCCAGATCCTGTCGCCGGTCGAGGCGGCGAAGCTGTCCGTCGAGCGCATCCGTCGCGGCGAGGACACCATCTCCGTGACCGGCAACGTGCTGCGCGACTACAACACCGACCTCTTCCCCATCCTCGAGCTCGGCACGAGCGCGAAGATGCTGTCGGTGGTGCCGCTGATGAACGGCGGCGGCCTCTTCGAGACCGGAGCCGGCGGCTCGGCGCCCAAGCACGTGCAGCAGCTGGTGCAGGAGAACTACCTGCGCTGGGACAGCCTCGGCGAGTTCCTCGCCCTGGCCGAGAGCCTGCGCCACATGGGGACGACCACCGACAACCCGCGCGCCATCGTGCTTGCCGACACCCTCGACCGGGCGACGGAGCGGCTGCTCAACGAGAACAAGTCGCCGGCCCGCAAGGTCGGCCAGATCGACAACCGCGGCAGCCACTTCTACCTCGCGATGTACTGGGCCGACGAGCTGGCGAAGCAGACCGAGGACGCCGAGCTGGCTCAGGCCTTCACGGCCGTCGCGGAGTCGCTGAGCTCCCACGAGGAGGCCATCAACGCCGAGCTCATCGGCGTGCAGGGCCACCCGGCCGACATCGGCGGCTACTACCGCCCGGACGAGGAGAAGGCCTCGGCTGTCATGCGGCCGTCGAAGACCTTCAACGAGGCACTGGCCTCCCTGCGCGGCTGACCGCGCGCGGGGCCGACTCCCCGCACCTGCACCACCGGGTATGCCGGGTGGTCACCGACGAGGTGACCACCCGGCATACCTGTCTGTGGGGAAGGACTCGGGCCGCCGCGCGGCATACCGGGTCTGTCGACGTGGGGCTAGGGGACGGCCATCTCGCCGTCGCGCTGGGTGTCCGCCGGAACGGCGGTGGCGGCAGGCGCGACCCCGTTGGCGGGCGCCAGCTCCTCGGCAGGGATGACCCCTTCTGCAGGCGCCGTCAGGTCGGCCGGCGCGACGGCATCGGGCAGCGGGGAGGTGACCCTGACGGCCTCCTCATGGCTGTGGAACTCCATGGCGCTGCGGATGCTCTCGAAGAACTGGGCCGGGAAGACGATCGTCGAGTTCTTCTCCACGGCGATCTCGGAGAGCACCTGCAGGTTGCGCAGCTGCAGGGCGACCGGGCTGCGGGCGATGACGTCGGCGGCCTGGGCGAGCTTGCCGACGCTGAGCGCCTCCCCCTCGGCGGCGATGATCTTGGCGCGCTTCTCCCGCTCCGCCTCGGCCTGCTTGGCCATGGCCCGCTGCATCGACTGCGGGAGCTCGATGTCCTTGAGCTCGACGAGCTGCACGAGCACGCCCCACCGCTCCGTCGTGACGTCGAGCACCCGCTTGATCGCCTCGTTGAGGGCCTCGGTGTTGCTGAGCACCTGGTCCAGGCTGGAGCGGCCGACCATGTTGCGGACCGTCGTCTGGGCGAACTGCCCGACAGCCGACTCGACGTTCTCGATCTCGATGATGGAGCGCACCGGGTCGACCCGCCGGTAGTAGGCGACCGCGGCCACACCGATGGAGACGTTGTCCTGGGTGATGATCTGCTGGGAGGGGATCGGCATGGTCACCGTGCGCAGGCTGACCTTCATCAGGTGGTCGACCAAGGGGATCATGAACCGCATCCCCGGGTCTCGGACGTTGTGCAGCTTTCCCAGTCGGAAGACCACGCCGCGCTCGTACTGCCTCACGACGGCGACACCAAGCCTGGCCATCGTCACCACCTCCCGATGTCCCCCCACCGTCAGTCGCGGCGAGCCGGGGCGGACAGGGTCGGAGGTCCCCCTTCGTCAGCGCTCGTTGAACGTCAGCGCTCGTTGAACGTCAGCGCTCGTTGAACCGCCGGGCGGCCCGCTCCCCCAGCAGCGTCACGCCGCGCATCACCCTGGCGGCCCCGGCGCTGAGCCGCTGCTCGGCCTGCCGCCCCTCGATCGTGCCCGTGGCGCCCTCCTCCGGGGGCGAGGGCAGCAGCCGGGCCACGAGGTCCATCAGCCGCATCGTCGTCGCGGGGGCGACCCCGGCGACCCGCATGCCGATCTTGGCGAGCGGGGTCAGCACCACCAGCGGCCTGCCGCGCAGCACCCCGTCGACGATCTTCGAGGCGGCCCGCTCCGCGTCCATGGAGACGAGCGGCAGCGAGGCGCCCACCGCGAACCACGAGTACTCCGCGGCCTGGTCGCCGGTGAAGGTGGCCCTCAGGTGCGAGCCGGTGCGCATCAGGCCGGGAGCGACGGTGGTCACCGTGACGCCCGTGCCGGCCAGCTCGGCGCGCAGTCCCTGGGTGAAGCCGACGGCACCGAACTTGGCCGTCGAGTACGGCAGCAGGTGGGGCACGCTGACGAAGCCGCCGATCGAGGTGATCGTGGCGATGCGCCCCCGGCCGCGGTCGCGCATCCGCGGGGCGACCGCGAGCGCGCAGTTCACCGGTCCCCAGAGCATCGTGCCGACGGCCTGCTGGAAGTGCTTGCGCTCCAACGACTCCAGCGGCCCCACCTGGATCACTCCGGCCACGACGACGAGCACCTCGACGGGTCCGAGCCTCGCCTCCACCCGGCTCACCATGGTGGTGACGGCCGCGTTGTCGGAGACGTCGCAGACCTCGGTGTCGACCCGGGCGCCCCGTGCCTCGAGGTCGGCGGCCGCCTGCTGCAGCTCGTCGACGTCCCGGGCGCACACGACGAGCCGGTGCCCCCGGTCGGCGAGCTCCCGCGCGATGAGCAGGCCGAGGCCACGACTGCCCCCGGCGACCAGGGCGATCGGCTGCGCGTCCGCGCGGTCCCCGGTGCGGGCGGCGTCCCTGTCGGCTCCAGTGCTCATCTCGCCAGTCTGCGGTCGGACCGGCCGACCTGCCACTGCTGCACCGGGCCGATGAGGGCTGCGGGCTCCGGGAGCAGAGGTCGCTCGAGATGTCGGATCCGCAGCCCTCACCTAGCGTGAACGGACCGACCGACAGCACCGACCAGCAGCACAGACGAGGAGTTCACGCATGCGGGCACTGACGTGGCAGGGCAAGGAGAAGCTGAGTGTCGAGACGGTTCCGGACCCGGTCATCAGCGAGCCCACCGACGCGATCATCAAGGTGACGTCCACGGCCATCTGCGGTTCGGACCTGCACCTGTACTCCGTGCTCGGGCCCTACCTGCACCAGGGCGACATCCTCGGCCACGAGCCCATGGGCATCGTGCAGGAGGTCGGCTCGGAGGTCACCCACATCAAGCCCGGCGACCGGGTCGTCGTGCCGTTCAACATCTCCTGCGGGTCGTGCTGGATGTGCTCGCGCGGGCTGTTCGCCCAGTGCGAGACGACCCAGAACCGCGCCCAGGGCAAGGGCGCCTCGCTCTTCGGCTACACCGAGCTCTACGGGTCGGTGCCGGGCGGCCAGGCGGAGTACCTCCGGGTGCCGCAGGCCCACTTCGGCCCGATCAAGGTGCCCGACGACGCACCGGACGAGCACTACCTCTACCTCTCCGACATCCTCCCCACCGCGTGGCAGGGCGTCGCCTACGCCGACGTGCCCGAGGAGGGCACCCTTGCGGTGATGGGGCTCGGCCCCGTCGGCCAGCTCGCCGGCCGCATCGGGGTGCACCAGGGTCGGCGGGTCATCGGCGTCGACCGCGTTCCCGAGCGCCTCGAGCTCGCGCGCGCCCACGGCATGGAGACGATCAACCTCGACGAGGTGGACGACGTCGCCGAGACGGTCATCGAGCTCACCGGCGGCCGCGGTGCCGACGGCGTGCTCGACGCGGTCGGCATGGAGGCACACGGCAACCCCGCCATGGAGGCGGCCATCAAGTCGGTCGGCATGCTGCCCGACGCCCTGGCCAAGCCGATGGTCGACAAGATGGGTATCGACCGCATCGACGCCCTCACCACCGCCATCAAGGCCGTGCGCCGCGGCGGCACGGTCTCGGTCAGCGGCGTCTACGGCGGCGAGGTGGATCCCATGCCGATGATGGAGATGTTCGACCGCGGCATCACCATGCGGCTCGGGCAGTGCCACGTGAAGCGGTGGATCGACGACATCCTGCCGGTCGTGCAGCAGGACGGCGACGTGCTCGGCCTCGAGACCCTCGCCACCCACCGCCCCTCGCTGGAGGAGGCGCCGGAGTACTACAAGGTGTTCCAGGAGAAGGCCGACGGCTGCGTCAAGGTCGTCCTGAAGCCCTGAGCCGCCCCGCGACGTTGTGCGCGACCAGGGCCAGCAGCGTCACGGCGACGCCCAGGAGCTGGGCCGGGTGGGGCGCGTGCCCCAGCGCCGCCTGGACCACGAACGCCGTCACCGGAACGACGTTGATGAAGAGGACGCCGTCCTGGGCGCCGAGCAACCGCATGGCGGAGTTCCAGCACAGGACGGCCACCACGGCCGCGAGCAGGACGACGTAGGCCAGCTGCCAGCCGACGGCCGTGAGGTCGGCGACGCCCGGTGGGCGGAGCCAGCCCACGGCCGTGCTGGCCAGGGCCACCCCGAGGATCACGACGCTGCCGGAGGCAGCACTCAGGGCGGTGAAGCGCAGCGACGACCAGTGCGGGACGGTGGCGGCGCCGGTCGTGTAGACGACCCAGGCTGCCGCACCGGCGAGGACCATCAGCTCACCCCACCCGACTCCCCCGCGCACGAGTCTGGCCGGGTGTCCGTCGGTGAGCACCAGCAGCAGGCCGAGGAGGGCGACGCCGCTGGACCACCACACGGTGGACCGGGGCCGTGAGCCCGTGCGAGCCCACAGCACGAACGCGGTCAGCAACGGCATGGTCGAGACGATGAGGGAGGCCGCCTCCGGGGTGGACCGCGTGAGGCCGAGGAACGCCAGGAGGTTGAACCCGCCGAAGCCGATGGCGCCGAGCACGGCGACCCGGGGCAGGGCCGGGTCCCACCGGAAGGCTTCCCGGCCCTCCCTCAGCGCCAGCAGGACGAGGAAGACCACGGACGCGGCGCCGTATCGCACCGCCGTGAGCCAGACCGGGTCGACGTGGGCGAAGGCGGAGCTGCTCACCGCGAACTGGCCGCCCCACGCCGTCGTGGTGACCAGCGCTGCGAGCACGCCCAGGGTCCGCGCCCGGCCGGTGCGGGCGGTGCGGGCGGTGGCTGGTGCTTTCGCACCGCTGCCCGGCGAGGCGGCGTGCGCGGCGGTGATGGTCGTCATGGGTCCTCCTGGGTCGGGATGGGAGGCACCACGCTCGCCCGGCTCGGGCGTCGACGACAGTGGCCCGACGGCCACAGAACGCCAGGTTCAGGCCAGCACCGACCACCGTCTCCTGCGGTGGCCTGAATCCGTCGAGATGTGACCCTCAGGCCACTTCTGGGTGCCTCCAGGCGTGCCTACACTCCCGGGCATGACCGAGATCGCCGTGGTCGCCGTGAACCGCGCGCCCCTGTTCCACCTCTCCGTTCCTCTCGAGGTCTTCGGCGAGGACCGCACCGATGACGGCGTGCCCCAGCACACCGTGCGCCTCGTGGCCGGTGAGCCGGGCGCGCTCGTCACCAGCGGCGGCGCGGACCTGACCCTGCATTCCGGGCTCGAGGCCCTGGCCACCGCCGACGTCGTGGTCGTGCCCTGGTGGCGCCACTACGAGGGGGAGGAACCGCCAGCGCTGCTCCTTGCCGCCGTCCGAGAGGCCCATGAGCGCGGCGCCCGCGTCGTCGGCCTCTGCAGCGGCGCATTCGTCCTCGCAGCCGCCGGACTCCTCGACGGTCGCCGGGCGACGACCCACTGGAAGTCGGCGCCGAAGCTCGCGCGGCTGTACCCGGCCGTCCGCGTCGACCCCCGGGTCCTGTACGTCGACGAGGGGGACGTCCTGACCTCGGCCGGCACCGCTGCCGCCATCGACCTCTGCCTGCACCTCCTGCGCACCCTCGACGGAGCCGACGTGGCCAACCGCGTCGCCAGGCGCATGGTGGTGGCACCGCACCGGGCCGGCGGCCAGGCACAGTTCATGGAGACACCGCTGCCGCCGAGCGGCGAGGACGCCTTCGCCACCACCACGGCATGGGCGCTGGAGAACCTCGACCAGCCGCTGACGGTCGACGAGCTGGCCGCTCGCTCGCTCATGAGCCGGCGGACGTTCACCCGCCAGTTCCGTGCGCGCATGGGGGCCAGCCCCCTCCAGTGGCTCCTGCAGCAGCGGACCCTCCGGGCGCAGCGCCTCCTCGAGACCACCGACCTCCCGGTCGAGGCGGTCGCCCACCGCAGTGGGTTCGGCTCGGCCGTGGCACTGCGGTCGCACTTCCAGGCCGCCCTCGGCACTTCCCCGCGCGAGTACCGGGTCGCATTCTCCCGACAGGGCACCGCCCCGCTCGAGTGCGCCGTGGCCGGATGAGCGACAGCCTCGAGCACGTCGCCCGGTCCACACCTCCTCGCGCGGTGCCGGACGGCTACCGGAGGGGCAGCTTCATGCCCTCGTGCGAGGCGACGAACCCCAGCCGCTCGTAGAAGCGGTGGGCGGCGGTGCGCTCCTTGCTCGAGGTGAGCTGGACGACGGCGCAGCCGCGGGCGCGCGACTCCTCGACCGCCCACAGCACCAGCGCCCGGCCCAACCCTTGTCCGCGCAGGTCGCTCGCCACGCGCACCGCCTCCACCTGCGCCCGCGACGCACCGCGGTGGGAGAGCCCGGGCAGCTCGGTCAGCTGCAGGGTGCCGACGACCTCGCCCGCCTGCTCGGCCACCACGAGGAGGTGGGCCGGGTCGGCGTCGACCCGTTCGAAGGCCGTGAGGTAGGGCTCGAGCTCGTCGCCGTCCTCCCGAGCCCGCCCCAGCACGTCGTCGGCGAGCAGGGCCACGATGGCCGGGACGTCCTCCCGGCGAGCGCGCCGCACGACCACCCCGGGTGCTCCGTCCAGGCCGGCGGGTGCCGCGGCATACGCATCTTCTGCGGCACACGCATCGCCCGCGGACCACGCACCGGCCGCCGCGTCCGCTGAGGGGTGGGCCGCCCCGAGCGCCGCACCCTCGAACCACGCCGTCCCGTCGAAGGCGAGCGCCCGCTCGAGCCGCCGCCGTGACCGGTCCGGCAGGTCCGGCAGCGCGTCGGGGGCGAACCACCCGACCTCGAGCGACTCGTCGTCATTGACCCGGGCCTCGCCGGAGACGTGCCGGGCGGTGAAGCACAGGTCGAGGTACTGCGCCCGGTCGCCGTTCGGGTAGGTCACCTCCGGCAGCGTCCAGACACCGGTGAGCGCCTCGATGGCGGCGATGACGCCGGTCTCCTCCTCGACCTCGCGCACCAGCCCGGCGGCGGGTTGCTCGCCCGGCTCGAGGATGCCGCTGACGAGGGACCACTGACCGTTGTCGGCGCGCCTCACGAGCAGCACCTCACCCCTTTGGTTGCGGACGACGGCGCTGACGCCGGTCATCCACAACAGGTCGGTGCCCACCTGGCTCCGCAGCGACTGGACGTACTCGGGGATCGGCATGGCCTCGAGCCTAGCCACCGCAGGAGCGCTCCCAGCGACCCTGCTAACGTCGCCGATAGTCCGACAAGGAGTCCGAGAAGGACCCTCCCAACCCAGCGATGTGAAGGGCCAAACGTGAGCACAACCCCCGTCAAGGTCGCCGTCACCGGCGCGGCCGGCCAGATCGGCTACAGCCTCCTCTTCCGAATCGCCAGCGGTGCGCTGTTCGGCCCGGACACCCCTGTCGAGCTGCGCCTCCTGGAGATCACCCCCGCGCTGAAGACCCTCGAGGGTGTCGTCATGGAGATCGACGACTGCGCCTTCCCGACGCTGGCCAAGGTCGAGATCGGCGACGACCCCAACACCGTCTTCGACGGCGTCAACCACGCCCTCCTCGTCGGCGCCCGCCCGCGCGGCCCGGGCATGGAGCGCGGCGACCTGCTCGAGGCCAACGGCGGCATCTTCGCCCCCCAGGGCAAGGCGCTGAACGAGGTCGCGGCCGACGACGTGCACGTCACCATCACCGGCAACCCGGCCAACACCAACGCCCTCATCGCGATGAGCAACGCGCCCGACATCCCGCGCGAGCGCTTCTCCGCGCTGACCCGCCTCGACCACAACCGCGCGATCTCGCAGCTCGCCGCCAAGCTGGGCGTGCCGGTCACCGAGATCACCAACATGACGATCTGGGGCAACCACTCCGCGACGCAGTACCCGGACCTGTTCAACGCCAAGGTCTCCGGCAAGAGCGCCGCTGAGACGGTGAACGACCAGGAGTGGCTCGAGAACACCTTCATCCCCACCGTCGCCAAGCGCGGCGCCGCCATCATCGAGGCCCGTGGCGCGTCCTCGGCCGCCTCCGCCGCGAGCGCCACCATCGACCACGCCCGCGACTGGGCGCTGGGCACCCCAGAGGGCGACTGGGTCTCGATGTCGGTCTGCTCCGACGGCTCCTACGGCGTGCCCGAGGGTCTCATCTCCTCCTTCCCCGTCACCGTCAAGGACGGCCGGTGGGAGATCGTCCAGGGCCTGGAGGTCAACGACTTCTCCCGCGCCCGGATCGACGCCTCCGTCAAGGAGCTCGAGGAGGAGCGCGAGGCCGTGCGCGGTCTCGGCCTCATCGGCTGACCAGCCCCACCTGCACGCGACAGCGGCCGCCCCGGTTCCCCGGGGCGGCCGCTTCGCGTGGTGCTCGCTGGTATGCCGCGTGGCCGGCTCAGGTGGGCAGCTCCACCCACTGCACCAGCTGGTAGACCACGCCGTTCGGGTCGGACAGCTGGCAGTACCGCTCACCCCACGGCTCGGTCTCGAGCGGGGTGACGACGGTGACCCCGTCGGCCTGCAGCCGGGCATACTCGGCGTCGACGTCGCCGACCACGAAGACGACGAGCAACCCGTCGGCGTCCCCCGCGACGGACGCCGGCTTGAAGGTCTCGAGACCCGTGCGCAGGTAGATGAGGTTGAAGCCGGCTTCGGGGTGACGCAGGGAGGCGAAGCCGTCGGCCTCCATCTGGCGCCGGAAGCCGAGGTGTTGCTCGACCCAGCGGGCGGAGGCCTCGACCTCCCGGACGTTGAGCGACAGGGCGGAGTCGGTGATGTGCACTGCGGTCCTCCTCGCTGGGGCGGGCGTCTTCGCGCGTCAACCCCGTACAGCGTACGTTGTACGGCATACAACGTCGTCTCTGGCAGGATCGTTCCCATGCCCCCCGACCGCACCGGGGCCGGTGACCCGGACCGCACGCTCGCCCTGCTCTGGCGCGCCTCCGAGGGCATCCCCCGCCGGCGCGGACCCCGCCCCTCACGCACCGTCGACGACGTGGTGACGGCCGCCGTGGCGCTGGCGGACCAGCAGGGGCTGGCGGCCGTCACCATGCGGGCCGTGGCGGAACGCGTCGGCGTGGCACCCATGTCGCTGTACACCTACGTGCCGGGTCGGTCCGAGCTCCTCGACCTCATGGTCGACGCCGTCTACCTCGCCATGGACCGGCCGCCGTGGCGCAGCCGCTCGTGGCGGCGCCGGGTCACCGCCGTCGCCGAGGCCAACCGGACGCTCTTCGAAGGGCACCCCTGGCTGGCCGAGGTCGGCACGCTGAGCCGTCCGCCGCTCGGGCCGG
Source organism: Pedococcus cremeus (assembly GCF_900111375.1). GTDB lineage: Bacteria > Actinomycetota > Actinomycetes > Actinomycetales > Dermatophilaceae > Pedococcus_A > Pedococcus_A cremeus. Next base: position 17,772 of record NZ_FOHB01000009.1, read on the forward strand.
GACAGCTGGCCAAGTACGAGCACGAGCTCGGGGCGTTCGACGGCACCGGGCTCCGCGACGTCGAGACCGACGCCGCCCTGGCCTTCGTGCTCGGGTTCGTGGAGCACCACGCGCGAACGGCGGAGGCGTCGCGCCGGGCCCGGCAGGAGTCGGCCATCGACGACGCGCAGTGGTGGGAGGCCAACGCGCCCCTGCTCGCCCGGGTGGTCGACGAGGCGGAGTACCCGCGGGCGGTGCGGATCGGGAGCGCTGCGGGGGCGGCTCAGGGCTCGGCGCACGACCCCGGCCACGCCTGGGCCTTCGGGCTGGCCCGGGTGCTCGACGGGCTCGCGGCCCTGGTCGACCGGCGAACGCGGCGGGGCTGACCCGGTCCCTAGCCCTGGGGCGTCAGGTCCAGCACGCGGGTGACGACCGCCAGCACCAGGCCGAGACCAGCCATCGTCAGGACGTCGGCCGCGCGCGACCGCACGGCCAGACCTCCGGCCCGCGACGCCGGCAGCACGAGGCGCAGGAGCGCCGCGAGGCCGAGCCCGGCGGCCAGCACGTAACCGGCCGTGCGCACCTGGTCGAGGGCGAAGAACACCATGCCGGCGAGCAGCACGGGTGTGGCGACCCACCACCACCCCAGCCTGGGTGCGGTCACCGGGCGCTCAGGCCTGCGCGGCGGCGCGCTCGGCCGCCTCCACCACGTTGGTGAGAAGCATGGCGCGGGTCATGGGCCCGACGCCGCCCGGGTTGGGGCTGACCCACGCGGCGACCTCGGCCACGGAGGGGTCGACGTCACCGGCCACCTTGGACGAGCCGTCCTCGGCGACGATGCGGCTGACGCCCACGTCGAGCACTGCGGCGCCCGGCTTGACCATGTCGGCCGTGATGAGGTTGGGGACCCCGGCCGCGGCCACCACGATGTCGGCGGAGCGGACCTCGGCGGCGAGGTCGCGGGTGCCGGTGTGGCACAGCACGACCGTGGCGTTCTCGCTGCGGCGCGTCAGCATCAGGCCCAGCGGGCGGCCCACGGTGATGCCACGCCCGACGACGGCCACCTTGGCGCCCGCGATCGGCACGTCGTGGCGCCGGAGCAGCTCGATGATGCCCTTCGGCGTGCACGGCAGCGGGGCAGCCTTCCCCAGGACGAGCCAGCCCAGGTTGGTCGGGTGCAGGCCGTCGACGTCCTTGACCGGGTCGACGGCCGAGAGGATGGCGAACTCGTCGAGGCCGGTGGGCTGCTGGACGAGGAAGCCGGTGCAGGCCGGGTCTGCGTTGAGCTCGGCGACGACGTCGAGCGCCTCCTGGAGCGTCGAGCCTGCAGGCAGGTCGCGGCGGATGCTCGTCACGCCGATCTCGGCGCAGTCGCGGTGCTTCGCGCCGACGTACCAGTGGCTGCCGGGGTCGTCGCCGACGAGGACGGTCCCGAGGCCCGGCACGACGCCGCGCTCCGCGAGCGCCGCCACCCGGCCCTTGAGCTCGTCCTTGATGGTCGCCAGGACCGCCTTGCCGTCGAGGATGCGCGCCGTCACGACTCCGTATCCTGCCACGCGCCGGGTGTCGCCCCGTGCTCGCACCACCATGCCGACCGGTGTGGTTCGCTGGCGCCATGCCACTGCCGACCGGTCCGCTCCCGACTGGGCTGCTGCTGGCCGCGGGCGCGGGACGCCGGATGGGACGGCCCAAGGCCCTGCTGCGGGGCGGCAGCCGCCACCAGGGCGAGCCCTGGGTCGTCAGGGGCGCCCGGGCACTGCACGACGGTGGCTGCCCGCGGGTGCTGGTCGTGGCCGGAGCCGAGTGGGAGGCGGTCTCGGACCTCGTCGCCCCGCTGCCCTGGGCCGACCTCGTCGTGGCCGAACGGTGGGTCGAGGGCATGGGCCCGTCGCTGGCCACCGGGCTCGAGGCCCTCGCCGGAACGGACACCACCTGTGCCGTGGTGGGCCTCGTCGACACGCCCGACGTCGGTCCGGCGGTGGTGCAGCGGGTGCTCGCGGAGGTGGGCACGGCGCCGGCGGCGCTGGGCCGCGCGGCATACCACGGGGTTCCCGGACACCCCGTGGTGCTGGGCCGCGAGCACTGGGCGGACGTCGCCGAGCAAGCGCGGGGTGACCGGGGTGCCCGCGCCTACCTCGCCGCCCACCCGCACCACCTCGTGGAGTGCGGTGACCTCGCGACCGGGGCCGACGTCGACACGGCCGACGCCCTCCCGGGCTAGCCGCCGGCCCGCGAGGCGAGCGCCCGAAGCGCCCCGGTGAAGCACTGCTCCGGGGGCGTGACGAGTCCGGCACCGACCTGGCCGGTGCCCGCCACGCGACCGGCCATGCCGGTGTTGATCTGGGGCAGGATGCCGGTGCGGGCGACCGCCGCGACGTCGATGCCGGTGGGCGTGCCGCGGAACTCGAGGATGGGCACCTGGTATGCCGTGTGCTCACCGACCGTGATCTCGTACATCGTCTGCGTGGCCCGCAGCGCGAACGGCACGTCGCCGCCGACGAAGCGGACGATGGCCGGCGCCGCCGCCATCGCGAAGCCGCCGATGCCCGCGGTCTCGGTGATCGCCGAGTCGCCGATGTCGGGGTTGGCGTCCTCCGGGCCGTAGGAGCCGAGGAAGAGGCCCTCGGGCGTGTTGGCCGGGCCGGTGAACCACTCGTCGCCGGTGCCGGAGACACGGATGCCGAAGTCGGTGCCGTTGCGCGCCATGGTGGTGACGACCGACGAGCCGGGGATGCCGTGCGCCGCCATGGTGGCGAGCTTGCAGGCCGGCATGCCGAGGTTGAGGAAGAAGTGCTCGTTGGCCCCGGAGAAGCGCACCGCCTCGGCGATGTCGTCGGAGGAGCCGTCGGCGGTGATGAGGGCCGGGAGCAGCTCGCGCAGCAGCATGAGGCTGCCCGCGCGGTTGCGGTTGTGCCCCTCGTCGCCCATCTGGAGCATCTGGGCGATGATCGCCTTGACGTCGATGGGCCCGGCCTTGCGCACGGCCTGCTGGAGCAGCGGGCCGAGCACCGAGTTCATCCAGTGCAGCCGGTCGACCACCTCGGGGCCGTAGGCGCCGTAGCGCAGCACCTTGCCCAGGCCCTCGTTGAGCGAGCACCACGAGGTGCCGTCGTGCGCCTCGTCGCGCAGCTCGTACATCCACATCGACGGCGAGACGACACCGGCCATCGGCCCCACGGCGTCACGGTGGTGGCACGGCTCGAGGGTGATGCCGTCGCCCTTGGCGAGCCTGGCCTCGGCCTCCTCGGCGGTGTCGGCCAGGCCCTCGAAGAGCATGGCGCCGATGAGGGCGCCCTTCAGCGGGCCGGACGCGCGCTCCCACTCGATCGGCGGGCCGGCGTGCAGGAAGGTGCCCTTCTCGAGGCCGAGGGCCTCGCTCGCCGGCCGCACGTCGACCAGGTCGGCGCCCGCGGCGGTCATGCGGCGGAACGCCTCGGCGTTCGCCTCCTCGCGCCGGGGGTCGGCGAGCACGACGGACAGGTCGGCGGACGTGCCGTCGAGCGGCGGCTGCCACGCGGTCTCGGTGACGGGGACGGCCTGCGAGCGCAGGGCGTCGGCGAAGAGCGAGACGCCGGCGGTGGCGACCGAGACGTCGGCGGACAGCAGGCCGCGCAGCGGGGTGGAGGTCATGTCAGTGCTCCTGGGCAGTCAGCAGGGACAGGGCGTGGCGGGTGGCCTGGGCGTTGGAGAGGAACACCGACGCCCCGGCCTGCTGGAGGGTCGTGGCGCAGCGCTCCAGGCCCTGCGGGTCGTTCTCGACCCCGGTGAGCGAGACGACGACGGGCAGGTCACGGCCGGCCTCCCGTGCCGTGGCGCGCGCCGCCCGGACCGCGTCGGCCAGCTCGTCGGCCGGGTCCTGGTGGGCGCCGTAGCCGAGCACGAGGTCGAGCAGCAGCACGCCGCAGGTCGGGTCCTTGGCCTCGGTGGCGATGCGCTCGAGGCGCAGTGACGGGTCGATCATCGGGTGGGCGCGCCCCTGGGTCATGCCGTCGTCGCCGAAGTCGATCACCACGTGGGAGTCGTGGCGCAGGTCGTCACCGAGGGCGAGCTCCGGTGACAGCGGGATGTTGGACCGTATGCCGCCGAGCTGCTCGCTCGCGATCAGCATCGCCTCGTCGGCGAGCGTCCCGCCGCAGAAGAGCCCGCGCAGCGCGCCGGCCGCGGCCGGCTCCTGGTCGGTGGTCCACGACGGCCACTCCGGCACCGGGTGGCCGTCGGCGCGCAGCGCCGCCTCGACCGCGGCGGTGAGGTCGGGGCGACCCGCTCCCAGCGTGGCCCAGTGGACCGGCACACCGAGCCCAGCGGCATACGACTGCATGTCGGCGAGCACCTCGGCGGCCGGCGGCTTGGAGACGACGACGACCGACGTGGTGGCCTCGTCGGCAGCGAGCGCCGCGAGCGCCTGGCGCGTGGAGCGGCCCTGCACCTGCGCGGACATGTCCCGACCTCCGACACCGAGGCAGTGGCTCATGCCCACCCCGGCGGCGTCGAGGAGGCACATCACCTGCTGGGCGCCGGTGCCCGACGCCGCGACGATGCCGACCGAGCCGGGGCGTACGGCGTTGGCGAAGCCGAGGGCCACGCCCCCGACCACGGCGGTGCCGCAGTCCGGGCCCATGACGAGCACGTCGGCCGCGGCCGCGGCGTCCTTGAGGCGGATCTCGTCGTCGACGGACACGTTGTCGGAGAACAGCATCACCGAGACACCGCGGTGGATGGCGTCGAGCGCCTCCACGGTGGCGTGCTGGCCCGGCACCGAGATGAGGGCGAGGTTGGCCTGCGAGGCGTCGATGGCGCCGCCGAGGGTGCGCCGGGGCGGGGCCTCGCCGAACCCGCCCGACTGCGCGCCGGCGTTCTTGAGGTCGGCGAGCGCCGACTCGAGCGCGGCACGGCCGGCCTCCATCGCCGCCTCGTCGCCGCGGATCGCGACGATGAGGTCGTTGGTGCCGGCGTCGTCGGGCACCGTGAAGCCCATGCCACGGATGACGTCGGTGTTGAGGTCGGTCGCCATGGCCACCTGGGCGGCCTCGACCCCGGGCGCGGACGCCACCGTGCGTGAGACCTGCATGAGGCTCACCGAGTCGTAGTAGGCGCCGCGGCGCAGCTCGACGTGGTCAGGCACGGCGGGCTCCTTCCGGTTGGGGGTGTGGGTGGTCGGACGAGGGGAGGCCGGTCCGGCAGAGCGCGTCGAGAGTGCCGGCCAGGCCCGCGAGCAGGTCCGCGCCCGAGCTGTGGCCGATCGCGAGGACGGACGGCATGGCGCTCGCGAGGGCGGCGGTGTCCGCGCGGACGGCGGACCCGACGGCGTCGACGACCTCGGGCACGGCATACCCGTCGATGGCCGCGAGGAGCAGGGACGCCGAGAGGCTCGTGGTCGCGCCCACGCCGCGGCGGACGGCCACCTCCAGCTGGCGGCCGGCCGGGACCGCCCCCGCGGCGCGCAGGCCGAGCAGCACGCCGCACAGGGCGTCGTCACCGCTGGGGGTGAGCCCGCGACCGGCGCCGACGAGACCGCCCACGAGGCGGGCCACCCGGCCCGTCCGGGCGAGCAGTGCTGCGGTGGCCACGTCGCGGGCCAGCTCACGCAGGACGGCCGCACCGGTGGCCGGCTCGAGCGCCGCCAGCGTGGCCTGCAGACCTGCAGCCTCGACGCGCTCCTGCACGACGGGCACCCGCGCCGGACGCCACGTGCGCACGGCGAGCAGGTCGGCACCGGGCAGGCGCACCCGCCCCTCCCCCACGACGACCTCGTCGCGCTGGTCCACGCGCCAGACCAGCTCCGCCGATGGCGTCGCCAGCCGCAGGCCGGTGGGCAGCCGCAGCGCATCGGCGGCCAGCACCGGGAGGACGTGGTCGTGTCCCTCCGGCAGCAGGAGGTAGAGGGCGGTCGGCAGGGCGGCCAGCACCCTGGCGGGACGCGGCGGTGCCTGGAGCGCGCGCGCCGTCAGCGGCGAGACGGCGGCGGGCCACCGCTCGGGCGTGCCTGCACGGGCCAACCTGGCAATCCTCACGGTCAGGGGGACAGTCATGGAACGAGACGCGATGACGAGGGTCGAGCGGCCGGGTGCCGGCGCTGAGGCCGACACCCGACCGGTGCAGGTGACGCTATCGACCCCGGCTACCCTTCCTTCATGGTGAAAGTTGCCAACGATGACGTTCGCATTGACGGCGACTTGACATCCTCCAGGGCCGACGCGGCGGTCTCCGGTGTGCCGCTGAGCACCGTCACCGAGCTGCCCGCCGCCCGCGGCGCCGTGGTGGTCGCCAGCAGCGGACAGCTCCAGGCCCCCGTCGTCCGCACCGTGGCGCTCGTCGACGCCCTCGACCACCTCGAGACCGGCGAGCCCCTGGGCCACCGGCTCGTCATCGCCCCGGCCGACGCGCTCGGCGACGCCCTCTCGACGCGGCCCGAGGTCGCCGAGCGGCTGGCCGGCGCCGGTGTGGCCGCGCTCGCCGTCACGGGTGTCTCGTCGGAAGAGGCGTCGTGGCGCGACGTCGTGGAGCAGGCCGGGATCCCCCTCCTGCTGCTGCCCGGGCCCACCTCCAGCGAGCAGCTCAACACCGAGGTCCTCGGCGCCATGCTCGACTACCAGACCTCGGTGCTCGACCGCCTCGAGGAGGTGCACCGCGTTCTGGTGCAGATCGTCCTGGCCGGCGGGTCGCTCGAGGACCTCTGCGAGCAGCTCGCCGGGTTCTTCGACGGCGCGGCCATGGTCACGACGACCGACGGGCGGGTGCTGGCCAGCGCCGGCGTGCACGGTGAGCTCGAGCACGCGCTCTCCCTCGACTGCTTCGACCGCACCGGCCGCCTCATCACCGAGAACGAGCCGGTCGGCATCCGCGCCCTGCGCGGCCCCGAGGCCCACCGCGCCGCCGTGCGCATCGTCGCCGGTGCGCTCGACCACGGCCTGCTGGTCGCCTTCTGCAGCCACCGGATGCTCACCGGGGACGACGTGCGTGTGCTGGAGCGGGCCGCCACCGTCGCCGCCCTGGCCGTCACCAAGGAGCAGGCGGTCTCCGCCGTCGAGAGCAAGTACCGCGCCGAGTTCCTCCGCGACGCCCTCGCCGGACGGGCCGGCTCCGTGGAGGAGGCCATCGCCCACGCCCGCTCGCTCGGCTGGGACATCGACCGCCCCATGGTGGTCGTCGTGGCCGAGACCGACGAGGACGACGCGCACACCACCCGCTCCCCGGAGGAGGTCCGTTCCCTCCAGCATCGCTTCGCCCGGGCCTGGACCCACGCGGTGGCGGTGCGCGACCCCGGCTGCCCCGTCATGGGCTTCAGCCAGGAGGTCGTCACCCTGCTGCCGGTCACCGACACGGCCGACACCGACAAGATCATGCGCACCGTCTCGGACGTCGCCCGGGTCGTGCGCGGCGACGGTGGCGGCGGCCGGCGCACGTTCTCCACCGGCGTCTCGCGGCCGATCACCTCGGTGGCGCAGCTGCCGCAGGCCTACGACGAGGCCCTGAACGCGGTGACCGTCGGGCGACAGATGCACGGCGACGGCGCGTTGACCCACTTCGACGGCCTCGGCATCTTCCGGCTGCTGGCGCTCATCCCCGACAGCAAGCACCTGCGCCGCTTCGTGGAGGAGTCGCTCGGCGAGCTCGCCACCGACGACTCCCCCGAGAACGCCGACCTGCGCCAGACGCTCAGCATCCTCATCGACACGAACATGAACGTCGCCGAGACGGCCCGGCTGCTCTTCTTCCACTACAACACGCTGCGCTACCGGATCGTGAAGCTGGAGAAGATGCTGGGCCCGTTCACCACCGACCCGCAGCTGCGGCTGACCCTCGCGCTGGCCCTGAAGGTGCACCAAATGCGCGGTATCTGAAGGTTGTTCGCTTCCCTTGTGTAACAAAGCGATACCTGACGAACGACACGCCATGCGCCAATCAACTATTGCCGAAACGAATCTCCCTGCCGGGCGCTAGTTTTCGCCTAATCCCTTCGGGGAGTGAGCCACGTCATACCGGATGGCGGGCCACAGTGAAGGAGCGGGCATGGCCTTGGGCTTGGGTTGGAAACTGCACGGGGACGGTCACAAGATGGGCCCCGACGACGTCGTCGCCCCCGACGAGCGTCTCTCCTGGGGCAAGACCGTGGGCCTCGGTGCCCAGCACGTCGTCGCCATGTTCGGCGCGACCTTCGTCTTCCCACTGATCATGGGCCTCAACGCCCAGCTCGCGATCATGATGAGCGGGATCGCCACCATCTGCTTCCTGCTGATCGTGCAGGGCAAGGTCCCCAGCTACCTCGGCACCTCGGCCGCGTTCGTCGGCGCGGTGGCAGCGATCCGCGCACAGGGCGGTGACTCCGCGACCGTCACCGGCGCCATCCTCGTGGCCGGCGCGGTGCTGGCCCTCGTCGGCGTGGCCATCCACTTCCTCGGCTCGACGGTGCTGCACAAGGTGCTGCCGCCCGTCGTGACCGGTGCCGTGGTCATGCTCATCGGCTTCAACCTCGCGCCCGTGGTCGCCAACATCTACTGGCCGCAGGACCAGTGGATCGCCCTGCTGGTCATGACGTTCACCATCATCTGCGCCGTGGCGTTCAAGGGCTTCGTCGGCCGCATCGCCGTCTTCCTCGCCCTGATCTTCGGCTTCGTGCTGTCGTGGGTCTTCGACAAGGTCTTCGGCCAGATCACCGCCTTCGACGCCGGCGCCGGCAAGGAGACCACCCACTGGCGCGTCAACCTCGGCGGCGTCTCGGACGCCTCGTGGTTCGGCTTCCCGCCGGCCTCGACGACCGGCGCCGACGGCAAGGAGATCGTCGGCATCCACGCCCCGACCTTCACCATGGCCGCGATCCTCCTGGTGCTGCCGGCCGTCATCGCCCTCATCGCGGAGAACACCGGCCACGTCAAGGCGGTCGCCGAGATGACCGGTCACAACCTCGACCCGATGATGGGCCGAGCCATCGCGGCCGACGGCGTGGGCACGATGCTCGCCAGCTCGGTCGGTGGCTCCCCCACCACCACCTACGCCGAGAACATCGGCGTCATGGCGGCCACCCGGGTCTACTCGACAGCGGCCTACTACGTCGCAGCCCTCGTCGCGATCCTCTTCGGCCTCTCGCCCAAGTTCGGGGCCCTGGTGGCCGCGACCCCGGGCGGTGTGCTCGGCGGCATCACCGTGGTGCTCTACGGCATGATCGGCCTGCTCGGTGCCAAGATCTGGAAGGAGAACGGGGTCGACTTCGGCAACCCGATCAACCTCGTCCCGGTCGCGGCCGGCATCGTCATCGGCATCGGTGGCGTGAACCTGAAGTTCACCCAGGACTTCACCCTCGGCGGCATCGCCCTCGGCACCATCGTGGCGATCGGCGCCTACCACCTGGCCCGCGCCCTCGCCCCGGAGGACCTGCGCCTGCGTGCCGACGGTCCGACGACGCTGATCACCACCACTGAGGCCAACTACGGCGACAGCGACGGCATCGACGACCTCTACCAGGACGAGCCGGGAGGCCGGGACCTGCGCCAGCACTGACGCGGCGACCAGCTCCGCACTCGGCCCCCGACCACACCACGGTCGGGGGCCGAGGCGGTTCCGAGGGCCGGTCGGCCGGCAGTGGCGGAGCCGGGCGACCGGCGGTGGCGGACACACGGCAAGAGTTGCCAAACGCCGCGTCGCACAACGAAGAAGATCACCTAGTCCCACCCGCACAAAACAGGCAGGATCAGTTCGGTGAAGCCCGCACCCTTCGTGCACCACGCACCCCGCTCCGTCGAGGAGGCCGTCGACGTCCTCGCGCAGGTCGGCCACGACGGCAAGGTCCTCGCCGGCGGCCAGAGCCTGATCCCGATCCTCAACATGCGGCTCGCCTCCCCCGGCCACCTGGTCGACATCAACCGCGTCGCCGGGCTCGACCGGGTCGAGGTCCGCGACGGTGACGTGCGGGTCGGTGCCCTCGTGCGGCACGCCGAGCTCGAGCACCACGAGGGCGCGTATGCCGCGCTGCCGCTGCTGCGCCAGGCGCTCGTCAACGTCGCCCACCCCGCCATCCGCAACCGCGGCACCACCGTGGGCTCGATCGCCCACGCCGACGCCGCCGGCGAGATGCCCGCGATCCTCGCGCTCACCGAGGGCGTGGTCGAGGCCGCCGGCCCGCGCGGCACTCGTGAGATCTCCCCCGCCGACTTCTTCCTCGGCGCCCTCGAGACCTGCCTCGCCGAGGACGAGCTGGCCGTCGCCGTCCGCTTCCCGCGCTTCTCCCCCGGCACCGCGACGGCGTTCGCCGAGTCCGCCCGCCGCCACGGCGACTACGCCATGGCAGGCGTCGCCGCCGCCGTCACCGTCGTTGACGGCGTCATCACCGATGCCCGCACCTCGTTCGTCTCCGTGACCGACGTGCCCTCGGTGCTCGACCTCACCGAGGTGCTCGGCGGCAGCGAGCCCGCCGACGCCGACTGGGCGGCCGCGGCCGAGGTCGTGCGCGGGCACGTGGAGCCCGAGGCCGACATCCACGCCACCGCCGACTACCGCCGCATGCTGGCCGGGGAGCTCGCCCGCCGAGTCCTGGCCCAGGCGGCGCAGAATGCAGCCACGACGAAGGGGTCGAGCCACTGATGACCGACATGACCACCGAGCAGCTCCTCGACGTCACCGTGAACGTCAACGGCGTGCCGCGCACCGCGTCGGTGCCCGCACGACGGCTGCTGTCGGACTTCCTGCGCCACGACCTGCAGCTCACCGGCACCCACGTCGGCTGCGAGCACGGCGTGTGCGGTGCGTGCACCGTGCTCGTCGACGGCAAGCCGATGCGCTCGTGCCTCATGTTCGCCGTGACCGCCCAGGACCACCGGGTCACCACGGTCGAGGGGCTCTGCGACGCCCCCGACGCCCGCCCGTGCGCCACCGGTGAGCGGATGAACCCGGTGCAGCAGGCGTTCGCCGAGTGCCACGGCCTGCAGTGCGGCTTCTGCACCCCCGGCTTCCTCACCACCGTCACCGCGTACCTCGAGGAGAACCCAGCCCCCACGCAGGACGAGGCGCGCGAGGCGATCTCGGGCAACCTCTGCCGCTGCACGGGGTACCAGAACATCGTGAAGTCGGTGCTGCGCGCCGCCGAGATCCGCACCGAGCGGCTCGGCGAGGACGGCGGCGAGGCGGGGTATGCCGCGGCGCCGGCCGCGCGGCATACCTCCTCCTCCGCGAACGGCGGGGAGCGCGCATGACGACCCAGATGTTCGGTGCACCCATCAGGCGCAAGGAGGACCCGCGGCTCCTCACCGGCGGCGGCCGCTACCTCGACGACCTCGGGCAGCACGCGCTCGCGGCGGCCTTCGTGCGCAGCCCGCACGCCCACGCCCGCATCACCGACATCGACGTCACCGACGCGGTCGACGTCGGGGGCATCGTCGCGATCTACACGTGGGAGGACCTGCCCGGCAAGGTCGCCGAGCCGCTCCCCCTGCTCATCCCGCACCCGACGCTGACCCACGGCCGCACCGGCTACGCCCTCGCGAGGGACGAGGTCAACCACGTCGGCGAGCCGGTCGTCATGGTCGTCGCCACCGACCGCTACCTCGCCGAGGACGCCTGCCAGCGCATCCGCGTCGACTACGAGCTGCTGCCCGTCGTCGTCGGCATCGAGAACGCCCGCGACGGCGCGCACCTCGTGCACGAGGACGCCCCCGGCAACGTGGCCGCGCACATGGTGCAGGAGACCGGTGACGTGGAGGCGGCGCTGGCCACGGCGCCGCACACCCTGACCCTCGACCTGGCCATCGAGCGCAGCGCCTGCATGCCCATGGAGGGCAAGGGTGTCTACGCGCGGTGGAACGACGAGGACGGCGAGCTGCGCATCTACTCCTCGACGCAGACCAGCACCGGCGTGCGGGCGGCCGTCGCCGCCAAGCTCGAGCTGCCGCTCGCCAAGGTCGAGTGCATCGCCCCCGACGTGGGCGGCGGCTTCGGCGTGAAGATCATGCACCCGTGGCCCGAGGAGGTGCTCGTCCCCTGGGCCGCCCGCCTGCTCAAGCGCGAGGTGAAGTGGGCCGAGGACCGCCGCGAGCACTTCATCTCCTCGGCCCACGAGCGCGGCCAGCTCCAGAAGGTCACCGTCGGCTTCGACGACGAGGGCCGCGTGCTCGGCCTCGACGTGAAGTTCTGGCACGACAACGGCGCCTACACGCCCTACGGCATCATCGTGCCGATCATCACCTCGACCCAGCTGCTCGGCCCCTACAAGCCCGGCGCCTACCGCTGCGAGTTCTGGTCGCTCTACACGAACACCGTTCTCGTCACTCCCTATCGCGGCGCCGGCCGGCCCCAGGGCGTCTTCGCGATGGAGCGCACCATGGACGCCATCGCCGACTACCTCGACCTCGACCGGGCCGAGGTGCGCTCGCGCAACTTCATCCTCCCCGAGGAGATGCCCTACGACCACGGGCTGCTCTTCCAGGACGGCCGGCCGCTGAAGTACGACAGCGGCGACTTCCCCGCCTCGCTCGACAAGCTCAAGAAGCTCGTCGGCTGGGACGACTTCGAGGCCTACCGCGCGGAGGCGGAGGCCGAGGGCCGCAAGGTCGGCCTCGGCATCGGCTGCTACGTCGAGGGCACCGGCGTCGGCCCCTACGAGGGCGGCCACATCACCATCGAGACCTCCGGCCGCGTCAACGTCGCGACCGGCCTGACCACCCAGGGCCAGGGACACCAGACGGCCTTCGCGCAGATCGTCGCGCAGGAGCTCGGCGTCCCGATCGAGGACGTGCACGTCACCACCGGTGACACCCGCAAGATGCCGTATGCCGTGGGGACGTTCGCCTCCCGGGCCGCGGTCATGAGCGGCAACGCCATCGCCCTGGCCACCCGCAACGTCAAGGCAAAGGCCCTGCGGATCGCCGCGGACGCGCTCGAGGTGTCCGAGGACGACCTCGAGATCGTCGACGGCGTGGTGCAGGTCAAGGGCGCCCCGACCACGTCGATGCCGCTGGGAACGGTTGCGGTGCTGTCGAACCCGCTGCGCTACGCCTTCGACGACGCGGCCAAGGCGGCCACCCAGTTCGCCGGCACCTTCGACCCCGACAAGCCGCCGGTGGCCGACGACGAGGAACCCGGACTCGAGGGGCGCGACTTCTACTCCCCCACCCAGGCGACCTTCGCCAACGGCATGCACGCGGCGATCGTCGAGACCGACCCGGTCACCGCCGAGATCAGGATCCTGCGCTACTGCGTGATCCACGACTGCGGCACGATGATCAACCCCATGATCGTCGAGGGCCAGGTGCACGGCGGCGTCGCGCAAGGCGTCGGGGGCGCGCTCTACGAGCGGATGGCCTACGACGAGTCGGGCCAGCTGCTCAACGCCTCGTTCATGGACTTTCTCATGCCGTACGCCTCGGAGGTGCCGCACATCGAGGCCGACCACCTCGAGACGCCGTCGCCGCTGAACCCGTTGGGCATCAAGGGTGCCGGCGAGGCCGGGTGCATCCCGGTGTCGGCCGTCATCGCCTCCGCGATCGAGGACGCCGAGGGCTTCCCGATCACCTCCATGCCCATCTCGCCCGTCGAGCTGTGGGAGCTGCGCCAGCGCCACGAGACCGGCGAGCTGCCCTCACTCCGTCACCACCACGGTCAACACCAGACTGCTGCTGCCCCGTCACGAGACCAGGAGCCCACCGCATGAAGATCGCCGGCAACGCCACCCTCGCAGCTCCCCCGGAGCGGGTCTGGGACGCCTTCCACGACCCCGAGTCGCTGGCCCGCTGCCTGCCCGGCTGCAACACCCTCACCGAGATCGGCCCGCACCAGTACGCCATGAGCATCACCGCCGGCGTCGCGGCCATCAAGGGCACCTACGACGGTCAGGTGCACCTGACCGAGCAGGCGCACCCGGAGGCGTTCACCCTCAAGGCCAAGGGATCCGGCGCGCCGGGCACCGTCGACGCCGACGTCAAGGTGCGCCTGTCGCCCGACGGCAACGGCGGCACCAACCTCACCTACGAGGCCGACGCGGCCGTCGGTGGCGCCATCGGCGGCGTCGGCCAGCGCATGCTCGCCGGTGTCAGCAAGAAGATGGCCGGCCAGTTCTTCACCGCGGTCGACCAGGACATCGCGGGCGTCCGCAAGGCCGTGCCCGCTCTGCCGGCCGCGCCGGCCCTGCCCGCGATCGGGGCCGCGCCCTCCGTCGCCGCCCCGGGGGCGCCTGCCGTGTATGCCGGGTCGCCGGCCGGGGTGCCCCTCGGCTCCGACCAGCGGTTCGCCCTCGGCGTCGGCCTCGGTGCCCTCGTCGCCCTCGCCGGCGTGCTCGTCGGCGCCATCCTGGGACGGCGAGGCTGATGCGCGCCTTCACCGCCGCCGCCGTCCAGATCGCCCCGGTCACCGGGCCGCTCTCGCCCGAGGTCGTGCGCAAGAACCTCGACAAGTGCGTCGACTTCACCCGCCGCTGCGTGGCCGACACCGGCGCCGAGCTGGTCGTGCTGCCGGAGTCGGCCACCACCGGCTTCACGCCCGACTGCTCCACCGAGGAGCTGTGGGACCTCGTCTCCGAGCTGCCCGGCCCGGTGGTCGAGCCCATCCAGGACGTCGCCCGTGAGCTCGGCGTGCACGTGTGCGTGGGCACCTACGAGCGCGGTCCCGAGCGCGGGATCGTCTACAACAGCTCGGTGCTCATCGACCCGACGGGCGAGGTGCTGGGCATCTACCGCAAGACGCATCCGTTCTGCACCGAGCACGTCGACGGCGGTGGCTGGGTCACCCCGGGCGACACGGTGGCGGTCTGCGACACCGAGCTCGGCCGCATCGGCATGATCATCTGCTTCGACGGCGACTACCCCGAGCTGTCGCGCATCCAGGCGGTGCAGGGCGCGGAGGTCATCCTGCGTCCCTCGGCCCTGCTGCGGAGCGCCGACGTCTGGGAGCTCACCTCGCGGGCCCGCGCCTACGACAACCACGTCTTCGTCGTCGGCGCCAACGCCACCGGAACCGACGCGGCCGGCGTGCTCTACTTCGGCAACAGCCACATCGTCACGCCGATCGGGCACATCGTCGCGAAGGCCGCCAGCCACGAGGGCTGGGTCTCCGCCCGCCTCGACCCGGCCGAGGGGCTGAAGTCGCTGACGCCCGGCTCGAACATCCGCCAAGGCTTCGACCACCTGCGTGACCGCAACCTCGACCTCATCCGCAAGCACCGCGCCGACCTCGAGCGTCCCGCGGAGTCCCCCTTCGAGCACTGACGCGGCCCACCCGCTTCCCACTTCTGGCCACTGGCACGGCATACCAGCGCGAAATCGCGCGGTGACGCCGAGCCGGTGGCCAGAAGTGCGAGTGGGGGCGCGGTGGTGAGGCATTGCGGCATACCGGGGATCCGTTGGCAGGTTGTGCCAACGAAACGGACGCGCTGCGCGGGTTGAATCGTCGCGAGCGAGAACACCCGCCGACCAGCCCCGCGAGAGCCCTGCCAGACCCCTGCCAGAGCCCTGCCAGACCCCCTCGGCTGGTCCACCAGACCCACCTGACACACAGGAGCGCGTATGTCCGCAGCGCCGACGCAGCCACGCCGCATCCGCATCGGCATCGACACCGGTGGCACGTTCACCGACGTCGTGGCCTTCGATGAGGACTCCGGCGAGCTGATCACCACCAAGACCCCGTCCACGCCCTCGAACCCGGCGGACGGCTTCATCAACGGCGTGCACAAGGTGCTCGACCTGCTCGGCGCGACCGGCGCCGACGTCACCGCCGTCTGCCACGGCACCACGGTCGCGACCAACAAGCTCCTCGAGGGCAAGGTCGAGCAGCTCGGCTTCATCACCAGCGAGGGCTACGAGTTCATGCTCGAGATCGCCCGCCAGGCCGTGCCGGACGGCTACGGCAACTCCTACTTCTGGGTCAAGCCGCCCCGCATCGTCCCCGCCGACTACGTCAAGACCGTGGGTGGCCGTCTCGACTTCGAGGGCAACGAGCTGCGCCCGTTCGACGAGGAGCAGGCCGTCGCCGCCGCGCGCTGGTTCAAGGACCACGGCATCACCACGATCGGCGTCTGCTTCCTGCACTCCTACGCGAACGACGGGCACGAGCTGCGGATGCGCGAGATCCTGCGCCGCGAGCACCCCGACGCCGTCGTCTCCATCTCCTCGGAGGTCCTGCGCGAGTACCGCGAGTACGAGCGCTCCATGACGACCCTGGTTGACGCTGCGGTGAAGCCGAACGTCTCCCGCTACGTCACCAACATCCACACGCGCCTCGACGACTTCACCGGCGCCACCGACAGTGGTCGCGAGCGGATCCCCTTCTACATCATGAAGTCCAACGGGGGCGTGCTCTCCGCCGACGAGGTCGTGCACCAGCCCATCACGACCGTGCTGTCCGGGCCGGCCGCCGGGGCCCTCGGCGCCGGCCTGATCGCCAGGAAGGCCGGCTTCGACAAGGTGCTCACCTGCGACGGCGGCGGCACCTCCACCGACGTCTCGGTCGTGCTCGCCGGCGAGCCCACCCTGACCACCGAGGGCACGGTCGGCGCCTACCCGAGCAAGATCCCGATGATCGACGTCGTCACCGTCGGCGCCGGCGGCGGCTCCATCGCGTGGATCACGCCCGAGGGCACCCTCAAGGTCGGCCCGCAGTCGGCCGGCGCCGACCCCGGCCCGCTCTGCTACGCCAAGGGCGGCACCGAGCCGACCATCACCGACGCGCACGTCGTGCTCGGCCGGATCCCCCCGCACCTGCTCGGTGGCGAGATCCCCCTCGACACCGAGGCGGCCAAGGCCGGCATCGACGCCCTCGCGGCGAAGCTGGGCATCGACCCCGACCGCTGCGCCACCGGCATCCTCGAGATCTCGGCGTGGAACCAGGCCAACGCGCTGCGCCAGGTCAGCGTCAAGCGCGGCCTCGACGTCCGTGACTTCATGCTGGCGACCTTCGGCGGCTCCGGCTCGCTGCTGGCCTGCCGCCTGGTCGACATCCTCGACCTCGCCGGCGTGGTCGTGCCGCAGAACCCGGGCAACGTCTCGGCCTTCGGCCTGCTCACCGTCGACGTGAAGAACGACTACGTGCAGACGTCCGTGTCCAAGCACGCGAACCTCGACCACGCCGCGGTGCAGAAGACCTTCGACGAGCTGACCGACAAGGCCGCGAAGGCCCTTGACGCGGAGGGCTTCTCGCGCGACCAGCACCGCTACACCCGCACCGTCGACCTGCGCTACTTCGGCCAGGCCTTCGAGGTCCGGGTCACCGCGCCGGAGGGGCACGCTGGACAGCCGATCGATGCAGCGTATGCCGACCTCGTGGCTGACGCGTTCCACGCCGAGCACCGTGCGCTGTACGGCTACGACTTCAAGGGCGACCCGCAGCAGCAGGTCGAGTGGGTCAACCTGCGCGTCACCGGTGTCGGGCCGATCACCCGGCCCGAGCTGCGCGAGATCGGCGACAACACGGGCCAGGCCGGCGTGACCGAGCGGGCCCGCACGTCCACCCGTTCGGTGTGCTTCGACGCCGACCAGGGCTACGTCGACACCGACGTCTACTGGCGCCCGAACCTGCGCGCCGGCGACGTCCTCTCCGGACCAGCCATCGTCGAGGAGTTCGGCTCGACCGTGCCCGTCCACCCCGGCTTCACCGTTCGCGTCGACGCGATCGGCAACCTCGTCATCACGAAGGAGGCCTGAGCGCCATGAGCACCACCGCCACCACCGCCGACCTGGCGGCGATCGTCGCCGCGAAGCCGGCGAACCCGGCCGGCCTGCCCACGGCATACGAGCACGGCAACCGGCTGACCGCCGAGGGCACCTCCGTCGACCCGATCATCATCGAGATCGTCGAGGGCACCCTGGCCAGCGTGGAGATGGAGGTCGAGACCGCCATCGCCCGCACCAGCCGCTCCCCCATGATCCGTGACGCCCACGACTTCCGGGCCGGCATCCACGACCGCCAGCTGCGCAAGCTCACCGGCCGCTCCTACTCGGCGCTCGTGCACCCCATCGTGCGCGACTTCCCGCTCGAGGAGATGCAGGAGGGCGACGTCTTCTTCCACAACGACGTCTACGAGTCCGAGGGCGGCATCGGCCACCTGCCCGACCTGTGCGTCACCGTGCCGGTGTTCCACGAGGGCGAGGTCGTCGCGTTCGTGCAGGCGTTCGGCCACCACGACGACATCGGTGGCGCGTGCCCCGGCTCGATGCCCTCGGGCGCCCAGAGCGTCTACGAGGAGGGCCTGGCCGTCCCGCCGATCAAGCTGTGGGAGGCGGGCAGGCCGAACCAGGGCGCGCTGCGGATCATGACCCGCAACTCGCGCATGCCCGACAGCCTCGCCGCCGACCTCGACGCCGAGTGCTCCGCCTGCCTCATGGGTGCGCGCCGCCTCTCGGAGCTGTTCGGCCGCTACGGCCGCGAGACGGTCGAGGCCGCCTTCGACGGCATCCTCGACAAGACGACCGAGACCTACCGCCGAGAGATCCTGTCCAAGATCCCCGACGGCACCTACGTCTGGGAGGACTACGCCGAGCACGACGGTGTCGACGAGCCGATGCTGCACACCCAGCGGATCACGCTGACCAAGGTGAGCGACGCGCCGGCCGACCCGGAGAACGGCCGCCCGGCCGGACCGCGCCTGATCATCGACTTCACCGGCACGGCCCCGCAGGCCAAGGGCCCGATCAACCACTGCGGCGACTACGTCGGCGGCAACTTCCTCAAGAAGTGGCTCGCACCGATCCTGCGCAACCTGGCCGACACCCCGGAGCGGATGGCCGAGCTCGACGTCAACGAGGGCATCGTGCCGCTCATCGAGATGCGGTTCCCGGAGAAGGGCACCCTGCTGACGCCGGTCTTCCCGGCGCCGACCAACGCCCGCACGTTCGTCATCCTGCGCCTGCTCGGCGTGCTGGCCGGTGTGGTGGCCAAGGCCGTCGACGGCAAGATGCCGGCCGACCAGGAGACGATCCGCTACACCGGCGTCTACGGCAAGGACCGCGACGGCAACGACTACCTCATGCGTGAGGTGCTCGGCGGCGGCTCGGGTGGCCGTTACTACGCCGACGGCGAGGACACCATCCACGTGGTGCCGGACAGCCGAAACCTGCCGACCGAGTTCACCGAGTCCCGCTTCCCGTTCATCGTCGAGCGGCTCGGCCTCGCGGTCGACTCCGGCGGCGCCGGCCGCTACCGCGGCGGCCTGGGCTACGAGAAGCAGATCCGGATGCTCAAGGACGCCAACTTCATGTCCATCGCCGACCGCTCGATCCTCGCCTGCTGGGGCGTCAAGGGCGGCAAGGCCGGCCGCCCGTTCGAGGTCACCATCGACCTCGGTGGCCCGCAGGAGCGCGAGGTCGACGCCCTGGCCGACGCCGAGCCCGTCAAGGCCGGCCAGGTCATCCGCATCCGCACCACCGGTGGCGGCGGCTGGGGCGACCCGCTGGAGCGTCCCTACGACGAGGTGGAGCGCGACCTGCGCTGGGGCAAGGTCTCCTTCGAGGGCGCGCGCCGCGACTACGGCGTGGTGGCCTCGGGCACCAAGGACGACCCGGTCGTCGACGTCAAGGCGTCCGACGCGCTGCGCGAGCAGCTGCGCGCCGAGCGGCCCCAGGAGCCCTTCTTCGACCGCGGCCCGGGCTACGCCCGCCTGGCCGAGGGCAAGACGGCGGCTGATGTCGACTGGCTCTGACGAGCAGGTGACCCGGGAGAGCCCCGCACGGCGGGTGCTCGTCATGGGCGCGTCCGGCAAGACCGGACGCGCCCTGACGGGCGCCCTTGCCGCGCGGGGCTTCCGCGTGCGGGCCGCCGTGCGCTCCCCCGCCTCCACCGAGACCGTGTATGCCGCGGGCGCCAGTGAGGTTGCCGTGCTCGACCTGGTGACCGGAGCCGGCCTGGACGAAGCCGTGTCCGGCGCCTGGGGCGTCTACCACCTGGCGCCGAACGTCCACCCCGGCGAGGTCGACATGGCTCGCCTCGTCGTGGGCGCCGCCGCCCGCCACGGCGTGCAGCGGCTGGTCTTCCACTCGGTGCTGCACCCCGACGACGCGTCGATGCCGCACCACCTGCGCAAGGCGCAGGCGGAGGAGGTGGTGCGTGCGGGAGGCGTGCCGTGGACGGTGCTGCGCCCCGCGGCATACCACCAGAACCTCCTGCCGGCGGCGCTGGCCGGCGAGCTGGCGGTGCCCTACTCCCTCGACGCACCCTTCTCCAACGTCGACCTCGGCGACGTCGCGCGGGTGGCGGTCACCGTGCTGGCGGACCCTGGGCACGAGGGCGAGGTCTACGACCTCGCCGGCCCGGAGGTGCTCAGCGTGCGACAGATGGCGGCTCAGGCGAGCGCGGTGCTCGGGCTACGCGTGACCGCCGTCCAGACCGACCGGCGCGAGTGGGAGGACGGCCCGGGTGCGGCCCTGCCCGAGGGTGCCAGACGGGACCTGCTGACCATGTTCGAGTCCTACGACCGGGGCGGGCTCGTCGGTGGCTCGGCGTGGCTGTGGGCACGCCTGGCCCACCTGCCTACCACGTGGGCCGAGGCCGTCGCAGCCGCTCGAAACATGCCGTAACGCACCCGTAACCGCGCGGACCGGCATGTGGGACAAGGTGTTTCACGCTGGGGAAAAGGCACAACGGCTCCGGGTGGCCCATGTCACATATTGACGACGTACCGCCTCTACTCCACTGGCACGCTCCTCGCAACACCAACGGGCCGGCGCCTTTGCCGGCCCCCTGCCGGCAAAGGCGCCGGCGCACCTTCCCTCTCGGAGGCACACATGGCTCGCTCGTCCCTTGTCCGCCTGGCCGTCCCGACGGTCGCCCTCGCTCTCGCGCTCTCCGCCTGTGGCGGCGGCGCGTCCGGCTCCGACGAAGGGAAGGGCGGGGCGAAGCAGCTCAAGGTCGCCGCCCTCTTCTCGGGCTCGGCCACCGACGCCGACTACAACTCCCTCGGCCTGCTCGCCCTCGACGCGGCCAAGAAGGACCTCAAGGCGGAGACCGCGCACTCCGAGAGCGTGCCGGTGCCGGACGCCGAGCGCGTCATGAAGGAGTACCTCGCCGACGGCTACAACGTCATCTGGTCGCACGGCAGCCAGTACTTCGAGGCCACCTCCAAGCTGGCCAAGCAGAACCCGAACGTGACCTTCATCGGCGAGTTCGACGACAAGCCCAAGGAGCCCCTGAAGAACCTGTGGGTGCTCGACCGCAACTTCCACGTCGCGTTCTACCCCATCGGCATCCTGGCCGGTGCGGCCACCAAGTCGGGCAAGATCGGCTACGTGGGCGGCCTGAGCCTGCCGTTCTCGTACTCCGAGGTCCACGCGATGAACCAGGCCCTCAAGGACAGCGGCTCCTCCGCGAAGATCACCCCGGTCTGGACCGGTGACTTCAACGAGCCGGCCAAGGCTCAGCAGATCACCACCCAGCTCATCGGGCAGGGCAATGACGTCATCGTCGGCTCGCTCAACCTCGGCATGGTGGGCGCCTTCCAGGCCACCAAGGGCAAGAGCGCCAACGTCGTGGTCACCGCCAAGTACACCGACAAGTCGCAGTTCGACCCCGAGCACTACGCCACCTCGACGATCTACGACTTCACCAAGCCGCTGAACGACATGATCACCAAGATCCAGGGCGGCACCACCTCCGGCTACTACCCGCTCGGCTTCGACTCCGGTGTCTCCATCCAGGAGCCGAAGAACGTCGACCCGGCCGTCGCCGCCAAGGTCGACAAGGCCGTGGCCGACATCAAGTCCGGCGCCATCACAGTCGAGAAGAACCTGACCCCGATCAAGTGACGGACCCACACATGACCTCGGTGGACGAGACCCGCCGCGAGGTGCGTGAAGGAGCTTCCGGACCCCTCCTGACCATGGAGGGGATCCGGAAGACCTTCGGCTCCGTCCTGGCCCTGGACGGCGTCGACCTCACGGTCGGCCGCAGCGAGGTGCACGGCCTCCTCGGCGGCAACGGCGCCGGCAAGACGACGCTGATGAACGTCCTCTACGGGCTCTACCGTCCCGACAGCGGCAGCGTGGTGCTGGACGGCTCGCCGGTCGACATCCGCGACCCGCGCGACGCCATCTCGCACGGCATCGGCATGGTGCACCAGAACTTCCTGCAGGTCGACACCTACACGGTGACCGAAAACGTCGTGCTCGGCACGTCGCTGCCGTCGTGGCCGAGCCTCGACCTCGACGACCCCGCGGAACGCATCGCCGAGCTGTCGAAGCGCTTCGGCCTCACCGTCGACCCGCACGCCAAGGTCGCCACCCTCTCGGTGGGCCTGCGGCAGCGGGTGGAGATCCTCAAGGCGCTCTACCGCGGCGCGAAGGTGCTGGTGCTCGACGAGCCGACGACGAACCTCACGCCACAGGAGGTCGACTCGCTGTTCGGCTCGTTACGCGCGATCGTCGACGAGGGCATGAGCGTCGTCTTCATCACCCACAAGATCCGCGAGACCATGGCGGTCTGCGACGCCCTGACGGTGATGCGCGACGGGAAGCGGGTGGGCACGGTGCGCCGCGCCGACACCTCCGCCTCCGAGCTCGCCACCCTCATGGTCGGCGACGACGCCGCGGTCGGCCGGGTCACCGAGGTCGTGACGGCGGGCATGGGTGCGGCTGCCGGCACCGCTGCCACCGGCGCTCCCGCCCGCGACCTGGGTGATGCCCCGGTGCGGGTGTCGGTGCGAGACCTGGTGGTGCTGGGCGACCACGGCGTGCCGGCCACCCATGGCGTGTCGTTCGACATCCGCCGCGGCGAGGTCGTCGGCATCGCCGGCGTGGCCGGCAACGGGCAGGTCGAGCTGGCCGAGGCCGTGGCCGGCGTGCGCGCCCTCGAGAAGGGTGCGGTCGAGGTCGACGGCGAGCCCCTCGCGGGGCGTCCCACGGCCGTCTGGCTGGAGTCAGGTGTCGCCTACGTGCCCGAGGACCGGCACCGCGACGGCATCCTGCCCTCCGCCAGCATCATGGAGAACCTCGTGCTCGGCGCCCAGCGCAGCGTGCGGTTCCGCAAGGGACCCTTCGTGGACTGGAAGGCGGCCCGCCGCCACGCCGAGGAGGCCATCCGCGCCTACTCGGTGAAGGCGTCCGGGCCTTCCGCGCCGGCTGCGGCCCTCTCGGGCGGCAACATGCAGCGGGTGATCCTGGCCCGGGCCTTCTCGCACCGGCCGGGCTTCCTCATCCTGCACAACCCGACCCGGGGCCTGGACATCCCGTCGACCCAGTTCGTCTACGACCGGGTCCGCGAGGCGGCCGCGGAGCACTCCGCCGTGCTGCTGATGTCCGAGGACCTCGACGAGCTGACCCACCTGTGCGACCGCGTCCTGGTGCTCTACTCCGGCCGCATCGTCGGCGAGCGCACCCGCGGCCACTACGACCAGTACGAACTCGGCCACCTCATGGCCGGTCTCGAGGACACCGCATGACCACCACCGCCACCCCGCCCACCACGACGGCACCGGCCAAGCCCGCCGGTCGCCGCGGCACCGATCTGTCCTGGACGGTGCTGTCCTACGCCCTCGCGGTGCTGCTGGCCTTCGTGGTCTCCGGCATCGTGATCGCGGCGCTCGGCCACTCCCCCGTCGACGCCTTCCGCGCCATCCTGACGACGTCGTTCAAGTCGTCGTTCGGCTTCGTCGAGACGGTGCAGAAGTGGGTGCCGCTCGTGCTGCTCACCCTCGCCTTCACCATCCCGCTCGCAGCCGGCAAGTACAACATCGGTGGCGAGGGCCAGCTGCTCGTCGGCGCCACCGCAGCCGCCGCGGTCGGCATCATCCTCAAGGACGCGCCCATGGTCGTCCTGCTGCCGCTGGTGCTGCTGGTCGGTGTCCTGGCCGGTGGCGTCTACGCCTGGATCGCCGCCTGGCTGATGGATCGCTTCGGCGTCAACGAGATCCTCAGCACGGTGCTGCTGAACTTCGTCAGCTTCGGCATCGTCGACTACGTCGCCAGCGAGGTCTGGAGCGACCCGGCGGCGGGTCACCCGACCACCGTGCCGATCGGTGACGGCGGCCTCCTGCCGCTCGTCGGCACCCCGCCGATGCACACCGGCGTCGTCCTCGCCGTGCTCGTGTGCGCCGCCACCGTCGTCGTCATGCGCCGCACCGTGCCCGGCTTCGAGCTGCGTGCCGTCGGCACCAACCCACGGGCCGCGCAGGTGCACGGTGTGCGGATCGGCCGCGTGGCGGTCGGGTCGCTCGTCGTCGGTGGCGCGCTCGCCGGTTTCGCCGGGGCCATCGAGGTCGCCGGGGTGCACGGCAAGCTGATCGAGGGCATGCAGTCCAACTACCTGCTGCTCGGCATCATCATCGGCCTCATCGCCCGCGGCAACGCCCTCGCGGTGCCGTTCGTCGCCTTCGGCATCGCGGTGCTCGAGGTCGGCGCCAGTGCCATGCAGCGCACCGCCGACGTGCCGAGCGAGATGGTGCTCATCGTCGAGGCGCTGATCCTGCTGTTCCTGCTCTTCTCCGACGTCGTCGGCACCCGCCTGAGGAGGTCCTCGCGATGAACGAGGCCACATCGTTCCTGCAGCTCGTCGTGACGGCGATGGTGCCGTTCATCCTCGCCGCGCAGGGCACCATGATCGCCGGCCGCGCCGGGGTGTTCAACGTGGCCCAGGAGGGCCTGATGATGCTCGGCGCCAGCGTCGGGTTCCTCGTGTCGCTGAAGATGGGCGGCAACCTCGTCGGCCTGCTCGTCGCGGCCCTCGTCGGAGCGGCGTTCGGCTGGTTCCTCGGGTGGGTCACCACGCGGTTCCGCCTCGACCAGTTCGTGATCGGCCTCGCGCTGTTCTTCGCCGCCACCGGCATCGCCTCGCTGCTCTACAAGGTGGTCATCGGCGTCACGCTCAAGCCGCCGCTCATCGACACCCTGCCCGACCTCGAGATCCCGCTTCTGTCGTCGATCCCGGTCGTCGGGACGGTCCTGTTCACCCAGGACGTGATGGTCTACTTCGCCTTCCTGGTCTCCGGCCTCCTCTACTGGATGCTCTACCGCACCAACCTCGGCCTGAAGCTGCGGTCGGTCGGCGAGAACCCCAAGGCCGCCGACAGCCTGGGCGTGAGCGTGGCCCGCACCCGCATCTGGTGCTCCACCGCCGGTGGCGCCCTCATGGCGCTCGCCGGGGCATACCTGCCCATGACCTACACGGGCACCTACACCGAGGGCATCGTGGCCGGCCGTGGCTGGCTGGCGATCGCGCTGGCCTTCTTCGGTGGCTGGCGTCCGCAGTACATCCTGGCCGGCTCCGCGTTCTTCGCCGGCATGGAGGTGCTGGCCCTGCGCGTGCAGGTCGGCGGCGTCGACATCCCGCACCAGTTCATCTCGATGCTGCCGTATGCCGCGACGCTGCTCGTGATGATGTTCGCCCTCCGCTGGGCGAGCGTCCCCGCCTTCCTCGGTCGCAACTACGACCGGGAGAGCAGGCACTGACACCCCACCGCGTCAGGTGCCGCGCCTGCAGAGGGCGAAGCCCCCGGCCCCCGGTCCCCGGGCCGGGGGCTTCGTCGTTCACGCCCCTCTCGGCCTCGAGGTCGTCCCCTGCCGGCCGCTGGGCAACATCTGACAGCGGCAGGCACCACCTGCCATCGCGGGCTGCCAGAGTCCTCCCCCCGCCGGCCCGCCTAGGCTCGGGCACACGGCATACCCGTGTTCGTCCGCACTGCACCAGGAGCACACCGTGAGCGCACCCCTCGAGGGCACCACCGTCATCGACCTGTCCCGGGCGCTGGCCGGCCCGCACGCGGGAATGATGCTGGGCGACATGGGAGCCCGCGTCATCAAGGTCGAGTCGCCGGGCTCCGGTGACGACACCCGAGGCTGGGGGCCGCCCTTCGTGGGACCCGAGGACGACCCGATCTCGACCTACTTCCTGTCGTGCAACCGCAACAAGGAGTCGGTGACCCTCGACCTGAAGTCGGACGACGGCCGCGACACGCTGACCCGGCTGGTGCGCCACGGCGACGTGCTCATCGAGAACTTCCGTCCCGGCGTCCTCGACCGGCTCGGCTTCTCCGTCGAGCGCCTGCACGAGCTGAACCCGCGCCTGGTGATCCTGTCGATCAGCGGGTTCGGCCACGACGGACCGCAGGGTGGCCGCGCCGGCTACGACCAGATCGCCCAGGGCGAGGCGGGGCTGATGTCGCTGACCGGCCCGTCCCCCGACCAGCCGACGCGGGTCGGTGTGCCGATTGGCGACCTGCTCGCGGGCATGTACGGCGCCTACGGCGTGGTCGCCGCCCTCCACGAGCGCAACCGCACCGGCCGTGGACGCGTGGTGCGCACCTCGCTGCTCGCCGCCATCGTCGGCGTGCACGCCTTCCAGGGCACGCGCTACACGGTCGCCGGCGAGGTAGGGAAGGCGCAGGGCAACCACCACCCCTCGATCACGCCCTACGGACTCTTCGAGTGCAAGGACGGCATGCTGCAGATCGCGTGTGGCAGCGAGGGCCTGTGGGTCAAGCTGGCCACCGAGTTCGGCATCGACCCCGCCGGCGAGGGCATGGCGACCAACCGTGAGCGCGTGGCCAACCGCGAGGCCGTCAACGCCGCGGTCAACGCCGCCTTCGCCGACCGGACCCTGGCCGAGCTGCTCACCACCCTCGACGAGATCGGCGTGCCGGCCGGCGAGGTGCGCACGCTCGACCGCGTCTACGAGTGGGACCAGACACGCTCCCAGGGCCTCGTGCTCGACATCGACCACCCGGTGCTCGGCTCGATCGAGATCCCCGGGCCGCCGATCCGCTTCGACGACAACGCGTATGCCGGTGGGCGCAGTCAGCACCTCGCCCCGCCGATGCTGGGCCAGCACAACGACTCGGTGCGCGCCTGGCTCGACGAGCAGGACGGCTCTGAGGACGGCGCTGACGACGGGGGGCAGGGCTGATGTCCGAGAAGCCGCGCCGGTTCGGGGCGCTCGAGCTGCTGGAGACGGTGCTCGACGAGGGCAGCTGGAAGAGCTGGGACACCGCCCCCGTGCAGCCCACCTCCCCCGACAGCCCGTATGCCGCCGAGCTCAGCGCCGCGGCGGACAAGGCCGGCACCGACGAGTCGATCGTCACCGGCGAGGGCATGATCCGGGGACGCCGGGTGGCCATCATCGCGGGCGAGTTCCGCTTCCTCGCGGGCTCGATCGGCGCCGTCGCGGCCGAGCGGATCGTGCTGGCGTTCGAGCGCGCCTGCGAGGAGGAGCTGCCGTTGTTCGCCGCGCCGTCCTCCGGCGGCACGCGCATGCAGGAGGGCACGCCCGCCTTCGTCGGCATGGTGAAGATCAGCGCGGCGTGCGCCGCGTTCAAGTCGGCGGGACTGCCCTACCTCGTCTACCTGCGCCACCCCACCACCGGTGGCGTGTTCGCCTCGTGGGCCTCGCTCGGGCACGTCACCGTCGCCGAGCCGGGCGCCATGGTCGGCTTCCTCGGCGCGCGGGTCTACGAGGCGCTCTACGGCAAGCCGTTCCCCGAGGGCGTCCAGACGGCCGAGAACCTGTTCGAGCACGGGCTCATCGACGCCGTGCTGCCGGTGGAGGCGCTGGCCGACGTGGCCGACCGCGCGCTCAGCGTGCTCATGGCGCCCCGCGAGGACCTGCCCGACGTGCCGGAGATCCCGAAGGAGCAGCTGGCCGACATCCCCGCGTGGGAGTCGATCACCCGCAGCCGCCGTGAGGACCGCCCAGGGGTGCGCACGTTGCTGCGGCTCGGCGCCACCGACGTGCTGCCCCTGCACGGCACCGGCCAGGGCGAGTACGACCCGGGCATGCTCATGGCGCTGGCCCGCTTCGGCGGCGCGCCCTGCGTGGTGCTCGGGCAGGACCGGCGTGGCCAGACCCTCGAGGACCCGTTGTCCCCCAAGGGCCTTCGCGTCGCCCGACGAGGGATGAAGCTGGCCCACGAGCTCAACCTGCCGCTCGTGAGCGTCATCGACACGGCCGGTGCCGCCCTTTCCAAGGAGGCCGAGGAGGGCGGCATGGCCGGCGAGATCGCCCGATGCCTCTCCGAGCTCGTCACCCTCGACGCCCCCACCCTCTGCGTGCTGCTCGGCCAGGGCACCGGCGGTGGCGCGCTCGCCGTCATGCCGGCCGACCGCGTGATCTGCGCCCAGCACTCGTGGCTGTCCCCCCTGCCGCCCGAGGGCGCGTCCGCGATCCTCTACCGCGAGACCAGCCGGGCGCCCGAGCTGGCCGCCAGCCAGCGGGTGCGCTCCCTCGACCTGTTGGCCGACGGCATCGTCGACCGCATCGTGGCCGAGCACCCCGACGCCGCCGACGAGCCCGAGGAGTTCTGCCGGCGCATGTCGCAGTCGATCCAGCACGAGCTGGCGATGCTGGCGCGGATGGACCGGCAGGAGCGGCTGCAGGTCCGGCTCGACCGCTACCGCAGGCTCGGGATGAACGCCGGCAAGAACTAGGACAGCGCCGCCTCCCCACCGCCATACTCGCCGTCATGGGGACGGGGGTCACTGAGTCGTATGCCGTGGGGCCGGTGCCGGGCGAGACAGCCGGACGGTCACGCGTCGGCGGGTGGCGCCTCCTGACCCGCCACCCCGGCCGCGGGCTGTTCCTCGCGGCATCGCTGTTCACCGTCCTGGCGGTGACCGGGATCGGCACGGGGCCCGGCCCGCTCGGTGACTGCTGCGGCTACGGCGTGGGGATCACCCGCAACGTCGGCGACTCGTTCACCGAGGGAACGACGGTCCTCCAGAACCGCAGCTGGTTCCCCATCGTCATGGAGGACCTGCGCCCGGTCCCGACCCGCGGAGCCGAGACGGGTGCGGAGGTCGTTTCCGTCGAGGTCGCAACCATGCCGGCCCCCGGCACCTCGGACGCGATCGGGACGGCCGAGCGCGACGGCTCGCAGGTCATCCCTGCGCAGCGGAGGCACCCGGTCGACGGGTTCGTCCTGCAGCCCGAGTGGCGGGTGGGCGAACACCACGGTCTCGGGGAGGTGCTCGTCCAGTACCGGATCCGACAGGAGGGGACGTGGTCCTACCGCGGCTACGAGCTCACCTACCGCTCCGGGCTGGTACGGCACAAGGCCGTGCTCGACGTGACCATGACCGCCTGTGCCCCGGCGTCGCAGCACCCGGTCGGCTGCGAGCCGGCCGAGTGACCTCCGCGCCCTGAGGACAACGGTTGGCGGCGGGTCAACCGTTGTCCCCACTGGCCCGGAAAGACCGCAACGAGTGGCACGTGGCCACTCGTTGCGGTCCTCCGACGGGCCTGCCGCCTGCCGCTCAGGCGGCTGACGCTGGTGCCAGCGTGAGCGGGCGCCCGTTCTCGGTCACGTTGTCGAGGACCAGGTCGTCGACGTACCGGACCGTGGGCACCTTCGCCGTCACACCGAAGTCGACCTCCCGGAGCCGGACGCCCCGGATGTGGTCGTCGGCGTAGCCCTGCAGGTTCAGCGACTGGGTCGCCTTCTGCACGGTCAGCCGCTCCACGTTGATGTCTCCCACGACGGGGTTGAACCCGTAGCCGGGTCCCTCCTCGTAGTAGAAGTTGATGTCGATGACCGCCTTGGCGACCTGGCCGACAGTGATGTCGCGGGCGTGGAACCCGGTGATGAAGCCGCCCCGCACCGAGTTGGTCTTGAAGCGCAGCGCGATGTCGAGGTTGGGGCTCGACATCTCGCAGTCGCGCACGAACACGTTGCGCACGCCGCCCGACATCTCGCTGCCGACGGTGACGCCGCCGTGCCCGTCGCGCATCTGGCACCCCTCGACCAGGATGTCCTGGCTCGGCACGCCCACCCGCCGGCCGTCGGCGTTGCGGCCGGACTTGATGGCGATGCAGTCGTCACCGGTGTCGAAGGAGCAGTCGCGGATGACGACCATCCTGCTCGACTCGGGGTCGCAGCCGTCGTTGTTGGGCCCGTGCGAGCGCACGGTCACCCCACGCACCAGGACGTGGTCCGAGAGGGTCGGGTGGATCTCCCACATCGGGGAGTTCACGATGGTGACCCCCTCGATGAGGACACCACTGCAGCGGTACGGCTCGATGAACGACGAGCGCAGGTAGTCGCCCTCGCCGAACTGCCGCTGGTCCACCGGGACACCGGCCTCGACCATCGCGATCAACCGGTCTCGAGCCGGCCCCTGCTCCGGGTCCCCGGGTTTCCAGCCGTACTCCTTCTTGCCCTTCCACGGCCACCAGTGGCTGTTGTCGGCCTGTCCGTCGAGCACCCCGCTGCCGCTGACGGCGATGTTCTCCTGCTCGTAGGCGTAGATGAGCGGCGAGTAGTTGTAGAGCTCCATCCCCTCGAACCGCGTGAGCACCGCCGGCAGGTAGTCGGCAGCGTTCTGGCTGAACAGGATCCGCGCTCCGTCGCTGACGTGGAGGTCGACGTTGCTGAGCAGGTGGATGGGCCCGGTGAGGAAGTCCCCGGGCGGCACCACCACGTGGCCTCCGCCGGCGGCGTGGCAGGCGGCGATGGCGTCACGGAAGGCGCCACTGCAGTCGGCCACTCCCCCGGCCACAGCGCCGTGGTCGGTGACGTCGAACCACCGGTTCGGGAAGTGCGGTGCCCGCACGGTCGCGCTGATGTACTCCGCTCTGGCCCAAGGGTTTCCGGGAGGGTTCGGGCCCGGGCCCTCTCCCCCGACCGACGTCCCTCCACTGTCCGCCGCGTGGGCTCCGTTCGCCGTGCCGAGAGAGGCCCCGAGCACGCCCGCGCCGACCGCGGTGTACCTCAGGAAGTCCCGTCGAGAGTGCCGTTGCACCACTGTTCGTCTCCTCTGGTTCGCAGGTGGTTACTGCTCTGGTGGTTCTCCTCACCAGTCGTGGACGGTCCCGTCCTTGAGCCGGTTGAACGGCAGGTATGCCGGCTCGTACGGAAAACGCGCGGCGGCCTCCTCGTCGAGCTCGACGCCGAGACCCGGCTCCTCGCCCGGGTGCAGGTACCCGTCCTCGAACGTGTAGGTCTGCCGGAACACCTCGTTCGTCAGCGACCCGTGCGGCATCAGCTCCTGGATGCCGAAGTTGTGGATCGCGAGGTCGAGGTGGAGCGCTGCGGCCATGCCCACCGGTGAGATGTCCGTCGGCCCGTGGATGCCCGACTTCACCTGGTAGAGGGCGGCGTAGTCGAGCAGCTTGCGCATCGCGGTGATCCCGCCGGTGTGCGTCACCGACGACCGCACGTAGTCGATGAGCTGCTCCCGGATCAGCGTCTGGTAGTCCCAGACGGTGTTGAAGACCTCGCCGATCGCCAGCGGGGTGGTCGTGTGGTGGCGCACCAGCCGGAGCGACTCCTGGTTCTCCGCCGGGGTGCAGTCCTCGAGCCAGAACAGGTCGTAGGGCTCGAGGGCCCTGCCCAGCCGGGCTGCCTGGATCGGCGTCATCCGGTGGTGCCCGTCGTGCAGCAGCGGCAGCTCGGCGCCGAACTCGCTGCGGACCGCCTCGAACACCGTCGGGATGTGCCGCAGGTATGCCGCGGTGTCCCAGTCCTCCTCCGCCGGGAGGGGCGCCCGCTGGGCCGGTTCGTAGTCGTCGTGCCGGCCACCCGGCGTGGCGGGCCGGGTGGGTACGCCGTAGACCGCGTCGATGCCCGGCACCGCGGTCTGCACCCGGATGGCCCGGAAGCCGAGCTCGAGGTGGTGGCGGATGGAGTCGAACAGCTCGTCGGTGTCGCGGCCGGACGCGTGCCCGTAGGCGAGGATCCCGGCGCGCGAGGCTCCGCCGAGCAGCTGGTACAGCGGCATACCCGCCGCCTTGGCCTTGAGGTCCCACAGCGCGACGTCGACCGCGGCGATCGCCGACATGGTCACCGGCCCGCGGCGCCAGTACGCCGACCGGTAGAGGAGCTGCCAGGTGTCCTCGATGGCGTGCGCGTCGCGGCCGAGCAGCAGCGGCACCACGTGGTCCTGCAGGTACGACGCGACCGCCAGCTCGCGGCCGTTGAGGGTGCCGTCACCGAGCCCGACCAGCCCGTCCTCGGTCGTGAGCCTGAGCGTCACGAAGTTGCGACCCGGGCTCGTGACGACGACCTCCGCGGCGACGATCTTCACAGTAGCTCCTTGAGGTGGCGCACCAGGGCGTCGCGAAAGACGGCGGAGTCGCGCAGGTCGTCACCGAAGACCTCGCGCACGCCGAGCAGTCCGGTGGCCACGGCCACGGGGTCGGAGCCGGTGCCCACCGCGGACCGCAGCCGGTCGGCGAGCGGGTCGTCGAGCGGCAGCTGGCGGCCGTGCCGGTCACGGCCGGCGGCCACGTAGGCCATCCACGCCGCGACGGCGAGGCTGGCCCACTCCGGCGTCGCGCCGGCGGCGAGCCGGTCGCGCACGGTGGTGAGCAGCCGCAGCGGCAGCTTCTGCGAGCCGTCCATGGCGACCTGGGTGGTGCGGTGGCGCAGCGCCGGGTTGGCGAAGCGTTCCAGCACCGTCTCCCCGTATGCCGTGACGTCCAGTCCCGGGGGCTGCTCCAGCGTCGGGGCGACGTCCTCGCGCATCAGCCGCTGCGCGGCACTCGCCAGCTCCGCGTCGGAGACGGCCTCGGCGATGGTCTCGTACCCCCGGAGCGCACCGAGGTAGGCGAGCAGCGAGTGGGTGCCGTTGAGCATCCTCAGCTTCAGCTGCTCGAACGGTTCGACGTCGTCGACGAGGTCGGCCCCGGCCCGCTCCCAGGCCGGGCGTCCGGCGGCGAAGGCGTCCTCGACGACCCACTGCCGGAACGGTTCCGCCACCACCAGTGCCTGGTCCACTACGCCGAGCAGCGTTGCGGCGTCGGCACGGTCGGCATCGGTCGTGGCGGGCACGATGCGGTCGACCATCGAGCTCGGGAACGCCACGTGCTGCTCGACCCAGCTGCCGATGGCGTCGCCCTCGGCCGACGGCAGGGCACGGCAGAAGTCCATGACCAGGCGGCGCAGCACCTCGCCGTTGCCGGTGAGGTTGTCGCAGGAGAGCACCGAGACGGGCCCTGCAGACGCCGCGCGCCGGGCCTGCAGGCCGCGGACCAGCTGGCCCACGGTGCTGCGGGCACCTCCGGCGAGGTCGGCTGCCACCACCGGGTCGGTGAGGTCGAGGCCGCCGTCGGACCCGCGGCGGTAGCCCTTCTCGGTGACGGTCAACGTGACGAGCCGGACCGCGGGGTCGGCGAAGCGCGCCGTCAGGCGCGGCCCCTCCTCCGCGGCGAACAGCACGTCGGACACCTGGCCCACCACCCGCACGCTGGGGTCGCCGACGCCGCGCTCGAGCACGGCATACAGGCAGTCCTGGGGACGCAGCTGGTCGACGACCGCGGCGGAGCGCTGCGTCACCCCGCAGATGCCCCAGCCCTCCTGGTCCGAGGCGAGTGCGGCGTCCTCGGTGAACACGGCCTGGTGCGCGCGGTGGAACGCGCCGATGCCGAGGTGGAGGATTCCCACCTGCTGCGCGAGGGCGGGCGGCGGTGGCAGCTGCACGCGGTCGTGCCGGACCTCCGGGAGGGTCCCCCGCGACAGGCGGGTCACAGCACGGCCCCGAGCTGCCACGGCACGAACTCCTCGCCGCCGAGCGCCAGCTCCTCGCTGAAGCTGCGGCGACCGGATGCCGTGTCGAGGAGCAGGTCGTAGACCCGCCGTCCCATCTCCTCCAGCGGCACCCCCTGCTCGACCACGGCCGAGCAGTCGAGGTCCATGTCCCCCGACATCCGCAGCGCCAGGCTGGAGTTCGTCGCCAGCTTCACCGTCGGCACCGGCCGGCTGCCGAACACCGAGCCGCGCCCGGTGGTGAAGCAGATGAGGTTGGCGCCACCGGCCACCATGCCGGTGACGGAGACGGGGTCGTAGCCGGGGGTGTCCATGAAGACGAAGCCCGGTCGCGGGATGGGTTCGGCGTACCCGCACACGGCGTGCAGCGGGCTGTGGCCGCCCTTGGCGACCGCGCCGAGGGACTTCTCGAGGATGGTGGTGATGCCGCCCTCCTTGTTGCCCGGCGAGGGGTTGCCGTCGAGCGTGGTGCCCTGGGACGTCGTGTAGTCCTCCCACCAGGCGATCCGGTCGAGCAGGGCCTGCCCCACCTCTGGCCTGGCCGCCCGCTCGGCGAGCATCTGCTCGGCGCCGTAGACCTCGGGGGTCTCGCCCAGCACGCTGGTGCCCCCCGCCGCCACCAGCAGGTCGCTGGCCACGCCCAGCGCGGGGTTGGCCGTCAGGCCCGACCAGGCGTCGGAGCCGCCACACTGCAGGCCGAGCACGAGGTGCTCGACCCCGACGTCCTCGCGGCGGGTGCCGCGCAGGTCCGCCGCCATGCCCCGTACGAGCTTCTCGCCCTGCGCGATGGCCGCGGCCGTGCCGCCGGCGTCCTGGATCGTGAACGACTCCACGGGGATCTCGCCGTCGAGGCCGAGGTCGGCCATCAGCCCACTGACCGCGTTGACCTCGCACCCGAGGCCGAGCACCACCAGCGCGCCGATGTTGGGGTGGCGGGCGTAGCCCTGCAGGGTCCGCTGCAGGACGTCCCAGCCGGCTCCCCTGCTGGCCATGCCGCACCCGGTGCCGTGGGTCAGCGCGACGACGCCGTCGACGCCCTCGGCGTGCAGGGCCGCGAGCTCGTCCTCGGTGCGGCGGACCACCTGGCGGGCGACGGTGGCCGAGCAGTTGACGGTGGTCAGGACCCCGACGTAGTTGCGCGTGGCGACCTGGCCGTCGTGCCGGCGGATGCCCTGGAACGTGCGGCGCAGGTCGACCGGGAGGTCCGGCAGCACACCGGTCGCTCCACCGCCGGACGCGAGCGCCGAGGCGCCCGCGGGCATGGCGAGGTTGTGCACGTGGACGTGCTCACCCACCGCGATGGGCGCGGTCGCCACCCCGATCACGTGTCCGTACTTGCGCACCAGGTCGCCGGCCGGCACGTCGCGCAGCGCGACCTTGTGGCCGCGGGGGATGTCGGCCGACACGGTGACGGAGACCCCGCCGCGTGCGGTCACGGTGACGCCCTGCGGGATGGGGTCGAGGGCGATGGCGACGTCGTCGCCGTCGGAGAGCCTGAGCAGCTGCTCGGTCATCGAGGGGTCAGCTCCTTGATCGGCCGTGCCGCGGCGAGCGCGGCGCGGGACTCGGTGAGGGTGGGGACGTGGCCGGTGCCGCCCTGGCCCTGCACGGAGAGGGCGGCGGCACTGGCGGCGAGGCGTACGGCGTCGAGCAGGTCGTCACCGAGGGCGAGGCGGGCGGCGAGGGTGCCGGTGAGGCAGTCGCCGGCACCGGTCTGGTCGACGACCACCGGTGCGGGGACGCCCGGCACCTCGTGCACGGCTCCGTCGGTGCTGACCAGTGCGCCCTGGGGGCCACAGGTCATGACGACGTGGGCGGCGCCGAGGGGCACGACGGCGGCCAGTGCCTCGTCGGCGCTGGTCCCCGGCGCCAGGCCGAGCAGCTGGCCCACCTCGCCGGGCCACGAGGGCGTGACGACCTCGGCCAGCGGTGCCAGGCGCTCGAGCTGGGTGCGGGCCTGCTGTGCCGAGGTGAGCCTGGGGCGGAAGTTGGGGTCGTAGACGAACCGGGAGGCGACCTCGGCCGCGTGGTGCACCGCCTCCGCCAGGGTGTCGGACACCGCGCAGGCCACCCCGCTCGCCAGCACCACTCCGGCCGCCCGGAGCAGCTCGTCGTCGAGGTCGGCGACGCTGAGCCCCGACCCGGCGCTCCCCCGCCGAACGTAGGTGAACTGGCGCTCACCCGAGGGGTCGGCGTGGGTGAGGTAGAGGCCGTGCTGCCCGGGGGCGCGGACCACCGCGGAGGTGTCGACGCCGAGGCCGGCCACCCGGGCGAGCAGCTGGTCGCCGAGCTCGTCGTCGGGCACCCGCGCCACCAGGGCGGTGTGGGCGCCGGCCGCAGCAGACGCCGCGGCGGCGTTGAGCGCGTCGCCGGAGAACCCCAGCCGCAGGGTCGCACCGTCTCCCAGCGGCTCGAGGGACGAGAGCTCGACCAGCACCTCGCCGAGGACGACGACGTCCGGCGCGCTGCGCGGCATACCGCCGGGGCCCGGCAGCTCGGTGGGCGCACCCGGGCCGGTCACGGCTCCGGCTCTTCCTTGACCTGCGCCACGAGCTGGGTCGGGTTGACGAACCGCAGGGCGATGACCAGCAGCACCATCATCACGGCCATGTAGATGACCGCCATCGCGTCGACCGACTGCTGGGCCCGGATGCCGGCGGCGTTCATGGAGTTGAACAGCGCCACCACGAGGGTGCTGGAGTCGGGTCCGGCGGTGAGGAAGGTCAGCTCGAACATGCCGACCGTGCGCACCAGCACGAGGATGGAGGACGCGAGGATGCCGGGCACGAGCAGCGGCGCGAGGATCCGCGTGAAGATCGCGAAGGTGCGCGCTCCGGACATCCGGGCCGCCCGCTCGATGGCGGGGTCGATCTGCTCGATGAAGGGCGTCATCGTCAGGATCACGAACGGCACGCAGGGCACGAGGTTGGCCAGGATGACGCCGGTGATGTTGCCCGCGAGGTTGAACTTGTAGAGCACCGTCGCGAGCGGGATGCCGTAGGTGATGGGCGGCATCATGATCGGCAGCAGGAAGGCGAGGTAGACGACCTTCTTGCCCGGGAAGTCGCGGCGTGCCAGCACGTAGGACGCCGGGACCCCGACGAGGACCGACAGCACGACCACCGCGGCGGCGACCTCGAGGGTCACGATGATGACGCTCATCAGGCTGAAGTCGGTCCACGCCTGGCTGTACCACTGGGTCGTCGCGCCCTCCGGCAGCCAGGTGCCGAACCACCGGGTGCCGAACGAGTTGACCAGGACGGAGCCGACGATCCCGACGAGGAAGACCATGAAGAGCACGACGGCTCCCCAGACGAGCCAGCCGCCGGGGCTGGCGACAATCCGCCGGCGGGTGCCCGTCGCGGTCGTCGGTGCGGTGGGGTTGAGGGTGGTCATCAGCCCTTGCCTCCTGTCGATCCGGCGTAGAACCTGCTGCGCCACAGGAGCACCACGCCGATGACGATGAGCTCGACCGCGCCCATGATCATGGCGATGGCCGAGGCGAACGGGTAGTCGTACTGCTCGTAGGCGGCCTGGTACGCCGCGATGGAGATGACGCGCGTCGTGCCGGTCGGGTCACCGACGAGGATGGCCGACGGGAAGACGCTGAACGCCAGCACGAAGGTGAGGCAGAACGTCGTCGCCAGCCCGGGAGCCAGCAGCGGCAACGTGATCCGCCGGAAGCGGGCGCGCCAGTCTGCGCCGAGCGTGGCGGCCGCCCGCTCGAGGCTGGGGTCGATGCCGGAGAGGTAGGACAGGATCAGCAGGAACGCGAAGGGGAAGCCGGTGATCACCAGCGAGAAGAACACGCCCCAGTAGTTGTTGATCAGGCGGATCGGCTGGTCGACCAGGCCCAGGCTCATCAGGGTGCGGTTGAACCAGCCGGCCGGACCGAGGAAGTTGAGCAGGCCCTCCGCCGTGAGCACCGTGCCGAGTGTGATCGGGATGACGAGCAGCGTTGTGACGAGGCGCTTTCCGCGGAACCTGCCGCGCATGCGGTAGGCGATCGGCACCGACGCCAGGACGTTGAACAGCGCCGCAGGGATCGACAGCTTCAGCGTCTTCCAGATCGTGTCGCGCTGGAAGGCGTCGGAGAAGAACCGCTGGTAGTCCGCGAACGCGCCGCCGCCCTTGGTGGGTTGGAAGGAGAGCCCCAGCCCGTAGAGGAACGGGTAGACGAACAGGCCGATGACGAACACCATGGCCGGCACCAGGAGCAGCAGCTGCCCGTCGACGCCGCGCTCGGCCAGCCGGTGGCGCAGGCTCAGGCCGGTCGGGGCCCGGCCCGTGGCCGCTCCGCCGGTCACGACACCTCACCGCCGGTGGTGGCGAGCACCCCGTCGCGGGAGGTCGCCGGCTCGCTCGCGTCGCCCAGCACCGGCGCACCCGAGGGCAGGGCCTCGTCGCCACGGGCGAAGGCCAGCAACGCACCCGGCGCGACGGCCAGCGAGACGGTGTCGCCGGGGGCGAGCCGCTCGGCGGTGCGGAGGTGGAGCCGCACGCCCTGGGGGGTGCGTGCCTCGACGGCGACCTCGCGGCCCTGGTACTCCACCACCTCGACGCGCGCCTCGATGGTGGCCTCCGCGGCATACGTGCTGGTGCCGCTGCCGGTGCTCGACCCGTAGGCGGGCGAGCCGCCGCCCGTGACCCCGCCCGAGGCCACGGTGAGGTCCTCCGGGCGCACCCCGACCACGACCTCGTCACCGGCCGACAGCGGCACCATCGGCGTCGCGGCCAGCCGCAGGCCACCGACGGCCACCACTACGTGGTCGTCCCGGACCTCGGCGACCGTCGCCGGCAGCAGGTTGCGGAACCCCATGAAGTCGGCGACGTGCCAGTTGCGCGGACGGTTGTGCAGCTCCTCGGGCGTGCCGACCTGCTGCACGCTGCCCTTGCGGAGCACCACGAGGCGGTCGGCCATCGACAGGGCCTCCTCCTGGTCGTGGGTGACGTAGACCGTGGTGAGGCCCAGGCTCTGGTGCAGCCGACGGATCTCGGTGCGCATCTCGAGGCGCAGCTTGGCGTCGAGGTTGCTGAGCGGCTCGTCCATGAGCACCAGCGAGGGCTCGAGCACCACGGCCCGGGCGATCGCGACGCGCTGCTGCTGTCCTCCGGAGAGCTGGCCGGGCAGCTTGCCGACGTGCTCCTCGAGCTGCACGAGCCGGATGGCCTCCTCCGTGCGGCGGGTGACCTCCGCCTTGGGCAGCCGGCGCATCTGGAGCCCGAAGGCCACGTTGTTGCGCACCGTCATGTGCGGGAAGAGCGCGTAGTTCTGGAACACCATGCCGAACCCGCGCCGCTCCGGCGGCAGGGTGTCGACGCGCTTGTCGTCCTGCCAGATGCTTCCGGCGGTCAGGGGCAGCAGGCCGGCGAGGCAGTTCAGCGCCGTCGACTTGCCGCACCCCGACGGCCCGAGCAGGGCGATGAACTCGCCCGCCCGGATCGTCAGGTCCAGTCCCTGCAGGGCGTCCTGGCCACCGAAGCTGCGCCCCACGCCATCGAGGCGCAGCTCGCGGAACGTGGTCGGAGTGCTCACTTCTTCACCTTCGATCCACCGATCTCGCGGTCCCACTTGTCGAAGGCGGCCACCATCGACTTGTTGTCGAGCGGCACCTCCTTGGGGTTGTCCTTGATCAGCGCGTCGTACTCGGGTCGGCCGAACTTGGCGATGGTGTCCTGGCTCTTCTTCGGCGCCATGGAGATGTCGACGCCCTCGACGGCCGGGCCGGGGTAGAAGTAGCCGTCGTCGTAGGCCTTCGCCTGCTGCTCCTTGGTGAGCATGAACTGCACGAGCTGCAGCACGGCGGCCTGCTGGTCGGCGGACGCACCCTTGGGGATGACGGCGTAGTGGGCGTCGGTGACCCAGTGGAAGCCCTTGAGGGTGCTCACCTTCGCCGACTCCGGCACGGTGCCGAGCGCGCGGGGGTTGATGTCCCAGCCGGTGGTCGTCGCGACGATGTTGACCGTGCCGTTGGCGAGGTCCTTCATCGTGGCGGTCGTGCCCGTCTGGTACGTGTTGATGTACTGGCCGAGCTCCTTGAGGTAGGCCCAGGTCTTGTCCCAGCCCTTGATCGGGTCCTTGGGGTCCTTGTCGCCGAGGACGTACGGCAGGCCCATGAGGAAGGTGCGGCCCGGGCCGGAGTTGGCCGGACGCGCGTACTCCACCTTGCCCGGGTTGGCCTTGGCGTAGGCCAGCAGCTCCTCGGCGCTCTTCGGCGGGTTCGGCACCTTGTCGGGCATGTACTCCAGCAGCGGCCCCGACGGGTAGTAGGTGACCTCGACGCCGTAGTCGCCGGCCAGCTCCTGCATCTTGGCGGCCGGCTCCTGGTAGGTGTCCATGTTGGACAGCCGGTCCTTGTGCTTGGGCAGGATCTGCTCCCACAGGCCCTGCTCGGCGCCGGCGGACAGTCCGTCGGTGCCGGTCAGCACGAGGCCGATGTCGACCCGGCCGGCGCCCTGCTGGGCCTTGATCTTGCCCACCAGGTCCGGGGCCGGGGCCTTGGAGTAGGTGACCCGGGAGATGACGTCGGGGTGCTGCTTGACGAAGTCGTCGATCATGCCCTGGGTCAGCTGGAGGTTGCCCGCGACGTCCAGCACGTTCAGGGTGACGGGCTTGGACGGCTTCTGGGGCACCTCCCCGGAGCCGCCGGCCTGGGCGGCTGGGGAGCTGGGCGCGCCACAGCCTGCGAGCAGGCCGGCGAGCAGTGCGCTCGAGGCGACGACGGTGGTGCGCGGGTTGAGGCGCATGGGGCTTCCCTTCTTCAGCGCCGCACGGTGCGGCGTCGGCCTTGGTGGCTCGGTCGTCAGGGTCGGGCAGGCGCGGTGCTCTGCCGGACGAGCAGCTCGGTCGGCAGCTCGCGTTCGTAGGTGGCCGTCCCGGACGGGTCGGCCAGCAGGTGGAGCAGGAGGTCGACGGCCCTGCGTCCCGCCTTCTCCTTGGGGATCCCGAGGGTCGTGAGCGTGGGGTGGCCCATCGCCGACATCTGGATGTTGTCGATGCCGACGACGCTCAGCTGGCTGGGCACGTCGACACCGCGGTCGCGCAGGGCGCTCACGAGACCCATCGCGACCAGGTCGTTGTAGGCCACGACGGCCGTGACGCCGGCGATGAGGACGCCCTCGGCCGCCGCGATGCCCCCGTCGAAGGTGGGGGCGAAGTTGCCGACCTCGACCAGCTCGACGCCGGCGCGGGTCGACGCGGCGCGCAGGCCACGGAGACGCTCGCGAGTGGACCAGCTCGAGCGGGGTCCGGCGACGAAGCCGATGCGCCGGTGCCCGAGACCCACGAGGTGGTCGACGACCTGCCGCATGCCGTCGGCGTTGTCCATGGCGACCGAGGGGATGGTGCCCGCCTTGCGGTTGACCAGGACGATCGGGGCGAGACCGGCGGCCTCACGCAGCTCGGCCGGCTTCATGCGCGGCGAGCAGAGGATGATGCCGTCGACCTGCTTGGCCAGGGAGCGCACCAACCCGAGCTCGGCCGAGGCGTCCTCGTCGGTGTCGGCCACGAAGACCTGGTAGTCGGCCTCGTGCGCCTGGCGCTGGATGCCCTTGACCACCGAGGGGAAGAACGGGTTGGCGAGGTCCGGGAGGATGAGGCCGATGTTGCCGGTGCGCCCGGTGATGAGGCCCCGGGCGGCCCGGTTCGGCCGGTAGCCGAGGTGGTCGGCGACGCGCAGGACGCGCTCCCGGGTGGCCGCGTCGACGATGTCGGGCATCGAGAGCGCCCGCGAGACCGTCGAGGCGGAGACGCCAGCAGCCTTGGCCACGTCGCGGATGGTCACCGCCATCACCGGTCCTCCCTCGTCCTTGAGTTCAGTAGGTTGGGTGGCAGTCTGAAACCGATTGCAGAGCGTTGTCAATGGTCTCACCCGGAGAATCTCAAATTCGCGGCTACACCCCCACCGACCAACAAAACCGCTGTGCAGCAACGAACTAGCCTCCCAGGAAACGGGGCTTGCGGTGGACCTCGCGCCGTGCAACCCTTTGCAGCGCGTGCTCCGTCGCCGCTGCCGGCAGCCCGGGGCCCACCTCTGCCGACAGGAGTTGTCATGCCCTCGCCCCTCACGCTCCACCCCGACCGCGCGCTCCCCGCTGAGCCCGCCCTGCGGTCGGTCGCCCGCACGATCTACGGGCAGACGAGGGACCTGCCGCTGGTCTGCATGCACGGCCATGTCGAGGCCTCGGTCTTCGCCGACAACGCCGCCTTCCCGGACCCCGCCGCGCTCCTCATCACGCCGGACCACTACGTCACCCGGATGCTGGTCTCGCAGGGCATCGCCCCCGAGGACCTCGGCGTCCCCCGCACCGACGGCGGCCCGGTCGAGCAGGACGGCCGCGCGATCTGGCGTCGCCTGTGCGAGAACTGGCACCTGTTCCGCGGCACGCCGTCGCGCTACTGGCTGGAGCACGAGCTGGTCGAGGTCTTCGGCGTCGACGAGCGGCCCTCCGCCGAGACGGCGGACAGCCTGTATGCCGCCGTGGCGGCCCGCATCGCCGAACCGGACTTCCGGCCGCAGCAGCTCCTCGACCGCTTCCGGATCGAGCTCCTCTCGACGACCGACCCGGCCACCTCGCCGCTGGCCGAGCACGCCCGGCTCGCCGAGCAGGGCCTGGGCGAGCGGGTCGTGCCGACCTTCCGGCCCGACGCGCTCGTGCACCTCGACGGCCCCGACTGGCAGCGCGACGCCAAGGCG
Organism: Pedococcus cremeus; assembly: GCF_900111375.1. Taxonomy (GTDB): domain Bacteria; phylum Actinomycetota; class Actinomycetes; order Actinomycetales; family Dermatophilaceae; genus Pedococcus_A; species Pedococcus_A cremeus. The sequence goes on from NZ_FOHB01000009.1 coordinate 59,814, forward strand.
CTCGGGCAGCTCGCCGACGTCGACACCTCGCGCTACGACGGGTTCCTCGAGGCCCTGCGCGCCCGGCGCCGGGCGTTCGTGGCGGCCGGCGGCCTGGCCACGGACCACGGGCACCTCACCGCCGACACGACGCCCCTCGACCGGGCTGAGGCCACGCGCATCTACGACCGGGCCTGGTCCGGCCAGGTGACCGAGCCGGAGGCGGCCTCCTTCGCCGCCCACATGCTGCACGTCATGGCCGGGATGTCCCGTGACGACGGGCTGGTCATGCAGCTGCACCCGGGCGTGCTGCGCAACCACCACGGCGACGTCTTCGCCGCCCACGGCGCCGACAAGGGCTTCGACATTCCCGTGGCGGCGGAGTTCACCCGGGGGCTGCGCCCCCTCCTGGAGGACTACGGCACCGACCCCCGCTTCCGCCTCATCCTCTTCACGGTCGACGAGACGGTCTACAGCCGCGAGCTCGCGCCGCTGGCCGGGGTCTACCCCTCCGTGCGGCTCGGCGCCCCGTGGTGGTTCCTCGACAGCCCGGACGGCATGCGCCGCTTCCGCGAGCTGGCCACCGAGACCGCCGGCTTCTACAACACCTCCGGCTTCGTCGACGACACCCGGGCGTTCGCCTCGATCCCGGCCCGGCACGACCTGTCGCGCCGCATCGACGCCGGCTACCTCGCCCGGCTCGTCGCGGAGCACCGGCTCAGCGAGGACGAGGCCGTGGAGACGGCGGTCGACCTGGCCTACCGGATCCCGAAGCAGGCCTACGCCCCCCGGGCCTGAGTCCCACCCTCCCCCACCACCGGCAGGAAACCGGCCGCACGGCATACATCTCCAGCGGAGCAGGGGTTCCTTGGGCAGGAGGTGACAACGCGGACCTCCCCCGCGGATCCCTAGGCTCGCGCCCTAGACCAATGGAGGTGTGCATGAGGGTGCTCGTCGCGCTCGGCGGCAACGCCATGACCGGCCCGGACGGCAGCGCTGCCCCCAAGGAGCAGCGCCACGCGATCGCGCGCGCCATGGAGCACATCGCCGGGCTGGTCGCGGCCGGCCACGACGTCGTGCTCACGCACGGCAACGGCCCCCAGGTGGGCAACGTGCTCGTCAAGAACGAGCTCGCCGCCCACGTCGTGCCGCCCGTGCCGCTCGACTGGTGCGGCGCCCAGACGCAGGGGACCATCGGCTTCACCATCCTCGACACGCTCGAGTACGCGCTGGCCGAGCGGGGCGTCGACCGGCGCTGCGCGGCGCTCATCAGCCGCACCCTCGTGGACGCCGACGACCCCGGCTTCGCCAGGCCCACCAAGCCGATCGGCCGCTTCCTGCCCCACGAGCAGGCGCAGGTGCTCATCGAGCACGGCCAGACCTGGGAGGACCGCGGCGAGAAGGGGTGGCGCCGGGTCGTCGCCTCGCCCGAGCCGCTCGAGGTGCTCGAGACCCACACGCTGCTGACGCTCATGGACGCCGGCTACGTCGTCGTCGCCGCCGGCGGTGGCGGCATCCCCGTGATCCGCACCGAGGACGGCAGGGTGCGCGGCGTCGAGGCGGTCATCGACAAGGACCTCACCGCCGCGGTCCTCGCCCGCTCCATCCACGCCGACGCGCTCGTCATCGCCACCGACGTCGAGAACGCCGTGATCGGCTGGGGCACCCCGGACGCCCGTGCACTCGGCCACGTCACGCTCGACGAGATGGAGGGGTATGCCGCGCAGGGCCACTTCGCGTCCGGTTCCATGGGCCCCAAGGTCGAGGCCGCGCTGCGGTTCGTCCGCAGCGGCGGCAAGCGGAGCGTCATCACTGCCCTCGACCGCATCACCGAGGCCATCGAGTCGCCCGGCGCCGTCGGCACCGTCATCGAGAACGTCTGAGACCCCGCACGTCCCTGTGCCACGAAGCCTTCCCACAGCCCGAAGAGAACCAGAAAGGTGAGTCACGTGCCCGAGCCCATTGAGGTACGCAAGGTCCCGATCCACAGCGTCGCCGACGCCTCCGAGCTGGCCAAGCTCATCGACGACGGGGTCATGGAGGCCGACCGCGTCATCGCCATCATCGGCAAGACGGAGGGCAACGGCGGCGTCAACGACTACACCCGCATCATCGCGGACCGCGCGTTCCGTGAGGTCCTCATCGCCAAGGGCGCCCCGGAGGAGCAGGTGCGCCAGGTGCCGATCGTGTGGTCCGGCGGCACCGACGGCGTGATCAGCCCCCACGCCACGATCTTCGCGACCGTGCCCGCGGAGAAGGCGGAGAAGTCCGACGACCTGCGCCTGACCGTCGGCTTCGCCATGAGCGAGCCGATCAAGCCCGAGGAGATCGGGTACGTCGCCATGGTCAAGAAGGTCGCCGACGGTGTGAAGGTCGCCATGGAGCGCGCCGGCATCACCGACCCGGCCGACGTGCACTACGTGCAGACCAAGACCCCGCTGCTCACCATCCACACCATCCGCGACGCCAAGTCCCGCGGGATGAAGGTCTGGACCGAGCACACCCACGAGTCCATGGACCTCTCCAACGGCACCACCGGCCTCGGCATCGCCGTCGCCCTGGGTGAGATCGAGATGCCGACGGACGCGGACGTCATGCACAACCGCGACCTGTACTCCTCGGTCGCCTCGTGTTCCTCGGGCGTCGAGCTCGACCAGGCCCAGATCGTCGTGGTCGGCAACACCCGCGGCATCGGCGGCCGCTACCGCATCGGCCACTCGGTCATGGAGGACGCCCTCGACCAGGACGGCATCTGGGCGGCCATCAAGGACGCCGGGCTCGACCTGCCCGAGCGCCCGCACTGGACCGACCTGCAGGGCCGCCTGGTCAACGTGTTCCTCAAGTGCGAGGTCAGCCAGGACGGCACCGTCCACGGTCGCCGCAACGCCATGCTCGACGACTCCGACGTGCACTGGCACCGCCAGATCAAGTCGTGCGTCGGTGGCGTCACCGCTGCCGTGACCGGCGACCCCGCGGTCTTCGTGTCGGTCTCCGCCGCGCACCAGGGTCCCGACGGCGGCGGCCCCGTGGCCGCGATCGTCGACGTGGGCGAGGGCGAGCCGACCGGCTACCGCTGGAGCCGCTGACCCACACCAGTCCGACGGGCACCCGGGGCCGAAGTCCTCGGGTGCCCGTCGCCGTGTCCGTGCCATGATGCGCGGGTCATGGACACCGAACTGGTCGAGATCCGCGACTTCCTCGCGGAGCACGCGCCCTACGACACGCTGCCCCGCCCGGTGCTCGAACGGCTCCTCCCCGTCCTCCAGGTCCGCTACTTCCGCCGCGGCAGCGTGCTGCTCGCCGTCGGCCAGCACACCGACGTCATGTACGTGCTGCGCTCCGGCGCGGTCGACATCCGCGACCGCGACGGTGAGCTCGTCGAGCGGTCCGAGAGCGGCACGTCGTTCGCGATGTCGCCGCTGCTGCAGGAGACGCCCTCGTCCTACGAGTTCACCGCCCTCGAGGACTCGCTCGTCATCGCGGTCCCGGCCGACGCGTTCCTCCAGCTGTGCCGCGAGCAGGCGGCGTTCAAGGCGTTCTTCGACCGCCGCCACCGGCAGCGCACCCAGCAGGCGCAGTTCGCCGCGCAGATCGCCGGGCGCCGCTTCGCCGGCCTCCGGGTCGCCGCCCGCGAGCTGGTGACCCGCCCACCGGTGACCGCCGACTGCGGCGTCAGCATCCGCGAGGCGGCCGAGACCATGCGGAGCAACGGGGTGTCCTCGCTGCTGCTGCTGCGCGACGGCCGGCTCGCCGGCATCGTCACCGACCGAGACCTGCGCAACCGGGTGGTCGCCGACGGCCGTGACGGCGACGACCCGGTCGCGACGGTGATGACGACCGACCCGGTGACCGCCTCTCCCGACGACCTCGCGTTCGAGGTGCTCATGGAGATGGTGGGCCGTGCGATCCACCACCTGCCCGTCGTCGACGACGGCCACCTGCTGGGGGTGGTCACGAGCACCGACCTGATCCGCCTCGAGCAGGCCAACCCGATCTACCTCGTGGGCGACCTGCGCCGGGCGGCCACCATCGACGAGGTCGTGCGGCTGAGCAAGCGCCTGCCGCAGGTGGTCCGGCAGATGGTGGAGCAGGACGCCTCGGCCGACGACGTGGGACGGGTGGCCACGGCCATCGCTGACGCCACCGCGCGACGCCTGCTCGACCTCACCGCCGCCCGGCTCGGCCCGGCGCCGGCACCGTGGTGCTGGGTGGTGCTCGGCTCGCAGGCCCGGCACGAGCAGGGACTGGCGAGCGACCAGGACAACGCGCTGCTCCTCTCCGACGACGCGACCCCCGGCGACCAGCGGTGGTTCGAGGAGCTGGCCCGCCGGGTCAGCGACGGGCTGGCGGCGTGTGGCTACGCCTACTGCAGCGGCGAGGTGATGGCCACCAACCCGCGCTGGCGGCAGGGGCTGCAGGAGTGGAAGCGGACCTTCGGCGGCTGGATGACGACGCCCGACCCCGAGGCCGTGCTGGCGGGCAGCATCTTCTTCGACATGCGCCCGGTTGGCGGGTCGGCCGAGCTCTTCACCGAGCTGCAGGACGACGTGCTCGCCCGCACGCCCGGGCAGAAGCGGTTCCTCGCCCACCTCGCCGGGAACGCCGTCGCGAACCATCCCCCACTGGGGTTCTTCCGCGGCTTCGTGCTCGAGGGCGCCGGTGACCACGTCGACACCCTGAACCTCAAGCGCAAGGGGCTCGGCCTCGTCGTCGACCTCGCCCGCGTGCACGCCCTGGCGATCGGCAGCCCCCACGTCGGCACCCAGTCCAGGCTGCGCGCCGTCGCCTCCGCGGGGCGGCTCAGCGCGGAGTCGGCCGCCGACCTCGCCGGCGCGATGGAGTTCCTCGGGCAGGTGCGGCTGCGGCACCAGGCCGGGCAGGTGCGCGCCGGGCGGACCCCGGACAACTTCGTCAGCCCCGAGGAGCTGAGCCCCTTCGACAAGCGGCACCTGCGTGACGCCTTCCAGGTGGTCAAGCAGGCGCAGGCGGTGCTGGCCCGCACCTACCCGCTGCACTACCTCTCATGATCCTGCGCCGCTCCCCCGACCACCGGCGGGCCCGGCAGCTGGCCGCCTCGCCCCGGGGCGCCCTGCCGGAGGGAGCGCTGCGCCGCTACCTCGCCCAGCCGTTCCCGCCCCTGGGCGCCGACCACACCAGCCTGCGGCTGCTGGCCGTCGACCTCGAGACCACCGGCCTCGACCCGGACCACGACCGGATCGTGAGCCTGGGCTTCGTGCCCGTCGACGGCACCAGCATCGTGCTGGGCGGCGCCGGGCAGGTGGTCGTCCGCGGATCCGGCGGTCTCGGACAGGAGGGCGTCGGGCAGAGCGCCACGGTGCACGGGCTGACCGACGACGCGGTGGCCGCCGGGGCCGAGCTCACGGACGCGCTCGACCTGCTGCTCGAGGCGCTCACCGGCCGCGTGCTGCTGGCCCACCACGCGGCGATCGAGCAGGGCTTCCTCGACGTCGCCTGCCGCCGGGTGCACGGGCAGCCGCTGCCCACCCTCGCGGTCGACACCATGGCGCTGGAGCACCGGCTGGTCACCGCCGGCTGGCAGACCGGCTGGGACCGCGAGCCGCCGCAGGGCGGCCTGCGCCTGCCGGCCGCCCGCGAGCGCCACGGCCTGCCGCGGTACCGGTCGCACGACGCCCTCACGGACGCCCTGGCCTGCGCCGAGCTCTACCTCGCGCAGGTGGCCGAGCTCGGTCGCGGCCGTCCGGTCACGCTCCGCCAGCTCACCAAGGGCGGCTGAGGCGGAGCCTGGCTCGAGCCCGGCGTGGACCGGGCCCGAGCGCCGGCTCAGTGGGCGAAGTGCCGCGTGCCCGTGAAGTACATCGTCACGCCGGCCGCCTTCGCGGCGTCGACGACCTCCTGGTCGCGCATCGACCCGCCGGGAGCCACGACCGCGCGCACACCGGCGTCGAGCAGCACCTGCAGGCCGTCGGCGAACGGGAAGAACGCGTCGGAGGCCGCCACCGACCCACGTGCCCGCTCCTCGCCGGCGCGGGAGACGGCGAGGTGGCAGGAGTCGACCCGGTTGACCTGGCCCATCCCGACCCCGACCGAGGCGCCGTCGTGGGCGAGCAGGATCGCGTTCGACTTCACGGCGCGGATCGCCTTCCAGGCGAACGCGAGGTCGGCCAGCGTGGTCTCGTCGGCGGCCTCGCCCGAGACGAGTGTCCAGCGCGAGGGGTCGTCGCCGCCGCCCTCGACCTCGGCGTCGACGGTGTCGCGCGACTGCATCAGCAGGCCGCCCGAGATGGGCCGCGTCTCCACGCCCTCGCGAGCCGGGGCCGCGCAGGTCAGCAGCCGGATGTTCTTCTTGCCCTTGAGGATCGCGAGCGCGTCGTCGTCGAACGCCGGGGCCACGACGACCTCGGTGAAGACGTCCTTCACGGCCTCGGCCATCGCGGCGGTCACCGGCCGGTTGGTGGCGATGATCCCGCCGAACGCCGAGACCGGGTCGCACGCGTGGGCCTTGGCGTAGGCGGCCTCGATCGTCTCGCCGACCGCGATCCCGCAGGGGTTGGCGTGCTTGATGATCGCCACCGTCGGCTGGTCACCGTGGTCGTAGGCGGCGCGCACCGCGGCGTCGGCGTCGACGTAGTTGTTGTAGGACATCTCCTTGCCGTGCAGCTGCTCGGCCTGCGCCAGCCCGGGCTGCGGGACGAAGGTGGAGGTGTACAGCGCCGCCCGCTGGTGCGGGTTCTCGCCGTAGCGCAGCACCGCGGACTTCTCCCAGGTCGCCCCGACCCAGGCTTGGAACCCGCTGCCCTCGGAGGTGTCGGTGACGACGTTGCCCATCCACGAGGCGACGTTGACGTCGTAGGTCGCGGTGTGGACGAACGCCTCCGCTGCCAGCCGCTGCCGCTGCGCCAGGGTGAACCCGCCGCCGCGCACGGCGTCTAGCACCGAGCCGTATGCCGCTGGGCTGGTGACGATGGCGACGCTGGCGTGGTTCTTGGCGGCCGCCCGCACCATGGTGGGGCCGCCGATGTCGATCTGCTCGACGCACTCGTCCTGCGAGGCACCCGACATCACGGTGTCGGTGAACGGGTAGAGGTTGACGACCACGAGGTCGAAGCCCTCGACGCTGAGCTCGTCGAGCTGGCGCAGGTGGTCGGGGTTGCGGGTGTCGGCGAGGATGCCGGCGTGCACGCGCGGGTGGAGCGTCTTCACGCGGCCGTCGAGGCACTCGGGGAAGCCGGTCAGCTCCTCCACCGGGGTGACCGGGACCCCGGACGAGGCGATGCGCTGCGCGGTGGAGCCGGTGGACACGATGGCGACGCCCGCCTCGTGCAGGCCGGCGGCCAGCTCGTCGAGGCCGGTCTTGTCGTAGACGGAGACCAGGGCCCGCCTGATCGGGCGGCGCTCCTCGGACGTCGTGGTCTGCTCGCTCACGGGATCGTGGCCTTTCGGTCGGTGACGGTGACTCCTTCGCGGGCCGCACGGCCCACGACGTCGACGAGCAGGTGGCGCTCGACGGTCTTGATGCGCTCGTGGAGCGACTCCTCGGTGTCGTCGTCACGGACCTCGACAGCGGTCTGCGCGATGACCGGCCCGGTGTCGACGCCGGCGTCGACCACGTGCACGGTGCACCCGGTGACCTTGGCGCCGTAGGCGATCGCGTCACGCACCGCGTGCGCGCCGGGGAAGGCGGGCAGCAGGGCCGGGTGGGTGTTGACGACGGTGAAGCGCCCGAGCACGGCCGGGCCGAGGATCTTCATGAAGCCGGCCGAGACCACCAGGGCGGGCTCGTGCACCCCGATGAGGTCGGCGAGCGCGGCGTCCCAGGCGCCCCGGTCCGGGTAGTCCTGCACCCGGCACACGAACGTGGGGATTCCGGCGGCAGCGGCGCGGTGCAGGCCGGTGATGCCCGCCCGGTCGGCGCCCACGGCCAGGATGCGCACGCCGTAGGCCGGGTCGGCGGCCGCGTCGATGAGGGCCTGGAGGTTGGTGCCGCTCCCGGAGACGAGGACGACGATGCCGGCGCTGCCGGGGGCTGGCGCTGCGGTGGCGGCGTCGGGCGCGGTCACGCTGCGACGATATCGCCCCGGCAGCACACCCCCTTCGCCGCGTCCGCTCCGCGGGCGCCAGCCCGCCGGCCACGCGGCATACCGGCCTGTCAGGGAGCGGCGGAGCGCAGCGCCTCGAGCACGTCCTTCGCCGCCTCGGCGAGGAACTCGTCCTGTCCCTCGTCGCCGACCTGCACCAGGGCGATGTCGGTGAACCCGGCCTCCCAGTAGGGCCGGACCGCCTCGACGATGCCGTCGAGGTCGGGGCCGCAGGGGATCTGCTCGGCGACCTGGTCGGGGGTGATGAGCTGGGTCGCGCCCGAGAAGCCGGCCGGCGTCGGCAGGTCGGCGTTGACGGCCCACCCGCCGGCGAACCAGCGGAACTGCTCGTGGGCCTTCTGCACGGCGGCGTCCTTGTCGCGGCCCCAGCAGATCGGGATCTGGCCGATGGTCCTCGACGACGACCCGTCGTCGCTGCGGGTGGCCTGCCAGCCCTTGACGAGGTCGGCGTTGGGCTCGACGGCGATGAGGTGGTCGCCGAGCGGCGCGAACTGCTCGATCGACTTCTCCCCCGAGACGGCGATGCCGATCGGCACGCCGTCCTCGGGGACGTCCCAGACGCGGGCGGAGTCGACGCGGAAGTAGTCGCCCTCCCAGGTGACGAGCTCGCCCGTGTGCAGGTCGCGGATGAGGTGCACCGCCTCGGCCAGCATGTTCTGCCGCACGTCGACCATGGGCCAGCCCTCGCCGACCACGTGCTCGTTGAGGTTCTCGCCGCTGCCGACGCCGAGGGTGAAGCGTCCCTCACTCAGCAGCTGCATCGTCGCGGACTTCTGCGCCACGACCGCCGGGTGGTAGCGCATCGTCGGACAGGTCACGTAGGTCATCAGGCCGACGCGCTCGGTGGCCTGCGCCACAGCGCCCAGCACGCTCCACGCGTAGGGCGCGTGGCCCTGCTCGGTGAGCCACGGCGAGTAGTGGTCGCTGGAGACCTCGAAGTCGAAGCCGGCCTGCTCGGCGGCGACGGCGTAGCGCACGAGGTCACGGGGTCCGGACTGCTCCGTCATGAGGGTGTACCCGAATCGCGTCATGACGTCACGGTCACACGCACCCCGGCGATCAGCATCTCGAGCACGGGCGCGACCAGCCCGGCGGCGAAAATACCTCGCCCGTCAGCCCGTTCGGTAGTCGCCCTTGACCCAGGCCAGCACGTCGTGGGCGAGCGGTGACCACACCGGCTCGGTGAGCGCGCCGCCGCCCAGCATGTCCCAGCCGTGGCTGCCCTTGGTCGAGATGAACCGCTTGTGCTGCGCCGGTGCGGCCTTCACCGCCGCCCGCAGCGCGGGCGGGTCCATCCCCCGGTCGCCGGGAGCCACCGCGAGGAGCAGGGGCACGGTGGTCTCCTTCGCCGCCTCCCCCGCAGTGGGTATGCCCTGCCAGACGGCCGGCCCCGAGAGGTCGACGACGGCGTCGGCGCCGGCCCGCTGCCCGACGCCGAGCGCGATCGCCCCGCCCATCGAGGCGTCTACGACGGTGACCCGGCGGGCGCCGTGCTCGCGCGCCCAGTCGACCAGCAGCCGCACCTGCGCCTCGGCGTCGGCGGCGAAGCCGCCCTTGCAGGCCGAGCGCCCCCAGCCGCACAGGTCGACGAGCACGGCCCTGACGCCCTTCGACGCGACCCAGTCGGCATACGTCGCGAACCCGCAGAACCCGGCGGCCGAGGTCTGGTGCAGCAGGACCGCGACGTCGGCGCCGTCCCCCAGCACCGCACCGGTCATCGTGCTGCCCTCCGGTCCGGCGAAGCTGGTGAGACCGCCCTCGACCGGCACCAGGCAGCGCTGCGCGATCGAGGCGGGGGTGCTCAGCGGCAGCGGCTGCGGTGTGCGCGACGGTGTCGCCGCCACCCGCTCCCCACCTCCCCCGCATGCCCCCAGCAACACCGCGACGGCCAGTGCCGTCACCACCCCCGCCCGCCTCCGCATATGTCAAGATTGACATATGCCCGCGACGTCGTCCACCCCCTCCCACCTCGGCTGCGCGCTCCTCGGCCTGCTCGCCCGGGCCCCGAGCACCGGCTACGACCTGGCCCGGCGCATGCAGCGACCCGTGGGGTACTTCTGGAGCGCCCGGCACAGCCAGATCTACCCCGAGCTGGCCCGGCTCGAGCGGGCCGGACTGGTGGTGCACCAGGTCGTCGACGGGGCAGGACCCCGCCCCACCAAGCGGTATGCCGTCACGCCGGCCGGCATGGCGGCCCTCCGGGCGTGGGTGGGCGAGGAAGCCCAGCCCCAGCCGGTGCGCGACCTCGAGACGTTGCGGCTGTGGTCGGTGTGGACCGTGGAGCCCGAGACGGCCCGGGGCCTCGTGCGGCAGGCCCGGGCGGGTCACGAGGAGGCGCTGCACGCCTACCAGGCGGAGCTGTCGTCGATCGCCGGGCAGCCGGAGGCGCAGGACCGGTCCCACCCGCTGTTCGCCAGCGTGCTCACCCTCGAGGGCGGCGTGCGCACCCGGCGGGCAGCCGTCGAGTGGTGCGACTGGATGCTGCAGCGGCTGGGCTGACGGGCGGACCCGGTCGGGAGCCCCTGCGGAGGCCAGGGCGGCTCAGCGGCGCAGGCGCCAGCGGTCCCAGACCAGCACGAGGCCCGCGCCGAGCGCGAGCTCGAGGAGCAGGGCCACGGTCATCGCACCGGCTGGGGCACCCATGTGCGACAGCCGCTGGGAGCCGAGCGAGCTGCCGGCCAGCAGGTCGAGCAGGCCGATGGCCCCGGCGGTGAGCGCCACCGCGGTGCCGGTCACGAGCAGCTTGGTGCGGGTGGTCGAGAGCAGGGCGAGCGACCGCAGCGAGCGCCAGCCCACGAGGGCTCCGACGGCGACGGGCACCAGGGCCAGCACCGGCAGCCACCCCGGGAACGCGCCGGGGTCGGGCAGAGCACCCAGCACCGGCACCATGGGCATCAGGGCCGAGCGCGACCCGGTCCACGTGGTGGAGGCGCCCTCGACGACGGAGAACCCGGTGCCGGCGAGGAAGGACAGCGCCCACAGGCCGAGGTTCGGCAGGCACAGCACCTGCGCGAGGGTCAGCACGACGCCTCCCACGACCCCGGCGGCAAGCTCGTCATGCAGGTGGCTGATCTGGCCGAAGCGGAGCACCACCACGAGCACCACGACGGCCGTGCCGGTGGCGAGGAGAGCACCGACACCGACCGCGGCAGGGCGCACGGCGCGTCGCACCACGTCGGGCAGGAAGTCGGGGCGTCGCCAGCGGGGACCGGCGAGCGCACGGTCGCGGGCGACGAGCCTCCCGGCAGCGATGACCACCGCGGCGGCCGGCACGACCACCAGCGGCAGCACGAGCCCGAGCACCTGGGGCCGGAGCGAGGACGCGGAGGCGGCGGCCGCCCACAGGGCCGCGCACGCGGCATACCCGCCGGCCCACAGGCCCAGGACCCGCACCAGCAGCGGCGGCAGCAGGCCCCACCGGTGCCCCGCCGTCCGGTGGCCCTCGACCACCTCCCTGCCGCTGCGCAGCGCACCCCACGCGGCAGCCGCCACGACGCCGGCCGTCAGCAGGAGGGGGACGAACGCGATGCTGGCCGTGCCGGCCCGCAGCCACGAACCACCGGCGAGCAGCCACAGGCTCGCACCCACGCCCAGGGCGTCGGTCCACGCGACGGTGCTCTGCGGGCTGGCCACCCAGGCCACCAGCGCGGGCAGCACGACGACGAGGGCGGAGGCGAGGGCCGTGCCGGCACCGGCGAGGAGCGGCCGGTGCCACGGGGTCTGCCCGTCGGGTGTCCCTCCCCCACTCGTCTGGGACGGGACACCACGCAGCAGATCCATGACACTCATCAGGGCTCCATGGTCGCCGAGGACGACGGCGCTCCCCGGCTGCAACGCCGAGCCCGGGCGAGAAAATGGCAGGAAAGGCGCAACCGGCTCGCGGGCAGCGGCGTCTGCACGGGTGACAGCACACCACCACCACCGGACCACCACCGGACCAACCACCGGACCACGGAAGAGGCGGCGAACAGGCGATGCCGATGCAGGGCACCGAGGCTGACTTCGACGCGTTCTACCGGGGCACGGCACGCCGGGTTGTCCACCTCGTCTACGCGTCGACGGGCGACCTCACCCTGGCCCAGGACTGCACGCAGGAGGCGTACGCCCGGGCGTGGCAGCAGTGGCCCACCGTCCACGCCTACGACGACCCCCTCTCCTGGGTGCGCACCGTGGCGCGGCGGCTGGCGATCTCGGCCTGGCGCAAGCAGGGCAGCCAGGAACGCGCCTACGAGCGGCACGGCGAGAGCAGCAGCACCGCGACCGGTCCACCGACGGAGGACCGGGTGGCCGTGGTCGCCGCCCTGCGCACCCTCCCCGACCCCGTGCGGGAAGCCGTCACCCTCCACTACATCGGGGACCTGAGCATCGAGCAGATCGCCCACGAGACCAACACCCCCGCAGGCACCGTCAAGGCCCGCCTGCACCGCGGCCGCGCCCAGCTGGCCGCGGCCCTGCGCCACGAGGAGTCCCACCATGGCTGAGACCGACACCTGGACTCCAGCCGACGACGACTACGTCCGGGAGGCCCTGGGCTCGCTCAAGACCGACGTCGACGCCCTCCCCCTGGCCGACGTGCGGTTCGTCAAGGCCCGCGGCCGCGCCCGGCGCCGCCGGACCATGCTCGGCTGGACCGCCGGCGCCGCGGCAGCAGCACTGGTCGCCGCGGTCATCGGCTTCTCGGCCCTGGGCGGCGACAACGCCACCCACCCCGTGCCGCCCGCGACCGGGACGACGACCGCGCCCACCACCGCCCCGACCACCCCGCTGGACCGGCAGGCCGTCTCGCCCTACCTGGCCGAGCCCGGCGCCCTGCCGCTCGGCAAGGAGTGGAAGCTGGCGCTCGGCTGGTCGACCGCCTTCGAGGTGCAGACGGTCACCAGCTACGAGGCCGACCTGTGTCTGGGCCCGAACGGCGGGACGCCTCGCGAGGCCGAGACACTCCTCTCGGGGGCAGGCAACATCCAGGGAGGCCAGACCCGCTGGACGGCCGGATCATCGACTGAGGCCCAGAAGGTGGCCGATGCCATGGCGCGGTCCATCGGCGCGTGCCGGCAGGGCCAGTTCGCCGTCAAGGGCGTCCAGACCACCGGCTGGCCCCGCCTCTACACCTACACCGCCGGCGACGCCGGCTCCGGTTGGTATGCCGTGACCCACGCCGGCAACGAGGTGGCCGTGCTCACGGTGACGGAACCGGACCACCCGAAGACCGAGTTCGAGCGGGCCGAGGTCGAGCGCCTCGCGGCCATCGCCACCGCGCGGCTCGAGCGGTACGGCAGCGGCACCACCTCCACCCCTTCGGGCCCCACCGGCACGACCGCACAGCCGAGCGGTGAGGACATGCCGGTCGTCGGCTCCCAGCCGGCTGTCTCCTCGAGCCTCTTCGTGCCGGCCTCGCAGTGGTCGTCCCAGGAGCTCACCCAGGGCGCCCGCACCTACGCCGGCCTCGGCGCCCAGGAGGGCTCGGCGTCGATCGCCCAGTGCGAGACCGACCAGTTCCAGGCCGGCGTGGGCGGCCGCTACGGGATCGTCTCGATCCGCAGCGGCAGTGGCCAGGCCAACTACATCGGCAAGCAGCGGGTGCGGCTCGACGACTCCACGAGCAGCGCGCAGCAGCAGTCCTTCGTGCAGGCCCGGCTGGCCGAGGCGAAGGCGCTGTACGGCAAGGGCTGCACCTTCGGCAACGGCACGGTGAAGGCGACGCCGGGCCCGACCGAGGGCACCTGGCGCCTCGACACCGTGTTCAAGGACGGCTCGCCGACGCTCACCGAGTGGGTCGGGGTCACGGCCCAGCAGACCCCGGGCGCCATGACGACCATCGTGCTGACGAAGGTCCCGAACCCGAAGCTGGGCTTCCCGGAGCTTGACCGGCTCCTCGTGCTGGCCCGGCAGCGGTAGGCGCGCACGCGGCATACCCATCAACGACGCGAGGCCGTCACCCAACTGGGGTGACGGCCTCGCGAAACGCCTTGCGGCAGAGGTTACTTCTTCAGGCCCTGCATGATCTCGCGCATGAGCTGGGCGGTTGCCGACGGCGTCTTGCCGACCTTGACGCCGGCGGCCTCGAGGGCCTCCTGCTTGGCAGCGGCCGTGCCCGAGGAGCCGGAGACGATGGCGCCGGCGTGGCCCATCGTCTTGCCCTCGGGGGCGGTGAAGCCCGCGACGTAGCCGACGACCGGCTTGGTCACGTTGTCCTTGATGTAGGCCGCGGCCCGCTCCTCGGCGTCGCCACCGATCTCACCGATCATGACGATGGCGTCGGTCTCGGGGTCGTTCTGGAACGCCTCGAGGCAGTCGATGTGGGTGGTGCCGATGATCGGGTCACCGCCAATGCCGACCGCGGTGGAGAAGCCGAACTCCTTGAGCTCGTACATCATCTGGTAGGTCAGCGTGCCCGACTTGGAGACCAGGCCGATGCGGCCGCCACCGGCGATGTCGGCGGGGATGATGCCGGCGTTGGACTTCCCGGGGCTGATCAGGCCGGGGCAGTTCGGGCCGACGATGCGGGTGGTGCCCTTCTCCTGCGAGTAGGCGAAGAACTCGGCGGTGTCCTTGACCGCGATGCCCTCGGTGATGACGACGGCGAGCGGGATCTCGGCGTCGATCGCCTCGATGACGGCCGACTTGGCGAACGCCGGAGGCACGAAGATGACCGACACGTTGGCGCCGGTCTCCTTCATCGCCTCGGCGACGGTCCCGAAGACGGGGACGGTGGTTCCTCCCTCGAAGTCGACCTGCTGGCCGGCCTTGCGGGGGTTGACGCCACCGACGATGTCGGTGCCGGACTTGAGCATGCGCTGGGTGTGCTTCATGCCCTCGGAGCCGGTCATGCCCTGGACGATGACCTTGGAGTTCTCGTCGAGAAAGATTGCCATTGCTGTGAGTCGCTCTCTTGTCGCTTCGCCGGGGCTTACTTGGAGGCCAGCTCGGCGGCCTTGCGGGCGGCGCCGTCCATGGTCTCTTCGATGATCACGTGCGGGTGGTTGAACTCGGCGAGGATGCGCCGGCCCTCCTCGACGTTGTTGCCGTCCAGGCGCACGACGAGCGGCTTGTTCTCCTCGCCACCCAGCTTCTCCAGCGCGCCGACGATGCCGTTGGCCACCGCGTCGCAGGCGGTGATCCCGCCGAAGACGTTGACGAACACCGACTTCACCTGCGGGTCGCCGAGGATGATGTGCAGGCCGTTGGCCATGACCTCGGCGGAGGCGCCGCCACCGATGTCGAGGAAGTTGGCCGGCTTCTGGCCGCCGAACTCCTCACCGGCGTAGGCGACGACGTCGAGGGTGGACATGACCAGGCCCGCGCCGTTGCCGATGATGCCGACGGAGCCGTCGAGCTTGACGTAGTTGAGGTCCTTCTCCTTGGCCATCGCCTCGAGCGGGTCGGTGGCCGACTTGTCCTCGAGGGCCGCGTGGTCGGGGTGGCGGAAGTCGGCGTTGGCGTCGAGGGTGACCTTGCCGTCGAGGGCGATGATGTCGCCGTCCTCGGTCTTCACCAGCGGGTTGACCTCGACCAGGGTGGCGTCTTCGTCGCGGTAGACCTCCCAGAGCGACTTCAGGACGGGCACGATCTTCGCGCCGGTCTCGGCGTCGAAGCCGGCCGCGTCGACGATCTCCTGCGCCTTGGCGTCGTCGATGCCGGCGTTGGGGTCGACCGCGACCTTCGCGAGGGCCTCGGGGCGCTCGACCGCGAGCTGCTCGATCTCCATGCCGCCCTCCTTGCTGCACATCGCGAGGTAGGAGCGGTTGGCCCGGTCGAGCAGCAGCGAGAAGTAGTACTCCTCGGCGATGCGGGCGCCCTGGGCGATCATCACGATGCCCACGGTGTGGCCCTTGATGTCCATGCCGAGGATGGCCCGGGCGTGCTGCTCGGCCTCGTCGGCGGTCTTGGCGACCTTGACGCCGCCGGCCTTGCCGCGGCCGCCGGTCTTGACCTGGGCCTTGACGACGGTGACGCCGCCGCTCTTGGGGCCGATCTCCTCGGCGGCCGCGCGGGCCTCCTCGGGAGTGGTCGCGGTCTTGCCGGCCAGCACCGGCACTCCGTGCGCCTCGAAGATGTCGCGCGCTTGGTACTCGAAGAGATCCACGGGTGTCTATCCGTCCTCGTCTGCGAAGGGGGTGGTCCGTCGACCGAGACTAGTCCTCCGCCGCACGCGGACGCCCGTCCGGGTCGCCGACAGCGACCAATCTCACGCTACCGACGGGTATGCCGCGGGGTGCGGCTCAGCGGACCGTGACCGCCTGCCCGGGGGCCACGAAGAGCACCCAGACGGTGCCGGCGGGGGCCATGGTGAGCGGCTTCCCGGACGAGCCGGTGAAGGAGGTCGGCGCGGTGAGGGACGTGCGCGACCAGGTGCCCCGCCACGTCTGCCCGCCCCGCAGCACCGTGACCCGGCCCTTGCCGGTCAGGGTGACGACCGGTGTGGGGGCTCCCCGCACGTCCCTGTTCTGTGACGAGTGGGTCGGCACCTCCTGCACGACCACGGTTGCCGCGCCGTACTGCCTCCCCTTGGGGTCGACGTCCGGCCTGCCGTCGGTGGTGAGGAGGTACTCCTTGCGGCGGGGGTCCCAGGTGAACGAGACGCGCGAGGCCGGCCACCGGGTCGCCACCTCGGTGGCCTTCGCACCCCCGGCCGGCGCGGCGCCGAAGACGAAGCCGGGGTCCTTGGGAACCACGCTCCCCTTGGCCCGGGCGAGGAGCACCTTCGGGTCGCCGATGACGTTGTAGGGCGCCGGCCGTGACGGCTCGCGGCGGAAGCCCTGGGTGGAGGCGCCGTAGCTGAGGTTGAACTCGCGCCCTTTGGCCAGCAGGCGTTCGGTGTAGTGGGACGCGCCGGAGTAGGCGAAGGCCACCGGTCCGTAGTTGCCGAGGATCGCGAGGTCGGACTCGCGGGCGCTGCGCACCGGCCCGACCTCCTTCGGCATCGCGCTCGAGAAGACCGCGAGCAGCCGGGTCAGGCCGCCCTCGACCGGTTCGACGTAGACGACGTCGGCCTGCGCCATGCCGATGTGCGGGTGGGACCTCTCGGTGTTGTCGATCTTGACCGCCAGCGCCCGGCCGCTGAGCGGCCCGGTGCGCGCGGTCGTCGACGGCGAGGCGGTCCGCGAAGCGGTGGGCGACGTGGTCGCGGTGGTCGCGGGTCCGGCGGAGCAGGACCGCAGCCCGAGGCCTACGACCGCCACGGCGACCACGGCGGCGAAGGCGGCCAGCACCGCCCGGGTCGTGCGCCGGTTCATGCCCCACACCGGGCTGCTCATGGCGCTCACGATAGGTGCGTCCCCTGGGGTGCGAGGCCCGGACGCGCTGGGCAGGATGGGCGAGTGCGCCTGTCCCCCGTGCGTTTCGCCTCCCCGTTGGCTGCCGTCCTCCTGGCCGCCGCCTGCGGTTCAGGGTCGGACGCTCCGGCCGGCGAGACCTTCCCCGTCACCCTGCTGCGCAAGGGCGGTGTCGCGGGCCTCGACCAGCGGGTGGTGGTCGAGGAGTCCGGCCGGGCGTCCGCCACCGGGCGGGGCGCAGGAGCACCGTGCACCCTCGACCGGCCGGCCCTGCAGGACCTGACCACCCTGGCCTCGCGCGTCGAGGGCTCGGCCGCGACGACCTACGCCAACCCCGACGACCTGGTCGTCGTCCTGCAGACGCCGCGCGGCTCCACCCGGCTCGGCGACCTCGAGGCGGTCGACGGCAACGCGGTCGTCACCCACCTGTTCCAGGACCTGTTCGGGACCACCGGTGCGCGCACCGTGTGCCGGTGACCCCGGCGGCACATCTGTTCCCTGCGCTGCCTGCAGCCTGCAGCCTGCAGCCTGCAGACAGCGCAGCGCCCCCGGTCACGGCACCGGGGGCGCTGCCGTGGGCGGTGCTAGTTGGTGCAGGTCTGGGTGCCGGCCGGCACCGCGATGGCCGCGAAGGCGCTCTGGACCGCGACGCACTGCGCGGACCCGGTGCCGTACAGCTCCTTGGCCGAGGCGATGGCGCCCTCACGAGCGGCCTTGTAGTCGCTGCGCGAGGTCAGCTTGGTGGCCAGGGTGCGGTACCAGATCTTCGCCGCCGCGTCGCGACCCGCGCCGGCCACGGTCGAGCCGTTGCAGGTCGGGCTGTTGTAGCTCACGCCGTTGATGGTCTTGGCGCCCGAGCCCTCGGAGGCCAGGTAGAACCAGTGGTTCAGCGGACCCGAGGAGTAGTGCGGGTCGAGGTTCTTGGTGCTCGAGGTCCAGCAGTCCTGCGAGCGGCCGTCCTTGCTCGGCTTGTCCATGTAGCGCAGCGGGGTGCCGTTGCCGTTGATGTCGATCTTCTCGCCGATGAGGTAGTCGCCCGGGTCGGCCGAGGAGTTCGCGTACCACTCGACGGCCGTGCCGAAGATGTCGGAGGTCGACTCGTTGAGGCCACCGGCGTCGCCGCGGTAGACCAGCCCCGCGGTGTTCTCGGTGACGCCGTGGCTCATCTCGTGGGCCGCGACGTCGATGGACGTCAGCGGCTTGGCGTTGTTGGCCCCGTCGCCGTAGGTCATCTGGGTGCCGTCCCAGAACGCGTTGTTGTAGGCGTTGCCGTAGTGGACGCGGCTGCGTGCGCCGGTGCCGTTGTCCCAGATGCCGTTCCGGCCCTGGACGTTCTTGTAGTAGTCGAACGTCATCTCGGCGCCGTACTGCGCGTCGACGGCCGCGGTCTGGCGGGAGCTGATGGTCCCGCTGCCCCAGATGTCGTCGGCGTCGGTGAACTGCGTGCCGGTGCCGGTCGTGGCGCCGTTGAGGTCCGTCGTGTAGTTGCCGACGGTGTCCTTGAGCAGGTAGGAGCCGCCCGAGAGCGTGCTGCCGACGGTCACGGTGCCCGAGTACATCGAGTTGCCGGTGCCGTTGACGATGTCGTCCCAGGAGTCCAGCTTCGCGCCCGTGACGGCATCGGTGACCGTGTGCAGGCGGCTCGGCGTCTGGTCGGCCTTCACGCCCTGCTTCACGGTGTCCCAGGCGAGCCTGGGCGAGCCCTCGGCGGCATACACGACCAGCTCGCTGGAGCCGCTCGGCGCGCGCAGCTTCGGGGTCGTCGAGGCGACGTCGACGCTGCGGGAGGAGTTCCAGTAGACCTTCTTGGTGGTGCCGCGGGCATCGCGGTCGACGACGAGGTCACCACCGATGACGCGCAGGCCCCGGAAGGTGCGCTCGTAGCGCACGTGGCGCGAGCCGTCGGCGTCGGTCACGACGGACTTGACCTGCAGGGCCTGTCCACTCGAGAGGCCGAGCGCCTTGGCGGCGTCGGCCACGCGGGCCTGCTCGGCGGTGACGGCGGGCGGCACGTCGCCGTGCGACGGGCGGGCCTGGGCGGTCGCGGCCGGGGCGGCCAGGGCTGCAGCGATGACGGCACCGAAGGCGACGCCGGCGGAGAGTCGGTTCACGAACAGGGCTCCTTGCGAGCAGGGCCGCACCGGGTGGGCGCGACGGGTGGGGCGACCCTCACCCCCGGGTGTGGGTCCGATCAATGGTCGAAGCGGAATCTTGGTTGAACCTTGGACAAGTCCAGACGAACCGGACGGGCGAACGCGACCGGGCCGGCAGCACGGCGTGGCTGCCGGCCCGGCGCGCTCAACCGACGGTGAGGGCGGTGTCGTCGACGACGAACGACGTCTGCAGCGAGGAGTCCTCGTTCATGAGGAACTTCACCGCGATGGTCTTGCCCTTGTAGGCGGTGACGTCGAACGACTTCTGCACGTAGGTGCTGTTGGCGTTCGCGTTGGAGTAGGTCGCCAGCGTGCTCGTCGTCGACCCGTCGACGACCTGGACCTTGGCGGTGTCGTAGGCGGTGCTGCCCGACTCCGAGGTGTCGATGCGGATCCAGAAGCTGAGCGTCGCCGAGGTGGCGGTCGACGGGATGCTCACACTCTGCTGCTCGGTCTCGGTCGCGGTGGTGCCGTTGCCGCCGAGCCACATCTTCCACGAGCCGGTGCGGGCCGGGCGGCCGCTGTTGTTGGTGATGGGGCCGGACGTGCCCGTCCAGCTCACGGCGCCCGACTCGAAACCGGGGTTGAGGAGCAGGTTGGTCCCCGACGGCGGCGGGGTCGAGCCACCGCAGGTCTCCGAGCCGGCCGGAACGGCGATGGCGCTGAAGGCCTTCTCCACCGCGGTGCAGGTGGCGCTGGAGGCGCCGTACAGCTCCTTCGCCGAGGCGATCGCGCCCTCCCGGGCGTTGGCGTAGGTGCTCCCGGAGGTCAGCTTCGTCGACAGGGTGCGGTACCAGACCTTCTCGATGGCGTCCCGGCCGGCGCCGGTCACCGTCGACCCGTTGCAGGTCGGGCTGTTGTAGCTGACGCCGTTGATCGTCTTGGCGTCCGAGCCCTCCGAGGCGAGGTAGAACCAGTGGTTCAGCGGCCCTGAGGAGTAGTGCGGGTCGAGTCCGGCTGTGCCGGTGGTCCAGCAGTCCTGGCTGGCACCGTCCTTGCTCGGCTTGTCCATGTAGCGCAGCGGGGTCCCGTTGCCGTTGATGTCGATCTTCTCGCCGATGAGGTAGTCACCCGGGTCGGCGGAGCTGTTGGCGTACCACTCGACGGCGGTGCCGAAGATGTCGGAGGTCGCCTCGTTCAGGCCGCCCGCGTCGCCGGAGTAGTTGAGGTTGGCGGTGTTCTCGGTGACGCCGTGGCTCATCTCGTGCGCGGCGACGTCGATGGATGTCAGCGGCTTGGCGTTGTTGGCCCCGTCGCCGTAGGTCATCTGGGTGCCGTCCCAGAACGCGTTGTTGTAGGCGTTGCCGTAGTGCGTCCGGCTGCGCGCGCCGGTCCCGTTGTTCCAGATGCCGTTGCGCCCCAGCACGTTCTTGTAGAACGCGAAGGTCTTCTCGGCGCCGTACTCCGCGTCGACGCCAGCGGTCTGCCGCGACGACGTCGAGCCGTTGCCCCAGACGTTGTCGGCGTCGGTGAACTGGGTGCCGGTGCCGCTGGTGGCGCCGTTCAGGTCGGTCGTGTAGTTGCCGTTGGTGTCCTTGAGCAGCCAGCTCGAGCCCGACGAGGTCGTGTTGAGGGTGACCGTGCCCGAGTACATCGAGTTGCCGGTGCCGTTCTTCACCTCGTCGTATGCCGTGATGACGGCGCCGCTCTCCGCGTCGACGATGGTGTGCAGCCGGCTGGGGGTCTGGTCGGCCCGGACGCCCTCGGTGACGACGTCCCACGCCAGGCGCGGGGTCTTCTCCCCGGCCCAGACGACGAGCTCCCCGTCGTTCCTCTTCGGGGTGTAACCCGCGCGGCGGGCTGCGGAACGCTCGGCGGTGGCCTCCGCGACGGACGGCGACGTCGAGGCGACCGCCGCCTTGCCGCTACCGTTCCACTGCACGTGCTCGGTGGCGCCGGTGGCGCTCTTGCGCACCACGAAGTCGCCGCCGAGGACGCGCAGGCCCTTGTAGGTGCGGTCGTAGCGGACGTGGCGGGTGCCGTCCGCGTCGACGACGACGTCGCGGACGGTCAGCTTCTCGTCGCTGGACATCCCCATGGCCTGGCGCTGGTGGTCGGCCTGCGCCTGCTCCGCGGCGACGGCGGGCCGGGTGCCGGGTGAGGGCGCGGAGGACGGCGCCGCCGCTGCGCTAGACAGGGGCGCCGCGACAGCCGCGGCCAGGGCGACGCCGAAGGCAGCGCCGGTGGACAGTCGAATCACGGGTGGTTCTCCTCAGGGTGGGTGGGCCCGTCGCCTGGTGTGGCGGGCCTCGAGGAACGTCGGGCCCCTCATGACTCGGCGGGGTGCACCGCGGGCTCGGCGTCGGGATGACCCAACCGACGGCGCGGTCGCCGGTCAATGGCCGTGGCGAAGACTTTGCCAAAAGCGAGGAAACACAAGGCAGACAAGGCTTTTCGGACCTCTCCGGTCATGCGGCGGCAAAGAGCCGGTCACCCGGCCCACCCGGCTGAGCGTGCGGGGTCCACGCCGTGGTCGCCACGTCTCATGCACCGGACTGCGGCCTCCCCGCGTAACCCGTCGCCCGTGACGTCGTTGTCGTGCCAGAGGGCCGTCACCGTCGACAGCCCCTGCCCCTGGGAGGTCCCTGACATGACCCGTCCGTCCTCGCGGCTGCGCCTCGCCCTCGCGGCGCTCGCCACCCTGACCGGCGTCGGGCTCGTCGCCGCCCAGCCCGTGGCAGCCTCGCCGAAGGGCAGTGCGCCTGCCCTCGACGCCGTCGACACCTTCACCGGCCTGTCCTTCACCGTGCCCGCCGGCAGGAACGACCTCGGCCAGCCGCAGACCTGCACCATCGACGCGGACCTCTACCGGCCGCACTCGGCCGGCCCGGACCACCGGGTGCCCGCGATCCTCACGACCAACGGGTTCGGCGGCAGCAAGGCCGACCAGGCCGGCATCGGCCGGGCCTTCGCCCAGCGGGGCTACACGGTGCTCTCCTACACCGGTCTCGGCTTCCCCGACAGCGGCTGCAAGATCAGCCTCGACGACCCGGGCGTCGACGGCATCGCCGCCAGGTCGCTGGTGACGTTCCTCGGCGGCGGCTCGTCCGCGGCATACGACTCGGCCGACCTCGGCGGCGTGCCCGCCGGGCCTGGCACGCTGACCGTCGACTTCACCACGCTCGACGACGCGGCCACCCACGACCCCCGCGTCGGCATGATCGGCGGCTCCTACGGTGGCCAGATCCAGTTCGCCACCGCCGCCGTCGACCCGCGCGTCGACACCCTGGTGCCACTGATCACCTGGAACGACCTGCGGTACTCCCTCGCCCCCAACAACACCAGCTTCACCACCGGCACGACCTACGCGAGCTCCAACCCGGGCACGGAGAAGATCGGCTGGGTCTCCCTCTTCTTCGGCGTGGGCATCGCCGACGGCCTCACCGGCGCCACCATCGACCCCACCCGCAACGTGGGCTGCCCCAACTTCGTGCTCGAGGCGTGCAAGGCCAAGGCCACCCTCGACACGCTCGGCTTCCCCACCGAGGACACCTACCGGCTCACCGACCGCGTCTCGGTGGCGCACTACCTCGACGACGTGCGCGTGCCGACGTTCCTCATCCAGGGCGAGAACGACACCCTGTTCAACCTGCAGGAGGCCGTCGCCACCTACCGCGGGCTGAAGCAGCGCGGGGTCGACGTCGCCATGGCGTGGCAGTCGTGGGGACACTCCGGCGGCACGAACGGGCGCAGCGGAGCGGCACCCGGCGAGCTCGACCTCACCGGCGCCGACATCGAGGGCACCTACCTCGGCCAGCGCATCAAGGACTGGTTCGACCACTACCTCAAGGGCACCTCGGCGCCCACCGGGCCCGAGTTCGCCTACTTCCGCGACTGGGTGGACTACACCGGCAGCGCCGCGCCCGCTTACGGCAGCGCGAGCTCCTACCCGGTGGGCACCCGGCAGACGTGGTACCTCTCGGCCGCCGACGAGCTGGTGTCCTCGAAGGCCGCGGTGCTGCCCGGCTCGAAGAGCTGGTCCAACCCCGGCGCCGGCGCCTTCGCGTCCTACTCGGAGGTCTCGGCCCTCGAGGGCGCCGTCGACCTCCCCGACGGCGTGACGACGCCCTACGACACCCCCGGCACGTTCGGGGCCTGGACGACGCCGGCCCTGACCAGCGCCACGACCATCGTCGGCTCGCCGACGCTCGACGTGCGCTTCGAGTCACCCGCGGTGGCGGCGACCCAGGCGACCGGCCCGGCGGGCCAGCTGCAGGTCTTCGCGAAGATGTACGACGTCGCCCCCGACGGGAGCCAGACGCTCGTGCACAAGCTCATCAGCCCGGTCCGCGTCGCCGACGTGACGCAGCCGGTGCACCTCGAGCTCCCGGCGGTGGTCCACCGCGTCGAGGCCGGGCACCGCATCCGGCTCGTGCTCGCGAGCACGGACGCCGCCTACAAGAACGCGTATGCCGTGCAGCCGGTGACGGTGCGCGCCGACCCGCTGCGGCCGGCCGCGTTCAGCCTGCCCGTGGTCCCCTGACCCGGCTGCGCCCGACGAGACACTCGCCCCCGACGGGGACGGTGGGCGTCCTCGGTCAGTCGGTGCTGACCGAGGACCGCACCCACTCGACGATCTCGGTGGTCGTCGCGCCCGGGGTGAAGACCTTCGCCACGCCGAGCTTCTCGAGCTCGGGGATGTCGCCCTCGGGGATGATGCCGCCGCCGAAGACGACGATGTCGCTGGCGTCGCGCTGCTTCAGCAGCTCGACGACCTTCGCGAAGAGGGTCATGTGGGCCCCGGAGAGCACCGACAGGCCGACGGCGTCGGCGTCCTCCTGGATGGCGGCCTCGACGATCTGCTCCGGCGTCTGGTGCAGGCCGGTGTAGACGACCTCCATGCCCGCGTCGCGAAGTGCGCGGGCGACAACCTTGGCGCCGCGGTCGTGGCCATCGAGACCGGGCTTGGCCACCACGACACGCACTGGGGTCTCAGTCATGGGCGCAGACTAGCCGTCCAGCGGCCTCCGGAGGGAGCGGGGGTGAGGGGCGCCACGTCAGGGAGCGGCCGTGGGCCCAAGGGGCGACACGTCCGAATTGTTACCATCTGCCCGCGTGCATCCGGTGCGGACCGGCTACGGTCGGCAGCACCATGTCGCAGAGCCTGTGCCCTCCTCGCACACGCCGGCCGGCGGCCGCAACGATGCGGCCCTCCCCGGTGGCCTCCGCGCGCAGTCGACGGGCCGGCGCCGAGGAGCCGCAGCCCGCACGCGGTCCGGTCCAGGCCGTGTGGGCCCGTGCGGCCGACGCCGCAGCTCGGGCCGTCCGGACACTCGGGGGCGCCGCGACAGCCACCGACGACGTCGTGGGCGGCGCGGTCCGGGCGCTCGCGACGCCGACCGGCCTCGTGGGCGCCGCCGTGGAGGCGGCCTGGCTGACCACCCACCTGGCGCTCTACCCGTCGGGCCTGCTGATGCGCCACGGCGCCGACAGCCAGCACGGCTACCGCGTCGAGCACCTGCCCCCCGTGCAGCGCGGCCTGGTCATCTCCGACGTCGAGGCGGCAGGCACGCCGATCCTGCTGGTGCACGGCATGGTCGACAACCACTCCATCTTCACGCTGCTGCGCCTCGGCCTGCGCCGGCGCGGCTTCGGCCGGGTCACGACCATGAACTACTCGCCGCTCACGTCCGACGTTCGGGCTGCGGCGGCGCGACTGGCCGAGGAGGTCGAGGCGCTCGTCGCCGAGACCGGCTACGAGCGGATCCACGTGGTCGGCCACAGCCTCGGCGGCCTCATCGCCCGCTACTACGTGACCCGGCTCGGCGGCGACGAGCGGGTGCACAGCCTCGTCACGCTCGGCACACCACACCAGGGGACGTTCACGGCATACGGCTGGCACAGCGAGCTGACCCGGCAGCTGCGGCCGGGCAGCGCCCTGATGCGAGAGCTGGCCCAGCCGGTCAGCGGGTGCCGGACCCGCTTCGTCGCCTACTGGTCGGACCTCGACCAGATGATCTTCCCCCAGCGCAACGCCGCCCTCGAGCACCCCGACCTCAGCGTCCAGAACATCGACCTGCACGGCGTGGGCCACATGTCGCTGCCCATCCTCGGCAGCGTCGTGCACGGCATCTCGACGACGCTCGCGCACCTCGACTCCGAAGGTCACACGGTCACCTCGGGGGTCACTCCCCTGCCGGCGCCTGCCAGGAGCCGGCGCCGCTGACCAGGCCTGCAATGGCCCCCTCGGGCCATGTCCCTCGTCACTCCCGCGGAGGGCTGCCTCATCCGAACGGTGGAGACGATGTACCCCAAAAAGGGGGAAACCGCGCGGCGAACAGCGTGGGGCGCTTTGCATAACGACTAGGTAACGCACTAGTCTCGCCTTTCCCGTGTCCCCTGCACGTGAAGGTAAACCCTCCTGTGAGTTCTCGTTACGAGGGCCGCCACCGCGGCTCCAGCAACGGTCGCCGCATCCCGCAGTCCTTCCGCCCCGGCTTCGTCCTG
The DNA here is from genome assembly GCF_900111375.1 of Pedococcus cremeus. Taxonomy (GTDB): domain Bacteria; phylum Actinomycetota; class Actinomycetes; order Actinomycetales; family Dermatophilaceae; genus Pedococcus_A; species Pedococcus_A cremeus. The sequence goes on from NZ_FOHB01000009.1 coordinate 85,743, forward strand.
CCCACCGCCGCGGCCGCGACGCTGGTGCTGACGGCGACCGGCGCGTCGATGGCGGAGTCCGCCCCGATCGGGCTCGACCTGACCGGTGCGCAGGCCCGGGCGAAGGCCGAGTCGGCCGCCCTGGCGCGCTCGGACCGTCTCGAGGCGCGCCAGTCGTTCGAGCTGAAGATGGCTGCCTCGCAGTCCCGCGTCGTCGAGGAGCAGCGCGCCTCGCGTGACCAGGCGCGCACCGCACTGCTGAAGCAGCAGAAGGCCGCCGCCGCGAAGAAGGCCGCCGCTGCGGCGAAGGCCAAGGCCCTTGCCGCGGCCGAGGCCAAGCGCAAGGCCGAGCGCCGGTGGGTCTCCCCCATCGCCGGTGCCGCCTTCACCTCGGGGTACGGGATGCGCTGGGGCCGGATGCACCAGGGCAACGACTTCGGCTGCCCGGTCGGCACGCCGGTCGTCGCGATGTCCAAGGGCACCGTGACCTTCGTGGGCCAGGAGAGCGGCTACGGCAACAAGGTCGAGATCGAGTACTGGGACGGCACCGTCTCGTACTACGCCCACCTCGACTCCTTCAACGTGACCGTCGGCCAGCAGGTCGAGGCCGGCGACCTGGTGGCCCGCAGCGGCAACACGGGTCACTCCACCGGGCCGCACCTGCACCTGGAGATCCACCCCGACGGCGGCGGGGCCATCGACCCGGCGCCGTGGCTGCACGCGCACGGCATCCAGTAGGGCAACGGACCCCCACAGCTGACAGACCCGCGCTCAGCGCACGGAAGAGCGCCCCTCGGACCCCCGGCCCGAGGGGCGCTCTCGCGTCCTACAGTTTCTCGAGTCCTACAGCTTCTCGAGCGGGGCGTAGCGCAGCAGCAGCCGCTTGACCCCGGTGTCGGCGCCGAAGTCGACGTGGGCCATCGCCTTGTCGCCCTCGCCCTCGACGCGCACGACGGTGCCGAGGCCGAAGGAGTCGTGGGTGACCCGGTCGCCGGCGTCGAGGTTGATGACCTTGCGGTTGCCGGGTGAGCGGACCCCGGGCCGGGCCGCCAGGCGGGCCACCGCCGGGGCCGACCCGCGGGAGGCCACCTGGGCGTCGCCGGTGCGCTGCCAGTCGACGAGGTGCTCGGGGATCTCGTCGAGGAAGCGGCTGGCGGGGTTGTACTGCGGGGCGCCCCAGGCCGAGCGCACCGCCGCCCGCGAGATGTGCAGCCGCTCGCGGGCGCGGGTGATGCCGACGTAGGCGAGCCGGCGCTCCTCCTCGAGCTCGCGGTTGTCGGCGAGCGCCCGCATGTGCGGGAAGGTGCCGTCCTCCATGCCGGTGAGGAAAACCACCGGGAACTCCAGGCCCTTGGCGGTGTGCAGGGTCATCAGGGTGACGACGCCCAGGTCCTCCGCCTCCTCGCTGTCGGGGATCTCGTCGGCGTCGGCCACGAGCGAGACCTGCTCGAGGAAGTCCTCGAGCGTGGCGACCTCGCCGGTCTCGGCACGGTTCTCGTCGAACTCGCGGGCGACCGCGACCAGCTCGGCGAGGTTCTCGATGCGGGTCTCGTCCTGCGGGTCGTGGCTGGCCCGCAGCTCGGCGAGGTAGCCGGTCTTCTCGACGATCGCCTCGAGGAGGTCGCCCACGCCGGTGTCGTCGCGCTCGGCGACCTCGCGCAGCTCCTCGAGGAGGCTCGTGAAGCCCTTGATCGCGGTGACCGAGCGCGTCGCGATGGCAGGGGCGTCCTCGGGCCGCCCGAGGGCCGCGATGAAGGGGATGCGCTCCCGCTCGGCGAGCGCGGCGACGCAGGCCTCGGCGCGGTCGCCGATGCCGCGCTTGGGCACGTTGAGGATGCGGCGCAGGTTGACCGTGTCAGTGGGGTTGGAGATCACCCGCAGGTAGGCCAGCGCGTCCTTGACCTCCCGCCGCTCGTAGAACCTCGTGCCGCCGACCACCTTGTAGGGCAGGCCGACCCGGACGAAGACCTCCTCCAGCGCACGGGACTGCGCGTTGGTGCGGTAGAACACCGCGACGTCCTTGGGCTTCACGCCGTACTGGTCGCCGAGGGTGTCGATCTGCCGCGCCACGAACGCGGCCTCGTCGTGCTCTGAGTCGCCGACGTAGCCGACGATGCGGGCGCCGTCACCGGAGTCGCTCCACAGGTTCTTCTTGCGCCGCTCGGGGTTCTTGGCGATGACCGCGTTGGCCGCCTGCAGGATCGTCTGGGTCGAGCGGTAGTTCTGCTCGAGCAGGATGGTCCGGGCGTCCGGGTAGTCCTCCTCGAACTCGACGATGTTGCGGATCGTGGCGCCGCGGAAGGCGTAGATCGACTGGTCGGCGTCGCCGACCACCACGAGCTCGGCAGGTGGCACCGTCGGGCCGTCGGGACCGCTTCCACCGGACTGGCGACCGCCCGGCACCCCGGCGTCGTAGCCCCCGACCAGCTCGCGCACGAGCTGGTACTGCGCGTGGTTGGTGTCCTGGTACTCGTCGACGAGGACGTGCCGGAACCGGCGGCGGTAGTGCTCGGCGACGTCGGGGAAGGCCTGGAGGATGTTGACCGTGGTCATGATGAGGTCATCGAAGTCGAGCGCGTTGGCCTGCCGCAGGCGGCGCTGGTAGCTCGCGTAGGCCTCGGCGAGCATCCGCTCCTGGTGGGTGCCCTCGGCCACGCGCGAGGCGAAGGTCTCCTCGTCGACCAGCTCGTTCTTGAGGTTGCTCACCTGGTGGCTGAACGAGCGGGGCGGGTAGCGCTTGGGGTCGAGGTCCATGTCGCGCATGACCATCGCCATGAGGCGCTGGCTGTCGGCCGCGTCGTAGATGGAGAAGGTCGACTTCATGCCGAGCTTGGCGGCCTCGCGACGCAGGATGCGCACGCACGCCGAGTGGAACGTCATGACCCACATCGAGCGCGCGCGGGGCCCGACCAGGGCCGCGACCCGCTCGCGCATCTCGGCGGCCGCCTTGTTGGTGAAGGTGATGGCCAGCACCTGGCCCGGCTGCACCCCGCGGGCGCCCAGCAGGTAGGCGATGCGGTTGGTGAGCACACGGGTCTTGCCCGACCCCGCGCCGGCGACGATGAGCAGCGGGCTCCCCTCGTGGAGCACCGCCTCGCGCTGCTGTGGGTTCAGCCCGGTGAGCAGCTCCTCGGGGTCGGTGTGCCGCGCGCCGGGACCGTCGGGCCCCTCACCGGCCGCTGCTGCGGCGGCCCAGGTGGGCACGCCTGCGGCGTCCACCTCGGCGTCGCGGGCGGCCTCGGTGGAGGAGGTCGGGCGGGGGAAGGGCAGGTCGTCGAAGAGCGTGCTCATGTTGGGCCCAAGCCTACGTTGCCGGGGCGACACCGACCCCACGCTGCCCAGTCGTCACCGGGCGCGGCGGCTCCGGGGCAGGCGCACCTCGAGCCCCGTCAGGCGCGGCAGCGTCAGGGCCGAGCTGCGCTGCCACTCCTCGCGCTGCCGGAAGCGGCGCTCGAGGTCGAGCTCCACCAGCACCTGCTCGACCGCGGCGAGGATGGAGCCGCGCAGCAGCCACAGGCCGGCGTCGCTGCTCGGCCGGCTCATCAGCAGCTCGGTGAGGATGGCCCGGGTCTCGCGCAGGATCTCCAGGCTCGACGCCATGGCCCGCTCGGCCTCCTCGAGGTTGCCCTCGGCCTCGGCCCGGACGAGCTGGCCGAACCCGCGCAGGCAGTCGGCGATGTCGTCGAGCACCACGGCGAACGCCCTGCGTGCGTCCTCGTCGTAGGCGGGTGAGCCGGGACGGTCGGGACGCTGCTCGGCCGACGGCGTCTCGTCGGGGAGCTCCTGCATGAGCACGACGAAGAGGGCGCGGATGGCGATGACACAACCCTCGAGCCGGTCGAGGCCGCTGCGCAGCACGGGTTCGACGCTGCGGGTGCCGAGCGCGCGCGGGTTGAGCTTGCGCGACTCCTCGACCTGGCTGACCGCCCGGGAGGCGACCGCGAGGGGGCCGGAGACCGACCGGGCCCGCTCCGCCCACTCGGAGAGGTCGCGCCGCGTCACCTGGCCCGCGGCGAGCGTCCGGGAGGCGCCGTCGAGGCACTCGGCGGCGGCATACGCCACCCGCAGCACCTCGTTGCCGGCCCTGCGGTTGGGCACCGCCCCGGGCAGCACGAAGTTGAAGAGCACCCCGACCGCCGCACCCACCAGGGTGTGCGCCACCCGCGCCTCGGCCACGAGGTCGGGGGCGCTGACGCCGAGGATGAGCATCGCGCTGATGGGCACCTCCAGAGCCTGCGCGCCCAGCCGGAAGACCTTGGCCAGCAGCAGCGACGCGGCGATCACCGCGCCGAGGCTCCACCAGGTGAGGCCCGCCAGGGTCGAGAAGCCGACGGCGACGAGCACGCCCGTCAGCACCGCGCCCACCCGCAGCAGTCCCATCCGCACCGTCGAGTAGGCCGAGGCCTGCAGCACGAGGAGTGCGGTCAGCGAGCTGGTGAGGTCGTACTTCGTGCCCGTCACCTGCCACGCGAGCAGCCAGGAGAGCACCGCGGCGGTCGTCAGCCGCAGCACCTCCGAGAGGGTGCCGCGCAGCCGGGTCGGCAGGTCGCGCCAGGTGCGCGGGCGGGTCGGCCAGGCCAGGTCGGCGGCGCGCTCCGCCGCTGACTGCCACCGCTGACGCCGGTCCGCCACGGGCAGCAGGGTGGCACGGGCGGCCGGGCTGCGCACGGCTGCGGTGGCCGGACCGGGCCGGCGGTGGCCGAATTCCGGTTGCAGCCACCCGTAGCGTGGGGTCGTGCACGACTACCGCAGCGACGTGGGGATCCTCCGCGACCGCCGTTTCGCGTTCCTGTTCTCGGCACGCACCCTCTCGATGCTCGGGATCGCCTTTGCCCCGGTGGCCCTGGCGTTCGGTATCCTCGACCTGCCCGGTGCCACGCCCACGACCCTGTCGCTGGTGCTCGCAGCCGAGTCGGTCGCCGTCGTGGTGTTCACGCTCGCCGGCGGGGTCATCGCCGACCGGTACCCGCGCCACCGCGTGCTGCAGGCCGCGGAGTGGGTCAACGCCGTGGCCCACGTCGGCCTGGGACTGATGATCCTGGGCGAGCAGGCGCCGACCTGGGCCCTGGCCGGCGCCGCTGCGGTGTCGGGCACCGCCACCGCGATGGTCTGGCCGGCCCTCACCGGCATCGTGCCCGACGTCGTGCCCGCCGCCCACCTCCAGCAGGGCAACGCCCTGTTGGGGCTCGGCGGCAACATCGCCCGCGTGGCCGGCCTGGTCGCCGGTGGTGTCGTCGTCGTCGCGGTGGGTGGCGGCTGGGCCCTGCTCATGGCCGCTGCACTGTTTGCCGTGGGCGGCCTCCTGGTCTCCCTCCTGGCCCTGCCGCGAGCCCGGGCCGACGAGGCGGTGTCCGGCACGATCCTCGGCGACCTGCGAGACGGTTGGCAGGAGTTCCGCAGCCGCCAGTGGCTCTGGGTCGTCGTCGTGCAGTTCTCGGTGCTCGTGATGGTGTGGCAGGCCGCCCACCTCGTGCTCGGCCCGGTCGTCGCCCGGCAGGAGCTCGGCGGCCCGAAGGCGTGGACCGCGGTCCTCACCGGCGAGGCCATCGGGCTCATCGTGGGGGTGCTCATCGCGATGCGGATCCGGCCCCGTCGCCCCATCCTCGCCGTGACGCTCCTGAGCTTCGGGGCGGCCCCGCCCTACCTCCTCCTCGGCGGCAGCGCACCCCTGTGGCTGGTCGTCGCGAGCGCGTTCGTGCTGGGCGTGTGCTTCGACCTCTTCACCGTGCTCTGGCAGACCACCATGCAGCGGGAGATCCCGCCCGCGGCCCTGTCGCGGGTGAGCTCCTACGACGCCCTGGGCTCGCTGATGCTGGGTCCGCTCGGCCTCGTCATGGCCGGCCCGGCTGCCGAGTCCTTCGGACCGCACCCGGCGCTCATCGCCTGCGGGGTCGTCATGGTGCTCACCACCCTCTTCGCCCTCAGCTTCCCCGGCGTCCGCAGCCTGACCGCACCACCCGTCGCGCCTGCCGGTGGTGCGACGTCACCCGGCCTCCCCGCGACCCCGGGGTCCCAGCCGTGAGCGTGCCGCTGCCCCACCCGGTCACAGGAGATCCCTTCCCCTCCCCCGTGCCGCCGGGCACCGGCTGGCCGGGCGACCCGGCCACCGCCGACACCCCGGTCGCCAGCACCCCCGCCCAGGTGGAGCGGCTGGCAGCAGGCGCCGCCGGCACCGACGAGCTCGACGCCCGCGTCTCGGTGTGCCGGGCCTGCCCGCGCCTCGTCGCCTGGCGGGAGGAGGTCGCGGTGCACGGCCGGCGTGCCTCCTTCGCCGACCAGCCGTACTGGGGCCGGCCCGGGCCCGGCTTCGGCGACCCCGACGGCGAGGTGCTCGTCGTCGGCCTGGCCCCGGCGGCCAACGGCACCAACCGCACCGGGCGCATGTTCACCGGCGACCGCAGCGGCGACTGGCTGTATGCCGCGCTGCACCGCGGCGGGTACGCGAGCCAGCCGCGCAGCTGGGCGAGCGGCGACGGGCTGGAGCTGCACGGCATACGGATCGTCGCCGCGGTGCGCTGCGCCCCGCCGGCCAACAAGCCGAGCACCACCGAGCGGCAGACCTGCGGCCACTGGCTCGACCGCGAGCTGCAGCTGGCCGCGCCCCGGCTGCGGTCGATGCTCGCCCTGGGCTCCATCGGCTGGGACGCCGCACTCGCGAGCGCGCGGCGCGTCGGCTGGGACGTGCCGCGGCCCAAGCCCCGGTTCGGCCACGGCGCGCAGGCACGTCTCGTCACCGACGAGGGGCGAGAGGTGAACCTCGTCGGCAGCTACCACGTCAGCCAGCAGAACACCTTCACCGGCAAACTCACCGAGGCGATGCTCGACGAGGTCATCGCCCGCCTCTGACCGGCCGAGCGTGGGCCGGCCACGCGGCATACAGTCGAGCGCGTGACGACGACTGCGCGCGCCCTGATGGTTCCCCGCAACGGTGACTCCTCGGTCCTGACGGTCGAGGACGTGGAGGTGCCCGACCCGGGCCCAGGTGAGGTGCAGGTGGAGGTGGCCGCGGTGGGCGTCAACTTCATCGACGTCTACCAGCGCGAGGGCGTCTACCCGATCGAGACGCCGTTCGTGTCGTGCTCCGAGGGCGCGGGCACGGTGACGGCGGTGGGCGAGGGCGTCTCCGGGCTCTCGGTGGGCGACCGGGTGGCGTGGGGCCAGGGCCTCGGCGCCGCCGGCACGGTCGTCAACCGGTCGGTCGACGACCTGGTGCCCGTGCCGGACGGGCTCGACCTCGACGTCGCGGCCGCCGCGATGCTGCAGGGCATGACCGCCCACTACCTCGTGACCGACACGTATGCCGTGGGGCCGGGCACGGTGGCCCTCGTGCACGCCGCGGCGGGCGGCGTCGGCCAGCTGCTCGTGCAGATGGTCACCGCGAAGGGCGGCCGGGTCATCGCGACCGCCGGGTCGCCGGACAAGCTCGAGATCGCGCGCCGGCTCGGCGCGACGGCGACGATCGACTACTCCCAGGTCGACGACCTCGCCGCCGCGGTCCGCGAGGCCAACGGTGGAGCGGGGGTCGACGTCGCGTACGACGGCGTGGGCAAGGCGACCTTCGACGCCTCGCTCGCCTCGCTGCGGGCGCGCGGGATGATGGTGCTCTTCGGTGCGGCCAGCGGCCAGGTCCCGCCGTTCGACATCCAGCGGCTCAACCGCGGCGGCTCCCTCTTCCTGACCCGGCCGACGCTCGGCCACTACATCGCCACGCGCGAGGAGCTGCTGGCGCGCGCCCGCTCGGTGCTCGGTGACCTCGCGGAGGGGCGGCTCCACCTGGAGGTCGGCGGCCGCTACCCGCTGGACGAGGCGGCCCGCGCCTACGACGACCTCGAGGGACGCCGCACGACCGGAAAGCTGCTGCTGATCCCCTGACGTCCCGGCAGGATGGGCCCATGTCGCCCTGGGTGCTCCACGTCGACCTCGACCAGTTCATCGCTGCTGTCGAGCTGCTGCGGCGCCCCGAGCTGCGCGGCCGGCCGGTGATCGTCGGCGGCCGCGGCGACCCCACCGAGCGTGCCGTCGTCTCCACGGCGTCCTACGAGGCGCGCGAGTTCGGGGTGCGCTCGGGCATGCCGCTCAAGGTCGCCGTGCGCAAGTGCCCTGAGGCGGTGCTGCTGCCGGTCGACGCGCCGCTCTACGAGGCGGCGTCGCAGCAGGTGATGGACACGCTGCGGGCCCAGCCGGGCGCCGTGGTCGAGGTGCTCGGGTGGGACGAGGCGTTCGTCGGCGTGGACACCGACGACCCGGAGGCGTGTGCCCGGCGCATCCAGGCCGACGTGCTGGCCGCCACCGACCTGCACTGCTCGGTGGGCATCGGGGACACCAAGATCCGCGCCAAGATCGCCACCGACTTCGGGAAGCCGCAGGGCGTCTTCCGGCTCACCCGCGACAACTGGTTCGAGGTGATGGGCGAGCGGCCGACGACGGCGCTCTGGGGGGTGGGCAGCCGGATCGGCGCGCGGCTGGCCGGCCTGGGCGTCGAGACCGTGCGTGACCTGGCGGCGGCCGACCCCGACCGGCTTGCCGCGGAGTTCGGACCGAGCATGGGTCCCTACTACGGCCGCCTCGGGCGCGGGGTCAGCAGCGCCACGGTCGACGACACCCCCTACATCCCCCGGGCGCACGGCCGCGAGGTCACCTACCAGCAGAACCTCAGCGACCCCGCCGAGATCGCCACGGCGATCGGGTCGCTCGCCGAGCAGGTCGTCAAGGACATTGCGGCAGAAGGCCGTCCGTGCATGCGGGTGCACCTCAAGGTGCGCTTCGCGCCGTTCTTCACCGTCGCCCGCAGCCGCAAGCTGGCCGAGCCGACCTACGACCCGGGCCTCATCGGCGACACCGCCCTCGACCTGCTGCGGGCGCTCCACGACGACCGGCCCATCCGGCTGCTCGGGGTGCGGGCCGAGATGGTGCCGCCCGAGGGCGGCTACGACGACCAGACGCGCAGGACGGCGCGCGACCCGCGGGCGGCGGGCTGACGTCCTGACGTGCAGACTTCCTGGCGGCCGCGGCCGGGACTGCCGGTCCGAGGACTCCTACCAGAGCACCGCGATGGCGGTGTTGAGCAGCGCCAGGCCACCGGCCGCGTTGACCAGCATGGGGTTCGCCTCGTCGCGCTTCTGGCGGGCGTTGCCGATCTCGGCGCAGGCGGCCACCGCGAGCGCGACGACGAGCTTCACGCCGATCTTGGCGTTGTTGACCGTCTCGTCGGTCGCCTCGAGCAGCCCGACGAGGATCAGGCCGGTCAGCACCTGCGCGCGAGCACCCCACAGGATCGGAGGGATCACCTTGGGCGCTCGGGCCACCGCGATCCAGCCGCCGACGATGGCCGCCATGCCGACCAGGTGGAGGAGGACGAACAGGTCCTTGACGAAGTCCATGACCGGCAGCCTAGTTCACAGCAGGCGGCGACCCATCGCCCAGGCCGTCAGCTCGTGGCGCGACGAGAGCTGCAGCTTGCGCAACACCGAGGAGACGTGTGTCTCAACGGTTTTCACGGAGATGAAGAGCTCCTTGGCGACTTCCTTGTACTGGTAGCCGCGCGCGATGAGGCGCATCACCTCGCGCTCGCGGGCACTCAGCCGGTCGAGCTCCTCGTCCACCTCGGCGATCTCGCCGGCCGCCGCGCCGAACGCGTCGAGGACGAAACCCGCCAGCCGCGGCGAGAACACCGCGTCGCCGTCGGCCACCCGGCGGATCGCCGAGGTGAGGTCGTTCGCGCTGATGGTCTTGGTGACGTAGCCGCGGGCGCCGGCGCGGATCACCGCGATGACGTCCTCGGCTGCGTCGGAGACCGAGAGGGCGAGGAACCGCACCGGTTGGCCGCTCGCGGTCTCGAGGCCGCGACAGCCGTACAGCACGTCGACTCCCCCGTTGCCGTTCCCGCCGGGCAGGTGCACGTCGAGCAGCACCACGGCGGGCCGGGTGCGCGTGATGACCTCGATGGCCGCGTCGACGTTGGGCGCTTCGCCGACGATGTCGACGAGGTCGCCGATCTCGGCCCGCACGCCTGAGCGGAACATCCGGTGGTCGTCGACGAGGACGACCTCGACGCGCGGGTCACGGGGTTGCATGGGAGGCCTCCGCTGGGGGTGTGGTGTCGTGAGTCGGGACGGATCCTGCAGGGGCGGCGGCGCCGTTCGTGGGGAGTGGCGGCAGTGCGAGCGACACCTCGGTGCCCTGCTCGAGGCGACGCACCCGCGCCGAGCCGCCGTGGCGTTCCATGCGACCGAGGATGGACTGCCGCACACCGAGCCGGTCCTCGGGGATGTCGTCGACCTCGAACCCTTCGCCGTGGTCGCGCACGAACGCCTCGACACCCGACGGGCCGATCTCGACGTAGACGGACACCGGCGGGCGGCCGTGCCGCACCGCGTTGAGCAGCGACTCTCGCACGGCCCGCACCAGCGCGGTGCCGCCGTCGTCGAGCGGGCGGTCGCCGGTGGCGACCAGCTCGATCGGTGTGCCGTGGACGTCCTCCACCTCGTGCGCCACCTCCGCGACCGCGGAGGCGAGGGTGGCGTCGGACCCCGACGGGCCGGCATACAGCCAGGAGCGGAGCTCGCGCTCCTGGGCCCGCGCGAGCTGGGCCACGGCGGCGGGGTCGTCGGCGCGGCGCTGGATCAGCGCCAGCGTCTGGAGCACCGAGTCGTGCAGGTGGGCCGCGATGTCGGCTCGCTCGGTGGCGCGGGCCCGCTCGGCCTGCTCGCGCCTCAGGTCGCTCCACAGCCGCAGGCCCCACGGCGCGGCGATGAGCACGATGCCCGCGACGACGGCGAGCGACGCGAGGCCGATGTCCCAGACCGCCGTCAGGGACCGCCCACGGGTGGCGACGATGACCAGGCCGGTGAGGGCGAGGAACCCGCCGAAGGCGAGCCGGGCGACGCTGAAGCGCCGGGGTCCGTCGGGGGTGCCGAGCCAGCGGCCGCGCTGGGCGTCGTCGAGCTGCGACCAGGCGATCACGGCACCGACGGCGATGACGAGGAGGGGGACGAGGAAGCCCAGCCGCAGGTTGAACCCGGCGTTCTGGGCCACGACCACCAGGCCCACGATGAGCAGCCCACCCCCGACCAGCAGGGTGCGCGCCGCCGTGCGCTGCTCCTCGTCGGAGGCACCGCCGACGACCGCGGCGGCCTGGTCGACCGGCCGGGCCGGGCCCTCCGGCCGCGCGGGGTCGACGGGCACCCGGCCGTCGTCGCGCTCGACCGCGCCGCCGACCGACTGCGGTGTGAGCGCCCAGAGGAAGAGGTAGGCGACCAGCCCGGCGCCTCCGGGCAGGCTCAGGAGGACGAAGCCGACGCGCACCATCCGAGCGGACCAGCCGAGGTGCTCGGCGAGCCCGGCGCAGACACCCGCGATGATCCGGCCCTCGACGGGTCGGTGCATCCGGCGCGGAGGCCGGCGCGCGGCGGCACCGGTCTCGACGGCACCCGGGGTGCGCTCGTAGGGAGTCGGCATGTGCCCATCTTGGCCCACCCGGACCTGCCCATCGCGCCCATTCAGGGGCGGAGGGCCCTTCTTCAGGGTGGGGTCAGGGTCGACCCTCATGGTGAGGGGCACCGGCCCCGGGAAGCATGGCTGCCATGACGCAGAACCCTGGCCAGATTGCTGGCCCACCGCATCCGGGCTCCCAGCCGAACTCGAGCTCAGGGCTCGACCGCTTCTTCAGCTGGCTCCGCGGGATCGACGTCCGCCGTGACACCGAGGACAAGTGGCTCGCCGGCGTGTGCTCGGGCATCGCGAACCGGCTGGGCGTGGACCCGCTGGTCATCCGGGCCGCCCTCGTCGTGCTGATCCTGCTCGGCGGCATCGGGGTGACGCTCTACCTCATCGCGTGGGCCTTCATCCCCAACGACCGCGAGGAGATCGTGGCCGAGCGGGGCCTGCGGCACGGCGACTTCTGGGGCATCGCGATCCTCGTGCTCATCGCGCTGTCGCTGGTCGGCGGCACCGGCGTCTTCGACGGCAACGGCTGGGGGCTGTGGTGGCTGTGGTGGCTCGTCATCGCCGTCGGCGTCGTGATCTGGCTGGCCAACCGCAGCCGTCACGACGAGGCCACCCGGCAGCAGGTCGCCGCCTGGGGCCAGCAGGCCGGTCAGTGGGGCCAGCAGGCCGGGGCGCAGGCCGCGGCGTGGGGCCAGGACGTGGGCCAGAAGGCGTCGGCCTGGGGTGGCGGCGACGCCGCTGCGCAGCCCCCGGTGGGCCAGCCTGCCTCGGGCCCGATGCCCTACGCCCCCAACGTTCCCGGCACCGGCACCGGCACACCCGTGCCGCCCGGCGCAGCCGGACCCGTCGCTCCCGGCAGCACCTCTGCCCGCCCGGGCGGCCCGGTCGGCCCCGGCGCACCCATGGGCCCCGGCGGTCCCGGCGGTCCCGGGATGTACGCCCCGCCACCGGTGCCGGCTGCCCGGCCGCCGCAGCCGCCGCGCCCCCGGCACCGCAGCGCCGGTTTCCTTGCGGCCGTGCTCGTCTCGGGCCTGGCGCTGTGCGCCTACGGCCTGACCGTGTGGGCCCACGGGACGTTCAACTGGTCGGGTGACGAGCGGGTCCTCGGCCTCGCCTCGGCCCTGGCCGTCTTCGGCATCGCCGTGCTCGCCATGGGCCTGGCCGGCTTCCGAGCGGGCTTCACCGGCTTCATCGCCGTGGTGCTGGCGATCACGACGTGGTTCGCCTCCCTCGTGCCGGGCCTGCAGATCGGCGGCGGGGTCGGCGACCGGGAGTGGCGTCCGCTCGGCACGACCAGCTCCGAGAGCTTCTCGCTCGGCGCGGGCTCGGCCAACCTCCGCCTCGGCGACTACCCCACGAACCCGGCCACACCCGGCAAGGTCAGCGCCAGCATCGGCGCCGGCGAGCTGCGCATCTACGTGCCCGACGACCTGACCGTGGAGATCCGCAGCAACGTCAACGTCGGCGAGATCAAGGAGGCCGACGGGTGGGACCTCCAGAACGGCCAGTGGACCTCCGACGGCAACAGCGGCCGCAACCTCAGCAGCACCGAGGTCATCGGCTCCGGCCCCACCGACCTCGTCGTCACCGCCAAGGTCGGCCTCGGCCAGATCATCATCGGCAAGGAGTGACCCGTGAGCACCAACACCCCCGACACCCCCGACCGCCCTGACACCCCCGACCGCCCTGACCGCCCTGACCGCCTCGAGCCGGACGAGACCACCGACATGACCCTCCACCCCGAGCCCCAGCGCACGCAGGAGCCCACCGAGGCGCTCCCCCTGGGCGGACCCCGGCCGGCCGAGCCGCACGGCAGGGAACCCCAGCTCACCCAGACGCTGGCCCCGCCGGTGTCGCCACAGGCTCCCCCGGTCGTCCGCGGGCCGTACGTCGCGCCTGTCATCCTCGGCCTGGTCTGCCTGGTGATCGCCGCAGCGGCCTTCGCCCAGGAGATCGCCCACTGGACGATCGACTGGGGCAACGTCGGCCCGCTCGGCATCGTCATCGCCGGCCTCGTGCTGGTGCTGCTCGGCGGCCTCGGGCTGCTGACCTCCCGCCGGCGCCGTCGCTGACAGACCAGCCGTCGCAGGGACCAGCCGCGCTAGAGGTCGAGCCAGGCCTGCAGGTGCGGCGCGAAGGACCGGGTCAGCCGGTAGCCGCTGACCTCCTCGCGCCGCACCCAGCGCACGGCCGCGGTCGACCCGCCCACGTCGTGCACCACCGGGTCGGTGGGCGCCGGGCAGTGGGCGGTGAAGATGATCCGCACGGCGTGGAAGTCCTCGAGCCGCCCGCTGGGGGCGCGACCCACCCAGTGCTGGGTGTGGATGTCGAGGACGGCCGGCTCCTCGACGGACTGGCCGCTCTCCTCCCAGACCTCGCGGTGCAGCGCCTCGAGCGGCGACTCCCCGGGGTCGATGCCGCCGCCGGGCAGGGTCCATCGGCCGGCCGCGTTGGTCGACTCCGAGAGCTGGGTGAGCAGGATGCCGCGAGCGCTGGTCACGAGGCCGTAGGCGGCTGCACGCTGGTAGGGATGCACCTGCTCCCCCGGTTCCCTCACCAACCCCTGGTCGGTCGGCACGGCGGGCCGCGCCTGTGGGGCGTCGGCCTCGGAGGCCGGCCGCACGGCATACCGGAGGGTCAGGGTGTGGTCGGGGTCGGAGACCGTGTCGACCCCGCAGACCTGGCGCGCCACCCAGCCCTGCTCGAGGAGCACGGCGACGGGGTCGGCGCCGTGGGCCAGCCGGAACGACGCGACGGCCCGGCCCTCGTCGTCGACGCCCACGACGTGGAGGGCCGGGGTGGGCGGGTGCGGGTGCCCACTCACGGGCGTGCCCCGGCTCGCTGGTACTCCGCCTCGACCAGGTCGAGCACCGCCGACCACGACTGCGGCGGCGGGGTCGTGGCGCTGTGGCGGGCGATGGTCGCGCGCAGCCGGGTGTCGACCACCAGGTGGGCGAGCGCCTCGGCGAGCGCGTCGTCGTCAGGGGCGAGCACTCCGTGAACGCCGTCCTCCACGAAGTCGGCGACGCCGGTCCCGGTGCGCGCCAGCACCGGCAGCCCGGCGGTGCGCGCCTCCAGGGCTGCGATGCCGAAGGCCTCGAGGCGCGCCGGCGTGAGGTAGAGGTCGGACTCCCAGTAGCGCCGCCGCAGCTCGTCGCGCGAGACGCGGCCGGGAAGGCGCACCCACGACGCCATGTCGTGCGCGGCGGCATACCGCTCGAGGCGGCGGCGCTCGGGCCCCTCCCCCATGAGGTCGAGGGTGAAGGCCACGTCGGCGGGCACGATCTCGCGGGCCTTGCGCGCCACCTCGAGCACGGCGACCGGCCGTTTGCGGGCGGCGAACCGCATCGCCGCCACGACGCGGACCGGCTCGCCGGGGGGTGTCACACGAGGGTGGGGCGGCTCCCAGCGCGAGACGTCGATGCCGTTGGGCAGCACCGCCACCTGCGGGTCGCCTCCGACGATGCCGCGCACGGACTCCGCGGTCACCCGGGAGACGGCGCTGAGCACGGCACCCCTGCGGTGCCAGCGGCGGGCGTGGCCGGTGAACCGGAACAGCGGGCGCGAGCGCTCGACGAGGCAGTGCCAGGTGATAGCCGTCGGCACGCCGACGGCGAGCGCGGCGTCGGCCATGTCGGTGGCGAACGGGCTGACCACGCCCATGTGGACGTGGGCGACGTCGAAGCCTCCCTCGCGCAGCCGCCGGCGCACCTCCGGCGGGGCGAGCGGGTTCACCGGCAGCTCCCACGGCAGCCGGAGCGCCATGCGGTGCACCGTGGTGCCGTCGACCACCTCGACGAACCCGTGCCGCTCACCGTGGGTGCCGGGTGTCGCGGTGAAGACGTCGACGTCGTGGCCGCGGGCACGCAGCTGCGTGGCCAGGTCGTGGACCTGGACCTCGATCCCGCCCAGCCGGGGCAGGTAACAGTCCGACAGCAGCGCCACCTTCACGGACCAGAGCCTGCCATGCGACAGGATGGCCGGTGATGAGCCATACCCTGATCGCCTTCCACGCCCACCCCGACGACGAGGCGCTGCTCACGTCGGGCACGATGGCGCGCGCCGCGGCGGAGGGTCACCGGGTGGTGCTCGTGGTGGCGACCGACGGCGACCTCGGGCTGGCGTCGAGCACGTATGCCGCCGACGGCCAGCTCGGGCAGCGTCGCCTCGCCGAGCTGCGCGCCTCCGCCGCGCGGCTCGGGGTGGCTCGCGTGGAGCACCTCGGCTACGCCGACAGCGGCCTGGGGCCCGAGCTGGACCCCGACCCGCCGGGCCGGGTCCGGTTCGTGCGGGCCACCGACGAGGAGGCCGCCGACCGGCTCGCCGCCATCCTGCGCGAGGAGCGCGCCGACGTGCTCCTCGGCTACGACCGCAACGGCGGCTACGGCCACCGTGACCACGTCAAGGTGCACCGGGTGGCCGCGCTCGCCGCCGAACGGGCGGGCACCCCGCGGATGCTCCAGGCGACCGTGCCCCGCGACACCATCTGCCGCGCCATCGCGCTGGCCTCGCGGGTCTACCGCTTCCCCCCGGAGTTCGACCCCACCTCGTTCCAGCGGGCGTTCAGCGCGCGGTCCGAGATCACCCACCGCGTGAGCGTGTGGAGGTATGCCGCCGCGAAGCGCGCCTCCATGCGCGCCCACGCCTCCCAGGCGAGCGCGGACGGGGGCGCCGACCGCACGCTGGCCGCCTTCCTGCGCATCCCCCGGCCGCTGTACGACCTGGTGTTCGGGCGCGAGTGGTTCGTGGACGCGAGCCGGCCGGCGGGCTCACCGGTCGCCCGCGACGTCTTCGAGGGGCTCCCGTGAGCACGCCCGCCGCGCCCCGGACCGTGCCTCACCGACCCTCGCGGCTGCGGCAGGTGACCCGGATGGTGCTGGGCCTGGGCCTGGCGGCCAGCCTGCTCGTGTGGGGGCTCCCCTACTTCGCCAAGACCAGCTGGGCCGAGGTCTTCACCGTGCTCGGCAGCGTGCCGCTGGCCACGGCCGCCGGGCTGATGCTCCTCGTCCTGATGGGCCTCTGGAGCTACACGTTCACGCTCACCGGCTCGCTGCACGGCCTGCGCCACTACCAGGCGCTCATCGTCAACGTCGCCGGTTCGGCGGTCGGCAACCTCCTGCCCGGCGGCGGCGCGGCCGGTCTCGCCGCCACCTACACGATCTGCCGGTCGTGGGGCTTCTCCCGGCGCGACATCTCGACCTCGGCCATCGTCACCGGCGTCTGGAACGTGATGGCCCGCATCGTCCTGCCGGTCATCGCCATCGTGGGGCTCTTCTCCGGGGCGGAGAACATCCCGAGGGCCCTCGCGGACGCAGCGCTCGCGGCGACCATCAGCGGGGTCGCCATCATCGCCGTGTTCGTCTCGGTGCTCGCCTCCGAGCGGGCGGCCCTGGTGGTCGGCCAGGGCATCGACAAGGTGATCCGGCCGCTCACCCACCGGTCCGGCCGCGGCAGCGCCATGAGCGTGCGCGCCCTCGTGATCGACCTGCGGGCCCGTATCAACGACATCGTCCGCACCGGCTGGCTGAAGCTGACGCTGGGCCTGGTCGGGTACTTCACCGTCTACTTCGTGCTCTTCGTGCTGTGCCTGCGCATCACGGACGTGGACATGTTCTACGGCCAGGCCTTCGCTGCCTACGCGATCGGCCGGCTCCTCACCGCGGTGGGGGTGACGCCCGGCGGCCTCGGCGTGACCGAGCTGGCGACGGCGGCGGCCCTCGTCGCGTGGGGGGCCCACCCGGCCAACGCGACTGCGGCCGTGGTGCTGTTCTCGGTCTACACCCACCTCATGGAGATCCCGCTCGGCGCCATCGGCTGGCTCGCGTGGCTGGCAAGCCCCAAGAAGGAGCCGCCGGAGGACCACCCGGAGGAGGAGGCACCGGTGGACCACCCGGAGGAGGAGGCGCCGCAGGACGACTCGGAGAAGGAGGCGCCAGCCGCCACCGAGACCCCCGCCTCGTCGGCGTCGCCGGCGACTACTTCACCAGACGGCGGACCTGGCGCATCCGGGCCTGGTCGGCCACCGCGTCATCCTGGCTGACCGGCTCGAACGGCCGCCCGGTGGCCTTCTCCGCAGCCAGGGCGATGAGAGCGTCGGCGAGCGCGGGGTTCGCGGGCAGGATCGGGCCGTGCAGGTAGGACCCGACGACGTTGTTCATCCGGGCTCCCTCGGTGCGGTCGCTGCCGTTGTTGCCGAAGCCCGCCCGGACCGTGCCGAACGGTGCCTGTCCGGCGCCGAGCGTGGTGGAGCCTGAGTGGTTCTCGTAGCCCACGACCTCGCCGAACTCGGTGTCGAGCACGACCGGGCCGATCATGCGCTTGGCGTTGCCCTGCGTCGTGACGTCGAGGATGCCCAGGCCCGGCAGGCGCTGTCCCTCGACGGTGATGAAGGCGTTGCCGAAGAGCTGGTACATGCCGCAGATCATGAGCATCGGCGTGCCACCCTCGGCCAGCTCCCGGAGGCGGTCGCCGATGTGCTCGAGGTCGGCCTCGACCCGCACCTGCCCGGAATCCTGCCCACCGCCGCCGACGAGGAGGTGCGGCTCGGCCGGGAACTGCGCGCCGGGGTGGTGCTGGTGGACCACCGGGCTGTAGCCGTGCCGTCGGATCCGGGCGGCCAGGCACCGGGTGTTGCCCAGGTCGCCGTAGATGCTCATCTCGCGCGGGTAGAGGTGCACGAGGTTGATGACGCCCTTGCCGGCGCGGTCAGCGCTCGGCACGCGGGCAGAGCCCTCGGGCTCACCGGGGATGTGGACGTCGACGTCCTGCAGGGGCAGGTTGCTCACGAGGCCTCCTCGCCGATGTCGGGCAGGTCGTAGCGGGCGGCGAGCACCCGGCGCAGGCTCATCATCGCCGTGTAGGTGCAGAAGATCCGCATGGGCTGCCCGTGGTGGGCGGCCAGGAAGGCGTCGAGGGCCTCCTCGAGGTCTGGTTCGATGGCGTCGACCGAGACGTCGTCGTACTGCAGCCGCAGCGCCATGTCGTAGGCGCGCACACCGCTGGTCATGGCGACACCCTGCTCGCGCAGGCTCTCGAACGAGACGTCGTAGAGCCAGGAGACGTCGCGGCCGTCGGCGTAGTTGTCGTTGATCGCGATCATCGTGCTCACCGGCGTGCTGCCGTAGGTGCCCAGCGCCACGGTGAAGCCGGCCGGGTTCTTCACGAGCACCAGCTCGAGCGGCTGGCCGTCGACCATGACGACCTCACCGCGGCCGAAGGGCGGGGTCACGGCCCGCAGGGCCGCCTCGGCCCGGGCAGCGTCGAACTCGTCACCGAGCAGCATGCGTGCGGCCGTGGTGGCGGCCGTCGCGTTGATCATGGCGGCGAGGCCCCGCTGCTGGAGCTCGAGCGGTCCGACGTGCTGGCCCGACCCCGGCTCGCCGAACAGCACCTCGAAGGTCCGCTCGTCGCTCGGCTTGAGCAGGCCGTCGTCGGCGCCAGGCTTGGGCGGCACGAAGTCGTCGTCGAACCGGACGTCCTGTTCCTGGATCTCCGGGAGCCGGTCGGCGATCGAGGCGTCGACGCCGAAGTAGCGCACCGCCACGCCGTCGGCCACACGGTCGCGGATCCGCGAGATGAACGAGTCGTCGATGTTCAGCACGACACCGGTGGTGGTCTGCTCGGCGAGGGAGGCGAGCAGCTGGGCCGTGTGGTCGATCTCGGCGAACCGGTCGAGCTGGTCGCGGGCGACGTTGAGCAGCAGCGCGTGGGTGGGCCTGACCGCGGCGGCGAACTTCAGCGCGTGGGCCTCGTCGAGCTCGAGCACCGCCATGTCGGCCTTGAGCCGGCCACCCATCGGGAGCTCGCCGAGCATCGAGGAGATGACCCCGCGGGTGAAGTTGCTGCCGGTCGGGTTGGTGAACACGCCCAGCCCGTGGCCCCGCAGCACGGCCACCAGCATCTTGGTGGTCGTGGTCTTCCCATTGGTGCCGCTGACCACGACGATCCCCCGCGGCACATCGGCCAGGGCGTGGGAGAGGAACCCGGGGTCGACCTTCTCGGCGACCAGGCCCGGCAGGGCCGAACCACCGCCTCGAAGGCGCGAGGCGGCCCGCGCCGCCTTGCCTGCCACAACCGCTGCCGTCGTCCTCAGCACGCACCAACCCTAGCCGGTGGGATCAGGGGCCCAGAGCACCCTCACCCGCCAGAGGGACACGACCTACCAGGTCTCCCCCGTGAAGCAGACCCCGAGGGTGCGGAACCCGTACAGCGTTCCCTGCAACGCCAGGAAGCGGGTCATCTGGTCTGCCGGATAGCTCTGGATCGCCGTGAACGCCTCGAGCAGGGCAGGGGACGCCGCAGCCCCGGTGCAGTCGGTGAAGGCGACCTGGGACATGCCGTTGCCGAAGTCACCGAGCAGGCCGCCGCGCGGCTGGCCCCACCACGGGTTGGCCAGGAACTGGGTGGTCGCGGACTTCCCCAGCACCGGGTCGAGGACCAGGACCGACTGCAGGGTGTAGCCCTGGTGGGGTGCGTCCTGGGGCTTTCCGAGCGAGGCGGGCAGGTCGGAGTAGGCCCAGTACCCCGTCACGGGGTCCCAGAGGTAGCGGTCGGCGGCGGACACCTGCGCCACGAGGTCGTCGAGCAGGGGGATGGACCAACCGGTGGCCTCGCGGACCTGCTTCAGCCAGGCAGCCGCGCCCAGCGTGACGTTGGCGACGCAGACCGTGGTGTCGTTGGGCGAGCGCGAGTAGGCGATGCAGAGTCCTCCGGGGACCTTCCAGCTCGGCGTGGTGAGGATCGAGTCGACGGCCGCCCGCAGGTCTGCGTCGGACACGAGGCCGTGCTGCCATGCCCCGAGCAGGGCAGGGCCTGCGTGCCCGGCGGTGGAAACGGTGTAGCTCGTGTCCGCCGGGTTGACCGTCCCGTCCTGGAAGGCGTCCCAGGCGGTGCCGGTCCCCCATCCACCGTCGGGGTTGCGGAGCGAGAGCAGCCGCTGGACCAGGGTTGCCACGCCGGGGTCGTCCCAGCCCACCTGGTGCGCGCGGAGCATGATCTCGAACCCGGTGGACGCGGCGTCGTGGCTGCTGTCGACCGTGGCGAGGGCCAGGTCCCACAGCGCCTGCGACTGCTGGCGCCACGCCGCCTCGGCCGCAGCGGCGTCGAGCGCGGGGCCGTCGAGGACGGCGCGGCTGACGGCAGCTCCAGCCATGTGCCCGGTGGTGCCGGCGCGCACGTCGGGCGCCACCCGCATGGTCCTGGTGGGCTCCGGGACGACCGTGCAGCTCGCAACGGCCGTGCGTTCGACCGACAGGCGGACCGTGATGGTGGCGGGGCAGCCGGTGGCTCCCGCGACACCCGGTGCCAGGGTCACCACGGTCCCCGGCGCCCAGCCGGCGCCGATGGTGAACCGCAGGACGGTCTTCTCACCGCGGCGCACCGTGGCCGGCACCACCGCGGTCACCCCCATGGCTGTCACGCGGGTGGCAGTCGTCGCGGTGCCGAGCGTCCGTCCCGAGAGCAGCATGGCTCCCTGGGCCCGCAGCGTGTACGCGCCGCCTGCCGTGGGCCGGAAGGCGCACGTGGCCCGAGCGGTCCCCTTCGTCACCCACGTGGTGCTGCCACAGGTCAGGCCGGTCATGGAGATGCTGGCGCTCTGGCCGACCGGCACGACGGCGAGCGTGTTGCTGACGGACATGGTGGTGCCGACGTGGGTCAGGGACGGCGAGGTGATCGTGAGCCGCGGCGCCGCGGCGACGGTCACCCGGCGGGACGTCGCCAAGGTCCCCACCACCGTGCCGGACACCCTGCGCACGCCAGTGGCTGCCACGGTGTACCCGCCGGCTGCGCGGGGCGTGAAGACACACGTCTTGCGCGCTGTGCCCGGCGTGACCCACGCCGTGGCGGTGCAGCTCAGCCCCTGGAGGCTGGCCAGCGTCACGCTGACCGTCTGTCCGGCCGGCACACCGCTCAGGGTCGCGGACAGCGTTGCCGACTGTCCGACCGCGAGCCCGGACGGCACCGCGAGGGACAGGGCCGGCGCGGCGACCGCCACGCGGCGGGAGGTCGTCGAGGTGCCCAGCACCGTTCCGGACACCGAGCGGACCGCCGTCACGGCCAACGTGTAGCCGCCGGCGGCTCGTGGCGTGAAGAGGCACTTCGTGCGGGCCGTGCCGGTTGCCACCCACTCCGTGGCCGCACAGGTCAGGCCCGGGACGCTGGCCAGGGTGATGCGGACCGTCTGCCCACCCGGCACGCCACTGAGCGTCGCGGAGACGGACGCCGATCGGCCGACCGTGAGCCCGGATGGCACCGCGACCGACAGCACCGGTGCCGTCGTGCTGGCCAAGGTGGTGGCGGTTGGCTTGGTGGTGGCGGTTGGCTTGGTGGTGGAGGTGGTTGTGGCGGGGGCGGTGGGGCTGGACGTGGCGGTCTTGGCGCTGGTCGTCGTCACGGCAGCGGCCGGAGCGGCGGCGGCCGCGGCGACCACGGCCAGCACGGCCGTGGCTGCCGTGCCGACGGCGCCTCGGCGGAGCACCGAGATAGCTCGGCGGCGAAGCGAGATGGCGAGGCCCGGCCGGGGGCCTGACCCGGCAGCGGCCAGCGCACCCGGGCCACAGGGTGGAGGCGCGCTCGCGGCAGAAGACGCCGCTACAGGAGGCATGGGGGGCACAGGCGCATGGGAGGCAGTCACGGTCGTGGGAGTGCGGCGTTCGATTCCGAGAAGGGTCCGGTGCGCCGCTGACCGTCGGTCCAGGCGCCGATTCAGCCCAAGGTAGGACAGAAACCACGTAAACGTCCTGAACCCCCGCGATGTCTGACCGTTTGGGTGAGGGCCACCTGTTCCCTTCGGGGGACGCGGGTCAGGAGGCCATGTCGCGGACGCCGAGGTGGTCCACCGGCCAGGTGGTGAACTGGTCACCGACCGGGGTGGTCCAGGTGACCACCGCGCCCTCGGTCATGGTGACGCGCCAGCGTTCCTGCTGCTTGAGGCGGTGGTGGTGCCGGCACAGGCACATCAGGTTCGGTTCCTCGGTCGGCCCGCGAGGGTGGGCAAGGACGTGGTCGACGTCGCAGCGGGCGGCAGGCACGGTGCACCCGAAGAACCGGCACGTGCCGTCCCGGGCCCGCACCCGTCGCTTGAGCCAGGCCGGTGGGGTGTAGGCGTCACAGGTCTCTGAGGCCAGGCTGCCGGACTGCCAGTCACACAAGGCCAGCACCGCCCTGGTCCCGAACGCGGCCGCGACCTGGCGGACCACCTCGCCGGGCACCTCCCCGACACCGGGGACCTCGATGACCGGCAACGCGTCCCCCCAGGACAGGGACACCGGTGACGTCCCACACCGGGACGTCCACACCAGCGTCGGGGCTCTGATCGCCGGATGGCGGCTGACCCCCAGGCATCCCGAGCGGGGTCAGCTGCTGGCCCGGTGGGCGGCCGGTGCCGGGGCGACGGCGGGGATGGCGAAGGTGAGGGTCGTGGTCACGGTGGCGTTGCCCTGCACCAGGTCGGCCAGCGCGTCTGCGTGGGCCTGGTCTAGGGTGCGGGCGTCGGACGTCCTCCCGGGCGGCATACTGCGCCACCCGCTGCGCCTGCACCGCCTGCGCCATGTTCGACACCCTCTGCGCGGCCTCCACCCGCTCGACCAGCTCGCCGTCCGACAGGCCGGCGGCACCACTCCGGGCGCGGGAGGACTCGAACTCCTCCCGCAGCAACCGCTGCGCCTCCACCAACCGATCGAACATGCGTTCGAGTCTACTGGAGGCCACCGACAGCGAACCGGCGCATCCACAGGCAACCGGACAGCCCCCGTCAGGTCACTCGACGGCGAGGCGCCTCTTCAGCACATCGGCCAGGTGGTTCATCTGCCGCACGTGCGCCGCGTCGCCGTCGGTCTGCACGACGGCCGGCCCGACACCCGCGGTGATGATGGCAACGGCATACCCGTCGACGATGCCCATCTGTCGCGTCTCGGTGTCGCTGCGCAGCCAGCCGCCCTTGAAGGCGGACGCCCCGATCGTGCCCAGGCCCCACCGGTGCGCCTCGATGGGCTGCATGCTCCTCAGGATGTACGCGCTGGCCGCCTTCGAGACGACGCGTCGGTCATGGAGGGCGGCCATGAACCTGACCTGCTGACGCACGGTCCACTGCATCGACCCCTGTGACCGGTCGGGGGCGACGGTCGTCGTGTCACCGACGGAGCGGAGCACGGCGGTGATCGCCCGGCCCGGGCTGCGGGGGATCTGCTCGCGCAGCGCGATGGTCGACTCCATGTGCGACTCGGTCAGGGCACGCCGGATCTGGGTGCGCTGGGTCGACGTCAGCCGACCAGGGTCGCCGTCGACCACCGTGTCGAGGAAGGCCGCGACCACGAGCACCTTGGAGGTCGACCAGGCCCGGTAGCTCGGCACGGATCCCTCGACGGTCACGGCGCCGGGGTTGCTGAGCGGCGCGAAGGCCAGCGCGTTGCGGGTTTCGCCGACGAGCCCGACGGGGGCGGCCTTCGGCTTCGGCGAGGGCTTCACGGCAGTCGTCCTCCGGGCAGGTGTCGTGGTCCGGCGCGCGGTGGGCGTGGCGGTGCGGGCGGCCTTCGGCGTGACACCGGTGCTCGTGGTGGCGGCGCCCGCAGCACCAGGCGGAGACGTCGACGGAGCGCTCGAGGCGGATGTCGCCGAGGAGGTGCCGACGGCTCGCCCGGCTCCGCCACCGCCACACGCGGCGACGAGCAGGGCCATCACGGTGACCCAGACGGTGTGGGTCCAGACGGTGTGCCGCACGCGCACCGAGGGTAGCCGTCCGCTCAGCGGCGCTGCCAGATGCGCAGCCGGCCGACCGGTTCGAATCCGGCCGCCACGGCGGACGCCAGGTCGGCTCCGCGCTCGTAGCCGGCGACCGGACGCCGCGGGAACCACTGCCCGGCCGCAGCGACGAGCGACTCCCACACGCCCGGGGCGGCGGCCCAGACGTTGCTCACCCCGACGACACCGGCTCCCAGGCAGAGGGCCGCCCGCCCCACGACCTCACCATCGGCTCGTGCCGTGAGGAACCGCACCGACTCGTCCGACAGGAGCGCGGGCAGGAACGTCGCGCCCTGTCCGCTCGCCGCCGCCCACGCGCCCAGCCCGGCCTCGTCCTCGACCGCGCACCACGCCGGTCCGGTGGCGGGCTCGCCCGCGGGCACCGACGGGTGCCAGATCCAAGAGGCCTCGAACAGCACCTCGAAGCCGTGACCGCTCAGGTCCACGTCACCGAAGCCGTCCTTCACGGATGCACCTGGCCGCGCGGGCACGACCTCGGCCACGCGGTCAGCTTCCAGTCCCGGCCGCAGTGTCACGGCGTCCGGGTAGAACGGTGGTGGCTCACCGCCGGCGCGCCACAGGCCGTCGCCGACGGACCCCGGTATGCCGTGGACGCGGCACACCGCCTCGCACCAGGCCGCGTTGGCGGCCACCGCGCGGACCACGCGAGGGTCGGGAGCGCCTGCGCCGGCTTCCAACACGCCCATGCCGCTGCCTTCAGGCGGTGACGGACCCACGGGCCGCCAGCTCGGCCTTCACGTCGCTGGCGTAGCGGTCGGACCGCTCCTGGCCGCTGAGCTCGGCGATGGCGTCCATGGTCGCGTCGGTGACGGCGCGCAGCAGCGCCGCCTTCTCGTAGCGCCGGGCCAGACCCTCCACGTCGACGGGCCGACCGAAGCGCACGGTCACCTTGGCGGGGCGCAGCCCGTTGGAGCCGGGCGGCTGGACCTTGTCGGTGCCGATCACGGCGCAGGGCAGGAGCATCGCCCCGCTGTTGACGGCCATGCGGGCCACGCCGGTGCGGCCCCGGTGCAGCCGGCCGTCCGGCGAGCGCGTGCCCTCGGGGTAGACGCCGAACGCCTCGCCGCGGCGCAGCACCTCCTCGCCCAGCTCGAGCGACCTCAGGGCCGCCCGCGGGTCGCTGCGGTCGACCGGGATGGTGCCCGCGGTCGAGTGGAACCAGCGGACCCCAGAACCCCGCAGGCCCTTGCCCTGGAAGTACTCCGCCTTGCCGAGGAAGTGCACCTGCCGCCTCGACGCCAGCGGGATGACCATCGAGTCGACGAACGACAGGTGGTTGGAGGCAACGATGAGCGGTCCGGTCGGCGGCACGTGCTCGCGCCCCTCGACCCGCAAGCGGGTGGCCAGCTTGAGCGGCGGGCCGATCAGCACGTGACGCATCACCGCACGGCTGAACACGCCCTCGCTCACGAGGGCCCTCCCCCCGGCTGGCTCACTCCCACTCGATGGTGCCCGGCGGCTTGCTGGTGACGTCGAGCACGACGCGGTTGACCTCGCGCACCTCGTTGGTGATGCGGGTCGAGATCTTGGCCAGCACGTCATAGGGAACGCGCGTCCAGTCGGCCGTCATGGCGTCCTCGGACGACACCGGGCGCAGCACGATCGGGTGGCCGTAGGTGCGGCCGTCGCCCTGCACGCCCACCGACCGCACGTCGGCCAGCAGCACCACGGGGCACTGCCAGATGTCGCGGTCGAGACCGGCCGCGGTCAGCTCCTCGCGGGCGATCGCGTCGGCCGCGCGCAGCACCTCGAGCCGCTCCGCGGTGACGTCGCCGACGATGCGGATGCCGAGGCCCGGACCGGGGAACGGCTGGCGCCAGACGATTCCCTCGGGCACGCCGAGCTCGAGCCCGACCTGGCGCACCTCGTCCTTGAACAGCGAGCGCAGCGGCTCGACGAGCTTGAACTGCAGGTCCTCCGGGAGCCCACCCACGTTGTGGTGCGACTTGATGTTCGCCGCACCGGTGCCGCCGCCGGACTCGACGACGTCGGGGTAGAGCGTGCCCTGCACGAGGAACTCGACCGGGTGGTCGTTGTCGCCGCGGTGCTCGCCGACGATGTCGCGAGCGGCCTGCTCGAACACGCGGATGAACTCGCGGCCGATGATCTTGCGCTTCTCCTCGGGGTCGGAGACGCCCGCCAGCGCCGACAGGAACTGGTCCTTGGCGTCCACCACCACGAGGTCGACGCCGGTCGCGTCGACGAAGTCCTTCTCGACCTGCTCGGCCTCACCGGCACGCAGGAGGCCGTGGTCGACGAACACGCAGGTCAGCTGGTCGCCAACGGCCTTCTGCACCAGGGCTGCGGCCACCGAGGAGTCGACGCCGCCGGAGAGGGCGCACAGCACCCGCGACTCACCGACCTGCTGGCGGATCGCCTCGACGAGCTCGTCGACGACGTTGGCGGCGGTCCAGTCACCCTCGATGCCGGCGCCGCGCCACAGGAAGTTCTCGAGCACCCGCTGGCCGAACGTCGAGTGCATGACCTCGGGGTGCCACTGCACGCCGTAGAGCCGCCGCTCGTCGTCCTCGAACGCCGCCACCGGCGCACCGGCGGTCGACGCGGTCACCCGCATGCCCTCCGGCGCCCCGGTCACCGAGTCGCCGTGGCTCATCCACACCGACTGCTCGTCGGGCTGGCCGTTGAAGAGCACGGATGCCGTGTCGGTGACCCGGGCCGGGGTCGCGCCGT
Organism: Pedococcus cremeus; assembly: GCF_900111375.1. Classification (GTDB taxonomy): domain Bacteria; phylum Actinomycetota; class Actinomycetes; order Actinomycetales; family Dermatophilaceae; genus Pedococcus_A; species Pedococcus_A cremeus. Next base: position 112,617 of record NZ_FOHB01000009.1, read on the forward strand.
ACTCGCCGAGACCGGTCTTGGCCACGGTGCCACCGAGTGCCTGGACCATCGCCTGGAAGCCGTAGCACATGCCGAAGACCGGGACGCCTCCCTTGAGGAGCGCGGGGTCGAGCGACGGCGCACCCTCCTCGTAGACCGAGGACGGTCCGCCGGAGAGCACGATGGCGGCCGGGTCCTTGGCGAGCATCTCGGCCACGGGCATGGAGTGCGGCACGACCTCGCTGTAGACGTTGGCCTCGCGCACCCGCCGGGCGATTAGCTGGGCGTACTGGGCACCGAAGTCGACGACCAGGACGGGCCGTGCCTGGAGCTCGATCTCGGGTGCCTCCACACGGTCGGCGTCGGTGGCCTCGACGCGGTCGTCGTCCTGGGCCTGGGTCACGTCGGTGGCTGCTGCATCAGTCACAGGGCAAGGCTACCTTCGAGGCGACCCTCGACTTCTCGCGCCACCTTTTGCTCCACCCAGAACGAGAGGAACGGCACACAGCCGGCGAGCATGACCAGCACCATCTTCCCCAGGCCCCAGCCGACCTTGAAGCCGAGGTTGGCCGTCGCCACGAGGTAGACCATGTAGATGAAGCCGTGGGGCTGGGGCCACCAGTCGAGCGCGTGGTTGTCGAAGCCGTAGCGCAGGACCATCTCGGTGACGAGCACCAGCAGGCCGATGCCGACGGTGAAGGCCATCACCTTGAAGAACGTCAGCGCCTTGTGGGCGGCCTGAGGGTCGCGGATCTCGTTCACGTGCTGCTCTTCTCCTTCTGGGGGTCCTTCTCGGGGTCCTTCTCCGGGTCCTTCCCGGGATCCTTCTCCGGGCTCCTGCCCGGGTCAGTCTTCGGGCCGGTCTCCCCTGCCGCCTCGCGGCGGTCGTTCTCCGCGTCGTCGCGGACCATCCTGACCCACATGTAGGCCGCGAACGCGGCGAAGAGCCACCACTGCAGCGCGTATGCCGCGTTGCGCCACGACAGCCCCGTCTCACCGGGCGCGGGCGGCGGCACCCGCTCGACCGGGGCGGGATCCAGCTTCGCGTCCCCGGCCGCGCGCTCCTCGAGGGCGAAGGCGAACGCGTTGAACAGGTCGCCGTGCCACCGGTTGACCAGCACGGACAGGTCGATCGAGCCGAGCACGGGGTCGGCAGCGGTCCCGCCACCGCTCGGCACGGAGGGTGTGTCGGCCGGTGACTCCCCCGGCGCCAGCGAGCCCACGACGGTGAACCGCCCGGCCGGAGGCGGCGGCACGGCGGCGGCTTCGGTCGTGAAGCCCCGCACCACGGGCAGCGTGCCTCCGCTGTCGAGCACGAACGGCGCCACGACCCAGTAGCCGGTGCGGCCGTCGAGCCGGCGGGGCGCGACGAGCACCTGCCCGTCCGCGGCATACGAGCCGGTGGCCCGCACCCGGCGCCCGGACCCGTCGTCCGGGAACGCCTGGTGCGGACGCACCACGGTGGTCAGGTCGGCGACCGGTCGGCCGGCCGAGTGGGCGACGGCCTCGGCCCTGCCCTTGGACCTCGCGACGTCGAGCTGCCAGAGCCCCAGCCAGGTGAACGAGACGAGGATGACGACGAGCAGTGCGAACAGGCCGAGCCAGCGCGGCTTCAAGGCGGTTCGCAACACCTCCACAGGCTACGCGAGCAGGGAAAACCAGTGTCGCCCCGCCCTCACCGCCTCCTACCGTGGGCAGCCTGATGCGCTCGCCACTGACCTCTGACCCCGGCAGCCCCGACACGCGGGGGCCGTTGCGGTTCCTCCTGTGGCTGGCGCGGCAGCAGCTCGCCATCCAGCTGCTGGTGCTGGTGGCGGGCACGGTCTGGATGGTGGCGCTCGCCCTCATGCCGGCGGCCGTCGGCCGCGGCATCGACCAGGGCATCGTGCCGGGCGACTGGGCGGCCCTGGCCCGGTGGGCGCTGGCCATCCTGGCCCTCGGCGCGCTCGCGGCGGCGGCCGGCGCGACCCGCCACTACCTCGCGGTGCAGAACTGGCTGAGCGCCTCCTACCGCACCGCGCAGCTGACCGCGCGTGGCGTCGAGCGCTCCGGTCCCGCCCTCACGCGCACCATCCCGGCCGGTGAGGTCATCGCCGTGTTCGCGAGCGACGTCATGCGCATCGGTGGCCTCTTCGACGCGGCCGGCCGCTTCACCGGCGCGCTCGTCAGCTACGTCGTCGTCGGCTCGATCCTGCTCGCAGCCTCGCCGCCGCTCGGCTGGCTGGTGCTGGTCGGCGGACCGGTGCTGCTCTCCCTCCTGACGTTCGTCGTGCGCCCGCTGCAGCGGCGTCAGGCCGACCAGCGCGAGCAGACCGGGCGGCTGACCACACTCGGCGCCGACACCGTGGGCGGCCTGCGGGTGCTGCGTGGCATCGGCGGCGAGCAGACCTTCCTGCGCCGCTACGAGGCCCAGTCGCAGCACGTGCGCCGCGTCGGTGTGCGGGTGGCCGGCGTGCAGGCGTCCCTGGACTCCGCCCAGGTGCTCCTGCCCGGCATCTTCGTCGTGCTGGTCACCTGGATCGGCGCCCGGTTCGCGCTCGACGGCCGGATCACCGCGGGCCAGCTCGTGGCCTTCTACGGGTATGCCGCGTTCCTCACCATGCCGCTGCGCACCGTCACCGAGTTCACCGACCGCTTCATCCGGGCGCACATCGCCGCCCGCAAGGTGCTGCGCATCCTGGCGGTCGAGCCCGACCAGCAGCCCGGCACCCGGGGCGCCGCGCCGCTGCCGGACCCGGCGGAGGACCTGGTCGACCCCCTCTCCGGTGTGAGGGTGCGGGCCGGTGCGCTGACCGCGCTGGTGTCGGCCCGACCGGAGGAGACGGCGGTGATCGCCGACCGGCTGGGCCGTCACGGCTCCGGCCGCCACGAGACGACCTGGGGCGGCACCCGGCTGCACGACCTCTCGCTGGCCGAGGTGCGCGAGCGCGTCGTCGTCAGCGAGGCCGACCCACGGCTGTTCACCGGCCGGCTTCGCGACGAGCTGCTCGCCGGCCGGGTGGCGCACTCCGACCAGCAGGTGCACGCGGCGCTCGAGGTCGCCAGCGCCATGGACGTGCTCGAGGCGGTGCCCGACGGCCTCGACGGCCACGTCGAGGAGCGCGGCCGCTCCTACTCCGGTGGGCAGCGCCAGCGCCTGGCGCTCGCCCGCGCCCTGCTGGCCGACCCCGAGGTGCTCGTGCTCGTCGAGCCGACCAGCGCGGTGGACGCCCACACCGAGGCCCGCATCGCGACACGCCTCGCGGATGCGCGGCGGAGCCGCACCACGGTGGTCACGACCGCCAGCCCGCTGGTGCTCGGCGAGGCCGACCACGTCGTGCTCGTCGAGGACGGGGTGGCGACCGCCACCGGCACGCACCACGAGCTGCTCGCCGGCCACGCGGCATACCGCTCGATCGTGATCCGCGGGGAGGAGGACTGACATGGGCATGGTGACCGACCACGCGCGGCGGACCCTGCCGATCGCCGACACGGCCGGCGTCGTGCGGCACACCCGTGGGCTGGTGCGCCAGCACCGCCGCTACCTGTCCGTCGTGGTGGGGCTGCACGCCCTCGCGGCGCTGGCCGCCCTCGCCGGTCCGTGGCTGGTGGGGCGCCTCGTCGACACGGTCAGCGGCAAGGGGACACTGGCCGAGGTGGACCGCCTCGCCCTGCTGCTGGCCGCAGCGGTGGTGCTGCAGACCGGGCTGACCTGGGCGGCCCGGCGCGCCTCGCTGGTGCTCGGCGAGACCGTCTTCGCCGAGCTGCGCGAGCAGTTCATCGGCCGCGCCGTGAACCTGCCGCTGTCGACCGTCGAGCGCGCCGGGACCGGCGACCTCGTGGCCCGCACGACCAACGACGTCGAGGCCCTCTCGCACGTCGTGCGCTTCGGCATCCCGGCGATCTTCGTCGCCTCGGTCACCATCGTCATGACGGTCGTGGCGGCCCTGTTCACCTCGCCGCTGGCCACCCTGCCGATGCTCCTCGGCCTGCCGTTCTACTGGTCCTCCACCCGGCGCTACCTGAGGTTCGCCGGTAAGGGCTACCTGTGGGAGCGGGCCACCTACGCCAGCCTCAACGGCGTGGTCTCCGAGACCGTCGACGGCGCCCGCACCATCGACGCGCTCTCGCTCGGACCGGCCCGGCGGCGCCGGTTCGACGAGGCGCTCGGTGACTGCTTCGAGGCCGAGCGGTACACCCTGGGCCTGCGGCTGCGGTGGTTCCCGTTCGTCGAGCTCGGCTACTTCGTGCCTGTAGCCGGCTCGGTGCTGTGGGGCGGCTTCCTCGCCATGAACGGCCACGTCACCGCCGGTGCCGCCACGGCCGTCACGCTCTTCATCCACCAGATGGTCGGGCCGCTCGACGACGTGCTCATGTGGCTCGACGAGATCCAGGTGGGCGCGACGTCGCTGGCCCGGGTGATCGGCGTCGCCGAGGTGCCCGCCGACCGGGTGGCCACCGGCGAGCGTCCCGACGGCAACCGGCTCGACGTCGACGGCGTGCACTACGCCTACCGCGGCGGCCGCGACGTGCTGCGCGGCGTCAGCCTCGACCTCCGGCCTGGCGAGCGGCTGGCCATCGTGGGCCCCTCGGGCGCGGGCAAGTCGACCCTCGGCCGCCTGATGGCCGGCATCGACGGGCCGCGCGAGGGCGTCGTGGCCGTCGGCGGGGTGCCGCTGGTCGACCTCGAGCTCGCCGACCTGCGCCGCCAGGTCGCCCTCGTCACCCAGGAGCACCACGTGTTCGTGGGCACCCTCGCCGACAACCTCCTCCTGGCCCGGCCCGGCGCCGACCGAACCACGCTGCTGGAGGCGCTGGCGGCGGTCGACGCCGACCGGTGGGCCCTGGCGCTGCCCGACGGGCTCGACACCGTGGTCGGCAGCGGCGGCCACCGCCTCAGCGAGGCCCAGGCCCAGCAGGTGGCCCTCGCCCGCCTCGTGCTGGCCGACCCGCACACCCTGGTGCTCGACGAGGCGACGTCGCTGCTCGACCCGCGCGCCGCGCGCCACCTCGAGCGCTCGCTGGCGGCCGTCGTCGAGGGCCGCACCGTCGTCGCGATCGCCCACCGGCTGCACACGGCGCACGACGCCGACCGGGTCGCCGTCGTGGAGGACGGGCTCGTCAGCGAGGTCGGCACCCACGACGAGCTGCTCGCCGCCGAGGGCCCGTATGCCGCCCTCTGGCACTCCTGGCGGGACGAACGTTCCGAGGCCGCGGCCCAGGACGCGAAATAGTTTCCTGACGGCCCGTAACCCCCTGCCGCAGCGGTCGTTGTGCCGGGTGGTGCGGCTGGAGGCTCTATCCCCGGCTCGTCTCCAGCCGCACCCACCACCGGCCCCCTCGGGAGGTCCTCCCGGTGGCTGCCGGCGCTGCAGGGGGATGCCGGCAGCCGCCTACCTCCCCGCGATCCCAACGTCGCAGGAAGCGCCAACTGCGCTGTGCCACAGCGGAACTCACCTCTTGAAATCTCCGTTCACCGGGACAGAATGGAAGTGTCCCGTTCGGGGGAACGGGCTCTCGACACAGGAGGTGGTTTGTCCATGGCTGTCGTCTTCGATCCCTTCCGTGAGATGGACCGGCTCACCGCCCAGATGTGGGGCGGCCAGACCGCGACCCGCGCGCCGCGCTGGATGCCGATGGACCTCTATCGCGCCGGGGACCACTACGTCGTCAACATCGACCTGCCGGGCGTCGACCCCGGCTCGATCGACGTGGACGTCGACGGCAACACGTTGACCATCCGCGCCGAGCGGACGCTGCGGGGCGAGGAGGAGGCGGAGTGGATCGCCCAGGAGCGTCCGTCGGGCAGCTACATGCGCCAGCTCAGCCTCGGTGAAGGGCTGGACCTCGACCAGATCCACGCCCACTACGAGAACGGCGTGCTCTCGATGACGATCCCGGTCTCGGAGCAGGCAAAGCCGCGCAAGATCGAGGTGCAGAGCCGCGGCGGCCAGCAGCAGATCCAGGGAACCGTGACCGGCTGAGCCTCAGGCCTGCGCGCTCTCGTGGGTGAACCGGGGCACGGCCGGCCGCTGCGCGAGCACGGGCTCCAGCCGCTGGTAGGCCTCCCCCTGCGCCGGGCGCGGGTCGGGCTCGCCGCGGTTGGGCCACAGCGACATGGCCCGCTCCGCCTGCGCGGTGATGGTCAGTGACGGGTTGACGCCGAGGTTGGCCGAGACCGCCGAGCCGTCGACCACGTGCAGGCCGGGGTAGCCCCACACGCGGTGGTAGGGGTCGACGACGCCGTGCTCCGGGTCGGCCCCGATCACCGCGCCACCGAGGAAGTGGGCGGTCATGGGCACGTCGACGACCTCGCCGAGCGAGCTGCCGGGGAAGGCGCGGAGCCCGGTCGCCTGCGAGAGCCGCTTGGCCAGCGCGACGACCGAGCGGTGCCCGGCCGGGATCCAGGTGGGGTTGGGCTCCCCGTGCCCCTGCCGCGAGGTCAGGGTGCGCCCGCCGAGCAGGCCCCGCCGGCCCGAGACGGTCAGGGAGTTGTCGCGGGTCTGCATGACGAGCCCGATGACGGTGCGCTCGCTCCAGCGGTACAGCGACAGCGAGCGGAGGAAGACGACCGGGTGCCGCACGGCCTCGACGAGGAACTTCACCGGCCGCGGCACGGTGCCCCCGCCGTCGACGAGGATGGTCGCGAGCGCGCCCATCGCGTTGGAACCCTTGCCGTAGCGCACGTTCTCGACGTGCGTGTCCGGGGCGGGGTGGAACGACGAGGTGATGGCGACGCCCTTGGTCAGGTCGACGTCGCGCGGCGCCTTCTCGAGCATGGCCCCGCCCAGCGCCTCGGAGTTGGTGCGGGTCAGGTGCCCCAGCCGGCCCGACAGGCCCGGCAGCGACCCGGTGTCCTTGAGGGTGTGCAGCAGCCGCTGGGTGCCCCAGGCGCCGGCCGCGAACACGACCTGCCCCGCGGTGACGCCGCGGCGGTCCTTGCGCAGCCAGGCGCCGGTCGCCTCCGTGGTGACCCGGTATGCCGTGCCGCCCGGCTCCGGGCGCACGTCGACCACCGTGCGCAGCGGCTCCACCGTCGCGCCCAGGCGCTCGGCGAGCGCCAGGTAGTTCTTCACCAGGGTGTTCTTGGCGCCGACCCGGCAGCCCACCATGCAGTTGCCGCACTCCGTGCACCCGGTGCGCTCCGGGCCCGCTCCGCCGAAGTACGGGTCGGGGACCCGGACACCCGGCATACCGAAGAAGACGCCGACCGGCGTCTTGCGGAAGGTGTCGCCCACGCCGAGGTCCTCGGCGGTCTCGCGCATGATCCGCTCGACGGGTCCGTCACACGGGTTGGTGACGACACCGAGCATGCTCGAGGCCACCCGGTAGTGCGGCGACAGCTCGGACTGCCAGTCGGTGATGTCGCGCCACTGCGGGTCCTGGAAGAACGGCGTCGGCGGCACGTAGAGGGTGTTGGCGTAGTTGAGCGAGCCGCCGCCGACTCCCGCGCCGGCCAGCACCACGACGTCGGGGAGCCGGTGGATGCGCTGGACGCCGAAGCACTTCAGCCTCGGTGCCCAGAAGTAGCGGCGCACGTCCCACGAGGTCTTGGCGAAGTCGTCGTCGGCGAACCGCCGGCCCGACTCGATGACGTGGACCCGGTAGCCCTTCTCGGCCAGCCGCAGGGCGCTGACCGAGCCGCCGAAGCCGGAGCCGACAACGACGACGTCGTAGTGAGGGGTGCGCGAGGTGGTCACGGCCGCCCCACCGCCTTCAGCGCACGCAGGGCCACGGTCATGCCCCTGACCCAGGTCTGCTCCGACATGCCGGCGAAGGGCGCCAGCGGCACCAGCCGCTGGGCCGCCACGGTCTGCGACTCGGTGTACTTCATGATCCCCTCGGAGCCGTGCCGCCGGGAGACCCCGGAGGCCTTCATGCCGCCCATGGGGGCCGCCACGCTCCCCCAGGCCGCGCCGTAGGGCTCGTTGATGTTGACGGTGCCGGCGTTGATGCGCGCCGCGATCCGCCGGCCGCGGCGCACGTCGCGGGTGAAGACCGAGGCGTTGAGGCCGTAGTCGCTGTCGTTGGCCATCCGGACCGCCTCGTCGTCCGACGAGACCGGGTAGATCGTCACGACCGGCCCGAAGGTCTCCTCGTCGCGGCACGCCATGGCGGCCGTGACCCCGGTGAGGATGGTCGGCTCGTAGACGAACGGCCCGACGTCGGGCCGGGCCCGCCCGCCGGCGAGCACCGTTGCCCCCTTGTCGCGGGCGTCCTCGACGTGGGCCTTGACCCGCTCGAGCTGGGCGGCCGAGACCAGCGAGCCCATGTCGGCGCCGAAGTCGAGGTCGACCCCGAGGCGCATGGCCTTGGTGGCCGCGACGAACCGCTCGGTGAACTCCTCCACCACCGACTCGTGCACGAGGATGCGCTCCTTGGAGATGCACAGCTGGCCCGCCGAGGAGAAGCAGCCCCGCACCGCGCCCCTGACGGCCCGGCCGAGGTCGGCGTCGTCGGCGACGTACATGCTGTTCTTGCCCCCCAGCTCGAGGCTGATGCCCACCAGGCGCGACCCCGCGGAGGCGGCCACGGTGCGGCCCACGGCGGTGGAGCCGGTGAAGCAGACGTAGTCGGTGCGGTCGACCACCGCCTGGCCCACGGTCGGTCCGTCGCCGAGCACGACCTGCAGCAGGGCCTCGGGCAGCCCGGCCTCCACCAGCAGGGCGACCCCCTGGAGCGCGGTCAGCGACGCCTGGAGGTCCGGGCGCAGCACGACGGCATTGCCCGCGGCGAGCGCCGGGAGGGCGTCGGAGACGGCCAGGGTGAGCGGGTAGTTCCACGGCGAGACGATGCCGACCACGCCCTTGGGGTGGTGCAGCTCCGTGGTCTGGGTCAGCAGCGGGAAGAGGCCGGCCCGGCGACGCGGCCGCAGGTGGCCGGCGGCCGTGCGGGCGTAGTAGCGGGCCACCAGGGCGACGTCGGCGACCTCCTCGAAGGCCTGCAGGCGGGTCTTGCCCGACTCGAGCTGCACGAGGTCGAGCAGCTGCTCCTGCCGGTCGAGCACGAGGTCGTGGTAGCGCAGCAGGATGCGCTGGCGGTGGCTCATCGGCGTGCGGGCCCAGGCCCGCTGGGCGGAGCGCGCCGCCTCCACGGCGGTCTGCACGTCGTCCGGCGTCGACAGCGGCAGCGAGGCGAGCGGCGCCCCGGTCAGCGGCGAGCGGGTCAGCCGGTGCTCCGCCCGTGGGGAGCAGACCACGCGGCCGGTGAGCCGGCGCGCGAGGGCCGGGTCCACGGCATACGTCGCGGTGGGGTCGGTTTCCGGGTCAGCCAGCATGTCCGGGGCCATGACGGAAGCGTAGGTCCGCCCCCACCTTCTTTACCAGCAGTAAGTTACCGGTGAGACACCTGACACAGGAGCACTACTGCTCCAGGGACGCCACGTGGTCGGGCACCTCGTGCTGAAGCGAACGGTCGGGGCGCACGTACCCGCGCGAGGGTGGCCGCTGGGGCAGGTCGAGCATCGGTGCCTCGACGTCCGCGTAGGGCACCTGCGATAGCAGGTGGGCGATCATGTTGATCCGCGAGCGCCGCTTGTCGTCGCTCTCGACGACGTTCCAGCGCGCCTCCGGGATGTCGGTGTGCACGAACATGTCGTCCTTGGCGCGCGAGTAGTCCTCCCAGCGCGTGATCGACTCCAGGTCGGTGGTCGAGAGCTTCCACCGGCGCATCGGGTCGGTCAGCCGCGACTCGAAGCGCCGCTGCTGCTCGACGTCGCTGACCGAGAACCAGTACTTGTGCAGCCGGATGCCATCCTCGACCAGCATCCGCTCGAAGATCGGGCACTGGCGCAGGAACCGCTGGTGCTCCTCGGGGGTGCAGTAGCCCAGCACCCGCTCGACGCCGGCGCGGTTGTACCAGCTTCGGTCGAACAGCACGATCTCGCCGGCTGCCGGCAGGTGCTCGACATAGCGCTGGAAGTACCACTGGGTGCGCTCGCGCTCGGTGGGCACGGGGAGCGCCACGATGCGGGCCACGCGGGGGTTGAGGTACTGCGTCACGCGCTTGATGGTCGAGCCCTTGCCCGCCGCGTCCCGGCCCTCGAAGACGACCACGAGCCGCTCGCCCTCGCCGCGGACCCACTCCTGCATCTTCACCAGCTCGGCCTGCAACCGGAACAGCTCGGCCTCGTAGACCGACTTCCGCAGCCGCTCCCCTTTGGCCATGGCGTCATCGTGCCACGGCGCACCCGCGTATGCCGTGGGGTCGGCCCAGCTGCGCCGGCCGCCTCAGCTGCGGTGGTGGCCTCAGCTGCGGAGGTCGCCTCAGCTGCGCTGGTAGGGCGCGACGACGACCTCGACGCGCTGGAACTCCTTGAGGTCGGAGTAGCCGGTGGTCGCCATGGCGCGCTTGAGGGCGCCGACGATGTTGGTCGTGCCGTCGGCGAGACGGCCCGGGCCGAACAGGATCTCCTCCAGCGGTGCGATGCCGCCGACACCGACGCGCTCGCCCCGCGGCAGCTGCGGGTGGTGGGCCTCCGGGCCCCAGTGGTAGCCGCGGCCGGGGGCGTCGGTGGCCCGGGCCAGGGCGGCGCCGAGCATCACGGCGTCGGCGCCGCAGGCCACGGCCTTGACGATGTCGCCGCTGCTGCCCACGCCGCCGTCGGCGATCACGTGCACGTAGCGGCCGCCGGACTCGTCGAGGTAGTCGCGGCGGGCGGCCGCCACGTCGGCGATCGCGGAGGCCATCGGGGCGTGGATGCCGAGCGTGCGCCGCGTGGTGTGCGCCGCTCCCCCGCCGAAGCCGACCAGCACGCCGGCCGCCCCGGTGCGCATCAGGTGCAGGGCCGCGGTGTAGGAGGCGGCGCCACCGACGACCACCGGGACGTCGAGCTCGTAGATGAAGCGCTTGAGGTTCAGCGGCTCGGCCCGGCCGGACACGTGCTCGGCGGAGACCGTGGTGCCGCGGATGACGAACAGGTCGACGCCGGCGTCCACGACCGTCTTCCACAGCTGCTGGGTGCGCTGCGGGCTCAGCGCGCCGGCCACGGTGACGCCGGCCTCGCGCACCTGGCGCAGGCGCTCGGTGATGAGCTCGGGCTGGATGTCGGCGGAGTAGATCTCCTGCATCCGCGACGTCGCGAGGTCGGGGTCGAGGCCGGAGATCTCCTCGAGCAGCGCGGTCGGGTCCTCGTAGCGCGTCCACAGGCCCTCGAGGTCGAGCACAGGCAGGCCGCCGAGCTGGCCGAGCGCGATGGCGGTGGCGGGCGACATGACCGAGTCCATCGGCGCGGCGATGACGGGGATGTCGAAGTGGTAGGCGTCGATCTGCCAGGCGACCGAGACCTCCTCGGGGTCGCGGGTGCGGCGCGAGGGCACCACCGCGATGTCGTCGAAGGAGTAGGCCCGACGGCCCCGCTTGCCACGGCCGATCTCGATCTCAGTCACCGCCCGATCGTATCGGTCGACTGAGCACGCGCCGCACCGGCGGCGAGGCGGGCGGGCACGAAGCCATGCGGCATACCCAGTGCAAGCGCCCACGCGGCACACCCAAACTGACGTCCCGCCGCCGGGTGAGGGGGCGGCCAGCGGCGGGACGCCAGTGTGGTCGCCGGGCGGCACGATGACCGCTGCGGCGAGGCTGGGTGCCGGGGCCTCCCTCCCCCGGGTGACGCCCCCGGTGAGGGGCACGGCACCACGCTAGATCAGGAGGTCGCCCACGCCATCCGACAGAACGCGTAACCGTGGGGGTCGGCCCGTCCAGCGGGCCGACCTGCACCCTACGGACCTGGGGTCAGCGTCCGGAGTAGTTCGGTGCCTCGACGACCATCTGGATGTCGTGGGGGTGGCTCTCCTTGAGGCCGGCCGGGGTGATCCGCACGAAGCGGCCCTTGGCCTGCAGGTCGGGGATGGTCGGGGCACCGACGTAGAACATCGACTGGTGCAGGCCGCCGATGAGCTGGCGGGCCACCGCGGAGACCTGGCCCTTGTAGGCCACCCGGCCCTCGATGCCCTCCGGCACGAGCTGGTCGTCGCTGGTGACGTCGGCCTGGAAGTAGCGGTCCTTGGAGTACGACTTCTTGCCGCGGGAGGACATCGCGCCGAGCGAGCCCATGCCGCGGTAGGACTTGTACTGCTTCCCGTTGACCAGCACGAGGTCGCCCGGGCTCTCCTCGCAGCCGGCGAGGAGCGAGCCGATCATCACGGTGTCGGCGCCGGCGACGAGGGCCTTGGCGATGTCACCGGAGTACTGGAGGCCGCCGTCGCCGATCACCGGCACACCAGCGGGCTTGCAGGCCTGCGCGGCCTCGTAGATGGCCGTGACCTGCGGGACACCCACGCCGGCCACGACGCGGGTGGTGCAGATGGAGCCGGGCCCGACGCCGACCTTCACGGCGTCGACGCCGGCGTCGACGAGTGCCTGGGCGCCCTCGCGGGTGGCGACGTTGCCGCCGACGACCTGGACGTGGGAGGTGGCGCTGTCGGCCTTGAGGCGCTTGACCATCTCGAGCAGCAGGCTGGCGTGGCCGTGGGCGGTGTCGACGACGAGCACGTCGACACCGGCCTCGATGAGGGTGGTGGCCCGCTTCCAGGAGTCGCCGAAGAAGCCGACGGCCGCGCCGACGAGGAGCCGGCCCTGGGGGTCCTTGCTGGCGTTGGGGAACTGCTCGGAGCGGACGAAGTCCTTGACGGTGATGAGCCCGGCGAGGCGGCCGCCCTCGTCGACCAGTGGCAGGCGCTCCCGCTTGTGCTGGCGCAGCAGGCGGGTGGCGGTCTCGCGGTCGATGTCGGCCGGCCCGGTGATGAGCGGCATCGGCGTCATGACGTCGCGCACGGGGGTGTCGGCCCACTCCGAGACCGGCACGAACCGCAGGTCGCGGTTGGTGATGATGCCGAGGAGCAGCTGGTCGTGGTCGACCACCGGGAGGCCGGAGACGCGGTACTCGCCGCACACCTGGTCGAGCTGCTCGAGGGTGGCGTCGGGACCGATGGTGACCGGGTTCGGGATGCGGCCGGTCTGGGTGCGCTTGACGAGGTCGACCTGGTAGGCCTGGTCCTCGATCGAGAGGTTGCGGTGCAGCACGCCCAGCCCACCCTGCCGGGCCATCGCGATCGCCATGCGGGCCTCGGTGACCGTGTCCATGGCGGCGGACACGAGCGGGACCCGCAGGCTGATCTCGCGGGTCAGGCGCGAGGTGGTGTCGACCTCGCTGGGGATCACGTCGCTCAGACCCGGGAGGAGGAGGACGTCGTCGTAGGTCAGGCCGATCTCGGCGAACGGAGCCGGGACAGAGGACGATCCGTTGCTCATTGGCCAATCCTAAGGCAGCCCGGGAGGGCCTCTGTGACGAGCCTCGAGGGGCGGGACGGCACCCGTGGGAAAGCCGTGCCAAATGTGTTCAGACTTGAAGAAGTTTTGACCATCCTCAGGCTGTTTGTGCAGGTCAGCGGGGGGTACGTTCGCTGGTATGCGGCACCGTGCCGCAGGAAGAGGTGGGGATCGAAATGGCTGAGCTGTCGAGACTGCCCGGACCCGTCGCCGACCTCTGGGACTGGCAGCTGGAGGGGTCCTGCCGCCAGGTGAACCCGGACGTCTTCTTCCATCCCGAGGGTGAGCGGGGCTCGGCTCGCCGCTCGCGGGACGCCGCGGCCAAAGAGGTCTGCCTGGCCTGCCCGGTGCTCGTCCAGTGCCGCGAGCACGCCCTGCGCGTCCGCGAGCCCTACGGCGTGTGGGGCGCCATGACCGAGGACGAGCGGGAGGCCTGGTACGCCGGCCACCGCCCCGTCTCCGCGGCCAGCTGACCAGCAGCCGGACCTAGACTGGCGGGGTGAACAGCCCCGCCGAGGTCCCCATTCGTGACGAGTCCATCCGGCTCGGCCAGCTGCTGAAGCTGGCGGGCCTGGTGGAGGACGGTGCGATGGCCCGTGCCGTCATCGAGGCCGGCGAGGTCACCGTCGACGGCGAGGTCTGGTCGCGTCGCGGCCAGCAGGTGCGCCCGGGCATGACCGTGTCGTATGCCGGGGAGTCCGTCCTCGTGGTCAGCGGCGCCTGAGCGGCAAACCGGCTCCCACACGCGCGAAGGGGCGCCTCCCACGGGAGGCGCCCCTTCGGTGTGCCGTGTCCGGCTCGGTGGCGTGTGCCGTCCGGCTCAGTGGCCGTGACCGTGGCCATGTGAGGACCCGGCGCCGGCGTCCTCGTCTTCCTTCTTCTCCACGACGAGGGTGTCGGTGGTCAGGACCATCGACGCGATCGACGCGGCGTTGCGCAGGGCGGAGCGGGTGACCTTCACCGGGTCGATGACGCCGGCCTTGACCAGGTCGACGTACTGGCCGGTGGCGGCGTTGAGGCCGTTGCCCGGCTCGAGGTCGGCGACCTTGGAGACGGCGACGTAGCCCTCCATGCCGGCGTTCTCGGCGATCCAGCGCAGCGGCTCGGCCGCGGCCTTCTTGACGATGAGCGCGCCGGTCGCCTCGTCGCCCTCGAGGCCGAGGGAGTCGATGACGGTGGAGGCGTGGACGAGGGCGGAGCCGCCACCGGCGACGATGCCCTCCTCGATGGCCGCGCGGGTCGCCGAGATGGCGTCCTCGATGCGGTGCTTCTTCTCCTTGAGCTCGACCTCGGTGTGGGCGCCGACCTTGATGACGCAGACGCCGCCGGCCAGCTTGGCCAGGCGCTCCTGCAGCTTCTCGCGGTCCCAGTCGGAGTCGGTGCGCTCGATCTCGGCCTTGATCTGGCCCACCCGGCCCTCGACCTCGTCGGGCTTGCCGGCGCCGTCGATGATCGTGGTGGTGTCCTTGGTGACGACGACGCGGCGGGCCTGGCCCAGCACGTCGAGGTCGGCCTGGTCGAGCTTGAGCCCGACCTCCTCGGAGATGACCTGGCCGCCGGTCAGCACGGCCATGTCCTGCAGCATCGCCTTGCGGCGGTCGCCGAAGCCGGGGGCCTTGACCGCGACGACGTTGAAGGTGCCGCGGATCTTGTTGACCACCAGGGTCGAGAGGGCCTCGCCGTCGATGTCCTCGGCGATGACCAGGAGCGGCTTGCCCGCCTTGACGACCTTCTCGAGCACCGGGAGCACCTCGGCGATGGCCGAGATCTTGCCCTGGTTGATGAGGACGTAGGCGTCCTCGATCACGGCCTCCATGCGCTCGGGGTCCGAGACGAAGTACGGGGAGATGTAGCCCTTGTCGAACTGCATGCCCTCGGTGAACTCGAGCTCGGTCGTCGCGGTGGACGACTCCTCGACCGTGATGACGCCGTCCTTGCCGACCTTGTCGAACGCGTCGGCGATGGTGGAGCCGATGGTCTCGTCCTGGGCGGACAGCGAGGCGACCTGGGCGATCTCGTCCTTGCCCTCGATCTCGCGGGCGTTCTCGAGCAGCCGGTCGGAGACGGCCTGGACGGCCTGGTCGATGCCGCGCTTGAGGCCGGCCGGGGCGGCGCCTGCGGCGACGTTGCGCAGGCCCTCCTTGACCATGGCCTGGGCGAGCACCGTCGCGGTGGTGGTGCCGTCACCGGCGACGTCGTTGGTCTTGGTCGCGACCTCCTTGGCGAGCTGGGCGCCGAGGTTCTCGTAGGAGTCCTCGAGCTCGACCTCGCGGGCGATGGTCACGCCATCGTTGGTGATCGTGGGAGCGCCCCACTTCTTGTCGATGACCACGTTGCGGCCCTTGGGGCCCAGGGTCACCTTGACGGCGTTCGCGAGCGCGTCGACGCCGCGCTCGAGTGACTTGCGAGCGTCGTCGTTGAACTCCAGCGTCTTAGCCATGAAAGTCCTTCACGTCCTTGAGGGTTGTCATCGGTGTGCCGCCGAGCGGCACACGGGGAAAATGCGCACGCCCCGGCACGGGCCCGGAGCGGGCACGCACCGGGGCGTGGGCTGAAGCTGTGGTCTCAGCCGATGATGGCGAGCACGTCGCGGGCCGAGAGGATCAGGTACTCCTCGCCGCCGTGCTTGACCTCGGTGCCGCCGTACTTGCTGTAGAGCACACGGTCGCCGACCTTGACGTCGAGCGGGATGCGCTCGTCGCCGTCCTCGTTCCAGCGACCGGGACCGACCGCGAGGACCTCGCCCTCCTGGGGCTTCTCCTTCGCGGTGTCCGGGATGACAAGACCGGACGCGGTCGTCTGCTCAGCCTCGACGGACTTGACGACGATGCGGTCTTCGAGCGGCTTGATGGAAACCGACACGATGTTGACCTCCCCTTTGGGAATGTCGAAGTGGACAGTTGGGCTACTGCTTGGTGCCGTCGTGGCCCGTCGCCGTCGCGGGGGTCGATGAGCCTCGACTGCGGCCGCAGTCGATGGTCTGACTGCGTTAGCACTCGGCGTACCGGAGTGCCAACGGCAAATCTAGGACCGCGGTTAGCACTCGGTCAACTCGAGTGCCAAAGGTTCGCCCACGGCTGAGCACGCCTGCTCGATGGGCCACAATGCCCGCCATGGACCTCGCCCTGCTGCGCCGCCTGACGACCGGCGAGGGGTGGGGGCTCCTCCAGGCGCTGCCGCCCTACGAGCCGGGATCCGAGCTGAGCCTCCAGCAGCGGCTGCGCGACGCCGGGTTCGAGCCCGACCTCGTGGCCGCCGCCATCAACCAGACCCGCCTGCGCGCCAAGGCCGTCGCCAAGTTCGGCCCCTTCGCCCAGGGCATGGTGCTCACCAGCGACGGCCTCGAGCAGGCGACCCGCCTCGAGGTGGCGGCCCGGCACGCCGAGCGCTTCCGGTCATCCGGGATCCACACCGTCTACGACCTCGGCTGCGGCATCGGCGCCGACGCCATGGCGATGGCCGGACTGGACCTGCGGGTGCGGGCCATCGACGCCGACGAGGTCACCGCCGCGATCGCCGCCGTCAACCTGCGGCACTGGCCGGAGTGCAGCGCCACCCAGGGCCTGGCCGAGGAGTTCACCCCGCCCGCCGGTGAGGGGGCCCGCGGGGTGGGCGCCTGGCTGGACCCGGCCCGCCGCACCCCCGGCGTCGCCGACGTGAGCGGCCGCACCCGCCGCGTGTTCAGCCTCGACGCCATCTCCCCGTCGTGGGAGCGGGTGCAGGAGGTGGCCAGGGCCCTCCCTGCCACGGGCGCCAAGCTCAGCCCTGCCTTCCCGCACGCCGCCCTGCCTGCAGGCGCGGAGGCCCAGTGGACCTCCTGGGACGGCGAGGTGCTGGAGTGCGTCGTCTGGTGGGGTCCGCTGGTTCGCGACGCCGGCCGCACCGCCGCCGTGCTGGGCCGCGGCGGCACGCCGGCCCTCGTGACGCAGGCGCAGGCCGACCCCGAGCCGCCGGCACTGGGCAGCCTCGCCGACCTCGGCCCCTGGCTCTACGAGCCCGACCGCGCCGTCATCCGTGCCGGCCTCGTCGGGGCGCTCACCGCCGCGACCGGCGGCGCCGAGCTCGACCCGGGCGTCGGCTACGTCAGTGCCGGCACCGCGCACGACGTCCCCTTTGCCCGCCGGTATGCCGTGCAGGAGGCGATGCCCTTCAACGTCAAGGCCCTGCGCGCCTGGCTCCGGGACCACGGCGTCGACCGGCTCACCGTGAAGAAGCGCGGAGTCACGGTCGACGCCGACCAGCTGCGCCGCCAGCTGCGGCTGCCCCCGCGGGGCCGCACCGAGGCCGTGGTGGTCATCACCCGGGTGCGCGGCCAGCAGGTCGTGGTCGTCGTCCAGCCCCGCTGACCCCTCTCCTTCCCGGCGCCACGCCGTTACCGGAATGTGACGAAGCGCTGCCCATCCCCTACGGTGGTCGCGCGCAGCACCCGATCCGACAGCACGACCCGACAGCACGGACCACGCCGCACCGCCCGACAGCACCGCAGAACGTCCCGAGGACCCCCGCCGTGACCGACGCACCCCAGACCAGGGCCGGCCGCCATCGCCAGCCGCGCCCCGCCCCGCTCTCCCGACGCCTCCGCCTGCAGACCGTCGTGAGCCCCGGCCGGACCCTGCTGAAGTCGCTGGCCCTGGGCACCACCGCCAGCGGCGTCGTCACCGCACTGGTGCTTCCCTCCGCCGCCGGCTTCGCCTCCGCGCCCACCTCGTCCGAGACGCCGGCCGTCGCCGTTTCCGCCCCGGCCGCCGAGGGACCCCACGGCCACGAGCACTTCGGCCTCATCGGGTTCAGCGCCACGGCCAAGCCGGCTCCCAAGCCCACGCCGAAGCCGGCCCCCAAGCCGGACCCGGCGCCGCATCGCGAGCAGCAGAAGGCGTCGCGGTCGGCGAACTACTCCCGCGCCGGCATCGGCCTGAGCGGCATGTCCGACAACGCGGTGGCGGTCATCAACGAGGTCAAGCGCTCGTTCCCGCAGCTCACCGACATCGGCGGCTACCGCGCGGGCGACCCGGGCGACCACGGCACCGGCCACGCGGTCGACGTCATGTGCGGCACCTCCGACGGCGACGCGCTCGCGGCACACCTGCAGGGCATGGCCGGCACGCTGAACATCAAGTACATCATCTGGAAGCAGCGCATCTGGTACCCCGGCGGTGGGGGCTGGGAGCCGATGGAGGACCGCGGCAGCGCCACGGCCAACCACTACGACCACGTCCACATCTCGGTGAACTAGGGGGCCTCCCGGCTAGAGCCGCGGGTCCTGCTGCGCCCCCTGGCGCCGGACCGCCTCGGCTCCCGCCCGGCTCGCGGCGCGCACTGCCTCGGACCGGCCTGCTCCGGAGGCCAGCGCCGCCACCAGCGCGCCGCAGAAGGCGTCGCCTGCTCCGGTGGTGTCGACGACCTCCTCCAGCGCCACCTCCTCGCCGTCGAAGCGCTCGCCGTCCCACGAGCAGCCCTCACCCCCGAAGGTCACCAGCACCGAGGTCGGAACGATGCCCGAGTCGGCCAGCGCGAGCGCCTCGTGCTCGTTGACCACGAGCGGGTCGGCGAGCGCCGCGACGTCGTGCGGCAGGGCGGCATACGGCGCGGCGTTGATGACCACGCGCACGCCGCGCGCGGAGGCGCGCCGGGCGGCGGCGGCCACCACGGGCAGCGGCACCTCGAGCTGGGCCAGCAGGACGTCGCCCTCGGCCAGGGAGTCCAGCGCCGCCAGGTCCTCGGTCTCCACGTGGGCGTTGGCGCCCGGGACCACGACGATGGTGTTCTCGCTGTCGGCGTCGACGGCGATCCACGCCTGGCCGGTCGGCACATCGGGCACGAGCCGCACCGCCGAGGTGTCGACCCCGCGGGTGCGGAGCCGCTCGAGGTAGCGGCGGCCGTCGGCGTCGTCGCCGACGCACCCGACCATGGCCACGCTCGCCCCGGCCGCCGCGGCGGCGAGCGCCTGGTTCGCACCCTTGCCGCCGGCGTACCGGGCGAGCGGCCCGGTGGCGAGGACGGTCTCCCCCGGCCGGGGGTGGCGCTCCACGTCGGTGACGAGGTCGACGTTCAGCGAGCCGAGCACGACGACGCGTCCCATCAGCGCTCCTCCCCCGTGGTGCTGGGCGTCAGCGCACCGGTCAGGGTGTCGACCCAGAGCCGGGCGTACCGCTCGGCGTCGACGTCGAGGCAGACGTCCACCAGCGACGGTGCGGCGCCGTGCGGGTCGTGTGCCAGGTCGCCGGACCAGTCGCGCCGGTCGACGATCGTGCGGCCACGCGACCACGTGCCGGCCAGCTCGACCCGCACCGGCAGCCGCTCGGTGCGCACCCCGGAGGGGTCGATGACGGCGCAGACCGCGCCGGCGTCGCCGATCGTCGCCGCGGTGCTGTCGAAGCGCTCGCACTGGAACCCGACGAGCCGGCCGCCGAGCTCGGCTGGGCCGCGGCCGCCGCGTTCCACCATCGCCCGGGCCTCGTCGCGGGTCACGCGCGGGTCGTAGAAGACGTCGAGCCCGTACATCGTGACGTTGACGCCGAGCTCGCCGGCGGCGTCGAGCACCACGGCGGCCGCCTCCGGGTCGTGGAAGACGTTGAACTCCGCCGAGGCCGTCGCGTTGCCCACGTGGGCGGCACCGCCCATGAAGACCACCTCGCGCAGGCCGGCAGCCGCCTCGGGCCAGGTGCGCAGCAGCAGCGCCACGTTGGTGAGCGGCGCGAGCGGGACGAGGGTGACGAGGTCGTCGGGGTCACCGCTCGCCGCGGCCTCGAGCAGCACGTCGCGCAGCAGCTCGACCGCGTGGCGCGGGTCCGGCGCGGCCTGCGACTTCGCCCAGTCGAGGTCGCCCATGCCGTCGGCGCCGTGCACGTGGGCCGCGTTGACCGGGTGCTCGAGCAGCGGGCGGGCGGCGCCGCGCGCGACCGGCACGTCGAGCCGGCCGGCGGCCTCGAGCACGGTGAGGGTGTTGGTGACGACCGCGTCGACGGGCGCGTTGCCGCCGACACAGGTCACCGCCCGCAGGTCCAGTGCCGGGTGCCGGGCGGCGAGGAGGAGGGCGCAGGCGTCGTCCACTCCGGTGTCGACGTCGAGGACCACGGGTCGGGTGCTGGCTGCCACGCCCGGGAGCCTACGGGTTCGGCCCGGGCCGACGAGCGGGATAGGTTCGACCAGATGCCCGCGACGACCAGCCCTGCGACCAGCGCCCGCACCCCTCGGTTCCAGCCGTCCCGGGCGCTGGCGGCGTCGTCGCTCGCCGTCGTGCTCCTCGCCGCAGCCTGCACCGGCGGAGGAGGACAACCGGGGGCAACCAGCGAGAGCACACCGAGCAGCACCGCCACCACGTCGACGTCACCGGCTGCCTCGTCCTCCACCAGCACGCCGACGCGCTCCGCGAGCCCCACCAGCTCGACGACCACGACCAGCGCGAAACCGAGCCCCACGCACACCGCCTCCTGCGCCGAGCGGCTGGCCGCCTCGCTCACCCCCTCGCAGCGGGTCGGGCAGCTGCTCATGGTCGGGCTGCAACCCTCCGGCAGCTCCCGCACGCTCGCCCAGCAGGTGGCCCGCGACCACCTCGGCGGCGTGATCTACCTCGGCGGCTGGCAGGGGTCGGGCACCGTGCGGCAGGCCTCGCAGCGCCTCCAGGCCGCGACGGAGGCGGGCAGGGACAGGGCCGCGACCGGCGGCATCGGCCTCCTCGTCGCCGCCGACCAGGAGGGTGGCCAGGTCCAGCAGCTCAAGGGCGCCGGCTTCTCGGCCATCCCCTCCGCGCGCACCCAGGCGACCTTGGGCACCACGGCCCTGACGCAGGACGTGCGCACCTGGTCGCGCGAGCTCACCCGCGCAGGCGTCAACGTCAACCTCGCCCCGGTCGCCGACACCGTGCCGACCTCCCTCGGCGCGGCCAACGCCCCGATCGGCCGCTACCGCCGCGACTTCGTGCCCGGCGACCCGCAGGCCAACGGCCGGTATGCCGCGGCGTTCGTCCGCGGCTCCCTCGCCGCAGGCGTCGCGCCCACCGTCAAGCACTTCCCCGGCCTCGGCCGGGTCACCGGCAACACCGACGTCACCGCCTCGGGCACGACCGACTCGACCACCTCGGCGACCGACCCCTACCTCGAGCCGTTCCGCGACGGCATACGGGCGGGGGCGCCCCTGGTGATGGTGTCGTCGGCGAGGTACCCGCGGATCGACCCGGAGAACCGCGCCATGTTCTCGAAGGCGGTCGTCACCGACCTGCTGCGCGGCCGCCTCGGGTTCGACGGCGTGGTCATCACCGACGACGTCGGCGCCGCGAAGGCGGTGGCGGCGGTGCCGGTGGGCGAGCGCGCCACCCGGTTCATCGCCGCCGGCGGCGACATCGTGCTGACCGCCGACGCCGGCCAGGCCCCCACGATGCGGGCAGCCATCCAGGCGCGGGTGAAGGCCAGCCCGGCCTTCGCCCGGCAGGTGAACGCTTCGGTCGAGCGCGTGCTGGCGCTCAAGGTGCGCCTCGGCCTCGCCTCCTGCGGCGGCTGACGCCCAAGCCTGGACGGCGGCTCCGGACGCCCGTCAGGCTCAGGCCTGGACGGCGGTCACCGGCATCGAGGAGTCCGCCGGCAGCGACAGCTCCGACGGCGCGCGGCCCTTGAGCACCATCTGCGCCCCGAGCGCGGCCACCATCGCACCGTTGTCGGTGCACAGGCCCGGGCGCGGCACCCGCAGGCTGATCCCCGCCGCGTCGCAGCGTTCCTGGGCCATCGCCCGCAGCCGCGAGTTCGCGGCCACCCCGCCACCGATCTGCAGGTGCTCCACACCGTTCTCCCGGCAGGCGAGCACCGCCTTGCGGGTCAGCACGTCGACCACCGCCTCCTGGAAGCTGGCCGCGACGTCGCCCACCGGCACCGGCTCACCGGAGCGCTCGCGGGCCTCCACCCAGCGCGCCACCGCCGTCTTCAGGCCGGAGAACGAGAAGTCGAAGCGGTGCCGCTCCATGTCACGCCCGGAGGTGAGCCCCCGCGGGAAGTCGATGGCGACCGAGTCGCCCTCACGGGCGGCACGGTCGATGTGCGGGCCCCCGGGGAACGGCAGGCCGAGCACCCGGGCCACCTTGTCGAAGGCCTCGCCGGCCGCGTCGTCGATGGAGGAGCCCAGCGACTGCACGTCGTGGGTGACGTCGGGCACCAGCAGCAGCGAGGAGTGCCCGCCGGAGACGAGCAGGGCCAGGGTCGGCTCGGGCAGCGGGCCGTGCTCGACGATGTCGACGGCCACGTGGGAGGCCAGGTGGTTCACGCCGTAGAGCGGGACCCCGAGGGCGACGGCCAGCGACTTGGCAGCCGCGACCCCCACCATCAGGGCGCCGGCCAGCCCGGGGCCGGAGGTCACCGAGATGGCGTCGAGGTCGGCGAGGCGCACCCCGGCCTGGGTGCAGGCGCGCTCGAGGGTCGGCACCATCGCCTCGAGGTGGGCCCGGCTGGCCACCTCGGGCACGACGCCGCCGAAGCGGGCGTGCTCGTCGACGCTGCTGGCGATGGCGTCGACGAGGAGCTCCTCGCCGCGCACGATCCCGACTCCGGTCTCGTCGCACGAGGTCTCGATGCCCAGCACGAGGGGCAGGTCCGCACTCACGCGAGGTCCTCCTTCAGGGTCAGCCGCAGGATGTGGGCGTCCACGTCACCCGGCTGGTAGTAGCGGCGGCGGGTCGTCAGGTGCTCGAAACCGGCTCGCTCGTAGAGGCGTCGCGCCGGCACGTTGTCGTCCCGGACCTCCAGCATGAGGTACTCCGCGCCACGGCGGCGCGCCCGGTCGACCAGCTCCTGCAGCAGCGTCCGGCCGAGCCCGCGACCCTGGGCGCGAGGGGCGACGGCGATCGTCATGACGTCGGCGACCTCGCTGCCCACGTCGAGGCCGGCGTACGCCGCGATGCCGTCGGGGTCCTCCTCGACGACGTAGTCGCGGCGCGGGCGCCCGGCGAGCTCGGCCCACCAGGTCGGCTCGGTCCACGCGTCGTGCGGGAACAGCTCGCGTTCCAGGGCGGCGAGCTCGTCGATGTCGGTCCAGCGCAGCTCGCGCAGCACCACCTCAGGCCCTCCCGTGCGGCGCCGCCTGGGTCACCGGCTTGCGCGGGTGCGAGGGCGCGGCGTCCGGACGCCGCAGGTAGAGCGGCTCGACCGGCAGGGCGGCGCCCTCGCCGAGAGCCTGCAGCGCGACGGCCGCCAGGTGCGCGGCGCTGACGTCGAGCGGCCCGGCCTGCGGGCCGAGGAGCTCGGGGTAGAGCACGGCGCCGCGGCCCACGACCGGCGCGCCGTCCAGCTGCTCGGCCACGGTCGCCGGGTAGTCGACGGCGGGGTCGGTGAGCCGGCGGGCGCGCGGGGCGCCGTCGGCGGCCTCGGCGGCATACCGGGCCCAGTAGACCTCCTTGCGGCGCGCGTCGGTGGCGACCACGAACTCGCCCTGCACGGCACCGGTGGCGACCGCCTCGTGGGCGAGGGCGTCGAGGCTGCAGACGCCGTGCACCGGTATGCCGCGGGCGTGCCCGAAGACGGTGGCGGTCACCATGCCGACCCGCAGGCCGGTGAAGGGGCCGGGCCCGACCCCCACCGCCACCGCGGTCACGTCGGCAGCGCTGTGGCCGGCGTCGTCGAGGACGGCGGTGATGCTGGGGGCGACGTGCTCGGTGTGGTGCCGGGCGTCGATGGTGGAGCGCTCGGCGAGCACGCGCCGGCCGTCGTGCAGGGCGACGGCGATGGCGGACGTCGAGGTGTCGATGGCGAGGAGGAGCACGGCGTTCAGGGTACGTCGGCGAGCGCGTCGAGCAGCTCGCGGGCCTGCTCGTCCTCCCAGCGGGGGCCCGAAGCGGTGAGGGTGACGTGCCGCTCGTCGTCGCCGGTGAGGGTGACCTCGACGCGGTCCTCGGCCAGGCCTTCGGCGAGCCCGTGCCCCCACTCGACGATCGTCACGGAGTCCTCGATGGAGGCGTCGAGGTCGAGGTCGTCGAGCTCGGCGAAGCCGCCGAGCCGGTAGGCGTCGACGTGCACGAGCGCGGGGCCGCCCACCAGGGAGGGGTGCACGCGGGCGATGACGAAGGTCGGCGACGTGATGGGCCCGCGCACCCCGAGGCCCTCGGCGATGCCCTGGGTCAGGGTGGTCTTGCCGGCACCGAGCTCACCGGTGAGCACGACGAGGTCGCCGGCGCGGAGCAGCCGGCCGAGCCGTTCACCCCACGCGCGGGTCTCCTCCGCGGTGCGCAGCACCACCTCAGGGTGCCTCATGGCGTCCCCTTCCCCGGGCGCGGGCGACCTTGCGGCGCTTGGCCACGTCGGTCAGCGTGCGGCGGACCCGCGGCTTGCGCTCGACGCGCACGCCCTCGTCGGCGGCCCGCAGCCCGCGCTCGACCAGCGACAGGAGCAGCCCCGTGACGACCTCGGGGTGCTCGAGCATGATGATGTGGCCCGCCTCGTTGATCACCACGTGCTCGGCGCCCGGCACGAGCCGGACGATCTCCTCGCTGTGGTCGGGCGGGGTCAGCAGGTCCTGGGTGCCGTTGACGACGAGCGTCTCGATGCCGTGGAACTGGGCCAGGGCGTCGCGCTTGTCGTGGAGGTCGATCGAGGGCAGGAAGTCCGACATCACGGTGAACGGCGTCCTGAAGATCATGTCGCCGGTGTAGCGGACCGCCGCGGGCGAGACCGGCGAGGCGAAGCTCCAGCGCTCGACGATGAAGTCCTCGAGGTCGCGGCCGAGGTGGCGCACGCTGTTGAGCCACTCCTGCCGGGTGCCGAGCTGGTCGAGCAGCCGCGGCCCCAGGCGCCCGAGCGCCCGGCCGAGGAACTGGCCGAACCCCAGGGTCACCATGTTGCGGCCGCCGGCGCTGGTGGCCACGAAGGCCGCGGCGATGACCCGCTCGCGGATGAGGTCGGGGAACTGGTCGGCGAGCGCCATGACGGTCATGCCGCCCATGGAGTGCCCGACGAGCACCAGCCGGCCCTCGGGCACGACCTCGCTGATGACGCTGTGCAGGTCGCGGCCGAGCTGTTCGATGGTGCACGAGTCGCGCGACCCCCGCTCGGACTGCCCGTGGCTGCGCTGGTCCCACAGCACCACGCGGTAGCCGGCCTGGACGAGCGCACGACGCTGCAGGACCCACGCCTTGAGGCTGAGCGTGTAGCCGTGGCTGAAGACGATGGTGGGGTGGTCGGGGTGTGCGGCCGCCGGGTCGGGCTCGTCGACCTCGACGTGCAGCGGCACCCCGTCGGTGGCGACGACCACGAGCTCCTTGTCGGGCTTGTGGTCGTAGAGGCCCTCCGGTGTCAGGGTGAGCAGGGCCCTGCGGCGGGTCTTGGTCACCCGTTCGGCGGCGACCCCGGCGGCCGTCGCGGCACCGGCGGCCGCGAGGCCCAGCCCGAGGCCGAGCACGGTGTTCTGGCGGGGGCTCATGCCGAGCCCTCCGCCGTCGAGCCTTCACCGAGGTAGACCCGCGGCACCCGGGCACCGACCCGGGTGACGATCTCGTAGTTGATGGTGCCGGTGGCAGCCGCCCAGTCCTGCGCGGTGGGCTCCCCCGCGGCGCCGCGTCCGAACAGCACCACCTCGTCGCCGGCGGCGCCGTCGTAGTCGGCCCCGAGGTCGAGCACGAACTGGTCCATGCACACCCGGCCGGCGATCGAGAGCCGCCGGCCGCCGGCCAGCGCCGGACCGACGCTGCTCGCGTTGCGGGGTATGCCGTCGGCGTACCCCATCGGCACCAGGCCCAGCAGGGTGTCGGCCGGGGTGGTGTACGTGTGGCCGTAGGAGATGCCCTGGCCGGCCGGGCACGGCTTGACCGACGACAGGTGCGCCACCAGGCGCATCGCCTCGCGCAGGCCGTAGTCCTCCGGGGCCCCGAGGTCCGGCACCGGCGAGAGCCCGTAGACGGCGAGGCCGGGGCGCACGAGGTCGTACTGCGCGGAGGGGTTCGTGAGGGTGGCCGCCGAGTTCGCCAGGTGGCGGACCTGCGGCTCGAGCCCGGCCCGGGCCAGGTCGGCCAGCACCTCGTCGAAGCGCTCCTGCTGGGCCCTCACCGTCGGGTGCTGCGGCGCGTCGGCGTAGGCGAAGTGCGAGAAGACGCCGACCAGGGTGAGCACTCCCTCCGCCTGCAGCGGGCCGATGGCGGCGGCGAGCGCGTCGAGCTCGTCGCCCCAGGCCCCGTTGCGGCCCAGCCCGGTGTCGACCTTGAGGTGGATCCGCGCGGTGGCCCCGAGCCGGCGGCCGGTGGTGGCGACGGCGTCGAGGGCCCACTGGGTCGAGACCGACAGGTCGATGCCGAGCTGCACGGCTTCGGTGAGGTCCTGGCCGGGGACGTGCAGCCAGCTCAGCACCGGCACGTCGATACCGGCGCGGCGCAGCTCCACCGCCTCCGGCAGCTGGGCGACGCCCAGCCAGGTGGCCCCGCCACGCAGGGCGGCGCGGGCTGCGGGCAGCAGGCCGTGCCCGTAGGCGTCGGCCTTCACCACCGCCATGACCTCGGCGCGCCCGGCCAGGTCGCGCAGGGTGGTCACGTTGTCGCTGATCGCGTCGAGGTCGACCTGCGCACAGGCTGGGAGCCCCGGCGGTGCCGGGACGATGGTGCTGGTCGGGGCGTCGGCGCTCATCGGACCCAGTTTGTCAGACCACCCGCAAGGTGCCGCGCCGGGTCGGCGGTGTCCCAGCGGTGTCGCGCCGGGGTCTCAGCGCGCGAGCAGCGCCGCGACGGTGCCCGGTATGCCGTGGGCGACGGCCAGCGCCCGCACCGGCCCGCCGGGGTTGGCGGCGTCGGCGGCCACCCCGTGCACGAGGGCGGCCAGGCTGCCCGCGTCGAGGGGGTCCAGGCCGGCGGCGAGCAGGGTGCCGGCCAGACCGGCCAGCACGTCGCCGGCGCCCGCCGTGGCGAGCCAGGCCGGGGCGTCGTTCTGCGAGCGCACCGCCAGGCCGCTCGACGTCGGCGGCACCACGAGGGTCGTGGCGCCCTTGAGCAGCACGGTCGCCCCGGTGGCGTCGGCCGCCTCTCGGGCGTGGTCGACGGGGGCGGCCTGCACCTGGTCGCGGGTGACCTCGCGCTCGGTGAGCCGCGTGAGCAGCCGCGCCAGCTCTCCCGCGTGCGGAGTGAGCAGGGTCGGGGCCATCCGCCGCCCCCAGACCAGGTCGAGCCCGCCCGCGTCGACCAGCACGGGCAGGTCGGAGGCGAGCGCCCGGGCTGCCACATCCAGCTGTCGCTCGCCCGACTCCCCGGTGGCCTCGGCGTCCAGACCGGGGCCGACCACCCAGGCCTGCACCCGGCCCTCACCGGTCACCGCCTCCGGCACCGTCGCACGCACCAGCCCGGTGGGCGTGGGCGGCCCGACGTAGCGGACCATGCCCACCCCGCTGCACACCGCCGCGGTGCAGCAGAGGATGGCCGCCCCGGTGTACTGCTCTCCCCCGGCCACGACGCCGAGCACGCCGCGGGAGTACTTGTCGTCGCCCGCGGTCGGCACCGGCCACAGGCGCGCCACGTCGTCGCGGGTGACCCGCTGCACGGCGGCCGGCGCGTCGACGTCGAGGCCGATGTCGACGACGGTCAGCCGTCCGACCGCGGGCTCGGTCGCGGGCAGCAGGTGCACCGGCTTGACCACGCCGAACGTCACCGTCTCGTCGGCGAACACCGCGTCGGGCACGGCCGCCACACCGGCGGGGTCCTGCCCCGACGGCAGGTCGACCGCGAGCACGTAGGCGTCGTCGGGCACCGCGTCGACCCACGGCTGGGCCGGCTCAGGCAGCCCGGGCCGGCCGCCGATGCCGAGCACGCCGTCGACCACGAGGTCGGCCTCGCCCAGCAGGGCCCGCCAGTCCTCGCCTTCGTCCTGCCCCGGGCCGACCACGATGACCCCGGCCTCCCGGGCGGCCGCCAGGCCGCCCTCGTGCACCGGCCAGCCGGCCCGAACCACCGCGACGGCGAACCCGTGCTCGGCGAGCTGCGCCGCGGCATACAGCGCGTCACCGCCGTTGTTGCCGGGACCGACGAGCGCGACCACGCGGCTGCCGCCGCTCTCCTGGAGGCGGGCTGCGGCCACCTCGGCGAGGCCGGTGGCCGCGCGGGCCATCAGCTCACCTTCGGGGAGCGTCTCCATCAGGGCGGCCTCAGCCGCCCGCACGTCGTCGGCGCTCCAGGCCTCGATCACGTCTTGCTCCTCCTCAGCCCTCGGCGACGACCACGGCCGACGCGATGCCGGCATCGTGCGACAGCGACACGTGCAGGGCGTGCACGCCCAGCGCCTCGGCCCGCGCCGCGACGGTGCCCGTCACCTGCAGGTGCGGGCGACCGTCCTCGCCACGGTGGACCGTGCAGTCGTGCCACTGGAGGCCGACCGGCGCGCCGAGCGCCTTGGCCAGGGCCTCCTTGGCCGCGAACCGTGCGGCCAGGGAGTTGAGCACCAGCTCGCGCTCGGTCTCGGTGAACAGGCGTTCCCGCAGGCTCGGGGTGCGCTCCAGGGTCTGCCCGAAGCGCTCGACGTCGACGACGTCGATCCCGACCCCGATGATCACTCGACCGTGACCGACTTCGCGAGGTTGCGCGGCTGGTCGACGTCGAGGCCCTTGGCGGTGGACAGGTGCAGCGCGAAGACCTGCAGCGGCACGACGCTCAGCAGCGGCGCGAGCAGCGGGGACGACTGCGGGATGCGGATGACCTCGTCGGCGAACGGCACGACCTCCTCGTCGCCGTCCTCGGCGATGACGATGGTGCGGGCGCCGCGCGCGCGGATCTCCTGGATGTTGGAGACCACCTTGCCGTGCAGGCCGTGCGCCGTGTCCGGGCTGGGCACCACGATGAAGACCGGCTGTCCGGCGTCGATGAGCGCGATGGGCCCGTGCTTGAGCTCGCCGGCCGCGAAGCCCTCGGCGTGGATGTAGGCCAGCTCCTTGAGCTTGAGCGCGCCCTCCATGGCCACCGGGTAGCCGACGTGGCGGCCCAGGAAGAGCACCGAGCGGGTGTCGGCCATGAAGCGGGCGATCTCCTTGACCCGGCCCATCCGGCCGAGCAGCTCCTCGATCTTGGCCGGCATGCCCTGCAGCTCCTTCATCACCGACTGCGCCTCGTCGGCGTAGGTGCCGCCGCGCAGCTGGGCGAGGTAGAGGCCGAGGACGTAGCTGGCGGTGATCTGCGCCAGGAACGCCTTGGTGGAGGCGACCGCGATCTCCGGGCCGGCGTGCGTGTAGAGCACCGCGTCGGACTCACGCGGGATGGTCGAGCCGTGCGTGTTGCAGATCGACAGGGTGCGGGCACCGAGCTCGCGGGCGTGGCGCACCGCCATCAGGGTGTCCATCGTCTCGCCCGACTGGCTGATCGAGACGACCAGGGTCTGCTCATCGATCACCGGGTCGCGGTAGCGGAACTCGTGGGCGAGCTCGACCTCGACCGGGATCCGGGTCCAGTGCTCGATGGCGTACTTGGCGACCATGCCGGCGTACGCGGCTGTTCCGCAGGCGATGATGACGATCTTGTCGATCGAGCGCAGGTCGTCCTCGGAGAGCTCCGTCTGGTCGAGGACGAGGCGACCCTCGTCGTCGGTGCGCCCGAGCAGCGTGTCGCCGACGGCGTGCGGCTGCTCGTTGATCTCCTTCTCCATGAAGGTCGCGTAGCCACCCTTCTCGGCCGCGGCGGCGTCCCAGGTGACCTCGTAGTGCTTGCCCTCGGCCGGGCTGCCGTCGAAGTTGATGACGGTCGCGCCCTCGGGGGTGATCGTGACGATCTGGTCCTGGCCGAGCTCGAGCGCGTTGCGGGTGTGCCCGATGAACGCGGCGACGTCGGAGCCGAGGAAGTTCTCGCCCTCGCCCAGGCCGACCACCAGCGGGCTGTTGCGGCGGGCGCCGACGACGACGCCGGGGGCGTCCTCGTGCACGGCGAGCAGGGTGAAGGCCCCCTCGAGCCGGTTGACCACCGTGCGCATGGCCTCGGTGAGGTCGCCGCTCTCCCCGTATGCCGCGGCCACGAGGTGGGCGACCACCTCGGTGTCGGTCTCGGAGCGGAACTGCACGCCCTGCTCCACCAGCTCCTTCTTGAGCGAGTGGAAGTTCTCGATGATGCCGTTGTGGATCAGCGCCAGGCGGTCGTCGGCACCGCCGCGGTGCGGGTGCGCGTTGGCGTCGGTGGGGCCGCCGTGGGTGGCCCAGCGGGTGTGGCCGATGCCCGTGGTGGCGGGCGGCAGGTGCTCCTCCTCGAGGGCGCCCCGGAGGTTCGCGAGCTTGCCCGCCCGCTTCTCCGAGACCACGCCGTCCTGCGTGACGAGGGCGACCCCGGCCGAGTCGTAGCCGCGGTACTCGAGGCGGGCCAGGCCCTCCATGACGACGTCCAGGGCCTTGCCGTCGACGCTCGGGCCGACGTAGCCAACGATTCCACACATGGGCGCCAGCCTAATGGCACCCGGGGCGACACCCGCCCCACGGCACGGGCCGCCGCGTCTGCGCCGCGTGGGGCGGTGGGCAAGAATGGCGCGTGTGACGCATCCCGCCGGCACCGCGACCATGCCCTCGCCGTACGTCGAGCTCGACCGTGCCGCCTGGGCCCGCCTGCGCCGGAACCACCCGCTCAGCCTGTCCGCCGACGACGTCGCCCGCCTGCAGGGCCTCGGCGACCGCATCGACCTCAGCGAGGTCGAGGAGGTCTACCTGCCCCTCTCGCGGCTGCTCAACTTCTACGTCGGCGCGACCGCGGGCCTTCACCGCATCACCAGCGACTTCCTCGGCGAGAGCCCGGCCAAGACGCCGTTCATCATCGGCGTCGCCGGCTCGGTCGCGGTCGGCAAGTCGACGACGGCCCGCATCCTGGCCGAGCTGCTGCGCCGCTGGGCGGGCACGCCCCGGGTCGACCTGATCACCACCGACGGCTTCCTCTACCCCAACGCCGAGCTCGAGCGGCGCGAGCTGCTGCAGCGCAAGGGCTTCCCCGAGTCGTACAACCGCCGGGCGCTGCTCCGGTTCGTGGCCGAGGTCAAGGCGGGGCGGGCCGAGGTGTCGGCACCGGTGTACTCGCACCTCACCTACGACATCGTGCCCGGCGAGCGCACCGTCATCCGCCAGCCCGACGTGCTCATCGTCGAGGGCCTCAACGTGCTGCAGGCCCCCCGCGTGCAGCCCGACGGCCGCACCGGCCTCGCGGTCAGCGACTTCTTCGACTTCTCCGTCTACGTCGACGCCCGCACCCCCGACATCAAGGGTTGGTACGTCGACCGGTTCCTGCGCCTCCGCGAGACCGCGTTCGCCGACCCCCACTCCTACTTCCACCGGTATGCCGCGCTCTCCGACGAGGAGGCGCGCGCCACCGCGGCGGACATCTGGGAGCGCATCAACGAGCCCAACCTGCGCGAGAACGTCCTGCCCACGCGGGGCCGGGCCACGCTGGTGCTCGGCAAGGGCGAGGACCACAGCGTGCGCCGGGTGCGCCTGCGCAAGCTCTGACCGGGCGACCCTTCTGCCCCCAGAGCATCATGGGGGCATGAGCGAGCAGGAGACGACGACCCCGACCGCGGCCTCCACCGAGCCCGCGACCCGCACCGAGCACGACTCGATGGGTGAGGTTCAGGTGCCCGCCGACGCCCTCTGGGGCGCCCAGACGGCCCGGGCGGTCGACAACTTCCCGATCTCGTTCCAGCCGGTGCCACCCGGGGTCGTGCACGCCCTCGCCCTGCTCAAGGGGGCCGCGGCCGAGGTCAACGCCGAGCTCGGCGTGCTCGACCGCGAGCGCGCCGACGCCATCGTGGCCGCTGCGCGCGAGGTGGCCGACGGCCGCCACGACGACCAGTTCCCCGTCGACGTGTTCCAGACCGGCTCGGGCACCTCCACCAACATGAACGCCAACGAGGTCATCGGCCGGCTCGCCCACCTGGCCACCGGGCTGGCGGTGCACCCCAACGACCACGTCAACTACGGGCAGTCGAGCAACGACACCTTCCCCAGCGCCCTGCGCATCGCCGCCACGCTGGCCGTCCGCCAGCAGCTGGCACCCGCCCTGGTGCGGCTGGCCGAGTCGCTCGCCGCCAAGGAGCAGGAGCTGGCCGACGTCGTGAAGTCGGGACGGACGCACCTCATGGACGCCGTGCCGGTCACGCTGGGCCAGGAGTTCGGCGGCTACCGACGGCAGGTCGAGCTCGGGCTCCAGCGCGTCATGGTCGCCGCCCAGGCCACGGCGGAGCTGCCACTGGGTGGCACCGCGGCAGGCACCGGCATCAACGCCGCGCCGGGGTTCGCCGAGCGCGTCATTGCCCTGGTCAGCGAGCGCACCGGCGTGGAGTTCCGCGAGGCGGAGAACCACTTCGAGGCCCAGTCGGCGCAGGACGCCGTGGTCGAGCTCAGCGGGGCGCTGAAGGTGGTGGCCGTCAGCCTGACCAAGATCTGCAACGACCTGCGGTGGATGTCGTCGGGCCCGCGAGCGGGCCTGGGCGAGATCCGGCTGCCCGACCTGCAGCCCGGCTCGAGCATCATGCCCGGCAAGGTCAACCCGGTGGTCTGCGAGGCGACCCTCATGGCCTGCGCCCAGGTCATCGGCAACGACGTCACCATCACGACGGCCGGCGCGGCGGGCAGCTTCGAGCTCAACGTGATGCTGCCGGTCATGGCCAAGAACGTGCTGGAGTCGACCCGCCTGCTCAGCGCCACCAGCCGGCTGCTGGCCGACCGCTGCGTCGACGGCATCGAGGCCGACGTGGAGCGCTGCCGCGAGCTCGCCGAGGGGTCACCCTCGATCGTCACCCCGCTGAACCGCTACATCGGCTACGAGGCGGCCGCCGCCGTGGCCAAGCAGTCGGTCAAGGAACGTCGCTCGATCCGGGAGGTCGTGCTCGAGCGCGGCCACGTGGCCTCGGGCGAGCTCACCGAGCAGCAGCTCGACGAGGCACTCGACGTGCTGGGGATGACGCGCCCGGGAGGATGAGCGTCCCGCTCAGTACCAGTGCGGCGACTTGCTCTGCCAGAACGCCCAGGCGTTGCAGGGGCTGCCGTACGAGCTCTTGATGTAGCCCAGGCCCCACTTGATCTGGGTGGCCGGGTTGTCGCGCCAGTCGGGCCCGGCGCTGGCCATCTTGGAGGCGGGCAGCGCCTGGGCGATGCCGTAGGCCCCCGACGAGGAGTTGGTGGCCTTGTAGTTCCAGTTGCTCTCGCCGATCCAGAGGCTGTTCAGGCAGCCGAACTGGCCATCACCCCAGCCGTAGTCGGCCATGAGCAGGCGGGCCACCGCCTTGGGGTCCTCCTGGGCGCGGGCGAGGATGGCCTGGCGCTTCTCCTCCAGCGCGGCGCGCTGCTTGGCTCGGGCGGCCTGGTCGGCAGCCTCCTGCCGGACCTTGGCGGCCGCAGCAGCGGCGACCACGGCGTCGCGCCGGTTCTTCTCCTGCGCGGCGGCCATGCTCACGTTCGCCTCGTTGCGGGCGCTGGCGAGGCGGGCGTCGTTCTCGATCTGGGTGTTGGCCAGCTCGTTGGCCTGCTCGACGGCCTCGGAGGAGACGGTGTACCCGGCGTGCCCGGCGTCGGCGCCCTTCGCCTGGTAGCCGGCCGCCGTGGTGGCCACGACGGCGAGCGCGAAGCCCGCGGTGAGGGCGGGACGGCCGACCGCCTTGGCGACGACGACCCCCTTGGTGCTGCCAGGGCCACCGTGGCGTCCTGCGCCTCCGGTGCTGTGGGCAGCGCGGTGCCGACCCTCGTAGGGCTTGCTCATTCCAGGTTCCTCCAACGCAGAGGCCACCATGGGAGGTGGCCTCAGTTGCCGTGCAGTTGCCGTGCGAACACCACCCCCATCACCCGGAGTGACTAGGCGGCGCGTTACGAAACCGAGATGTTAGCGCATCCAATGCGGGAGAAAAGGGACACTCCAGCGGACGAGCACGGCCGGGTGCGCGTCGTCACACCCGGCCGTGCCCGAAAGGACTAGTCCTGACTAGACCTCCAGGCCCTCGAGCAGGTCGGTGACCAGGGCCGCGATGGGGCTGCGCTCACTGCGGGTGAGGGTCACGTGGGCGAACAGCGGGTGCCCCTTGAGCGCCTCGATGACGGCCGCCACGCCGTCGTGCCGCCCGACGCGGAGGTTGTCGCGCTGGGCGACGTCGTGGGTGAGCACGACCTTGGAGTTCTGCCCGATCCGCGAGAGGACGGTGAGCAGGACGTTGCGCTCGAGCGACTGGGCCTCGTCGACGATGACGAACGCGTCGTGCAGCGACCGGCCACGGATGTGGGTCAGCGGGAGCACCTCGAGCATCCCGCGGTCCATGATCTCCTCGACCACCTCGTTGGACACCAGCGCCCCGAGGGTGTCGAAGACGGCCTGGGCCCAGGGGCCCATCTTCTCCGCCTCGCTGCCCGGGAGGTACCCGAGCTCCTGGCCGCCCACGGCATACAGGGGCCGGAAGACGACCACCTTGCGCTGCTGTCGACGTTCCATGACCGCCTCGAGCCCGGCGCACAGCGCCAGCGCGCTCTTGCCGGTGCCCGCCCGGCCGCCGAGGCTGACGATGCCCACGTCAGGGTCGAGCAGGAGGTCGAGGGCGATCCGCTGCTCGGCGCTGCGGCCGTGCAGGCCGAAGGCGTCGCGGTCGCCGCGGACGAGCCGCACCTGCTTGTCGGCGCCCACGCGACCCAGGCCGCTCCCCCGCGGCGAGAGCATCACCAGGCCGGTGTGGCACGGCATCTCGGCCGCCTGCGCGTGCTCGAGCCGGCCGTGCTCGTAGAGGGAGTCCATCTCCTCCACGGTGACGTCGAGCTCGGCCAGGCCGGTCCAGCCGCTGTCGACGGCGAGCTCCGCGCGGTACTCCTCGGCGGTGAGGCCGACGGCCGACGCCTTGACCCGCATCGGCAGGTCCTTGCTGACGATGGTGACGTCGCGGCCCTCGTTGGCGAGGTTCTTGGCCACCGACAGGATCCGGGTGTCGTTGTCCCCGAGCCGGAAGCCGGCGGGCAGGCACGTCGGGTCGGTGTGGTTGAGCTCGACCCGCAGCGTGCCGCCGTCTTCCCCGACGGCGACCGGTGCGTCGAGCCGGCCCTCCTTGATGCGCAGGTCGTCGAGCATGCGCAGGGCTGTGCGGGCGAAGTAGCCGAGCTCCGGGTGGTGCCGCTTGGCCTCCAGCTCGGTGACCACCACGACCGGCAGCACGACCTCGTGCTCGGCGAAGCGGAGCATCGCGCGGGGGTCCGAGAGCAGCACCGAGGTGTCGAGGACGAAGGTCCGGTATGCCGGGGGCTCACCCCTGCGGGGCGCCCGGGCTGCCGTGGGCGACGTGCTGCGCGTGGTGGTCTTGCCACTCGATGTCGAGGCCATCTCACTCCATCTGGCACAACGCGCTCCCCGGCGCGGTGCGCCTACTCGCGAACGAGGTGCCGGGACCGGGCCATCGCGGTGCGGTGGAGCCGGTGCCGGCCCTCCGCTCGGAGCTCGTCTCGCTCCATGTGATGGGCCTCCCGAACGCGGAACGGGTGCTCCACGTCACAGCCGACGCTAGAGCCAGAGGGCCCCTCCGCGGCGTCACGACGTGCGGTGTGTCGCCGCGACATCGCTGAAGTTCACCCGAACGAGGGAGGCCGTTCAGGCGGGCGTGACCTGCTCAGGCGCCGAAGCGGCGGTTGCGCTCGGAGTAGGCCCGCAGCGCCCGGAGGAAGTCGACGTGCCGGAAGTCGGGCCAGTAGGCCTCGCAGAAGTAGAACTCGCTGTGCGCGCTCTGCCAGAGCAGGAAGCCCGACAGCCGCTGCTCGCCCGAGGTGCGGATCACCAGGTCGGGGTCGGGCTGACCCTTGGTGTAGAGGTGCTCGGCGATGTGCTCGACCTCGAGCGACTCGGCGAGCTCCTCGATGCTCGTGCCGTTCGCGGCGTGCGAGACCAGCATGGAGCGCACCGCGTCGGTGATCTCCTGGCGTCCGCCGTAGCCGACCGCGACGTTGACGACCATGCCCTGCACGTCGCGGGTGGCGTCGGCGCTCTCCTTGAGGCGACGCGCGGTCTCGGCCGGGAGCAGGTCGGGCGAGCCGACCGGGTTGATCCGCCAGCGGCGGGTCTCGGCGAGGTCCGCCACGGCGTTCTCGATGATGGTCAGCAGCGGGGCGAGCTCGGCCGGGGGCCGGTTGAGGTTGTCCGTCGAGAGCAGCCACAGCGTGACCACCTCGACGCCGGCCTCCTCGCACCAGCCGAGGAAGTTGGCGATGTTGTCGGCACCCGCCTGGTGCCCCTCCTTGGTGGCCGCCCCCCGCTCGCGGGCCCAGCGCCGGTTGCCGTCGAGCATGACCCCGACGTGGCGGGGCAGCGACGCGTGGGCGAGGCTGCGACGCAGCCGCCGCTCGTACGCGGCATACAGCAGGTCGTGCAGACCCACAGGGCCTCCCGGAAAGGAATGTGCAGCAGGGCGCGGTTCGCGGACCGCTCTGCACACGCTACCCCTCC
Source organism: Pedococcus cremeus (assembly GCF_900111375.1). GTDB lineage: Bacteria > Actinomycetota > Actinomycetes > Actinomycetales > Dermatophilaceae > Pedococcus_A > Pedococcus_A cremeus. The sequence goes on from NZ_FOHB01000009.1 coordinate 149,203, forward strand.
TTCATGGGCGCAGCCCGGAGCAGGCACGCCGGAGGTCGTCCGAAGGGCAGTGTTCAACCTACGTTCGCGTAGGTTACGGTCGCGTAGGTTATGCTGCCTCCATGGCCACGACATCCGAATACCACGAGCGCGGCTCCCTCGAGTCCGTCGTCGATGCCGTCAAGCCCAAGCTGCGCGGCTGGTTCCACGCCGGCATGGTGCCGCTGACCGTCGCCGCGGGCATCGTGCTCATCACCCTGGCCCCGAACACGACCGCCCGCATCGCCGCGGCGGTCTTCTCGGTCACCGCCTGGATGCTCTTCGGCACCTCCGCGGTCTACCACCGCGGGAACTGGTCTCCGAGGGTGGCCGGGGTGCTCAAGCGCCTCGACCACTCCAACATCTTCCTCATCATCGCCGGCAGCTACACGCCGTTCGCCCTGCTCCTGCCCCCCGGCCAGCGCCGCACCATGCTCACCATCGTGTGGGCCGGCGCCATCGCGGGCGTGCTGTTCCGGGTCCTGTGGGTGCACGCGCCCCGCTGGCTCTACACGCCGGTCTACGTGGCACTGGGCTGGGTCGCCGTCTTCTACCTCGGCCCGTTGCTGCAGCACGGCGGCCCGGCCATCGTGGCCCTCATCGCCGCGGGGGGCCTGCTCTACACCCTCGGTGCCGTCGTCTACGGCATCAAGCGGCCGAACCCCTCCCCGCGGTGGTTCGGGTTCCACGAGATCTTCCACGCCTTCACGGTGGCGGCCTTCATCGCCCACTACGTGGCGGCCTCCATGACCGTCTACAGCTACGGCGCCTGAGCTACACGTCGTAGTCGGTGTCCGCCGCGGCTGACGCGGCCCCCGCGTCGGCCGCTCCGCCCGAGGCCGCCTCGCCTGCTCCGCCCGAGCCCGAGCCCTCGCCCTGCGGGTTGGTCTGCCACAGGCCCATGACGTTGCCCTCGGGGTCGCGGAAGTAGGCGGTCCACCCCATGGGCCCGACCGGCTGGCGGCCCACCACGGTCTCGCCGCCCCGCTTCGCCACTTCCTCCAAGGTCGCGTCGATGTCGTCGACGTCGATGGTGATGACCGGGCGCTCGACCGGCCCGCCACGTTCGGTCATGCCCCCGTTGATGTAGCCCGGCTCGGTCGAGCCCTGCTCACCCACGGGGCCGGTCGCCACGAGGGAGTAGTCCATCCCGGGGACGTCCTCCAGCTGCCAGCCGAACAGCTCGGAGTAGAACGACCGGGCCCGGGCCCCGTCGTCGAAGGGAAGCTCGAAGTGGACGACGCGACCGCTCATCTGGCGACCTCCTGGACAGGCGCTAGGGCTGGGTGGGCCTGTCGCCAGTCTGGTCGTCGCTGGGGCCCTCGTCCTCCACCGCAGGGGTGACCCCGGGACCGTCGGCCTCCCCGGCCGGCCGGCCGCCCCCAGCACCGCCCTTGGCCTTGACCTTGCGCTTCGCCGTGCTCTTCGTGGTGCTCTTCGCGGTGCTCTTCGCCTCGGCAGCGGCCTCGGCCTCGCGCTGGGCCTCCTCGGCGCGGTAGGACATCCGCCGCATGCGGGAGTTCATGTTGCGCATGAGCAGCCACAGGGCGATGGCGAGGGCGAAGAACGCGAGGAACGCGCCGATGCCCGGGGAGACCGAGGAGACGGTGTCACCGTTCACGAGGGGTCCTTCCGTCCGTCGTAGGCGAGCTCCAGCCCGCTCTTGGTGGCCAGGGCGTCGGCGTCGACGTCGCGCAGGCCCGCGAACAGGTCGTCCTCGACCGGCTCGACCGGCACGTACGACAGTGCCGCCTCGTACTCCTCGGTCGGCCACACGCGCCGCTGCAGCTCGCGCGAGACCCGGAAGAAGCTGCCGTCGGGGTCGATCTGGGTCGCGTGGGCCAGCAGGGCCTGGTCGCGCCGGTCGAACCAGTCGGCGCAGTGGACCCTGGTGGTCACGGTGCGCGGCTTGCGGTCCTGCCAGTTCTCGAGCCACTCGTGGTAGGGGCTCTCCTCCTCGAGCGAGAGCAGCGCCTCGTGGAAGGCGACGATGCGGTCGCGGTTGAAGGTCTGGTTGTAGTAGATCTTCAGCGGCTGCCACGCCTCGCCGGTGTGCGGGTATGCCGCGGGGTCGCCGGCCGCCTGGAACGCCGACATGGAGACGGTGTGGCACATGATGTGGTCGGGGTGCGGGTAGCCGCCGTTCTCGTCGTACGTCGTCATCACGTGCGGCCGGAAGCGGCGAATCTCGCGGACCAGCGCCTCGGTCGTGACCTCGAGCGGCTCGAGAGCGAAGCAGCCATCGGGCAGCGGCGGGAGCGGGTCGCCCTCGGGCAGGCCGCTGTCGACGAACCCGAGCCAGCTGTGCTGCACGCCGAGGATCTCCTGGGCCCGCGCCATCTCCTGGCGACGCACCCGCGGCAGGTCGCGCTGGATGTGGATGTCGTCGGCCAGCCTGGGGTTGAGGATGTCGCCGCGCTCGCCACCGGTGCACGAGACCACGAGCACCTCGTGCCCCTCGTCCACGTACTTGGCCATCGTCGCAGCGCCCTTGCTCGACTCGTCGTCGGGGTGCGCGTGCACCGCCATGAGGCGCAACCGGTCAGCCACCTGCTCACCCTTTCTGGGCATCGTCGACAATGGGGCCGATCGCCATCCTCTCACCTGAAAGGCACGCCGCATGCCCCTCCCCCGCCCTGCCCCGGGCACCGGCCGGTGGTGGGTCGTCGGCATCGTCGGCTGCCTCCTCGGCGTGGCCCTGGTGACCTGGCTGGCCCTGGCCAACACGGTGGGCCGGGTCACCTGGACCGACACCAGCTACAAGGTGGTCGACGACCGGACCGTGGAGGTGCAGTTCGAGGTGCACCGCCCACACGGACAGGCCGTCACCTGCCTCGTGCGCGCCCTCGACCAGGGCTTCGGCGTCGTCGGCTCGGTCGAGGTGCAGGTGCCCGCCTCGCCCGAGCGCGACGTGCACCGGAAGGTCACGGTGCGCACCACCACCCGCGCGGTCACCGGGGCGGTCCGCAGCTGCTCGCCGGCCTAGCCGACGGGCTGGCACCGCAGGTCCGCGAGCATCACCCGTTCGTCCACGATCGGGCCGGCCGCGGGTCCTGTCCGCCGTGTGGAATGGACCCTGTCGCGAGGGCGTTGATACCCTTGTCACTTCACGAAGCGGTCTGGACCCAAGGCCCCCTGTGGGACAGGGTCCGGACCGTCTTGCGTACCACCCCCCGGTCTCGCCGGGCGTAGACCGAGGACAACCAAGGAGTTTTCACGTGAGCGACATCGCCACCCCCGCACAGAGCTACCTCACCCAGGAGGCCTACGACCGCCTCAAGGCTGAGCTGGACCAGCTCTCCGGTGAGGGCCGGACCGAGATCGCCAAGCGGATCGAGGCGGCCCGCGAGGAGGGCGACCTCAAGGAGAACGGCGGCTACCACGCCGCCAAGGAGGAGCAGGGCAAGATGGAGGCCCGCATCCGCCAGCTGACCCAGCTCCTCGAAAACGCCAAGGTCGGCGAGAAGCCTGCCGACGACGGCATCGTCGAGCCAGGCATGGTCGTCACCGTCGACATGTTCGGCGACGACCTGACCTTCCTCATGGGCTCGCGGGAGATCGCCGACGCCGACCTGGAGGTCTACAGCGACAAGTCCGCCATGGGCGCCGCCATCAACGGCAAGAAGATCGGCGACACCGTCTCCTATCAGACCCCCAACGGCAAGACCATCGAGGTCACCATCAAGGACGCCAAGCCCTACGCGGGCTGACGACCGACGCGAGAAGGGCCGTTCCCCGCTGGGGGGCGGCCCTTCTCGCGTCGTCGGGTCCGTTCTGACCGGCTTCAGGGGGTCCAGTCCCGGCGGGGCTCAGTCCTCGACGGGGTTGAGGAGCTGGAACAGCACGTGGTCGCGCCACTGCCCGGCGATCCGCAGGTAACGCTGTGCCAGGCCGAACCGGACGAAGCCGTTCTTCTCCAGCACGCGCTGCGAGCGCAGGTTGTCGACGAGCGTGCCCGCCTGGACGCGGTGCAGGCCGAGGTCCGCGAACGCCACCTGCTGGGTCATGTGCCGCACCGCGGCGGTCGCCAGGCCGCGGCCTCCTGCCTGCTCGGCGACCCAGTAGCCGAGGTTGCAGGACTGGAACGGACCGCGCACCACCTCGTTGAGGGTGATCCGGCCGACCACGGCGCCGTCCTCGTCGAGGACGACGTGCGGCACCGTGCGGTCCTGGGCGTACTGGGTCAGCAGCCCCCGCACCAGGGCCCGCTGCCCGGCCTCGGTGAAGTACTCCTCGCTGCGCGGCGGCTCGTAGGGCGCCATGAACGTGCGGTTGGCCCGTACCAGCTCGGCCAGCACGGGTACGTCCGCGAGGCTGACCAGCCGGGTCCGCGGCGGGGCGCCGTCCACCTGACGGGTCACCCGAACTTGAGCTGGTAGCCCTTGGTCCGCAACGCGCGCAGGACCTCCTCGCAGTGCTCGTGGCCGCGGGTCTCGAGCTGCAGGCCGATCTCCACCTCGTCGACCCGGATCGTCGTGCCGGTGCGGACGTGCTCGACCTCGAGGACGTTGGCGTCGGCCGACGCGAGGTCGGCGAGCAGGCGGGCCAGCGACCCGGGCTTGTCGGGCACCCGCACCCGGAACTGCAGGTAGCGTCCGGCGGAGGCCATGCCGTGCCGGATGATGCGCAGCAGCAGCAGGGGGTCGATGTTGCCGCCCGAGAGCACGGCGACGACGGGGCCGTCGACGTGCCGGCCCGCGGTTCCGAGCAGGTGGGCCACCGCTGCGGCGCCCGCCGGCTCCACCACGAGCTTGGCGCGCTCGAGCAGGAACAGCAGGGCGCGTGAGAGCGCCTCCTCACTGACCGTCTCCATGCCGTCGACCAGCTCGCGCACGAGGCCGTAGGGCACGTCGCCGGGCATGCCGACCGCGATGCCGTCGGCCATGGTCTGCATGTTCTCGAAGGCGACGGGCTTCCCGGCGGCCAGCGAGAGCGGGTAGGCCGCCGCCTGCTCCGCCTGGACGCCGACGATGCGGACGTCGGGCTTGAGCGCCTTCACCACGGTGGCGATGCCGGCGAGGAGGCCGCCGCCGCCCGCGCTGACGACGATGGTGCGCACGTCGGGGCACTGCTCGAGGATCTCGAGGCCACAGGTGCCCTGCCCGGCCACGATGTCGGGGTGGTCGAACGGGTGGATCAGCACCGCCCCCGTCTCCGCCTCCCACTCCCGGGCCTTGACGAGGCACTCGTCGATGGTGGTGCCGACCTGCTCGATCTCGGCGCCGTAGGCGCGGGTCGCCACGAGCTTGGGCATCGGGGCGCCGTGCGGCATGTAGACCTTGGCCCGGATCCCGAGCAGCTGGGCGGCGAGGGCGACGCCTTGGGCGTGGTTGCCGGCGCTGGCCGCCACCACTCCCCTCGCCTTCTCCTCGTCCGACAGCCGCGACATGCGGGTGTAGGCGCCGCGGATCTTGAAGGACCCGGCGCGCTGGAGGTTCTCGCACTTGAGGAAGACCTCGGCCCCGACCCGCTCGGCCAGGGCCCGGCTGTACTCCAGCGGGGTGGGGCGGACGACGCCGCTGAGCAGGTCTTGCGCAGCGCGGACGTCGTCCAGCGTGACGGACAGCGACGGTGATGCCATGGGCGCAGGGTAGCGGCCTGAGGCCGCCACCCCGCCACCGCTCCTACTGCTCCTACTCGCTCGTGCGGCGGTTGAACGCCCGCACCGCGAGCGGGGCGACCAGGGCGGCGATGAGCACCGACCAGCCGGCGGCGAACAGCTCGGGGTGGCGCAGCGGAAGGGCAGCGTCCGGACCTGCCGCCGGGGCGTTGCCCCACAGCTCGCGCATGGCCTGCACCAGCGAGGAGACGGGGTTCCACTCCGCGACCGTGCGCAGCCACGGCGTCATGTTCTCCGTCGGCGCGAAGGTGTTGGCCAGGAAGGTGATCGGGAAGATGGTCGTGAACATCAGGCCGTTGACCGCCTCGATCGAGCGCATCGCCGAGCCGACGAGGATGCCTATCCAGATCATCGCGAACCCGAACAGCAGCAGCAGGCCGTAGGCGAGCAGCCCGTCGAGCACTCCGTCGTGGATGCGCCAGCCGATGGCCAGGCCGGTCAGCGACATGACGACGATGCCGATGCTGGAGTGGATGAGGCTGGAGATGCTCCGGCCGATCAGCACCGACGCCCGGGAGATGGGCAGGGAGCGGAACCGGTCGACGATGCCCTTGTCGATGTCGGTGTTGAGCCCGATGGCGACGACGAAGGACGAGAACGCCATGGTCTGGGCCATGATCCCCGGCAGCAGCCACTCGCGGTAGTTGCTGCCCTGGGTCTGGATCGAGCCGCCGAAGACGAAGGCGAAGAGGACGACGAACATGATCGGCTGGATCGTGACGTCGGTGAGCGCCTCCGGCTGGCGCCGGATGTGGCGCAGGTTGCGCCGCACGATCGTCCACGACTGGTGCAGCAGGCCGGTCTGGCGCAGCTCGGGGCGGCGCAGCTCCTGCGTGGTCGCGGCGGTGGTGGTGTCGGTGGTCATGACGCCCGCTCCTCCATGGTCTGCTCGGGGTCGTCCTCGGCGCGGTGGCCGGTCAGGTGCAGGAACACGTCGTCGAGGCTGGGCCGCTTGAGGCCGAGGTCGTCGAGCTCGATCTCGCTGTGCTCGAAGACGGCGGCGATCCTGGTCATGTCGCGCAGCCCGTCGGCCGGTGCGGTGAGCTGCCGCGCCGCCTCGTCGACGTGCACCGTGGCGACGTGCTCGCGCAGCATCTGCTCGGCGAGCGGCAGGTCCTGTGCCCTCGAGATGGTCAGCACGATGGCCGCCTGCCCGCTCTGGTCCTTCAGCTCGAGCGCGGTGCCCTCGGCGATGACCGTGCCGCGGTCGATGACGATGATCCGGTCGGCGAGCTGGTCGGCCTCCTCGAGGTACTGCGTCGTCAGCAGCAGCGTCGTGCCGTCGCGGACCAGCCCGCGAAGGACCTCCCACAGCTCGACGCGGCTGCGGGGGTCGAGCCCCGTGGTCGGCTCGTCGAGGAACAGCACCGGCGGCGTGGCCACCAGGCTGACCGCGAGGTCCAGCCGGCGCCGCATGCCGCCCGAGTAGTTCTTCACGATCCGGTCGCCCGCGTCGCTCAGGGAGAAGCGCTCGAGCAGGTCGTCGGCGGCCTTGCGCACGTAGGACGGGCTCAGCCCGTAGAGGGCGCCGATCATGCGGATGTTCTCGCGGCCGGTGAGGAGCTCGTCGACGGTCGCGGCCTGGCCGGTCAGGCCCATGCTGCGGCGCACGGCGTCGGGCTCGCGCAGGACGTCGTGGCCGTTGACCCGGGCGGTGCCGCGGGTGGGGCGGGTCAGGGTCGTCATCATCCGCACGGTGGTGGTCTTGCCGGCGCCGTTGGGGCCGAGCAGCCCGAGCACGGAGCCGCGCGGCACGGAGAAGCTCACCCCGTCGACGGCCACCGTGTCGCCGAAGTGCTTGACCAGGTTGTCGGCCTCGATGGCCATGCCGTTGCTTGACATGGGTTCGAGGGTAGGTGGGGGGTCTGACAGCCCCAACCGATTATTTCGGGGCCCGCGCCGGGTCGCGCGGGCCCCGGATCGATCAGCTGGGGCGGTCGGTGCTGCTCAGCCGCGGCAGAGGCAGAACGGGTGGCCGACCGGGTCGAGGTAGACCTTGAAGCCGCCGGTCTCCGACGGCTGGTGCTCGTGCACCGTGGCGCCGGCGCGCAGCACGAGGGGCTCGGTCTCGTCGATGTCGAGCACGGTGAAGTCGAGGTGGAACTGCTGCGGGTGGGCGCCGCCGGGCCAGGTGGGGGCCTGGAAGTCGTCGATGCCCTGGAAGGCCAGGGTGGCGCGCCCGTCCGGGCGCTCCGGGGTGACCCCACCGCCGGGCGGCACCAGGTTGGCCCAGCCGCGGTCGGCGCCGTCCTCGATGTCCCAGCCGAGGATCGTGGAGTAGAAGCGGGCGAGCTCGAGCGCGTCGGGGCAGTCGAGCACGACGAGGTCGAGAACCGGGCGTAGCACTGTGTTGTCGCTCATCCCGGCAACCTAGGACTCGTCACCGACAACGCGCGCGGCGAGCGCCCGCGCCGCACCGGGGTGCTCCTCCGCGAGGAGCCCCACGGCGAAGAGCAGGTATGCCGTGTCGGTCGCGACCGGCGCCTCCCTCGGCACCCTCCAGCCACCGGCGTGGTCGGCGGTGACGGCGTGCAGCACCGCCCGCTGGTCCGGCTCCGCGGCGTGGCGCAGCACGCCCCCCGAGCCGATGACGTGGGCCACGTCGGCGAGCGGTCGTGGGCTGGCCCCGGGTGACGCCGGGCGCGCATGCCGCCGGACGGCGACCACCGCGCAGAGCCGGGCCAGCTCGAGGTCGAGGGCCTGCTCGACCGGGTCGGCCGGGAGGTGGGCCACCTCCCGGCTCACGCGCGCGGCATACCCCTGGAGCCCGTCGGAGACGGGCAGCGCCTCACGCTGCGCCGCCTCGAGGACCCCCTCGGCGCTCCAGCGCATGCCGAGGTCGGCCTCGACGGTGCGCGACTGCCAGAGCGGGGCCACGACGTCCTTGGCCAGGCCGGCGTCCTCGCCCTGCGGCTGGAGCGCGGAGTAGACGTCGGTGGTGGCGCCGCCGACGTCGACGACGAGCACGTCGCCCTCGACGGAGTCGGCCAGCACCTGTACGCCGGCGAGCACGGCGTCGGGGGTGGGGGCCCGCACCATGTCGACGAACTCGGTGCCCCTCGACAGGTGCTTGCCGCCGATCACGTGGTGGAGGAAGGCGGCGCGGATCGCGGCCCGGGCGCCCTTCGGCGCGATGACCCCGATCTGGGGCAGCACGTTGTCGGTGACCTCGAAGCGGCGGCCCGTCGCCCCGAGCACGGCGGCCACCTCGCCGGCGGCGTCGGCGTTGCCGGCCACCACGATCGGGGCGGTCACCCGCATGTGGGCCAGGCGCTCGGCGTTGTGCAGCAGCACGTCGGCGTTGCCACCGTCGGTGCCGCCGACGAGCAGCACGATGTCGGGTCGCGCGGCACGCAGCTCGTGCACGTCGGGACCGGAGAGGCGGCCCGACGCGACGTGGACGACCTTGGCGCCGGCGCTCAGCCCGACGCGCCAGCCGGCCTGCGCGGTGACCTCCCGCTCATAGCCGACGACGGCCAGGCGCAGGCCGCCGCCGGCGCTGGAGCAGGCGAGGACCTGCTCCGGCGCGGGCGCACCGGCGGCGTCGAGGGACGCCCGGATACCGCGGTAGCCGTCGAGCACGTCGGTGCCGATCGTGGTGGGCACCTCGCGCGTGGCGAGGACGTCACCGGTGGCGGGGTCGACGAGCGCGGCCTTGGTGAAGGTCGACCCGAAGTCGACGCAGAGCACCCGTGCCATGGAGCGCCTCGCCGGCCGTCAGGCGAGCCGGTCGAGCGCCTGCTGCAGGTCGGCGACGAGGTCGTCGACGTCCTCGATGCCCACCGAGAGGCGGATCAGGTCGGCCGGGACCTCGAGCTCGGTGCCGCGCACGGACGCGTGCGTCATGCGGGCCGGGTGCTCGATCAGGGACTCGACGCCACCGAGCGACTCGCCGAGGGTCCAGACCTGGGTCTCGGCGCAGACCTTCACCGCGACGTCCTCGCCGGCCTTGAGCTGGAAGGAGATCATGCCGCCGAAGCGCTTCATCTGCTTCTTCGCGACCTCGTGGCCGGGGTGGCTCGGCAGGCCCGGGTAGTGCACGGCGCTGACGGCCGGGTGGGCCTGCAGGAACTCGACGACCCTCTCGGCGTTGTCGCAGTGGCGCTCCATGCGCACGGCCAGCGTCTTGAGACCGCGCAGCACCAGCCACGCGTCGAACGGGCCGGCGACGGCGCCCATCGAGTTCTGGTGGAAGGCGATCCGGTCGGCGGCATCCTCGAAGCCCGGCACCGCGATGTCGTGGCCGACCACGACCGCGCCGCCGACGACGTCGCTGTGGCCGCCGGAGTACTTCGTCGTGGAGTGGCAGACGATGTCGGCACCCAGCGAGAGCGGCTGCTGGAGGTAGGCCGACGCGAAGGTGTTGTCGACGACGAGCAGCGCCCCCGCCTCGTGGGCGACCGCGGCGAGCGCCTCGATGTCGGCGATGCCGAGCAGCGGGTTGGTCGGGGTCTCGACCCACACGATCTTGGTCTGCCCCGGGCGGATGGCGGCCCGCACGGCGTCGACGTCACCCATCGGGGCGATCGTGTGCTCGACGCCCCACGGGACGAGCACCTTGTTGAACAGGCGGTAGGTGCCGCCGTAGGCGTCGGACGGCACGACGACGTGCTGGCCCGGCTGGAGCAGGGCGCGCAGGAGGGTGTCCTGCCCCGCGAGTCCCGACGAGAAGGCGAAGCCGCGGGCGCCACCCTCGAGGGCGGCGAAGCACTCCTCGAGCGCGGTGCGGGTGGGGTTGGCCGAGCGGCTGTACTCGTAGCCGCCGCGGAACCCGCCGATGCCGTCCTGCTTGTAGGTCGACACCTGGTAGATCGGGGTGATGACGGCGCCGGTGCTCGCGTCGGGCTCCTGCCCGGCGTGGATCGCCCTGGTCGAGAAACCGCCCTGACCGCTCTGCTGCTCGCTCATGCGGGCAAGGCTAACGGCTGCCCCTCCGACGTCAGCCCAGCACCTTCTGCCACTCGCACAGGTGGGCGTCGACCTCGTACCCGAGCCGTCGGTTCACCGCCAGCATGTGGGTGTTGTCGTCGGCGTTCCAGGTGCGGATGGCGGTGACCTGCGGCAGGTGCTCGATGACGGCGGCGGTGTTGGCTGCCTTGAGCCGCAGGCCGAGGGCGTGGCCGCGGTGCTCCTTCACGACGAGCGTGTCCTGCTGGTACCCGAGGGTGGGCGTCTCCGGAGAGACCTGCACCTGCGTGTACCCCACCAGCCGGCCGCTCGGGAGGTGCCGGGCCACGGTCTCGACGACCCGTCGCCCCATGGCGAGGATGGTGGCGTACTGGTCGAGCACCCGCTCGGCGTCCCAGTCCTCCTCCTCCAGCTGCAGCTCACCCAGGGGCGCGTCGGTGCTCATCCGTCGCTGCAGCTCCGCGCGGTTCTCCAGCCAGGCGTCCGGTATGCCGTCCACGCTCGTCTCGAGCGCGTAGTGGCCGCTGCCTCGTTCCAGGTCAGCAAGCGCCGCTCGGTCGAGCGGAAGCCGGAGGGTGCTGCGCAACGTGTGCTGCACGGGCTGGTAGCCGTGGCGGGCCGCGAAGCCCTCGCCATGCGAGTCGGTGTCCCTGTCCCGCCACTCGGTCTCCACGATGAAGATCGAGCGTCCGGCCTGCCGCGCCTGCTCCTCCACCCAGGCCAGCAACCGGGAACCGACGCCACGGCGGCGGTGCTCCGGGTGCACGGCGAGGGAGATGAAGCCCGCGCGAGGGTTGTCGCGCAGGCGCAGCACCACCGAGGCCGCGCCCACGACCGTGTCGTCCGACCCGACTGCGGCGACGTTCAGGGTGCGGCGGTCCGGCTTGGCTTCGAGCACCCTCAGCTCGTCGGCACCCCACGCGGCGTGGTCGTCGCCGAACAGCGAGCGGCCCGACGCGGCATACACCTCGACGTAGCCGGCGAACAGGTCGCGCTGGGAGTCGTCGAGGCCGCTCACCGGCAGGAGGGACACCATGGTGGCCATCCTGCCGTGTCGTCGTAAAGGGCCGTCAGAGCGGTGAGTCGGGCAGCGGCTCGTCCGGCGGCACGGGCGCCTCCGGCACGGTGAGCAGCGGCAGCGCGACGTGGACGACCGGCCCGATGGCGAGCGCGAAGAGCACGGTGCCGACGCCGAGGTTGCCGCCGAGCAGCCAGCCGATGACGACCACCGCCACCTCGATGCCCGTGCGCACGATGCGCACCGACCAGCCGCGCGTGCGCACCAGGCCGGTCATGAGGCCGTCGCGGGGCCCGGGGCCCAACCGAGCGCCGATGTAGGCGGCCGTGGCCACGCCGTTGATGAGGATGCCCAGCACCAGGAAGAGTCCGCGCACCCACATCGAACCGGGCGCGCTCAGGAGCCGCAGGAACACGTCGAGGGAGGCGCCGATGACGATGACGTTGCTCACGGTGCCCAGCCCCGGCCGCTCGCGCAGCGGGATCCAGAGGAGCAGCACGACCGCGCCGACGATGATCGACCACGTCCCGATCGTGAGGCCGAGCTGCTGCACCAGGCCTTGGTGGAGCACGTCCCACGGGATGACGCCGAGGGAGGCGCGCACGATGAGGGCCTCGCCGAACGCGAAGACGAGCAGGCCGGCATACAGCTGGGTCACGCGCCGCGGGAGGCGGCGGGCGGGAAGGGGCATGGGCGCACCGTAGCCGCGCGTGTTTCCATAGAGGGGTGCTGTTCGGATCGCGAGCCAAGACCACCCTGCCCACCGAGGAGACGGCCCTGAAGGGCCGCCCCACCAGGCCGTACGCCGTGCCCGCCAGGCACGAGGTGCTCGGCACCCCGCTCGAGGGCCCGTGGCCGGAGGGCACCGAGGTGCTGTACGTCGCGATGGGCTGCTTCTGGGGCGCCGAGCGGATCTTCTGGCGACTGCCCGGCGTCGTCACCACCGCCGCCGGCTACATGGGCGGGTTCACGCCGAACCCGACGTACGAGGAGACCTGCACTGGCATGACCGGGCACGCCGAGACGGTGCTCGTCGCCTACGACCCGACGCAGACGACGCCGGAGCTGCTGCTCAAGGAGTTCTGGGAGAACCACGACCCCACCCAGGGCAACCGGCAGGGCAACGACATCGGCACCGCCTACCGGTCGGCCATCTACTGGACCACCGACGAGCAGGAGCGGGCCGCTCGGGCCACCCGTGACGCGTTCCAGAAGGTGTTGAGCGACAACGGGTTCGGCACCATCACGACCGAGCTGCGCTCGGCGAAGGACGCCGGCACCTTCTACTACGCCGAGGACTACCACCAGCAGTACCTGCACAAGAACCCCGGCGGCTACTGCAACCACGGCCCGAACGGGATGACCTGTCCTGTCGGCCTGCTCAAGCAGGACGAGGTCCCGTCACAGCAGGACATCCTGCCGCCCAGCGCCTGAGTCCGGGACGGCTCAGGCAGGTCCCCATTAGCAGTACTTGGAGCCCGTCCCGACCGAGCTCCACGAGCACGAGTGCTTCAGGTAGCCCTTGCTGTCCTTGAGGTAGGCGGTGTCGCCGGTGTTGTTCCAGACGTACCAGCTGCGGTTGTAGTAACGCTGCGTCGAGGTGGCCGTGCCCTTGCCGGTGCGCACGGTGACGGTGGCGCCCGCCTTCAGCGTGAACGTGGGGAACTTGTAGGTGTAGCCGGTCCGGTCACGCAGCGTCCAGCCGGTCAGCGAGCGGTTGGTCGAGGTCGTGTTCTTGATGACGACCCACTCTGAGTTGAGGCTGGTGTTGGTGCCGCTGTCGGACCCCGGCGAGTCGTACTGCACCTTGTAGATCTTCACCGGCGGCGTCGCCGCCGAGGTGGTCGTCGGCGCCAGCACGACTGCGGTGGCGGCGAGCGCGGAAGCAAGGGCGAGGGAAGCAGCAGTACGACGCATGGCCACGAACTTAGGAACCGGAATGGGCCTCGTCGCGGCTTCAGGTGCTTCATGCCCGAACGGACTAGTCGGACAAAGCGGTTGCTACGTCCCACGGGTGAAGTCGTACCGTTGCGCCGTGCTGATCCGCGAGGCGACCGACGCCGACCTCCCTGTCATCGCCCCGTTCTTCCGCGAGATCGTCGCGGAGGGTGAGACCTACGCCTTCCCCGAGGACCTCGACGACGACGGGGTACGGGCCTGGTGGTTCGAGGACCTTCCGGGGCGCACGGTCGTCGCGGTCGACGACGACGGCACGGTGCTGGGCACGGCCAAGATGGGCCCGAACCGGCCCGCCCGCGGCTCGCACATCGGCACGGCGAGCTTCATGGTCTCGCCGGGCTCCCGGGGCCAAGGCGTCGGACGCGCCCTGGCTGAGCACGTGGTCGACTGGCATCGCGAGCAGGGCTACGACGGCATCCAGTTCAACGCGGTCGTCGAGACCAACACCGCAGCGGTCGCACTCTGGAAGAGCCTCGGCTTCGAGGTGCTGGCCACCGTGCCGGGCGCGTTCGAGTCACGCCGGCACGGCAAGGTCGGGCTGCACGTGATGTTCCTGCCGCTTCGCTAGGGCGGCGGGTCCGCCCTCGATTAGGCGCTGTCGAGCAGGTCGGGCAGCCGTGAGCGCTCCACCCACGGGAGGGCGATGATGTTGTCGCGCCAGGGGTTCACCCGGCCACGGCCTCGCGGGCGTGGATCGCCGCGGGTGGGCAGCAGCGGTGGGGCGGTGGAGTCGTAGGTGTGCCCGGTGGGGGTGCTGGTGCGCACGCGGTGCGCTGGCGCGTGGGGATGACTGGGGCTGGGTCCCGGTTCGACGGTGGCGGCACTCCAGCCGGGGGCTTCTTTGGCCTGGTTGCAGGCCTGGCACAGCCCTTGGCCGTTGGTGGCACTGGTGGGGCCGCCCGCGTGGTCGGGGATCACATGGTCGCCGTGGCGGATCGGGGCGTCGCACCACCGGGGTGCGGCACGCCTGGTCGCGGACGGTGAGGAACCGACGCAGCTGGCCGTCGAAGACCCGGCGCCGGGAGTCCATGGCGACCAGCTGCGAGGCGTCCGGGCTGGTGAACAGCCGCCGCAACGCCACAGCCAGGCCGGCCCTCTCGCACGCGTCCGCGCACACGGAGACCAGGTGGCGAGCGAACGCAGCCGGCACCGGGTGCCCGCCGGGCAGAGTCGCCGGTTCGTCGCCTTCACCGACCAGGGTCTCGGCGGGCATGACGAGCTGGACCTCGAGCGGCACCGCGGCTGCGGTGACCTGCCCGGTGAGGCGTTCGACGAGGGTGTCGGCCATGACCTGCCCCTCACCGCGCGTGTCCGGCTCACCACCGGTGTCCCCACCGGCGACGCGTGCCGTGCCGGCGGCGGCCTTGAGGGCGGCATACGCGGCCACGCCCTGCTCGACCGGCAGCAGTGCGGTCAGGTACGTCATGGTGTCCGGGGCCGGGCGCAGCCACACCCGCCGGTCCGCTCGGGCCTTGGCTGCCCGGGCCACCACCGACCCCGCATCGACCTGCACCGCCAGCGCCTTGGCGCGGGCCTCGACCTCCCGGTCCGAGAGGAAGGGCAGGTCCGCGGCGAGGGCGGCATCGACCGCCAGGCGGTCCTCGACGGACAGGCACGCGGTCTCGCGGGCCACGATGGTGGCGCGCCACTCGCTGACCCGCCCGTGGCGCAGGTGCTCCCCTGTGCCTGGCAGCTCGGTGTGCAGGGCCTTGGCCAACCCCAGGTGCCGTGAACCCCGCGACGGCGGCTCGCGCCGAGCCAGCGCCACCTGCGCGGCCACGCCCCGGCCCCGTTGCCGGGCCGGCACCCCGGCGGCGGCCTGCACCTCGCGCTGGGAGCTGTCGAACGCCACGGCCACCGTTGCCTGGGCGCCGGAGCAGGCGTGCTTGACCGCCTCCACAGGCCGAGCTGGTCGACCCGCTCAGTGTCCGGAACGGCGGTGTCGAGCGTGGGCAGCCGGCGCAGAAAGACCTGCAGGTCCTCCGTGGTCAACGGCCTCTCGTCCGGCACCGATTCGAACATGTGTCCAACACTAGGGCAGGGGTCTGACAGCCCCCACTGACACCGAGGGGTCAGTGGCCGCGAACCATGCGGAGGAGCCGTAGCCACCACGACCCGGATCCGCGCGCGGCCGCCACCGGACTCACGGGACTCCTCGCGGCGTCCGCCTGTCGTGCAGCTTCCGCCTGTCGTGCCGCTTCCGCCTGCTCCGCCCGCAGGACCTGCCACTGCGCGACCAGGTCGTCCACATCGACCGTCCTGGCGAGCATCGGCGGGAACGGGCCCACGGCCGGCCGCAGGCGGTCGAGCTTCACGCGGCGGTTGTAGTCCTCGAGCACTGCCCGCACCGACTCCTCGGTGCGCAGGTCGAGCAACGACTCCGGGAAACCGGCGGCCTCCTTCCGCAGCGCCATGACCGGCGGCAGCGCCCCAGTCATGTCGAGCCCCTCGCGACGCACGAGCTGCTTGACCCACCAGTCGGGGTCCTCCGACTCCAGGCCGGGCAGCGGCTTGCCCGCGCCGGGCAGGTTGTCGAACTCGCCGCGCTCCTGCGCCTCACGGATCTGCTTCTCGACCCAGGACTCGTACCCGTCCATGTCGTCGAGCCTAGGCGGCTCGCCCCGCTCCGTCCTCGCCGAGACCGCCCGCTCCCCGGCCAGCCCTCCTCGGTCAGCCCTCCTCCGCGGCCAGCACCCGGCCGAGCCCCTTGACGATGACCGCGACCTCACGGTCCGTGAGGTGCCCGGTGAAGTGTTGCTCGATCGCGGCGAGGTAGGCCGGCGCCGCTGCGCGCAGCCGTGCCCTTCCGGCCGGTGTGATGGCGGCGAACGAAGAACGCTTGTCATCCGGGTTCGGCCGGCGCTCGACCAGCCCGGCCTTCTGCAGCTCGGTGACCACGCGGCTGACCTGTTCGCGGCTGATCACGGCCCGGCTGCCGAGCTCCGACATCCGGAGCAGCCGGTCGGGCGCAGCGTTGAGCACCAGGAGCACGTCGTACCAGGAGATCGGCAGGCCGACGCCCGCCAGCTCTCGGGAGAGCTTCGGCACGACTGCCGCGTGGACCCGCAGGAGCAGCGCCCACGCTGCCACCCGGTCGGGCGCGTTCTCGGTCATGCCCATAAGCCTAGTCGGTATGTGTGTGCGCTCACACATACCTTGACGAGACGACTCGCGGTTGCAATTATGTGTGTGTACACGCACTTTAGTGCGTCACCTGCCCACCCCAACCCACAGGAGAACTGACATGAGCACCAGCACCACCACCGCAACCCGGACCATCGACGGCCACGTCCTGCCGGCGGCCGGCACCTGGGAGATCGATCCCGGCCACGCCGACGTCTCGTTCACCGGTCGTCACCTCATCGTCACCAAGGTCCGCGGCCGCTTCACCGACGTGCACGGCACCGTCAGGGTCGGCGAGCGCATGACCGACTCCCAGGTCGACGTCGTGATCGGCATGGCCAGCGTCACCTCCGGCAGCGAGACCCGTGACGACCACCTTCGCTCAGCCGACCTCTTCGACGTCGAGCGGTTCCCGGAGGCCACCTTCCGCAGCGTCCGGACTGAGTGGTCGGGCACGCAAGGCGTGGTCCACGGGGAGCTGACCATCCACGGAGTCACCAGGCAGGTTGCCCTCGACGCCAGCTTCGAGGGTCAGGTGCGGGACCCGTGGGGTGCAGACCGGGCCATCTTCTCGGCGACCACCACGGTCAACCGGGAGGACTTCGGCATCACCTGGAATGTGCCCCCCGAGGCCGGCGGTCTCCTGGTGAGCAAGGACGTCACGATCACCATCGACGTCGAGACCGTGCTGCAGCCGCGTTCCTGACCCGCCGCAGGGCCCGTTGCGCCTGGCGGCGGCCCCCGAGCATCAGCCGGCGGTCGTCAGGTCCCTCTCGTACAGCCGGGTGGTCGACTCCAGGTGGTCGTACCGGTACGGCCGGCTCTCCCCCGTCGGCTCGAACCCCATGCGCCGCCAGAACCCCAGCACCGCCGCGTTGGTGTCCACCACCGCGAGCCGGAAGCGGCGCGCCTCGGGCCACTGCGCGGCATACCGCTCGGTGGCGGCCATGGCCGCGGCGCCGACCCCGTTGCCCTGTCGCGAGCCGTCCACGAGCAGCAGCCCGATGAAGACGCAGTGAGGCTGTGGGTAGCCACGCAGCAGGTCGACGACCGCCACCAGCCCCTCCCCCTCGAAGCCGCCGAGCACGACCTTGTGCGACTCCGGCACCGACTCCGGGCGCATCATGAGCAGGCTCAACGCGTCGGAGGGTCCTGGCGGGTAGCCCGTGACCCGCACGGCGTAGTCGGGTGCCGACTCCAGCAGCGCCTGGAGGAGGTCCTCGTCGCCGGTGTCGAGCTCCCGTAGGGTCAGCTCCATGCGGACAGTGTCCCTCCTCCCCTCGACCACCGAGATCCTGTTCGCGATCGGTGCGGGCGACCAGGTCGTCGGCGTGACGTTCGAGTGCGACCACCCGCAGGAGGCGCGCAGCCGCCGGATCGTGTCGACCACGGCCATCCCCGAGGGGCTCACGCCGACCGAGATCGACGCGTTCGTCACCCGGGCCATGCACGCCGGAGAGGACCTCTACCACCTCGACGCGGGCGCCCTCGCGGAGCTCGACGCGGACCTCGTCGTGACCCAGGACCTCTGCGCCGTCTGTGCCGTCGACGTCGGCAAGGTCGACGACGCCCTCGCCTACCTCGGCTGCCGCGCCGAGGTGCTCACCATCGACCCGCACACCATCGACGAGGTGCTGGCCTCCATCACCACCCTCGGTGAGGCGACCGGCACGCGCGAGCGCGCCGATGCACTCGTCGCCGGCTTGCGCGAGCGGCTGGCCCGCGTCGCGAGCGTCGTTGCCGGACAACGTATGCCGCGTGCACTCGTCCTGGAGTGGACCGACCCGCCGTTCGCGCCCGGGCACTGGGTGCCCGAGATGGTGACCGCAGCAGGTGGGGTCAACGCCCTCGGTGTCGCCGGGCAGAAGTCCGAGCGGACCACGTGGGACGCCGTGCGCGACAGCGCTCCCGACGTCATCGTGGCCGCCCCCTGCGGCTACCACCTGGACGACGCAACCGCGTTGGCGCAGAAGGCGATCGACGACGGGAGGCTGCCCGACGGCATACCGGTCTGGGCCGTGGACGCGAACGCGTCGTTCGCACGTCCGGGGCCTCGGCTGGTCGACGGCGTCGAGGCGCTGGCCGGGATCTTCCATCCCGACGTCGCGCAGCCGTCGGACCCGACGATGGCCCTGCGGCTGCGGTAGCCGCTCAGCTGCCCTGCTGTGCCGCCCATTCGGCCACCCGGCGGGCACTCTCCTCCTCGGACAGGTCCTCGACGCGGGTCATCACCGACCAGCGGACCCCGAACGGGTCACGGATGCTCGCGAACCGGTCGCCGGACACGAACGTCGACGGCGGTTCCCGCACGGTGGCACCGGCCGCCTCGGCGCTCGCGACCACGGCGTCGACGTCGGCGCAGTACAGGCCGAGGGAGTAGCAGTCGTCGTCACCCGACGGCGGCGGCACGAGGTGGTAGTCGGGCACGGGCTCGCCGAGCTGCAGGTGGCCGTTGCCGAAGTCGAGCACCGCGTGGGCGACGACCCCGCCCATCTCGGTCACGTCGACGACGCGGGCACCGAAGACGTCGCGGTAGAAGGCGATCGCGTCCCGGGCACGGGGCACGACGATGAACGGTGTCAGGCTGGTCAGGCCGTGCGGGACGCCGTCGGTGGTGTGCGCGCCCGTCGCGGCGGTGGGGGCGGCGTTGGCGGTTGGAGTCGAGAGGTTCTGGGTCATGGCGTCGACGCTAGGACGCCGGCCGGACAACCTTCTTGGAGATTCGCGCCAGGTTGGAGAGGGTGGGCGTGTGGGCGACGAGTGGCGCGGCATCCTCTACCCCGCCTCGCTGCCCACCTTCACGCGGCTTCCGGCGCCGGAGCGGGTCGCGGGGCTGGTGCGCTGGTTCTGGATCCCCGAGTGGAACGTCGAGCCCGGACGTGTGTCACGCCAGGAGGTCATCGCCTTCCCTGCCTGCAACCTCGTGGTCGAGCCGTCCGTGGTGGGGCTGGCCGGGCCCACCACCCGCCGCTCGTCCCGCGACCTCACCGGCTCCGGCTGGGCGGTCGGCGCGCTGCTCCTGCCGGCCGCCGTCCCCCAGCTGGGCGTGGAACCAGGCGCGCTGCGCGACTCCTACGTCGCCATGGAGCTCCCCGAGCTGCAGGAATCCGTCGTGACCGCGATGACACACGAAGGCCAGCCGCAGGATCGCCGGGCCCGCGCGGTGGAGGCGTTCGCCGACTGGGTGCAGGGCCACCTGGCGCCCCCGGACGACGAGGGCAAGCTGGCCAACGCGCTCACCCGGCTGGTCGACGAGGACCCCGACATGGTGCGGGTGGGCGACGTCGCGGACGCCCTCGGGGTGTCGGTGCGCACGGTGCAGCGCCTCGCGTCGCGGTACATCGGGGTGCCGCCCGCCGCGATGATCCGCCGGCGTCGGCTGCAGGAGGCGGCCCAGCGGCTGCGTGAGCAGCCGGACACCGAGCTGGCCGCGCTGGCGGCAGAGCTCGGCTACGCCGACCAGGCCCACCTCGCCGGCGACTTCCGCACGGTGCTGGGCCTCACACCCAGCCGCTACCGGGGAGAGGCGGCCCAGAGCTGAGCCGGGCCGCCGCCCCAGAACGGCTGAACGTCGTCACTCGACGAGCGACGCCAGCAGGTCGGCGCGGGTGAGCACGCCCACCGGCTTGCCGTCCTCGACCACCATGATCGCGTCGGCCGTCTCGAGCTCACGGCGCGCGTCGGCGATCGGCTGGCCGGAGCCGACCAGCGGCAGCGGCTCCTCCATGTGCTGCTCGACCGAGTCGGTCAGGTGCGCCTTGCCGGCGAAGAGCTTCTCCAGCAGCGCCCGCTCGCTCACCGCACCGGCCACCTCACCGGCCATGACGGGCGGCTCGGCCTTGACCACCGGCATCTGCGAGACGCCGTACTCGTGCAGGATCTCGATCGCGTCGCGCACCGTCTCGGTCGGGTGGGTGTGCACCAGGGCAGGCAGGTCGCCGGCCTTCTTGTGCAGCACCTCGCCGACCGTGGCCTCGCCCGCCGACTTCATGAAGCCGTAGGAGCTCATCCAGTCGTCGTTGAAGATCTTCGACATGTACCCGCGACCGGAGTCGGGCAGCAGCACGACCACGACGGCGTCGGCCGGCAGGTCCTTGGCGGCGCGCAGCGCCGCGACGACCGCCATGCCGCAGGAGCCACCGACCAGCAGGCCCTCCTCGCGGGCCAGCCGGCGCGTCATCGCGAACGAGTCGGCGTCGCTGACCGGGATCACCTGGTCGACGACCGACGGGTCGTAGGCGCTGGGCCAGAAGTCCTCGCCCACGCCCTCGACGAGGTAGGGACGGCCGGACCCGCCGGAGTAGACCGAGCCCTCCGGGTCGGCGCCGATGATCTGCACCCGGCCGCCCTCGCGGTCCTCGGACACCTCGCGCAGGTAGCGGCCGGTGCCGGTGATCGTGCCGCCCGTGCCGACGCCGGCGACGAAGTGGGTCACCTTGCCGTCGGTGTCCTGCCAGATCTCCGGGCCGGTGCTCGCGTAGTGCGAGTTCGGGCCCTCTGGGTTGGCGTACTGGTTCGGCTTCCAGGCGCCCTCGATCTCCTTCACCAGCCGGTCGGAGACCGAGTAGTAGGAGTCGGGGTGGTCGGGAGCGACGGCGGTGGGGGTCACGACGACCTCGGCGCCGTAGGCCTTGAGCACGTCACGCTTGTCCTGGCTGACCTTGTCGGGGCACACGAAGACGCACTTGTAGCCCTTGCGCTGGGCCACGAGCGCCAGGCCGACACCGGTGTTGCCGGAGGTCGGCTCGACGATGGTGCCACCGGGCTTGAGCTCGCCCGAGGCCTCCGCGGCCTCGACCATGCGCAGGGCGATGCGGTCCTTCACGGAGCCGCCCGGGTTCACGTACTCCACCTTGGCCAGGACCGTGCAGGCGACGCCTGCGTCCCGGGTGACGTTGTTGAGCTTGACGAGGGGCGTGTTCCCGACGAGGTCGGCGATGTGCTCTGCGTACTTCACGCGCGCCATCCTCTCAGATGGTGGACAGTGGTATGCCGTCGGCGGCCGTGCGGTCGCTCTCTCTTGCGGGAGCCCCGGTGGACTCCTGGCGTCCACCTCCCGGGGCACCGCCTGTCCGTCACGGTCGTTACCGTGGTGACCCCGACGGAGGAGGAGCAGGGATGGGCCGGGCACGACGGGCGCGCAGGATCGCCGCCACCGCGGCATACGGCGGGGGCGGCGTCGCAGCGGGGATCGGCGCGCTCGGGGCCCTCGGCTACGGCCTGCTCAAGGCGGAGGCACGGATCGCGCGACGGATCGTCGGGGTGCACTTCGAGGGCGCGCCGGACGACAACGGCCTCTACGGCGCCGGGGCCGGCGAACCCGTCGAGCTGCTCATGCTCGGCGACTCCTCCGCGGCCGGGATGGGTGCCGACAACCGCTTCCAGACGGTCGGCGCGATCATCGCGACCGGGGTCTCCGCGCTGACCGGCCGCCCGGTGCGGCTGACCAACCGCGCCGTCATCGGTGCCGAGTCGTCCGGGCTCGAGCTGCAGCTCGCCAAGGCGCTCGACGAGGCGCCCCGGCCGCACGTCGCGGTGATCCTGATCGGCGCCAACGACGTCACCCACCGCGTCAACAAGGTGGTGGCCGTGCGCCACCTCGGGTCGGCGGTCAAGCGGCTGCGCGACGCCGGGGTCGAGGTCGTCGTCGGCACCTGCCCCGACCTCGGCACCATCGGCCCGATCCCCCAGCCGCTGCGCCTGCTCGGCCGTCGCTGGAGCCGCGACCTCGCGGCCGCCCAGACGGTGGCCGTCGTCGAGGCCGGTGGCCGCACCGTCTCGCTCGGCGACCTGCTCGGCCCCGAGTTCGCCGAGCGGCCGCACGAGATGTTCAGCCAGGACCGCTTCCACCCTTCCCCGGCCGGCTACGCGCGGTGCGCCGCCGCGCTGCTGCCCAGCGTGTATGCCGCGCTCGGCGTCTGGGAGGGCGCCGGCGAGGAGGAGCGGGTGCCCGACCGCCGTCGCGGCGAGGGCATCGGCCCGGTCGCCCTGGCGGCGCAGCAGGCCGTGCGCGACCCCGGCACCGAGGTCAGCGCCACCGAGATCGCCGGCCAGCCGCGCGGCCCGCGGGGTCGCTGGGCCAAGCTGCTGCGCCGACCGCGCATCCCCCTGCCGCGACGCGGCGGCGACGAGGCACCGCCCGAGGGACCTTCCGAGGCGGCAGCCCCGGTCGAGGCGCCGGTGGGCGGCACCGAGACCAAGGACACACCGGACGCCCCGGCCGAACGGCATACCATCGGCGGTGACTGAGCGGCCGCTTACCTGCGGCCCTCGACTTCCCGCTCGAGGAGAGGAACACCCGTGACCGAAGCAGTCATCGTCTCGACCGCCCGCACGCCCATCGGGCGCGCGTTCAAGGGTTCGCTCAAGGACGTGCGGCCCGACGACCTGTCGGTCGGTGTCATCCAGGCCGCCCTCGCCAAGGTGCCCGAGCTCGACCCGGCGCTGGTCGAGGACCTCTACTGGGGCTGCGCCGAGCCGTCGGGGAAGCACGGCTCCAACATGGCCCGGGTCATCTCGGTGCTCGCCGGCTTCGACCACCTGCCCGGCGCCACGGTCAACCGGTTCTGTGCCTCCTCGGTGCAGACCACCCGGATGGCCTACCACGCGATCAAGGCCGGTGAGGGCGACGTCTTCATCTCCGGCGGCGTCGAGTGCGTCTCGCAGTACACCAACTGGGCCGGGGCCGGTGGCTCCGCGGGCGACGACCAGAACCCGAGGTTCGACGACTCCAAGGCCCGCAGCGAGCAGATGGCCAAGGACAACACCACGTGGACCGACCCCCGCGAGGAGGGCCTGCTCCCCGACGTCTACCTCTCCATGGGGCAGACCGCCGAGAACGTCGCCACCTTCCGCGGCATCTCGCGTGAGCGCCAGGACGAGTGGGGCGTCAGCAGCCAGAACCGGGCGGAGAAGGCCATCGCCGACGGCTTCTTCGAGCGCGAGATCGCCCCGGTGACCCTGGCCGACGGCACCGTGGTCAGCAAGGACGACGGTCCCCGCGCAGGCGTCACCCTCGAGGGCGTCTCGCAGCTGCAGCCGGTGTTCCGCGAGCAGGGCACCATCACCGCCGGCAACTGCTGCCCGCTCAACGACGGCGCGGCCGCCGTGGTCGTCATGAGCGACACCAGGGCCAGGGAGCTCGGCATCACGCCGCTGGCCCGCGTGGTCGCCACCGGCGTCTCGGCCCTCTCCCCCGAGATCATGGGCCTCGGCCCGGTCGAGGCGTCCCGCCAGGCCCTCGCCCGCGCCGGCATGACCATCGGCGACATGGACCTCTACGAGATCAACGAGGCCTTCGCGGCCCAGGTGCTGCCCAGCGCCGACGACCTCGGCATGGACTTCGACAAGCTCAACGTGCACGGCGGCGCCATCGCGCTCGGCCACCCGTTCGGCTCCACCGGTGCCCGCATCACCACCACCCTGCTCAACGGTCTGCAGGCCCGCGACGGCCAGTTCGGCCTCGAGACGATGTGCGTCGGTGGTGGCCAGGGCATGGCGATCATCTACGAGCGGCTCAGCTGAGCGGACCGCCGCGCCTCGGTATCGAGCGCGGTGACGACGGAGGGCGGCCTCCCGGGAGCAGATTCCGGGAAAGCCGCCCTCCGGCGTCTCCCGCTCGGACACGATGCAGGCATGCGGCTGTTCCAACGCGACGCGCGCCCCCACGAGCCGGCTGCCGCCATCGCCGCCTTCTGGGAGTGGTGGGCCGCCGAGGGTCGCGCCTCCGTCACGCAGGCACTCGAGGACCGCGACCCCCAGCGGGTCGGCGACGCGCTGTCCGAGGCGGTCTCCGCCATCCACCCCGACCTCGCCTGGGAGCTGGGCGCCGGTGACCTCGCGCAGCACGTGCTCGTCCTGAGCGCCGAGGGCGACCCCGAGCTCCGCCCGTTGGCGAACCGGTGGCTGCGGGCCTCACCCGGCATCGACGAGACCTGGGAGTATGCCGCGTCACGCCAGGCTGCCCCGGACGTGGAGCAGATCGCGCTCGGCCTCGGTGGCCGGGAGATCGCCTTCTCGGACGTCCGGGTCGGCGCGCGCAGGGAGGGGTGCCACCTCGACGTGCTCGTCTACCACCCGCTGTTCCGCGAGCTGGAGGAGCAGGTCCGTGGCCAGATCGCCTTCCTGGCGCTCGACTCCGCGCTGGGCGAGGACGACGTCGAGGCGTGGGTCGGTGAGATCACCCCGACGACCGAGCCGCCGCTCGACGGGTTCGGCCTCTCGGCGCTGCGCTCGGTCGTGCGCGACCTGCGCGACGACAACACGGACGCCGACGGCACCCCCCACTGGGTGATCATGGAGGGGCAGGGCGACGAGGGGCCGGTCATGGCGTTGGCGCAGGTGCCGCTGTCGCCGACGACGGCGCCCACCTTCGACACGCACGTGGCCGTCCTCGTGCCCTACACCGACCTGACCGAGCAGGGCTACCCGGGGCCGGGGTCGCTCGGGCCGCTGCGGGCGCTCGAGGAGCACCTCGGCGAGCGGATCAACGGCAGCGGCCGGATCGTGGCGCACCAGTCACACCGCGGCATGCGGGTGCTGCACATCTACGTCGACTCCACGACCCCGGCCGTCGAGCAGATGCGTGCGGCCGTCGAGGCGTGGGACCAGGGCCGCATCCGGGTCCAGGTCACGCCCGACCCGGGGTGGCACAACGTGGCCCACCTGCGGTCGTAGGTCTCGTCGTAGGTCTCGGGCGGGGCCTCGCCCCCGGCGCCCCCGGTCGTCAGGGGAGGGCACGCCGCAGGTCGGCGAGCAGGGCCTGCACGTGGGCGCCCCGGGCGGGCGAGGAGTCGGTGGCGCACGCGTCGTAGACGAGCACCGTGAGCTGGTCCATCACCACGGCGGGCCCGAGGTCGGGCACCGTGGCGCCGTCCACTTCGGCACCCGCCAGCCGGTCACCTGCCGCCTCGGTGAACCCGAGGGGCGCGAGCCGGGCGAGCACGTCGCGCACCGGCGGCACACAACGAAGCGCGTGGTCCAGCGGCAGCTGCTGCCACCGCTGGACCACGCGCCGGAGCTCGTCGGCCACGCCCTGCGGGACCGGGGAGGCCCCCGTGGCGCTCACCGGGTCGTCACTGGCTGCGCAGGCGTCCGAGCAGGCGCAGGATCTCGAGGTAGAGCCAGACCAGCGTCACGATGAGGCCGTGCGCCAGCAGCCACGAGTACTTCTGCGGCGCGCCGGTCGCGATGGCCCGGTCGATCGAGTCGAAGTCGACGGCCAGCGACATCGACGCGAGGCCGATGGCGAACAGCGAGATGCCGATGCCGAGCGCGCCGGTGCCCCCGATGCCGAAGGCAGTCTGGGTGACCAGGGCATAGACGAGGTTGATGACGGCGAAGATCGCATAGCCGATCACCGCCATCGTCACGATGCGGCGGAACTTCGCGGTGACCTTGATCAGGCCGGTCTTGTAGGCGAGCAGCATGCCGGCGAAGACCGACAGGGTCGCGATGACCGCTTGGGCGACGATGCCCTTGAACGGGTCCGTGACCACGTTCGGGTCGTTGAAGATCAGGCTGTAGTAGTTGCTGATCGCACCGACGAAGACGCCCTCGACCACGGCATACGTGACGATGAGCGGGACGCTGATCGTCTTCTTGAACGCGATCACCAGGCCCAGGACCAAGGTCAGGGCGATGCCGCCGAGCATGACCGCCCCGCCCATGGGCGTGGGTGCCAGCTGCCACCCGACGACAGCGAAGACCAACACGAGCGAGAACAGCCCGAGGGTCTTCATGACGACGTCGTCGAGGGTGACCCGCCCGGCCTGCACCGGGGTGGCCGCCGGCTGGTTGTAGAGGTCCTGCAGCTGCTGGTCGCTCATGGTGCCGGGCTGGCCCCACGACGGCGCCGCCGTCGGCTGCTGCTGGGGCGCGCGGTCACGGAAGCCGGCGTAGCCCTGCTGGGCCTCACGCTCGATCCGGTTGAACACCGGGTTGGTGGCCATGGAAGTCCCTCCTCAGGGGCTTGGTCGGCCGGTGGCGGCCGCTGGTCGTCACACAGTAGAAGTCGCGAGAGGTCCGACAAGTTCCCACAACGTCACAGAATGGCTGATCGTGCCCCCGACGGGAGTCGAACCCGCAACACAGCGATTTTAAGTCGCCTGCCTCTGCCGGTTGGGCTACGGGGACAGGCGCAAGCCTAGGGGGCCGCGCCCACGGCCACCGACACCGACGCGGTCGGCACCGGGCTGGGCCGACGGGGACAGTCGCCGCACTGTTGTCACAGTGTTGTCGAAATGCTGCTCGTCCGAGCCCTGGAGCCGGGAGCATGCTCGCCGTGGGGGCACATCGGGGTGGGGCCAGTCGACCGTGGACGCACGACACGCGTGACGCGTTGAGGTGGCTCGGCGCCCCGCCGACCCTGCTCGCCCTGGCCGTGCTGGTGCTCAACGACCACGTGCTCAAGCAGTCGGCGCCCGGCTTCGTCACCGGCAAGCTGAGCGACGTGGCCGGGCTCGTGCTGGCTCCGGCACTGCTGGCCGTGGTGCTGACCCTGCTGCGCATCCCTCGAGCCGCACCCGTCGCGCTGGTCGCCACCGCGGTCGGTTTCACCCTGGTCAAGACCACGACGGAAGGCGTCGAGGTGGCCAACCACCTGTGGTCAGCGGTCGGGTGGCCCACGCAGATGCTGCGTGACCCCACCGACCTCATCGCCCTGCCCGGCCTGCTGCTGGCCGCGCACGTGTCGCGCGCCGAACGACGACGTGGGGCCGGGGCACGCCGCCGGGCGGCGCTGGCCCTCGGGGCGCTCGCCCTGCCCTTCGCGGTGGTCGCGACGGCCGCCACCTCCCCGTGCACCACCTGGCGCGGCCTGGAGTCGGTGGGGGTGGTCAACGGCGACTTCAGCGGTCCACCGTCGCGCACCGAGCACCGGGTGGTCATCGCGCTGAGCTACCAGAAGACGTCCATCGACGTCGACGGCCGATGGACCACCCTGAACTCCCTGGACGAGGCGCGCGTGGGAGACCTCGGCCCCACGCTCGAGGAGGCCTGCTCGGTGGAGGCGCCCCGGCGCTGCTGGCGCCGGACACCGGACACCCGCGAGCCCTGGGTCGAGGCCAGCGACGACGGTGGCGCCACGTGGTCGACCGACTACCGGATGCCGAGCCAGCAGCTCGACCGGCTGCGCCAGGACGCGGAAGGCGGCTGCAAGGACGACCCGCCGCCCTTCTTCCCCCAGGACATCGCCGTCCTCGACACGCCCCACGGACCGATGGTGGCCGTGGCGTCCGGACGGGCCGGACTCCTCCTGCGCGACCCCGACGGCACGTGGTCGCAGGTGTCCACCGATGACCTCGGCCAAAGGCCCGGCACGGCGCCCACCCCCGACCCCGATGTGCTCTTCACACCCGTTGACCCGACGCCCAGCACGACGGCCCGGGGGCCGATGCCGTCCTCGACTCCCCCCATCCCACCGCGACCGACCACGCCGTGTGCCACCCGCACGGTCGTGACCGTGACGCCGAACCCGCGGAACGGGACGCCGTTCCCGCGAGAGGTCTGCGTCGGCTAGCTCGACGACGGACGACTCAAGCGGCGGTGGGCGCTCACCTGGGCCTGCACCAGCCCACGCGCCACCGGCGGTGCGTAGCGGTTCAGCCGCCAGAGGGTGTGGGCCAGCCAGCCGACCGGGATCACCGCCTTGTTGGA
The DNA here is from genome assembly GCF_900111375.1 of Pedococcus cremeus. GTDB lineage: Bacteria > Actinomycetota > Actinomycetes > Actinomycetales > Dermatophilaceae > Pedococcus_A > Pedococcus_A cremeus. The sequence continues at coordinate 177,504 of NZ_FOHB01000009.1, forward strand.
CGCCAGTCCGTCGACCGCCCGGGCCGCCACCAGCTCCGCCGTGAGGAACCTCGGCTGCATCAACCGCACCCGCGAGCGCACGCTGCTGCCGCCCCCGAAGGAGGCCGGGGCGGCATACACCTCGTCGAGCAGCGGGGTGTCGACGAAGGCGGGGCAGAGCACGCTCACCCGCACACCGCGGCTCGCCGCCTCCGCCCGCAGCGCGGTGGAGAGGCCGACCACGGCGTGCTTGGTGGTGGTGTAGGGCAGCATCGCCGGGGCCGGGATGAGGCCGGCGAGCGAGGCCGTGTTGAGGATGTGGCCGGAGCGCTGCGCGCTCATGACCGGGTATGCCGCGCTGACGCCGTTGATCACCCCGCGCAGGTTCACGTCGAGGGCCTTGGCCCAGTGCCTCTCGTCGAGCTCCTCGAGGAGCCCGCCGATCGCGACGCCGGCGTTGTTGGCCATGATGTCGAGCCGGCCGTGGCGTTCGGCCGTCTGGGCGACGAGCGCCTGCACCGCCTCGGCGTCGACGACGTCGACCTCGGCCGCGCTCCCCCGCTCGCCGAGGTCGTCGGCGACCTGCTTGGCCCGGGCGCCGTCGAGGTCGGCGACGACGACGTGGCTGCCGCGCCGGGCCAGCTCGGTGGCGATGGCGCGACCGATGCCGGAGCCCCCACCGGTGACGATGGAGACGCTCGGGGCGAAGCTCCGTGTCCTGAAGACTGTTCCGCTCATGCCTGCTCTCCCACCAGCTCTCGCTCCCGGACCGGTTCGAACGTCGCGTCGTCGACGCGTCGCGTGCGCCGCCAGTACTCCACGACCGAGCCGGGCCACAGGGTCGTGTTGTTGCCGAAGCGGTCGAGGTACCAGCTGCGGCACCCCGTGGCCCAGACGGTGTGCCGGCTGCGCCTCAGCATCTCGTCGGTGAAGCGGCGCTGGGCGACAGCGGTCGTCACCCTCGGCCCGGAGCGGCTGCGGTCGAGGCACTCCAGCACGTACCGGGTGGCCGCCTCGATCATGAGCACCACCGAGTTGTGGCCGAGGCCGGTGTTGGGGCCCAGCAGGAGGTAGAGCTCGGGGAACCCGGCCACGGTGATGCCGAGGTGCGTGTGCATGCCGCCGCCCCACGCCTCGGTGAGGCTTCGGCCGCCGCTGCCCCAGATCTCGATGCGCTCGAACGAGCCGGTGACGTCGAACCCGGTGCCGAGCGCGATGGCGTCGACCTCGTGACGGGTGCCGTCGGCGGTGACCACGGCATCCGGCTCCACCGCCACGACCGGCTCGGTGACCAGGTGGACGTTCGGGCGGTCGAACGCCGGCCAGTAGTCGTTGGACAGCAGCACGCGCTTGCAGCCGAGCGTGTAGCCCGGGGTGAGCCTGCGACGCACGTCCGGGTCGCTGACCGCCTCGCGCAGGTTCCGCAGCGCCAGCCGCTCGGCGACGCGGGCCACCGCGGGGTAGCGCGAGAACATCGGCACCCGGGCCTCGAGCTCCCAGAAGGTCCTCCAGCGCACCGCCCGCTGCAGCGCCGGCGAGCGCCGGAAGGCCTGCTGCCGCCGCTGGCTCCACGGCCGGTCGTGCTTGGGCATGATCCACGCCGGGGTGCGCTGGAAGACGGTGAGGTCGGCGACGCGGGTGGCCAGCTCGGGCACCATCTGCACGGCGCTGGCGCCGGTGCCGATGACCGCGACCCGACGGCCGTCGAGCCCGTCGTGCTCGGGCCAGCGCGCTGAGTGCAGCACCGGGCCGGCGAAGGTGTCGAGGCCGACGATGTCGGGCAGCCTCGGCTCGTGCAGCGCCCCCACCCCGAGCACGAGGGAGTCGGCCGTCCACCCGCGACCGTCGGCCGCCCGGAGGAGCCAGCGCCGCGTCCCTTCCTCCCAGGTCGCCGAGACGAGGTCGGCGCCGAAGGCGATGCGGTCGCGCACCCCGTGGCGATCGGCGACGTCGCGCAGGTAGGCCCAGATCTCGTCGGCCCTGGCGAAGTCGCGGCTCCAGTCGGGCTTGAGGTCGAAGGAGAAGGAGTACAGCTTCGACGGCACGTCGCACGCGCAGCCCGGGTAGCGGTTGTCGCGCCAGGTTCCGCCGACCTCGTCGGCCTTCTCCAGCACGACGAAGTCCTCGCCGCGCTCGGCCAGCCGCACCGCCATGCCCAGGCCCGAGAAGCCCGTCCCCACCACGACCACCCGGTGGTGCGGGGTGGCGCGCTCGGGGTGCGGGGCCGCTTCCATGGCAGGCGAACTTACCACCGGTAACTTACCGGCGGTACAGGTAGCATCGGCGCCGTGGAGACGCCCGCCCCCGCCACCGCACCCACCAGGGGCGCCCGTATGCCGCGTGCGCAGCGGGAGGAGCAGATCCTCGCCGTCGCCGAGGCCGTGTTCGCCGAGCGGGGCTACCAGGCCACCACCATGGAGGAGGTGGCCGACCGGGTCGGGGTGACCAAGCCGCTGATCTACGGCTACTTCGGCTCCAAGGACGGGTTGCTCTCCGCGTGCGTCGACCGGGCCCGCGCACAGCTGCGGGAGGCCACGGTCTCCGCCTGGGACGCCATGCCCGGCGACGCCCCGCTCGAGGCGGTCTTCGAGAGCGGCATCCGGGCGTTCTTCGACTTCATCGACGAGCACGCCTCGGCCTTCGCCCTCATCCAGCAGGAGGGCGCCGTCGCAGCGTCGACGAGCCGCGACATCGAGCGGATCCGCACCCAGCAGTCGGCCGTCGTGGCCGAGGCGCTCGGCCGGGTGCCCGGACTGACGGCCCTGCCCGCAGGCCTGCTCGAGGGCTACGCCGAGGTGGTCATCGGTGCATGCGAACGGGTCGCGGTCTGGCGGCTCGGACGACCCGAGGTCACGGCGGGAGACGCCACGGCCCTGGTGATGGCCGGCGTGTGGCACGGCATTGGGTCGCTCGCGGTCAACGACCCGGCTGCTGGTGAACCACGGTCCCTCGCAGGACGGGTCCGGCCAGCAGGGTCGTGATCGCCGACGGCCGGGCCGAGCCGTCACCCGCGAGGAGCGCGGCGACGACCTCCTGCTCGTCGAGGGTCCCGGCCAGCCCGCCGTCGGGGTCCTCGATGCCCGGGCCACCCCTGCCCAGGAACACCCCGGGCAGGGCGGAGGACGGTGGGTGGCTGCTGTAGCCGCCGACGTTGCGGGTGCCGTCGTCGAACTTCTTGCCGGGCAACGGCTTGTCCTGTGACGTGTCCGGTGTGGGCAGCGGCCCGCAGCTCGGCGGACGGCTCTCGCCCCAGGCGGGCTCCTCGCCCGGCTGGTAGCCCGGGCGCTGCGGGGTGACCTCGAGGGTGATGTGGAAGGTCTCGTTCTTCCAGGCGTCGTCGATGGTGGGTATCCAGTTGGCCAGGGCGGTCGCGGCACAGGGGTACTGGGGCGCGTAGCGGGCGAACACCGCGAGGGTGGGGCGCTGCACCCGGCCCGCGCGGATCAGCCGGTCGCCGTCGCGGTCGAGGAAGTCGGCGGTCGTGTTGGCGAACCCGGCCGTGCCGGCGAAGAAGCCCTTCAACGAGTCCTGCTTCTGCACGATCGTGGTGTTGGTGGTCACCAGCGCCTTGGCCGCCCGCACCAGCTCCGGCGCGGCCACGGCATACGTGCTCGCCAGGTCGGCCAGCCCGGAGATGTCCGCCTCCAGCGCCGGCAGGTGCGGGTTCAGCTCACGGAAGTAGCGGTCGGCCAGAACCAGGTTCTGGCCCAGCCGGGTACCCCGCCCGTCGAGGGTGGTCGCGAGCGCGTTCAAGGTGGCCGACAGCTTCTCCGGCTGCACCGTGCGCAGCAGCGGCAGCAGGTCGTCGAAGACCCGCTCGAGCTCGATGGCCAC
>NZ_FOHB01000015.1 GCF_900111375.1 Pedococcus cremeus
CAAGGCGGACGTGGACGGGTGGGTCACCGGGGTCCGGTTCTACAAGGGCACCGCCAACACCGGCACCCACATCGGGAACCTGTGGTCGGCGTCCGGGACGAAGCTGGCGTCGGCGACGTTCAGCTCCGAGACCGCTTCGGGCTGGCAGCAGGTGACCTTCGCCTCGCCGGTCGCGGTGACGGCTGGAACGGTGTACGTGGCGTCGTACTTCGCCCCGAACGGCGGGTATGCCGCGGACCGGGACTACTTCGCCTCCTCCGGGGTCGACACCGCACCGCTGCACGCGCTTCGTGACGGGGTCAGCGGCGGCAACGGTGTCTACACCTACGGGAACGTGAGCAACTTCCCGTCCAGCACGTACAGCTCCACCAACTACTGGGTCGACGTGCTCTTCTCCACGAAGTAGGCAGTGACCGACCTCTTCTCCACGAAGTAGGCAGTGACCGACGACGGACCGATCGCCAGGGGGACGGTGGATGGTGCTCATGACCAGGACGGCAGCGGTGCTCATCGGCGCCGGCGTCCTCATCACTGTCCTCCTGGCCGGGTTCGTGGTCAGGATGATGGGCGACAGCGAGTCCGTCACTGACTCGTCGCGCAACGCGGTACGCCAGAAGGACGTCGCGCCGCCGGGCGGCAGCTCGGCCGGAGGCGGTGCCGGGCAGACGGCCGGTGCGGACGGGCGGAGGGTGGGTGCCACCTCGGCCGGCCCCAAGGGCCATCCCGTCTGCGGGCAGCCGGTGCTCCGCTCTCCGTGGAGCTACACCGGTCGGGCGGGTCCCTATCGCTCCGGGACCAAAGGGCTGCCGACCTTCGGTGCACCCGGCACGGACTTCCCTGACGCCACCCGAGGACAGGTGCTGCCGCCCGAGGACAAGGACTACGAGAACTGGGAGCTCGACGCCGCCACGGTCTACTACCTCGCTCCCGGGACACACCACGGCAGCTTCAGCGCCAGGAGCGGTGACGTCTTCGTGGGTGGCTGGGCCGACGGTGTGGGTGCCACCCTCGACGGCGAGTACTCCCGCCCAGTCGCGATCGACAGCAACAGCGCAACCGGCGAGCAGGCCGGTGTCACCATCGCCTACCTCACCATCCAAGGGTTCACGCCGCCCGTCGACCAGACGGCCGTCAACCAGGCCGGCAACGCCGACTGGACCCTGCTGCACAGCACCCTCACGCTGAACGTGCCCGGCGGGGGAATGTTCGCCGCGAGTGACAACGTCCTGCGGGAGAACTGCCTGACCCAGAACGGCCAGTACGGTTTCCAGTCCGCGCAGACCATCCGAGGCGACTCCCTGACCGGCGGCCCCTACAACGTGTGGGTCGAGGGCAACGAGATCAGCTACAACGACACCTGCGACCTCTCCGGGTTGCTCAACAACCCCGGCCTCGGTTGGCGCAACCACAACCCCGTGCCCGAGCGGTACCGGAACGAGCACTGCGGCACGGTGAAGGGCAACGGCAACCAGGGCGGCTTCAAGCTGTGGGGCACCAACGGCGTGATGATCAGGAACAACTGGATCCACCACAACTGGGGTGTGGGCGGCTGGGCCGACAGCAACAACGCCAACACCACGTGGACCGGCAACACCATCACCGACAACGAGAACGGCGCCATCTGGGAGGAGACCTCCTACAACTTCTCCATCACCGACAACTGGATCGCCCGCAACAACCTCACCGACGGCCCGGACAACCCGCACTTCCCCATGCCGGCCATCTACGTGTCGGAGTCGGGCAGCGACCAGCGGAACGGGGGAGTGCCGAAGTGCGCCATGGCGACCTGCGCGGCGTCGAAGATGCCGGGCTACCCGAAGCGGTCCGTCATCGCCAACAACACCCTGGTCGACAACGGTGGCGGGATCTTCCTGTGGCAGAACGCCAACCGCTTCTGCGGCGACGGCTTCGACCAGGACTGCACCCTCATGAAGGGCGGATCCAAAGGTCCGTTCAGCACGGAGGGCTGCAAGGCGAACCTGCCGGGTGCCCGGCTGGACCGGACGACGTGGCAGGGGAAGGCCACGGGTTCCCCCACCGAGGACTACTGGGACGGCTGCATGTGGCAGACGCAGAACGTCGATGTCACGCGCAACCAAATCGACTTCGACCCCTCCCACATCGAGGGCTGTACACCCTCGGTGTGGCCGGCGTGCGGCGCGAACGGCCTGTTCAGCCAGTTCGGGGGGCCGAACAGCAGCGCCGGCGGTGGAGACATCCCGACCCAGCTGACCTTCTTCCAGGGCAACAAGTGGTCGGACAACGTCTACAACGGTCCCTCCACCTTCTACGCGTGGAGCCAGGGCAGCCACGACAACCCGGTCACCTGGGCGCAGTGGACCGGTCCGGTGGGCAAGGGGGACCGGTGCACCTCGTCGTCGGCCCGGCAGGGCGGCAGCTGCACAGGGCCGTTCGGGCAGGACTCCGGTAGCACGTTCCGGCCCGGTGGGCGATGACCCGGCCGAACCCGCGAGCCACGGCCGGAGCCGCAGAGCGGGACACGCATGACGCAGGACACGGACACCAGCCGGCGCGACGGTGCGCACGGACGAGGAGAGAGGGCGCTCGATGAGCTCGGTCAGTGTGGTCATTCCCTGCTACAACTACGGCCACTTCCTCGAGCAGGCGGTCAGCAGCGTGCTGGACGACCAGCCGGGTGTGGACGTGCGGGTCCTCATCATCGACGACGCGTCGCCCGACGGTAGCGTCGAGGTCGCTCGGCGGCTCGCCGCCCGTGACCCGCGCATCGAGGTGGTGGCGCACCAGACCAACCAGGGCAACATCGCCACGTTCAACGAGGGCCTGCTGGAGTGGGCCGACGGCGACTACTGCACGCTCCTGTCGGCCGACGACCGGGCCACACCGGGCGCCCTCGGTCGGGCCCGCGACCTGTTGGACGCCCATCCCGAGGTGGGGCTCGTCTACGGACACTCCGTCTGGTACACCGACGGCACCACCCCGCCACCTGCCCGCACGAAGGTGCGGGGCTGGTCGGTCTGGTCCGGGCAGCGCTGGCTCGAGCACCGCTTCCGCCAGGCCGAGAACCCGATCACCACTCCGGAGGTCGTCGTGCGGACGTCGCTGCAGCAGCGCGTGGGTGGCTACGACCCCCAGATGCCGAAGGCCGCCGACATGGAGCTCTTCATGCGCTTCGCGGCCTACGGCGCCGTCGGCTTCCTCCGAGGAGTCGACCAGGCGTACTACCGGCTGCACGGTGCGAACATGAGCAAGGCCGTCAGCCCCCTGATGGACCTGGTGCAACGACGTGAGGTGTTCGAGGCAGTCCTCGACCGCTACGGGCACGCCTTGGCGGATGTCGACCACCTGCGCGACTCCGTGCACCGCCAGCTGGGCCGGGAGGCGCTCTGGGCCGCGGGGCGCGTGCACGACCGCGGTCCCTTCCGGCGAAGTGAGCTGGGGCGTCGCCTGATGGGGGCGGGCAGCAACCCGGAGGAGGGAGACGTCGAGGAGCTGTTGGCGTATGCCGTGGAGTGCTGGCCGGACGTGAAGCGGGCGCGCCTCTACCGGCAGCTCGAGGCGCAGCGTCCACTCGGCCCGCTGGACCTGATGTCCCTCGTCAACTCCAAGCGGGAGTGGTGGCTGCGTCGCCGGGCGTGGAAGTACCGGGGGTACTGACGGACAGCCGGGTCCGCGCGAAGTTCTTCCAGGCCCGCGGTATCAGGCGCAGCTCCCGACGCTCTTCTGACTAGGACGCCCTCTGGAGGGGGCGACGTGGGAACGAGAGATCGGCAGGGGGTCGGGCTCATGGGTGGTCAGCAGCAGGACGAAAGCCAGCGCAGGGCGGCCCGGAAGGCCTTCCTCCTCGCGGCCGGCCTGGGAACTCGCCTCCGCCCGGTCACCGACGCCCTCCCCAAGTGCCTCGTCGAGGTCGGTGGCCGGACGATGCTCGACCGTTGGCTGGACTGCCTCGCGGCGGCAGGTGTCGAGGAGGTCCTCGTCAACACCCACCACTTCGCAGACCTCGTCGAGACGCACGTGGCCGCCCGTGCCACGCCGCCCGTCGTCCACGTCGTCCACGAGCCGGAGCTGCTGGGCAGCGCGGGCACCCTGCTCGCGAACCGTGACTTCGTCGACGACGACGAGATGTTCCTCGTGGTCAACGCGGACAACCTGACCGACTTCGACCTCGGCGAGCTCGTCGACGCCCACCGTGCCAGCCGGGCGGACGCCACGCTGACGGTGTTCCGCGCGCCCCGCCCGTCGGAGTGCGGGGTGGTCGAGGTGGACGACGACGGCTGGGTGGTGGGGTTCGCCGAGAAGCCGGCCGAGCCCAGGAGCGACCTGGCCAACGCCGGCATGTACGCGTTCGGCCCGTCGGTGCTCGACCTCGTCGAGCCCTCCCTGCCGCGGGACATCGGGTTCGACCTCCTGGGGCGGCTGGTCGGGCGTGCCCGAGCGGTGGCGATCGGGGACAGCTACTTCACCGACATCGGCACGCTTTCGGCACTGGAGCAGGCACGGCAGGTCTGGGAGAGCAGGGCGACGGCATGATCATCACGCAGACACCGCTTCGCGTGGGCCTCGTCGGCGGTGGGACCGACCTGCCCGACTTCTACCGCGAGCACGGCGGCCGGGTGCTCAACGCCGCCATCGACAAGTACGTCTACGTCGTCGTCAAGCAGCGCTTCGACGACGAGATCTACGTGAACTACTCCGCCAAGGAGATCGTCTCGCGCGTCGAGGACCTCGAGCACGAGCTGGTGCGGGAGGCCCTGCACATGACCGGGATCCGCGGCGGGCTCGAGATCACCACCCTGGCCGACATCCCTTCAGCAGGGTCCGGACTCGGCTCGTCGTCGGCGGTGACCGTGGGCCTGCTGCACGCGCTCTTCGCCTACCGCGGACGCCAGGTCACCGCGGAGGAGCTGGCGGAACGTGCCTGCACCATCGAGATCGACCGCTGCCGCAAGCCGATCGGCAAGCAGGACCAGTATGCCGCCGCGTTCGGCGGCATCTGTGACCTCCACTTCGGCCCTGGTGACCGTGTGGTCGTCGACCAGCTCGACCTGACACCGACGGTGCGGCGGCAGGTGCAGGACGAGCTCCTGCTCTTCTTCACCGGCACCACCCGCCAGGCGAACAGCATCCTCGGCGAGCAGAAGGCCAACATCGCAGACCGCCTCGCCCAGCTGTTCCAGCTGCGCGACCTCGCGGGTGACGCAGCGGCTGGCCTGCGGGAGGGCGACGTCGACGCGCTGGGTGTCGCCGTCAACAAGAGCTGGGCCGCCAAGCGCGACCTTGCCTCGGGCGTCACCAACAGCCAGATCGACGAGGCGGTGGAGGCGGCGATCGGGGCCGGTGCCACCGGGGCCAAGGTCACCGGCGCCGGCGGCGGTGGCTTCCTGCTGGTCGTGTGCCCGTTGGAGAACCAGCGGGCGGTGCGGCAGCGGCTCGCCCACATGCGCGAGCTGCCCATCAAGATCGAGCCGTTCGGCTCGAGGGTCATCCTGAACGTGCACCGGGACATCTGGAGCTGACATGACGACGACCCCGGTGATCCCGGTGATGAAGCCCTGGCTGGACGAGGCCGAGGCGACGGCGGCCGCAGAGGTGGTCAGCTCCGGCTGGCTCGCCCAGGGCCCGCGCGTGGCGGAGTTCGAGTCGGCCTTCGCGGCGCACGTCGGCGCGGGGCACGGGGTGGCCGTCTCCTCCTGCACCACGGCACTGCACCTGGCCCTGCACCTGCTCGGCATCGGGCCCGGCGACGAGGTCGTCGTGCCGTCCTTCTCCTTCATCGCCACGGCGAACTGCGTCGTCTACGTCGGCGGCACACCGGTCTTCGCGGACGTCGAGGCCGACGACGGCAACCTCAGCGTGCGCACCGTCGAACCGCTGCTGACCGAGCGGACCCGGGCCATCGTCGTCGTCGACCAGGGAGGCATGCCCGCCGACGTCGAGCCCTTGCGGGCGCTCTGCGACAGCCGCGGCATCGCACTCGTCGAGGACTCCGCCTGCGCGGCCGGTTCCCGCTACCGCGGCGCTCCCGTCGGTGCGGGCGCCTTCCTGGCCGCGTGGTCGTTCCACCCGCGCAAGCTGCTCACCACGGGCGAGGGCGGGATGCTCACGACCTCGGACGAGCAGGTGGCGGAGCGGGCGCGGCGGCAGCGCGAGCACGGCATGAGCGTCAGCGCGGCGGCCCGCCACCAGAGCCGCCAGCCCGTCCTCGAGAGCTACCTCGAGGTCGGCTTCAACTTCCGGATGACCGACATCCAGGCCGCGGTCGGGCTCGTGCAGCTGGCCAAGCTCGACGAGATGGTGCGTCGCCGCCGTGTCCTCGCCACCGGCTACCAGGCGATGCTCGCGGACGTACCCGGTCTGCGCACGGTGCAGGACCCGGCTTGGGGCGAGTCGAACTTCCAGTCGTTCTGGGTCGAGCTGGACAGCGGCTTCCCATTGTCGCGCAACGAGATGCTGAAGGCCCTTGCCGCGGAAGGGGTCTCGGCGCGCGCGGGGATCATGGCGGCGCACCGCCAGCCCGCGTATGCCGGCCACCAGCACGGTGACCTGTCGACGACTGAGCGGTTGACGGACCACACCCTCATCCTCCCGGTCTTCCACACCATGACCGAGGCCGAGCAGGAAGTCGTCGTCGACGTGATCCGCCGTGCGGCCGGACTGAAGGCGGCGTGATGTCCCAGCAGCTCTTTCCCACCAGCGCCCAGGAGGCCACGCCCGTGAACGCCATCCCGCTCGTCGACCTGTCCCTGCAGCACCGCGAGGTGGCCGAGGAGGTCGAGGCAGGGTTCGCAGAGGTGCTCTCGGCCGGCGACTTCATCGGGGGCAAGGCGGTCTCCGCCTTCGAGCAGGAGTACGCCGACTTCGCGGATGCACGGTGGTGCGTGGGCGTCGCCAACGGCACCGATGCCATCGAGATGGCTCTGCGGGCGGCGGGGGTCGGCCACGGAGACGAGGTGGTCGTCCCGGCGAACACGTTCATCGCCACGGCCGAGGCGGTCGTGCGGATCGGGGCCCGACCGGTCTTCGTCGACGTCGACGACGACAGCCTGCTCATCGACCCTGCGGCAGTGGAGGCAGCGGTCGGCCACCTCACCCGCGCCGTCATCCCCGTCGACCTCTACGGCCAGGTCGCACCCTTTGAACAGCTTCCCGCCCACCTCGCAGACCATGGGGTCACCGTGGTCGAGGACGGCGCGCAGTCCCAGGGCGCGACGCGACACGGCAGGCGGGCCGGCACCTTCGGCGACATCGCCGCGACCAGCTTCTACCCCGGCAAGAACCTCGGCGCCTACGGCGACGCCGGTGCGGTCGTCACGAACGACGACCTGCTGGCCGAGCGGGTCAGGCTGCTCGGCGCCCACGGCAGCCCTGCGAAGTACCAGCACACCCAGTTCGGCTTCAACTCGCGCCTCGACACCCTCCAGGCGGTCGTCCTGCGGGCCAAGCTGCGCCGGTTGCACGAGTGGAACGAGCAGCGGCGCCTCGCCGCCGCGGCATACGACGAGATGCTGGCCGGCACCCCGGGCCTGCGCACGCCCAGGACGTTGCCCGGCAACGAGCACGTCTGGCACCTCTACGTCGTCCGCGTGGGCCGACGTGACGAGGTGCTGGCCGGACTCCAGGCGGAGGGGATCGGGGCGGGCGTGCACTACCCCGTGCCCGTCCACCTCACCCCGGCGATGGCCGACCTCGGGTACACGCGGGGTGCCTTCCCGGTGAGCGAGCGGGCTGCCGACGAGATCGTCTCCCTCCCCATGTTCCCGGGAATCACCAGGGCCCAGCAGGAGCGCGTCGTCGACGTCCTCCTCTCCACCCTGCGTGCACACGGCTGAGCGGGCGGGGACCAGTCATGGGGGCAGGCGTGGACCAGCAGGTGGCCGAGGAGGGCATCGGCCGCAGTGCTGCGTCCGGCGTGCTCTGGCTCGCCGCGCAGAAGTGGGTGGTCCGCGTCAGCGGCTTCGCGACCCTGGTGGTGCTGACGCGCACGGTCACCCCGCGCGAGTTCGGCGTCGTCGCGGCGGCGATGACGTTCGTGCCGATGATCTACCTCCTGTCCGACCTCGGCTTCTCGACCTACCTGCTGCAGACGCCGCAGGTCGACCGGCGGAGCCTGAGCACCGCGTTCTGGACGTCGGTGGCTGCCGGTGCCCTGCTGTCCGCGGGACTGTGGTTCGTGGCGCCCCTGGTGGCGGAGGCGTTCCGCATCCCCGACCTCGTGCCGGTGCTGCGGGCACTGGTCCTCTCCGTCGTGCCGACGGTGCTGGCCGGCGTGCCGCTCGCGCTGCTCCGGCGGTCGATGCGCTTCCGGGCGGTCGCCGTGCAGGCCCTGGTGGCAGCGGTGCTGGCCCAGACGGTTGCGGTCGTGGTGGCCCTGCGCGGCGGTGGAGTGTGGGCCCTCGTGAGCCAGGTCGTGGTCGCCCAGTGGGTGATCGCGGTGCTCGCCTGGCGCGGTGCGCGCTGGGTTCCCTCGTTCTGGCTGTCGCCCCGGCAGTTCCGCGAGATGGCGTCCTTCGGGCTGCGGGTCTCCAGCGTCGACTTCGTCGCGATGTCGCGCCTGTGGGCCGAGAGCTGGATCATCACGGTGACCCTCGGCCCGTCGGCGCTGGGCCTGCTCAACATCGGCCAGCGCCTCGTGCAGGTGGCCCAGGACCTTGCCGCGGCGTCGCTCGTGCCGGTCTCGACCGTGGTGTTCGCCCGGGTGCGACAGTCCAACGGGCGGCTGCTCGCCACCTACGTCAAGGCACTGGGAGTCGCGTACTCGGTGGTCTCGCCGTTCATGCTGCTCATCGTCGTGACCGCGCCCGCCCTGGTGCCCCTGCTGTTCGGCGAGGAGTGGCGCGCCAGTGTCGCGCCGGCCCAGGCCCTCGCGGTCGCGGGCATCATCACCCTCGGCGCGATGCTCGACCACGGGCTCTTCTACGGGCTCGGCCGGCCCGGGTCGTGGCTGGCGTATGCCGTCGTGGTCGACGCCGCGACCGTCGCCACCACCGCCGTGGCGGTGCAGTTCGGGCTGACCGGCGTGGCGGTCGGCTTCGTGGGTGTCGCCGCTGCGGCGACGATCGCCCGCTGGGTCATCGTCGGCCGGCTGCTGGGGCTGCGGACCCGCGTGGTGGCGCGCCCGTTCCTCACGGTGCTCGTGCCCACCACGGTCACCGCCGCCGCCGGTGCCCTGGTCTTCCGCGCGCTGGAGCACGCGTCGTGGCCCTGGCTCGCCGTGCTCCTGACCGCGGCGGTGACGGTCGTCGTCAACGTGGTCATGCTCCGGCTGCTCGCGGCGTCCATCGTGCGCGACGCGGTGGGCATCGTGCCCGTGCCGGAACGGTACGTGAGCCGGGTGCGGCGCATCCTTCGCCTCGAACCAGTGGGCGCGGCATGAGACCGCCACTCCCACAGCAGGGTTCGCAGCCCATCACCAACTCCGTCAGGGCGCCGCGGGCGCACCGGACGACAGCAAGGCACGGCACGTCGAGCAGGAGGTCGTCATGAAGGTAGCCGTTTTCGGACTGGGGTACGTCGGGGCGGTCACCGCTGCGGGGCTGGCCTCGCGCGGGCACGAGGTCGTCGGTGTCGACGTCGACCCCCTGAAGGTCGACATGATCGCCGCGGGCCAGAGCCCCGTCGTCGAGCCCGGGATCGAGACCCTCGTGCGCGAGGCAGTCGCCGCCGGGCGGCTGCAGGCCACGACCGACCCACGCCTCGCCCTCGAGAACGCCGATGTCTCCCTCGTGTGCGTCGGAACCCCCTCCTCGCCCCGCGGGGACACCGACCTCACCTACATCCAGCGGGCGCTGGTCGACCTGCGTGACGCGATGGAGGTCGCGCAGCCGCCGGCCTCGGGCCACCACTCCGTCGTCATCCGCTCCACGGTGCCCCCCGGCACCGGCGCCGAGGTGGTGGCACCGGTGTTCGCGGAGGAGTCACTCCCGGAGGGGTGGTCGGTCGGCACCGCGATGTGTCCCGAGTTCCTGCGGGAGGGGTGCGGCGTCGCCGACTTCTTCGCACCGCCCTTCGTCGTCGTCGGCACCGGCGACCCGACCACGCGGGCCGCCCTGACGGAGCTCTTCGCCTTCCTCGGCCAGGAGGTCCACCACGTCGACGTGGCGTCGGCCGAGGCGCTGAAGTACGCCTGCAACGCCTTCCACGCGGTCAAGGTCACCTTCGCCAACGAGATGGGCCGGGTGTTCTCGCCCTACGGCGTCGACGCACGCCAGGTCATGGAGATCTTCTGCGAGGACCACAAGCTCAACATCGCGCCGACCTACCTGCGGCCCGGGTTCGCCTTCGGCGGCTCGTGCCTTCCCAAGGACCTCCGCGCCCTGCAGAGCATGGCCCGGCACATCGGCGTCGAGATCCCCATGGTGGGTTCGGCGATGGTGAGCAACGAGATCGCCGTCCGCTCCCTCGTCGACCGGGTGATCGCGACCGGCCACCACAGCGTGTGCCTGCTCGGGCTGAGCTTCAAGATGGACACCGACGACCTGCGCGAGAGCCCGAACCTCGAGGTCGCCGAGCGCCTCTTCGGCAAGGGGCTCGACGTGCGGATCTACGACCCGATCGTCAACCCCGACCTGTTGTTCGGCGCGAACCTGCGGCACCTCCAGAGCAAGCTGGCGCACGTCAACCGCCTGCTGGCGGCCACGCCCGATCAGGCGCTCGAGGGTGCCGAGGTGGTGCTCGTGTCGTCGAGCGACCCGGCCGGCCTCGCGGCCCTGAAGGCCTCGTCGCCGAAGGTGGTCATCGACCTCAACGGCCGCCTCGGCCCCGACGTCGAGCAGCTGGCGCCCTACGAGGGAGTGAGCTGGTGAGCCGATACCGCCGACCCGGGTCCCGTTCGCGGGTGCTGGTCATCGTGCAGAACCTCCCGGTGCCGTTCGACCGGCGGGTCTGGCTCGAGTGCCAGAGCCTGCTGCGGGCCGGCTACGACGTGACCGTCGTCTGCCCGCGCGGCCAGGGCACCGGCCCGGAGCAGGTGGTCGAGGGGGTGCGCATCCTGGCCTACCAGCCCTATGCGCCGGGCGGGCGTGCCGTCGGCTTCTTCGTGGAGTACGCGTACTCCTTCCTGGCGACGGCCAGGCTGGCCCTGAAGGCGCGCCGACAGGGTGCCTTCGACGTGGTGCAGGCCTGCAACCCGCCGGACATCTTCTGGCCGCTCGCCTGGGCCCTTCGGGTGCGCGACGGCTCCCGCTTCGTCTTCGACCACCACGACCTCTGCCCCGAGCTGTTCGAGTCGCGGTTCCCGAACGGCCCGTCGGTGTTCCACCGCGGCCTGCTCCTGCTCGAGCGCGCGACCTTCCGCACCGCCGACCGGGTCACCTCCACCAACGAGTCGTATGCCGCGATCGCGCGGTCGCGCGGGGGCAAGGCTCCCGAGCACGTCACCGTCGTGCGCACCGGGCCGGACCCGCAGCGGCTGAAGCGGCAGGCGCCGGCGCCGGAGCTGCGTCGTGGCCGGGCGCACCTCGTCGCCTACATCGGGGTGATGGGCCCCCAGGACGGTGTCGACATCGTGGTGCAGGCTGCCGACCTGATCGTCAACACGTGGGGCCGCGACGACATCTCGTTCGTCCTCATGGGTGGCGGTGACTGCTGGGGAGACCTGGTCGCCGAGCGCGACAGGCTCGGTCTGCAGGACCACGTCGACCTGCCGGGCCGGGTGCCGGACGAGTTCGTGACGGAGGTCTTCTCCACCGCTGACGTGGGGCTCTCGCCCGACCCGCTCAACGCGCTCAACGACGTGTCGACCATGAACAAGACGATGGAGTACATGGCGTTCGCGATGCCCGTCGTCGCGTTCGACCTCAAGGAGACCCGCGTGTCGGCGCAGGACGCAGCCGTCTACGTCGAGCCGGGGGATGTCGAGGCCTACGCCCGCGCCATCGTCGAGCTCGTCGACGACCCCGCCGCCCGCGAGGAGATGGGCCGGCGCGGGCGGGAGCGGGTCGAGCAGCAGCTCGCGTGGGAGCACCAGAGCGTCGGCTACGTCGCGGTGTTCGACGAGCTGACCGGCCGTCCGCGCCGCGCAGCCCGCACCACTCGCGGCGTCGCCTCCACGTCCACCCCCGCCGCACCGCCTTCGCCTGCCGCTGCGGGAGCGCCCGCAGAGCCGGCGACGCCTCCTCTCGCGCGGACGGAGGCCTAGCCGTGTGTGGGGTGGCCGGGGCCTACCAGCAGCCCGACGGGAAGGTGCTCGTCGGGACGATGGTCGACCGCCTCGAGCACCGGGGACCCGACGCGGGTGGCGTCGTGGAGCTCGTCGACCCCGACACGTCCGTCGTGCTCGGGCACCGCCGGCTGTCGATCATCGACCTGTCCACCGCCGCCGACCAGCCGTTCGCCAAGGACGGGCTGACGCTCAGCTACAACGGCGAGATCTACAACTTCCTCCAGATCCGCCGCGAGCTCGAGGCGCTGGGAGTGCGCTTCGCGACCCGCTCGGACACCGAGGTGGTGCTGGAGGCCTGGCGGGTCTGGGGTACCGCGTCGCTGCGCCGGTTCCGGGGCATGTTCGCGTTCGCCGTCCACGACGCCCGCACCGGCAGCCTGACGCTGGTCCGTGACCCGTTGGGCATCAAGCCGCTCTACGTCATGCCGCGGGGGTCGGGCGTCGTCTTCGCCTCGGAGCTCAAGGCGATCCTCACCGTGGTGGGGCCGGAGCTGAAGGTCGACCCCGCCGCGATGGTCGCCTCGACGCTCTACTACTGGCTGCCGCAGGAGTTCAACGCCGTGCAGGGCGTGCACAAGCTGGCTCCCGGCTCGTGGCGCACCTACCACCGCGACGGCTCGGTGTCCGAGGGCCGGTACTGGGACACCGCCGAGGAGGCGGCCCGTGCCGCGGCGGGCCCGCGAGCCGACCTGCGCGAGGTGCTCGAGGCATCGGTGCAGGCGCACCTCGTCTCCGACGCACCGGTGGCGTCGTTCCTCAGCGGCGGCCTGGACTCGAGCATCGTCACCGCCCTGGCGCACCGCGCCGACGCGGCCATCGAGGCCTACACCATCGCCTTCCGCGCGCAGGACCAGCGGCTCGAGGCCATGCCGGACGACGCCCGCTACGCGCGGATGATGGCCTCCCACCTGGGAATCCGGCTGCACGAGATCGAGATCAGCCCCAACGTGGTCGACCTGCTGCCGCGCATGGTCGACATCCTCGACGAGCCCATCGGCGACCCGGCCGCGATCAACACGCTGCTCATGTGCGACGCCGCCCGGGAGGCGGGCGTCAAGGTCCTGCTGTCCGGGATGGGCGCCGACGAGCTGTTCGGCGGCTACCGCAAGCACCTGGCCACCCTCATCACCGCCCGCTACCGCCGGCTGCCCCGAGCGGTTCGCACCGGTGTGGTGGCGCCCGCGGTGCGGGCGATGCCGGTCGCGGTGGGCCAGCGCGGCATACGCACCGTCCGCTGGGCCCAGCGCTTCCTCACCTTCGCCGAGCTCCCGGAGGAGGAGGCGTTCCGGCGCAGCTACACGCTCTACGACCGCGACGAGCTGGTCGACCTGCTCGACCCCGCACTGACCGGCGACGTGGACCACGTCATCGACAGCCACCGCGCGGTCTACGAGGACACGACGCTCACCGACCAGGTCGACCGGATGTGCCTGGCCGACACGCGGATGTTCATGGTGGGCCTCAACCTCACCTACACCGACCGCGCCAGCATGGCGGCCTCCACCGAGGTGCGCGTGCCGTTCGTCGACCCGGTGGTCTTCGCGGCCGCGTTCTCGCTGCCCGGTTCGGAGAAGATCCGCGGGCGGGTGCAGAAGGCCGCGCTCAAGGACGCGGCCCGGGCGTGGCTCCCCGACGAGGTGATCGACCGCCCCAAGGCCAGCTTCGGTGTGCCGCTGCGGGCCTGGGTCACCAACGACCTGCGCGAGCTCGTCGACGACACGCTGCTGCGGGGCGAGCTCGTCGGCACCGGCTTCCTGCAACGGGAGCCGTTGGAGCGGCTGGTCGCCGACCAGCGCAGCGGACGCCGCGACGAGTCCAAGCAGATCTGGCAGCTCCTCTGCCTCGAGCAGTGGTACCGCACCGTGCAGGCCGCAGGGGTGGGCACGGCATGAACAGGGGGAGGACCTCGTGAAGCAGGTGGCGCAGAACTACCGATCGGGAGAGCTCGTCGTGCTCGACGTTCCGGCACCGGCGTGCACGCCAGGCGGTGTGCTGGTGCGGAGCCTCTACTCGCTCATCTCCACCGGCACGGAGATGATGAAGGTCACCGAGGCACGGATGTCGTTGGTGGGCAAGGCGAAGGCGCGTCCCGACCAGGTGCGCAAGGTGCTCGACTCGGTGGCCCAGCAGGGTGCCGTCGCCACCTACAAGAAGGTCACCAACACCCTGGACAGCTACACGCCACTCGGCTACTCGCTCTGTGGCGTGGTGGTCGAGGTCGGCCGCGGAGCCGAGGAGTTCGCGGTCGGCGACGTCGTCGCCGCGGCCGGCAACGAGTTCGCCCTGCACGCCGAGCTCAACTGGGTGCCGACCAACCTGTGCGTCCGGGTGCCGGAGGGCGTCGCGCCCGAGCACGCCGCCTTCGCCACCGTCGGTGCGATCGCCATGCAGGGTGTGCGCCGCGGCGAGCCGCAGCTGGGCGAGCTGGCCTGCGTCATCGGGCTCGGGCTCATCGGGCAGCTGGTGGTGCGGCTGCTCGTCGCGTCCGGCGTCCGCGTGGTCGGCATCGACACCGTGCCCGAGCGGTGCCGGATGGCGGAGGCCGCGGGCGCGATGGCGTGCGCCGCCCCCGACGCGGACGGCACGGCATACGTCGAGCAGGTCGTGCAGGCCGCCACCGGCGGCATCGGCGCCGACACCGTCTACCTGGCGGCCGGCGGCACCAGCAACGGACCCGTGGAGCTCGCCGCCCGCCTCGCCCGCGACCGCGCCAGGGTCGTCGACATCGGCAAGACCAAGCTCGACCTGCCGTGGAACGCCTACTACGAGAAGGAGCTCGACGTCCGCTTCTCGCGCTCCTACGGGCCGGGCCGGTACGACGACCGCTACGAGCTCGAGGGTGTCGACTACCCGGCGGGCTACGTGCGCTGGACCGAGCGGCGCAACCTGCAGTGCTTCCTCGACCTGCTGGCCGACGGCTCGGTCGAGGTGGGTTCGCTGGTGTCGGGCACGCGCGCCATCGCCGACGCGGCGACGGTCTACGGCGAGCTGCGCGAGGGCACGCTGAAGGGCATCGGTTTCCTCTTCGCCTACCCGCAGCAGGCGGAGGGCGAGGGACAGGACGGGTATGCCGCGGTCGCACCGCTCGTGCGCACCACGCCGTCGCCGCCCGTCCCCTCAGCGAGCCGGCCTGCTGGCGCCGTGGCAGGAACGGTGCGCATCGGGTTCATCGGGGCGGGCAGCTACGCCAGCTCCATGCTGCTGCCGCACCTGGCCAAGCACCCGTCGGCGCAGCTGGCCACCGTGGCGACGACGCGCTCGCTCTCGGCGGTCAACGCCCAGCGCAAGTTCGGCTTCGCCGCCATGACGACCGACGCGGACAGCGTGCTCGAGGACCCGCGCATCGATGCCGTCTTCGTCGTCACCCGGCACCACTCGCACGCCGACTTCGTGTGCCGGGCGCTCGAGCAGGGCAAGGCCGTCTTCGTCGAGAAGCCACTGGCCCTCACCCACGAGCAGCTCGACCGGGTGCTGGAGACCGTGGCGCGGACCGGGAACGACCGGGTGATGGTCGGGTTCAACCGGCGGTTCGCACCGCTGTTCGCCGACCTGCGCCACCGCTTCGGCCACCCGGGCGGACCCGTGAGCGCGCGGTACCTCGTCAACGCGGGGCGGCTGTCGTCCGGCAGCTGGTACCTCAACGAGGAGCTCGAGGGCTCGCGGTGGCTCGGTGAGGGCGGCCACTTCATCGACACGCTGAGCGCCTGGGTCGGCCACCCGCCGGTCGAGGTCTCGGCCTTCCAGACCGAGAACGGCGCGGACCTGCACGCCGTGCTGCGCCACGCCGACGGCTCCCTGTCGACGGTCACGTACGCCACCGACGGCGACAGCCGGTTCCCCAAGGAGACGCTCGACGTGTCCGGCGGCGGCAGCAACGCGCGGCTCGACAACTTCACCCGGGCGACGCTGTGGAGCCGCTCGGGCAAGGACGTCAAGCGGTCCTACAGCGGCCAGGACAAGGGCCAGCGTGCTGAGGTGGCCGCGTTCGTCGAGGCCGTCCGGCGGGGGACCCCCATGCCGATCTCGCTCACCTCGGTCACCGCCACCACGCGGGCGACGATCGTCGTCGGCGAGAGCCTCACGTCCGGACGGCCGGTGGTGCTGTGAGCCGTTCCGCCACCTGGTACCTCCGGCGACTGCGCGGCATGTCGCCCGGTGAGGTGCTGCAGCGTGTCGGCGACCGGGGGCGCCAGGCGCTCTGGGCGCGGCGTCGCGTCGCCGTGGGTGCGGACGCGGGGCCGGTGCGCGGGGTGCTGGCGCAGCGGTCGTTCACGGGGACGCTGCCGGTCGGTGTGGCGGACCACGTGTCGCCCGCGGCTCGAGCAGCACTGGTGGCCGCTGCCGACCGGATGCTGGCCGGTGGTGCCACGGTGCTCGGCTTCCCGCGTCCCGACGTCGCCGACCCCGACTGGTTCCTCGACCCCGTGTCGGGCCGCCGGGCGCCGCAGGACGTCTACGCCTTCGCCGTCGACCACCGTGACGAGGCCGTCACCGGCAACGTCAAGGCCGTGTGGGAGCTCTCGCGCCACCACCACCTGACCGTGCTGGCCGCGGCCTGGTGGCTGACCGGCGAGGACCGCTACGCCGATGCGGTTGCAGCGCAGCTGCGCTCGTGGTGGGCGGCGAACCCGTTCCTCTCTGGGGTGCACTGGACCAGTGGCATCGAGCTCGGCGTGCGGGTCACCAGCTGGGTGTGGGTGCGCCGGCTGCTCGACGGCTGGCCGGGTGTGCGGGACCTCTTCGAGGACAACGACGACGCGCTGCGCCAGATCCGTTGGCACCAGGAGTACCTCGCCGCCTTCCGCAGCCGTGGGTCCTCGGCCAACAACCACGTCGTGGCCGAGGCGGTCGGACGGCTCGTGGCCGCGTGCGGCTTCCCCTGGTTCGAGGAGAGCGAGGGATGGCGGGCCGACGCCGCACAGCAGCTCGAGCGCGAGCTCGCGGCCAACACGTTCCCCAGCGGCCTCAACCGCGAGCAGGCGACCGACTACCACCGGTTCGTCACCGAGCTCGGCCTCGTCGCCCTCGCCGAGGCAGACCGGGCCGGACACCCGCTCGGCCGGCGCACTCGTGCGCTGCTGACCGCGTCGCTGGACGCGGCGGCATCGGTGCTGGACGTGGCCGGCCGGCCGCCCCGGCAGGGCGACGGTGACGAGGGGCGGGCCCTCGTGCTCGACGACCCCGAGACCGACCCGTGGGCGGTTCTCCTGTCGGAGGGCGCCGCCGTCCTCGGGCCGGCGCAGTGGTGGCCGTCGACCGAGCCGTCCGTCGCCGGAGCTGCGTTCGGTTCGCTCGTGCCGTCCGCGCCGGTGGCCGCCCGCCCCGCGAGCGCGCCCGACGGGTTCGCCGACGGCGGCCTGTACCTCCTGCGCACCCCTCGTGGGGAGGAGCCGGAGCTCTGGTGCCGCTGCGACGGCGGCCCGCACGGGTTCCTCTCCATCGCGGCCCACGGCCACGCCGACGCCCTGGCCCTCGAGGTCAGGTGCGAGGGGGTCGACCTGCTCGTCGACCCGGGCACCTACTGCTACCACGGCGAGGCGCAGTGGCGGAGCTACTTCCGTTCGACGCTGGCGCACAACACGATCGAGGTCGACGGGGAGAACCAGTCCGTCGAGGGTGGGCCGTTCCTGTGGAGCAGCCGCACCGACGCGACGACCGACGAGGCCGGGCTCGACGGGCCGGTCCAGACGTGGGCCGGCCACCACACCGGCTACGCACGGCTCGACCCGGCCCTGCGGCACGAGCGCAAGGTCACTCTCGACACGGTGCACCACACGCTGGGCGTGACCGACACCCTCACGGCGTCCGCCCCCCACACGCTGCGCCTGGCCTGGCACCTCGGTCCCGAGGTCGAGGTCCTCCTGCGGGACGGTGCCGCGGACCTCACGTGGGGTACCGGCAGCGAGCAGCGGAGTGCGCGGCTGCGCCTGCCCGCGCCGCTGGCCTGGTCGGCCCACCGCGGTGAGAGCGACCCGGTGCTCGGTTGGTACTCGCCCCGGTTCGGGGTCCGGGTGCCGACCACGACCCTGGTCGGGGCGGGGAGCTGGACCGGCGAGCTCACGCTGCAGACGGTGCTCGAGCTCGTCGACGTCGGGGGAGCGGAAGCGCGGGAGGGGAGCCCGACGGTGGACGTCGTCGAGCGCGTCAGCACGAGGGGACGGACATGACCGAGCAGATCATCGACCTGAGGTCGACGTGGGCGATCCTGCGGCGCAGGGCCGGGGTGCTGGTGCTGGCCGGAGCCGTGGGTGCGGCTGCCGGTGGCGCCGCGGTCTACCTGCACCCGCCGGCCTACAGCAGCACCAGTCTCGTCCTGCTGCCGCCCCCGCCGCAGGGAGCCGTCAGCGCAGGAGCCCACACCATCGACACCCAGGTGCAGATCGCCTCCAGTGAGTCCGTGCTGAAACCGGCCGGCCGCGCGGTGACTCCGCGCCTGGACACCTCCCAGGTGGCCAAACGGGTCGACGTCGAGGCCCGCACCACGGACGTCCTCCAGATCACGGCGACCGGCGACACGCCGGCGCAGGCGCAGGCACTGGCCGAGGCCGTCGCGGAGGCGGAGGTCGACTACCTCAAGGCGGCCGCCAGCACGCTGGGCGTGGACGCGCAGAAGGCCCTGGCAGACCGGAAGACGAAGCTGAAGACGAGCATGGACGACGTCACGGCCGAGATCGAGAAGGCCAAGGCGCGCATGAGCGGCAAGAACCCCACGTCGACCGCGTACCAGGCCGATGCGTCAGCACTCGGCGAGCTCACCGCCCAGCAGGGCAAGCTCTCCCTCGCGATCGACGCCATCCAGAAGCAGGAGGCCGACGCGACCGAACCCGCGTCAGGGGCGGCGGCGAGCTTCAGCGTCATCCAGCACGCCTCCCCGGCCGAGCGGATGTCGCTGGCGCTCACCACCACGATCTTCGCCCTGGTGGGCGCGGCAGCGGCCCTGCTGATCGTGGGCTTCGTGCTCGTGCTGCGGGGCCGGCGGGAGGCCACCCTGCGCTCCAGGGACCAGGTCGCCGACGCCGTCGGCATCCCGGTGGTGGCGTCCATCCAGAGCGGGACGCCCCGGTCCGTCGCGGGCTGGACCGACCTCTTGCGCGACTACACCCCCCACAACGTCGAGATGTGGACCCTGCGCCAGCTCGTGCGCCTCGTGACGCCGGGACACCCGGGGAGCCTCGCCCAGGAGCCCAAGGATCCCAAGGAGGCGCAGTCGGCCCCGGCGGTCGTCGTCATCACGCTCTCCGGTGACGGAAGGGCCCTCGCGGTCGGCCCGCAGCTCGCCTCCTTCGCGGCGTCCACGGGCCTGACCACGACCCTCGTGACCGCCCAGTCGCACGAGTCGGCCAACGCCCTGTGGGCGGCCTGCTCCGGGCTGGCCCCCGAGGCGCACCCGCGGCCGGGTCTGTCGGTCGACAGCCGCCAGCGCGCCGAGGACGCGGACGACCTGGTCGTGCACGTCGCAGTGGTGGACCGGCAGCGGCCGGAGCTGCGAATGCGGGCGGCGGAGCACGCGGTGACGCTGCTCGCGGTCAGCGCCGGCGCCGCCACGGCCGACGACCTGGCGCGCGTGGCCCTCGCCGCGGACGACGCCCAGCACCCGATCGCGCGCATCGTCGTGGTCGACCCCGACCCGCTCGACCGCACGACGGGCCGGCTGCTGCCGTCGGAGCGGGCCCAGCACACCCCGCTCCCGTCCCTGATGACCGGGTCGCCCATCGCCGGTGAGGCGACCGCACTGGACACCCGTCGGAGGCACCGATGATCGACCTGTCCTGGAACATCGACGCGGACGACCGGGAAGAGGAGATCACCGGCACCCCACGACCGCTCCTCGGCACGTGGCACTACCTGCGCACCTCGCTGCGACGCGAGCGGAAGACGTGGATCGGCCTGGGGGTGTGCGGGGCCCTGCTCGGGCTGGCCGTGCTGCTGCTCCTGCCGCCCAGCAGCAAGGCGACGGTGACCCTGCTCATGGCCCACCCGGCATCCCTCGACGGGCCGTCCGCCATGGGCACCGACGTGAGCCTGCTCAACACACGTGAGGTCGCCGACCGCACCGTGCGGCAGCTCCGGCTCCCGCTGACGCCGGAGCAGTTCCAGGCGACGATCAGCTCCGAGCCGGTGACCACCGAGATCCTCATGATCACGGTCGACGCGCCGAATGACGCCGCAGCCCTGAGCCGCGCGGGCGCGCTCACGCGGCAGTACCTCGACTTCCGGGCCGCCCAGCTGAGCTCGCTCAGCAGTGGCCTGATCGACGGGTACCAGAAGCGGATCACCGGCCTGAACGACGAGGTCAACAAACGGACCACGCAGTACAACCGTCTCGTCAAGGAGGGCGCCGCCACCTCGAGCCAGGCGCAGGAGCTCATCGCCCAACGCGCGGGCTTCGAGAACCAGATCTACGACCTCCAGCAGTTGAAGGAGAACGCCTCGCTGTCCACGGATGCGGCCGTCTCCTCGACCCATGTCGTCGACCAGCCGCGGCTCATCAGGCACTCGATGAAGCGGACGGTCGTGCTCGGTGTCGGGTCGGGCCTGGTCCTCGGCACCGCCCTGGGCGTGGGCTTCGTGCTCTTCCGGGCGCTGACCTCCGACCGCGTCCGTCGCCGCCATGACGTGGCGCTCGCACTCGCTGCGCCGGTGCGCTTCAGCGTCGCCTCCCTCGGTCCCGTCAAGGGCGTCGCGGCGTCGCTCCTCCCCTGGCGTCGGCGCCGACGGGGCTGGCGCGGAAACGACCTGGAGACCCTGGTGCACGGACTCACGGCTGCGGTGCTCACGCCCGGTGGCGGTGCGGGGACCACGTGGCAGGGCCCGGCCCCCACGGGCGGCCGGGGCCCGAGCCAGGGCCTTGCGCTCGCAGCCGTCGGCAACGCACGAGCCGCCGCTGCCGTGCTGGTCGCACTCGCCGCCCACCTCGAGTCGATGGGACTGGCGGTGTTCCTCGTCGACCTCAGCCCGTCCGGTGCGCTGGCGTCGGACGGCGGACGGCGTGGCGCCTCGTTCGACGTCTTGCGTCCCGACGGTGTCCCAGGGCTGGCCCGCGGACCGCGTGGAGGCGAAGCCACGATGGCGCTGCCCCTGCGGCCGACCGACCCCTGGCACGAGCGCTGGGCGGCCGCTGACGTCGTCCTCGTGCTGGCCCAGGTGGATCCCGGGATCGACGCCGAGAACCTGGCGACCTGGGTCCCGCAGGTGGTGCCCTTGGTGACGGCCGGGCTGTCCACCCCCGAGCTGCTGGAGACCACGGGCGAGCTGGTCCGGGCGGCGGGCCTGTCGCTGCCCTTCGCCCTGATGGTCGGCTCCGACTCCACCGACCAGAGCGTCGGGCACACCGGCGCCACCCATGCGCCCCCGACGGAGACCGAGGTCGAGCGGACCGCCTCGATGGGCCAGCGGTGACGGCGACAGCCGGGCTGAGGCGGACCCTGCGGCAGGACGCGCCGGCAGGGCACCCCTCGCTGCGCACCACTGCCGCACAGGTCCCCACGCTGCTGCTGCTCGCCTGGGGCGCGCTCTTCGTCAACGTGCTGACCCCGTCGGGCAACCCGACCATCATCCCCGTGCCGCACGCCCTGAACCAGCTGGTGGCCCAGGGCTCGCTCCTGGCGGCCCTCGTCCTCGCCCTGCTGGTGAACCCCCGGGTCGTGGTGCGGCCCACACTCTTCCTGGTGCTCGTCTCCGTGATGGCGGTCGTGGCCCTCGCGGTCAGCATCCACAGCGACTTCCTGTTCGGCTCCACCTACCGGGCGTTCCGCCTCATCGGCTTCGTGACCTGCCTGTGGCTGCTCAGCCCGTGGTGGGGCAGGCGCGACCTGGTCCTCCTACGGGTGCACCGCATCTGCCTGTGGGTCGCGGTCGGGTCGGTGGTCGTGGGGGCGGCACTGGCTCCGGGCAAGGCGTTCTCGTCGGCCGGTCGGCTGTCCGGTGCCATCTGGCCGATGCCGCCACCGCAGGTGGCGCACTACGCCGCCGTGCTGCTCGGCACGTCGGCGATCCTCTGGATGTGCCGGGTCATCGGTGGCCGGCACGCGCTGCTCGGGATCGTGCCCAGCGTGGGGGTGCTGCTCGGCACCCACACGCGAACGGCCCTCATCGGCACCATCGCGGGAGTGGCGTTCGCCGCCGCCAGCCTCTTCCTCGGTCACGCCAGGGTCCGGCGCGCCTCCCTGTGGACCCTCGTCGTCGGTGGGGCCGCCGGTGCTCTGTTCGCGCCCTACATCGTCACCTGGGCGGCTCGCGGCCAGACGGTCGAGGAGGCCTCGCAGTTCACCGGGCGGACCAAGGTGTGGCAGGCCTCCATGCATGCGGAACAGCCGCTGGCCACCAAAATGTTCGGCAATGGCCTGTCCAACAAGTCGTTCGACGGGCTCCCGGTCGACAGCAACTGGGTGGCGAGCTACCTCGACATCGGCTGGTTCGGGATCGCCGTGCAGGTCACGTTCCTGCTCCTGCTCGTGGTGATGGCAGTGACGCATGTCAGGGGCGTCCGGAGGGCGATCGCCCTCTTCCTCATCGTCTACTGCATCGTCGCGTCCGTCACCGAGACCGGGACCGGCGACGCGTCGACGTACCTGCTCGACCTCGTCGTCGCGGCCGCCCTGCTCGTGCCCGAGCCCGGAAACCGCGTGAGGTGAGGAAGGCCATGGGACAGCACATTTCGTCGTCACACAGGATCTCGGACAATGATGGGGAGGCGCCAGCATGACTGGTGACAAGGTGCAGGTGCAGGAGCCGGCCATGAGCCGGCGCGGGGTCCTGCTGGACCGTGACGGGACGATCATCGCCGACAGCGGCTACGTGGGGGCGGTCCAGGACGTCGTCTTCCTCGAGGGCGCGGTCGAGGCCATCGCACGGCTCAACGCGGCCGGGATCCCGGTGGCCGTCGTGACCAACCAGGCGGGCGTGGCCCGCGGCTACTACGAGCTCGAGGACGTCGAGCTGGTGCACAAACACATGGCCGCCGAGATGTCGCGGGGCGGCGCCCATGTGGACGCCTGGTTCTACTGTCCGTACCACCCGGACGGCATCGTGGCGCCGTTCGCCAGGACCAGCGCGGACCGCAAGCCGGGGCCGGGCATGGCCTTCGCCGCGGCCACCAGCCTGCACCTGGACCTGGCCCGCTCATGGGTCGTGGGAGACACCGACGCCGACCTCGGGATGGCGCGCGCCGTGGGCGCTCGCGCGTTCCTCGTCACCGAGGAGCTCGACGGGGCGGCGCCCGGCGTCACCGCGGTGAGCGGCCTGGCCGACGCCGTCGACGCCATCCTGGCCGAGTATGCCGCGACACCCGGCGCCCCCGCGTCCGTCAGCACCGCGCCCGTCACCAGCGCGGCCGTCCCGGTGACGTTCCCGAGGCACCGCTACGAGGAAGCCTGCTCGTTCGCCACCGACTACGCGGGCGAGCTGTCGGCCGCTCTCGCGACGGTCGACACCGCACGGTTCGAGGCGGCGGCCCGGGTCCTCGACGCGGCCTACGACCGCGGTGCCACGGTCTTCTCCTGCGGCAACGGCGGCTCCGCCTCCATCGCCAACCACTTCCAGTGCGACCACGTCAAGGGCGTGCGGGGCGGCACGGACCTGCGGACCAGGGTGCAGAGCCTGAGCACCAACGTCGAGATCCTCAGCGCCATCGCCAACGACATCGGGTACGACGAGGTGTTCGACTACCAGCTGCAGTCGCTGGCTCGACCGGGCGACGTGCTCGTGGCCGTGTCGTCCTCCGGCCGCTCGCCCAACATCGTGCGCGCCCTGCAGTGGTGCGCCGACAACGGCGTGGAGAGCATCGCCCTGACCGGGTTCACCGGCGGGCCGTCGAAGGAGCTCGCGACCGTCTCGATCCATGTCGACTCCACCAACTACGGGGTCGTGGAGGACGCGCACCAGGCCTGCATGCACCTGCTCGCGCAGTACGTCCGCCAGTCGCGGATGTCCGGCGAGGCCGTCACGAGCGGGGTGTTCTGAGCGATGCGCGTCGCGATCAACCTCCTCACCGACGACCCGGACCACCCGTCGGGGGCGCACTGGTTCTGGACCCGCGTCATCCCAGAGATGGCAGCCCACCTCACCGAGGACGAGGAGCTCCACCTCCTCGTGAGCCGGCGGTCCCGGGCCATGCACCAGGGCTACGGGCCGGGCGTGCACTACGTGACCTTCCCGTGGTCGAACGAGCGGCGGAACCTGCGCACGCTGAGTGAGCACCTCTACGCGCCGGTCCGGTTGCCGCTGAAGGGAATCGACGTCTTCAACACCCTGATCGCGCCGATGGTGAAGCCTGCACCCGCGCTGGTGGCGCACTTCAAGACGATGCACGCGTTCACCGCTCCCGAGGCGATCAGCCCCGCGGCCCGGCTGTACCGACGGATCGGCTACCCGCGGACGGCCGCGGTCGCCGACGCCATCATCATCAACTCCGAGAGCCTGCGGTCGGAGGTCGAGAAGCACCTCGACGTCGACCCCGCCAAGCTGAGGCTCATCCCGGAGGCCGTCGACCACGAGCTCTTCCGCCCCGGCGACCCGGCCCGGGCACGGCAGCGCCTGGCGGAGCGGTACGGCGTGGACGGGCCGTTCGTCCTCTTCGTCTCCTCGCTCTGGCCGTACAAGAACTGCGACGGCCTGCTTCGTGCCTTCGCGATCGCGAAGCCGGACCTGGCCGGGCACCGGCTGGTGGTGGTCGGGCCCGGGCGCGACACGGCATACGTCTCGTCGCTGCACGCCCTGGCGGAGGAGCTCGGCATCGCCGACGACGTGGTCTGGGTCGGGGGCGTGCCCCTCGAGGAGACCGTGCACTTCTACCGGGCCGCAGACGTGTTCGTGTACCCCTCGCACAACGAGACGTTCGGCCTCACCATCCTGGAGGCCATGGCCTGCGGCTGCCCGGTCGTGACGTCCGACTGCAGCGCCATGCCGGAGACCGCAGGGGGAGCGGCGTTCCTCGCCGACCCCGACGACCCACGGGCCATCGGCGCCGCCATCCTGCGGGCCTGCGAGGGCGGGGAGGACCTGCGCACCCGTGGCATGGCGCGGGCGGCGCAGTTCACCTGGGCGCAGACGGCGAAGTCCACCTTGGAGGTGTACCGCGAGGTGCACTCGAACCGAAAGGCGCAGCGATGAGGATCCTGGTCACCGGAGGAGCCGGCTTCATCGGCTCGCACACGAGCGACCGGCTCGTCGAGCTCGGCCACGAGGTCGTGGTGCTCGACGCCCTGACAGCGCCGGTCCACCGCGACGGCCGGCCCAACTACCTGACGCCCGGGGCGGAGCTGTGGGTCGGCGACGTGCGCAACCGCGAGCTGCTGGCCAACCTGCTCCGCCGGGTCGACGCGGTCTACCACTTCGCGGCCTACCAGGACTACCTCACGGACTTCTCCCGGTTCAGCTCGGTCAACGTCGTCTCGACGGCATTCCTCTACGAGGTCGCGGTCGAGGAGGGGCTGGACCTCCAGCGCATCGTGGTCGCCTCGTCGCAGTCCGCCATGGGCGAGGGGCTCTACTGGTGCCCGGCCGACGGCGACCAGGCGCCCGACATGCGACCGGAGTCGGCGCTCGCGCGAGGGGAGTGGGACCACCGCTGCCCGGTCTGCGGCGGACCGCTCCAGCTGCGGACGACCCCGGAGACCTTCGCGAACCCGCAGAACGCGTACGGGATGTCGAAGTACGGCGAGGAGATGGTCGCCATCAACCTCGGTCGCCGCTACGACATCCCGACCGTGGCCCTGCGCTACAGCATCGTCCAGGGGCCTCGGCAGTCGATCTACAACGCCTACTCGGGAGCCTGCCGCATCTTCTGCCTGCACCACCTGCTCGGGTCGGCTCCCACCCTCTACGAGGACGGCGGGATGATCCGCGACTACGTCAACATCCACGACGTGGTGGCCGCCAACGAGCTGGTGCTCACGGATGACCGGGCGGTGGGCCGGGTCTTCAACGTCGGAGGCGGGACCCCTTACACGACAGCGGAGTTCGCGGAGGTGGTGCGCGAGCACTACGGCTCGGACCAGCAGGCACGGGTGTCGGGGGAGTACCGCTTCGGCGACACGAGGCACATCCACTCCGACATCGAGGCGCTGCGCGGACTCGGTTGGGCGCCGAAGCACACGCCCGCGGACTCGGTCGCGGAGTATGCCGCGTGGCTGGAGGGGATGCCGGGCCTCGAGGACGTGCTGGCCGACGCCGACGCGAAGATGCGTCGCCTGGGCGTGGTGCGGCAGGCGAACCGATGAGCCGACCCCTGGTCATCGCGACGATCGCGCGCGAACGCGGGATCACCGGGGTCCACACGCACGTGCGCCAGCTGCGGGCCCACCTCGCCCGGACCGGCGGGACGGCCGAGCTGGTGACACCGCACACCTGGGCCGTCGGCTCACCGCCGCGCGCCCTGGTCCTCGCGCCGCTGTTCGGGGCGCGGGTCCTGCTCGAGCGGGTCTGGGGACCGGGGAACGTCTGGTGGTACCGGACCTCGCACGAGCTCTTCCTCCGAAGAGCCCTGCGACGCAGGCTCGCCCAGGAGGAGGCCTGCACCGTCTACGCGCAGTGCCCGGTCTCCGCCCGGGCCGCGCTCGCGGCGCGCCAGGGCCCCCACCAGCGGGTGGTGCTGGCGGTGCACTTCCGCATCTCGCAGGCGGACGAGTGGGCCGACAAGGGGCAGATCCGACGGGGTGGACGGGTCTACCGGTGGATCCGCGACACCGAACGGGACGTCGTCCCACGCGTCGACGGCCTCGTCTACGTCTCGTCGTGGGCCCGTTCGGCGGTGCACGAGTGGATGCCCGAGGCAGCCGGGGTGCCGGACACCGTGGTGCACAACTTTGTCAGCGCGCCCGTCGCCAAGGCCCAGGCCCAGGCGCACGAGGCGCCCGAGGTGCGCGAGACCGCGCGGCCCGCCGGCGCGCTCGTCTCCGTGGGGAACCTCGAGGCGGTCAAGAACCACCGCTACCTCGTGCAGGTGCTCGCCGCGGCGCGGGACAAGGGCTACACCTACACCCTCGACGTGTTCGGCGAGGGAGTGGAACACGGCCGGCTGACGTCGCTGGCCGACCAGCTCGGGGTGCGGGAGCAGGTGCACCTGCACGGTTTCCGCACCGATGTCCAGCAGCGGCTGCCCTCCTACTCCGCCTACGTCCACGCGTCCTACTCGGAGTCGTCGTCGCTGGCCATCATGGAGGCGATGGCAGCCGGGCTGCCGGTGGTCTCCAGCACGGCGGGTGCCCTGCCCGAGCTGTTCGACGACCCGGAAGAGGGCCGGTTCTGGCCGATCGACGACCCGGAGGAGGCCGCGCGCATCCTCATCGGGCTGATGGAGTCCCCGGAGGAGCTGCGCCGGGTAGCCCGGGCCGGGAGGGACCGGTTCGCCCGGGACTACGACGCCGAGGTCGTGGCACCGCGACTGCTCGCGTTCCTCGGGGCCGGCACCACGGCGCGCTGACGCAGCGACAGGGAGCTGAGCCCGCCCACCACCGCCACCGCGAGCAGCGCCCCACCGAGCACGTCGCTCGGCCAGTGGGCCGCCGACACCAGCAGGCTCACGGAGAGCAGCGTGGCCGCGACCACCACCGGTGCCCACAGCCACCACCGCACCCGTGGCCCCACCAGCAGCAGGCAGCCGGAGAGGCAGACGAGCAGCGCCACCACGTGCCCGGAGGGGTAGCTGCCACCGGAGGTGGCCACCCAGCCGTGTGGGTCGGGTCGGTCGAGGGCCACCTTGGCCAGGACGGTCAACGCCGCGGAGGAGCCCGCGAGCACCGCGCCGAAGACGAGCGGCCACCAGCTCCGTCGCCAGGCCGCCGCGGCCGCGGACGTCGCCGCCAGCAGCAGGTACATCCGGCCCGGCTGGAGCCGCGACATCCACGGGCTCCACTCGACCTGCGCCGGACCCCAGGCGTCGCGGGGTCGCAGGTGGCTGACCACCTCGACGTCGAGGGCCTGGGTCGTGCCGGTCGCCACGAGCACGGCGAGCACGAGGAAGCAGGTCACCGCTCCCACAGCCAGCCGCAGCGGCCGGCTCCACGCCGTCCCCATCGTGCCTCCCGGCCGGTCCCGATCCACGAGGGCCCGACGCTACGCGCTCGCGGTCCTCCGGCCGTCGGGCCGAAGACGTAGGCCGAGGACGTGGTCCGTCGCGACGGCGCCGCGTGCCCGCTCCCTTCGGAAATGCCCTGTCACCTCCCGCGGTTAGTCTTGAGGTCCCCCCACGTCCCGTCGGCCGTGGGCGTTCGTGCTGTCCCCAGGAGTCCCCCCATGGCCCTCACCCCGCTGCTCGACGCGCTCACCGATGCGCCCGGCGTCTCCGCCGCGCTCGACGTCGCGCGCCGCCGGGAGCTCACCGCCGAGGTCACGACCGCGGCCGGCGCCAGGCCCGCACTCATCGCGAGCCTGGTGCGCGAGACGAAGCAGCCCGCGCTGGTGGTCACGGCCACCACCCGCGAGGCCGACGACCTCGTCGACGCCCTGCGCTGCTTCCTCGCCCCCGACAAGGTGGCCGACTTCCCCGCCTGGGAGACGCTGCCGCACGAACGGCTGAGCCCCCGCAGCGACACCGTCGGCAAGCGTCTCGCCGTGCTCCGGCGACTGGCCCACCCCGACCCCGCCGACGCGGCATACGGGCCCCTCGACGTCGTCGTCGCACCGGTGCGCGCGGTGCTGCAGCCGGTGGTCAAGGGCCTCGGCGAGCTGAAGCCGGTGGCGCTCAGGGCAGGCGACGAGGCTCCCCTCGAGCAGGTCGTGGAGGACCTCGCGGCGGCCGCCTACAGCCGCACCGACCTCGTCGAGCGACGCGGTGAGTTCGCCGTGCGCGGCGGCATCCTCGACGTCTTCCCGCCCACCGAGGACCACCCGGTGCGTGTGGAGTTCTGGGGCGACACCGTCGAGGAGATCCGCTGGTTCAAGGTCGCCGACCAGCGCAGCCTCGAGGTCGCAGAGCACGGGCTGTGGGCGCCACCCTGCCGTGAGGTCCTGCTGAGCGAGTCGGTGCGGCAGCGCGCCGCCGCGCTCGTCGAGCAGCTGCCCGGCGCGGCAGACCTGCTCGGCAAGCTCGCCGAGGGGATCGCCGTCGAGGGCATGGAGTCGCTCGCCCCGGTGCTCGTCGACGGGATGGAGAGCGTCCTCGACACCCTGCGCGAGGGCACCACGGTCCTGCTCTGCGACCCCGAGAGGGTGCGCACCCGCGCCCACGACCTCGTCGCCACCAGCCAGGAGTTCCTCGATGCAGGCTGGGCCAACGCCGCCGCCGGCAACGCCGTGCCGATCGACCTGCAGGGCGTGCTCGGCACCGCCTCGTTCTGGTCCCTGGCCGACCTGCGCACCCACGCCCGCGAGCGGGACCTCCCGTGGTGGGACCTCAACCCGTTCACCGCCGACGAGGAGCTCGCCGACGAGGTGGCGGCCGACGCGGCCGTCGTCAACACCGGTCTGGGCGAGGCGCCGCGCTACCGCGGCAGCACGCCCGACGCCCTCAAGGACCTGCGCCAGTGGACCAGTGACGGGTGGCGCGTGGTCGTCGTCACCGAGGGCCACGGCCTCGCCCGCCGCGTCCACGAGGTGCTCGCCGGCGAGGAGGTGCCCGCCCGGCTCGACGCCGACCTCGGCGACCTCGCCCCGGGCATCGTGCACCTGACGACCGGCTCGCTCGGCAGCGGCTTCCTCGTCCCGGCCAGCCGGCTCGCCGTGGTCACCGAGACCGACCTCACCGGCACACCGGGCCAGGGCGGGTCCACCAAGGACATGCGTCGTATGCCGTCGCGGCGCCGCAACCAGGTCGACCCCCTCCAGCTCAAGCCGGGCGACTTCGTCGTCCACGAGCAGCACGGGGTCGGCAAGTTCGTCGAGATGGTGCAGCGCACCATCGGCGGCGCCACCCGCGAGTACCTCGTGCTGGAGTACGCGCCGTCCAAGCGCGGCCAGCCCGGCGACCGCCTCTACGTGCCGACCGACCAGCTCGACCAGGTCACCCGCTACGTCGGCGGCGAGCAGCCCACCCTCAACAAGATGGGCGGTTCCGACTGGCACAAGACCAAGACCAAGGCCCGTCGCTACGTCAGGCAGATCGCCAACGAGCTGATCCAGCTCTACAGCGCCCGCATGGCGACCCCCGGCCACGCCTTCGGCCCCGACACCCCCTGGCAGCGCGAGCTCGAGGACGCCTTCGCCTACGTCGAGACCCCCGACCAGCTCAGCTCCATCGACGAGGTCAAGGCCGACATGGAGCGCTCGGTGCCGATGGACCGGCTCATCTGCGGCGACGTCGGCTACGGCAAGACCGAGATCGCCGTCCGGGCCGCCTTCAAGGCCATCCAGGACGGCAAGCAGGTCGCCGTGCTCGTGCCGACGACGCTGCTGGTGCAGCAGCACCTGCAGACCTTCACCGAGCGCTACGCCCAGTTCCCCGTCGTCGTGAAGGCCCTGTCGCGGTTCCAGAGCGACAAGGAGGCGCGCGAGGTCATCGCGGGTCTCGCCGACGGCAGCGTCGACCTCGTCATCGGCACGCACCGCCTGCTGTCCAAGGACATCCGGTACAAGGACCTCGGCCTGGTCATCGTCGACGAGGAGCAGCGCTTCGGGGTCGAGCACAAGGAGCAGCTCAAGACGCTGCGCACCGCGGTCGACGTCCTGGCCATGTCGGCGACCCCGATCCCGCGCACGCTCGAGATGGCCGTCACCGGCATCCGTGAGATGTCGACCCTGGCCACGCCGCCGGAGGAGCGCCACCCCGTCCTCACCTACGTCGGCGCCTACGACGAGAAGCAGATCACCGCCGCCATCCGCCGCGAGCTGCTCCGCGAGGGCCAGGTGTTCATGGTCCACAACAAGGTCAGCACGATCGAGCGGGCGGCGGCGCGCATCCGCGAGCTCGTCCCCGAGGCCCGGGTCGCCACGGCCCACGGGCAGATGGGCGAGCACAAGCTCGAGCAGGTCGTCCTCGACTTCTGGGACAAGAAGTTCGACGTCCTCGTCTGCACGACGATCGTCGAGACCGGCCTGGACATCTCCAACGCCAACACCCTGATCGTCGAACGGGCCGACGTGCTCGGCCTCAGCCAGCTGCACCAGCTCCGTGGCCGCGTCGGCCGAGGCCGGGAGCGGGCCTACTGCTACTTCCTGTACCCGCCCGAGAAGCCGATGACCGAGACGGCCCACGACCGGCTCCAGACCATGGCCAGCCACACCGACCTCGGCTCGGGCATCCAGATCGCCATGAAGGACCTCGAGATCCGCGGCGCCGGCAACCTGCTCGGCGGCGAGCAGTCGGGCCACATCGCCGGAGTCGGCTTCGACCTCTACGTCCGCCTCGTGGGCGAGGCCGTCGCCGACTTCCGGGGCGACGGCGAGACGGCACCGGCCGAGATCAAGATCGAGCTGCCCGTCGACGCCCACCTGCCCCACGACTACGTGCCCGGTGAGCGGCTGCGCCTCGAGGCCTACAAGAAGCTCGCCAGCGTCGTCGACGAGGCCCAGCTCGCCGAGATCGAGGCCGAGCTCGTCGACCGCTACGGCACGCCGCCGGAGCCGGTGCGCAACCTCATCCAGGTGGCCCGGCTGCGCACCGTCGCCCGCCAGGCGGGCATCGCCGACATCAGCGTGCAGGGCAACCACGTGCGGTTCGGACCGGTGGAGCTGCCCGAGTCGGCGCAGCTGCGGCTCCAGAGGCTGTACCCGAAGTCGCTCGTCAAGGAGGCGGTCCGTACGATTCTGGTGCCCAAGCCGATGACGGCGCGGGTGGGCGGCCGGCCCCTGCGGGACACCGAGGTGCTCCAGTGGGCCAGCGACCTGATCCGTGCTGTCATGCTCGACGGTGTGGCGACCGCGGCGAAGGTCGCCACCGGGCCGGCGACAGCGCGCTGAGCACGGGCAGCAGAGCAACGAGAGGATTGTCAGTGAAGGCACTTCGGACCCTGCGTGGGCCGCTCGTGGGGGCGGCGCTCGTCGCAGCCCTTTCCCTGTCCGCCTGCGGCACCGCGGACACCGCCGCGGTGGTCAACGGCGAGAAGATCAGCGAGAACGAGGCCCAGACCGCCGCGCAGCAGATCAACGAGGCCTTCAAGCCGCAGACCCCGCTCACCACGCGCGACGCGGTCAGCTCGCTCATCGCGGCTCCAGCCATCAACGACGTCGCGACCCGGCTGGGCAAGGGCGAGTCCGACTCGTCGGCGCGCTCCGCCATCCCGCAGATCCAGGACCCGTCGCAGGCCACCCTCGACCTGGTCAAGGCCAACTTCGCCCTGCAGAAGCTGACCGACCCGGAAAAGCAGCAGGTGCTCGACGAGCTGAAGAAGGCGGAGGTCTCGGTCAACCCGCGCTACGGCGTCTACGACAAGAACGGCTTCCAGCTCGAGGCGCCGCACACCAACTGGCTCAAGGCACCGTCGACCCAGGGCTGACCTTCGTGCCGGGCCGCCTCGCGCTCCTGAGCAGCAGCCCCCGCATCGCCCCGGGGCTGCTCACCCGCGCCGCCTGGCAGTGCCTCGAGGCCGCCGACGCGGTGCTCGCCCGCGACGCAGACGAGCCGCTGGCCGCCGCCGTCGAGGACGCCGGGGTGCGGGTGCGCCACGTCGGCGACGTGCACGCCCCGGAGCTGGCCCGCGCCCTCGTCTCCGAGGCCACCTCGGCAGCCGCCGCCACGCCGGACCGGGGCGGCGTGGTCTGGGTGGTGTCCGCGGACGGCGACCCGGGCCTGACCGACGCCATCGCCTCGGAGGTCTCCCGCCTGCCCGACCCGCCGGACGTCGAGGTCGTCGTCGGCTCGTGGGACGTCCCGGGCGCCCGGCTGCTCGACCTCGTCGCGGTCATGGACCGCCTCCGGTCACCGGGCGGCTGCCCCTGGGACGCCGAGCAGACGCACGAGTCACTGGTGAAGTACCTCATCGAGGAGTCGCACGAGGCCGCCGAGGCGATCCGCTCCGGCGACCGCGACCACATGGTCGAGGAGCTCGGCGACGTGCTGCTGCAGGTCGCCTTCCAGGCGCGGGTGGGGGAGGAGGACCCCGACCGCCCCTTCGACATCGACGAGGTGGCGGGAGCCATCGTCGAGAAGCTGCTCCGCCGCCACCCCCACGTCTTCGCCGAGGGCGAGGCGAGCACGCCAGAGGAGGTCGAGCGCGCCTGGGAGGTCATCAAGGCCGAGGAGCGGGCGGAGAAGGCCGAGCACACCGGGGGCGAGGCCGGGCACACCGGCCTGCTGCACGGCATACCGGTCTCGCTGCCCACGATGCTCGCGGCCGAGAAGGCGCTGTCGCGCTGGCAGCGCACCGGCGGCGACCTGTCGTCGCTCCGCGACGACGGCGACCTCGGCGACCGGATGCTCGCGCTGGTGGCCCGGGCACGGGAGCAGGGGCAGTCGGCCGACGACCTGCTGCGCGAGGCGCTGCACCGGTTCGCGGCCGAGCGTCGCTAGGCCGCCCTCGCGGGCACCGAGCCCAAGCCGCCCTTGCGGGCGTCAGAGCCCTGGCCGCCCTGGCGGGCGGTCATGGTATGCCGTCGAGCGGCCACTGCTCGCCGGTGCTGCTGTCGATGAGCGCGGCCCGGTCGGCCACGGCCTCCAGGGGCAGGGTGCCGTAGACCTCGACGGCGAGGGTGGCGAGGGCCTCACGCCGCACGCGCGGTGCGACGGTGCAGTGGGGCACCCACCAGCCGGGCCGGTAGTGCAGGTGCAGGTCCGCCCCGGTGCCCTCGGCCGCGGCCACCACCCGCTCCTGCCGGACGTGCACGTCTGCCCCGACGCCGGGGATCAGCCACGCACGGCCGCGCCGGAAGAGGCCGAGCCCGTCGAAGTGCAGGCGCACCTGGCCGCCGTCGGGGAGGGCCGCCACGGCGGCGGTGACGGCGGCGACGTCGTAGGTGCGCAGCACGGCATACGAGAGATGGGGCACGTGCCGGCCATGGGTGTGGCTCTGCAGCGAGGAGATCCCGGCCCCTTCCACGCGCTGCCACAGCTGCCGGAGCGCCCGCTCGGAGCGCTCGTCGAACAGCAGGCAGACCGCCAGTGCCACCACCTCACGATGGCAGACGCCCAGTGCCTCGGCAGCGGGAAGCCGCTCTTTTGCTTTTCTTAAGGTCCTTTATCCTTCCAACGTGACCCTCACCCAGCGCGAGCGCGAGATCGTGGACCTGCTGCGGGTCGACCCGCTGCTCGACGCCGCCGCCCTGGCCGAACGGCTCGGCACCACGAAGGCCTCGGTCGCCGTGCACCTCTCGCACCTGGCCAAGAAGGGCGTCATCCTCGGGCGGGGCTACGTGCTGCGGGCGGACCGCCAGTCGGTCGTCGTGGTCGGCGGCGCCAACATGGACATCAAGGCGCACTCCCGCGACCCGGCCGTGCTGCGGACCTCCAACCCCGGAGCAGCCGTGACCAGCCCGGGCGGCGTGGGCCGCAACATCGCCGAGAACCTCGCCCGCCTCGGCTCGCCGACCCACCTCGTGGCCCCCGTGGGCCGCGACGCCTTCGGGGAGGAGCTGGTCGCGGCCACCCGTGAGGCCGGCGTGGTCGTCGACCACGTGGTCACCACCGATGACCCGACGGGCACCTACCTCGCGGTGATGGACGCCGACGGCGAGCTGCTCGTGGCCGTGTCGAACATGGCCTCCACCGACAACCTCACGGTCCGCCAGCTGGCCGGGGCGCGCGACCTCATCGCGCACTGCGACCTGCTCGTCGTCGAGGGCAACATCCCGCCCGCCCCGGCGGTCTGGCTGCTCGACTACGCGACGGCCTGTGGCGTCGAGGTCGTCATCGACCCGGTCAGCGTCGCCAAGGCCGCGGCGCTGGCGCCGGCGCTCACCCCGGAGCGCCCCGTGCTCGCGCTCACCCCCAACCAGGACGAGCTCGCCGCCATCGTCGGCCGCCGCGTGCCCCACACCAGCGCGAGCGTCGCCAAGGCGGCTCGCGAGGTGCACGACCTGGGCGTCCACCACGTGTGGGTGCGCCGCGGGCTCGCCGGCAGCACGCTCAGCTCGCTCGACGACGGCGGCCGCGTCACCGTCACCCACTTCCCGGCGCCGAGCGCCCAGGTCGTCGACGTCACCGGGGCAGGTGACGCGATGACCGCTGCCTTCGTCCACGGCCTGCTGCGCCGCGACAGCCCTGCCACCGCCGCCGCGTTCGGCCAGATGGCGGCCGCCCTCACCGTGGCCAGCCCCGAGACCGTCCGCCCCGACATGAGCGCGCGCCTCGTCGACGCCGAGCTGCGCGCCGCGAAGGAGAACGCATGACCACCACCGCCACCCCGCACTCGATGCTCGCGCTCTCCGACGAGGTCGCCGCGGCGCTACGCGACGGTGCGCCCGTCGTCGCGCTGGAGTCGACCATCATCAGCCACGGCATGCCCTACCCCCGCAACGTCGAGATGGCCGTCGAGGTGGAGGGCATCGTGCGTGACGGCGGAGCCGTGCCGGCCACCATCGCCGTGCTCGACGGCGTGCCCCGCATCGGGCTGTCCCGCGACGAGCTCGAGGTGCTGGCAAGCCACGGTGACGTCGCCAAGGTCAGCCTGCGCGACCTGCCCTACATCATCGCCACCCGCGCCCACGGGGCGACCACGGTGGCCGCCACCATGCGCCTGGCCGCGCTCGCCGGCATACGGGTCTTCGTCACCGGCGGCCTCGGCGGGGTGCACCGCGGGGCCGAGACGACCTTCGACATCTCCGCCGACCTCACCGAGCTCGGCCAGACCGACGTCGCGGTGGTCAGCGCCGGGGTGAAGTCCATCCTCGACATCGGCCTGACCCTGGAGTCGCTGGAGACGCTCGGCGTGCCCGTCGTGGGGTTCGGCACCAACGAGTTCCCCTCGTTCTACTCGCGCACCTCCGGCCACCGCGCACCCATGCGGGTCGACTCGGTCGAGCAGCTCGCGGCGATGATGCGCGCGAAGTGGGACCTCGGCCTCGCCGGCGGCATCTCCATCGCGAACCCGGTGCCGGTCGACGACGAGATCCCGGCCGACGTGATCGGGGCGCTCATCGAGCAGGCGCTGGGGGAGTGCGGGCAGCGCGGCATCCACGGCAAGGACATCACGCCGTTCCTGCTCGGTCGCATCGTCGAGCTCTCCGGCGGTCGCAGCCTGGAGACCAACATCGCGCTCGTGCGCAGCAACGCCCGCCTCGGCGCCGCCCTCGCCGTGGCGTGGGGTCAGGTCTCCTGACCCACGAGCGGCTAGGCTCGTGTCCGTACGCCTTCCCGTTGAAGACCCGGACACCCGTCCGGCACGTGCAGGAGATGTTGTGGCCACGATTGAGGCAGTAGGCGCCCGCGAGATCCTCGACTCCCGAGGCAACCCGACCGTGGAGGTCGAGGTGGCCCTCGACGACGGCACGATCGCCCGCGCGGCCGTGCCCTCCGGCGCCTCCACCGGCGCCTTCGAGGCGGTCGAGCGCCGCGACGGCGACAAGGACCGCTACCTCGGCAAGGGCGTGGAGAACGCCGTCGACGCCGTGCTCGACGAGATCGGACCCAAGCTCCTCGGCTTCGAGGCCAGCGAGCAGCGGCTCGTCGACGCCGAGATGCTGGGCCTCGACGGCACCCCCAACAAGGGCAAGCTCGGCGCCAACGCCATCCTCGGCGTCTCCCTCGCCGTGGCCCGGGCCGCCGCCGAGTCGGCCGGCCTGCCGCTCTTCCGCTACGTCGGCGGCCCCAACGCCCACGTCCTGCCGGTGCCGATGATGAACATCCTCAACGGTGGCAGCCACGCCGACTCCAACGTCGACATCCAGGAGTTCATGATCGCGCCGATCGGCGCCGAGTCCTTCCGCGAGGCGCTGCGCTGGGGCGCGGAGGTCTACCACTCGCTCAAGGCCGTGCTGAAGGAGAAGGGCCTGGCCACCGGCCTCGGCGACGAGGGCGGCTTCGCGCCGAACCTCGGCTCCAACCGCGAGGCCCTCGACCTCATCCTCGAGGCCATCACCCGCGCCGGCTACGAGCCGGGCACCCAGATCGCCCTCGCGCTCGACGTCGCGGCCAGCGAGTTCTTCAACGAGGACGGCACCTACCAGTTCGAGGGCGTCGGCAAGACCGCTGAGCAGCTGGTCGACTACTACGCCGACCTCGTCGACTCCTACCCGCTGGTCTCCATCGAGGACCCGCTCAACGAGGACGACTGGGACGGATGGAAGACCCTCACCGACCGCCTCGGCGACCGGGTCCAGATCGTCGGCGACGACCTGTTCGTCACCAACCCGGAGCGGCTCCAGCGCGGCATCGACTCCCGCACCGCCAACGCGCTGCTGGTGAAGGTCAACCAGATCGGCTCGCTCACCGAGACGATGGACGCCGTCGAGCTGGCGCACCGCAACGGCTACCGCTGCATGATGAGCCACCGCTCCGGCGAGACCGAGGACACCACCATCGCCGACCTCGCCGTCGCGACGAACTGCGGCCAGATCAAGACCGGCGCCCCGGCCCGGTCCGAGCGGGTCGCGAAGTACAACCAGCTGCTGCGCATCGAGGAGGAGCTCGACGAGGCCGCGGTGTATGCCGGTGCCGCCGCCTTCCCGCGCTTCTCGACTGCCGCTCGCGGCTGACGCCTGACGGCGACACCGAGCAGGGGCCAACGAGGTTTCGATGCCGACCACCAGCGGGGGACAGGGAGCCACGCCACGCCGACCGGCGCGGCGTGGCTCCGGGGCGCGCCCGGGCGCGAAGTCGGCAGCCTCGCGGCCCAGCACCCGCTCGACCGCGGCACGACCCTCCGCCCGGGGCGGCAACGCCCTCCGGCAGGCGGCTGCCGCCGCCCGCTCGGCACGTGACCGAAAGGCCACCCGGTCGCTGCGGCGCATCCTCGTGCTGGCCTCGATCTTCGTGCTGCTCGCCATCACGCTGGTGCCCACGCTGCGCTCGTACCTGCGCCAGCAGGGCGACATCGACGCCATGCGCGAGCAGGTGGCGACGCAGCAGCGACAGGTCGAGGAGCTCCAGAAGGAGCAGGCCCGCTGGAACGACAACGCCTACGTCGAGCAGCAGGCCCGCGAGCGGCTGAAGTTCGTCATGGTCGGCGACCGCTCCTACACCGTTATCGACGGCGACCCCGAGCAGCCCGAGACCCCTGGTGTGGCGGCGGCGCCGACGTCGAAGCAGCACTCACCGTGGTACGGCCGCGTCTGGGAGTCCGCCAAGGTCGCCGACCACGGCGCCGGCACCCCGTCCGGCTCGTCCGGCACGCCGGATCCCTCCTCCACCCCGACCCCGACGAAGCAGTAGGTCCCGCATGACCCCCACCCGCCCGGAGGCCCCCACCCAGGCGGACCTCGACGCCGTCCACGTCCAGCTCGGGCGCGTGCCCCGCGGTGTCGCCGCCGTCGCGCACCGGTGTCCCTGCGGCCGGCCCGACGTCCTCACCACGGAACCGCGGCTGCCGGACGGCACGCCGTTCCCCACGACGTTCTACGCGACCTGCCCCAAGCTGACCGGCGCGATCAGCACGCTCGAGAACGGCGGGCTGATGCGGGAGATGACCGAGCGGCTGGCCGAGGACGCCGACCTCGCGGCTCGCTACGCCGCCGCGCACGACGACTACCTGCGCCGGCGCGCCGAGCTCGGCGAGGTGCCCGAGATCGATGGCATCTCGGCGGGCGGCATGCCGAACCGCGTCAAGTGCCTGCACGTCCTCGTGGCCCACTCGCTCGCCGCCGGCCCCGGCGTCAACCCGCTCGGCGACGAGGCCCTCGAGCTGCTCGGCGAGTGGTGGGCGGCCGGCTCGTGCGTGCCGGACGACGCGGTCCCGGGCGCGACGGAGGGAGAGCAGTGACCCGCGTCGGCGCCATCGACTGCGGCACCAACTCGATCCGCCTCCTCGTCGCCGACGTCGACGCGGCCGCCGGCAAGCTGACCGACGTCGTGCGCCGCATGGAGGTCGTGCGCCTCGGCTACGGCGTCGACCGCACCGGGATGATCGACCCCGAGGCGATGCGACGCACGGTCGCGATGGCCCGCGAGTATGCCGCCCAGTGCGAGCAGGCGGGCGTCGAGGCCGTGCGCTTCGTGGCGACCTCTGCCTCGCGGG
Source organism: Pedococcus cremeus (assembly GCF_900111375.1). Taxonomy (GTDB): domain Bacteria; phylum Actinomycetota; class Actinomycetes; order Actinomycetales; family Dermatophilaceae; genus Pedococcus_A; species Pedococcus_A cremeus. The sequence continues at coordinate 39,121 of NZ_FOHB01000015.1, forward strand.
ACGCCGGCAACGCCCACGAGTTCGTCGCCGGGGTGCGCGAGGCGTTCTCCCACTTCGGCGTCGCGCCCGAGGTCGTCTCGGGCGCCGAGGAGGCAGCCCTGTCGTTCCGGGGCGCCACCGGCGAGCTGCGGCCGCTCGGCATCGACGGCCCGCGCCTCGTCGTCGACCTCGGCGGCGGCTCGACCGAGTTCGTCCGCGGCATCGACAGCGTCGAGGCGGCGCGCTCGGTCGACATCGGCTGCGTGCGGATGACCGAGCGCCACCTGCGCAGCGACCCGCCCACGGAGGCGGAGATCGCGGCCGCGGCCCGCGACATCGACGAGGCCATCGACCTCGCGGCCGGGGAGGTCGACTTCCGCGGCGTCGCCGCCCTCGTGGGCCTGGCCGGCACCGTCACCACCATCACCGCCCATGCCCTCGGTCTGCCGACCTACGACGCGAGCCGCATCCACCTCACGACCCTGCCGCCCGACGCCGTGCTGACGGCCTGCCAGTCGCTGCTCCACATGACCCGCGCCGACCGGGCCGCCCTGCCGTTCATGCATCCCGGCCGCGTCGACGTCATCGGGGCCGGCGCGCTGGTGTGGCACCAGGTCGTGCAGCGAGTGGCCAGCGTGTCCGGCACCTCCACGGTCATCACGTCCGAGCACGACATCCTCGACGGCATCGCCTTCTCCTGCGCCGACTGACCGGGCCCGGACGGCTACCCCGCCCGCACGCCGTAACCGGCCGCCGGGTCGCTCGTTGCCACGGTGACGCAGACGACGGGCGCGCTGGGGAGGCGACATCCCGGAACAGTGGACGGCAGCCGGCGACGAGGCCGGGCAGCAGGCAGGACCTGTGCCGACCTCGCCACCTCCGTCATGGCTCAGCGGCCTCGTCAACCGGCGTGACAGCTGGGTCGGGCGCGCGGCCAACCCCCTGTCCGGCGTCGCCTTCCTGCTCGTCATCGCCCTGCTCATGGGCCTGTCGGTCGCGTCGTTCAGACACGTCTTCACCGATGTGGTGATGGTGTCGCTGCGCACCGACCGCATCGGGTCCCAGCTGCAGACCTCCAGTGACGTCAAGCTGCGCGGGCTGGTCGTGGGGGAGGTTCGTGACATCCGCACCACGGGGAAGGGTGCGGTGCTGTCGCTGGCGCTGAAGCCGGGGATGGTGCCGCAGATCCCGGCCGACGTCTCCGCGCGGCTGCTGCCGAAGACGCTGTTCGGTGAGCGCTACGTCGACCTCGTCGTCGCGCCCGGCAGCCGCACTCGACCCATCGCCGACGGCGACGTCATCCCCCAGGACCGCACAGCGGTGGCCATCGAGCTCGAGCGGGTCTTCGACGACCTGCTGCCGCTGCTGCGCACGGTGCAGCCGGAGAAGCTGTCGGCCACCTTGAACGCGCTCGC
>NZ_FOHB01000010.1 GCF_900111375.1 Pedococcus cremeus
CCTGACGGCTGATCATGTCCGTCTCGAGGCGCACCAGCTCCTCATCGAACACGGGGGGCCCGGGCCCCTCGCTGGTCTCCGGAAAGTACCTGTGAGGGTCCTGTGTTGCTCCGTCGAGCGAGATGAGGGTGTACAAGACGATCTTCGACACAGCGAGCCTTTCGTCGGAGCTTGTTCTTGGATTGACTCACGCGCTTCGTGGAACTCATCGTCCGGCCGGTCCTGCAGCGGCCGGACGAGGTCGTCCGCGGCGGACTTCAGCCAGGCGATCGAAACGGACTTGTTTGCCGTTGAACGCTTCTCCGAGCGCGAACTGACGGCGGGCCACGAGTAGGTCTACCCGCGATGGGAACCGTTCGAGTAGCGCGCACATCTGCCGCTGACCGCGCGCTCGACTGTCGCAGATCAGGTGGCGGATGTCCGTTGCGCCAACCGATGGAGCAGAGACTGCTGGCCATCGGATGCTGAACTGGGCTCTAAGGGATCAAGGCGCCGGCTCCGCCGGCGCACGGCCTGCGGGCGGCGCTGGCGCTCCGGCCCAGGCGAGCCCACCCTCGGGCCTCCGCGACGCCACAGCCGGGCCCCGCGCCCAGGCGACAGACGCGATGCGCAGTTCTCGGCCGCAAGCCGACTTCCCAAGTGGACATGCGCGCTCGGACTGCCGCATGAGGGGACCTTCGCCTGTCGGACGGCCATGCTTTGATCCGCGAATGCACAAGGTCGTTGTTGGCGCGCTGGTTCGTGAAGGCCGAGTCCTACTCGTGCATCGGAGCCCCAACAAACGTGCGTACCCGGACGTGTGGGATCTGCCCGGTGGGCTCATCGAGGCCGGCGAGTCGGAACTTGGCGCGCTCACGCGAGAACTGCACGAAGAGCTCGGCGTGCACATAGCGACGGGCTCGGCGTCCCATCTCTGTCGGGTGGCCGCGGGACCTGCGGAAGAGCCGGCACTCCTGAGCGCTTGGCTTGTGCGTGACTGGCAGGGAACGCCGGCGAACGTCGCACCCGAGGAACACGACGACATCGGATGGTTCGGCCTTCAGGAGCTGCCTCCTCCGGCCCACGCAGTCGTGCGCACGGCTCTGGTGGAGGCGATGCGGAGCCACCGCGCCTGAACTACGACCGCGCTGTACTCGGCATGTCCCTGCGCTCACACCCGTGAGTCCAACTCGAAGCTCGGGCGGAAAGCCGTCCAGGACTGACGCCCACGCTTAGACAAGGTCATCGGTTGCGGCGTTGAGGCGGAAAACGCCTTGTCGCAGCGCGTGACAGCCTGCTTGGCTGCGGGCCGTGACCGAACTTCACACACCGCGCCTCACTTTGCATGCGGTCGACACGGCAGAGGCTGAACGCATCGTCGCGCGTCGCGCCGCAGCGGGGGACGTCTGGGCAGACGACTTCCCTTTCGAGGGTGACGTCCTCGGCGTCACGGCGTTCCTCCGGGCTGCCTCAGCTCATGGCAACCCGCAGCCCTTCGGTCACTACCGGATCACCCGCAATGCCGACGGGCAGGCCATCGGGGGCATCGGCTTCAAAGGCCAACCCCGCAACGGATGCGTTGAGATCGGCTACGGCCTTGCCCCGTCGGCTCGTGGCCACGGCTATGCCGCGGAGGCACTGACCGCTCTCCTGACCGTCGCGGCCGATCACGGCTTGTTCCGGGTTGTCGCCGAGACCGACAAAGACAACCTCGCCTCGCAACGCACGCTGGAGCGTGCGGGTTTCCGGCAGTCGGGCGCCGACGACCACCGGTACCTCTATGAAGCGCTCCTCGACAACTCTGAGCAACGAGTCAGCCCAGACCCCAGCTGACCGCTCCGGTCACCGATGCGCTGGCCGCACTGCACCTCCGTGGGGCGCGGCTCTCGTCCGGGCCGTCAGCGACGAGGACAAGGGGGCGCCGAGGGGTCAACCCTGGTACCCGACAAGCCAACGCACACCGAATCGATCTGTGACCTGTCCGTCGTGGTCCCCCCACGGTCTCGCCTGCAGGGGATCGAGGTCGATGCCACCGTCGCTCAGCGCAGCGAACCATTCCTCGAGCGTGGCCGGCTCCGCAGTGCCCAACAGGGCAAACAGCACTCCTTCGAGCCGCACTCCGGGCTCACCTGAGGCCGCGTCGGAGGCGAACAGGTCCACCGGCCCGCGCAGCATTCCGTGCGCGATGGCCTCGGCAGGTCCGTCGTCACGTCCGAACTCCCCGAAGGTGTTCAGCACCAACTCGCCGCCGAACACCTCCTGGTAGAAGGTGAGCGCCTCTCGTGCCGTACCCGGGAACGAGAGGTAGGGCGTCAGTCTGGTCATGCAGGGCATCCTTCTGTTGGTGGTGGCGTGGACAGCCGATTCTCGTGCTTCCTCGAGGGTGGACGGCCGGAGCCCGGGATTCTCATCGGTTCATCCCGAGGTTGTGATCCACGGGAGAATGGACCGCTTGAGCCCCGAGGCAGCCGGAACGTGTCAAAGCACCAGACAGAAGGGGTGACCCGCCGGGTCCGCGAGCACGTAGAGGGGTGCGTCCTCCACATGAGTGCGGTCATGCAAGAGCCGGGCTCCCAGCTTCTCGGCACGCTCACGGTGCCGTTCCAGCTCCTCGAGCGACCGGACCTCGAAGTCCATGTGCATCTGCATCGGAACCACCTCGGACGGCCACGTGGGAGGCGTGGTGTCCTCCTTCTTCTGGATCGTGACCACTCGGCTGCCGTTGTCGTCGAGCAGGACGATCCAGTCAACTTCGTCAGGGCTGCCATCACTGGGCGGCTTGTCGCGATCCCGGTAGTGCAGCCCGAGGAGCTCGCGATAGAACTCGGCCAAACCGCGGCAGTCGCGCGCGTCGATGGCGGTGTGCAGAAGGACCGGATAGTTGGACACTGTGACGCCTCCTGACTGGTGAGGTCCCTCACCGTAGCGGCCGGCACGCGGGTCGCTGATCGGCATGAGCGGACTTCCCTGGCCAAGAGTGACGCCCCCGCCTGGACCCGAGTCGCTTCACGAGCGCAGCGAAGATCGCCAACCCCCTGAGGGCGTCCTCCGCTGCGGGTAGGTTTCGCAGCATGGCCGGCACCGCGGCTGGGTCACGACGGGCGAGCCTGGATCCTGGCCGCTGCCTGGCCCAGGCGGTCGGCTTCCTCGTGCTGTTCGCCCTGGCCCGGGCTTTTGGCCTGCTCGGTCCACCGGTGGTGTCCGCGAGCATCCTCACCCTGGGGATGGTCCTGATCGCATGGCGTTCCGGCGCCACCGTTGACGACCTCGGCCTGCGCCGCGACCGCCTGCGGAGCGGGCTGCTCTACGGCTTCGCCGCCTTCGCCCTCGTCCTGCTCGTGTTGGTCCTCGCGGCCGCGATCCCTGCGACGCGCGGCTTCCTCCACGACACCCGGGCGGAGATCGACGGTGGGCAGCTCGCCTACGAGGTCGGTGTGACGATCGTGCTGCTGACGGCGGTGCCGGAGGAGCTCGCCTTTCGAGGCGTTGTCCTGGGGTCGGCGCGCAGCCTGTGGGGTTCGAGGTATGCCGTGCTGCTCAGTTCCGGCCTCTTCGGCCTGTGGCACATCGAGCCGACGGTGAAGACGATGTCGGGCAACAGTGCGGTGGGAAGCGCCTCCAGCAGCACCGGTGGTCAGGTCCTGCTGGTGCTCGGTGCCATCGCCGTGACCTTCGTCGCCGGTCTGGTGTTCTGCTGGCTGAGGCTGCGGTCGCGCAGCCTGGTGGCCCCCTTCATCGCCCATGTGGCCACCAATGGCCTGGCCCTGGTCGTGGCCTGGGTCATGCTCCACCGACGCTGATCAGACGTAACGGCCCCGGACTTGAGCGACCCTGGGCCGCTTCTGGGGAAAGGAGGACCGGCTGGCCGCTCACTCCACCTTCGCGATGATCTGCTTGAGGTCGTTCAGCTCCCCGGTGGTGATCCCGGTGGGGCGCATCACGGCATACCAACCGTCGACGTACTCCGTCGTGTACTTGTGACCGTGGCCGCCCGGAACCTCGGTCGCGAACGGCAGGTCGGCAGTCACCTGCCAGAACGTCACGAAGGGCATCCACACCATCCTCTGCAGCACGTCCTTCCCGGGTGCCTCGCCGATCCAGTCCGGCTGCTTGAGGATCAGCCGCGGGCTCCACCAGACGATCGGGTCGGAGGCGTGCATCAGGTACAGGACCCTGGTGCCGTCCCACGGCTGGTTCTCCGGAGGGATGGCGGTGCTGGCGTCGGAGGTGAACCGCACGGTCCGGCCGCCCTTGTAGACCGGCTGGACCTCGCGGCTGCCGGGGTCGCGGTTGTCTCGGAACTCCCCGAACAGGGTGTTGAAGTTCGGTGGCCCGGCGAAGACCGTTCCGGCGGTGCGGTTGCGCAGGTCGTACTCGCCACTGAAGGCCGTCTCCCCGCCGAAGGACCCCAGGCTCTCCCCCGCGACGAAGAGCCGCGGTCGCCGTGCCTGGGGCAGCTGGGACCAGCGCTCGTAGACCGCGTCGAACAGTGCCCGTCCGGCCTCGCGGGCCTTCTTCTGGTCGACCAGGTACGAGAGCCACGAGGGCAGGTAGGAGTACTGCATGGCCACAGAGGCCGTGTCACCACTGCTGAGGTACTCGATGCTGTCAACGAGGGCGGGGTCGACCCACCCGCTGCCCGTCGTCGTGATGACCACCAGGTTGGCCCTCTGGAAGCCTCCGGCGCGCTCGAGGTCCTTGACTGCGAGGGCGGCCCGGGACTCCGCATCGTCAGCTGACGTGAGGCCGGCATACGCACGGACCGGCTCCTGCGCCGGACGGTGCACGACGGCCTCGATGTCGCTGGCGGTCGGACCCTCTCCCGTGAAGGCGCGCCCCTGCCGGCCGAGGGAGTCCCAGGCCACCAGCGAGCCCGGTCCGCCCGAGCGGAGATCCGTCGTGGGCCGGGTCGTGCTCTCCTTGGTGGTGGTGTCCCGCACGGAGAAGGCCTGGTCCATCGCGCCCACGAAACCGTCGAGCAGGACACCGGTGACGAGCAGCCAGACGGTGGCGAACGCCAGGACCCAACCGGTCGCAGCGGCCGCCCGCCGCCCGAACCAGCGACTGAGCAACGAGGCCAGCCAGCGGTACAGACGCCGAATCCCCCGACCGATCTGCAGGAACAGGAGGAAGAAGAGCGCGGCGACGAGCGGCGAGAGGACGACGAGCGCGACGTTGTAGTCCGTGACGCCCATGAGGCCGCGGATCTCGTGCTGCCAGTACTGCCCGAGACCGAAGAACACCAGCAAAAGGACGGCGGCGCCGATGAAGAACGTCCGCCAGGCCCACGGTCTGGGTGGCCGGGCGTCCCGGTCGGCGTAGGCGCGCCAGATCCAGGCGACGAGGACTCCCAGCCCGTAGCCGATCGCCGCGTCGATCCCGCAGATGATGCCCTGGATGATCCCACCCCGCGGAAGCAGGGAGGGGGTGAACGACAGGGCTGCGAAGACCACCGCTCCCCACGCCCCCGGGAGCGTGAAGTGGAGCACCCGTCGGGACCTCCCACCCCCGTGGTGGGCGCCTGGGCTCTCCGTGCCATGCGGAGCAGACGCGCCGGGCCCACCCCCACGTTCGTCGATGGTGTCCTCAGAGCCCGACTCCGTCGCCGTCCCGATGATGTCCGATGTCGAATCAGCCACCGACGTGCCTTTCCTCCGCGGGCGACCCTGCACCCGTCCCACTCCATGAGAGCCGCAGCGCACAGGACCGGCATCGTCCGGCGCGAATGAGAGGGCACGGCCAGCGGCCCCCGCGTCGTCAACGGGCCAGCGGCCCCCGGGTCGCCGACGGGCCAGTGGCCCCCGATCACCGGAGGTGGCGCGCCGCTCGTGACACCAACCGCCCCAGGAGGGCCCCCGCGGTCGCCCCCGCGACGACGTCGCTGGGGTAGTGCACCCCGGTGTAGACGCGGGAGAAGGCAACGGCCGAGGCGGCCACTCGGAGCGGCAGCCGGAGGGCCGGCCAGACGTCGCCGACCGCGATGGCGAAGGCCGCGGCCGAGGCGGAGTGACCTGAGGGGAACGACGTCGATGACGGCATACGCACCCATCGGTCCGGCGGGACACCGAGATCCTGACGGTCGGGCCGGCGCCGCCCGGCCAGCTTCAGGGGCTGGTTGACCACCAAGGAGGCCGTTCCCACGGCCACCAGGCCGGTCACGGCGGCACGACGACCGCGAGGTCCGCCGGCCAGCGCGAGGACGCCGGCGACGACGAACCACGGCTTCGAGTGGTTGGCGTAGCGGGAGAGCCGCCGCAGCGGCTCGTCCAGCAGCGGCGTCTCCAGCTGCGCCACGGACCGGTAGACGGCGCGGTCGTAGTGACCGAGGTGGTTCAGGAGCCGCGCCGACTGGTCGCGGAGCGCTGCCCCGTGCGCGGCACCACGACTGCCGAGCCGCCGTGCCAGCCCTTCCTCCACCGGCTCCCGGGGCTCCAACGCGTCACCAGGTCAGCTCGATCTCGAGCTCGCTCTCCTCGTCGCCGACCTCGACCTCCAGCTTGAGGTCGACCTCGTCCGGGACGTGCACGGTGATGCGCATGCCGCCGCGTTCGAAGACGACCTCGTTGTTGCGCGCGAGTGCGTCCGCGAGGTCCCTCAGCCGGGCCGCGGCGTCCTCGCGGCTCAGCCGTTCCTTGTCGGCAATCTCGATCAGGTCCATGTCTACCTCCTTGGTGTGGACCCTGCGGGTGTCTGGTCGCGACCCAGGGCGATGCGGGCCAGCTCGGCCAGCCCGGCGAACATCCCCTCGGGGACCATCGCCGACGGTGACGCGCCGGGGTGCCGTCGGGCCACGCGAACCTGCAGGACCCCCGGCCTGATGTGGAAGTGCAGCGGCGGTTCGAGCACCACCTTCTCGCCGTCGATGCCGGCGGGCAGAGGATGGTCCGCCTCGACGTCGAAGGTGGGCGCTGACCACTCGCGCCAGGGGCGCTGCGAGGAACTGCCATCGGCGCCGGCACCCGTGGGCCTGCCGACCACCGTGATGCCGAGGAGTCCGTCGTCGATCCGGGGCCGGGTCCCCGACCCCACGGCCCGACCGAGCCGGTACCGGTTGTTGGAGACCAGCACCGCCGCTCCCCCACGGTGCTCGTGTCCGCCAGGGCCGCGCCACCGCATGTCCGGTTCGGTGACGTCGGGGCCGAGGACGTCGGGCACCGTGTCGAGGAGCGTGCGGAGCTTCGCGTCGCGGTAACCGGCCCGCTGGACCGCTTGCGCGTAGAGCCCGAGCGAGACGTTGTTGACGAACACGCGGCCGTTGACCTCGGCCAGGTCGACCCGGCGTTCACCCCCGTCCACGAAGGCGTCGAGGGCGCCGACGACGTCGTCGCGGTCGACTCCCAGGTCCAGCGCGAAGTGGTTGCGCGTACCGGCCGGCACACACGCGTACGGCAACCCGCAGGCAGCCGCGACGGCCGCCACGATCGCCTGCGAGCCGTCGCCACCGGCCATCGCGAGTCCGTCCGCACCGCGCTCGACCGCACCCCGGACCAGGGTCTCGAGGTCGTCACCGGGACGCAGCTCGATGGGCTCGATCCCTCGGTGGGCCGCCTCGTCGGCGAGCCTGAACCGCTCGGCCTTGCCGCCACCGGACCGGGGGTTGAAGAAGAGCACGGGGTGACGCGGAGCCGGCGCCCTCGGCAGGTCGACATGGACGTGGATGGCGGCCCTGGCTGCACCGACCGTCGCCACCACCCCGGCCACGACGAGCGCGTCGGCCAACGGCGTCCCTCGGGTCACGACCAGGACCAGGGCTCCACCGAGCGCCGCCGCAGCGACCGCCAGGCCGGCCACCCGGGCGACGCCCCGCCGGACCACGGCATACCAGGCGGAGACCCCGGCCACGAGCACGAGGCCCAGCAGGAAGAGTCCTCGGGGGAACTCCCTCACGGCGACGACGACGGCCAACACGCTCGTGGCCGCGCCCAGCACCAGCGCGAGGCCTGCCAGCCATCGCCGCGTCACGGGACCACGTCCGCGTCCACGGCGCCCCTCGTGGGACGTCGGTCAGGACTTCGGGGTGGCGGCACCCTCGGACCGTAGGCCGCCGGCACACAGACCGGCATCACGCAGCACGGGTGATTCCAGCCTGGACGGCGTGCCCAGCGGGCATCGGTCGCGTCATCGCGGCATACCCGTGTATGCCGTGGAGCAGCCGAGGCTCCGGCAGCCACTCCCCGACGTAGTCCTCACGCCGCCGGGCCAGCGTGCGGAGCCGGTTGGGTGCCTGGCGGGTGACGATCCGCACGAGGTAGGCCCGCGGGTTCTGGACCTCGGACTGCCCGTCCTCGCACAGGTCTGCCCACCGCAGGCAGGTCTCCTGCATGACGTCCTCGGCGTCGGCGGCGGAGCCGAGCATCTCGTAGGCGACCCGTACGGTGTGCCGGCCTACGGCTGATGGGGCTCTCGGCACGGGGCCTGCTCGGTACGCGCAGCGACCCGGTCGGAGTGGGAGCCGATCGTGCTCGAGCGCTTCAGCGTGGTCTGGCCCCCCGAGCAGGCCGACTGAAGCGGGACGTGGGTCCTTGGGCTCTGTGGAGCGCTTACGGCCCGTCAGAGCGTAGGGGCTGGGTTCACATGAGCCGCACGGAAGGGAGATCACCATGCCGAAGCTGTCCAAATCCACCGCCGCCCTGCACATGGGCATCCCCGGCTACCTGGACTCGCACGGGCAGGAGGTGGGTGACTGGTACGTCACCCTGGAGAACACCCTCGCGGACCTGGATTTCACACCTTTCTACAAAGGCGCACCGGACGACCTCTGCCAGGCACACCATCTGGGCTACGTGCTCAAGGGCAAGTTCGGGATCCGGAAGGCCGATGGCAGCGAGGAGATCTATGAACCCGGCGACGCCTTCGTCATCGAACCCGGCCACGTACCGCTGCAGTTCGAGGGCGGTGAGTACGTCGCCTTCACGCCTGCAGCAGACGCCCGAGAGCAGACAGCCGTGCTCATGCCGAACCTGGTGAAGTACGCGCGGGAGCACGATATCGAGCTGCCGGCTGATCTGGTCGCGCAGTTCCGGTGACCCATTACGTCGTCCTCGAGCGCTTCACCGTCGTGTGGCGTCCCGAGCACGCGGACTCGCGCAGGTAACAGGCCCTTGGGCTCTGTGGAGGGTTTTGCACCCGACCGAGCGTGGGCGGTGAGCAGCGAAGTCCCGCTCACCCATGAGCCTCACGGAACGGAGATCACCATGCCCAAGCTGAACAAGTCGAACGCCGCCTCACACCTGACCTTCCCGGGCTTCGCGGACATGTACGGGAACGAGCTCGGTGACTGGGACGTCAGCATCCAGAGCTCGCTCGTCGACATGGACCAGGCGCCCTTCTACAAGGGCGGCAAGGATGACCGGTGTCAGGCGAGCCACGTGGGCTACGTGCTCAAAGGCAAGTTCGGCATCCGCAAGGCCGATGGCTTGGAGGAGATCTTCGAGGCCGGTGACGCCTTCGTCATCGAACCGGGGCACACACCGTTCATGTTCGAAGGGGGCGAGTTCATCGCCTTCACCCCGCTCGCGGAGGCGAGGGAGCAGACGGCGGTGGTCATGCCCAACATCCTCACGTACGCCAAGGAGCAGGGCATCGAGCTCCCGGCCGAGGTGATGGCGCAGATGGGCCCGAGCGCTACGCCTTGAGCGTGAAGGCGACGGTGAACCCCTCCGGCGTGAAGCCGTGGTGCAGGTCGTCGCTGAGGTAGCGCGCGACCCACAGGCCCGAGTGGCGCCGGTCGCCGCGGATGTGCCGTGGCGGCAGGTACCCCGCGAACGGGTCGCGGATGCCCTGGCCGCGGTCGGTGACCGCACAGCTGACCTCGCCGTCGGTGACGGCCACCCGCACGTCGACCGGCGGGGCCCCGTGCTCGATGCCGTTGCGGGCCAGCTCGTTGGCGACGACGAGCAGGTCGTCGACCACGGTGGCGGGCATGGCACCGCCCAGCTCGTGCCGGAGGACGTTGCGAAGGTGGCGGAGGTCGCGAAGTCCCGACACCGTCGTCAGCGGTGGCCCGGCCGGCACGCTGACCGCGGAGGACACCGACTCCAGCACGACCACGGGGTCGAGCGCCTCGGGGTTGGCGGCCCGGCCCCCTGCCGTGTCGAGCAGGTGGCGGTGGGTCTGCCGCCCCGTCTCCAGGCACACTGCCGGCAGCCGCTCGGTGTCGTAGCCACAGACGGCCCACAACGACAGGTCGCCCACCGAATGGGTGTGCAGCGCCTCGAACCTGCGCCACTCCTGCAGCGCGCGGGGGCTCTCGTCACAGGCCACCTCCGCGAGGAGCCGCACCCGCACCCCGTCCCTGCTGCGCGACTCGACCAGGTCGCGCAGGAAACCCACGGCATCGAGCGCCTTGCGCCACACCTCCGCAGGGGGCACCACCGTCAGCCGGGCACCCCGGCCAGCCGCCGCCGTCAGAGGGCTGGCGAGGTCGTCCCGGCACAGCAGCACGAGGTCGTCACCTGCCTCGACTCCGTCGCGCAGCCAGGGACCGGTCACCGACACGAGCTCCGCGGACGTCGCGAAGAAGAGGGCATCGTGGACGTACCCGTCAGCCCCGGGTGACGGGCTCCAACCGCCTCCCCCCGCAGACACTCCCATAAAGCCCTCCCATCCCCAGCAGGCCGGCCTGCCGGAGGGCTTGCCCGGATGCCGCGTCCTGCCACCGAGGTCGGTGACCTGCTCGCACCCCGTGGACGCGTCCCCCGACCCATGGTGGCACGCTCAGGCGCCGCACGCCCTGCTCAGTTGCTGAGCAGCTCAGCGGGCACCGAGCAGTCGAGGCCGACGTCGTTCATCCGGCTCACGATGCTCTGCCCCTCCTCGTCGAGGGGGACCTTCAGCGACAGGGGCCGGGACGCCCGCTTCGCCAGCGCAGCGGCATACGCCTCCCTGGCGTTCACCAGCGACTCCCAGTCGCCCAGCCACGCCGGCATCGGCAGGTCGTTGTTGACCCGCTCCAGGCCCACGCGGCGGATCTGCTGCAGCATCAGCTCGACCGCGTCGTTCTGCGCTCGGATCGCCTTCACCCGCTGCTGCACCGTGGCGTCCGACGGCGGCATGAGCCGGTGCACCGTCTGCCGCATCATCGTGCACGCGGCGTTGCTCGTGTAGACGACGACCGGCTGGTCGACGACCTCGGCGCGGTCGTGGTTGGCCCACCGCCACAGGCCGAGCAGCGTCACGGCCACCAGGGCGAGGGCCGCGACCACCGACGTCGCGGCGACCCAGTGCTGCCACCTTCCGCGGGCCATGTTCCATGGTGCGCCGACGATGCCGACATCGCCCATCGGCGCCTGCCGGACCCCCGCCTACGTCATGGGGGTGACGGCTGCGTCGCTTTCGCTTCCGCCGCTCGTCCGAGGTCCGCGGGGCGGTCAGAGGTGGAGCAGCCGGTCCACCAGGGAGGGGGCCACGACCAGTGTGAGGATCAGGCTGTTGAGCACGAGGGCCGCCGTGCCCTCGCGCCCCGCGCCGGCCCGCACCGCCCGGCCGCCCAGCACAACGCCCACCACCAGCGGCAGCACCCACAGCAGGGTGACGGCCGACCACGGCAGCCACTCCCTGATGTAGGCGACGTCCCCACCGGTCATGTCCGCGCCCAACCAGCCGGCCACCACGCCGGACAACCCGACGAAGGCCGCGGTCCACAGCGCGAAGGCGACCAGCATGCCGAGCGACCAGCGCGCCAGCCGCTCGCCGTGGGTCCTGGGGCTGCCCCTGCGCTGGTCGTGGCGCTGACCTGTCGACCCCACCGTCATGACGCTCGCCTCCTCCGGACACGGCGAGCGTCCACCCGGCGGTGCGGCGGACGGAAGAGGAGAAGGTCCCAGGGTCACCTCACGGACGTCAGGCGTCACCTCGACCGGGCGCGGGACAGGAGACCAACCACCCGATGGGTATGCCGCAGGCTCGCCTCAGCTGGGGAGGTCGCGCCGGGTGCGCAGGGAGGGTGGGCCGGGCAGCGGACGGCGGGGCTCGCGGACCCCGGCGGGCCCTCCCGGTCCGGCGTCGCCGAAGACGCCCACCAGCCGTCGCCCGCGGACGCGCCGGTGGCGGTACACGGCATACAGCTGGTCCGAGGTCTCGCGGTCGGGCAGGCGGGTGAGGTCGAACGCGCGGCGAGCCCGCATGACCGCCTCCCCCGGGCTCGCGGCACTGATCTCGAGGGCCCGCCCGCGCGGGCCCGGCCACTGGCCGTGCTGCACCACGTCGTAGATCGCCATGCCTCCCAGCATGCTCCTGCCGGGGCGCAGGGGGACAGACCTTTGCGACGAACGGCGCGGATCGCCTCGGCCGACTGGGTGTGGTCGGCTGGTGCGGTCGGCTGGTGCGTGCGCCCGGCTACTCGACCGGCTCGAGGGCGGCGAGCAGCTGGTCGCAGGCCTCGACGCAGCGGCGGCAGGTCTTCGCGCACACCTCGCAGTGCAGGTGCATCTCGGCGTGCTGCTCGCACTCGACCGCGCACGCGTGGCACATGGCACGACAGGCCTGGAGCAACGTGATCAGCAGCTCGTTCGACGCCGCGCCCGGGTGCCGTGAGAGCACCCTGGCCGTCGCGTCGCACACGTCGGCGCAGTCGAGGTTCTGCTGGATGCAGTCACGGAGCTCGGCGACCATGTCCTCGGAGAGGCAGGCGTCGGCGCAGGCGGTGCAGGAGTACACGCACTCGAGACAGGCGAGGATGCAGTTCTTCAGCACCGACTCGTCCAGGTCGCCGACGCCCTTGGGGTGCGTCCGGAGCATCTCGCTCACAACGGTCATGGTTCCTCCGTCCGGATCGGGATGGCTTCCATTCCGGCACAGAAACGGGTCCCACGCCACCGCAGATCCGCGTACCGCGGGCGTGGCTTCGGGGCGTCGCGCCGGCTCAGCGTCCGAGCCACGGAGAGCCGGCTCGCGGCAGGGTCAGTCGCGCTCCCACGGGGCCGTCTCGCCCATCTTCTCGTAGTACTTCGCCAGGTGGTTCTTCACGCGGTCGATGTCGTCCTTCGGCAGGTCGGCGCCGCCACGGGAGCCCTGCATGACGTTGCCGGCCGCCATCACCCCGCGCGGCACGGCCCTGATCCTGCCGTCGACGACGTCGGCGATGAGCAGCTTGTAGGCCGTGAAGTTGTCGGCCTTGTCGCCGTCGTACCAGACGTGGGCGTCGCGGTACTTGGCGTTCGGCCCGTCCTCGGCGCCCGCCCACTCGCGGACACGGCGCTCGGCGGCGTCGCCGTCCCACTCGCGGTCGCGGTCGGCGAGGGGCAGGTCCTGGAACTTCGTGACGGTCATCGCTGCTTCCTCCTCGAGAGTCGGTCAAAGCCTGGTGTGCCCGGATCGGGAGTACCCACCTCGGCGCACCGTCAATCAGGCCGTGATGGTGCCGCCCTCGAACGTGCAGGTCAGGCGGCCGTTGGACGAGACCGTGTCAGTGACCGGGTAGCCGTACTTCCCGGTGGCGCCGCCCGCGGCCTTCCACTGCGACAACACCTCGCCGTAGAGGCGCCGCGCCGAACCCGAGCCAAGCCGCCACAGCTCACCGCTCCTGAACGCCTGGTAGCTGCCGCGGCTCGCCGAGCTCACGGCCGCGGTCGGGTACCCGAGCACGCCGTTCTCCCGTCCGGCGGCGACCCACCCGGTCCACATCGCGCCGTGCACCGCCTGCGTCGTGGTCGCGGTGCTGTCGGTGATGGCGCCCTTCTGGAAGAGCTGGATCCACCCGTTGGTGGTGCTGGTGAGCGGACCCGTGGGGAACCCGAGGGTGCCCTTCTCGCGGCCCTCCCGCTTCCACACGTCCCAGCGGACGCCCCACACCGACTGTGTGCTCGTCGCGGTGCTGTCGGTGATGGCGCCCTTCTGGAAGAGCTGGATCCAGCCGTTCGTGACGTCGGTCTTGGGGCCGACGGGGTAGCCGAGCTTGCCGCCCTCCCGGCCTTCCCGCTTCCACACGTCGTAGCGGACGCCCCACACCGTCTGGGTCGAGGTCGACGCGCTGTCGGTGATGGCACCCTTCTGGAACAGGTGGATCCAGCCGCTGTCGCGGGTGCTGATCTTCTCGGAGGTCGGGTAACCGAGGTGCCCGCGCGGGCCGCCCTCCTCGTTCCACTTGCTCAGCACCCAGTTGTTCATCGCGCGGCTGCCGTTGGTGCTGGTCGAGTAGATCGCGCCGCCCTGGTAGCGCACGTAGGTGCCCTTGCCGTCACCGACCGAGCGCACCGGCCCGGTGGACGCCTTGAGGAAGGAGCCCTGCTCGCCCATCGCCTTGTACCGCGCGGAGATCGGTCCCCACTTGGGCAGGCTCGGCGAGCTGTGCTCGGCGGTGCGGTCGTCGCGCAGCGAGGTGGTCGTGCAGTTCGCCCACTTGTACGGCGGCACGCAGCTGACCACGCGGCAGTGCACGCCGCCGCTGCACTTCACCTGGGTGTTGCACTGGCCGTAGCGGAAGGCGTTGCAGCAGATGCGCCGCTGGTCGCAGGTGGCCGTCGACCCGGTGCCACAGCTGCAGCTCCAGCAGCCCTTGTCGCAGATGTGGTCGCCGCTGCAGCCCGAGCTGCACTTCGAGCACGAGGCGTTGCAGTCGACGATGTAGCGGTAGCCCCCGCCGCACCACGAGGAGCCTGCCGCCTTCCACCAGCCGGCCGCGAAGCTGCCGGGCGGGCACGAGTTCACGCCCTTGTTGATGGTGCTGCAGAAGACGGTCCACCCGCTCGAGGCGGTGTTCCCCGGCCCGCAGATGGTGCTGTATGCCGTCTGCGGCCTCAGCGCGTAGGCCTTGGGGTCGGTGACCAGCGCCGACCCGGCCACCGCCGCGCCGACGAAGAACCCACGCCGCCCAACCGGGCCGAACCGCTCGGAGATCCGGCTGACCAGCCCGACCAGTCCGCGTCGCTCCCCGGTGGTGATCTGCTCCAGCGTGCCGCTCATGTCATCTCCCCTTGCCTGACCAGGGTGCGCCGGTCAGTGACGTGCAGGCCGCGCACGACCTCGGCGGCACGTGGAACGGTGGCCATCCGGCGGGAGTGGCTGCCGATGACGGTGAACAGGCAGAAGGCCCGTCCCCCGACGCTGAAGAAGTGCTGCGAGGCGCTGCGCCCGGGCAACGGCCGCTGGAGCCGGTTCGGCCCGAACTGCGACGGCGCGAGCCGGGGCATCCCCTGCTCGGCGAAGAGGCCCTGGTCGGCGACCTCCGAGCCGTACTCGACGAGCGAGATGAAGACGTCCTCGGAGCCGAGCAGGTCGACCACCCCGCTGCCGAAGTCGCCCCGGTCGCTCGGCAGGTCGATGGTGCAGGCGTGGAGGATCGGCCGCATCACCTCACCGTTGGGCTCGACGCGCTCGAGGGCCTGTCCCCGCATGGCGGGCGACAGCCCGTGCGGCACACCGGCAGCCACGCTCGCCTTCCGCTCGATCGCCAGTCGCCACCCCCGCGGCGGCTGGCACCTGAGGCCGTATTTCTCCACTGCCATCAACTCCCCACTGCGGCGACGCCCAGCGCCACCGCTCCTGCAGCCAGGGCCACCCTAGCGATGACGTCCGCCGGATTTGCCCACTTTTCGACCGTGCTGAAGATTCTGTGCAGCCCGGCCCGGTCCCGCACCCCGGCCATCAGTACCGAGGGCAGCGCGCGGACCAGCCCGAAGACGCCTCCGAGCAGCAGGCCCGCGCCGGGCGAGCCGGAGAGCAGCGCCAGAAGCGCCACGGCATATGTCGTGGAGCTGGTGATGATGGTGACCAGGCCGAACCCGAGCTGCGCCCCGAAACCCACGCCGTAGACCCAGCCGCGGTAGCGGGTGAGCCACTGCTCGTCGACCTGCCGCTGCCACGACGGCAGCGACAGGCCGCCCAACCGCAGGTCGAGTGCGAGACCGAGCAGCAGCAGCGCGGCCGCGAGGCCGAGCGCCCAGGGGGACGACCGCACCGGGTCGGGGACGGCGGAGCCGAGCAGCCCGAACAGGCCGCCGAGCGCGAGGCCACCGACGAGGGAGCCGAGGACGTATGCCGTGGTGGTCACCCACCAGCGGGAGGCGCGGGCCCGCTCACCGAGCGGGCTGATGCTCGAGAGCATCGACTCACCTCAAGGCGACCAGGTCGCCCGCACCGCCGCCACCACCGCCATCGGGAGTCCGATGACGAGGGCGAGGCGGGTGGCGTCCATGGCAGCGGCGTCGGTCAGTGCCCGTGCTGGTGGACGTGCTGGTGCTCGTCCGCCGCGGCGTCGTCGGGGTCCGGCGACTCGTACAGGCTGGGGTGGCCCGGGTGGATGCCCGAGTCGAGCAGCTCGCGGTCCATCCGCGGCAGGTTGTCGTGGGCGCCCCGCTCCGAGAGGTCGTCGGCCACGGCCTGGCTCATGAGGTCGCGCACCTGGGGCCAGGTGGTCGAGGAGCCCTCGCCGGTGATGACGCCCTCCTCGACGAAGACGAAGTAGGGCGAGCCCGGGATGCCGTAGTCGGTCCAGCCGCCGGAGGACTGCACCACCTCGAGCCGGTCGCCGGCGAGCCGGCGCAGCGTGGAGATGCTCTCCTCCTCGGGGCCCTTGGCCACCACGACGAGGCGGGCGTCGCCCGGCACGTCGACATCACCCTGGCGGAACTCGTCCCAGAACGTCTGGCACACGGTGCAGCCGCTGGAGAGGTAGGCCAGCAGGGTGCGCTGCCCGCGACCGGTGACGTCGACGGTGCGGTCCTTCCCGTCGAGGGTGGTGCCGATGACGTCGGCGGCGCGGCTGGTCTCGGGACGGGCGTTGGCCACCACGCCGCTCTCGATCTCGACCTGCACCGGTCCGGGCGAGCCGGTCGACCGGGTCGCGCCGGTGCCCGCCTCCTTCTCGAGCTCGAGGCCGGCACCGAGCTCGTGCAGGGCCTTCAGGATCAAGGCGTGGCTGCGGAGCAGGCCCAGGACGAGCACCGCGAGCAGGGCGATCGCCACCCCCTCGGCGATCACGACGGCGGTCATGGGCTCATCCCCCTCATCTGTTGGTGGTCGCGGTGGTGGTGGCCGGGCCGGTGCTGCGGACCGCGGCCGGCGTGACCGTCGGCAGCACGGCCAGCGCCTGCCAGGCCAGGAACGTGATCAGCGCGGCCAGGGCGATGGTGCCGACCACGGCAGCTGCGCCGCCCGAGGTCCAGGCCCCGCGCTCGGGCGTCGCCGCGACGACGCCGGCCAGCACGGCCAGGGCACCGGTCACCGCGAGGTGGCTGCGGGTGGGCGGTGTGTCGGCCTTGCCGAAGCACCCGCACGAACCCAGGACGCCCCCGCGCTTCAGCGCGAGGGCGACGAACCCGGTGAAGACGAGGTATGCCGCGCACACCAGTGCCGCGTTCACGGTGCCCGGGCGGGCGACCGCCCACAGGCCCAGGGCCACCTCGACGGCGGCGACCACCCGCACCAGCCCGCGTCCGGCGGGGAGGCCGGTGGAACGCAGCGCCCTCACGAGCGGCATCGGGTCGCCCAGCTTCGGCACCCCGGCCCCCACGAGGAGCGCGGAGGCCGCCAGGAACGGCGCGGCGAGCTCACCCGACATGGGCCAAGACCCTACCCCGACCATCGACGGTCCAGGAGATGCAAGAGGAGATGCAACAGGAGGTGCGAGGAGATGCGACGGGACAAGCGACGGGGCCGGGCGCCGTGGTGGCGCCCGGCCCCGTGCCGGTCAGTGCGGTGCAGTCAGGCTGCGGTTCAGCTGGTCTTGCCCTTGTCGCCGTTGGCGGAGGTGGTGCCGCCGGGGCTGGTGCCGGTGGTGCCCTCGGGGGTCGACTCGAACGGCGTGTCGGTCGGGCCGGCGGGCTCGCCGGTCACGTCGTCGACCGCGGTGATCGAGGTGGTGTCCTCGTCATTCTTGCCGCCGGCCTTCTGCTTCGCCGCGTCGGCGACCTCGGACGCCTTCTCCTTGGCCGTCTCCGCTGCGGCAGCGGCCTTGTCCTTGGCCGTGCCGGCCAGCGAGGTCACCTTGTCCTTGGCGGTCGAGGCGGCCGAGGCGGGGCCCGTGGTGCCGGGGGCGGTGTAGGTGTCGCCCAGCGGCGTCGCCCACGGGTCCTCCCGCGGCGCGGACCTCTTGAAGAAGGCCGCTGCGGCTGCCGCGAGGGCGGCGAGGATGCCCAGCGTGATGAGGACCTTGCCCCCGCGGTGCTTCGGCTTGGCGACCGACTCGCCCTTGAGCACCGACAGGGCGTCGCCGCCGCGGTCGGTCAGGTCGGTGGCGTTGGCCCGGGCGGCAGCCGACGCCGCGGCGACCGCGGTGATGGCCTCGGCGACCTTGGGCAGCAGGTCGTCGACGATCTTGTCGCGGGCCGTGTCGACCCTGGGGCCCAGGCCCTCGACGGCCTTCTCCAGCCTGGGTGCGGCCAGCTCGATGCCGTGCTCGACGCGCGGCATCGCCCAGTCCTTCGCCTGGGCGGCGCGATCGCGGGCAGCCTCTGCGGCGGCCTCCGCTGCCGGGACAACGCGCTCCTTGAGGGCAGCCGCCTGGGCCGCGGCCTGCTTGGCCTGTGCCTGCGCCTGCTCCTGAACCTTCTCGGACCTGCTCTTGGTGCCGAACACCATGCCTCCTTGGGGTGAGAGCTCGTTGCGTCTGACGCCCATCCTGCCGTGTTTCACCCGCTGGGCAACCCCGAAAAGGCCTTTCGAGGGCCCGGGGTGACCGGCGCCACGACGGTCCCGTCGTGCGAGGATGCCGCCTATGAACGTCACCCTGCACACCAACCACGGCGACATCAACGTCACGCTCTTCCCGGACCACGCGCCCAAGACCGTCGAGAACTTCGTCGGCCTGGCCACCGGCGAGAAGGACTACAACGACGACGCCGGGCGCACCAGCCCCACGCCGTTCTACGACGGCCTGGTCTTCCACCGCATCATCCCGGGCTTCATGATCCAGGGCGGCTGCCCGCTCGGCCGCGGCATGGGCGGCCCCGGCTACACCTTCGACGACGAGATCAGCCCCGACAAGGACTTCACCAAGCCCTACATGCTGGCCATGGCGAACGCCGGCAAGCGGATGGGCAAGGGCACCAACGGTTCCCAGTTCTTCATCACCGTCGGCCCCACCACCTGGCTGCAGGGCAAGCACACCATCTTCGGCGAGGTCGCCGACGGCCCCAGCCGTGAGGTCGTCGACAAGATCGCCGCCGTCCCGACCGGTGCGAACGACAAGCCGGTGCAGGACGTTGTCATCGACAAGGTGACCGTCAACCGCTGACGGTTGCCCACCCCCGCAGCGGACGAGCACCGGAAGGCGAGAGCGATCGATGAGTGAGCCCACGGCATACCACCAACAGGCCCCGCCCGTCTGCCCGCGCCACCCAGACCGTGTCTCCTACGTGCGCTGCCAGCGCTGCGGCCGGCCGACCTGTCCCGAGTGCCAGCGGTCGGCCGCAGTGGGTGTCCAGTGCGTGGACTGCGTCAAGGCCCAGGCCGCCTCGACGCCGTCCGCCACCACCGTCTTCGGTGGCCGGGTCAGCGGGCGGCCGGTGGTCACCATCGGCATCATCGCCCTCTGCGTGGCCGTGTGGATCGGGCAGCAGGCCGACAGCCGGCTCACGTCCGACATCTGGTTCATCCCGGCGCTCGGGCAGGACGAGCCGTGGCGGTTCATCACCTCGGCCTTCGCCCACTCGCCCGGCCAGGTCATGCACATCCTGTTCAACATGTTCGCCCTCTGGCTGGTGGGCGGGCAGTACCTCGAGCCGCTGCTCGGCCACGTGCGCTACGCCGTGCTCTACCTGCTGTGCGCGGTCGGCGGCTCGGTGATGCTGCTGCTGCTCGCCCAGCCCCCGTCGGGGCCGGTGCTCACCTGGCAGGACCTCGGCTCGTGGGGCACCCCCGCGGTCGGGGCCTCCGGAGCGGTCTTCGGGCTCTTCGGTGCGCTCATCGTGCTCAACCGCAAGCTCGGCCGGTCATCGGCCTGGATGTGGGCGACCATCGTCATCAACGGGGTGCTCGGCTTCGTCGTGCCCAACGTCGCCTGGCAGGCCCACCTCGGCGGCTTCGTCACGGGAGTCGCCGTCGCCTTCGTGCTGGCCTCCACACAGGAGCGCAGCCGGCGCCGCTGGCAGTGGCCCGGGTTGGCGGCCGTGGCGGTCCTGCTGGTGGCGGCGGCGTTCGCCAAGTACGCCGTGGCGCCGGACCTCGGCGTCACCTTCGCCGTGGGTGGCTGACGAACTACGTCAGACGGCGGAGGCGGTCTCACCCCTATGCCGTATTACACGCCTGTCATTTGTCCCCAGCTGGGGACAACCCTGTGGACAACCCCCAGATCTGTGCACACGGCATACCCAGTTGTGGAAAACCTGGGGGAAACCGCCCGCCGCGAGGCCGAGGAGCACGCGGAAGCACACAGGCCCCGCGCGGTGCCGCACGAGGGCGGCAGCGCACGGGGCCTGCGTATGAGGTGGGTGGAAGAGGCGGGGGTCAGCGCCAGCGGGTCGTCATCGCGAAGCCGGCCATCATGAGGCCGAAGCCGACGCCGAGGTTCCAGCGGCCCCACGCCTGGACGGGGTACTGCTGGCCGCTGATGTAGAAGGTCACGACCCAGATCAGGCCGAGGATCATCAGGCCGAGCATCACCGGCACGAACCACGGCGGGTTGCCGACCTTGGCCTTCTTCGGCTTGGCGGGCGGGGTGTAGGCGCGCTTCTCGCGGCCCTTGGACTCCGGCACCGGGAACTCCTCGTTGTCGTCTGTCTTGTCGTCGGTAGGCGTCAGTCGCCAGCGGCGGCCACGCGTGAGGGCGCGGCGGTGCTGTGGCATAGCGTAGTGCCATGGCCCACCAGCGCTGGACGTGGTTGACGCGGCGCCCGACCTTCTGGTCCGCCGCGGTGCCGCTCGTCGCGCTGTGTGCGGGTGTTCTCTTCGCCACCAGCGCCTCCACGGCCGCGGGCACCGACCTGCGCTCCAGCGCCCAGCAGCTGCCCGACGTCATCCGCGAGCAGACCCACCGCAACGCCGAGGCGGCCGTGCAGGTGCGCAACCTCCAGTCCGACGTCGACCGCCTGTCGGCCTCGCAGGCCCCGGGCGACGTGAGGGTCGAGCAGCTGACCCAGCAGGCCCTGAACCTCTCGGCCCAGGCCGGCACCCGCGAGGTGCGCGGACCGACGGTGTCGGTCGAGCTGCGCGACGCCCAGATCCCGTCGGACCAGCTGCCTCCCGGCATGACCGTCGACGACATCGTGGTGCACCAGCAGGACGTGCAGGGGGTGGTCAACGCCCTGTGGTCGGGCGGCGCCGAGGCCATGATGATCATGGACCAGCGGGTCATCTCCACCAGCGCCGTCCGCTGCGTCGGCAACACCCTCATCCTGCAGGGCCGCGTCTACTCCCCACCGTTCGTCATCACCGCCATGGGCGACCCCACGGCGCTGCGCAAGGCCCTCGACGACAGCCCCCAGGTGAAGATCTACAAGCAGTACGTCGACGCCATCGGCCTGGGCTATGAGGTGAGAACCAGCCCAGAGCGGACCTTCCCCGCCTACGCTGGCTCCGTGAACCTCCAGTACGCCTCGGTGCCCAAGTGACGACCCGGTGAGGCACCGCGCGCTGCGCTGGGGCGTCGGGGGCCTCGGCGACATCCTGGTGACCGCCGGGCTGGTGCACCTCCTCTTCGTCGCCTGGCAGCTGTGGTGGACCGACGTGGAGGCCAACCGCGAGCAGGGCGGCACCGTGCAGGCCCTGACGCGCGACTTCGGGCGCTCCGGCACCACCACCCCGGCCTCCGCGCCCAACGAGAAGCCCAAGCCGGTGAAGTTCGGCGAGGCCTTCGCCATCGTGCGCATCCCGCGCCTCGGCGCCGACTACGCCCGGCCCCTGCTCGAGGGCACCGACTACGACGTGCTCAAGAAGGGCCTCGGCCACTACCAGGGCACCGCCGCCCCCGGCGCCATGGGCAACCTCGCGATCGCCGGCCACCGCACCACCTACGGGCGTCCGCTGCACGACATCGACACGCTCCGCAAGGGCGACAAGGTCGTCGTCGAGACCAGGACCGGTTACAGCGTGTATGCCGTGCAGCGCCACGAGATCGTGCTGCCCACCCAGGTCTCGGTCATCGCCCCGGTGCCCGACAAGCCGGGCGCCAAGCCGAATGCCGCGTGGCTCACCCTCACCGCGTGCCACCCGAAGTACAGCGCCGCACAGCGCTACGTGGTGTTTGCCAAACTGGTGCGCACCTACCCCCGCGCCGAGGGCCTGCCGGCCGGCACCCTGACCGCGCCCGCGAAGACGTCCTGACCCCGCGCTGACGACAAGCACCCCTGAAGACAAGCACCCCTGACGACAAGGACTGACCTGATGATCTACGGCGCCATCTGGCGGGCCCTGCCGGGGCCGACCGCGCTCAAGGTGCTGCAGGCCGTGCTGCTGGTGGCCCTCGTGGTGGCCGTGCTCTTCCTGTGGGTCTTCCCCCACGTCGCGCCGTACATGCCGTTCAACGACAACACCGTCAACGCGGCCTCGACCGTCCCCACGCTGGTCCGGGAGGCCGCATGACCAGGGTCCTCGTCGTCGACAACTACGACAGCTTCGTCTTCACCATCGTCGGCTACCTCCAGCAGATGGGGGCCGACTGCACCGTGGTGCGCAACGACGCCGTCTCGGTCGAGGAGGCCGCGGGCTACGACGGGGTGCTCGTCTCGCCCGGCCCCGGCACGCCCGAGGAGGCCGGCGTCTCCATGGCCGTGATCGAGGCCTGCGCCGAGCGCTCGCAGCCGATGCTCGGCGTCTGCCTCGGCCACCAGGCCCTCGGCGCCGTCTTCGGTGCCGACGTGGTGCGGGCGCCGGAGCTGCTCCACGGCAAGACCTCGCAGGTCTTCCACGACGGCACGGGCGTCCTGGCGGGGCTGCCCTCACCGTTCACCGCGACGCGCTACCACTCGCTGACGATCGACCCGCCCACGCTGCCCGCCGAGCTGGTCGCCACCGGCCACACCGAGTCGGGCGTCATCATGGCGGTGCGGCACGCGAGCCTGCCGCTGCACGGCGTGCAGTTCCACCCCGAGAGCGTGCTCACCGAGGGCGGCCACCGCATGCTGGCCAACTGGCTCCGCCTGTGCGGCATGACCGACGCGCTCGAGCGCGCCGACGGCCTCAGCCCCCTGGTCCGCGACGCCGAGGGCGTCGCCCGGATGGTCGCCGCCGGCTGACAGCCGAGGGCCGCGGGCGCCTGTGCCGCGACCCCCCACCGTGCCGCCGGCTGACCCCAGAAGGCCGCCGGCGGCATACCGTCAGGGGGTCTGCGCGGTCGTCGTCGGTGCGGTCGCTGAGGTCGGCAGCGGCAGCGACGGCGTGTCCGTCGGGCTCGTCGTGTCGCTGGTGGTCGGCGTCTGGGTCGGCGTGGTCTGGGTCGGTGTCGGCGGAGCCGGGCGAGCGACGGTCAGCGTGATCTGCGTGCCGTAGTCGGCCAGCTCGCCCTTGGCGATGCTCTGCTTGAGCACGGTGTCCTCGGGCTCGGTGCTCTCGACGTAGGTCGTCTTGTTCCTGAAGCCGAGGTCGCTGAGGGCGCTCGCGGCCTCGTCGCGGGTCATGCCCGTCACGTCGGGCACCTCGACCTTGCCGCTCGAGACCTTGAGGGTGACGGCCGAGCCCACGTCGACGCTGGTGCCGGCGGCGGGCGAGGACTCGATGACGTTGCCCTTGTCCACCCGGGTGTTGTTGACCTGCTGGGTGCCGCCGAAGGTCAGGCCGACGTTGCTGAGGGCCTGTTTCGCCTCGTCGACGGTGAAGCCGGCGAGGTTGGGCACCTCGGTGGTGCTCGGGCCGCCGGAGACGCTCAGCGTGACCTTGGAGCCGCGCTGGACCTTCTCGCCCTCCTGCGGGTTCTGGTCGACCACCGTGCCCTCGTCCTTGGTGGACGGCACCTGCTGCACCTGGGGCACCAGCTCCGCGGCGCGGATCTTCGCCTCGGCCGAGGCCACCGGCATGTCGATCACGCCGGGCACGGCCACGGTCGCGGCCCCGCTGGGCGTGTTGCCGAAGAACGAGCGGCCGGCGACGGCGAGGAGGGCGATGGCACCGAGCACGGCGAGTACGAGCAGCACGTAGCCGAGGCCGCGGCGCTTGCGGGGTTCCTCGTCGTCGGGGTCGTGCCCGATCGCCGGCAGGGTCGCGGTGTTGCCGTGTGCCCCCACCTCGTCGCCCGGCCCACCGGCCCGGCCGGCGGCGGCCAGGCCCGCACCGGCAGCAGCGGCCGCTGCTCCAGCGCCGAGCACCGTGGTGCGCTCACCGGAGAGGGTGTCGAGGGCCACGGTCTGGTCGGCGACGGCCAGTCCGCCGGCACCCGCGGCCCCGGCGGCCGTCCCGCGGGCGGCGGCGCTGATCGGGCGACCGAGGCGGGCGGCCTGCAGGTCGGCCCGGAAGGAGGCGGCGTCCTGGTAGCGGGCCTCGCGGTCCTTGACCAGCGCGTGCAGCACGACGGCGTCGAGGGAGGCGTCGACGTCGGCGTTGAACGTCGACGGCCGCGGTGGTGCCTCGCCCACGTGCTGGTAGGCGATCGCGACGGGCGAGTCACCCTTGAACGGCGGGCGCCCGGTCAGCAGCTCGAACAGGAGGCAGCCGGTGGAGTACAGGTCGGAGCGCGCGTCCACCGTGTGGCCCTGTGCCTGCTCGGGCGAGAGGTACTGCGCGGTGCCGATGACCGCCTGGGTCTGGGTCATCGTGGCGCTGGTGTCGGCGACGGCCCGGGCGATGCCGAAGTCCATCACCTTGATCTCGCCGTGCTTGCCGATCATGACGTTGGCCGGCTTGATGTCGCGGTGCACGATGCCCATGCGATGGCTGTAGGACAGCGCGTCGAGGATGCCCTCGGTGATCCGCGCTGCCTCGGCCGGCTCGAGCGGCGACCGGTCGTTCAGGAGCTCGCGCAGGGTCTGGCCCTCGACGTACTCCATCACGATGTAGGGGATCGACAGCCGTGAGCCGCCGGACTCGACGACGTGGTCCTCGCCCGAGTCGTAGACGGCGACGATCGAGGCGTGGTTCAGCCCGGCGGCGGACTGCGCCTCGCGGCGGAAGCGGACCAGGAAGGAGGGGTCGCGCGCGAGGTCGGACCGCAGCATCTTGATGGCGACCGGGCGGGAGAGTCGCGTGTCGTGGCCGAGGTGCACCTCGGCCATGCCGCCACGTCCGAGCAGCTCACCCACCTCGTAACGGCCGCCGAGGATCTGCGGGGGCGCGGTCACCGTGTGTTGCCTCCGTCGTGCAGGGTCGTGTCCTGAGTCGCGTGCTGGGTCGTGTTCTGGGTCGTGCCCGAAAGGTGTCGCAGTGGCAGCAGGGCCCCGTCGTTGCCGTGCGAGGTCACCGCCACCACGACGATCACCACCACGGCGGCCACCAGCGCCGCCCCGGGGAGGAGCCAGCGTCGGACGGCGCTCGGCTGAGGGGGGCTCGTCACGCTGGCCGGTGCCGGCGGAGTGTGCGGCGGCATCGTCATGGCACCCGTGGGCACAGAGGGGTCGGGGGTGAGCAGGCCGGCGCCGCCGACGACCGGCGCGACGGCCGACTGCGCGCCCGCCACGAGCTCCTCGGGCACCGTGCCCACGGGCAGGTGCAGCGCCTCCGCCATCGCCTCGCCGTTCGCGGGGCGCCGCGCCGGGTCCTTGGCCAGCCCGGCCATGACGACCGTGCGCAGCGGCTCCGGCACGTCTTCCGGCAGCTGCGGGGCCGGCTGGCTGACGTGGGCCAGCGCGGTGGTGATCATCGAGTCGCCGGCGAACGGCCGGTTGCCCGTGATGAGCTCGTAGCCGACGACGGCGAGGGCGTAGAGGTCGCTGGCCGGGCCGGCCGGCTGCCCCTGCGCCTGCTCGGGTGCGAGGTAGTGCGGGGTGCCGAGCACCTCACCGGTCTGGGTCAGCTGGGCGCCCGCGATGGCGCGGGAGATGCCGAAGTCGGTCAGCCGGGCGTAGCCGTGGTCGTCGACGACGATGTTCGCCGGCTTGACGTCGCGGTGCACCACGCCGGCCTCGTGCGCGGCGTTCAGGGCGATGGCCGCCTGGTAGAGGATCTCGGTGACCTCCTCGGCCGGCAGCGGGGCGCGCTCCTTGATGACCTCGGAGAGCGGCCGGCCCTCGATCAGCTCCATGACGAGGTATGCCGAGTGGGCGCCTTCGCCGAAGTCGTGCACCGTGGCGATGTTGGGGTGCTGGAGGGCCGCGCTGTGCTTGGCCTCGGCGCGGAACCGCTCGAGAAAGCCCTCCTCGCTGGCCGTGTCGGGACGCAGCACCTTGACGGCGACGTGGCGCTCGAGGGTCTCGTCGGTCGCCCGCCAGACCTGGCCCATGCCGCCGGTGGCGATGACCTCCTCGAGCCGGTAGCGGCCCGCCACCAGCAGGCCCGGTTCGTAGTTCACTTCTGGACCACCGCCTCCATCACGGCCTTGGCGATGGGAGCGGCCACCCGGCCACCGTAGGCCTCGTTGCCGACGCTGCCTCCGTCCTCGACCACCACGGCCACCGCGACCTGGGGGTCGTCGGCGGGCGCGAAGCCGGTGAACCACGCGTGCGGCGCCTGGCCCTTCCCGTGCTGCGCCGTACCGGTCTTGCCCGCGACGCTCACCCCGGCGATCTGGGCCGCCTGGCCCGTACCGCTCTGCACAACTGCCTCCATCATCCGGGTGAGCGCACTGGCGTCGTCGGCCGAGACGGCCTGGGACAGCTGCGAGGGCGTCGCCTCTTCGATCGTGTCGAGGTCCGAGCTGAGGACGCTCTTGACCAGGTAGGGCTTCATGACGATGCCGCGGTTCGCCACGGCCGACGAGATCATCGCGACCTGCAGCGGCGTCACGCGTACGTCGTACTGCCCGATCGCCGACTGGGCCAGCTGCGGCTTGTCGAGCTGGGCCGGCACGCTGCTCGGGGTCACCCGCATCGGGATCGACAGGGTGTCGCCCACGCCGAACTTCGCGGCCTGGGAGCGCAGGGCGTCGCCGCCGAGCTGCATGCCGAGCCACCCGAAGGCGGTGTTGCAGGAGATCTCGAGGGCGTGCTTCAGCGTGGTCTTGTTGTTCGGTCCGCAGGCCCCCTCGCCCGCGGAGTTGGGCAGGTCGGCGCTGGTCTGGGGCAGGTCGAGCACGGCCGGACCGGGGATCTGGCTCTCCTCGGTGTACTTGCCGGAGGCCAGGGCGGCGGCGGCCGTGACGATCTTGAACGTCGAGCCCGGCGGGTAGAGGTTGCCCCCGATGGCCCGGTTCACCATCGGGCGGGTCGGGTCGGCGTTGAGCTTCTTCCAGGCGGCCGCGACCTTCTTGCTGTCGTGGCTGGTCAGGTCGGCCGGGTCGTAGTCGGGGTGGCTGACCATCGCCAGGATCGCGCCGGTCTTGGGGTCGATGGCGACCACGGCGCCGCGCTGGTTGCCGAGCGCCTTCTCGGCCGCGGCCTGCGCCTTGGGGTTGATCGTGAGCTCCAGGCTGGCACCGGCGGCCTTGCGCCCGGTCAGCATGTCGGAGACCCGGCGGTAGAACAGCTTGTCCGACTGCCCGGACAGCAGCGAGTTCTCGGCGCTCTCGAGCCCGCCGCCGGGGCCGTACGTGAAGGAGTAGTAGCCGGTGACGTGGGCGTAGCGGGGGCCCTGCGGGTAGGTGCGCAGCCACTTCAGCTCGTCGTTGCTGGGCTTCGACAGGGCCACGGGGGTGCCGTCGACGAGGATCTGGCCGCGCTCGCGGGCGTAGGTCGCCAGCAGGGTGCGCCGGTTGTCGGGGCGCCCCTGGAGCTCCTTGGCCTGGACGTACTGGATCCACGTGGAGGAGACGAGCAGGATCGCGAAGAGCAGGGCGACGACCCCGGAGAGGCGGCGGATGGGCGCGTTCACCGGATCTTCACCACCTCGGTGGCCTCGGCCTGCGCGGCAGCGGCCTGCTCCACCTCCGGCAGCGGGCGCCGGGCGTGGTCGCTGATGCGCAGCAGCAGCGCGACGAGGGACCAGTTGGCGAGCAGGGAGGAGCCTCCGTAGGAGAGGAACGGCATGGTCAGGCCTGTCAGCGGGATGACCCGGGTGACACCGCCGACGACGACGAAGCACTGCAGGGCGACCGAGAAGGACAGGCCGGCGGCGAGCAGCTTGCCGAAGCCGTCCCGCACGCCGAGGGCGGTGCGCATGCCCCGCTCGATGAGCAACAGGTAGAGCATGAACAGCGCGAAGACGCCGAACAGCCCGATCTCCTCGCCGAAGCTGGGGACGATGAAGTCGGACTCGGCGAAGTAGGTCAGGTCGGGGCGACCCCGCCCGAGCCCGGTGCCCAGGAGGCCGCCGTTGGCCATGCCCATGAGGCCGCGGGCCAGCTGGTCGGAGACGGCCAGGGCCTCGGGCGAGAAGGTGTGCAGCCACAGCAGCACGCGCTGCTGCACGTGGCCGAAGAGCAGGTAGGCGACGTAGGCGCCGCCGCTGAACAGCACCATGCCGATCGCGATCCACGAGGTGCGCTCGGTCGCGACGTAGAGCATCGCCACGAAGAGGCCGAAGAACAGCAGCGAGGAACCGAGGTCCTTCTCGAAGACGAGCACCCCGAGGCTGGCCACCCAGGCGACCAGGATGGGGCCGAGGTCGCGGGCCCGGGGCATCGTGAAGCCGAGCACCTTGCGGCCCGCCAGCGAGAGCACGTCGCGGGTCTGCACGAGGTAGCCGGCGAAGAAGATGGCCAGCACGATCTTGGCGATCTCACCGGGCTGGAAGGAGAACGGGCCCAGCCCGATCCAGATGCGCGAGCCGTAGACCTGACGGCCGAGGCCGGGCACGAGCGGCAGCAGGAGCAGCCCGAAGCCCACTGCGGCAGCGGTGAAGGTGTAGCGGCGCAGGGTGCGGTGGTCCTTGAGGAAGAACAGCACGGCAGCCGCGATGGCCACGGCCAGCGCGCTCCAGGTGAGCTGCTTCATGGCCAGGCCGTCGGCGACGTCCCTGCCTGCGGCGATGTCGAGGCGGTGGATCATCACCAGCCCCAGCCCGTTGAGCAGCGTCACGATCGGCAGCAGCAGCGGGTCGGCGTACGACGCCCGCCAGCGCAGCAGCAGGTGGAACGCCAGGGAGATGACGAGCAGGCCGGTGCCGTGGGCGAGCAGCCCTGGCGGGAAGGTGCCCTGGGTGGCGAGGCCGACGTTGAGGTACGCCAGCACGACGATGCCGACGGCCAGCAGCAGCAGGACCAGCTCGACGTTGCGGCCCTTGCGCGGCGGGAGCGAGGAGACCGTCGTCATGGTTTGGGTGTCGCGCTGGTCGGACTGGTGGTCGGAGCTGTCGTGGGGGCTGTTGTGGGAGCCGTGGTGGGGCTGGTGGTCGGGGTCGACGCCGCGGTGTCGTCGACCCCGCAGGTCCCGCCCGCCGCCTTGCGGGAGACGCAGCGGACGGCCTCCTCACGCAGGCGGTCGACCCGCTGCTCGGCGTCCGCGAGGGAGCTGGTGGTGATCGTGTTCTGCACCTGGGTGCGGTAGAAGTCGGGCAGGTCCTCGGTGGAGATCGCCGACGTCCGCTCGACCGTGCTGAGCCGGATCGGGCCGAGGTCCTGGGAGACGCCCCGGAAGATGGCCACCTGGCCGTCCTCGACGCCGACGTAGAACTGGCGCTGCACCCAGTACCACCCGGCATACGCGCCACCGCCGAGCACGACGAGCACGAGCAGCAGGGCCAGGCCACGACGCAGCCACTTCGTCGGGCCGGAGCGCGGCCCCTCCTCGGCGAGGGTGACCTCGTCATCGTCGTCGGTGGCGCCGGTCGCCTCGCGGGAGAGTGCGGCGGCCTTGGCCGCAGGAGTGACGGGCACCGGGCGGGTGCCCTTCTTGCTGGTGCGCTGGGCCGCGGCGCCGACCACCTGGGGGACGGTGGAGGGTGCCGGCCCGCTGTCGAGGTCGACGACGTCGGCCACCACCACGGTGACGTTGTCGGGGGCGCCGGCGCGCAGGGCCAGCTCGACGAGGCGGTCGGCCGTGGGGCCGACCTTGTTGCCGGCCGCGAGCACCTCCTCGATGGTGTCGCGGGCGACGAAGCCGGAGAGGCCGTCGGAGCACAGCAGGAACCGGTCGCCGGGGCGCACCTCGCGGACCATGAGGTCGGGCTCGTCGTCATGGGCGCCGGTCAGCACCCGGGTGACGAGGGAGCGCTGGGGGTGGCTGTCGGCCTCCTCCTCGGTGATGCGGCCGTCGTCGACGAGCGACTGCACGAAGGAGTGGTCGTGGGTGATCTGCGAGAACGTGCCGCCGCGCAGCAGGTAGGCGCGGGAGTCGCCGATGTGGGCGAGGGCCACCTTGTTGCCGGCGCGCAGCAGGGCCGTGACGGTCGTGCCCATCCCCTGCAGTTCGGGGGTGTGCTCGACCTGCGACTGGATCTCGGCGTTCGCCGCGGCGAGCGTGCGCACGAGGTGGTCGGTGACGTCGTCGCCGCCGTGGCTCTCGCCGTCGAGCGAGACCATCCGGCCGATGGCGATGGAGCTGGCGATGTCACCGCCGGCGTGGCCCCCCATGCCGTCGGCGACGACGAGGAGGTGCGGGCCGGCATACCCGGAGTCCTGGTTCTCCGAACGGACCAGCCCCACGTCGGAGCGGGCAGCGTAGTCGAGCGCGATCTTCACGGGAGTCGGCCTCGTCAGTTCCGCAGCTCGACCACGGTCTTGCCCACGCGCAGCACGGTGCCGACCTCGACCGGGACCGGCGCGGTGAGGCGCTGGGAGCCCAGGAACGTGCCGTTGGTGGACCCGAGGTCCTCGACGAACCACTGGCCCTCGCGCTCGTAGATCCGGGCGTGCCGGCCGGAGGCGAAGTCGTCGTCGAGCACGAGGGCGCACTCGGGGTTGCGGCCGATCAGGGTGCCGGACTCGCGCAGCCGCAGGCTGGTGCCCGCGAGCGGGCCCTCGGTGACGGTGAGGGACTGGGGCACCCGGCGGCCGCGGCTCGGCTTCTTCGCCGGAGCCGGCTTGGGCTTCTTGGCGCGAGCCGCACGGTCACCGGAGCGGCGGCCGGGCAGGCGGCTGACGACGCGGGTGCCGTAGAGGTCGCCTCGGAGCACGCCGACGACGCTGAAGACGAAGACCCACAGGAGGACGAGGAGACCCAGGCGGATGATCGTGAGGGTGAGTTCACTCATGCCGGGCGATCACCGCCGACCGGCGCGGTAGGTGACAGTGGTACGCCCGACGGTGATCCGGTCCCCGTCCGCCAGGCGGTGGCTGCTGACGCGCTCGCTGTTGACGAACGTGCCGTTCGTCGAGTTCAGGTCGCGGATGCTCGCGACCAGGTGCGGGCCGTCGGTGGTGACCCGGATCTCGCTGTGGCGGCGCGAGATGCCCGGGTCGTCGAGCACGATGTCGGCGCTGTTGTCGCGGCCGAGCACGGTCATGGCGCCCATCAGCGGGTAGCGCTCGCCGTCGACGTCGAGCCACGGCCGGTCGGCCGGGTTGACCCGGCGCGCGGGCGGCGGCGTCGCGGGCGCCTGCAGCTGGGTCGCCTCGACCGCGTCGTCGGCAGGGGTATGCCGCGGGGCCGGCTGCGGGGGCGCCGGCCGGTCCACGGGGCGGCTGAGGCCGGTGTTGCCGGTGTGCCGGGCGGTCGAGGTGCGCAGGCGGAAGACGCCGGTCTCGAGCTCGTCGGACGGGGAGAACAGGACCTGCAGCGGGCCGCCGGGCTGGTAGCGCTGGGACTCGGCGTGCTCCTGGGCCGCGGCGATGAGCTCCTTCTCGAGCTCCGCGTCGTAGGCGGAGAGCCGCTCGTAGTCGGTCTCGCTGAGCTCGACGGTGTAGAGGTTCGGCACGAAGGTGCGGCCGTGGCCCACCACGGCGGCACGGTCGTCCATGGCCCGGCGGATCGCGCTGGCGATCTCCACCGGCTGCACCTCCGACTTGAAGGCACGCGCGAAGGCACCGTTGACGGCACGCTCGAGGCGTTGCTCAACCCGGTCGAACAGTCCCACTGCTCGGCCTCCCTTCGCTGACGGACGACCCGATGGTAACGGCCGAAACTGATGATGGTGCTATCGGCGAGGCGCCCCGGAGGTGAGGCGCGCCGCAGCCGGTCATGGGCGGCGACCGGTGTGGCGGGTGGGCCGCTCTCGTGCGTGGCGGGTGCGCGTGGGGCCAGTTTGGTGATCTGGACGGCTGTGCCCCACAATGGGGCGTCCACGCGCAAGTGGCGGAACGGCAGACGCGCTGCGTTCAGGTCGCAGTGTCCGAAAGGGCGTGGGGGTTCAAATCCCCCCTTGCGCACGCGAAATCGATGGGCCCCGAACCTCACGGTTCGGGGCCCATCGTGCGTTTGGTGAGCGGGGCCCACCGATTTCGCGTCTACAACGGAACGTGGGAACCGTCGCTCGGTGTGAGCGACCGAGCGTCGGCTCCCCCTTGCGCACGCGAGGAACGAGCCGCAACGACGGCACCGGCCCGGCACCGGCGGCTCCCGCCGTGACCCTGCCCGCGGCATACCGGCTCTGTGGTGGATCGCCGACCCCAGGACGTCCGTGATCCGCCACGCCCCGAGCCCTCCCCTGGACGGTCTCCGTTGCCGTGACACCGGGCACACGGGGCATACCGGGCGTGGTTTCGGGGAAGGGAGGAGGCATGGCAGTCAGCGGGGCGGCTCTGGTCGCGTACTCGGCGGGCACGGCTCTTGTGCTGCTGGTGATCGCCGACGTGTTCCTCACGGTGCTCTTCCCCGCCAGCGGCCGTGGGCCGGTCCGGCGACCGTTGTCGCGGTGGACGTGGCGCTGCTTCGCCGTGCTGGGACGCCGGATGGCGTCGCCGCGTCGCCGCCAGTTCCTGGCCTACAGCGGTCCGGTGCAGATCGCCGTGACGATCGTGGTGTGGGTCAGCCTGCTCGTCTTCGGGTGGGCGCTGGTGTTCCAGCCGGCTCTGGGTGCCGGTATCGACGCTGCGCAGGGGCCCACGAGCAAGAGCTTCGCGACGGCGTTGTACTACAGCGGCTTCAGCATCACGACCCTCGGCACCGGCGACGTCGTCCCGACTACGGGCGCCTACCGGTTGCTCACCGTCCTGGAGGCCGGTCTGGGGTTCAGCGTCTTCACGATGGTGCTGACGTACTTCCTGTCGATCTACAGCGCGCTGGTGTCGCGCAAGAGCTTCGCGGCGTCCCTGCACCACCGGACGTTCGGCTCGGGCCTTCCGGTGCAGCTGCTCGTGGGGCTGGCGGACGACGGCGAGCTGTCGGGCGCGAGGCACGAGCTGTCGAAGTTCGCGGAGTTCCTGACGCACACCTCGGAGACGCACCGGTCGTACCCCGTGCTGCGGTACTTCCACTTCCGGCACCACCGCTACGCGTTGCCCCGGCTGCTGCTCATTGCGCTCGATGGTGCCGCCCTGGTGCGGTGCTGTCTCGACGCCGACCGCTACCGCGGTCTCATCCGATCCTCGGGCACCTACCAGCTGGCCGCCGCAGGGCTTGAGACCTTGGAGGAGCTTGTGCCCCGCGCTCACCCGGAGCCGGCTGATGCGGCGGCTGCGGACCAGTGGTGTGGGCGGTTCCGACACTGCGTCGACGTGCTGCGCACGGCCGGCGTCACCGTCGTCCAGGACGTCGACCGCGGGGCCGCGGAGTACGTCGCCCTGCGCGAGCGCTGGGACGCACCCCTGCGAGCCCTGAGCGACGAGATGCTCTACGACTGGGAGGAGATCGACGTGATGCAGCCATGAGCAAGCGTGAGACGGGACGCCCCCTGGCCTCTCGGGGATGGCACAACGTGGTCCTTATACGCCGAGCGTTCCGCGAGTTCGCGCTCGTGCCGACCTTGGTGGTGCTGGCGTTCGTGGCGTTGGCTGTGGTCTCGATCATCGCCGACGAGGGACACGTGCCGGCCCTGCACGGAGTGCGGCAGGCGACAGGCCACGTCATCGGCAACAAGTCGGCGTCCACGGCGCTCCAGGCAATTGCCACTGGGCTGCTCACTGTCACGTCCATCACCTTCTCGGTGCTGCTGCTCGCCGCCCAGCAGACCGCGTCGAACCTCTCCCCTGTCGTCTTCGACCAGTTCGTCCGCCGTCGGATCAACCAGGTGCTGCTGGGCTTCTTCGTGGGCCTGTGCGTCTTTGCCTACCTGGTCATGGCGGCGCAGACGAGCACGCCACCGGTGGTGGGTGCGGCCATCGCCACCCTGCTCACCGTGGTGGCGATGGTGCTGCTGCTGGTGCTCATCTACGTGACCGTCGACCAGATGCGGCCGGCGAACGTCCTGCGCCAGATCCACCGCCAGACCCTCAAGGCTCGGCGCCTGCAGGCACCCCTGCGCTGCTGCACCCTGCGCACGCCCCGCCGCACGACTGGCGTGACGGCGAGGTACCGCTCGGACCAGACCGGGTTCGTCACCGGCATCGACATCCAGAGCCTGGCCCGGGCCCTCGAGCGCGCCCCCCGGGCGGAGATCCGTCTCGGGGTGACGCTCGGCCAGGCCGTGACGTACGGCGACGTCATCGCCACGGTGTACGACGATGACGAGGGTGTCGCCCGTTCGCTCGCCCACGACATCCGTGCCGGCATCCTGCTCGACCAGTGGCGCGACATCTCCCGCGACGCCACCACCGGCGTCGCAGAAATCACCAACATCGCCTGGACCAGCGGGTCGACGTCGAAGCACAGCCCCCAGGTGGCCCGTCAGGGCCTGGACATCCTCAAGGACCTCACGGCCCGGCGCCTCGACGAGGACGACGCCGACGGCCACGACGCCGATCCGCCGCTCAGCGTGGTCTACCCAGACACCTACCTCGACCAGCTGCTGGACTCGATCTACGGCTTGCTGGTGGTCGCCCACGAGTCGCACCAGCACCTCACCGCAGCGCACGTGCTGGACGCCTACCGCGCCCTTCTGCCGCAGGCTCCGCCTGACGTGCGTCACCGGGTGCTCGCCGATCTCGCGCGGGGTCGGGTCCTGCTCGACCAGCTACCGACGTCGGCCATGCTGGACGACGCGCGAGCGGCGCTGGAGCGCACCGTCGCCGACCTGCACCGCAGGACGTCCGTGGGCGAGGAGGGGACCCGAGAAGTCGCTGGGACCCCTCTCTGACCAGCGGTTCTCCCCCCGCCGCTAGCGTGACGGCCGAGGGGCATCGGCCCACCGCACCGAACACGGGAGGCACCATGGCTGCGAAGTTCCGCGTCACCCACCAGCCGGCAAGAGCTACCACTTCACCCTGGTCGCGACGAACGGTCAGGTGATCGCGTCGAGCGAGCACTGCGAGTCGCACCGGACCTGTCTGGCCGGCATCGAGAGCGTGCGGAAGAACGCGCCGGGCGCCGAGCTGGAGGACTCCAGCAGCTGACGGCGTCCACGACTCGCAACGGGCCCGGGTGCACCCGCACCTGGGCCCGCGGCACACCGGGGAGAGTCGTGGAAGGAAAGGTCGACGCTGATGTCGATAACGGCGCGACGGCTCCGTCCCTGGGGTGATGGCGGCCAGAATGGCAGCCACGGACCTACAGGAGAACACCATGGCCAAGTACCTGTTGCTGAAGCACTACCGCGGCGGCCCCGAGCGGATGCCGAACTGCACCGCCCCCATGGAGGAGTGGACGCCGGAGGAGATCTCGGCGCACATCGGCTTCATGAACCACGTGGCCGACGTGCTGCGCGAGCGGGGCGAGTTCGTCGACGCGCAGGCGCTCTCGCCGGAGGGCACGTTCGTGCGGTTCGACGCCGAGGGCAAGCCGCCGGTGACCGACGGCCCGTTCGCGGAGACCAAGGACCTCATCGCGGGCTGGATGCTCATCGACGTCGACTCCGTCGAGCGCGCCCACGAGGCGGCGGCGTTCCTGTCGTCGGCGCCCGGCCCCGGCGGGAAGCCGCTCCAGGAGTGGATCGAGGTGCGGCCGTTCCTCGAGCACGCGCCCGCCGTCACCGACTGAGCGACCGACCCACCGACCGAGTCAGAGGAACGGTGACGTCCACCATGGACGACCTGCTCCGGCAGCTCGTCCCCCAGGTGCTCGGTGTCCTCGTCCGCCGCGGAGCCGACTTCGCGGCGGCCGAGGACGCCGTGCAGGATGCGCTCATCGAGGCGCTGGGGCGCTGGCCGAAGCTCCCGGCCGGCCAGCCCGACGACCCCAGGGCGTGGCTGGTCACCGTGGCCTGGCGCAAGCTGCTCGACGCGCACCGCTCCGAGTCGGCTCGCCGCCGGCGGGAGCTGCGCGAGCTCGAACAGCCCTTCCCGGGGCCGACGGAGCAGGCCGACGACACCCTCCTGCTCCTGTTCCTGTGCTGCCACCCCTCGCTGAGCCCCGCGTCGGCGGTCGCGCTGACCCTGCGCGCGGTCGGTGGCCTGACGACGCGGCAGATCGCCGACGCCTACCTCGTGCCCGAGGCGACCATGGCACAGCGGATCAGCCGGGCCAAGCGCACCGTCAGCGGGCAGCGGCTCGACCAGCCCGGTGACCTCGGCGCGGTGCTCAAGGTGCTCTACCTCATCTTCAACGAGGGCTACTCCGGCGACGTCGACCTCGCGGTCGAGGCGATCCGGCTCACCGGGCAGCTGGCCGCGGGCACCGACGAGCCCGAGGTGGCCGGGTTGCTCGCGCTCATGCTCATCCACCACGCGCGGCGCGGCTCGCGCTTCGCTCCCGACGGCTCGCTCGTGCCGCTGGCGGAGCAGGACCGCACCTGCTGGGACACCGTGGCGATCGCCGAGGGCGTCACCATCCTCCAGCACGCGCTGGGCCGTGACCGGCTCGGCGAGTACCAGGCCCAGGCCGCCATCGCCGCCCTGCACGCCGACGCCCGGACCGCCGAGGAGACGGACTGGCCGCAGGTCCTCGAGTGGTACGACGAGCTCCTGCGCATCACCGACAGCCCGGTCGTCGCCCTCAACCGGGCGGTGGCCCTCGGTGAGGTCGACGGACCACTCGCCGGCCTGCGCGTCGTCGAGCGCCTGCCCGACGACCTGCCGCGCCGCGACGCCGTGCTGGCCCACCTCCACGAGCGCGCCGGCAACCTCGCCGAGGCGCAGAGGCTGTATGCCGTGGCGGCCCGGGCGGCGCGCAACGCCGCCGAGCGCGACCACCTCACCCGGCAGGCCGCGCGACTGCACGCCCGCGCCAGCCGCCCCAGCGCCACGTGAGCCGCCCCAGCGCCACGTGACCGGCCCTCAGCACCACGTCTCTTCAGTACGCTGCCTCGAGAAGCACTGCCCGTGTCTCGAGGAGATCTGTTGCGCAACGTCACCAGCGCCGACGTCGCGCGCGACAGCGGGGTCTCGCGCACGACGGTCAGCTATGTCCTCAACGACACGCCCGGGGCGGTGATCTCCGAGGAGACCAGGGCGCGCGTACGCGCCTCGGCCGAGCGGCTGGGCTACACGCCGTCGGCGGCGGCCCGCACCCTGCGTCGCGGACGCAGCGACCTGGTGCTCTACGTGCTGCCCGACTGGCCCTTGGGGCCGGCGGTCGACACCTTGCTCGACCACCTTGCCGGCGAACTGGCCGAGCGCGGCCTCTCGCTGCTGGTGCACCACCTCCGGGCCGGCCGCCCGCTGAGCGACCTGTGGCGCACCGTGATCCCCCGTGCCGTGGTCGGCTTCACCGCGTTCTCTCCGGAGGACCGCGAGGCGATGCGCCGCGCCGGCATCCAGGTGCTCGGCAACCTGGACGACGCCGACCCCGGCGTGGAAGGGACCTTCTCAACGTCCCAGCGCAGCATCGGACGGCTGCAGGCCCGACACCTCCACCGCACGGGGCACGACGTCATCGGGTATGCCGCCGCGACCGATTCCCGGGTCCGTCAGTTCGTCGAGCTCCGCCTGGACGGCGTGCGGGCGGAGTGCGCGGAGGCCGGGCACCCGGCCCCCGTGGTGCAGCCGGTCGACCTGACCCTGGACTCCGCCGTCAGTGCCGTCCGCGCCTGGCGGGAGCACGCGCCGCCCGTCACCGCGGTCGCGGCATACAACGACGAGGTGGCCATCGCCCTGCTCGCGGGCCTGCGGGCCGAGGGCCTGACGGCACCGGGCGACGTGGCCGTGGTCGGCGTCGACGACGTCCCGGCCGCCCAGTTCACCGTGCCGCCGCTCACCACCGTCTCGCAGTCGCTGGACGAGCAGGCGCGCCGACTGGCAGCCACGGTGGTCGCGGGGCTGGAGGGGGAGACCGCCACGCCGTCGCCTGCCCTCGGCGAGACCTTGGAGCTGGTCGTGCGTGAGTCGGCCTGAGCCGGCCTGACCTCGTTCCGACACGCGAGTGGGCCGGCGCCTGTCGCGCCGGCCCACTCGTCGCCCGGCTACGGCGTGGGGTAGTCGGTCACGTAGACCGGCTGTCCGACCCGCGTGGTGTTGGCCGGGCCACCGACGCCGTTGACGACGTGGTCGATGGTGCCGGCGCTGAGGTTCACCGTGAGGATGTGGTGCAGCCTGACGCCGGGGGTCAGCGGGACCTCGAACCCGTTCTCGGTGTGGATCGACGGGTTGTTCTGGTTGAAGACGTAGGCCCCACCGGCATACAGGCGGTGGTTCTTCACATGGTCACCCACCTTGTAGGCCGCCCAGCCGAGCTTGTCGCCGTCCATCCAGTCCGCCTGGGTCGGCGGGTCGTACGGCAGCTCGTTCTGGAAGAAGACGGTGGTGCCCCGCTCGCCGTTCCAGACGACGTTGTGCCGCTGGAAGTGCTCGACGAACAGGCCGGTCGCCGTGACGTCGTCACCGTTGACGACCACTCCGGTGCGTCCGGTGTTGGTGCGCCAGCGGTCGGTGTCACCGTTGACTCCCTGGGTGAAGCCCTCCACGCCGTGGTCAGCCCGCCAGACCCAGGTGTGGTCGACCAGGACGTGGTCGCTGTTGACCTCCAGCGCCACGTCGGTCTTCCCGACATGGGGTCCGCCGACGCGGAAGTACACGTCGGACAGGGTCGTCGGGTTGGTCGCCGCGTCCTTGGAGGCGCCGTTGTTGCCGTTCTTCGAGCCGACCCGCAGGAGGGCCGGTGACTCCACCGTGCCGGCGTCGACCGTGACACCGGCGACGACCACACCCGGCACGTCCCCGACCTCGAGGGGCACCGCGCCACCGACCGAGGTGAGGGTCGCGTGGCCGAGGCCGAGCACCACGGTGTCGGCGCGCTTCACGTCGATGGAGCGGTCGACGTCGTAGACGCCGGGGGTGAGCAGCAGGTTCTCACCGCGGGCGAGGTGGGTGTTGATCTCCCGGACCGAGGTGCCCGGGCGGGCGACGAAGAAGTCGTCGAGGGGGATCGTGCGCCCGGCCGTCAGGCCGTCGCCCCAGGTGATGCCCCGGCTGTCGCGCTGCGCGGAGGGCACCCGCACGGCATACCGGCCCTGGCCGTCCACGAAGAGGAAGGGCTTCTCGCGGCTCACCGGCGTGCGGTCGAGCGTGGTGTAGGCCGGGTTGGGGAAGTCCGCCTCGGACGGTGCGCCGACGACGCCGGAGAAGGCGGCGTTCCACACCGCGTTGCTCCACCCGGCGACCTCGCTGTTGCGGGTCAGCCACTGCTGCTGCGAGCCGTTGATGACGAACGGCAGCCGCGAGTCGGCGATGAAGCCTCCGCTGGCGTACTGCGGGCCGGCCGTGCAGTAGTCCATCAGCGAGAGGTTGGCCCCGCTGACGTCGAGCCGGCGCATGGAGACCGCCTGGGAGACGGCCCAGAAGTCGGCAGAGGCCCGGCACCCGTCCTGTCCGGCCCCGTTGATGCGCAGCGACAGGTTCGACAGGGTGCGCCAGAAGTTGTTGAGCGCGATGCAGTTGCTCGTGCCGCCGTCGGCGAGGCAGCGGTTGTAGACCTCGACCTTGCCGTTGATCGTGACGTCGGTCGGCGACGCCCCCAGGCCGGCGACCTCGGTGTAGTAGCCGACCTTGACCTGCAACGGGTGCGCCTCGGTGCCGTAGGTGCCGGGCTTGAAGAGGAACGCGTGCCGGGTGCTGCCCATCTCGTTGTCGACCTGCTGGGCGTAGGTCTGGTCGAGGGCCGCCTGGATCTGCGCCACGGGCATGCTCGGGTCGAAGACGGTCACCGACGTGCCCAGGGCCTGGTCGCCGGGGCCGGCCGCGGACGGGGGTGCTGCGGTCGCGGCACCGGACGTCGCGGTGGCGGTGGCCAGGAGCGCGACGAGGACAGGCCCTCGCACCGCCCAGCGGTTGGACAGGCGACGTGGGACCACGCCGCGCAGGAGTCGATGGACGTGTTGTGGCATGAGGGCCCTCCCCGTTGAGGTGACCGGTGACACGTGTCACCTCGCGCCATGGTTGGGGTCCGGGAGACGCCTGTCAAGGGAGGGTCCGCCCGTCGACGGACCTCAGGCCTTCCGGCGCTGCTGCTCCTCGGCCACCACGACGGCCGTGCCCGTCTGCTCGAGGTGCCGGCTGATCGCCTTCGGTGTGGCGATGTCGGTGACGAGCGTGTCCACCCGATCGTGCGAGCACAGGAGCACGGGGGCCGAGCTGGCGAACTTCCCGTGGTCTGCCAGGAGCACCACCTGGTCGGCGATGTCCATCAGTGCCAGCTTGGTCGGGCGCTCGGTGTCCGTCGCCACGTAGACCCCCCGCTTGTCGACCGCGGCGGCCCCGAGGAAGAAGGTGCGGACGCGCAGCCCCGAGGCGGCCTCGACGGTCATCTGCCCGGCGAACGCCTGGCTCTCCACCAACAGCTCGCCGCCCAGGCCGACGACGCGGCCGAGCCCGCGGTTGAGCATAAGCTGGATGACGGGGACGGAGTGCGTCACCACCGTGCCGCGGAAGTCGTCCGGGAGCGCTTGGGCGAGTGCGTATGCCGTGGTGCCGGCGTCGACCGCGATGGTGTCGGTGGGGCCGATGAGGACCTTGGCGGTGTCGGCGATCGCCTTCTTGGCGTCGGCGTCGATGTTGGCGCGGCTGACGAAGGCGGGGTTGTGCAGGGGGCCGTGCAGGGCGCTGACCCCGCCGTGCACGACGCGGACCTCCCCACGCTGCTCGAGCTTGCGCAGGTCGCGGCGCACCGTCATGTCCGAGACGCCGAGGCGGTGGGTCAGGTCGGTCACGGAGATGAACCCGGCCTCGCGCACCGCCTCCATGATCATGCGGCGGCGTGCCGGCGCGCTGTCGTAGCGCATCGCTTCCTGTCCCACACCTGCTCCTCTACCCCGTGTCCCGTCGGGTGGCGTCCGTCGCTTCCCTCGCGCGGTGAATCCATCCTGCCTTCTCGAAGGATAGTTCACATCAAGTGTTGACTTTCCAACATCCGTCGTTAATCTGGTCACAACCCCGCAGCAGACGTCGAAGGAGATGTCATGGGCCACGGCCAGCCGAAGGTGCTCTTCGTCGGAGCAGCGACCGTCGACTCCATCGCCCTCGTCCCAGCCTTTCCCCACCCGGACCAGCGGGTCGTGGCCGACGAGCTGGTGTTCGCCGGTGGTGGCCCGGCGGCGACTGCGGCGGTCGCCGCCTCCAGGCTCGGCGTCCCCGCCTCGTTCGTCGGCACCGTCGGTGATGACAGCGACGGGCGGCGGATCCTGGAGGGCCTCGAGGACGAGGGCGTGGACGTCTCGCTGGTGACCATCGCCCGCGGCGTCCGCTCTGGAGCCAGCGTCATCGTGGTCGACCACGGTCGCGGCACCCGGGCCATCTGTGCCCGTCCCGGGCCGGCGCTGGACCCGTCCTCTGTCGCAACCGCCGTCCGGGGGGCCGAGTGGGTCCACACCGACCACGTCGGGTGGGAGGCGGTCCGGGCCGCGGTGCCCGCCACCGGCTCGGGCCCCCGCCTCTCGGTGGACCTGGGCTACCAGGTCGAGGGCTTCACCCCCAGGGGCGTCGACCTCTTCGCCCCCTCCATCGAGGCGCTGCGTGCGGCGCACGGGTCACTGGACCCGGAGGCGCTGCTCTCGGCGGCCCTGGACGAGGGAGCTCGTCGCGTGGTGGCCACCGACGGCAGCCGCGGCTCCTGGGGTGCCGACGCCTCCGGCGAACGGGCTCAGGCCCCGGGGGTGTCCGTCGAGGTGGTCAGCACGCTGGGAGCCGGCGACGTGTTCCACGGCGCCCTCCTCGCCGCCCACGTCCGCGGCTACGGCCTCGAGGCCGCCCTCCGCTACGCCAACACGACCGCCGCCCTGTCCTGCCTGGGGCTCGACGGCCGGTCGGCCATCCCTGACCACGAGCACGTCGAGGCCCACCTGGGCGCACCGACGCCCACGTCCTGACGACCCAGCCCGAGCCGACGCCACCCGGCCGCCGCACCCCACCCGAGGAGACACCCGTGACCAGCAGCACCCCCGCGCCCGCCACGACCGGACTGGCGCGCCTGACCAGGCCGAGCGGCGGGTACGCCATGCTCGCCGTCGACCAGCGCGAGGCCATGCGCGCCATGTTCGCCGAACACCAGCAGGAGCCGGTGACCGACGAGCAGCTGTGCGCCTTCAAGGTCGCCGCCACCCGCATCCTGACGCCGTACGCGTCCGCGGTCCTCGTCGACAAGCAGTTCGCCTTCGACGCCGTGGTCGAGGCCGGCGCGGTCGCCCCGTCCTGCGGGCTCATCGCGGCAGCCGACCACTTCATCGAGGGCAACGGCGAGTTCGTGACCGACGTCGTCATCGACGAGGCGGTCGACCCCGTGGCCGTGCGCGAGCAGGGCGCCGTGGCGATGAAGCTGCTCGTCATCCACCGCCCCGACGGCGACCCGGCGGTGCGCGTCGACATGGTGCGCCGCTTCGTGGACCGCTGCCGGGACGCCGGCCTGGTGAGCATCATCGAGCCGGTCGCCAAGGCGCCGCGCGACGGCCGCGACTGGGACTGGGACGCCTGCGTCATCGAGGCGGCACACGAGCTGGGTGACCTCGGCGCCGACCTCTACAAGGCCGAGGTGCCGCTCAAGGGCCAGGGTGACGAGGCCGAGATCCGCCGCCGCTGTGCCGAGATCACCGACGCGGTGTCCTCGCCGTGGGTCGTGCTCTCCTCGGGGGTGCCCGCCGAGC
This sequence comes from Pedococcus cremeus, assembly GCF_900111375.1. GTDB lineage: Bacteria > Actinomycetota > Actinomycetes > Actinomycetales > Dermatophilaceae > Pedococcus_A > Pedococcus_A cremeus. Next base: position 42,787 of record NZ_FOHB01000010.1, read on the forward strand.
TGTTCCCCCGGGCCGTCGAGCTCGCCTGTGCCGAGGGAGCGTCCGGCTTCCTCGCCGGCCGCGCGGTGTGGGCCTCGGTCATCGGCAGCGACGACCTCGAGCGCGACCTCCGCGAGGTGTCCATCCCGCGGCTCCAGCGACTCGCCGAGGTCGTCGACCAGGCGGTGGCCCGATGAGCGCCACCCGCCGTCCCCGTGTGGTGCTCGTCCCCACCGCCCGCCCCACCTTCGCCGTGGACGTCGCTCGGGAGCGCGCAACCGAGGCGCGGGCGCTGCTCACCGAGCTCGGCGGCGACGTGACCGGGCCCGACGACCTCGTCATGACGCCCGAGGACCTCGAGGCGGCGGCAGCGTTTCCGCTGGCCGAAGCCGACCTGGTCGTCAATGTGTGCGCGTCGTTCTCCGACGCCAGCCCGGCGCTGCGCCTCTACAGCGACCTCGACAAGCCCGTCCTGCTGTGGTCCTTCCGTGAGCCGGGCCCCGTCGGTGACCGGCTCTGGCTCAACAGCATGTGCGGCGCCAACCTCTTCGGCCACGCCCTCGTGGTCCACGCCGGGAGGACGCCCCGGCTGGTGCACGGCGACCCCGCTGAGCCGGCGGTGCGCGACGCCCTGACGCGGGCTCTGGCGGGCGACCTCCCCGCCGTGCCCGTCCTGCCCGCGGACCAGCGCGACCGCTCCGAGGCGGAGCCCGTGCGGGCAGCCCTGGGGACGCTGCAGGGCCGCCGCCTCGGCCTGGTCGGAGAGGCACCCCCCGGCTTCACGCCCAGCCACTACGACGGCGCACTGCTCTCGAAGCTGCTGGGCATCGAGGTCGAGCAGATCTCGGTCGACGACATGTTCGGCAAGGTCGCCGCGGTTCCCGAGGCCGAGCGGGACACGGAGCACGACTCGGCACTCGCCGCACAGCCGAGCCTCGCCGCCGTGGACCCGGAACAGGCGCAGCGGTCGGCCTGCGTCACCGCGGCAATGCGGTCGTGGCGCGACGACGCCGACCTCTCCGGCATGGCGATCCGCTGCTGGCCCGAGTTCCCGACCTCCCTCGGCGTGTGTCCCTGCTCGTCGCTCTCGAGGCTGGCCGACGCCGGGACGCCGACCGCGTGCGAGCGTGACGTCTACGGCGCCGTCACGATGATGCTGCTCGAGGCGCTCGGCTCGGGGACCACCTACCTCGTGGACACCGTCGACCTCGACGGCGAGGCCAACCTGGTCCGGCTGTGGCACTGCGGCTCGGCCGCCACCTCGCTGGCCGCAGACCCCGGCGACGCGACGCAGTCCGTGCACTGCAACCGCAAGATCGGCGTCGCAGGCAACTTCCCGCTCAAGACGGGGCCGGTCGTCATGGCCCGGCTCACGGAGGACCCCGGCACGGGTGGCCTCCGTCTGCTCATCGCCTCGGGCGAGTCCGTCCCGGAACCCAACCGGTTCCAGGGCAACACCGCCGCCGTCCGACTCGACACCGACGCCACCGCGTTCGTGCAGAGCCTGGTCACCGGCGGCTTCCCCCACCACACGGTCCTCGCCTGGACCGACGTCCGCCCCGCCCTCCGCACCGCCGCCGACCAGCTCGGCATCCCGGTCGTCGAGTTCGCCGCACCGGCACGCTCCGCCTCCACCACCGACACCGTCGTCGACACCTCCAGGGAGTGACCATGAACAACCCACTTCAGGCCCAGCACCTCAGCCGCCGCACCGCCCTCCAGCTGCTCGGCGCGGGAAGCCTCGGCGCGGCGCTCGCCGCCTGCGCCGGTCCGGGCAGCACAGGCGCGGCCGCCGCCAAGACGGCCGCACCGGCCGGTGGCAAGGCGAGTGGCGCGATCTCGTTCGCGCACTGGCGCGCGGAGGACAAGGAGGTCTTCGCCAAGCTGATCAGCACGTTCCAGTCGAAGAACTCCGGCGTGACCGTCCGCCAGGACATCTCGCCGTCGAACGACTACCAGTCCTCGGCGCTGCAGCGCATCCGCGGCGGCTCGGTGGGCGACGTCTTCACCGCCTTCCGGGGTGCGCAGTTCGTCGACATGGCCAAGGTGGGCGTCTACACCGACCTCGCCAACCAGCCCTTCGCCTCGAAGTACGACCCCACGCTCATCGCCGCGGGCCAGAGCGGGGGCAAGCAGCTCGGCTTCCCCTACCAGGTCGTCTTCAACATGCCCGTGACCAACCAGGACCTGGTCTCGAAGGCGGACGGCGGCAAGAGCCCGGCCGACTGGGACGCCTTCCTCGCCCTGTGCGAGAAGCTCAAGTCCCAGGGGGTCGTGCCGATCGCCTGGCCCGGCGGTGACCCCGGCAACGCCGGCCAGCTGTTCAACGCCATGGTCATGAACAACGCGCCCAGCGACGACATGTGCGCCAAGATCGAGTCGGGCGAGTACAAGTGCACCGACGACTGGTTCCTCACGACCCTCAAGCAGTACCAGCAGCTCAAGCCGTACTTCCAGCCGAACGCCACCGGCACCGCGGTCGAGCCGTGCCAGCAGATCTTCGCCTCGGGCAAGGCTGCGATGCTCGCCACCGGCAGCTACCACGTCGCCGCCGTCCGCGGCCTCGGCGCGAAGTTCGCCATGGACCTCCTCGCCCCGATCACGACCTCGGCCGACAAGGCGAAGTACGAGGGGATCTACAACGCGACGTTCATCCTGGGCGTCAACACCGCGTCGAAGCACCAGGCGGCCGCCGTCGCCTGGCTCGACTTCCTCTCCGACCCGCAGAACGCCGGGGTCTACGCGAACGGAACGAGCCAGCACGTCACGGTCAAGGACGTCGACTACACCAACCCCGACCTCAAGGCGCTCTCGCCCTGGCTGAAGAAGAAGACCCTGCTCGCGCCGCGCTTCCAGTTCAACAACCTCGACATCCGGTCCGCCGTCGAGGGCGCCTGCGTCGCCGTCGTCGGCGGCAAGTCCCCCGAGGCGGCCGCCGCGAACGCCCAGCGCGTGGTGGACCAGCAGCGCAAGCAGTAGGAGGCAGCTGCCATGACCTTGACGACCCAGCGTGGGCAGGTGGGAGCTAGCGCCGCGGCGCGCCCGAGCGCCGGGGGCCGCAGGCGCTCCCCGACCCGGGTCCACCCGGCCCTGTGGCTCTTCCCGCTCCCCGCTCTCGCCCTCTACGCGGTGTTCTTCGCCGGCCCGACGCTCCAGGCCTTCCAGTACTCCGTCACGGACTGGGACGGCTTCAGCGCGGCCTACCAGAACGTCGGCCTGAAGAACTTCACGACCATCGCGACGAGCGACGACCTGTTCCGTGGGGCCCTGACGAACAACCTCGAGTTCCTGCTCGTGGTCGTCATCGCCCAGACCCTGCTGTCACTGGTGCTCGCGCTCCTGCTCCAGCGCAACTCGAGGTCGTCGACGACGTTGCGGGCGCTGTTCTTCCTCCCGGCGATCCTCTCCTCGGTGTCGGTCGCGTTCGTGTGGAAGTTCATGTACGACCCCAACTTCGGCCTGATCAACCAGGCCCTGGGCGCGGTCGGGCTGGACGGGCTGAAGAGCAGCTTCCTCGGCGACGACACGAAGGCGATCTACTGGGTCGCGATCGCGCAGGTCTGGGCGCACGCCGGCCAGCTCATGGTCATCTACATCGCCGGCCTCCAGCAGATCCCCGAGGAGCTCTACGAGTCGGCGTCGCTCGACGGTGCGAGCCAGTGGCAGCGGTTCCGGTACGTCACGTGGCCGATGGTCGCCCCGACGACCGCCATCGTCGTCGCCTACACGACGATCCAGTCGTTCAAGGCTTTCGACCTCATCCTCGGGCTCGGCGGCAACCCGCCGAAGGGGTCCCTCGACATCCTGTCCACCCGCATCTACACCACGTTCACCAACTCCAAGTTCGGTTACGCCGCAGCCGAGTCGGTCGTGTTCATGGTGATCATCGCCCTGGTCAGCTGGCTGCAGCGCCGGGCGGTCCGCCTCACCCAGCACGGCGTGTGAAAGGAGTCCCGCCATGGCCGGTTCCCTGAGCCGACGCGTCGTCCTCGGCGTCTACGCGCTTCTCATCATCGTCCCGCTCCTCGTCGTCCTCACCGGTTCGTTCAAGACGAGCAAGGAGCTCTTCGACTCGCCCATGGGGCTGCCGTCGTCGTTATCGCCGAAGAACTACAGCGCGGTCCTGACCGACGCGAGCATGGCGACGGCCTTCGTCAACAGCGCCGTCGTCACCGTCACCGCGGTGGTGCTCACCCTCGCGGTCGGCAGCCTCGCGGCCTACGGGCTGGCCCGCATCCCCGGATGGAAGGGAGCGCTCGTCTACGGCTTCCTCGTGCTCGGCATGGCGGTGCCGGCGCAGTCGAACATGATCCCGCAGTACGTCCTGTTCCAGAGCCTTGGCCTTCTCGACAGCCGGATCGGCCTCGTGCTCATCGAGATCGTCGCGACGCTGCCCGTCGCGGTGTTCATCATGACCGGCTTCATGCGCACCCTGCCCAAGGAGCTGTTCGAGGCGGGCTCGATCGACGGTGCCGGCCCGTGGCGGACGTACCGGTCGATCGCCCTGCCGGTGTCGATGCCCTCGCTCGCCGCGACCGCGATCTTCCTGTTCGTCATCCAGTGGAACGACCTGCTCTACCCGCTGCTGTTCATCCACGACCCGGCGAAGGTGACGTTGCCGCTCGCGCTGCTCAACTTCCAGGGCGAGTTCCTCACGAACTACCCGCTCCTGTTCACCGGCGTGATCGTCGCCTCGACGCCCCTCGTCGTGACCTACGTGTTCCTCCAGCGCTACTTCGTCGCCGGCATGACAGCCGGCTCCGTGAAGGGATAGCCCTCCGTGCCCGACACCCTCCTGCTGCGCCGCGTCTCGGCAGTGCGCAGCGAGACCGACGCCGCCGTCCTCACGGTCGACGCGCTGCCCGCGGTGCAGCTCGGCATCATGCCGGGCTGGCTCACCGGAGAGCCGCCGCTCGAGCAGGGCGTCGAGGTCGACATGCCGAACCTGCCGACCCTCGAGCTGCCCCCGACCGACGTCACCGCCTACGAGCTGCGGGTCACCGCGCCGGCGCCCGCCGTCCTGCGTCTCACGCTCGCCCCCGCCGGCCACCGGGTGCTCGCCGACGACGGAACCTGGCTCGGCATCGTCACCGACGCCGCCCCGGCCCCAGCCCCGGTCACGGTCGAGGAAGAGGCGGACGTCGTCGTCGTGGCCACCGGCTCGTTGCGGCTGCGCGTGGGCCGGGCCCCGTTCACCCTCACCCTCGAGGACGCCGCCACCGGTGAGGTGCTGCTCCGTTCGGCGCACCGCCTCCGCCAGGTGGCCGGCCTGATGATGGCTCCCACCGCGCTCGCCGACGCTGACGGCCTCGCCCTCAACCTCGAGCTCGGCACCGACGAGGACGTCCTCGGGTTCGGCGAGCAGTTCTCCCGGCTGGTCAAGAACGGGCAGCGCCTCACCCTCCGCAGCGAGGACGCCTGTGGCACGGGCACCGGCATGGCCTACAAGCCGGTCCCCGTGTGGCACTCGACGGCCGGGTACACCGGGTTCCTCAACACCGGCGCGGTCGTCACGGCCGACGTCGGCCACACCCGTCCCTCGGTGCTCGGCCTGGCCGTCGCCGACGAGGCCGTCGACCTGTACCTCATCGGGGGCGGGGCCCCCAAGGAGCGGCTCACGGCATACACCGCCCTGACCGGGCGGCCGGACGTGCCGCCGCTGTGGGCGTTCGGCTACTGGATGGGGCGCTGCCGCTACCACTCCCGAGAGGAGATGCTCGAGGTCGCCCGGACCATGCACGAGCACCACGTGCCGATCGACGTGCTGCACTGCGACCCCGACTGGCTCGTCGTGGACCGGCTGAACTGTGACTTCATCTGGAACGAGGCGCGCTTCGGCGACCGCCGCGAGTTCGTCGAGGCACTCGCCGCCGAGGGCGTGCGGCTGTCGGTGTGGGAGCTGCCCTACCTCGACCCCGCCAGCCCGCGGTTCGCCGAGGCCGAGGAGAAGGGCTTCCTCGTGCGCCGCACCGACGGCAGCCTCGCCGGCATCCAGAAGACACCCACCCCCGACGGACGGATGCGGGCCCTGGTCGACTTCACCAACCCCGACGCGGTGGCGTGGTGGCAGGGAATGCACCAGGCCTTCCTCGACGACGGCGTCGCGGTCTTCAAGACCGACTTCGGCGAGGCGCTGCCCGACGACGTCGCGCTCTTCGACGGCACCCCGGCCAACCACGCGCACAACACCTACCCGCTGCGCTACAACGGAGCGGTCAGCGAGGCGATCCGCCGCCACACCGGTCGTGCACCCCTCGTGTGGGGTCGCAGCGGCTGGGCCGGGTCCCAGCGCTACCCCGGCCAGTGGGGTGGGGACGCGGAGTCGACCGTTGCGGGCATGCAGGCCACGGTCCGCGGTGGCCTGTCGTATGCCGTGAGCGCACCGGGCTTCTGGAGCCACGACATCGGCGGGTTCTTCGGTCCCGAGCTCACCCCCGGCCTCTACGTCCGCTGGACGCAGATGGGCGCGCTCTCGCCGCTGATGCGCGCCCACGGGCTGCGCCCGCGTGAGCCGTGGGCCTTCGGCGACGAGGCGCTCGAGGCGGCCCGGCGCTGGGTGCGCCTGCGTTACGAGCTGCTGCCGACCCTCTGGCAGGTGGCGCACGAGTCCGCCGCGGCCGGCTGGCCCGTCATGCGGCCGCTGGGCCTGGAGTTCCCCGACGACCGGGTGGCGCAGTCGGTCGACGACGCGTTCCTCGTCGGCTCCGACCTGCTCGTGGTGCCGGTCTTCGACGACGGCACCGCGCCCGTCCGCCGTCGCTTCTACGTGCCCGAGGGCCGCTGGCACGACCTCCTCGACAGCACGATCCACGAGGGACCCGGCTACCGCGAGGCCGTCGTGGGCCTCGACACGATGCCGGTGCTCGTCCGCGACGGAGCCGTCATCCCCCGCGTCGACGTCGACGACACCGTCGGCCGCACCGACGACCTGCTCGGACGGCCCTGGACGCTCCACGTCTACGGCGGGCCGGACGACATCACGGTGTCCCTGACGGGCTTCGACGGCTCTCTGACGGAGGTTCGTGTGCAGGGCGACGACGTCACCAGCGAGGGGACCCAGCCGGTGGCCGGCGTGGTGCGGCATGGCTGAGCAGGCCACCCCGCGAGCCGCCGCCGCGGTCCCGGACCCGGTCGTGCAAGACAGCCGCGAGGGCGCCCTGGCCCGCCGGCTCACTGCCCTCGCCGCCGTGGCGCGCGAGGCCGGCGTGGGCCGGCTGGTGCTGCGCGACCCCGCCACCCTCGCGTGGCTGCTCGAGGCCCGGGTGCACGTGCCGCAGACCCTCGAGAGCGCCTGCCTCGACGTCGTCGTCGACGCCCGTGGGGCCGACCCCTCGCTGAGCGTGGTCTGCAACGCCATCGAGGCTCCCCGGCTGCGTGGCACCGAGCTCGCCGGCCTCCCCGTCGAGTGGGACGTCGTGCCCTGGTGGACGCCCCGCGACGAGCGGCTGCCGTCCGGTCCGAGCGTGGGCAGCGACCGCGCGGCCGGTGCCACCGCCGACGTCTCGGGTGCCGTCGTCGCCCTGCGACGGGTGCTCGACCCCCGCCAGCAGCGCCTGCTCGCCGAGGTGAGCCGCGACGCGGCGGCGGCGGCCACCCGTGCCGCGCACCAGCTCACGCCGCGGATGAGCGAGTATGCCGCCGCCGGCACGTTCGCGGCCGAGCTGCTCGCCGCAGGGCTCGACCCCGTGGTCCTGATGGTCGGGGGTGGAGAACGCCCCGGCGTGCACCGCCACCCGCTCCCGACCGACGCCCCACTCGGAGAGCGCGCGATGCTCGTCTGCTGCGCCCGCCGGCACGGGCTAATCGCCAGCGTGACCCGCGTCGTCGCATTCGACCGCCTCGACCCGGCACGCCGCGACAGCTACCGCCGCCTCCTCGAGGTCGAGCGCGCGTTCCTCGACGCCAGCCGACCCGGCACCCGGCTCGGCGACGCGTTCTCCGCCGGCACCGCGGCCTACGCGGAGCGCGGCTTCGCCGCGGACGAGTGGCACCGCCACCACCAGGGCGGGCTCTCCGGCTTCATGCCGCGCGAGTTCCCCGCCCATGCCGAGTCGGACGTCCAGCTGACCACGGGGTCCGTCGTGGCCTGGAACCCCAGCGCCGACGGCCTCAAGGTCGAGGACACCGCCGTGGTGGGTGCCGACGGCCCCGAGGCGCTCGTCCACGACCCCGACTGGCCGTCCCTGCAGGTCGGCGGCCGCAGCCGCCCGGACGTCCTCGTCCGCTGACCTTCCCGCATCCGCACACGAAGGAGATCGACGATGAGCGCCCCTGACCCACACCCGGCCCCTCACTCGGCCCCACACCTGGCCCCTCACCTGGCCACGCAGCTGGTCAACGGCCGCTGGGAGACCCCCGAGGAGACCATCGAGGTCGTGAACCCGGCCGACGGCGCCGTCGCCGGCCACTGCGCCTGGGGCACGCCCGAGGACGCCGTGCGCGCCGCGGACGCGGCTGCCCGCGCGCAGGAGGGCTGGGCCGCCCTGCCGGCACGGACCCGGGGCGACCTGCTGCGGGAGGCCGCCGACCTGCTCAGCGAGCGCGCCGACGACATCGCCCGGCTGCTCGCCGTCGAGGCGGGCAAGCGGCTGCCCGAGGCCCAGGGCGAGGTGGCGTTCTCGGGGGAGTACTTCCGCTGGTTCGCCGAGCAGGCCCGCCGGCCCGAGGGCGAGGTCATCCCGCCCGAGGCCGCCGGCCGGCGCCACCTGACGATCCGGCGACCCGTCGGGGTGGTCGCCTCACTGACGCCGTGGAACTTCCCGTGCTCGATCCAGGCCCGCAAGCTCGCCCCGGCCCTCGCGGCGGGGTGCACGGTCGTCGCGCGCGTCTCGGAGAAGGCACCGCTCGCGGTCACGGAGATGCTCCGCTGCCTCGTGGACGCCGGGGTCCCCGCCGGGGTGCTCAACCTCGTGCACGGACCGGCGCGCGCGGTGACCCAGGCCCTGCTCGGCCACGAGGCGGTGCGGGCCGTCAGCTTCACCGGGTCGACCGAGGTGGGCCGGGAGATCATGGCGACGGCGTCGCGACGCGTCGTCCGCCCCCTGCTCGAGCTCGGCGGCGACGCCGCGTTCATCGTCTTCGAGGACGCCGACCTCGACGCCGCCATCGAGGGGGCGCTGGTCGCGAAGTTCCGCAACACCGGGCAGTCGTGCATCGCCGCCAACCGGTTCGTCGTGCACGAGTCCGTCTTCGAGGAGTTCACCGGGCGCCTGGTCAAGGCCGTCGACGCGATGACGGTCGGTGACGGGCTCGCCGACCCGTGCCCCGACCTCGGCCCGGTCATCGACCGGTCGCGGGTCGACGCGGTCACCTCGATGGTCGACGAGGCCCTGGCCGGTGGGGCGACCCGCCTGACCCGCACCTTCGACCTCCCCTCCACGGGCACGTATGCCGCGCCGACCCTTCTCTCGGATGTGCCCGACCACGCCGCGCTCGCGACCCAGGAGGTGTTCGGCCCCGCCGCCGCGGTGTTCTCGTTCCGCACCGAGGACGAGGCGGTCGCCCGGGCCAACGCCACCGAGATGGGCCTGGCCGGCTACTTCTGGTCGCGCGACGCGAGCCGGCTCTGGCGGGTCGCCGAGCGGCTCGAGGTCGGGATCGTCGGCGCGAACAACGCGCTGCCGTCGGTCGCCTTCGCCCCGATGGGCGGCGTGAAGCAGTCCGGGCTCGGTCGTGAGGGGGCGGCCGCCGGGCTCGAGGAGTTCCAGGACGTGCGCTACCTGGCTCTCGGGGTGTGAGGCGGGTGGAGCGTGCCCTGACCGTCCGGTGGGGGCGCGGGGGCGGTCGCCGTGACGGCTGAGCTGCTCCTGCTGCCCCTCGGCGTCGCCGCGGGAGCCGTCACCCAGCGGGTGACGGGCATCGGCTTCGCTCTCGTGAGCGCGCCACTCCTCGTCCTCGTCGCCGGTCCCTTCGACGGCATCATCCTGGCCAACATCCTCAGCCTGGTGGTCAGCCTCCTGGTGTTCGCGACCACCTGGCGCCACGTGCAGTGGCGACGCGGCCTGATGCTGGCCGTTCCCGCGCTTCTCGCCATCCCGTTCGGCGCGTTCGTCGCCCGGTCGGTGCCTGGCCCCTTGCTGCTCCTGATGGTCGGCTCGCTCGTGCTCATCGCACTGGCTCTCGTGCAGCTGAGCCCGCGAGCCCGCGTGCTGCAGGGGCGAAGGGGTGCCGTCGCGGCCGGCGGGGCGAGTGGGTTCATGAACGTCACGGCGGGCGTGGGTGGCCCGGCGATCGTGCTCTACGCCATCAGCACCGCGTGGGAGCACCGGCGGTTCGTCGCGACCTTCCAGTTCTACTCGGTGATCGTGAACTCGGCCTCGCTCCTGTCCAAGGGCGCGCCACACCTGCCGGGGCAGTCCTTGGCGATCTCGCTGGCGGCCCTGGCGCTCGGCCTCGGCGGCGGCGAGCTGCTCTCCCGCCGGATCTCCGCCGAACGCGCCAGGCAGGGCGTCATGGTCCTCGCCATGGGCGGGGCGGCCGCCACGGTCGTCAAGGGACTCGTCACGCTGGCAGGGTGAGCTCCATGCTGACCGAGACGAAGAGCTACCGCACCGGCGACCAGGACGTCGTCCTCGACCTCACCCACGACTGCGCGGACTTCGTCGCAGGCAGGGGCGACGGCCTGCTCCACGTGTTCGTCCCGCATGCCACCGCGGGCCTGGCGATCCTCGAGACGGGCGCCGGCAGCGACGACGACCTGCTGGCCGCCCTGGAGGACCTGCTGCCGGGCGACGACCGGTGGCGCCACCAGCACGGAAGCCCCGGGCACGGGCGCTCGCACGTGCTGCCGGCCCTGGTCCCGCCCTACGCGACGGTGCCCGTGCTCGACGGCCGGCTCGCGCTCGGCACCTGGCAGAGCATCTGCCTCGTCGACCTCAACGTCGACAACACCCGGCGCGAGGTGCGGCTCAGCTTCCTGCCCGGCTGAGCGGCCGCGCCAGCGGCTGGCCCATTCACCAAGTTCTCACCTGCGCCCCACCAAGTCCTTACGCGATGAAGGCACTGACGTTCCACCGGCGGGTCCACGCTGGTGAACCATGCGAACACCGACAATCCACCGCATTCCGGGCGTCGTCACCGCGCTCTTCCTGGCCCTTGCCGCCGCAGTCGCCCTGCCGGCCGCCGCGCCGGCCGCCACCGTGGTGGCGACACCCCACCCGGCTCGCTCGACGATCCAGCCGCTGGAACGCGCGCACGCCCACAACGACTACGAGCACGACCGTCCCCTGTTCGACGCGCTCGACCACGGTTTCACCTCGGTCGAGGCCGATGTCTGGCTCGTCGACGGCCAGCTCTACATCGGCCATGACGGCCCCGACCCGTCACGAACGCTCGCCAGCACCTACCTGGACCCGTTGCGGCAGCGCTTCCGCGAGAACAGCGGCTCGATCTACCCCGGCTGGCGCGACTCGCTTCGGCTGCTCGTCGATGTCAAGAGCGAGGGCACCGCTGCGTGGCCGGTCATCGAGCGGGAGCTGGCTCGCTACCCCGAGCTGTTCACCGCCGCCCGCCGGGGTCGGGTGCAGGAGCGCGCCGTCACCGCGGTGATCTCAGGCAACCGCGACCTGGCGGCCATGGAGGCCGCCCCCGTGCGGCGGTCCTTCTACGACGGCCGCCTCTCGGACCTCGGGTCCGGCCTGCCGGCCACCGTGATGCCGCTCGTGAGCGACAACTGGACCAAGCACTTCACCTGGCTTGGCGTGGGTCCCATGCCCGAGTCGGAGCGGACCAAGCTGCACCAGATCGTGCAGCGTGCCCACGCCGCCGGCTACGAGGTCCGCTTCTGGGCGACCCCCGACGTGGCGGGTCCGGCACGGGACGCCGTGTGGTCCGAGCTCGTGGCCGCCGGCGTCGACGCGCTCAACACCGACGACCTGGCCGGCCTGCAGTCGTTCCTGCTCGCCCACGACCCCCAGGAGGCCGCACCCGCCGCGTGACGCCTCGCGCGGCGGGCGTGGCACCGGTGGCAGGCTTCGTCCGTGACCAGTTCCGTCCCGTTCTCCTTCGACCGGCACTGCGACGCCATCGGGTATGCCGCGGAGCAGTTGTGTGGAGCCGCCACGTCCGCTGGGCTCGAGGCGGCTGTGCCCACCTGCCCGGAGTGGACCGTGCGCGACCTGCTCGCCCACCTGGGCATGGTGCACCGGTGGGCCAGGGCACACGTCACCGGTGACCGGCCCGCCCAGGAGGTCGCGACGGTCCTGGCCGCCGAGGCCGAGGGGCGGGCGGTCGTCGACCCGGTCAGTTGGCTGCGCGATGGCGCGAGGGCGCTGGTCGCGGCGCTCCACGACGCGCCCGCTGACCTCCAGGCCCTCGTCTTCCTCAAGGACGCACCGTCGCCCCGGGACTTCTGGGCGAGGCGCCAGTCCCACGAGACGACGATGCACGCGGTCGACACGCTGTCCGCAGCACTCGGTCGGCTGCCCAGGCGGCACAGGTGGGCGTCTCGCAGGCACTCGCCCTCGACGGCATCGACGAGTTGCTGACCGGCTTCCTGCCCCGTCGCAGCTCTCGGCTGCGCTCGGAGCAGCCGCTGCGCCTTGCCGTACGCTCCGCCGACGCCGACCTGATGTGGACCGTTGAGGTGGGCGAGGAACCGCCGGTGACCACGCGGCATACCTCGTCGACGGCGGTGGACACCGACGTCACGTTGTCGGGGACGTCCGCGCAGCTCTACCTCGGCCTGTGGAACCGCGGCGAGGAGCTCGTCGCCGACGACGCGGAGGTCCTTCGCCAGTGGCGGGAGGCGGTGCAGGTCAGCTGGAGCTGACGCCGCTCGCTACGGGTTCGGCCGGCGACCGTTGACGACGTCCGCCTCGCTCGGGCCCGGGTCGCCGCCGCTGCGGGCTGCGACCGCAGCGAGGCACCGGTCGCAGGCGTGCCCCAGCGCTGGTGGCCACGCGGCACTGGTGTGGGGGGCGGGAGGGACCGGCACGACCTCCTCGCCGCAGAGCGCTCGCAGGGCTCCGACCTCCACCGCGTGCAGCGGCTTGACGTGGTACTCCTCGCTCGCCGTGGCGATGTTCTCGGGCCCCTCGTGCACGCCCTTGCCGATGACCAGGCCGGGGTGGGCGGTCCTGCCGGCGGCCTCCGGGTTGTTCTGGCCGATCTCCGCGTCCATGAGAGCTCCTTGGGTCTGCGCCTTCCTGGCGTACCGCTGACCCGGTGTCCGTACCCACCGTTCGACGAGTCATGCCGTCCGGCGGTCACGTGTCGCTTTCGCGTGGTTTGCGTAGACTCGAAGGGATGGACCAGCCGTCGGACGAGGAGGGAGCTGTCATGGGAGCCGGAGTGCTCATGGCCGTGCTCGGCGCCATCCTGACCTTCGCGGTGCGGGTCGACGCACCGGGCGTCGACCTCCAGGTGGTCGGGGTGATCCTCATGGTCGCCGGTGGCGCGGTGATCGCCTACGCGCGGCGCACGGTCGAGCGAGAGCACGTCGTCACCCAGGTGGAAACCCCCACCGACCCGGCCGCGCCGCAGCACTCGGTGAGGCAGGTCGTCCGCGACACCGAGCGCGACTGACGCAGCCGTCAGGCGCGGGCCAGGGCGACGAGGTCGGTGAGCCGAACGGGAACGAGGCCCTTGGCGAGCACGCCGTCGAGGATGCTGGGTAGTGCCCGCACCATGCGTGACCGATCGACAGCCTGAGGGTTCGGGCCGTCGAGGTGCCCGCCGTCGTGGCACAGGATGACGGACCCCGCCCGTGCCTCGCTGACCACGATGCCGGCCGCCTCGGCAACCGCCTTGGACTGGTGCCGCTCGAACGACACGGACCAGAAGGCGCTGTCGAGGCGCCGTTCCCGGCAGACCTCCACCACGGCCTCACTGGTCCATCCGCGGGGTGGGCGAAACCATCGACCGACCGCGTGCGCAGCCACGGCGGCTTCGCCGGCCACGATCTGGTGCCTGACGGACTCGAGGTCGCAGGAGTCCAGCCACAGGTGGTCGTAGGTGTGGTTGGCGACCTCATGACCTTCCTCGACCATCTGCTGCACCAGGTCCGGGTACCTGGCGGCGTTTCGCCCGATGAGGAAGAAGGTCGCCGTCACCCGCGCGGAGCGCAGGGCCCGCAGGACGGTGGGCGTGTAGGCCGGATCAGGGCCGTCGTCGAACGTCAGCGCCAGGGCCGGCCGGTCTGTGTCCACCGCGATGAGCGCTCGGGGGTCGACCCGCAACCGCGCTGCGATGTCGTCCGTGTGTGCTCCGGCGCCGGCCGGGTGCGCTTCGGCATGGTCGGCACGTTCTGACCCGGAGGCCGTACCGCTCATGAGGCTCCACCCTCCGAGCAGGCAGGCGGCGGCACCCAGCACGACGTCCCGTCGAGGAATCGCCCTGTGCCCGCCCGCGTTCTCCTGCGCCAACAGTCCCCCTGTCGTGACCAGCGGGCCGCCGAGACGGGGCCTGCTGCGCGTCCCCCGATCGCGCTGTCTCCGATGCTGCCACCGGTCAGCGGGTCAGGACGTCAAACGCCCGAATCCGACGCGAGCCCCGGCTGGTCCTCCGCGACACCGAGGCGCTCCTCGAGCTGCGCCAGGGCGTCGACCAGGGGCCGTGAGCCGGGGTCGATGCACCAGATGTGGTGCCGCCACGGCGTGAACCCGACCGACCCCCAGACCTGCTGCACCTTGGTGCGGGCCTCGGCGAACCCCGGCACCTCGCCCGCCCCGGAGAACTGGGTCGGGAACGGCTGCAGCGCGACGAGCCGCGTGTCGGTGGCGAGCCAACCGAGCAGCCGGCCGACAACGAGTCGGCCCACCCCGCCCATCCCGCGCCACGCCGGGGCCAGCTCGACCCGGTCGAGCAGCACGAGCCGTTCGCCACCGCCGGCGCAGCGCTCCTCGACGTCCTCCGCGAGGCCGCTGGCGCGATGCGGGTCCAGCAGCGGCAGGAAGTGGGCGTAGTCGACGAACGAGTCCAGCACCTCGACCGCCTCGGCGGCGTGGCCCAGGTCGATGCTGAGCCCGGTGCACGTCGCGACGACGAGCTCGACGACCCCGCCGTCGTGCTCGCGCCGGGTGACCGCCACGTCGTCGCGTGTCCACACGCCCTCGACGTCGAGCGCGGAGACGCGCAGGACACCCTCACCGGTCCACTGCGCGACGGCCCGGCTGCCGAGCCCGCCCAGCTCGGTCAGGGGTGCTGACAACCGCACCTCGAGCTCCAGCAGCGGCAGTGCCTCGCGCAGCTCCTCGTGCAGCAGCTGGCGGCTCTCGTCCCGGGCGGTCTCCCCCACGCGGCCCACGGTAGTGCGAGGGGCCGCCGGACGGGCCTCACCCGACAAAGGTGCGCTTCACCCGACGTGCCACCAGGGGGTCAGCGCACCTTCATCGGGTGGCCCGACGAAGGACGTCACTCGTGAGGTGGGCGACCGGCAGTCCCGCCGCCTGCCAGGCCGCGAAGCCACCCACCACGTCGGTGGCCCGGGCCACGCCCAGTCGCACGAGGGCGTCGGCGCCCAGCGAGGAGGTGTACCCCTCCTGGCAGAGGACGATGACCCTCGCCTCGAACCCGGCCTGCGGCAGCCGAGCCTCGTGGCGAGGGTCGAACCGCCACTCGAGCACGTTGCGCTCGACCACCAGCGGCCGCAGGTGCTCGGCGACCTCGCCCTCGGCTGCGCGCTGCGCGGCCGGCCGGATGTCGACGAGCACCGCCCGGCCGTACAGCACCTCCTGGAAGGCGGCTCGGGCGCTCACCCGGTCGAGTCGCGTGCGGGCGTCGGCGAGCTGGTCGTCGACGCCGTCGTAGACGGGCGCGTCCCAGCCCCGCCCACGGTCCCGCGCAGCGGCCCCTGCGGCCGGTCCGCTGCTGAACAGCTTTGTCTCCCAATGCGTCACGGAACCGTGTGGCGCGGTCGTGGTGCTCACCAGTCCGCCCATGCCCGCTCCACACCGGTGGCCTCGAGGCGGTCGCCGACCACGGCATACCGGGTCATGCGCGTCAGCGCCGGTGAGTAGACGTGCACCGACAAGGCCGGCAGCGAGCCGAGGTTCGACACCTCGTGCACGTGCCGCGCGCCGAACGAGCGGCCCTCACCGGCCCCCAGCTCTCGGTCGTGGAGCTCGCCGCGCGACCACGTGGTCTCCGTGAGCGCTCCGCGCACGGTGAGGAAGGCGCCCTCGGATTCGCCGTGGTCGTGCCAGCCGGTGGTGGTGCGCGCCGGCCAGCCGAGCAGCCAGATCTCGAGGTGGTCGGTGGCGTCGAGGCGGTGCCACTGCCGCTCCGGGGCCCCGAGGTCGACGAGGTGCGCGAGGTCGGGGTCAGTGGCGAACAGCCTTGCGGTGCGCAGCAGCTGGCTGCGCGTGAAGCGGTTGACGCCGGGCGTGCCGGCGGTGGTGATGACGGACATGTCTGCTCCTGAGGTCAGCGAGTTCGGCAGGGAAGAGGTCGGGCGGAGGCGCGGTGCGCATTCGCCGACACAGGTCGCTGTCGGTCAGGTGCAGGTCGATGTGGAGCCGGCGGTATGCCGTGAGGCTGGCTTCCATGGGATGTCTTCTCCGTTGCGGGGCGCCGACATTCGCGTCGAGGCGCCCAGGTTTGGGGCGGGCTGGTGCGGTCCGGTGAGGCCGGGTCAGGCGCAGCAGCAACACCGCATGGCGCAGCGGCACATGGACACCATGTGCACGCGGACGGCCGCGGTGGTCGAAGACATGCCGTCAGTCCAGCACGCCGGCCGCGCGCGGGTCCAGCGACTTCCCGGGGGTCTCACGCTCCGGACGGTCGCCGGCACGTCCGCCCGATGAAGGGGCCGCGGGTCACGGCAGCGGCACCGCCACGTCGCTGCCGCCCTCCTGGGTGATCCGGGCGCCCATGCGGGCCAGCATCGGCGCCGGCACGAACCCGCCGGCGAACAACGCCTCGCCCTGGGCGAAGAACGGCGACGAGCGCAGCATCTGCTCGGGGGCGAAGCCGAAGACCGCACCCAGCTCGGCGAGGTCGCCCGGCGAGTTCATCCGCATCAGCATGAGGTTGTCGCACTGGGTGAGCACCTGTGGGTGGATCTTGGACGGCCGCTGGGTCGAGAGCAGCAGCCACAACCCGTACTTGCGTCCCTCGGCGGCGATCTGCACCAGCCGCTCGGTCAGCGCCGTCTGCAGCGGTCCCCGGGGCTGCGCCGCACAGAGGTTGTGTGCCTCGTCGACCACGATGAGGGTCGGGGTCCGGCTCTCTCGCTGCGCCCACAGGGACTCCACCACGTCGAGCGCCACGGCCTGCGGCTCGAGGGGGTCACGGAAGCCGCCGAGGTCCATCACCGTGGCTCGGGCCCCGCCCGCCACGACCTCGGCCGCCGAGGTGAGCTCGCCGGCCCACGCCTCCCAGTCGAGCAGCCCGAGGTTCTCGATGCGCTGGGCCATCGCCCGCTCGTCGTCCTCTCCGGCGCGCAGCCGGGTGACCATCGGCCCGAGGCCCTTCTCGTAGTAGCTCTCGTCGAGGTGCAGGAAGAGGTTGTACTCGGCGCGGTCGTGCATCGGGTCGAGCCGCAGGATCGCCGCCTGCGCGGCACGGGGCATGGTGCGGAACCGCAGCCGCAGCGGGTCTCCGCCACCGGCCTCGGGCCGCAGCACGCGGATGTCGTTGGCAGCCAACCGTTCTGATGCCTCGCCGGGCGCGCCGGGCCGCACCTGCCCCAGCCGGACGAAGTCGCCGTTGGGGTCGAGCACCACCATGCGCAGTGCCGTGTGGAGCAGCAGCTGCTCGAGCACCACGCCCAGGGAGTAGGTCTTGCCGGAGCCGCTCTGGCCGCACAGGAAGGTGTGCCGGTTGAACCCGCCGGCCCGCAGGCGCGCGGGCACCTCGACGTCGCCGCTGTGCCAGCTGCCGACCTCGAGCCCGGCGCCGCGCGCCCGCTGGAGCGCCTCGAGGTGTGGGGCGGAGGCCGGTCGCAGGACGGCCGACGCGAACGGCTGCACGGGGGCGCTGGTCGGGCCGCCGGAGGCGTCGAGGGGGCCGAGCACGACACCGGAGGCCTGGACGGCCTGCCCCCCGCCGCCGAACCTGCCCTCACCGCCCGGCAGGGGACTGCTCGCCCGCACCTGGGCGAGCAGCTGCTGCCCCGGTGACGGCTCCAGCACCACCACGTCACCGGGCGCCGGCGCTTCGACCAGCTCGGTGGTGCAGGTGAAGGTGCGCCCGTCGGACGACCAGGCGGCGGGTGCGGTGGTGACGGACAGGTCGGTGGCCATGGTGCCCTCCCGAGGACGAGCGGTGCCGCGGGTATGCCGCGCAGCGGGCACTCGCGGAGTGCCGCGGACCGCCAGCACGCGGCATACCGCCGCCGTGCCCCCACCACGCTAGGAAGGCGGGTGGGCCTCGCGCCTCACTCGGCGGGGATGAGCCGGCCGACTGCCCGGGCGAGCCGCGGCGCGGCCGGCGAGGCCATCACCTGCTCCAGACCGACGGGCCGACCGTCCGGCCCGGCGAGCGGCAGTCGCCAGTTGGGGTACTCGTCCTGGGTGCCGGGCTGGTTGATGCTGCGGATGTCGCCGACCAGGTCGGTCACGGCGACGCCCAGCATCCGCGAGGGCGTCTGCGCCAGCAGGCGGTGCAGGCCCTCGACCACCTCGGGCACGCCGGCGTCGTCGCCGATGAGCCCGCGTTCGCGCAGCAGCGCCTTGACGTTGCCGATGGACTCCAGCTCGACGGCTCGCTCCTCCTCGACCGACCGGGTCAGCAGCCCGAGGCGGTCGCGCAGGGCCACGTGCTCCAGCCCGAGGTAGCCGGCGGTCGGCGGCAGGTCATGGGTGGTGACCGTCGAGAGGCAGAGCTCGCGGTAGCGCTCGGGCGCCAGCGGCCTGCCCTCGGAGTCCCACTCGAACCAGAGGATCGAGGTGCCGAGCACACCGCGCTCGCGCATGTAGTCGCGGGCCCAGGGCTCGACGACACCGAGGTCCTCACCGACGACGACCGCACCCGCGCGTTGTGCCTCGAGCACGAGGATGCCGACCAGCGCCTCGTGGTCGTAGCGGACGTACGTGCCCTCGCTGGCCGGGTGGCCCTGCGGCACCCACCAGAGGCGGAACAGGCCGATGATGTGGTCGACGCGGATGCCGCCGGAGTCCTTGAGCACCGTGCGCAGCATGTCGCGGTAGGGCGCGTAGCCCAGCTCGGCGAGCCGGTCGGGTCGCCACGGCGGCTGGTCCCAGTCCTGGCCGAGCTGGTTGAACTGGTCGGGCGGCGCACCGACGGTCACGCCGCGGGCGAGGGCGTCGGCCAGGCCCCAGGCGTCGGCGCCGTGCGGGTTCACCCCGACGGCGAGGTCGTGCACCACCCCGAGCGACATGCCGGCCGCCTTGGCGTCGCGCTGCACGGCGGCGAGCTGGCCGTCGAGCAGCCACTGCAGCCAGCGGTGGAAGTCGACCCGGTCTCGATGGGTCTCGCGGAACGCGGCCACCTCCGCGCTCGCCGGGTCCTGCAGGCCCGCGGGCCAGGCGGTCCACGGCAGCCCGTGCTCCTCGGCCAGCGCGCACCAGGTCGCGAAGGTCAGCAGGCCCTCGCCCTCGGTGCGGCAGTAGCGGGCGAAGTCGCGGGCCCGCCGGCCCGTGAGCCCGAGCCGGTAGACCTCCTCGAGGGCGGCGCGCTTGGCCGCCCACACCGCGTCGCGGTCGATGGTGTCGTCGGTGTTCAGGGCCCGCCCGGACTCGGCCGCCTCGCGCGCCCGGCGCAGGGCGGCCCCGGTGAGCCCGGCCGCCTCGGGGATCTCCTCCACGCGCAGGTAGACGGGGTTGACGAAGCGGCGGGTGGTCGGCAGGTAGGGCGAGGGCTCCATCGGCGGCACGGGCTCGGCGGCGTGGAGCGGGTTGACCAGCACGAAGTCGGCGCCGAGGTCCTCCCCGGCCCAGGCCGCCAGCTCCGCGAGGTCGGAGAGGTCGCCGATGCCCCAGGAGCGCTCCGAGCGCACCTGGTAGACCTGCTCCATCAGGCCCCAGACCCGGCCGTCGCGCAGGCTCTCTGGCAGGGCGAGGGTGGCGGGTGTGACGACGAGGGTGGCGGTGGCGATGTGCGGCGACCCGGCCGCACTCCCGGTGCCAGCCGCCTCGGCGGACCGGTCGACCGCCGCTGCTCCGATGTGGGCGTGGAGCCGGTGCCAGCCGAGCGGCAGGTCGGCGGGCAGCTCGAAGGTCGCCTCGCCGACCAGCACGCCGTCGACCTCGCGTGGCTCGACCCAGTGGTCGACCTGCGGCACCACCCGGGTGGTGCCGTCCTCGAGCTCGACCTCCACCCGCACCGACGAACCGTGCGGCACGTGGACGGGCACCCACGGCGTCCAGCCCTCGCGGCACACGACGGTGGGCGGGAGGACGCGGCGCCACTGGCGCTCGTCGACAGCGTCCAGCGACCGGGCCACCTGCTCGTCATCGGCGGCCTCGACACCGAGCGCACCGAGCACGGCGCGGATCGTGGCGTCCGCGACGGTGACGTGCGCGCCCTGCCAGTCCCAGTACTCCGTGGCCACCCCGTAGGCGTGGGCCAGGTTGACGAGGGTCGCCCGGGGAGCGGCTGCGTCCATGGCGGTCACTCCTTCGGCAGGGTCGTGCCGGCCACCCACCGGCGGCTCGCAGTCTGCCAGACGGTCGAGTCGGCCACCCGCAACCTCGTGCTGGCCCTAAGGTCGAGCCATGGCCGAGTCCAGCCCGCGCACCACCTACGTCCTGGTCGACGGCGAGAACATCGACGCCACGCTCGGCACGTCGATCCTGTCGCGGCGCCCGCAACCCGAGGAGCGGCCCCGCTGGGACCGGCTGCTGCAGTTCGCCGAGGAGGAGTGGAGCCACCCCGTCCGTGGGCTGTTCTTCCTCGCAGCGAACAGCGACCTGCCGATGCCGTTCGTGCAGGCCCTGCTGGCCATGGGCTACCGGCCGATCCCGCTCTCGGGCGGCCCGCACGAGAAGGTCGTCGACCTCGCGATCCAGCGCACCATGGTCGCGCTCCAGGAGCGCGAGGCCGACGTCATGCTGGTCAGCCACGACGGTGACTTCCTGCCCCAGCTCGAGCAGCTGGTCGACGGGAAGCGCCAGGTGGGCGTGGTGGCCTTCGAGGAGTTCGCCAACGCCGGCTTCCTGCGGCTCGAGGAGCGCGGGCTCGAGTTCTTCGACCTCGAGTACGACGTGCGCGCGTTCCGGTCCCCGCTCCCGCGGGTGCGGATCATCCCGATCGACGAGTTCGACCCGGCCGACTTCCTGTAGGCCGCCTGCGCCAGGAGGCTCCGATGGCCGTGCTGCCGCTGTTCCCCCTCGGCACCGTGCTCGTGCCCGGAGCCCAGCTGCCCCTGCAGGTCTTCGAGCCCCGTTACCTGCAGCTGCTGAGCGACCTCGTCGAGCAGCAGGACGAGCGCCCGCCCGTCTTCGGCGTGGTCGCGATCCGCGAGGGCTTCGAGGTCGGCGAGGACGGGGTGCGGGCGCTCTACCCGGTCGGCTGTGCCGCCCGGCTCACCCACGCCGCGGCGCTGGGCGAAGGGCTGTTCCTCATCGTCTCGACCGGCACCTCGCGGTTCCACCTCGACGCCGTCGACGAGACCGCCGACACGCCCTACCTGCGCGGCCTCGTCACCTGGCTCGGCGAGCCACTGGGCGACCCCGGTGCCGTCGCCGACCTCGCCGCCCGGCTGCGCACCGAGCTGAGTCGCTACCGCGCCGACGTGGGCGCCGAGCCGCTGGAGCCGCCGGACGACCCCGCCGCCCTGGCCTACTGGACGCCGCAGGCCATGACGCTCGACCTCGGTGACCGCCAGCTGCTGCTCGCCAGCAGCGACACCGAGGCGAGGCTGCGGCTCGCGCTGCAGCTCGTGCGGCGCGAGCGGGCGGTGCTCGACTCGCTCGGCGCCGTGGGGAGGCCCCCGGAGCCGCCCGTGAACCTGAACTGAGCCCGCCGGCATACCGGCTTGGTGTGCCGCGTGCCCGGTATGCCGCGGGCGCCGGCGACGGCGCACCGCACCGCGCGTGGGCGTCCGCGTTGCCGACGGGGTGGGCCGGTGTTTCCATCGACCGGTGAGAGTGGTGGTGACCGGGGCGGGCGGCTACGTCGGGCGCCGGCTGGTGCCGGTGCTGCTCAAGCGAGGCCACGAGGTGACCGCGACGTTCTCCCGAGCGGGCACGGCCGACCGCTTCCCGTGGCGCGACGACGTCACCGTGGCCGTCATGGACGTCGGTGACGCCGGGCAGGTGGTGGCGGCCCTCGAGGGAGCCGAGTCGGTCTACTACCTCGTGCACGGCATGGGCGGTCCCGACTTCGTGGCGCAGGACCGGCAGGCGGCGCACCACCTCGCGCACGCCGCGATCGAGCACGACGTGGCACGGATCGTCTACCTCTCCGGGCTGCTGCCGCCCGGGCCCACCGAACGCCTGTCGGCGCACCTGCGCTCGCGGCACGAGGTCGAGCAGATCCTCTCCGCCTCCGGCGTGCCGACCACCACGCTGCGCGCGGCCATCATCGTCGGCAGCGGGTCGACCTCGTTCGAGGTGCTGCGCCAGCTGTCGGAGCGGCTGCCGGTGCGTGCGCTGCCCGGCTGGATGCGGTCGACCGTGCAGCCCGTCGCGGTCACCGACGTGCTCGAGGTGCTGGCCCGCTGCCTCGAGATCGAACCCGCCACGCGCTCCTACGACATCGGCGGTGAGGAGCGGCTGTCCTACCGCCACCTGCTCGACCTCTACGCCGAGGTCGCGGGGCTGGTGCGCGCGGAGGTGACGCTGCCCGTGGCCCCGACCCTGCTGGTCGGGTGGCTGGCCGGGCAACTGACCGACGTGCCCTCCTCCACCGTCGAGGCCCTCGTCGGCAGCCTGCACCACGACATGGTGTGCCGGGAGGGCGACTTCCGCACCGCCCTGCTGCCGGAGGGCTGGGAGCTGACCCCGCTGCGCGAGGCGCTCGAGCGGGCCCTGGCCGCGCCGATCCTGCCTGGCTTGGGTGGGGAGGGTTCGGTCGGGAACGGCTCAGCTGGGGCGGACCGGCCGGTCGACCTGCTCGGCCCGGTGCCCGGCGACCCGGACTGGGCCGGGGGCTCCATCTCGGTCGAGGGCGGCAGGGCCGTGCGGCGGCCGCGCAACCCCGCGGAGTCGCTGCTCCTGGGGCTCCCCCGCTTCGGTCGGTCGCCCTGGGGCGCCGACCGGCACACCTGACCGGCACACCTGACCGGCACCCCTGACCGGCACCCCGGACGAGCGCGCAAGAACAAGCGCCACGGCGGGAACGCCGGATCGGGACGGGTCGGGACGAGCCGGAGCGAACCGGGCTGGGGGCTCACAGGATTCGGAAGTCGTTGTGCCGGAACGGTGGCGTGACGCCAGTCACAGGCGCAGTATGGGACGGGGTCCACCTCGCCTTCCTCGACCCGTGGGAGTCACCATGTCGCGACGCGTCGCTCTTTCCCCGGACATCGTCCCTGTGCTCTCGACCGGACGTCACCGCTCACCCCGCAAGGGCGCCTGCTTCATGGAGATGGCGTCCTTCCTCGCGGGCGAGCGGTGGAGCGACCATCCGAAGTGCACGCATCCGCTGCTGGCCGGACTGGCCCGCCAGATCAACGACACGGTGCCCGACTCCGTGCGCTCCCGGCTCGCGCCGATGATTCCCTCCGTGATCGGCCTGACGAGCGACGACCTGCACGTCGACGCCCGGCTGGCCCTGCACTGCGCCACGACCGCGCTGCCGGTCGCGTCCGCCACCCGGCAGAACGTGCTGGCCCTCGGGATCCTCTCGTGTGAGCGGGTGCTCGCCGAGCTCGACGGCAGGCCGCGCGACAGCATGACGCCGCGGTCGCGGGAGGTGCTCGACCGGGTGCCGGCCGCTGAGCAGTGGGCGCGCGAGTTCCGCGCCGACCTGCCGTTGACGGCACGGGCCTTCCGTCGTCAGACCGCGCCCCACCTGGTGGCGCTCGCGGTCGAGGGCATGTCCGAGGCCTGCGTCGAGGACCCGTACGGCCAGCTCGTCGACCTGCTCGCCGACTGCATCGCGATGACCGCCGAGATGGTGGGCCCGCGCACGGCGACCGGCACACCGGTCACGTGGGGCGGCGCCCCCGACGGGTCGGACGTGCCGGAGCGAGCCGCCGCAGACAGCTGACGCGCCCCAGCGAGTCCTGGCCCGAGGCCTGGGGTTCGACGGACAGCCGCTGGCCGCCCCCACCATCAGCGTGCGGGGCGGCTTCGGCCTGTTCGAGGCGCTGCTGCAGGCGGCTGCGGATCTCCTCTGGGGCGAGCTGCGCCCGTCGACGCTGGTCACGGGCCATGATGGCTCCCGTGGCGGCGACACCGGCGAGACCGGCGATGCCGAGGACCTTCCAGAGCTTCACGGCAGGAGCACCCCTTTGAACGAGCCGGCGTCGGACGACGCAGTGCTGAGCCTAGAGGCCGCCGTCGACCTCACCCGGACCGGTGACGTGTGGCTGTTCCGTGGCCGCTCGGCCGCCGACCACGCCATCCGTGCGGTCACCAACGCCCCGGTCAACCACGTGGGCATGGCCGTGGTGCTCGACGACCTGCCGCCGCTGATGTGGCACGCCGAGCTGGGCCACGGCCTGCTCGACGTGTGGACCGGCACCCACCACCGTGGCGTGCAGCTGCACGACCTGCGGGAGGCGGTGGTCCAGTGGTGCGGCCGCTACGAGCAGCGTGCCTGGCTCCGGCAGCTCGAGACCCCGGTCACCCGCGAGATGGAGGACGCCGTGCTGCGCACCATCGCCCGGCTCGACGGCACGCCCTTCCCGGCCACCGTGGCGCTGGCCGGCCGGTGGCTGCGCGGGCGTGTGCGCCGGCGCGCTCCCGTCGAGACGACCTACTGCGCGGAGGTCGTCGCCGCGACCTACCAGGCCATGGGGCTGCTCGACGGCGAGCGACCCACCAACTACTACGACCCCGGCATGTTCTGGTCGGGCGACGGCCTGCGGCTCCTCGGCGGCGGGCGCCTGGGCGAGGAGATCCGCGTCTCCGTGCCGGTCGGCCAGCCCGGCACGACCTCCGAGACCTCGGTCCGCCGCGGCTGAGGCGCCCACTTGGGGCCGCTCGGTCGGCGACCCCAAGTCGGCGCCAAGCCCCGCTCAAGCGGGTGGTCGCACGGTGGTGCCCAGCAACCGCTGGAACCCACAAGGAGCACCACCCATGACCATCGAGCTCACGCCAGACGTCGAGAGCCCCCTCACCAACACCGTCGAGAGCGCCGTCGAGAACAGGCCCGTCACCGCCACGCGCGCCGAGTCCCTGCGCGGCCTCGCGGGCGGCTCCGTCCACCTGCCCGGTGACCCCGGCTACGACACCGCCCGTATGCCGTGGAGCGCCGCCGTCGACCAGCGCCCCGCCGCGGTGGCGCACCCGCGCACCGTCGCCGAGGTCGCGGCCGTCGTGCGTGCCGCCCGCGACGCCGGCCTGCGCGTGGCGCCGCAGAGCACGGGCCACAACGCCGCCCCGCTCGCGGCCCGCGGACTCGACGACGTCGTGCTCCTGCGCACCTCGGCCATGGACGCCGTCAGCGTCGACCCGCACCGCCGGGTGGCCCGCGTCGAGGGCGGAGCGCTGTGGCTGCCCGCCGTCGAGGCCGCCGGCGCCCATGGCCTCGCCGCCCTGCACGGCTCATCGCCCGACGTCGGCATCGCCGGCTACACCCTGGGTGGTGGCATCGGCTGGTACGCCCGCAAGCTCGGGCTGGCCACCAACAGCCTCACCGCCGTGGAGCTCGTCCTCGCCGACGGCTCGCACGTGCGGGCGGACGCCCACACCAACCGAGAGCTCTTCTGGGCCCTCCGCGGTGGCGGCGGCAACTTCGGCGTCGTCACGGCGCTGGAGTTCCGGCTCTACCCGATCCCCACGGCATACGCGGGCATGCTCGTCTGGGACGTCAGCGAGGCCGAGCGCGTGCTGCGGCGCTGGGCCGCCTGGGCGCCCGAGGCGCCCGACGAGGTGACCACCGCCTTCCGCATCCTCCACGTGCCGCCGCTGCCGGAGGTGCCGGAGCCGATGCGCGGCCGCGCCCTCGTCGTCATCGACGGCGCGGTGCTCGGCAGCGACGAGTGGTCGGCCTCGGTGCTCGGGGCCCTGCGTGACCTCGGCCCGGAGATGGACACCTTCGCCCGCGTGCCGGCACCGAGCCTCGCGCGGCTGCACATGGACCCCGAGGGGCCGACACCGGTCGTCTCCGACACGGCGATGCTTTCCGCCCTGCCCGAGGCGGCGGTCGACGCCTTCCTCACCGAGGTGGGACCCGGCTCGCAGTCCTCGCTGCTCATGGCCGAGCTGCGCCAGCTCGGCGGTGCCCTCGGGCGCTCGCACCCGGGCAGCGGCGTGCTCGACCGGCTGGACGCCGAGTTCGTGCTCTTCGGCGGTGCGCTCGCAGCCGACCCGGAGATGGCGGCCCGCGGCCACGCCGACGCGCAGCGGCTGGTGGGTGCCCTGTCCGCCCACGCCAACGGACGGCAGTACCTCAACTTCGCCGAGAACCCGGTCGACGCACACGCCGGCTACCGCGAGGAGGCCTGGGTGCAGCTGAAGGGCATCCGCTCCGCGGTCGACCCTGACGGGCTGTTCGTGGCCAACCACCGCATCCCACGCCTGTGGGAGGACGGGCGGCCGACCGACTGACGTCGCGCAGTCGACTGGCTCCCCGTACCCGATCTGGCGAAAGCACCGCTGCCCCGGCCGGTCCGAGACCTATCCTCCCTCTCGTGGAGGTGGGCATCCTCGGGCCGGCCGAGGTGCATCGTGGTGAGGTCCCGGTCGACCTGGGCACTCGCAAGCAGCGTGCCGTGGTCGCAGCCCTGGCCCTGAGCCGGGGCCGCGCCGTGTCGGTCGACACCATCGTCGACCTGCTCTGGGGGGACGAGCCCCCGCGCGGGGTGAGCGGCACCCTGCAGGCCTACATCGCCGGCCTGCGCAAGGCCCTCGAGCCCGACCGTGCGGCCCGCGCGCCCGCCTCGGTGCTGGTCACCGTGCCCCCGGGCTACGCGCTGCGCCTGCCGGACGAGGCCTTCGACGTGGTGCGGTTCGAGCGGGTGGTGGCCGAGGTGCACCAGGCGCTGGAGCCGATCTCGCAGGTCCACCCCGTGGCGCCGATGCCGCGCGAGGAGCTCACCGCGCTGGCCCGCCGGCTCGACGGCGCCCTGGCGCTCTGGCGCGGGCAGCCCTTCGCCGAGCTCGATGACGCACCGGCCGCGGAGGCCGAGCGGGTGCGCCTCGAGGAGCTGCGGCTCGTGGCGGTCGAGGACCGCATCATCACGGCCGTGGCGCTGGGCCAGCACGCGACCGCGGTTCCCGAGCTCGAGTCGCTGACCCGGCTGCACCCGCTCCGCGAACGGCTCTGGGCGCTGCGTGCGGTGGCCCTGGTGCGGTCCGGCCGGCAGGCCGAGGCGCTCGAGGTGCTGCGCGACGTCAGGACCGTGCTCGACGAGGAGCTCGGCATCGAGCCGGGCCAGGGCCTGCGCGACCTGCAGGCCGCGGTGCTGCGCCAGGACCCGGTCTTGGAGTGGACGGCCCCCAGGACGGGCGTGGCTTCCACCGCAACGGCTGGGCCCGCGGCGGAGGCGACGGCCGGTGTGGCGGCAGCCGGAGCAGCCAGGGCCACCGTGGAGACGGTGCCTGCGCCGACCGCCGTCCCCGCTGGGCCGGCGGCCCGTTCCACGGCGCCCTGGCCCATGGTCGGGCGTGACGCCCAGCTGGCCGCGCTCACCGACCTGCTGGAGACATCGGCGGAGGGCCGCACCTCCTTCGCCGCCCTGGTCGGCGAGCCCGGCATCGGCAAGACCCGGCTGGCCAGCGAGCTGCTCGGACTCGCCCGCGAGCGGGGCGCCACCGTGCTCACCGGGCGGTGCTCCCAGGACGACGGTGCGCCTCCGCTGTGGCCGTGGGCCTCGGTGCTCCGCGACCTGGGGCGTGACCTGCCGACCGACAGCAGCGACGACGACGAGGGCGGCCGGTTCCGCACCTGGGAGTCGATCGTCGCGGCGGTCGTGGAGGCCAGCGGGCAAGGCCCGGTCGTGGTGGCCCTGGACGACCTGCACTGGGCCGATGCCTCGTCGCTGCGCGTGCTGCGCCTGCTCGGGGAGACCGTCGAGGCGGCACGCCTGCTGGTGCTCGTCTCCTGGCGGGCCCACCCCGAGCCGACCGGCCCCCTCGCCGAGGTGGCCGAGACCCTGGCCCGTCGCCACGCCCTGCGGCTGGAGCTGGAGGGCCTGACCTCCGCCGAGGCGGCGGAGGTCGTCGAGACGGTGGCCCACGCCCGCCCCTCGCCGGAGGAGGCCAGCGCCCTGCGGGAGCGCACCGAGGGCAACCCGTTCTTCCTCGTGGAGTTCGCCCGCCTGGCGGCCGACCGCGGCGACCTCGGGCAGCTGCTGGCCGAGGAGCACCCGCCCGCCGCGGTGCACGACGTTCTGGTCCGCCGCCTCGAGCGGCTGCCGCAGTCGTCGGTCGGCGTGCTGCGCACGGCCGCGGTCGTCGGGCGGCAGTTCGACCTGCCCACGCTGGCCGACTCCGCCGGGCTGCCCGAGGACGACGTGCTCGACGCCCTCGAGCCCGCCGAGCAGGCCGGGCTCGTGCGCGAGGACGGCATCGACCGGTTCGTCTTCGCCCACGCGCTCGTGCGCGACACCATCTACTCGGGCCTGTCCGCCTCGCGGCGCGCGCGGCTGCACGCCAGGGTCGCCGAGGTGCTCCAGCGGAGCCCCGGCCGCGAGACCGAACGGGCCCGGCACTGGCTGGCCGCCGGACCGGCACACGCGTCCCGCGCCTGGCTGGCCGCCGTCTCGGCGGCGGTGGTCACGCGCCGGCTGCACGCCCACGACCAGTCCGCCGAGCTGCTCGTGGCCGCCCTCGACGTCATGGTCGACGACCCGGACGCCACCGACCGCGACCGCTACGACGTGCTCCTGCAGCTCGTCGACGCCTGGCGCTGGCTGGGGAGGTGGAACGAGCTGGTGCGCACCGTGGAGCAGGCCATCGACGTCGCCGAGCGCATCGGCGACGTCGAGCTCGTCAGCCGGGCCGCGATCTCTCCGACCCTCGGCGCCCTCTGGCAGTCGGGCGGCCACGGCGAGGTGCACGAGAAGGTGGTCGCCGCGCTGCGCCGCTGCCTCGACCGGCTCCCGGCCGAGGACAGCGCGCTGCGCTGCCGCACCATGCTCGGCCTGGCCAACGAGCTCTACTACGGCGCGACGTTCGAGGAGCGCCGTGCGCTGGTCGACGAGGCGCTGGCCATGGCCCGGCGCATCGACGACGACGCCCTGCTGCTCGACGCCTGCCAGATCGCCTTCTCGGCGCTGTGGAGCCCGCGCACGACGCGCGAGCGCCTCGGCCTGGTGCAGGAGGCCATCGAGCTGGCGCGGCGCCTGGACCACGAGCGCGCCCTGGTCGTCTCGCTGACCCTGCGCGCCGTGGTCGAGGGCGAGCTCGGGATGGTGGAGCAGATGTGGCACTCGGCCGCCGTGGCCCGCAGGGAGGTCGAGCGCCTGCGCCTGCCCTACGGCCTGATCGTGCTCGACAGCCTCGAGCTGCCCTGGCTGGCCATGGCCGGGCGGTTCGACGAGTGCGAGGAGCGGATGGAGCGGATCGTCCGGCTCGACCAGCAGATGTCGCTGCAGCAGAGCGCCGACGCCACCGCAGGGGCCCTCATCTCGCTGCGCCTCTGGCAGGGCCGCAGCGCCGAGGTCGCCCCCGTGCTCGCGATGCTCGACGAGAGCCCCCTGCCCGCCACCAGTGCCCGGCTGCTCTTCCTGCTGCGCGGCGGCATGGAGGCCGAGGCCCGCGAGCTGCTCACCACCCGCCGCGTCGAGCTGGAGCACGACGACTGGTTCTCGATGCTCAACTGGTGCTGCGCCGCGGAGGCAGCCCTCTGGCTCGGCGACCGCGACCTGGCCGCCGCCGCGTACGAGAAGATCGCGCCCTACGAGGGGTTCACCTGCTCGGCCGGCTCGGGCAGCACCATGGGCCCGGCCGACGCCTACCTCGCGGAGGCAGCCGCCGCCGTCGGCGAACGAGAGCTCGCGGGGCGCCACGCCGACCGCGCGCTCGAGCTGATGGAGGCGTGGGAGATCCCGCTGGCCGCGCAGTGGATGCGCGACCAGCGGGAGCGCTTCAGCTTCTAGCGTGGCAGCGGGCCACGCCGAGGCGTGCCGCCCGCCGGCGCTCAGCCGACGTAGCGGAAGGCCAGGCGCTCGCGACGCTCGAAGGGCCGACGGGTGGCCAGCCACATCGCGTGGTGGGCGCGGCCCCCCGGTTGGGCGAACAGGTCGCGCCGGATCGGGGCCGGCACCTCGTGCAGCGCCCACGGCACCTGGGTGAGCAGCCGCTGGATGCTCAGGCCCTTCTTGAAGTGCTCCTCGTCGAGGGCGTGCCACTCCTCGTTGGTCAGGAGCTCCTGGATGAGCGCGATGGCGTCGCACTCCTCGTGCCGCAGGTGGCGGCCGAGGCTCTCGCGGGCGGCGACGAGCCGCACCGCCAGCGCGGCACGGGCGTCCTCGTCGGCGTGCGACGCGAGCCGCTCGAACCCGGCGGCGCACGCGGTGAGGATCGGGTCGATCTCGCCGTGCTCGACCTCCATCGCCGCGAGTGTCTCGCGGCCGGCGTCGTCGGTGCGCTCCTCCAGCAGTGGCCAGAGGCCGGTGTCCTCACCGGTGTGGTGGTGGTGCAGGGCGTGGGCGAAGGTCTCCCACCGCTCGGCCAGCGCCCGCCAGGTGCTGCGGGCCTCCACCGGCGTGGCAGCGGCGGCCGCCGCGAAGGCGGCCAGGTCGCGCCGGAAGGCGTGGTGCATCACGTACATCATCGTCATGTCGACGGGCCCCTCGTGGGCCGCGGTCTGGCCGGGCAGGCGCACCTGGGTGGGCCACGCGGCATACGAGGTGGTGGTGGTGGGGTTGGTCGTCGGGGTGGTCGGGTGTGCGGTCATGGTGGTTCCTCTCGGTCTCTGGTGTGGCGAAGGTGGGTTCAGCGGGCGCCGACGGGCACGCGCTCGGGCTCGGGGAGGGAGGGGACGTCCGCTGCCCGGGCGGTCGCGGGCAGGTCGGCGTCGGTGACCTCCGCGCGGACGGTCGGCAGCACCCGGTCGAGCCAGGCGGGCACCCACCAGTTCCAGCGGCCGAGGAGCGACATGGTGGCCGGCACGAGCACCATCCGGACGACGGTGGCGTCGAGCAGGATCGCGACGGCCATGCCGACGCCGAGCATCTTGACGACGACGTCGACCTCGGTGGCGAAGCCGAGGAAGACGGCGACCATGATCGCGGCGGCGCTCGAGATCACCCGGCCGGTGGCCGACAGGCCGCGCACGACGCTGCCGTGGGCGTCGCCGGTGCGCTCCCAGTCCTCGCGGATCCGCGAGAGCAGGAACACCTCGTAGTCCATCGAGAGGCCGAACAGGATGGCGAACATCAGGATCGGCACCCAGCTCGAGACCGCCAGCGGGTGGTCGAGGCCGAGCAGTTCGGTGCCCCAGCCCCACTGGAAGACCACGACCATCACGCCGTAGGCGGCCGCGATCGACAGCAGGTTCATCACCGCGGCCTTCACCGGGATGACGACCGACCGGAACACCATGGCGAGCAGCACCACCGACAGGGCGACGACGAAGGCGATGACGAGCCACAGCCGGCCGGCCAGCAGGTCGGCGATGTCGGAGAAGAAGGCGGTGGTGCCCGTCACCTCCACCCCGCCGGGCAGCGACGCGCGGACGTCGGAGACGAGGCCGCCGGTGCGCTCGTCGGTGGGCCCGTATGCCGGGACGGCGTCGAAGACTGCCAGCGCACCGTCGGGTGAGGTCACCGTCGGCGTCACCGCGACGATGTCGTCGCGGCCGAGGAGCGCGGCGCGGATGCTCTCAACCCGGGCATCGGTGACGTCCCTGCGGTCGGCCACCACGGTGAGCGGGCCGTTGGCGCCGGCGCCGTACTCGGCGGCCACCAGGTCGTAGGCGCGCCGCGTGGTGAGCTCGGTGGACTGGCTGCTGGGGTCCTGCGGCCAGGTGCGCATGTCGAGCGCCGGCACGGCCAGGCCCAGCATGAGCACGGTGGCGGCGACCGCCCACGGCAGCGGTCGACGTCCGACCTTGGCAGCCCAGCGGGCGGTCAGCGGCACCCCGCCCTGCGCCCTGGCCTTGCGGACCCGGCGGGGCAGCAGGCGCAGCCCGGCGAACCGGCACAGGGCCGGCACGAGGGTGAGGGCCGCGGCCATCACCGACACCACGGCGATGGCGGTGGCGAAGCCGAAGGAGCTGTAGACCGGCAGGCCGGCCAGGCGCAGCCCCATGAGCGAGACCAGCACCGTGCTGGAGGCGAACACGACCGACCGGCCCGCGGTGGCGACGGCGCGTCCGGCGGCGTCGGGCACCGAGTGACCGGCACGGAGGTACTCCACGTGGCGGGTCACCAGCAGCAGCGCGTAGTCGATGCCGACACCGAGGCCGACCATGGTGGCGACCATCGGGGCGGCGGTGCTGACGTCCATGGTGGCCGCGAGCAGGGTGACCCCCGCGCTGCCGACGGCGAGGCCGCCGAGCGCGACCGCAATGGGCAGGCCGGCGCTGACGACGGAGCCGAAGGCGAGCACGAGGATGAGCAGGGCGGCGACGACGCCGATGACCTCGCCCTGGCCGCGCATGGGCGCGGCGGCCTGCTCGGGCACCTCGCCGCCGAGCTCGACCTGCAGACCGGCCGTGCGCACCGGGGCGACGGCGCGCTCGAGGGGCGTCAGGTTGCCCATGAGGTCGGGGTCGGTGACCGGCACGTCGTAGGTCACGCCGACCAGCGCGGTGTCGCCGTCGCCGGAGACCTGGGGTGGCGAGACCTGCACGACGTGCGGCATGGCGCGGAGCCGGCCGGCCAGGTCGTCGAGCACCTTCGGGCTGGGCGCCTCGCCCGCGCGGTCGTGCACGACGACCCGGGCGAAGGTGTTGCCGGCGCCGATGAGGTGGTCGCGCAGCATCTCGATGCCGACCTGGGCGCGGGCCTCGGTCACGTTGTAGTCGTCCTGGGGGGTGCCGCCGACGGCCACGGAGAGGCCGACGACCGCGGCTGCGGTGAGCAGCCAGGCGGAGAGGGTCCGCCACGGGTGGGCCGCGGCACCGTGGCCGAGGCGGTAGAGCAAGCGAGACATCGGGGATGCCGTCCTTCTTCGGGTCAGGGTGGTGCTGTCCCTTGAAGGGTGCGGTGGGTCGCTTGCGCGCGACTTGGGTCCGACTTGGGGCGCGTCAGAGCGGCGGCAGGCTCAGGAGCTCGCGCAGCGCGTTCTCCACCGTGTCGGAGCCGTCGTGGCCGCCCATGCTGCCGGTGGTGAACCCGTAGGCGTAGCCACCGGTGGTGCACGCCCAGCCCACGCCGCCGCCCGTGCCGCCCATGCCGAAGCCGTCGTCCTCGACCGCGAACCCCAGGCCCCAGCAGCGTTCCGGCCCGCCCATCACCGCGTCGACACCGCAGGCCTGGGGGCGGGCCGCCTCGTCGCGCAGCGACGGCGAGAGGAGCTCTCCTCGCAGCAGCGCGGCATACAGGCCGGCGACCGCTCGAGCGGTGCCGTGGCCGTTGATCGCCGGCACCTCGGCGCGGCGGAAGCGCTCGCTGTTGACGGTTCCGGCGTCGAGCGCCCCGGGCGGGTTGAACATCGCCTGCCGCAGCAGCGGCGTCCAGCGGGGCGCGTCGGGCGCCCACTCCGGTGAGTCCAGGCCGGTGAGGTCGGCCACCCGGACCAGCTCGTCGTCGCGCAGGCCGATCGCGAAGTCGAGGCCGAGCGGACCGCAGACCTCGTCGCGCAGGAAGGTGCCCGGCGTGCGGCCGTCGACCCGGCGCACCAGCTCGCCGACGAGGTGGCCGTAGAAGAGGGCGCTCTCGCCGATGGCGGTGCCCGACTCCCAGCGAGGCTCCTCGACGGCCAGGCGGGCGCACAGGCCGTCCCAGTCGTGGAGCATCGCGCCCGGGGCCGGGTCGACCAGGGCGACGAGACCCGTCTGGTGCGAGAGCAGCTGTCGCACGGTCGCGGCCGCCCGCAGCTCGGGCCAGTGACGCTGCACGGGGGCGTCGAGGTCGAGGAGGCCGCGGTCGACGAGCACGAGGGCGGTCAGGGCGGCGAACGGCTTGGTCACGGAGTACGGCATGACGGTCGTGTCACGGCTCCAGGGGAGGGTGCGGCGGGCATCGGCCCAGCCGCCCCACAGGTCGACGACCCAGCGCCCGTCGGACCAGGCGGCCACGGCGGCGCCGGTGCCCGGTTGGGCCGCCATGACGTCGGCGAACGCCTCACGGACGGCCTCGAAGCCCGGTGCGACGTGCCCGTCCAACGGCGGCGTCGTCAGGGGCGTCGTCATGGGCGACTCGCTCGTCCGGTCACGGCCCTCACCTGTCCGGGGTGGGGCGCGGGCGGCGCAGCAGCGGGGGCAGCTTCGCCGCGCCGGGCGCCTCCGGGGAGTCGGCCGCCTCGTCGCGCGGGTTGGAGATGCCGCACTGCTTCAGGCTCAGGCAGCCGCAGCCGATGCACGAGTCGAGCCGGTCGCGCAGCGCCTCGAGGGCGGCCACCTGCTCGTCGAGGCGGCTGCGCCAGTGCGCCGAGATGCGGGTCCAGTCGGCCTTGGTCGGCGTGCGGCCCTCCGGCAGGCGGGCGAGCTCGGCGCGCACCTCCTCCAGGGTCAGGCCCACGTTGCTGGCGGCGCGGATGAAGGCGAGCCGGCGCAGCACCGCGCGGGTGTAGCGGCGCTGTCCGCCGGTCGTGCGCGCGGCGTGGATCAGCCCCTCGCGCTCGTAGTAGCGCAGCGCTGACGGGGCGAAACCGCTGCGCCGGGACACCTCGGAGACGGTGAGGACGTCGTGAGCGTCCACGTGGCCTCCCAGCTTCTCGGGTCGCGTTGTCTTGTGGGACTGGCAGCATTCTGCCCGCCGGCCGGGGTGCGGAGGCGGCGCGCCTGGCGCACCATCGACAGCATGGACCTCGGTGAGCTGCTGGTGGACTCGTTCAACCGCATTCGTGAAGGCGTGCACGGCGCCGTCGAGGGACTCAGCGGCGAGCAGCTCGCCGAGCGCCCCGGGCCGGAGGCCAACTCCATCGGCTGGCTGGTGTGGCACCTGACGCGCATCCAGGACGACCACCTGGCCGACCTCACCGGCCGAGAGCAGGTGTGGACCGCGCGGGGCTGGGCAAAGCGGTTCGGGCTGCCGTTCGACGACGCCGACACCGGCTACGGCCACACCCCCACCGAGGTCGACGGCGTGCGCGTCGAGTCGCCAGAGCTGCTCACCGGCTACCACGACGCGGTGCACGAGCAGAGCGTCGCGTTCGTCTCGGGGCTCGGCCTCGACGACCTCGACCGGATCGTCGACGAGCGCTGGGACCCGCCGGTGAGCCTCGGCGTGCGGCTGGTGAGCGTCATCAACGACGACCAGCAGCACGTGGGCCAGGCGGCCTACGTGCGGGGGCTCATCGAGTCCGGCGGCGGGGAGCCCGTCGGCTGAGCTCGACCTCAGCGGTAGCGGCGGGCGTGCTCGAGGCTCTGTTGCACGTACCCGCCCCCGAACAGCACCGCGTGCACCATCAGCGGGTGCAGCTGGTGCAGGGCGACCCGCTCGCGCCACTGGGCGTCGAGCCGGTGCTCGGCGAGGTATCCCGAGACGACGAACTCGAGGTGGGGGCAGCCGAACAGCGCCAGCATCGCCAGGTCGGTCTCCCGGTGCCCGCCGTGCGCCGCGGGGTCGATGAGCACGGCGCCCTCGGCGGTCCAGACGAGGTTGCCCGACCACAGGTCGCCGTGGATGCGGGCCGGTGGCGCGCCGTCGTCGAACTCCCCCGCCTCCACCCGGCCGACGATCGCCTCGACTAGGGCGATATCGGATCTGCCGTAGACACCCCTATCGACGGCAAGCGCCAGGATGCCGCGGAGCTGGGCGGCGTGGAACGCGCCCCACGTCGGGCTCTCCCGCAGCACCAGCCGCAGCGGTTCGGAGAGCGGGCCGAGGAACCCGTCGCCGCTCCACCCGTCGGGCGGCGCGCCGAACGCGGGCGCGCCCGCGTCGTGCGTGCGGGCCAGGGCCGCCCCGAACGCCTCGGCCGTCAGCGGGTCGGGGTTGGCGAAGGTCAGTCGTCGCAGGTCGAGGTGCCGGTCGCCGACGTCGAGCACCTCGGCGACGGCCGCCCCGCCCGGCGCCGAGCCCAGCCACGCCAGGCCGGCCGCCTCCCAGCGGAAGTAACCGTCCGGCGCGGAGGCGCTGCCCTTGCGGAAGACGTCAGCCGGCACGCGCCGAGACCTGCTGCTCGAGCCACTCCGGCGTGAGGCCCGGGTCGGCCAGCTGCGGGCTCGCCACGCAGCCGGCGGCCACCGCGGCGCCAGCCTCTAGGGCCTGCGGCCAGTCCCAGCCGCGGCTGTGCCCCCAGACGACCCCGGCGCAGAACGCGTCGCCGGCGCCGTTGGGGTCGACCGCCTCCACCTCCAGCGGCGGCACGAAGAGCGGGTCGTGGCCGGGCAGCAGGGCGGTCGCCCCGCGGCTGCCGTGCGTCACGACCACCAGCTCGCGGGTCCTGGCCAGGTGAGTGGCGAACCCCACCGCGTCGTCGAGCGCCTCGTCGGAGAGGAAGAGGTACTGCGCAGCGTCGACGAAGTCGCGGTGGAACTCGTTGTCGCCGTCCCAGTCGTGCACGTCGGCCCAGACGGGTATGCCGCGTACGGCCAGCTCGGGCAGCACCCGCCGCGCGTAGTTGGCCAGGTTGACCCACAGGTAGTCGGCTCCCGCGGCGAACTCGGCCAGGTCGCCGGCCGACACCACCGACTCGTCGGGGTCGTGGGTGCCGCCGTTGAGGTAGATGCTGGCGCGGCGGCCCTGCGGGTCCATGAGGTTGAAGTGGCGTTCGGTGCCGGCCGGGTCGGGCACCCGGCACAGCTCGACGCCGGCCCCGGCCAGCTCCGCCGCGGCCCGGTCACCCTCGGCGTCGTCGCCCACGAGGGCGTGCAGCCGGGTCGCGAACCCCAGCCGAGCGAGGTTGAGCGCCTTGCCCGACCCGGTGGCGCCGATGCCCTCGCGGGACCCGGTGGCGAAGAGGGTCTCGGTGCGGCCCTGCGGCAGCCGCGGCACGTCGACGACCTGGTTCCAGCTGACCCCACCGATGACCGCCGCGGTGGGGCTGGACGACGCAATGGTGTTCGACGACGCACTGGTGTTCGACGACGCAGGGGCACCCATGCGGCCATCCTGCCCCACGGCATACCGGATCTTGGCCAAGCCCTGACCGCTGCTTCCCCCGCTGTATGCCGTGCGCCTGACAGGTTCTTCGCGTGCGAACGACGGTGTGCGTGCACCCCGCGACGACCGTGCCGGCTGCCGTCCTCCTGGTGGCGGCCGGCACGGTTCCGGGCGCCGGCACCTGAGCGGCCGCACCACCCAGCGTGCCGCCGCCGCCTCCTCCACGGCGGTGGCACGCTGGTGACGGACGCAGCCCGGCGGTTCGGGGACTATTTTGGAAACCCCCGACCGCCGTGAGGAGTGACCTGTGACCGAGCAGCCGACCGAGCAGATGACCCAGGCCCCGTCGACGCCCACCGAGCGCGTGATGGCTGCGCTGTCCGGCGTGCTCGGGTCAATGGAGGACCTGTCCGGCTACCTCGACGCCCTGGTCTTCTCGGTGCGCGACAACGTCGAGCACTGCGACGCGGTGGGGGTGACCGTCGTCATCGAGGACCGGGCCCGCACGGCGGCGTACACGACGGCGCAGACCCTGGAGATCGACGCCGTCCAGTACGCCGTGGACGACGGCCCCTGCCTCGACGCCTACCGCAACCGGCGGGAGAACCTCGTCGACCTGCCGACGGCGCAGGAGCGCTGGCCGATGTTCACGGCCGCCGTCGACACCGAGGTGAAGTCCCTCATGGCCGCCCCGCTGGTGTCGGGCAGCCGGTGCTTCGGTGCACTCAACCTCTACGGCAAGACCCGTCACGCCTTCGACCACGGCGACCTCGCCCTCGTGCGGCTCGCGGCCACCCGGGCCGCCGACGCCCTCGCCTCGGTGCTCGAGCTCGAAGGTGCCCGTGAGGTCGCCGCCCAGATGGAGCAGGCCATGGCCAGCCGTGCGGTGATCGAGCAGGCCAAGGGGGTGCTCATGGGCCGCCACGCCATCGACGAGACCCAGGCGTTCGAGGTGCTACGCCGCCACTCCCAGAACCGCAACGTCAAGCTCCGCACCCTGGCGGCCGAGGTCGTCAACGAGGTGGTGCACGGGGTCGAGCGCCTCGGCGAGGGCGAGCTCCCGGCCTGACGCCCGTTCGTCACGGGGTGGGACGCATGTCCCGCTCCGTGACGGTTGTGCGTTACTGTCGGAGCGCCTGAAGCAACCGGGACGCAGCCACGACGGCTGCCCGGTTGCTTTTTCTGCTTTCTGGAGGAGGTGCGTTGTGAACGCATCCTGCCGACACCCGTCCCACCGATCTTTGACCCACACCGCGACGTCCCATCACTCGGAGCCGTCCAACCACACGTCCGGCTACACGGCACCGTCGAGCCACCGCGACCGCGGCCAGTCCCCCAGCCTGAGCTCCTG
This sequence comes from Pedococcus cremeus, assembly GCF_900111375.1. Lineage (GTDB taxonomy): Bacteria > Actinomycetota > Actinomycetes > Actinomycetales > Dermatophilaceae > Pedococcus_A > Pedococcus_A cremeus. Next base: position 81,231 of record NZ_FOHB01000010.1, read on the forward strand.
GTGCGCCCACGACAGCCGTTCGCTCCACCGCGGCGCCAGCTCCGCCGAGCCGTGGCGGCTCCGTCTCGGCTCGGCCTTCCGGGCCACCGGCGCCGTCGCCCACCAGTCCGAGCGGCCCCTGCTGGTCTACCTGCACGACCCCTACTGCCCCTGGTCCTACGGCTACCTGCCCTCCGTGCGCACGCTGCTGGGCCACATCGGGCACGAGGCCGACCTCGAGGTCGTGAACATCGGCCTCTTCCACGGCGAGTCCGTCGCCGCTGCCGCCACCCCGATGGAGGCGGTGCGCCGCTCGACCGGGGCGAAGTTCGGCCCCGGCTACGAGCTGACCCTGCACGACGCCGCCCTCAGCCTGGACTCGCGCCTGGCCGCCGCTGCGGTCATCGGGCTCACCTCGGCCGCCCCGCGCCGTGAGCTGGAGGTGCTCGAAGCCCTGCAGCGGGCCTTCTTCTGGGACGGCCGCAGCCTGTCCGACCCCTCCACCGTGCGCGACGTCGCCGACGAGCTCGGCCTCGACGGTCCCGCCGTCGAGCTCTTCGCCGGGTCCAGCCGGGCGGCGGAGCTCGCGGACGAGGACATCCGCCTCGCCCACGACCTCGGAGCCCGGCGCGGCCCCATGCTGCTGGTGAGCCACGGCCACCAGCTCGACGAGCTCGAGGGCCCCGGGACGAGTGGCGAGCAGCTGCTCGACGAGTACCAGAGCGTGCTCGCCAGCCGTTAGGAACGATCCGCCGGGCCGTGGGGAGGCCATAGGGTTCTGGCCATGGCCCGCCCCCACGCCGCCGCGATCGTCGAGGACGCCTGGCACCGCCGGGTCAACGCCGTGCTGCGCGCACGGGGGTGGCAGACCCGGATCGTCAGCCACACCGGCTACGGCTCGGAAAGCTTCGTCCGCGTGCTCGGCCGGGTGCTGCTGACCCGCCGCCCCGAGCAGCACCCGGGCGCCGACGCCGAGGCCTCCGTGCCGGAGCTGCGGGCCGCCGAGGAGCAGCAGCGCGGTTGGCGCGCCTTCATCACCGCGCCGGCCATGAACGTGCCGGTCACCATCACCGTCGGCGGCCGCACCGTCCACGCCCGCTCCGACCGCAGCGGCTACATCGACGTGCAGGTCAGGGACCACGGCCTCGATCCGGGCTGGCACGAGGTGCGGGTCGAGTCGCCGGACGCCGAGCCGGTGGACGCGGTCGTCTACGTCGTCGCGCCGGAGGCCACCTTCGGGATCATCAGTGACATCGACGACACGGTCATCAGCACCTCGCTGCCCCGGCCCTTCATCGCCGCCTGGAACACGTTCGTGCGCGCCGGGAACGCACGCCACGTCGTGCCGGGGATGGCGACGCTCTACCGCGAGCTGCTGGCCGAGCACCCGGACGCCCCGATCGTCTACGTCTCCACGGGCGCCTGGAACACCTCGCCGCACCTCAACCGGTTCCTCAAGAAGCACGGCTACCCGCTGGGCCCGCTGCTGCTCACCGACTGGGGCCCGACCAACACCGGCTGGTTCCGCTCCGGGCAGGAGCACAAGCGCTCCTGCCTGCACCGGCTGGCCAACGAGCTGCCCCACATCCAGTGGCTGCTCATCGGCGACGACGGCCAGCACGACCCGAAGATCTACGGTGACTTCGCCGAGGAGCGGCCCGACAAGGTCCGGGCCATCGCCATCCGCGAGCTGACGCCGACCGAGCAGGTGCTCTCGCACGGCATACCGGTCTCGAACGAGGAGCTGGCGCCGCGCCACCGGCAGCGCCGCGACGTGCCCGTGTGCCGCGCCGGGGACGGGTACGGGCTGCTGCGCCTGCTGCGGGTCGCGCTCAGCCGCTGAGCCGGCGTACCGGCCCGCGCCGCGCGCTCGGCCCGGGCATGATGGGCCCATGCCCGAGCTACCCGAGGTGCAGGCGCTGGTCGACTTCCTGTCCGCGCGGACGGACGGCCTGGCCGTCACCGGGGTCGAGCTGGGCTCGATCTCGGTGCTCAAGACGTTCAACCCGCCGCCCGACGCGCTCGTGGGGCTGCCCGTCGACGCGGTGAGCCGGCACGGCAAGTTCATCGACCTCGACTGCTCCGGCACCCACCTGGTCTTCCACCTCGCCCGGGCGGGCTGGCTGCGCTGGAGCGACGCGATCTCGCCGACCCGGCTGCGGCCGGGCAAGTCGCCGATCGCGCTGAGGGTGCGGTTCTCCGACGGATCGGGGTTCGACCTGACCGAGGCCGGCACGAAGAAGCGGCTCGCGGCCTACATCGTCAGCGACCCGGCGCAGGTGCCGGGCATCGCCTCGCTCGGCCCCGACCCGCTGGCCCCCGAGTTCACCCGCGAGGTGTTCGGGGAGCTGCTCCACAGCCGGCGCGCGCAGGTCAAGGGCGTGCTGCGCGACCAGTCGGTCATCGCCGGCGTCGGCAACGCCTACTCCGACGAGGTGCTGCACGTGGCGAAGATGTCGCCGTTCGCGCTCGCGGCGACCCTCGACGACGCCGCCGTGGACCGGCTGTATGCCGCGCTGCGGGAGACGCTGTCGGCGGCCGTGGTCGCCGCGTCGGGGAAGCCGGCGGCGGAGCTCAAGGACGCCAAGCGGGCGGGCATGCGGGTGCACGGCCGCACCGGCGAGACCTGCCCGGAGTGCGGTGACACGGTGCGGGAGGTGTCGTTCGCGGACTCGTCGCTGCAGTACTGCGCCACCTGCCAGACGGGCGGCAAGCCGTTGGCCGACCGCCGGATGTCGAGGCTGCTCAAGTGACGGGAGCCGACTCTCGCGCCAGCGCTCCTGACGCCCGGCCCTGCCCGACCTGCGGCGGGCGGCACCTCGACCTGGCGACCGCCATGGGCTCGGGGTCTCCGCACGCCTGGGACCTGGCTTCGGCCGCGCAGCGCGACGCCGGGGAGCTCACCGACGACGTCTGCTTCCTGCCGGACGCCGACCCCGACCGCGGCACGTCGTACTTCCTGCGCGGCGAGGTGGCCCTGCCGGTGCTCGACGCCGGCGACGTGACGTCGTTCTCGTGGTCGGTGTGGGTGCTGCTCAGCGGGGAGAGCCTCGAGCTCCTCTTCGAGCACTGGGACGACCCCGACCGGGCCGACCGGGTGCCGCCGGTGTTCGGGCTGCTGGCCAGCGAGCTCCCCTACGAGCCGTCGACGCTCGACCTGCGGGCCGTGGTGCACACCCGTGAGCCGGGGCTCGTGCCGCGGATCGAGGTGGAGCGGACCGAGGGCGAGCCGCACCCGCTGGCCCGCGAGCAGGCCGAGGGCATCACCTGGCACCGGGTGGCCGAGCTGAACGCGGCCGTCTACGGCGAGCTGCACTGACCGGGCCCGGCGCGGCCGTACGCCGCGTGTCAGGATGACCGTTATGAGTGAGATCCCCCAGATCGCCAGCACCGACGTCCCCGACCACGCGGTGATCCTCGACGTCCGCGAGCAGGACGAGTGGGACGCCGGCCACGCCCCGGGCGCCGTGCACATCCCGCTCGGCGAGCTGCCCACGCGCCTCCACGAGCTGCCGGACACCGACAGCGGCACGCTGGCCGTGACCTGCCGCGGTGGCGGCCGGTCGTCCCGGGCCGTCGCCTGGCTGAGCCAGCAGGGGTTCGACGTGGCCAACCTCGACGGCGGCATGAAGGGCTGGCACGCGGCCGGCAAGCCGGTGGTCTCGGCCTCCGGGCAGCCGCAGGTCATCTGAGCGCGGGCCTCTCACCTCCGGGATCGGAGCCGGGCCACCCGAGCCCGGGCCGATGGGCGCCGCCGTCACTACGCTGACGTGATGGCGTGGTTCAAGCGAGGCGAGCGGGCATCGGCGACCGAGGAAGTCCCTGAGGCAGGATCGGCGCCGAGTGCCGACCTCGGCCTCGGCGACGAGGTGCCCCTCACCCCGGTGGTCCAGGGCGTGCCCGAGGACCAGCAGGCGCGCATCGCCGACGCGCTGCGCGAGCTCGAGGCGGCCGGGGTCGACGTCGACGACCTGGAGTCCCTCGGGGCCGGCCTCGACGCGGCCTTCGTCGCGTGGGAGGCGGCTCCGGAGGCGCAGCGCGAGCCGCACGACGTCGTGGTCGAGCGGTTCGCGATGGGCATCGGCGAGCACCTGCACCGGCACACCGACCTGCGCTGGCAGCTCGTGACCGACGCGTTCGGCACCGACCTCGCGGTCGCCGACGGGTTCAAGGGCGGCTTCGTCGTGGTGCCGATGAACCTGGTGGCGGTGCGCTGGCTCCGTCGGGAGCAGGGCTGGGTGCCCGGCGTGGTCGGTCACCTCGTGCGGCTCCGCACCCGGCGCTGACGCCGGGCACGGAGCCGCAGGGACCGCCCCCGAGCAGCGGAGGCAGATCCGGGCGTCAGGCGAGGAAGCGGCCGAACACCCGGTGCATGAAGTCGGTGCCCTTGGCGAGGGCCTCGACGTAGATGCGCTCGTCGTTGCCGTGCATGCCGATGAGCTGCTCGTTGCTGATGACGTAGGGGTAGACGCCGTACCCGGGGATGCCCTTCTCGCGCCAGGGCCCGAGGCTCGTGCCCGCTTCGAAGAGGGCCGGTGAGAACCTCGCGGACGGGTAGGTCTGCACGGCCGCCTGGGAGATCGCCTGGTACAGGGGTGTGTCGAGGTCGGCCGGCTCGCCCGCCCAGCGCTGGTCGAGCTGGTCGAGGTACTCCGCCTCCGAGACGCCGGCGGGGGCGGCGAGCTTGACCTCGATGTCGCGGCGGGCCATCTTCCTGCGGACGTCGGCCAGGAAGTCGCGGGGCTTCTGGCCACGCGGTATGCCGCGGCAGTTCACCCGCACGTGGGCCTCGGACGGGATGACGTTCTCCTTGTAGCCGGCGTCCTCGATGACGAAGGCCATCGTGGTGCGCAGCAGGGCGCTGTGCAGGTAGGGGTAGTCGGAGCCCTTCACCACCAGCGCCGCCGCTCGCTCGCGGGCCGGCTGGCTGCGTGCCTTGAGCATCAGGTGGATGGCCCTGGCCCACCTGCGGTCGTCGGTGGCGTCGGCGAGCGCCTCGAAGTACTCGCGGGTGACGGCGCTGAGGTGCACCGGCGCGAGGTCGTCGCCGAGGTCCGCGACGGCGCGCGACAGCGCGACGATGGCCGAGTCGGGCATCGGCTTGGAGGAGTGGGTGGCGGTGCCCGCGGCATACAGGTCGAGGTTGAAGTAGACCTTGTCCTGCCGGGTCACGGTGATGAGCATCGGCGTCGTCTGGTCCGACTGGGCCAGGAACCAGCCGCCCTCGGTGAGCACCATGCCGCAGTCGAGCTTGTCCCAGTGGTTCTTGGCCAGCCAGCCCGACCCGTAGCTCCCCGCCTCCTCGTCGCAGTCGGTGAGCACGATGATGTCGCGCTCGAACCGGGCGCCCTCCGACAGGTGGCGGAGCAGGGCGCCGATCGAGGCGGCGTTGGCGCCCTTCATGTCGAGGGCCCCGCGGCCGTAGATCTCGCCGTCCTTCACCGTGCCGGCGAACGGGTCGGTGCTCCAGTTGTCTCGCTCCACCGGCACGACGTCCGAGTGGCCCAGCAGGAGCAGGGGTGCGGCCGACGTCGTTCCCTCGATGCGGGCGATGAGGTGGACGTTGTCGGGCTGCGGCGTCGGGATGATCTCGGCGGAGACCCCCGCCGAGTCCCACACCGACTTCAGCCACTCGGCGTGCTGGCGGGTCTTGCCGCCCTGGCCGAAGTTCTGGGTGTCGAAGGAGAGCATCTTCTTCAGCAGGGCGAGCGGGTCGGGTGCGGCCGCCGCGCTGGCCCGGCCGCCGAGCGGTGCGGCGACCACCTCCGGGCGGGTCACGGCCTGCGCGCTGGCCGCGGCGCCGCCCACCACTGCGAGGCCGCCGACACCTGTGAGGAAGGAGCGCCGGTTGAGGGGGTGCCGCGTGAGGGTGCCGAACGCGCCGCCAGTTCCCTCGTGTCCGGCAGTGTGCTGCTCGTGGGGTGACATGCCTGCTCCGTTCCGTCGTTGCTGCGGTGACCTCGTGCACGCTGCTCCGACGCCGCGTGCATTTCTGCCCAGATCGAGTCAAATGCGGTGAACGGTCCACATCCGGGTGCAAGCGGTCGCACCGGGAGGACGGGCGGCTCGCTCGGCATACCGGCTGTGCCGGGACACGCGACACGACGATGGCGGCGTATGGCGAAATCTCAGGGATCCGCTAGAGAGCCCCATAGCCTGCGATCGTGGACCCGATCCGTAACCCGTACGCCCCCGGCGCGGGGCAGCGCCCGCCGGAGCTCGCCGGACGTGACGAGCAGCTGCGCGCGTTCGACGTCGTGCTCGAGCGCATCTCGCGCGGGCGCCCCGAGCGCTCGATCGTGCTGACCGGGCTGCGCGGGGTGGGCAAGACCGTGCTGCTCAACGCCCTCCGGTCGTCGGCGGTCCGCTACCACTGGGGCACCGGAAAGCTGGAGGCCAGGCCCGACCAGCGGCTGCGCCGCCCCCTGTCGGCGGCGCTGCACGTGGCGGTGCGGGAGCTCGGCCACCCCCAGGGCGACGACGTCGACCACGTGCTCGGCGTCATCAAGGCGTTCGCCCAGCGCGACGCGGCGCCGAACGCCAAGCTGCGCGAGCGGTGGAACCCCGGCATCGACGCCCCCGCGGTGACCGGCCGGGCCGACTCCGGCGACATCGAGATCGACCTCGTCGAGCTGCTCACCGACGTGGGCGGCCTGGCCGCCGACGTCGGCAAGGGAGTCGCGATCTTCATCGACGAGATGCAGGACCTGGACCCCGAGGACGTCTCGGCCGTGTGCGCCGCCTGCCACGAGATCAGCCAGTCGGGGCTGCCGGTCATCGTCGTCGGGGCGGGCCTGCCGCACCTGCCGGCCGTGCTCTCGGCGAGCAAGTCCTACAGCGAGCGGCTGTTCAAGTACCAGCGCATCGACCGCCTCGACCGCGAGGCCGCAGACCGTGCCCTGTCGGCGCCGGCCAAGGAGGAGGACGCCGAGTTCACGCCGGAGGCGCTCGAGGCCCTGTATGCCGCGACCGCCGGCTACCCGTTCTTCGTCCAGGCCTACGGCAAGGTGGCCTGGGACGTGGCGCCGCAGACCCCGATCACCCTCGACGACGTCAAGGTCGCTGCCCCCGAGGCCGAGGCCGAGCTGGCGGTGGGGTTCTTCGGCTCCCGGTACGAGCGCGCCACCCCGGCGGAGCGGGAGTACCTGCGGGCGATGGCCGACGCCGCGCTGCAGCTCGCCGAGTCGGGCGACGAGCCGCTCGACGAGATCGAGTCGGTGCCGACCGCGTCGGTCGCCTCGGTGCTCGACCGGAAGCCGCAGTCGCTCTCGCCGGCTCGGGACGCCCTGCTCAAGAAGGGGCTCATCTACTCCGGTGAACGGGGCCGGATCGCGTTCACCGTCCCCCACTTCGGGCGCTACCTGCGCGCCAACGCCTGAGCGGGCCCCCCGATGACTGAGGACAGGGGACCGGTGGCACCGTTCGGTCGCCTGCTGACCGCCATGGTGACCCCCTTCGACGCGAAGGGTGCCGTCGACCTGGAGGCGGCGGCGCGGCTGGCGCGTCACCTCGTCGACCACGGCAGCGACGGCGTGGTCGTCTCCGGCACCGCGGGCGAGTCACCCACGACGACGCCGGGCGAGAACGGCGAGCTGTTGGCCGTGGTCAAGGACGCGGTGGGCGACCGGGCCTCGGTGGTCGCGGGCGTGGGCACCAACAGCACAGCGCACTCCATCGAGCTCGCGGAGCAGGCCGCAAAGGTCGGCGTCGACGGGCTGCTGCTCGTGACGCCCTACTACAACCGTCCCAGCCAGGCTGGGGTCCTCCACCACTTCCGCACCGTGGCCGCCGTCACCGACATCCCCGTCATGCTCTACGACGTGCCCGGCCGCACCGGCACCCGCATCGAGCTCGCGACCTACCGCGCCGCCCGCGAGATCGACACGGTCGTGGCGGTCAAGGACGCGACCGGCGACCCCGCCGGGTCCGCCCGGCTCACCGACCTGGGGTATGCCGTGTACTCCGGCGACGAGGCGCTGCTGCTGGGCTACCTCGCCTACGGCGCCGTCGGCCTGGTCAGCGTCGTCGCGCACGCCGGCGGTCGCGAGCTGCGCGCCCTCATCGACGCCTTCCTCGACGGCGACCACGCCGAGGCCCTGCGCCTGCACATGGGTCTCCTCCCGGCCTTCGACGCGGTCATGGGAGTCCCCAACTATGGTGCGGCGACGGCCAAGGCCGCCCTGGAGCTGCTCGGCGTCCTCGACAACCGCCGCGTGCGCGGGCCGCTCGTGCCGCTCGACGACGACGAGGTGGCGCAGCTGCGTGCCGGGCTCGACGCCGCCGGACTGCTGACCGGCCGCGTCAGTCGGCTCGGCCGGCCCGGCCGGTAGCCTTCCGCGTGTGTCGACGTTCCCCCGCCGGACGCCTGCCGGGCGCCGTTCGCCCGTGACCATCACTGCCTCCACCGCGGTGCGCACCTCAGCGCCCACCGCAGTGCCCACCGCGGCGCCCGCCCGGGTCGGGCTCTGATGGCCGGCGGACTCGTCGCCCTCCTCGACGACATCGCCGCCCTGGCCAAGCTGGCGGCGGCCTCCGTCGACGACGTCGGTGCAGCCGCGGGACGGGCGAGCGCCAAGGCGGCCGGTGTGGTGGTCGACGACACGGCGGTCACCCCGCGCTACGTGCACGGCTTCACGCCCGACCGTGAGCTGCCCATCATCAAGAAGATCGCCATCGGGTCGCTGCGCAACAAGCTGCTCATCATCCTGCCGGTGGCGCTGCTGCTCAGCCAGTTCCTCCCGTGGCTGCTGACACCGCTGCTCATGGTCGGCGGCACCTACCTCTGCTACGAGGGTGCCGAGAAGATCTGGGAGAAGGTCAGCGGCCACCACGAGGCGCACGAGGACGAGCCCGCCGGCGCCCAGGGTGAGGAGCAGGAGAAGACGATGGTGTCGGGTGCCATCCGCACCGACTTCATCCTCTCCGCCGAGATCATGGTGATCGCCCTCAACGAGGTCACCAACGAACCCTTCGTCTCGCGGGCCGTGATCCTGGCGGTCGTGGCGGTCCTGATCACGGTGCTCGTCTACGGCGTCGTGGGCCTCATCGTGAAGATGGACGACATCGGGCTGCACCTCGCGGAGCGCGACTCGGGCGCCGCCCAGGCCGTCGGCCGCTTCCTCGTTCGCGGCATGCCGAAGCTGCTGGCGCTGCTGTCGACCGTCGGCATCGTCGCCATGCTGTGGGTCGGTGGCCACATCCTGCTCGTCGGGGTCGACGACCTCGGCTGGCACGGCCCCTACTCCTTGGTGCACCACCTCGAGGAGGCCGTACACGGTGTGGCCGGGGTCGGCGGCCTGCTCGGCTGGCTGGTCAACACCCTGGCATCGGCCTTGATCGGGCTGGTCGTCGGAGCGGTCGTGGTGACGGTCATGCACGTCATCCCTCGCCGGAAGAAGCCCGCGGCGGCTCACTGAGTCAGGCCGGTTCGACCGGCTTCCAGGGCAGCAGGTCGGCGAGCACCATGCTGCTGCTCGGGCGGCCGTAGCGGGCCAGGCGGTCGATCAGCTCCTCGAAGGCGGGCATGGTCGGGACCGCCACCATGAGCACCGAGCAGCCCTGCCCGGTGACGCGGTAGAGCTGTCGGACCTCCGGCCAGGTCGCGACGTCCGGGTCGCGCAGCAGGCAGGTGGGGCCGTAGCAGTCCATGACGACGACCGCCCGCACCGGACGGCCGACCCGCTCGAGGTCGACGGCGGCGTGGTAGCCGGTGAGGACACCGGAGTCCTGGAGTCGGCGCACCCGTTCCGCCACCGCCGGGGGCGACAGCCTCACCCGCCGGGACAGCTCGTTGAAGGACAGCCGGGCGTCGGCCTGCAGCTCCTCGAGGATGTGCCAGTCGACCCGGTCCATGGGCTGCCTTTCGATCGTGAGGCCTTTGGCCTGATCGCAGTATGAGCACAAACCGGCCGCCCTCGTGGGGCACTCGACGTCCATTCACCATCGACGCCGCGCTGGCGATCCTGAAGGCATGGACGAACCCCGTTTCAGCACGATCATCGAGCCCTTCCGCATCCACTCCGTCGAGCCGCTGCGGATGACGACCCGAGCGGAGCGGCGCGAGTACCTTCGAGCCGCCTCCTTCAACCTCTTCCAGCTGCGGGCGGAGCACGTGCTCATCGACCTGCTCACGGACTCCGGCACCGGTGCGATGAGCCGCGACCAGTGGGCGGCGCTCCAGCACGGTGACGAGTCGTATGCCGGGTCGCCGTCGTTCTACCTCTTCGCCGACGCCGTGCGTGAGCTGTTCCCGTTCCGCCACGTGATCCCGGTGCACCAGGGACGCGCCGCCGAGAAGATCCTCTTCACCGCGCTGGGCGGCCCGGGCAAGGTCGTGCCGAACAACACCCACTTCGACACGACGCGCGCCAACGTCGAGGCGACCGGCGCGCTGGCCGTCGACCTCGTGGTCGCGGAGGGGCGCGACCCGGCCTCGGACCACCCCTTCAAGGGCAACATGGACCTCGCAGCGCTCGAACAGCTGCTGACCACGTCGGGCGATGACGTGCCCTGCGTCTTCGTCACCATCACCAACAACAGCGGCGGGGGCCAGCCGGTCTCGCTCGAGAACCTGCGCGGCGTCAGGGCCCTGTGCGACCGCTTCGGCAAGCTGCTCTTCCTCGACGCCTGCCGCTTCGCCGAGAACGCCTGGTTCATCCGCGAGCGGGAGGAGGGCCAGGGCGACCGCGAGGTGGCCGACATCGTGCGCGAGGTCGCCTCGCTCGCCGACGGCATGACCATGAGCGCGAAGAAGGACCCGATGGGCAACATCGGCGGCTGGCTGGCCATGAACGACGACCGCCTCGCCGAGGAGTGCCGGAACATGCTCATCCTCACCGAGGGCTTCCCCACCTATGGGGGCCTGGCCGGCCGTGACCTCGAGGCCCTCGCCCAGGGCCTGAAGGAGGTCGTGCAGCACGACTACCTCCGCTACCGGATCAGGTCGACCGCCTACCTCGGCGAGGCGCTCCAGAAGCGGGGCATCCCGGTGCTCAGCCCGTTCGGCGGGCATGCGGTCTACCTCGACGCCCGGGCCCTCGCGGACCACCTCGATCCGCTTGAGTACCCCGGGCAGTCCGTCGCCGTGGCGCTGTACGAGATCGGTGGCATCCGCTCCTGCGAGATCGGCACGGTGATGTTCGGCCGTCAGCCCGACGGGTCGGAGGTGCCGGCAGCGATGGACCTCGTGCGGCTGGCGATCCCCCGGCGCACCTACACGCAGAGCCACGTCGACTACGTGATCGAGGTGTGCGAGCAGGTGGCGGCCCGGGCGCACGAGCTGCCCGCTTACCGGATCGTCGAGGAGCCGAGGATGCTCCGGCACTTCACGGCGAGGTTCGAGCCCGTCACCGGCTGAGGCCGACCAGCCGCGCCGCCCGGGTCGTCCGAAAGGTTGGCCGAACCTTCTTCTGGTGGTCGAAGGTTCGGCCCCGCGAGAAAGGATCGGCCACCCTTCCCGGACAGCTGGCGAGTCCTCGATACAGCACTATTGCGAACGCCCTAGAAACCTCTATCGGGGGTCATCGACGCCGCTCTCCCGCGCCTCGAGGTCGAGGAGGTACTCCTTGGCAGCCAGCCCACCGGCATACCCGGTCAGGGCGCCGGAGGCGGCCACGACGCGGTGGCACGGGAGCACGACGCACAGCGGGTTGGCGCCGAGCGCGGCACCGACCGCGCGGGAGGCCGACGGCCGCTCGACCGCGCGGGCGAGCTCGCCGTAGGTGGCGCGGTGGCCGTAGCCGACGGTCGCCGCGAGCCGCGGCAGCACCACGCGCTGGAACGGCGTCGCCAGCGCCAGGTCGGTGCGCAGCGTGAAGCGGTGGCTGCGGCCATTGAGGAACGCCTCTAGCTCGCGTCGCGCCTCGTCGAGCTCACGCGGGTGCCGCAGCACCCTCGGCGAGATGGCGCGGCTCAGCCGCTCGACCGCGTGCGCCTCCGCCGGGTCGTCGGGCACGAACGTCGAGGCGACCAGCGCCCCGCTCGCGTCGGCGGCCAGCAGCATCCGGCCGATCGCGGTGTCCTCGACGACGTACGACACGTCGCTGGCCGGCAGCACCGGCGGCCGCACCTCCGGGTCGTATCCCGCCAGCAGGCTCTCGAGCTCGCTCACGACAGCTCCTTCCTCAGGGCGGCCAGTCCGTCACTGACCAGCCGCCGGCTCATCGTCGGTGTCGTCTCCAGGGCCTGCGCGATCGCGGCGTGGTCGAGGTCTGCGACGAACTTCAGCACCACCGCGTGGCGCTGCCGCTCGGGCAGGTCGGCGACCCGTTGCCAGAGGTCGGTGTCGGGCAGCCCAGCCTCCGGCCCGGCCACGACCCCGCCCCCGACGCCGCCGACCGCGGCGGAGCCCAGTCCCGCCGCGGTCGCGGCGGACTGCTCGGCCAGCTCGGACACCGTGTCGCTCGGCACGGCCCGGCGCCCCCGCGACCGGTGGCCGTCCATGGCGCAGCGGTGCGTGATCGTCAGCAGCCAGCTGCGCAGGTTCCGGCTCGATTGCAGCCGCGGGTAGGCCGCCAGCGCCTGGGTCCACGCCTGCTGGGCGACGTCGTCGCCGTCCACCGGGCCCGCGAGGGCGTGCGCGAGTCGGGCGACATCGCGCCAGTGGGCGTCCACGAGCGTCTGGAAGGCAGGCAGCGTCACGCCCATGGAACGCACCGGCCCGTCACCGTGTGAGGGGTGGCGTGGAGGACGCCGAGAGCGGTATGCCGCACGCGCCCACTCTGCCGCACCCCCGCTGTGCGTCCGGACGGGCCGGGCCGCGGGCCCTTCGGCACTTCTCCGGCAGCACGGCAGGAGCCACCATGGAAGGGCCGAAAGAGGTGGTTGCCATGAGGAACCTGGCACGGGTCTTGAGGATCGTGGGGCTCGTCCTCACCTCGCTGTTCGCGGCGTTCGGCATCCTGTTCGCCGCGGGCTACGCGTTCGAGGACCCCGGCGGCTGGAAGGGATTCGCGCTCTTCGCCTGCATGGTCGTGCCGCTGGCCGTGCTCACCTGGCTCGCACGCAGGCACCCTGCGGCCGGGCTGCGGTGGGTGCTCGTGGGCGCCGTCCTGCTGCTCGGCTGGGCCGTGCTCGAGCTGTTCGTCGACCTCGTCGACGCACCGGTGCTGCCGATGGCGACTCTGGTCCTCTCGGTGCCGGCCGCGGTGCTGGGCCTGCGGAACGCGCGACGGGGAGGCGAGCTGCTGCTCCTCATCGTGGCGGCACCGGTCGTCTCCGTCCTGGCGCGGGTGCTCGGGGAGCGCGAGGGCCCGCCGCTGGGGGCTGCCCTGGGTGGCTCCACCGGAGTCGTGGTCCTGCCCCTGCTGCTCTTCGCCGGGATCTTCCTGGTCGCCGCAGCCGTGGAGCCACGCCACCCGGCCGGCTCCTCCGACGACAGCGTCACCCGCTCGCCGTCGGGAGCGGCGCGGTGAGGCCGCGGTGAGGCGGCGGTGAGGCGGCGGTGAGGCGGCGGTGAGGAAGCGGTGAGGAAGCGGTGAGATCGGGGTGGGGGCGGTGACGCCGCGGCATACCGCCTCGTCCGCGAGGACGGTCGCTGCGGCGACGATCTGGTGAACCCTCATCAGCCGTCCGGGGGAGATCAGGGGAACGTCCCGGGGGAGAAGCGGCGCTCCGCGAAGCGGGGTGGCACGATATCGGCCGTGCCCACTGACGGAGCCATGCGCCGTGCACCCCTCGTCATCGCCCATCGCGGTTCGAGCAGCGCCGAACCCGAGCACACCCTCTCGGCCTACCAGCGGGCCATCGACGAAGGGGCCGACGCGCTCGAGTGCGACGTCCGGCTCACCGCCGACTCCCACCTGGTGTGCGTGCACGACCGTCGGGTCAACCGCACGTCCAACGGCCGCGGCATCGTCTCGACCCTGGAGCTCGCCGAGCTCGAGGGGCTCGACTGGGGGTCGTGGAAGGCGCGGCACCAGGACGACTTCGAGCAGCCCGACCAGGACCGCAACCGACTGCTCACCCTGCGACGGCTGCTCTCGGCCGTCATGGCGTCCGAGCGGCCGCTGGGGCTGACCATCGAGACCAAGCACCCCACCCGCTACGCCGGGCTGGTCGAGCGGCAGCTGGCGCGCATGCTGGCCGAGTTCGGGCTCGACACCCCGCGGCAGCCGGGCGACCACTGGGTGCGGATGATGTCGTTCTCCCAGCTCGCCGTGCAGCGCATGCGGCAGCTGAGCCCCGACGTGCCCGCGGTGCTCCTCATGCACGAGAACGTGCCGTTGCGGTTCCGTGACGGCTCCCTGCCGCGGGGCATCCACACGGTCGGTCTCGACGTCAACATCGTGCGGCGCTGGCCCCAGACGGTCGAGCGCCAGCACTCCCGCGGCCACGAGGTCTACGTCTGGACGGTCGACGAGCCGGAGGACGTGCGGCTGTGCATCGAGCTCGGAGTCGACGCAATCATCACGAACCGCCCCAATCTGGTTATCGACGCCCTGCAGGTGACTGGGTAGTCTCTCCTCCATCCGGTAGAAGTGGGGGTCGAGCACGTGGCCAAGCAGGGGAGAGCCGCTGAGCAGGTGGCGCCTGCCCTGGAGGCGGAACCCGTGAGCTCCAGCGGCGACTCGGCCCGCACGATCCGGGTGCCGTGGAGCCCCTCCTCCGTCTCCCTCGTGCGCCGCAGCGTCGTCGAGGACCTGCGTGGTCGCGACGTCCCGGCCATGACCGTCGACGAGTCCGAGATCGTCGTCTCCGAGCTCGTCTCCAACGCGATCCGGCACGCGCGGCCCCTCGGCGACGGCAGCCTGCGGGTCCACTGGAAGGTCAAGGCCGGCGTGGTCGAGGTGGAGGTGACCGACGGTGGCGGCGAGACCGTGGCGCGCCCGGCTCCCCGCACGGTCTGGGCGCCGACGGGCCGGGGGCTGCGCATCGTGCGCAGCCTCGCGCACGAGTGGGGTGTCGCCGAGGACCGTTACGGCCACACCGTGTGGGCGTCCCTGGGCGGACCCTCCCGCCGTCGCAGCCGCTGACGCGACGGTTCCCGGGCGGCCACTAGGGTTTGCCCCATGGGTAAGGCATCCCGCCGGAAGCACGGCGCCACCGCAGACCAGTCCAGTCGCCAGGCCCGGGTCGAGCCGGCCCCCTTCGTCGCCCGGCCGTTCGAGGGCCTGCCGAACGAGACCGACTGGGTCGCCATGCGCGAGATCCTCCCCGCCGCGACGGCCACGGTCCGGTTCGCCGAGGGCAAGGCCCCCGAGGGCGCTGCCGGCGAGGTCACCGTCGCGACCGTGCTGCCGCTGGCCTGGCCGGGCCTGCACCGCGCCGACGGGAGCGTCTTCATCGGCACGCAGTCGGGCTCGGCCTCGGGCGACGCCTCCCGCGACCTTGCCGTCTCCCTGCTGGCCGCAGCCTCCGCCGAGCAGGGCACCCCGGTCGCCGCGGTGCCGCAGGCCACCGCCGAGACCCCGCGCCTGCAGGACCTCCTCGACACCACGGCCGACTTCGACGTCACCGTGCACGAGGGCTTCGACTTCTGGGTGGGCGAGAGCGAGCTCGACGCCGAGGGGAAGGCCTCCCTCGAGCGCGCCAACGAGTCGATCGTGCCCACCACGAAGATGTCGTCGGTGCCGTCGGCCTACTGGGTCCGCATCGGCGAGCGCAGCCACATCCGGCTCGTGCTCCCCGAGGACGAGGACGTCGCCACCGACGCCCTGGCCCGCCTGCACTCCGCCGGCGACAGCGGCCTCGGTGAGGGCACCCGCCTCCTAGGCGCCTTCCGTGCCTGTGGCCTGCTGGTGCCGGTCTGGGACCTCGACCCGGAGAAGGAGGCCGCCGACTACGAGGACGCGCTCGCCGCGTTCGCCAAGCGGTATGCCGCGGCCGTCGGCTCGAAGGAGCCCCTCACCGCCGACGAGCGCCGGGCCCGTTCGGGGCTGCTCAGCCGGCAGGTGACCCTGCGCTGACGGCGCGTCGCGCCGCTGGCCGACCCCGGTGCCCGAGAGGCTTGCGCCCATGAGCCCCACGCCCGTCGCCGCCGTCATCCCCGCCAAGGACGAGGCTGACCGGATCGCCGCCACCGTGCGCGCGGTCCGGGCCATCGACGGGGTCGACCTGGTGGTCGTGGTCGACGACGGCAGCTCCGACGCCACGGCCGCTCTCGCCCGTGAGGCGGGTGCCGAGGTCGTGCGCCACGCCCGCAACCGGGGGAAGGCCGCCGCGATGACGACGGGAGCGGCGCAGGTGGCTGCCATCGAGCAGCGCCAGCAGCGGGAGCGCGGCGAGCAGGGGGGCCAGCCCGTCGGGCCGCGACCCCTGCTCTTCGTCGACGCCGACCTCGAGGCGTCGGCCGCCAACCTCGACGTGCTGGTGCCCCCGGTGGTCGAGGGCGACACCGACATGACCATCGCCACCCTGCCCCCGCAGAAGACCGCCGGCGGCGGCCGGGGCTTCGTGGTGCGGCTGGCCCGTGACGGCATCGAGCACCTCACCGGTTTCCGGGCCGTGCAGCCGCTCTCGGGCATGCGCTGCATCTCGCGGCAGGCGTTCGAGGCCGCCACCCCGCTGGCCCGTGGCTGGGGCGTCGAGGTCGGCCTGACCGTCGACGTGCTGCTGGCCGGGCTGCGGGTGGTGGAGGTGCCCTGCGAGCTGCACCACCGCGTGAGCGGCTCCGACTGGCGAGGCCAGCTGCACCGGGCCCGGCAGTACCGCGACGTGGCGCTCGCCCTGGGGCTGCGGAGGCTGCGCCGCCGCATCGCACGCTGATGGCCGGGGGCAGGGGCACCGAACTCCTCCGTCGGGGGCTGCTCGCCTTCTCCTTCGCCGCGCTCCTCGCCGTCGGCCTGTTCGGCCCGAGCGCAGCGAAGCCACCCATGGGCCCGCGCGGCTGGGCGCCCGGCGAGCTGCCCTGGGCACCGTCGTCCGCGGTGGTCACAGCCCTGTTGTGGGCGGCATACCTGCTCGGCGCCGCGGGCGTCGCCCTCGCGCTGTGGCGCCCACCGGCCCGCGCCCTCTCGTGGCGCTGGCCCCTCGCCCTGGCGGTGCTCGCGCTGCTGACCGGTCCGTTCGGGTCGGCCGACCACACCAACTACGCGGCCTACGGGCGCATCGCGGCGCAGGGCGGCGACCCCTACCTCGTGCCGCCCGCGGCGTGGGCCGGTGGCGCCGACCCGGTGACCAGCGCCGTGGAGCCGCCGTGGACCGAGACGGTCAGCGTCTACGGGCCGTTCGCGACGCTCCTGCACCTGGTCAGCTCGCTCGTCGGCGGCGACAGCATGCGCCAGACCGTGTGGGCCTGGCAGGTGATCACGGTGGTGGCGTGGCTGGCCGTGCGCTGGCTGCTGCTGCGGGCCGCGACCGACCCGCGGCGGGTCGACACCCTGTGGACGGCCAACCCGCTCGTCTTCGGAGTCGGCGTCCTCGGCGCCCACCTCGACGTCGTCGCCGCCGCCCTGGCGCTGGCGGCGCTGGTGGCCGCCGCGCGCTCGCCGTGGGCGGCCGGCGTGCTCAGCGGCCTGGCCGTCAGCACCAAGATCACCTACGGGGTGCTCCTCCTGGCGGTGCTGCTGGCGTGGTGGCAGCACGACCGCACCGGCCTGGCCCGACGGGTCGTGGCGTATGCCGTGGCGGCCCTTGCCGTGGTCGTGCCCCTCCACCTGTGGGCCGGTCCGCACGTGTTCGACCAGCTGGGGCGGGCGCGCCGCTCCGTGTCGCTGGCCACCCCGTGGCGGCTGGTCGTCGACCTGCTGACCGGCCCGCTGCCGTCGTCGACCGTGCGCAACCTGGTCTTCGCCGCCGCCGCCGTGCTCTTCGTCGCCTTCGCCGTGCTGCTGTGGCGGCTCACCGAGCGTGCCGCGCCGACGACCGTGACCGGGGCGGCCGTCCGGTGGGCGTTCGTGCTGTCGACCGCCTACGCGGTCTCAGCGCCGTACTCGCTGCCCTGGTACGACCAGCTCACCTGGGCGACGCTGCCGGTGCTGGCCGCGGGCGTCGTCGACTACCTGCTGCTGGCCCGCCTGGCCGTGATGGCCGTGGCCTACGTTCCCGGCCGCGTGGTGACGATGAGCCCGACGGTCGAGGACGTGACGCTGGCGGTGCGGCGCCGGGTGGTGCCGTATGCCGTGCTGCTGGTCTGGGCGGCCCTCACCGTCGCCTGGCGGCGCGGGTCTCGAGAGTCGGCCGAGCCTCGTCCAGCAGGGTCTCCACCGCCACGGTGATGATGAGCGGCACCGCGATGAGCGCCCCGTTCGCGGGGATGGCCACGCCGGAGTCGTTGATGAGGAAGCCGATCGTCAGCACGATGAGCAGGGCGATGAGGCCCGGTCGCAGCGTGGGTGCGCTGTCGAACGAGCGCTGCAGGGCGCGTGAGCCCCACGACGTGGGTCGCGCGAGGACGTAGATCACGAACACCAGCGCGACCGGCACGAGCAGGGCCAGGCGGTAGTTGCCGAACAGGATCGCGAGGTTCTGCTGCCCCTTGCGGACGATGATGTCCATCGCGCCGCCGTTCAGGATCGAGTCGAAGAACCGGCCGAGGTGCGACTGGCTCTCGGGCGCCCTCAGGCTGTCGAGGAACGCGACCAGCAGGAAGAGGCCGGCCGTCAAACCCGCGATGATGGCGCCGCGCCGCCACGTCACCTTGATGCCGAGGATGGTCAGCACGAGGTAGGCCAGGCCCGGGAGCAGGGCGGGCGGACCACCGCCGTCGGCGCCCCAGAACGGCGCGCCGTCGACGAACGTCGCCCCCAGCCCGATGGCCGCCACGGCGACCGCGGCCACCATCTGCTTCCCCGCCCGGACGAAGTGGTCGGAGACGGCGATGCAGAGCAGCACCGTCGCGGTCGCGAAGAGGGCGAAGGTCGTGTTGCCCATGCCGTAGTAGCGGCCGCCGACCACCGGCTGCAGGCCCATGAGTGAGGACAGCTGCAGGCGCGCCCCGGTCATGACGTCGAGGGCGAGCACCAGCATGGTCAGCACGGAGACCGCGGCCATCGGCCCCAGCAGCGAGCGTCCCCACGGCCCGAGCAGGGCGATGGTCGACATGGCCGTCACGAAGAGCGCCACGCTGGCCACCACGGCGAGCATCGGCAGCGGGAAGCGCCACCAGGGCAGCAGGTTGGCGAGGAACGTCGCGGCCGGGATGGTCGCCGCCACGACGCCCACCCGTCGGACGATGCGCAGCAGCCGGGCCCGCGTCTCCGGGGCGCCGAAGTCGCGCTTCCACACGAGCAGCACGAGGGCGTAGATCGCCAGCTGGGTGTAGACGACCGCGTTGAAGAACGGCGGCACGAGCGAGTGCACCTCGTGCGAGGCCTGGTCGTAGTCGACCAGGGCGCGCAGCCGCTCGCGGGCGGCGGACTCGGCGTTGCTGTCGGCCGGCACCCGGTGCAGCGGCTTGCCGCCGAGCTCACGGGGCACGTCCACGCCGGCGGCGCTGATGAGCGTGGCGGTCAGGTCGGGGGCCTGCACCAGCCCGGTCTGCCGGGTGGACGACGAACGCAGCGTGCCGCTGCCGTAGTGGGGGCCCTTGGCGGCCACGAGCCGCAGCCGCTCCTGCGCGCCGGCGTCCGAGAGGCTCGCGACGACGAGGTCGGCCCCGCCGGGGGCGGCGTCGAGCACCTGCTGGATGCGGTTGTCGACCGCCTTCACCTGCGCGGCCCGGCTCGTCGTGGGCGCCGTCTCGTCCTGGGCGACCTCCTTCGGGTCACGCACCGACCCGACGTCGACGAGGGTGACCGGGCAGCTCGCGAGGGCCGAGGTCAGCGTGTCCGGGTCGAACGCGGCATACCGGGGCACCATCCCGCTCTTGAGGGCCGCACCGACCCCGGCACCGGGGCCGATCGCCTGCACGCACACCCCGTTGCTGGCGAGGTGCTCGCCGAGCAGGCCGGGGGTGGCGTCGAACTTCTTCGCCTGGGCGGCCCGGACGTAGGCGTTCCAGCCGGGCACGGCACCGCTGTCGACGGTCGGGATGGCCGGGCACGGGTCGGTCGTGTTGCGGTCGGGCGAACCGTGCGGCCCGGGGGCGGCGGCACGGTCGCCCGCGGAGAGCGAGAGCCAGCCGTCGACCGGGCAGGTGTTGGTGTTGACCGAGCGCACCGAGAGGGCGGCGCTCGAGCCGTCGCGCAGGAAGGACCACAGGGCCGGGGTCTTCTCCGCGGAGACGTCGGTCCAGGTGAGGCCACCGGTGCCGATGAGCACCACCGGGCTCGGGTCGTCCGCTGCCGAGGTGGCCGCCGAGGTGGCCGCCGAGGCCGGTGCCGCCGCAATGCCGAGCACGGTTCCGAGGAGGGTCAGGAGGCCGGCGAGCAGGGGGAGGGCACGGCGGGTCACGGGGTACAGGCTACGGGGCGGGGCCGGGTGGCCCGTCCGGCCACCGGTGCGGGCGACGGGGTGCCGCCGGGTCGGGCAGGGGTGCCGCCGGCGCAGCCGGACCGGCGGCCACACGCCACAATGGGCGCGTGACCCCCGCCCTCCGCCTGTCCGGTGCCGCCTGGCGTGCCGTCTGCCGCTGGCCCGCCGGCGCACGGTGGGGGCTGGCGGTGGCCCTGGTGCTGCTCGCCTCCGTGCCGGTCGTGCTGCGCTACCTCGTCTACTGGCCCATCGACCAGTGGCAGGTCGACGTCGAGGTCTACCGCGAGGCCGGGGTCTCCATCCTCACCGGCCGTCCGGTCTACTCGGCGATGACCGAGGCGCCGCAGCTGCTGCCGTTCACCTACCCGCCCTTCGCCGCCGTGCTCGCGATCCCCCTCGCCTTAGTGCCGTTCGGGGTGGTCGGCTGGCTGTGGACCGCCGCCCAGGTCGCCGCCACCACGGCGATCGTCTGGTATGCCGGGTGGCGCCTCATCCACCGCACCGGCACCGGGCTGCCGATCGCCCTCGCGCTGCTCACGGCCCCCATGCTGTGGCTGCACCCGGTGTCGGACGGCATCCGGTTCGGGCAGGTCAACGCCTTCATGGTGCTCGCCTGCCTGATGGACCTGCGCCGGCCGCGTCCGGGCGTGCTGCGCCGCGTGCCGCCCGGTGTCCTCGTCGGCCTGGCCATGTCGATCAAGCTGACGCCCGGTGTCTTCGTCGTGCACTACCTCGTCAACCGGCGCTGGCGGGAGGCCGCGACCGCCGTCGGCACCGCCGTCGCGGTCACGCTGGGCAGCTGGGTGCTGCTGCCGGAGGCGTCGTTCGCGTTCTGGGGCGGCGCGCTGCAGGACCCGAGCCGGCTGGGCCCCAACATGGGCACCTCCAACCAGAGCCTGCGCGGTTTCCTCCTGCGGGTCGGCCCCGACGGCACCGCCGGCACGGTGCTGTGGCTGGCCTGCGTGGCCGTCGTCGGGGTCATCGGCTT
The DNA here is from genome assembly GCF_900111375.1 of Pedococcus cremeus. GTDB lineage: Bacteria > Actinomycetota > Actinomycetes > Actinomycetales > Dermatophilaceae > Pedococcus_A > Pedococcus_A cremeus. The sequence goes on from NZ_FOHB01000010.1 coordinate 102,490, forward strand.
CCACCTCGCCCGCCGCGCCTACCTCGCCGGCGACTCGATCAGCGAGGTCGCGGTCGTCGGGCTGATGGCGTGCCTGCTCTCGCCGGTCGCGTGGATCCACCACCTGCACTGGATGGTCGTCGTCGTCTTCGCGGTGCTCGGCTCCGACCCGCTGCGCGACCGGAAGCGACTGCTCGCAGCAGCGGTGCTGACCGGCTGGTTCCTGTGCCGGATGCCGTGGTGGGGCATCAGCTGGCTCAACCAGCCGACCTGGCCAGAGCTCCCCGGCCGGATGCTGCAGAACGCCGACACGTTCGGCTCGCTGCTGGCCCTGACCCTGGTCGGGTGGTCGTTGAGCCGCACCATCCCGCTGCGGGCCCACGGCCACCCGCACCCCCACGCCCACCCCCACGAGCACCCCCACGAGCACCCCCACGAGCACCCCGAAGGCAGGGCAGCGGTCAGCCGCCGATGACGCCGGCGATCTCCAGCACGGTGAGCAGGGCGATCAAGAGGCAGACCCCACCGCCGACCCGCCGGATGGTCGACAGGTGGATGCGCGTCAGCAGCGCACGCCCGAGCAGGGCACCGAGTGCGGAGACGGCCGCGAGCGCGGCGAACGCACCGACGAAGACCGAGAGCGGCTCCTGGTAGCGCAGCACCATCGACGCGGTGAACAGCTGCGACAGGTCGCCCCACTCCGCGAGGAAGAGCACGAGGAAGCTGGTGCCGACCGCCTTCAGCCCGGTCGCGGTGGCCGCACCCTTGTGCGAGAACTCCTCCTCGGTCTCCTTCTCCTCCTCGTCGGCGCTGCCCGCGCCCTTGATGAGGATGACGCCGCCGACGAGGAACATCAGCGCCGCCACGACCTGCACCGGCGTGCGGGGCAGCTGCGCGAGCACGCCGCCGACGAGCACCGCCACGAGGGTCTGCACGAGGAACGCCGCGGTGACCCCGACCCACACCAGCAGCGGCCGGAACCGCGTGGCGAGCACGAGCGTGGCGATGAACGTCTTGTCGGGCAGCTCGACCACGAAGATGGTCGCGAAGACGACCGCTGCCACTGCGAGGGTGAATTCCATGTCGGCGCGACCCTATCCAGCACCTGTTGCATAGGCTTCACGCGTGCACCTTTCGGACACCACCGCGACCCTGCTCGGTTTCGGCGTGGGTGTCCTCGTCGTGCTCCTCGTCGCCGGTCTCGCCGTGCTGCTCGTGCGCGTGAACCGTCTCTCCGACCAGGTGCGCCGGCTGAGCCAGTCGCGACCGGTCGGCGCGGGCGACCTCGCGGCCCTGCGCTCCGACCTCGAGCAGGCGCTGCGGCACGTGGCCGTCGTCCGGTACGACGCCTTCGGCGACATGGGCGGCCGGCTCTCCTTCAGCGCCGCGGTGGTCGACGACCACGGCGACGGGCTCGTCTTCAGCACGATCCACGCCCGCGGCGAGTCGCGCACCTACGCCAAGGGCGTCGTCGGCGGCTCCAGCGACGCCACCCTGACCCCGGAGGAGCAGCAGGCGCTCGCCGCTGCCCGCACCGGCTCACGAAAGGCCTGACCGTGTCCCCCGCCGTGCCTCCTGCCCTGTCCCTCGACGGGGCCACCACCCGCTACGGCTACCTCGGGCCCGAGGGCACCTTCACCCAGATGGCCCTGCACGCCTGGGGCGCGGCCCGCGACGCGGTGCACCACCCCTTCGGCTCGGTCGACGCGGCGCTCGGTGCGCTGCGCTCCGGAGAGATCGACGCGGCCATGGTGCCGATCGAGAACTCCGTCGAGGGCGGCGTCAGCGCCACCCTCGACGCGCTCGCCAGCGGCGAGCCGCTCGTGGTGGTGGGCGAGGTGCTCGTCCCGATCACCTTCGTGCTCGCCGCACGGCCCGGTATGCCGCTGGCGGACGTCCGCGCGGTCGGCACCCACAGCCACGCCTGGGCCCAGGTGCGCGGCTGGATGGGCACCCACCTGCCGCACGCGGCATACGTGCCCACCCTCTCGACGGCGGCCGCGGCGGCGGGGCTGAGCGAGGACGGCTCGGCGGCCTACGACGCGGCCGTCTGCGCCCCCGTGGCCGCGGCCAACCACGGGCTCGAGGTGCTCGCCGAGGACATCGGCGACATGAGCTCGGCGGTGACCCGGTTCGTGCTCGTCGCCAAGCCGGGGACGCTGCCCGAGCGCACCGGCGCCGACAAGACGACCCTCGTGCTCTACCAGCGCGACGACCACCCGGGCGGCCTGCTCGAGCTGCTCGAGCAGTTCGCCGTGCGGGGGATCAACATGTCGCGCCTGGAGTCGCGGCCGACGAAGGAGTCGATGGGCCGCTACTGCTTCTCGATCGACATCGAGGGGCACGTGCTCGACGAGCGGGTGGGCGAGGCGCTGATGGGCCTGAAGCGGGTCTGCGCCGAGGTGCGCTTCCTCGGCTCCTACCCACGGGCCGACGGCACCGAGGTGCGGGTGTCGGACTCCACCACTGACGAGTCGTTCACCGACGCGCGGGCCTGGCTGCACAGCCTGCGCGGGCTCCCCGGCTGAGCCGCGGGCCGCGGGTGACCGAACGCACTCCGGACCGGAGTTGACGCGACCCCTTAGGGAAGCCTTACCTTGATCTTGATTACGCAACGCCTCCGTTTCCGAAATCAGGTCATCCATGCTCGTCAGCAACGCCCTCATCGGTCTCCGCGAAGGCCTCGAGGCCGCCCTGGTCGTCGTCATCCTGGTGGCGTTCCTCGTCAAGACCGACCGCCGGTGGGCGCTGCGCTGGGTGTGGGCCGGGGTGGGTGTCGCGGTCGCCCTGTCGGTGGGCCTCGGCGCCGTGCTGACCTACGGCACCCGCCAGCTGTCGTTCCAGACGCAGGAGCTCGTCGGCGGGAGCGCCTCCATCATCGCCGTGGCCTTCGTGACCGGCATGGTCTTCTGGATGCGCTCCGCCTCGCGCACCATCTCCGGTGAGCTGAAGGGCAAGCTCGACAAGGCCATCGACGTCGGCCCGTGGGCGGTCGCCCTGGTCGGCTTCCTCGGCGTCGGCCGCGAGGGCCTCGAGACGGCCATCTTCTTCTACGCCACCGCCCAGGCCGCCGGCACCGGCACGGTGCAGCCGCTCATCGGCTGGGTGGTCGGCCTCGGCGCCGCCATCGCGCTCGGCGTGGCGATCTACCAGGGCGCCGTGCGCATCAACCTGGCGAAGTTCTTCCGCTACACCGGCGTGCTGCTCGTCTTCGTCGCCGGCGGCATCCTCGCCTACGGCATCCACGACCTGCAGGAGGCCGCGCTCCTGCCCGGCCTGCACGCGCTCGCCTTCGACGTCAGCAGCACCGTCGACCCCGGCTCCTGGTACGCCACCCTGCTCAAGGGCATCTTCAACTTCACGCCGGCCACCACCGTGCTGCAGGCGATCGCCTGGGTCGCCTACGTGGGCATCGTGCTCACGCTCTTCCTGCGGCCCCAGCGTCCACAGCGCCCGCAGCCGGCGCGCGCAGCCGAGCCCAGCGCCGCGCAGGCCGCCTGACCTCGCTTCCGTTCGTCGTCCCTGGTCGCGCTCGCCGCGGCACCCCCTCCCAAGGAGCACTCATGCGCATCACCCCTGCCCCCGCAGCTGTCGGGGCGGCCCTCCTGCTGGGCCTCACCGCCTGCGGCGGCTCGGACTCAGGTGAGGGCGCGAAGGGCTCGGGCGGCTCGGCGGCCACGTCCGGGGCGGTCGTGGTCGAGGCGACCGACACCGAGTGCAGGGTCTCGCGCACCACCTCGGCCGCCGGGACGGTGGAGTTCCAGGTGTCCAACAAGGGCACGCAGGTCAACGAGTTCTACATCTACGCCAAGGACGGCCGCGTGCTGGGCGAGGTCGAGAACATCACCCCCGGCCTGAGCCGCACCCTCAAGGTCGAGCTCTCGCAGCCCGGCACCTACGAGACCGCCTGCAAGCCCGGCATGAAGGGCGACGGCATCCGCGCGGACTTCACCGTCACCGGCTAGCCGGGGCAGGGCGCCCCGGCTGGGCGGCGGTCACGTCAGCGGTCAGGTCAGGGCGGGGGCCTTCTCCCGCGTCGACAGCTTCCCGGCCTCGCGGGCGCGGTGGCGGTACCAGCCGTAGGCGAGCAGGGCGCACAGCAGGCCGTTGAGCATGCCGACCGCCACGTCGGTGACGTGGTGCATCCCGCGGTAGAGCCGCGCGTAGGTCACCAGGAGCGGCACGAGCAGGCACACGACGGTGACGCTCCAGCGCAGCCAGGCGTGCTCGATGCGGCTGGCGAGAAGGACGAAGGAGAGGTAGAGGGCCGTCGAGGCCCCGACGTGGCCGCTGGGGTAGCTCGAGGTCGGCGGCGCGGGGTCGAGGTGGGACACCTTCGGCCGGGGGCGCCCGACGACGTTGGCGGCGATCACGAAGATGGTCGCCTGCAGGGAGATGGCGATGAGCGGCACGAGGGAGAAGAGCCAGTCGCGCGTCCGCCAGAGCAGGACCGCGGTGACCAGGACGCAGACCCCGATGACGATCTCGGTGTTGCCCATGTGGGACCACACCATCGTGATGGTGTTCCACGTCGAGGAACGCTGCCCGGCGAGGTCCTTGTTGACGACCTCCTCCTCGCGGGAGAAGCCGATGAGGGGGCCCGTGAGGGCGTAGCCGAACCCGACGATCAGCCCCCAGATGACTATGCCTGGGCCGACGGCCCGGGTGATGAGGTCACGGCCGTCTTCCCTATGAACCCGATCCATGAGGAGAAGGTAATCCCAATTCCGAGCAGAACGCCTGCCAGAACGTCGCTGGGGAAGTGCGCGCCGAGGAACATCCGGTCGGCACCGACCAGCAGAACCAGGGCCGTGGCCACCCCGACGGCGACCTTGCGCGCCGTCCGGGACAGCAGCGGCCAGAGCACGAACACCATGACGGTGGCGAAGACGGTGACGTTGAGCGCGTGGCCCGAGGGGAACGAGTAGCCCGGCGCGTGGGAGACCGGGTCGGCCACGACGGGGCGCGCCCGCTGCACGAGCAGCTTGCTGGCGTAGCCGACGAACCACCCCACCATCAGGGTCGCGAAGCCCCACAGGGCCCGGTTGCGGAGGTCCTTGGCCAGCCAGGCCCAGAGGCAGACCAGCGTCCCGAGCGCCATCAGCCACTTGGGCTGCGACACCTCCTGCACGAAGACGAAGAAGCCCACCAGGTGGTGCGACCGGGTGAAGTCCGTGGCGCGGCGGATGACCGCGTTGTCGAAGCTGATGAGCGGGTTGAACTGCTCCCGGATGAGCAGGGCGAGCAGGGTGACCGGAAGAGCCGCTGCCAGCGCCAGCGCGACCGCCCGCAGGGCGCGCACCCCGCGCGAGGGCCGCTCGGCGTCGGACCTGGGCGCCGTCGCAGCGGCTGCCGAACGCGGCGCGCTCACTACTCCACCGCCCCGACACGCACGATGAGCGAGAGCGGCACCACCTCGGCGCTGATCGCCCGAGCCTCTCCGATGGGGTCTCCGTCGAGCTGGACCTCCTGCGGGCGGTCTGCCCGGACCTCCACACCGGTGGTGGTGTAGTGGTCGACGCGGGGGTGGCCCCGGCGGCGGCGGGAGGCCAACCGGGCAGCCACGGCGGCCCAGCCGGCGATCCCCTGCGGGGAGAGCGCCACGACGTCGAGCTTGCCGTCGTCGACCTCGGCCTCCGGCATGAGCACGAGCCCGCCGAGGAGCTTGCCGCAGTTGCCGACGACCACGGTGCGCGTGCGCCGGCTGAACTCGTCGCCCTCGGCGGTCTTCACGCGCACCTTGAACCGCGGGCCGCGCAGGTTGCGCGCGCCGGACACGACATAGGCGGGCCAGCCGACCTTGGCCTTGAGCTTCTCGGGGGCGCCGGCCATGATCGCCGCGTCGAACCCGAGGCCGGCCATGACGAGGAAGATGTGCTTCTCGGGACGCTCGTGCTCCCCGGACGCGTCGACCGTGAGCCGGCCGACGTCGACGCGCTTGTTCTGGCCGGTCAGCGCCACCCGCAGGGCGTCCTCGAGGGAGTCCACGGGCAGCTCGAGGTTGCGGGCGAGCAGGTTTCCCGTGCCGCCGGGCAGCAGGCCCATGGGCGTCTCGGTGCCGACGAGGGCCTCGCCCACCGCGCGCACCGTGCCGTCACCGCCGAGGGCGCACACCACGGTGACGCCCTTCTCGAGCGCCTGGTGGGCCTGGCCGGTGCCGGTGTCCTTGGCCGTGGTCTCGATGAAGAGCGGCTCCTCCCAGCCGAGCTCGCTGCACACGCCGCTGATGCGGCGCTGCACCGCGGGGAGGTCCTCGAACTTGGTCGGGTTGACGATGATGGCCGCCTGGCGGCGCGATGTCTCAGTCTGCACGTGGCCCTCCGGGCGGAACTCGTTGCGGTGGGGGCGGCGGCGCCAGCTGCGACGGCCACGGTGGGCACCGGAGGCTGCTGCCTTCCGGGACGAGGCGGAGGCGACGAGCAACGCCAGGGCCAGCACCACGATGATGGCGCCGATCGCGATCCACCCAGCGTTCTCCTGAAGCACAGCGCGACGGTACCCGACAGTAGCGGTGCACGCGCCGCCACGCCTGCCGGTCAGACGGCGCGCTGGTAGGCCAGCAGGTCGACTCCCGGCACCGGCTCCCAGTCGCGCCCGGGGTCGCGCACGAAGCCGAGGCGCTCGTAGACCCGGTGGGCCGGCAGCATCGACGGCTGCGTCGACATCACCAGCCCGTGCAGCCCGAGCTCCCGGGCGCGCTCGATGCAGTGGCGAACCAGGGCCTCGCCCACCCCCCGGCCGCGCGCCGCGTGGGCGACCGCGAGCATGCGGAACTCACCCTCCTGCGGCCCGGCCAGCTCGGCGTAGCCGCTGCCCGGGGCGGCGAACGTCACCGACCCCAGCACGCGGCCCGACTCCTCCTCGACAGCCACCCAGAGCTCGCCCTCGCGGTCGCGCGAGGCGGCGTCGGCCAGCACCGCGGCATACGGCATCCCGGCCGGGAGGTGACCGTCGTCGACGTAGGCGCGCACGGTCAGCTCGCCGACCGCGGCGTAGTCGTCGGGGGTGGCGCGGCGGACGGTCCAGGGGAGGGAGTCGGGCATGCCCGTCATTCTGCTCGCCATCCCGCTGGTCATCCTGTTCGTGACCGTGTCCGGCGGCCGCGCGACGGCCGTGGAGCGGTGGGACAGTGGGCACATGCCGGCGGACCTCGTCTACCTCGTGGGCGGGGTCTCCCTCCTGCTCGCCGTCGTGCTGCCCTCGGCCCTGCGCAAGGTCGCGCTCTCTGCGCCGCTCGTGCTGGTGGGGGTGGGCGCCGTCATCGGTCTGCTGCCCATCTCGGGCAGCGAGCCGTTCGACCCCACCCAGCACCTCGGGCTCATCGAGCACGTCACCGAGGTGACCGTGCTCATCGCCCTCATGGGGGTGGGCCTGGCCCTCGACCGGCCGCTGTCGTTCCGCGACCGCGCGGCGTGGGGACGGTGGTCGTCGACGTGGAAGCTGCTGGGCATCGCCATGCCGCTGACCATCGCCGGGGTCGCCCTGCTGGGCTGGTGGGGCCTCGGCATCGCCCCGGCTGCCGCCCTGCTGCTCGGCGCCGCCCTCGCGCCCACCGACCCGGTGCTGGCCTCCGACGTCCAGGTCGAGGGACCCACCGTCGACGAGGCCGCGGAGAAGGTCGACGAGGAGGACGAGGTGCGCTTCGCGCTCACCTCGGAGGCCGGCCTCAACGACGGCCTCGCCTTCCCCTTCGTGTATGCCGCGCTGTTCCTGGCGACCAAGGGCGCCGTGAGCGGGTGGGGACTGGAGTGGCTCACGTGGGAGCTGGTGGGCAAGGTCGTCGTCGGGGTGCTGGTGGGCGTCGCCATCGGCTGGGTCCTGGGCAACGTCGCCTTCCGCTCCCGCGCCCGCTCCCTGCGGGTGGCGGAGACCGGCGAGCCGCTGATGGCGCTCGCGGCCGTGCTGCTCGCCTACGGCGCGAGCGAGGTCGTGGGCGGCTACGGGTTCCTCGCGGTGTTCAGCTGTGCCATGACGATCCGCTCGGCCGAGCGCAGCCACGAGTACCACGCCCTGATGCACCAGGTCGTCGAGCGCCTCGAACGGCTGCTGACCCTGCTCGTGCTGCTGTTCCTCGGCTTCGGGCTCACCCACGGGCTGCTCTCCAACCTCGACTGGCGCGGCACACTCGTCGGGGTGGCGCTGGTGTTCGTCATCCGGCCGCTCGCCGGGTGGCTGGCCCTCTCGGTGGGCCGACGCGTCGGCGGGGACCGGCGGTACCACGCCCTCGAACGCCGGGAGCGCTGGGCCACCGCCTTCTTCGGCGTCCGCGGGGTGGGCACGGTCTACTACCTCGCCTACGCCTTCGGGCACGCCACCTTCCCCGAGCAGCGCTGGCTCTGGTCGACCGCCGTCTTCACGATCGTGCTCAGCGTCGTCGTGCACGGCATCGCCGTCACGCCGGTGATGCGCAGCCTCGAACGCTGCCGGGCGACGCTGCGTCGGGCGTAGCGTGGCCGCCATGACGGAGCACGCCGACACACCCCTCGAGCCCGAGCCGCTCCCTGTCGAGCCGGACACCAAGGACTGGACTTGGACGCTGCACGAGACCTGTCCCGAGTGCGGCTTCACCGCCGGTGAGGTCGACGGGCCCTCGGTCGCCGACCGCGTGCAGGCCCTCACCGAGCCCTGGCAGGACGTGTTGGCCCGGCCCGACGCCACCACCCGTCCGACGCCGACGACCTGGTCGCCGCTGGAGTACGCGTGCCACGTCCGCGACGTCTGCCGCGTCTTCACGGAGCGGGTGGACTGGATGCTGCGCAAGGACGGCCCGGACTTCCCGAACTGGGACCAGGACAACGCCGCCGTCGCCGGCCGCTACCACCTGCAGGACCCCGCCGTGGTGGCCCGTGAGCTGCGGGAGGCCGCCGACGACGTGCGCGCCGCCTTCGCCAGCGTCGAGCGAGGCCAGTGGCAGCGCACCGGCCGCCGCAGCAACGGCTCCCTGTTCACCATCGAGAGCCTGGGCCAGTACTTCCTCCACGACCTGGCCCACCACCTGGTGGACGTCGACGCCTGAGGCGCGCCCGCGGCAGACCGGCCCGCGGAATACCGGCCCGGGCTCCCCGCGGATCAGGCGGGGGCGGGCTGCCTCCCGGTCGGCTCGGGCGCCTCGGCGCGCACCTCGTGGACCGGCCAGAAGTGGTCGTGCATCGTCGTGACCAGCGACAGGAGCAGCACGAAGAAGAGAGCGCCGGCGAGGTTGAGGGAGCCGCTGTCGCGGCGCAGCAGCCAGTCGCCGAGGACCACGAGGCCCATGTTGACCGCGACGCGGGCGGCGAAGGCGCCCGTCAGCGTCTCCATGGAGCGGGCCGCGCGCGCCGCCCACAGCGTGATCGCGGCGTTGATGACCACGAAGACCGCGACACCGGTGAACAGGGTCGTGCTCCGCGCCTCCGAGCCGGGGAGGACGCTGGCGTAGACGACGCTGATGAGCCCAACGAGCACGACCTTCTCCAGGGTCGGCACCGAGAGCACGCGGTAGTGGGAGGCGACCCAGGCCGAGCGCTCGGCCGGCTCGTCGATCGCGGCGGGCAGCGGGTCGGCGGACACGTGCCAGGGCCAGTCGGCGGGCCGGAGCCGGGGCCGCACGACGAACCAGAGGACCGCGAGCAGCGCGAGGAGGGCGAGCACGACGGCCGGCCCGAACCACGCGACCTCCTGCACCGTGTCGGTGAAGTCGAGCTGGGCGATGTGGATCCACCACTCCTGCGGCAGCTTCACCACGACCCAGATGAGGCCGGCGGTCCAGACCCACACCCGCAGCCCGTAGCGGGTGGGGTCCCAGCGCAGGCGCACGACCTCGTAGGCGATGAAGAAGTACTCGAAGGTGTTCGGGAAGATGAGCAGCAGCGGCCGCCACTGGGTCAGCTCGAACGCGACGACGCCGACGAGCCGGTAGAAGTACAGGAACCGCCCCACCTGCCAGGCCGGACCGCTGGTCCAGTTCCGCAGCGTCGAGAGGTAGGCGACGCAGAGGTAGAAGACGTCCATCGCCTTGTCGTAGCCCTGGTAGCCGGGCGGGTCGTAGCCGAAGGCCTGGAAGATTGACTGGTCGATGCCGTCGAGCACCAGGCAGGCGAGGAGCGCCGGCAGCGGGAACCGCGGGATGAGCAGCGGCAGCAGGAACCGGCCGCCCACCACGGCGAGGAAGACGACCTGCGTCCCCGTGTCCACGACGGTGCCCGGCCCTCGGTCGCGCCCGGCCTGCGCCGGCCCCTAGGCCCGCTGCGGTCCGCCGGTGAGCAGGGCCGCCCCGCCGAGGGCGAGGTAGACCGTGCCGCTGACCAGGTGGCTGCGCCGCATCACGCGTGGGCGCCGGGCGAGCCAGGCGCCGATCGCCCCGGCCGAGAGGGCGTAGAGCGAGTCGAAGGTGACACCGATGACGACGAACACCGTGCCGAGCACCAGCGCCTGGCTCGCCACGGCGCCGTCGGCAGGATGGATGAACTGCGGGAAGAAGGCGAGGAAGAACAGGGCCACCTTGGGGTTGGTGATGCCCACCAGAAAGGCGTCGGCGAAGGCGCGTCGGCCGCTCACCGGGGGCGGCGTCTCCAGCTTGAAGCGGCCCCGCGACCGCAGCTCCCTCACCGCCAGGAACACCAGGTAGGCCACACCGGCGTACTTCACCACCGTGAACGCCACGACCGACGACGAGATGACCGCCGTCAGGCCGAGGGCCGTGAGCACCACGAAGACGGCGGTGGCGCTGGCGACGCCCGCGGTGGAGGCCAGCGCCGAGCGACGCCCCTGCGAGATGCCACGGCTGATGATGTAGAGCAGGTTGGGCCCCGGCACGAGCACGAGGGCAGCCGCGGCGGCTGCGAAGGCCAACAGGGTCGTCGGTGAGGGCATGGTGGCTCCGGGGGATCGTGCGGCGCTGCTCCTCGCAGGATGGCAGCCCGGGGGCGCCGGCTGCCACGAGTTTCACGCTTCGGGCGGCCGATAGGCTGGGCCGGTGATCGACATCAAGCTCCTGCGCGAGGACCCCGACCGGGTCCGCGCCTCCCAGCGTGCCCGTGGCGAGGACGAGGGGGTCGTCGACCAGATCCTCGCGGCCGACGAGCGGCGCCGCTCCTCCCTCACCGAGTTCGAGCGGCTGCGGGCCGAGCAGAAGTCGATGGGCAAGCAGGTCGCGCAGGCGCAGGGCGAGGCCAAGCAGGCGCTGCTGGCCCAGACCAAGGAGATGGCCACCAAGGTCAAGGAGCTGCAGGCGTCGGCGTCGGAGGCCGAGGAGCTGCTCGACACCCTGGTGCGCCGGGTCGGCAACGTCATCGAGCCCGGGGTGCCGGTCGGTGGCGAGGACGACTACGTCGTGCTCGAGACCGTCGGCGAGCCGCGCCACTTCGACTTCGAGCCGAAGGACCACCTCGCCCTCGGTGAGGCCCTTGACGCCATCGACATGGAGCGTGGCGCCCGCGTCGGCGGCTCGCGGTTCTACTTCCTCAAGGGCGTCGGCGCTCGCCTCGAGATCGCGATGATGAACCTCGCGCTCGCGCAGGCCGTCGAGCACGGCTTCGTGCCGATGATCACCCCCACGCTCGTCACCCCGCAGGTGATGGGCGGCGCCGGCTTCCTCGACGCGCACTCCGACGAGGTCTACCGCCTCGAGGCCGACGACCTCTACCTCACCGGCACCTCGGAGGTCGCGCTCGCCGGCTACCACACCGACGAGATCCTCGACTTCTCCGCAGACGCCAAGCGGTATGCCGGGTGGTCCACCTGCTACCGCCGCGAGGCCGGGTCCTACGGCAAGGACACCCGCGGGATCATCCGCGTCCACCAGTTCAACAAGCTGGAGATGTTCGTCTACTGCCGCCCCGAGGACGCCGTGGCCGAGCACCAGCGGCTGCTGGCCATGGAGAAGGAGATGCTCGCCAAGATCGAGGTGCCCTACCGGATCATCGACACCGCGGCGGGCGACCTCGGCGGACCGGCTGCGCGCAAGTACGACTGCGAGGCGTGGGTCCCCACCCAGGGCCGCTACCGCGAGCTCACCTCGACGTCGAACTGCACGACCTACCAGGCGCGCCGGCTGAACACCCGCTACCGCACCGACAAGGGCACGCAGACGGCGGCGACCCTCAACGGCACCCTGGCGACGACCCGCTGGCTCGTGGCCATCCTCGAGAACCACCAGCAGGCCGACGGGTCGGTCGTGGTGCCGCAGGCGCTGCAGCCCTACCTCGGCCTCGAGGTGCTCAAGCCGGTCTGACGCCTGCCCTTCACGGGTGAGTCACCGGTGTGACGCCGTCCCGGGGTGGAGGGCATCGGTAGGTTGACCCCATGCCGCAGCGACTCATCGCCCTCGACCTCGACGGCACCACCATCACGCACGCCGGCGAGCTGCGTCCCGCCGTGTACCAGGCGGTGCGGGCCGTGGTGGACGCCGGCCACCACGTCGTCGTGGCGACCGGTCGCTCGATCGTGGCCGCCACCCCGATCCTCGAGCTGCTCGAGCTCACCCACGGCTACGTCGTGTGCTCCAACGGAGCGGTCACGCTCAAGCTCGACCCCGACGAGCCGCAGGGCTACCAGATCATCGACACGGTCACCTTCGACCCGGCCCCGGCGCTCGAGCTGCTGCGCGACTCCTGGCCCGACGCGGTGATCGCGGTCGAGGAGCTCGGCGTCGGGTTCAAGCTCAGCGCGCCCTTCCCCGACGGCGAGCTGCAGGGCGAGCTGCGCGTCGTGCCCTGGGAGGAGCTCGTCGCGGAGCCGGTCACCCGTGTGACGTTCCGCAGCCCGACGGGGACGAGCGAGGACTTCGAGGAGCTCGCCGAGCGGATCGGCCTCCACGAGGTCAACTACAACGTCGGCTTCACGGCCTGGATGGACATCAACCCCGAGGGCGTCTCGAAGGGCTCCGCGCTCGAGCTGCTGCGGCGCACCCTCCAGGTCGAGCCGATGCACACCATCGCGGTCGGCGACCAGCGCAACGACATCGAGATGCTGCAGTGGGCCGCGTGGGGCGTCGCCATGGCGAACGCGCCCGACGAGGTCAAGGAGGTGGCCGACGACGTGACCGGCCACGTCGACGAGGACGGCCTGGTGCCCGTCCTCCTCTCCGTCCTCCAGTGAGCAGACCGGGTATGCCGCCCGCGCGGCACACCGGTCGGGGCACCTGCTAGCGGCCTTGCAGCGCGTCGAGCGCGACGGCCATGGCCATGGCCATGCGCCAGTCGAGCTGCCAGCCGTTGCTGGCCACCGGCACGTGCACGTCGTAGCGGTCGCGCAGCGAGCGGCGGCGCTCGGAGCTGAGCACCAGCGTGCCGTCGGCCGCGGTGAAGTCGAAGTGGAAGACGAACGGGCTCGGCAGGTCGCTGACGATGGGCAGCATCTCCCAGGCGCGCCGGGCCAGCGCGACGTTCGAGCTGCGCTCGGTGCCGGTCGCCTCGAGGCCGTCGGGTGTGCCCAGGTGCCACGTCGAGCGCAGCAGCGAGCTGCCGAAGTCCTTGCGGAACCAGCCGATCGGCACACCCTGGTCGTCGAGCACGTCATAGGTGGCCCCGAGGTCGAGCCGCTTGCGGGCCTTGAACGAGAAGACCGGCTGGGTGCGCGCCTCGTCGGAGTAGAAGGTGACCTCCTCCTTGAGGGCCACCCGCTTCTGCTGCGCCACGGCCAGCACCGGGCCCTCGGCGCCGGACCCGTCGGAGGCGACCACCTCGTAGCGGTTGACCATGAGGGTCACCTTCTGGCGCAGGTGGAAGTGCTCGGTCGTGGTGGGGAGGGTCATGGGGGCATTGTGTCCCAAACCGGGCAGGAGGTGTCCCCAGTCGCACGGAATGCGTCGTGGCAGGCTGCCCGCATGGACCCCACCCCTGCCGAGACGGCCGAGGAGTACCGGCGCTTCGCGCGGGTGCAGGCGCGTGGCAGCTCGCACGCCTACGAGCGGTTGGCCGAGGCGGTCGCGGCGAGCGGGCCGGTGCTCGACCTGCTGGCCACCCTGCCGGCGGCCAAGCGCCAGCCCAACCTCCTCTTCGGCGTGGGCCGCCTGATGGGTGCACCCGTCATGGACCCGGACGCCTTCACGGCCTGGGTCGTTGAGCACTGGCACGACGTGCGGCCCGAGGTGCTGGCCCGCAGCACCCAGACGAACGAGGCAGCACGGTGCGCCACGCTGCTGCCGGTGCTCGCCGGCATACCGGGTCCGCTGGCCCTGCTCGAGGTGGGCGCCTCCGCAGGGTTGTGCCTGTATGCCGACCGGTACCGGTACGAGTACCGCCACCGTGACGACGCGGTCACGGCCGTCGGCGCCGGCCCCGGCCCCGGCGTCACGCTCCCGTGCAGGCTGGACAACGACGTCCCCGTGCCCGACCGGCTGCCCGAGGTGGTCTGGCGCGCGGGCCTCGACCTGCACCCGCTCGACGTCACCTCCGGTGACGACCTCGCCTGGCTCGAGGCGCTGGTCTGGCCCGAGCACGAGGAGCGCCGCCGGCGGCTGCACGCCGCGGCGGAGGTGCTCCGCTCCGACCCGCCCCTGCTCGTCGCCGGCGACCTCGTGGAGCACCTGCCCGCACTCGCCGCCCGGGCACCGGCCGGCGCCACCCTCGTGGTGTTCCACAGCGCGGTGCTGGCCTACGCCGCACCGGAGCAGCGGAGGAGGTTCGCCGAGGTCGTCCGTGGCCTGCCCGGCCACTGGGTGGCCAACGAGGCACCCAGCGTGCTCGCGGGCCTGGTGGAGCCGCCTGCAGAGCCGGAGCCGGAACCGGGGCGCTTCCTCGTGGCCCGTGACGGCGCGCCGGTCGCGTGGAGCGACCCGCACGGCCAGAGCCTGTTCTGGCTCCATCAATGACATGCTGGGCCCCGCCATGGCTGACCTCATCATCACCTCGCCGTCCAACCAGCGGCTGAAGTCCCTGACCTCCCTGCGCCGTCGGCGCTCGCGCGAGGAGTCGGGCCTGACGCTCATCGAGGGTTTCGAGGAGCTGGCCCTCGCCCTGGAGGCCGGCATCCTGCCCCAGGCCCTCTACTACTGCCCCGACCTCATGCTCGACCCGACGACCCAGCTCGCCGTCGTCACCGACGTCGCCTCGCGCGGGGTCGAGACGGTGCAGCTCGGCCGGGCCGCGTTCGAGAAGGTCGCCTACCGGGAAGGCCCCGACGGGTTCCTCGCGGTCGTGCCGTCCGTCGCGCGCGCCTGCGCCGACCTCGAGGTCAGCCCGCGGGCCCTGACGCTGCTGTGCCAGGGCGTGGAGAAGCCGGGCAACCTCGGCGCGATGCTGCGCACCGCCGACGCCGCCGGGGTCGAGGCCGTCGTGGCCGCCGACCCCGTCACCGACTGGGGCAACCCCAACCTCGTGCGCGCCAGCAAGGGCACGGTGTTCTCGGTGCCGGTGTGCAGCGACGACACGGCCTCCACCATCGGCTGGCTGCAGCAGCGGGGGATCGCCATCGTCGCGACCACCCCCGACACCGACCTCGACTACACCGACGTCGACTACACCGGCCCCGTCGCGATCGCCGTGGGCGCCGAGAAGTACGGGCTGACCGACGAGGTCCTCGCCGCCGCGGCATACCGGGTCCGCATCCCGATGGCGGGCCGGGCCAACTCGCTCAACGTCGCCACCTCCGCAGCCATCGTCATCTACGAGGCGGTCCGGCAGCGCCGGGCCCGCCTCCGGGCGTAGGCCGCTCGCGCCCTCCGTCCGGCCTACTCGTCCCGCTCCGGCGGGGCGGTAAGGGGCTGGCCACCCCGGTGTCAAGAGCACCCCAAAACGTGTGTCACGATGTTCTGCATGCGAGTTGACCACGTTTCCTACGCCGCCGAGCACGACGGGCTGAAGGCGACGGCTGAGCGTCTCGCCAAGCTGATCGGCGTCGAGCCGGTCAATGGGGGAGTCCACCCGCGGTTCGGCACCCGGAACGTGATCCTCCCGCTGGCGCACGACCGCTACGTCGAGGTCGTCGAGGTGCTGGACCACCCGGCATCCGACAAGGCTCCCTTCGGCCAGGCCGTCCGGGCCCGCTCCGAGGCCGGCGGTGGCTGGCTCGGCTGGGTCGTCCGCGTCGACGACATCACGCCGTTCGAGGAGCGCCTGGGCCGGGAGTCTGCCGAGGGCTTCCGCCACCGCCCCGACGGCACCGAGCTGAAGTGGCGCCAGCTGGGCGTCAAGGGCCTGATCTCCGACCCGCAGCTGCCGTTCTTCGTCGAGTGGAAGACCCCCGAGTGCCACCCCTCGGTCGGCGCCGACACCGAGGTCACCATCAAGTCCCTGCAGATCGCCGGTGACCCCGACCGGGTTCGTGACTGGCTGAACTGGCCGGTCGACGAGCCGACCTCGATCGAGTTCACCTTCGTCGCGCCGCACGGCACCCCCGGCCTGCTCTCGGTCACCTTCGACACCCCCAGCGGTGAGGTCACCGTCTGACCGACGACCCGCCGCAACGACAGAGGCCGCCCCGTGGACCGGGGCGGCCTCTGTCGTTGCCTGTCGTTCCGTGTGGTGCTCGGTCCTGCTCCCGGGCTCGGGGACGAGCCGGCCTGTCACGCGACCCAGGGTGGCACCACCGGGGGCAGGCCGTCCGACCGGCTGACGGTGCTGCCGCCCGGTCCGGTGACGACGGCGGTGAAGCCGTCCGGACCGGCGGTCAGCCGCCGCATGACGCCCGCCGGCAGCACCGCGGTGTCGCCGGGCCCCAAGGTGGTGGTGGTGCCGGCCATGGTGAGCTCGGCGGCGCCGCGGGTCACCGCCCAGATGAGCTCGCCGTCGAAGGCGTGCTCCGGGCCGCCCGCCCCGGGGTGCATCTCCACGAGCCACAGGCTCGCCCTGCTGCCGCCCAGGGTGGGTGAGGCCAGCGTGGTCATCACCCCGTTGGGGGTCTCGGTGACCCGGTGCTGCGTGTCGGTGATGGTGGTCATGGCGATCTCTCCCTATAGTCAATGTGGTTGACGAAAACAGTCAACCACATTGACGAACTGGGGGGGAAGAGGGCATGAGCGACGAGACGGCCCCGCCTCGCGCCGAGCCGACCCTGGCCGCCTGGGAGCTTCCCCTGGTGCTGCTCGGAGCCCTCCGCGCCCACCTCGACGAGAGCCACCGCAGGCTCGCCGAGCGCGGTCACCCCGACACCCGGCCGGTGCACGGCTTCACGCTGCAGGCCGTGGGGGCAGGGGCCACCGCCACCGAGGTGGCGGGCCGGCTGGGGGTGTCGAAGCAGGCCGCGGCCAAGACGCTCGGGCTGCTCGAGCAGCAGGGCTACGTCGAGAGGGCCGTCGACGCGACGGACGCCCGCCGGAAGGTGGTGCGCCCCACCGAGCGGGGACGGGACTTCCTGCGGCAGTCGGTGGCGGTCTTCGAGGAGATCCGCGCCGAGTGGGCCGACCGGGTGGGAGCGGAGCGGCTCGAGGCGCTGCACCGCGACCTGTGGGTCCTCGGTGCTGACTCGGCCCGTCGCCTCGACCTGCAGTCGTGGCTCGGCTGAGCCCTAGGTCGGTTCCCCGGGACCGGCCAGGAACTCCTGGGCCAGGCGCTTGGGCGCCCGGGCCAGCCAGGCGTCGG
This sequence comes from Pedococcus cremeus, assembly GCF_900111375.1. Lineage (GTDB taxonomy): Bacteria > Actinomycetota > Actinomycetes > Actinomycetales > Dermatophilaceae > Pedococcus_A > Pedococcus_A cremeus. The sequence continues at coordinate 119,967 of NZ_FOHB01000010.1, forward strand.
TGACGACCTCCTCCAGCTCGCGGCGGCTGACCTGCCCGAGGTCGCGCTCGCGCAGCAGCACCCCCTTGTAGCCGTTCCAGTGGGGAGTCGTGAAGAACGGCCCGTCGCCCTGGACCAGCGCGTCCTTGTCGCCGAGGTCGGCCACCCAGAAGACGAGCACGTCCTCCATCCGCTCGCCGGTCTCGGGGTCGACCGCGTCCTTGCGCGGGCTCCTCGAGAGGACGAAGGCCTTGCCTGCCACCTCGTAGGAGTGGCGCCCGTCGGGCGAGGTGCTCCGCTCGACGCCGGGCAGCCGCATCGCCACGGCGTCGAGGTCGGCCAGGCGGGCGCGCGCCTCATTCATCCGTCCGCGGGTCACCCGCCCACGGTACGACCGGGGACGCGCTCCCGGTACGACCCGGAGGATGCGTCAGGCCTACGTCATCGGCTGTACCCGTCGGGTCCGCGGCGGTCCTAGCCTGACGAGGAAGCCCTTCGACGGCAGGGAGGCATCATGCCGCGTCCCCTCCTGCTCGCCGTGGATGCCGACCCCGAGTCGCTCTCACGGATCGAGGCCCACCTTCAGCGCCGCTTCGGCGCCGACTTCCGCGTGCGCGGGGAGCAGACCGGTGCCGCGGCGCTGGCCCAGCTCGAGGCGGCGCGCGACCGGGGCGACCCGGTGGCCACGGTGCTCGCCGAGCAGTGGCTGCCGGACCTGCCCGGCGCCGAGCTGCTCGGCCGCGTGCGCACCATGCACCCCGACGCCAGACGGGCCCTGCTCGTGCCCTGGGGCGCCTGGTCGGACCGGCCGACGGCCGAGGCGATCCTGCGCGCCATGGCGATGGGCGACATCAACTACTACGTGCTCAAGCCGTGGTCCGAGCTGGACGAGCTGTTCAACCGCACCGTGGGCGAGTTCGTGCACGAGTGGTCGCGCACCGTCGTCAGCGCGCTGCGGGAGGTCATCGTCGTCGCGGAGCGGCGCGCAGCCCGCGCCCACGGCATACGGAACCTGCTGACCCGCAACGGCATCCCGCACGCCTTCCTCGAGCGCGGGACAGCGGCCGCGAACACGGCGCTGGGCAAGATCGGCATGCTGCACCCCGACACCCCCAGCGGGCCCATCGTGGTGTGGATGCCCGCGCTCGGCGGCAAGGTGCTGCTCGACCCCAGTGACGCCGAGATCTGCGAGGCGTGGGGCATCCGCACCGAGCTGCCCGACGAGGAGCGCGACTTCGACGTGCTCGTCGTGGGCGCGGGCCCTGCCGGCCTGGCCGCCTCGGTCTACGCGTCGTCGGAGGGGCTGCGCATCCTCACGGTCGAGCGCGAGTCGCTCGGGGGGCAGGCCGGGTCGAGCTCGCTGATCCGCAACTACCTCGGCTTCTCGCGCGGCCTGAGCGGGGCCGAGCTGGCGCAGCGCGGCTACCAGCAGGCGTGGGTCTTCGGCGCCCACTTCCTGCTCACCCGCGAGGTGACCCGCGTCAACCCGTACGACGGCCGGTTCCTCGCGCACATCTCCGACGTCGGCGAGGTCACCGCGAAGACGGTCGTGCTCGCGACGGGCGTCTCCTACCGGCGGCTCGGCATCCCCGAGATCGAGCGGCTCACCGGGGCCGGCGTCTACTACGGCGCCAGCGTGTCGGAGGCGCAGGCGCTCGGCGGGCTGCAGGTGGCCGTGCTCGGCGGCGGCAACTCGGCGGCGCAGGCCGTGCTCCACCTGGCCCGGTATGCCGCGGGCGTGCGCCTCATCGTGTGGTCGAAGTCCCTGGGCGAGGGCATGTCGCAGTACCTCGTCGACGAGATCGAGTCGAACCCGGGCATCATCGTCGAGCTCGACTCCGAGGTCGTCGGCGGCGGAGGCGAGGCGTGGCTGCAGGAGCTCGTGCTCCGGCGCCGCTCGACCGGCGACCAGAAGACCGTTGCAGCCGACGCGCTGTTCATCATGATCGGCGCGGAGCCCCACACGTCCTGGCTGCCGCCGGAGGTGGTCCGCGACGAGCGCGGGTTCGTCCTGGCCGGGTCGGATGTCGTCGCCAGCGGTGACTGGCCGCTGGAGCGGGCGCCGTTCCCGTACGAGACGTCGCTGCCGGGGTTCTTCGCGGTCGGGGACGTGCGCTCCTCGTCGGTGAAGCGGGTCGCGTCGGCGGTGGGTGAGGGGTCGGTCGTCGTCTCGCAGCTGCACCAGTACCTCGCTGTCCAGCGCGCGAAGGCGCCTGCCGGCGGACCCTGATGGCCTCGGGGGCCTCGGGGGCCTCGGGGGACGCGGCGGCCTCGGGGGACGCGGCGGCCGCGCCGGCTGGGGGAGAGCACGGCCCCCCGCGGGCCGGGGCCGTGGTCGGCTCGGTCGTGGCGCTGCTGCTGCCGCTGGCCGGGCTGACGCTGGTGCTGGGGCTGCCCCACCTCGACCTGATGTGGCAGCACCAGCCGGCGCACTTCTGGCTGGTGCTGGGCGCGGCGGTGCTCAGCGCGGTCGTGGCCTACGGCACCGGCACGGCGGCCCAGCGGCGCGGCGACGCCCGGGTGCTCTTCGTGTCGCTGGCCTTCCTGTCGTCGGCCGGTTTCCTCGGCCTGCACGCGCTCGCGACGCCCAAGGTGCTGCTCGACACCCCCAACGCCGGCTTCACGATCGCCACACCGGTGGGCATCGCGATCGGGTCGGCGTTCGCCCTCGTCTCGACCGGCCGGTTCGAGGGCGAGGCCGGGGTGCGGGCCATGCGACGGGGCCGTCTGCTGCGGAGGGCGCTGCTGGCGCTGATGGCGCTGTGGGCGGTCTGGTCGCTGGCCGGGCTGCCGCCGATGAACGGGCACACCGCGCCCGAGCAGGCGTCCGGGCCGATGGTCGTCATGGCGATGGCCGCCATCGGCCTCTACCTGTGGAGCGCCTGGCGCTACCTGCGGCTCTGGCAGCACCGTGGCGGGCTCATGCCGGTGGCGGTGGCGGGCGCCTTCGTCCTCCTTGCCGAGGCGATGGTCGTGCTCGTGTTCTCGCGGGCCTGGCACCTCAGCTGGTGGGAGTGGCACCTGCTGATGCTCGCGGCCTTCGGGTTGGTGGCCTGGGGCGCCCAGCAGCAGTGGCACGAGGAGCGGTTCGCCGACCTCTACCTCGACCAGACCGTCTCCGGCAGCCGCGAGATGAGCGTCCTCTTCGCCGACCTCCAGGGGTTCACGAGCTGGTCGGAGGCGCACTCGCCGCAGGAGGTCACCGCGATGCTGAACACCTACTTCGAGGTGGCCATCCCCCCGGTGGTGCGCGCCCATGGCGGCGACATCGACCGGCTCATCGGCGACGCGATCATGGCCACCTTCAACCGCCGCGGCGACCAGCCCGACCACGCGCACCGCGCCGCGGCGGCCGCGCTCGACCTCCAGCGCACCACGGCCCGGGTCGCGCAGGAGCACCCCGACTGGCCGCGGTTCCGGGTCGGCGTCAACACCGGTGAGGTGTCGCTCAGCCTCCTCGGAGCCGGCGGCGGGCGCACGCACACCGTCATCGGAGACACCGTCAACGTCGCCTCCCGGCTCGAGGCCAGGGCCCCCGTCGGCGGCGTCGCCATCGGACCCGAGACGCTCGCCCACCTGCCCGACGCGGTGACCGAGCCACTAGGGCCGCTCGAGCTCAAGGGCAGGACCGAGCCCGTCGACGCCCACGTCCTGCTGGCCCTCGAGGGTCAGCCCCCTTCTCCGGCAGCAACCTCTGCCAGCTGAGGTTGCTGCCGGTGACCCCGATGCGCTCGCGGTCCGTCGGGTGGGCGCGGCAGGATGGTGCGCATGAGCGGCGCGGAGAAGCAGCAGCTGCACGGGTACCTCATGAACACCCGTGAGGCGGTGATGTGGAAGGTCGAAGGGCTGTCGGAGTACGACATCCGCAGACCGCTCACGCCGACGGGCACGAACCTGCTGGGCCTCGTCAAGCACCTGGCGACCGCTGAGGCGTGGTACTTCGGCCAGGTCTTCGGCCGCCCCTTCGAACCACACCTCCCGTGGTGGGACGACGACCAGCCCGAGAACGCCGACCTCTGGGCCACGGCCGCGGAGAGCCGCGAGTACATCCTGGACACCTACCGCGCCGCGAGCGCGCACGCCGACGAGACGATCCGTGAGCTCGACCTGGACGCCTCGGGCCACGCGCACTGGTGGCCGCAACCGGACGTGACCCTGCACTCCGTGATGATCCACGTACTCGCCGAGACCGCCCGCCATGCCGGACACGCCGACATCCTCCGGGAGCAGCTCGACGGCTCAGCCGGGATGCGTGCCGACAGCTCGAGCCTGCCCGCCCATGACGAGCAGTGGTGGTCCGACTACCGGGCGCAGGTCGAAGCCGCCGCGCGGGCCGCGGAGGAGCGTCAGTCGAGGTAGTCGACGAGCTCGGGGGCGGCGCCGATGTAGGTGGCCGGCGTCATCGCCGACAGGCGCGCGGCCACGTCGTCGGGCAGGCCGAGGCCCGCGATGAACGCGCGCAGGTCGTCGCCGGTGATGCGGCGGCCGCGGGTCAGCTCCTTGAGCCGCTCGTAGGGCTCGTCCATCCCGGGCACGCCGCGGGCGCCGAGGGCGCGCATGGCCGACTGCACCGGCTCGCCGAGCACCTCCCAGTTGGCGTCGAGGTCGGCCGCCATCGCCGCGGGCACGGCGTCGAGGCCGGCGAGGCCGCGGCTGACGTTGTCGAGGGCGAGCAGAGAGTGGCCGAACGCCGTGCCGATGTTGCGCTGCATCGAGCTGTCGGTGAGGTCGCGCTGCAGCCGCGAGGTGACCAGCGTGGAGCCGAGCACGTCGAACAGGGCGTTGGAGACCTCGAGGTTGGCCTCGGCGTTCTCGAACCGGATGGGGTTCACCTTGTGCGGCATCGTCGACGACCCGACCGTGCCCTGGCCGCGCACCTGCGCGAAGTAGCCCATCGAGATGTAGGTCCACACGTCGGTGCAGAGGTTGTGCAGCACCCGGTTGAAGCGCGCGACGTCGGCGTACAGCTCGGCCTGCCAGTCGTGGCTCTCGATCTGGGTGGTGAGCGGGTTCCAGGTCAGCCCGAGGCCCTCGACGAAGCTCTGGCTGATCGACGGCCAGTCGGCCTCGGGCACGGCGGCGAGGTGCGCGCCGTAGGTGCCGGTCGCGCCGTTGAGCTTGCCCAGGTACTCCGCGGACTCGATGCGCCGCAGCTGGCGCTGGAGCCGGTGCGCGAGCACGGCCAGCTCCTTGCCCATGGTGGTCGGGGTCGCCGGCTGGCCGTGGGTGTGGGCGAGCAGCGGCACGTCACGCAGGTCGGAGGCCATGGTGGCCACCGCCTCGACCAGCGCCTGTGCCTTGGGCAGCCAGACCTGCTCGACCGCGCCCTTGACCATCAGGGCGTAGGAGAGGTTGTTGACGTCCTCGGACGTGCAACAGAAGTGGATCAGCTCGGCGAGGCCCTTGTCCTCCGCCGCCGGGGCGATCTCGGACAGCCGGCGCTTGAGGAAGTACTCCACCGCCTTCACGTCGTGCTGGGTGACCCGCTCGATGTCGCCCATCTCGGCGACCTGGTCGGGCCCGAAGTCGTCGACGACCTTGCGCAGCGCCTTCTGCTCGTCGTCGGTGAGGGCGCGCACGCCCGGCACCACGTGGTTCGACGTGAGGTGGATCAGCCACTCGACCTCGACGTGCACCCGCTCGCGGTTGAGCGCCGGCTCGGAGAGGTGGTCGACCAGCGGGGCGACGGCGCTGCGGTAGCGGCCGTCGAGGGCGCCGAGGGCGAAGGGGGGTGTCGCGTCAGCAAGCGAGGCCATGGCCCTCATCCTCCCAGACGGCGTGGGGTGCCCGGTCCGCCGTCCGCCGTCCGCCCCCGCACTACGCTGCGCCTCCGTCGCCGGGGGCACCCAGCGCATGGGCGAGTGCCTCGAGGCGGCGGGCTACGAGATCGACCGCGAGGGCATCGAGCGCCGAGTGGAGCGGGCGCCCGACATCAACAGCACGATCGACGGCCAGCCCACCGCGGTCTACCGGGTCCGGATCGACGGCGACGAGGACCTGCACTTCGCGGTCGTGTCGCGAAGCGGCTTCGTCCTCACCGGCTCGGATGCCGACAAGCAGACGCTGTCAGAGGTGGGCTGCCCGCTCGGCTGAGGCGTGACCGTGGTCGGTCACCGACGCGTGGAGGGCGGTGATCGACCACAGCCGGTGGGTCACCCCAGCGCGCCGTCGCGGGCGGCCAGCTCCTGCCGCACGTGCTCGACCACGCCGGCCGCGGCCGCGGTGACCTCGGCGTAGGTCCGGTCGAAGGCGTCGCCGTCGCCGTACCAGGGGTCGTCCATGTCGAGCTCGCCCGCGGCGACCGCCTCGGGGTCGAACTCGCGGAACAGCCGGATGCGGGAGCGCTGCTCCTCGCTGCGAGCCATTGTGCGCAGGTCTTCCAGGTGCCCCGAGTCGGCGGCCAGCACCAGGTCGCGGCCGTCGATCCACGACCGCTCGAACTGGCGCGCCACGTGGCTGGTGCCGCCGAAGTCCTCGTGCCCGTTGCGGCGCAGCACCTCCAGGGTGCGGCGGTCGGCCGGGTTGCCGACCTCCCACGAGGAGGTACCGGCGGAGTCGACCTCCACGCGGTGCCCCAGACCGGCCTCCTCGAAGCGCTCGCGGAGGATGAACTCGCCCATCGGCGAGCGGCAGATGTTGCCCGTGCAGACGACGATGACGCGGTACGGCTCCCCGGACCGGTCGTGGCTGCGCGTGTCCCCGTTGTTGCTCATGCCCCCATTGAACCGAGCGCGAGGCCGAGCAGCGCGAGGGGGGCAGCGAGCACGCCGGCGGCGAACGCGTAGACCACCGGTGCGAGCCACCCCGGTGCGTCGTCCTCGGCGAGCAGGGCCATGCGGGTGCGGGTCGCACTGACGTCGGCGGTCGCCGCCAGCGCCGTCTCGGGGTGGGAGGCGCCGGCCAGCGCCACCAGTGCCCGGGCCAGCGGCACCGGTCCGGTGCGGCGCCGGGCGGCGCGGTCGGCGAGCACCTCCACGAGCAGGCGCACCTCGCGCAGGGCCTCGGGGGCCTGCAGCCGGCTCGGCGCCGATTGGTGCAGCACGGTGAAGAACTCGAGCACGAGGTCGTGCCGGGCGCGCAGGTGGGCCCGCTCGTGGGCCAGCACCGCGTCGAGCTCCTCGCCGGGCAGCGCGCGCAGCGTTCCCTCGGTCAGCACGACGCGGCGCCGCAGGCCGGGCAGGCAGTATGCCGTGGGAGTGGGGTGCGCGAGCACGCGCACCTCGTCGTCGACCGCCTCGCCGAGGGCGTCGACGAGGACGCGGTGCTCCCGCCGGGCGGCGCGGAGCCGGGTGCCCACCAGATGTCCCGACCAGAGCAGCCTGCCGAGCACCAGCCCGCTGAACGCCAGGGCGGGCACGGCAGCCCAGGCGGCCCAGCCCGCGCCGCCGAGCGCCAGCGCGTGCACGGCCAGCGGCGCGGCGCTCACCGCGGAGACGACGGCCGCCAGCGACACGGCCTGCCAGCCGAGCAGGGCGGCCCGGGGCGACCGGCGGAAGACCTCCTGCCGAGCCATGGCGCGCGGGGCCACGGCGGTCAGCACCACGGCGAGGGCGGCCAGCACGACGGCCGCGACGGCTGGGCTCAGCTCCGGCCCCCGTTCGACCGCCCGTGCCGCTTCTCCACCTCGGCCAGCGCGGCCTTGAGGTCGGCGATCTCCTCGGCCGTGGCGTCGCCCAGGAAGTGCAGCATGGCCGCTCGGCGGTCGGCCGACGGCAGCCCCTGCAGCTGCCCCAGCATGCTGCTGGCGGTGAGCTCCTCGCGGGTGCCGGCCGCGGCATACAGGTAGGCGCGGCCGGAGCCACGCTCCTTGACGAGCAGGCCCGCGTCGGCGAGCCGGCCCATCACGGTCATGACGGTCGTGTAGGCGAGGTCGCGTCCGCGCAGCAGGCCCTCGTGCACCTGGCGCACCGACACCGACGGCTCACCGGACTCCCCGAGGGCCCAGACCTGGTCCATGACCGCGCGCTCGAGCTCACCGAGCTTGTTGATCGTCTTGGTGGGCACCGCCCTCACCTGCCTTCCAGAGCCAGTGTCGCAGCGGCGAGGTCGAGGGTCCGCGCCGCCCCGTCGAGGCCGTCGGGGCGGTGGCTCACCACCACGACGGTGCGGCCGGCGCTGGCGGCGAAGAGGTCGTGGAGCACGGCCTCGGCGGTGGGGTGGTCGAGGTGGGCCACCGGCTCGTCGAGGAGCAGCACCGGGCGGCCGGAGAGCAGGGCGCGGGCGATGCCGAGCCGGGCCCGCTCGCCGCCGCTGACACCGGTGCCAGCGGCGCCGAGACGGGTGTCGAGGCCGGCGGCGAGCTCCTGCCGCCAGGCGGCCAGGCCGGCCGCCGCCAGGGCCGCGTCGATGTCGGTGTCGGTGGCGTCGGGGCGGGCCAGCCGCAGGTTCTCGCGCACCGTGCTGGCGAACAGGTGCGGCTCGTCGTCCACCACGGCGATGAGGGACCGCAGCGCCTCGAGGTCGATCTCGCGGGCCTCGACGCCGTCGACCTCGTAGCGCCCCGACGCTGGGTCGAGGTGGCGGGCCAGCACCGCGAGCAGTGTCGACTTGCCGCAGCCGTTCGCGCCGGTGACGGCCAGGGTGGTGCCCGGGGGCAGGTCGAGGGTGACCGGTGGCAGGGCGGTGCGGGCGCCGTCCCACGACGCCGCGACGCCGACGAGCCGCAGGTGCGGCGCACGGACCGTCGTGGCCGGAGGCAGGCGGTGACCGGTGGGCCCGGTGGCAGGTGCCTGGTCGAGCAGGTCGTGGAGCCGGGCGTCGCTCGCCTGCGCCCGGGCCAGCGACCGCATGGCGTCGGAGAGGGGTGAGAGCACGTCGGCCAGGGCGAACGGTGCCAGCACGAGAAGCGCGGCCACCGGTGCGCCCACTGCGGCCGGCTCGACGGTGAGGGCGGCGACGACGGTGGCGACTGCCGTGGCCAGCGGGAGCAGGGCCGCCGCCAGCGCGCGTCCCCGGCTCTGCCGGCGGGTGGCCGCCTCGACCGCGTCGTGCGCCTCACGCACCCAGCCGAGTGCCGCCTCGCCGGCACCGATCGCCTGCAGGTCGCCGGCGTGCTGGGCCACCAGCTCGCTGACCCGGGAGACCTCGGCGCGGGCGGCGAGCAGCTCCTTCTGCGAGCGGCCCTCCAGCCACCACGCGAGCCACGACGTCAGGGCGGCGACGACCAGCAGCCCGGTGACCGCGAGCCCGACGCCCGGGTCGACCAGCGCGGTGAGCACCGCCGTGGCCACGCCGGTGAGGGTCGTCGCGATGAGCGGCACGGTCACCCGCACCTGCGCGTCGACGACGTCCTGGAGGTCGTCGACCACCCCGGTCAGCACGTCGGCGCGACCCCGGGTGCCGAGGCGCGCCGGTGTCAGCGGGATGAGCCGCTCGTAGACGCTGGTGCGGCGGGCGGCCAGGTCGTCGAGCGCGGCGTCGTGCGACACCAGCCGCTCCCCGTAGCGGAACACCGGTCGGGCGAGGCCGAAGGTGCGCACCGCCACGATGGCGGTCAGCAGCGTGAGGATGACCGGCCGCTCGCTGGCGCGCACGATCAACCAGCCCGAGGTTGCGGTCAGGGCGACCCCGGCGGACAGGGCGGCCCCGCCGAGCAGGCCGGCCAGCGCGGTTCGCGGGGTGGGGTGCAGGAGGCGGGTGCGGCCCACCGCTGCGGTCTCGTTCTGTGCGGGGGTCCGGTTCACTGTTGGGCCTCCCGGTCCTGCCGGCTGTCGGAGTGGGTGGTGCGGCCCTGCTCGAGGTGTACGTGCGCGTCGGCGGCCGCCACCAGCTCGGGGCGGTGGCTCACCGCGACCACGCAGCGGCGGGCGGCCAGGGTGCGGATCGCCTCGTGGGCGATGCCGGCCGACTCGGGGTCGAGGTGTGCGGTCGGCTCGTCGAGGAGCACGACGGTGGCCTCGGAGAGCGTCGCGCGGGCGAGCACGAGGCGGGCGCGCTGCCCGGCCGAGAGGCCGAAGCCGTCGTCGCCGATGCGGGTGTCGAGGCCCTGCGGCATGGCGGCCACCACGCCGTCGAGGCCCACGTCGCGCAGGGCCTGCCAGCAGGCGTCCTGGCCTGCCGCGGTGCCCAGGGCCAGGTTGGACCGCACCGTGTCGGCGGTGAGGAACGGCCGTTGGCTGACCAGGTGGGCCGCGGGGGTGGACAGGGTGCCGGCCTGCGGCACGCGGATGCCGGCGAGCACCTCGAGCAGCGTGGTCTTGCCGGTGCCGGAGGGGCCGGTGAGCACGGTCAGGCCGGGGCCCGCCGTCAGTGAGACGCCGTCCAGCACGGGGACGGTGGTGCCGGGGTAGGTGTAGGTGAGCCCGGAGGCGACCACCGTGGCCGGCCGCGCCAGCGACGCTGCGAGCCGGCGCGCCGCGTCGTCGCGACCCGCACCGGCGGCCGCAACCTCGGAGCCGGTCCCGGTCGCCAGGTGTCCCTGGATGTCGGCGAGCGCCTCGGCGCCGTCGGCGGCGGCGTGGAACTCCGCCCCGACGCGGCGGATCGGCCAGTAGGCCTCGGGTGCCAGCAGGATCGCGACGAGCCCGGTGCCCAGGGCGACCGAGCCGTGCGAGAGCCGGATGCCCACGGTCACGGCCACCATGGCGACCGAGATCGTCGCGAGCAGCTCGAGGGCTGCCGAGCTGAGGAAGGCCAGCCGCAGCGTCTCCATGGTGGTGCGGCGGTGCCGCTGGCTGACCGAGGAGATGGTCTCGACCTGGCGGGTGGCGCGGCCGTAGCCGACGAGGGTCGGCAGGCCGCGCATGACGTCGAGGAAGTGACCCGACAGGGCCGACAGCGCCTGCCAGCGGCGCTGCGTCGCGTCGCGGGTGCTGGCGCCGATGAGCGCGGCGAAGACCGGGAGCAACGGCACGGTGAGCACCACGATGAGGGCGCTGGGCCAGTCGACGACCGCGAGCGTGGCGATAGCCAGCGGCGGGACGACGGCGGCGGTGACCAGCGCGGGGAGGTACTTCGCGACGTAGGGCTCGACGCTGCTGGTGCCCTGGGCGGCGAGGGCGACGGCGTGGGACGGGTCGGGCCGGCGGTCGGCGTCGGCGCGCAGCCACGCCGCCAGCAGCTGCTCCCGCAGGGCGGCGCTGACCCGCGAGCCGGCCCACGCGGACACGCGCTCCGAGGTCCACGACAGCGCGGCCCGCAGCGCGAAGAGGCCGGCGAGCCAGGCACCCGGCCGGCCGACCGGCATACCCTTCACCACCGCCAGCACCACCGCGGTGAGCGCGAAGGCGGTGGCGATGGTCGCCACCCCCTGCAGCACGCCCACCACGGCGAGGGCCACCACAGGCCTGCGCGCGGCCGGGGCCGCGCGCAGGAGCTGGGGGTCGAACGGGCGCATCAGCGGCCCGCGGCGACGGGCTCGGCCGCGGCGGGGATGTGCTGGGTGCCGATGCGCTTGCGGAAGACCCAGTAGGTCCACGACTGGTAGAGCAGCACGAGCGGCGTGAACACCAGCGCCACCACGGTCATGATCTTGAGCGTGTAGGTGGTGCTGGAGGCGTTGTCGACCGTGAGCGACCAGGCGTCGTTGAGCGTGCTCGGCATGACGTTTGGGAAGAGCAGCAGGAAGTAGGTCGCCACGGCCATCGCGATCGTGACGAACGTGCCGATGAAGGCCCAGCCCTCCCGTCCGCGCAGGTTGGCACCGAGCGCGGCGAGCAGCGACCCGGCCGCGACCACGGTCGTCAGCCACGACCAGGCGTTGCCGCCGTGCTGCGTGCCCAGGACCAGCAGCAGCGCCACGGCGAGCACCGCGGTCACCACGCCGACCTTGGTCGCCACGCCGCGGGCGTCCTCGCGGATCTGACCGCTCGTCTTCAGGGCGGTGAAGAGCGCGCCGTGCGTGAGGAACAGGCCGAGGGTGACGATGCCGCCGAGCAGCGACACCGGGTTGAGCAGGGTGAACAGGTTGCCGGTGAACTCCTTGTTGGCGTCGATCGGCAGACCGCGCACGAGGTTGGTCAGGGCGACGCCCCACAGCAGGGCCGGCACGAACGAGCCGACGATGATCGCCTTGTCCCAGTTGGCGCGCCAGCGGTCGTCATCGCGCTTGCCCCGGTAGTCGAAGCCGAGGTTGCGCACGATCAGCGCCACCAGGATGAGCAGCAGCGGCAGGTAGAACGCGCTGAACATCGTGGCGTACCAGTGCGGGAACGCCGCGAAGGTGGCGCCACCGGCGGTCAGCACCCACACCTCGTTGCCGTCCCAGACCGGGCCGATCGTGTTGATGAGCACCCGGCGCCGCTTCTCGCCGTCAGCCGCGTCGGTGCCGCGGCCGAGCACCGGCAGCAGCATCCCGACGCCGAAGTCGAAGCCCTCGAGGACGAAGTAGCCCGTCCAGAGCACGCCGATGATGATGAACCAGATGGTGGGGAAGTCCATTGCTTGACAGTCCTTTTCGGTATGCCGCGTGGTCGCGTCGTGCTCGTCGGCCGGCTCAGTACGCGAACGCCAGCTCGGCGTCCTCGTCCTTCTCGCTGGGGGTCACCGGCTCCTCGTGCGGCGGGGCACCGGCTCGCATGTAGTGGAGGAAGAGCTTGACCTCCACCACGGCGAGGGCGCCGTAGAGCAGCGTGTAGACCACCATCGAGGTGATGACCTCGCCGGCCGACACCGACGGCGAGACGCCGGTGTGGGTGGCCATGAGGCCGAAGACGATCCACGGCTGGCGGCCGATCTCGGTGAAGATCCAGCCGAAGCTGTTGCCGAACACCGGGAGCAGGGGTGTGGCGACGGCGAGCCAGGTCCACCAGCGGGCGGTCGGCACCTGGTCGCGGCGGGTCGCCCACAGCACGGCGGCCGCGGCGGCCATCGCGGCGAAGCCGACGCCCATCATGAGGCGGAACGACCAGTAGGACAGCGGGATGTTGGGCACGTAGGTCGTGCTCTGGGTCAGCGGGTTGTCGGCGTACTTCTGGGCGTACTCCGCCTTGAGGTTGTTGATGCCCTGGACCTTGCCGTCGAAGCTGCCGGTGGCGAGGAAGGAGAGCAGGCCCGGAACGGTGACCGAGAACTTCTCCTGCGAGCCGTCGAGCGAGCCGACGGTGAAGAGGGAGAACGGCGCGTTGCTGTCCGACGACTCGTAGAGCGCCTCGGCCGCCGCCATCTTCATCGGCTGGACCTCGGTCATGATCTTGCCCTGCAGGTCACCGGTCACGGCGACCGCGAGGCCGGCGACCAGCGTGACGACGGCGCCGAGGCGGGTGGCCTTGCGGTACATGCCGAGGTCGGAGCGCGCGGCCGGCTCGGTCGCCTTGTTGACCCGGCGCATGTGCCACAGGCCGACGCCCATGACCATGGCGCCGCCGACCATGTAGGCGGCGAACACGACGTGCGGGAAGGTGACCAGCTGCACCTTGTTGGTCAGCACCGCGGCGAAGTCGGTCAGCTCGGCCCGGCCGCTCTGCGGGTTGTAGCGGTAGCCGACCGGGTTCTGCATGAACGAGTTCGCGGCCAGGATGAAGTAGGCCGACAGCAGCGTGCCGATGTGCACGGCCCACATGCACCCCGCGTGCAGCTTCTCGGGGATCCGGCCCCACCCGAAGATCCACAGGCCGAGGAACGTCGACTCGAGGAAGAACGCGAGCAGGGCCTCGATCGCCAGCGGGGCACCGAAGATGTCGCCGACGAAGCGGCTGTAGTCGGACCAGTTCATGCCGAACTGGAACTCCTGGACGATGCCGGTCACCAGGCCGAGCGCGAAGTTGATCGTGAAGAGCTTGCCGTAGAACTTGGCGAGCCGGAGCATCTCCGGGTTGCGCTTCCTGACCCACGCCGTGTGGAAGACCGCGACGAGGGCCGAGAGCCCGATCGTGATCGGCACGAACAGGAAGTGGTACACGGTCGTGATGGCGAACTGCCACCTCGCGAGGTCGAGCGCGTCCATGGGAGGGAGCTCCTGGGGGAGACGGATGAACTACTACAGGGCGTAGTGGATACTACGATATGTAGTAGTTCGGCCGCACGGGCCATTGGTCCCGAGCGGGGAGGGCCACGGTCACCTCTTGGCGTGCCGCGCGCGTGCTGAGGGCCACTGCCAGACTGCGGACATGGCCGACCTCTCACCCCAGACCTCACCCGAGACCCCCCTCGAGACCACCGCCGCCACCCTCGACGTCCCGACCGCCGACGGCGCCGCCGATGCCCTCTTCGTCACCCCGGCGACGGGTGGCCCGCACCCCGGCGTGGTCATGTTCATGGACGCCTTCGGCCTGCGGCCGCGGCTGGAGGAGATGGCCTCCCGGCTGGCCGGGCAGGGGTATGCCGTGCTGGTGCCGAACGTGTTCTGGCGCAGCGGCCGCGCGCCCGTGGTCGAGCTGCCCGACCTGAGCGACCCGCTGGCCCGCGGCACCGTCTTCGAGCGGCTCGGACCGGTCATGAAGGCCCTGACCCCCGAGCTGGCGACGCGCGACGCCGACGCCTGGCTCGACTTCCTGGCCAGGGATGAGCGCGTCGCCGACGGACCGGTCGGCGCGCTGGGCTACTGCATGGGTGGCGCGCTCGCGATCCGCCTGGCGGCCCACGCGCCGGAGCGGGTGGCCGCGGTCGCGACCTTCCACGCCGGCCGCCTGGTCACCGACGCCCCGGACAGCCCCCACCGGCTGTTCGGCCGCCTGGGCTGCGAGGTCTACGTCGCGCACGCCGACCACGACCACTCGATGTCGCCGGAGCACCAGCAGGTCGTCGGCGAGGCGCTGGCGTCAGCCGGGGTCGAGCACCGCACCGAGCTCTACGAGGGCGCGGCGCACGGGTTCACGATGGCCGACACCGCGGCATACGACGACGCCGCCACCGAGCGGCACTGGGAGGCGCTGCTCGACCTGTTCGCGCGCCGCCTGCCCCAGCCGGCGCGTCAGTCCGGGTAACCGAGGGGGTTGCCGCGCTGCCAGTTCCACTGGTCGGCGCACATGTCGTCGATGGTCCTCTCCGCGCGCCAGCCGAGCTCGGCCTCGGCGCGGGAGGGGTCGGCGTACGACGCGGCGATGTCACCGGGCCGGCGGCCGACGACCTCGTAGGGCAGCTCGTGGCCGCAGGCCCGCTCGAAGGCGTGCAGCACCTCGAGCACGCTGCTCGGCCGGCCGGTGCCGAGGTTCCACGTCGAGACGGGCTCGTCGGTCGTCCCCAGCTTCGTGAGGGCCGCCAGGTGCCCGGCGGCGAGGTCCTCGACGTGGATGTAGTCGCGCTGGGCCGTGCCGTCGGGGGTGTCGTAGTCGTCACCGAACACCTTGAGCTTCTCGAGCTTGCCCACGGCGACCTGGGCGATGAACGGCATGAGGTTGTTGGGGATGCCCTGCGGGTCCTCGCCGATGGTGCCCGACGGGTGGGCGCCGACGGGGTTGAAGTAGCGCAGCAGCGCGATGCGCCAGCGCTCGTCGGTGACGGCCACGTCGCGCAGCACCTGCTCGATCATGACCTTCGTCCAGCCGTAGGGGTTCGTCGCCGAGGTCGGCAGGTCCTCGTGCATCGGCACCGGTGCGTTCTCGCCGTAGACGGTGGCGGAGGAGGAGAACACCAGCTTGAAGCAGCCGTGGTTGCGCATGGCGCGCACCAGCGCGAACGTCGAGTCGAGGTTGTTCTGGTAGTACTCCAGGGGAGCCGCGACGCTCTCGCCCACGGCCTTGAGGCCGGCGAAGTGGATGACGGCGTCGAAGTGCCCCTCGGCGAACAGCGACTCGGTCTTGTCGCGGTCGGTCAGGTCGAAGGCGTGGACCTCGAGCGGGCGGCCGATGAGCGCCTCGAGCCGCGGGACCACGGCCGCCTTGGAGTTGGCGAAGCTGTCGACGACCACGACGTCGTGGCCGGTGGCCGCGAGCTGGACGACGGTGTGGGAGCCGATGTAGCCGGCGCCGCCGGTGACGAGAACGCGCATGCGCACAAAGTATGCCGTGCCGCCGGCGCCCGGTTGCAGCTCGTGCTAGGCGCGCAGGGTGCGGGAACGGCCCCGGAACTCCGCGATGACCGCCCCGTCGTCCTCCCGGGTCACGGTCACGTCGGTGATCCCACTGCGGCCGTATGCCGTGCGCACCCGCGCCTCGGCCACGAGGACGTCGCCGCGCCGCGCCGCCGCGACGAAGGTGATGTCGGCGCCGGCCGCCACCGTGGTCTCACCCCGGCTGTTGCAGGCCAGCGCGAAGGCGGAGTCGGCCAGGGTGAAGATGTAGCCGCCGTGGGCGATGTCGTGCCCGTTGACCATCGCGTCCGTGATCGTCATGCGCACCTCGGCGTGGTCGGTCTCGATGACGAGCGCGTCCATGCCGAGGGCCCGTGAGGCCGCGTCGTCCTGCCACATGCGCTCCACGTGGGTCAGCTCGGCCATCACGCCTCCTCTCCCGACAGGGCGGAACTGGGCCGGTAGCGCCCGCCCGGGAACGCGCGGTCGAGGGCGGCGAGCTGGTCGGCCACCACGGCATACCCGATCTCGCGTCCCCACGCGATCGGACCCTTGGGGTAGTTGGTGCCCAGCGTCATGGCGGTGTCGACGTCGTCGGCGCCGGCCTCGCCGCGGTGGACGAGGTCGACGGCCTCGTTGACCAGCATGGCGAGGGTGCGCGCGACCGGGTCGGTCTCCACGGGGCCGCCGAGCAGCTCCGCGAGCCTGGCCTGGTCGGGTTCGGCGTCGAGAGGGGCGCCTGAGGGGTCGTAGCGGTAGACGCCCTGACCCGACTTGCGGCCGAGGTGGCCTGCCGCGACGAGCTCCTGCTGCATCGCGGTGGGGGCGTAACGCGGGTCGCGGCCCGTCTGCTCCCACACGCTGGTGCCGACCGCGAGGTTGACGTCCTGCCCGATGAGGTCGGTGAGCTCGAGCGGGCCCATGCGGAAGCCGGCCGACCGCAGCGCCGCGTCGAGGGTGGCCGCGTCGGCGACGCCGTCCATGAGCATGCGCTGGGCCTCGCCGTAGAACGGGCGGGCGACGCGGTTGACGATGAAGCCCGGTGTGGAGGCGCAGACCACGGGCGTCTTGCCCCAGGTTCGCACGAGGCCGGCCGCTGCCTCGATGACCTCGGGTGACGAGGATCGGCCGCGCACGACCTCGACGAGGCGCATGACCGGTGGCGGGTTGAAGAAGTGCAGGCCGATGACCCGACCCGGCTCCGGGAGCCCCTCGGCGATGGCTCCGACGTCGAGGCTCGAGGTGTTGGTGGCGAGCACGGTCTCGCGGGACTGGCGCTCGGCGAGCTCGTTGAAGAGGGCGCGCTTGGTGTCGAGGTCCTCCCGCACCGCCTCGATGACGAGCGCACTCGCCGGCAGCTGGGAGATGGCGTCGACGGGCGTGATGCGCTCGACGGTCGCCTCGAGCTGGGCCGAGCTGATCCGGCCCTTGGCCTCCTGGCGCTGCAGGCTCCCGATGATGCCGGCCACGGCCTTCTCCACGACGCCGCTGACGGCGTCGACGAGGGCGACGGGGTGGCCGGCGGAGGCGGCGACCTGGGCGATCCCCGCACCCATGGCGCCGGCGCCGACCACGGACACGGGTGCTCCCTCGGACAGCGTCGTCATGGCGCCCATCGTCGCACGACGTGTTACATCGGGGCGCCACTGCGGCCGTCACGCTGTCACATCGGCGCGACTACGATGGGCGGCATGACGACGGCAACGACGCCCGACACCCACCCGCTCGTCGAGAAGCACGCTGCCGACCTCGACGCCGCCGCCGCGGCGCTGGCCGCCCGCTCGTACTTCTCCCGCTACCCGGAGTCGCCGTCCCCCCGTGTGTACGGCGAGGGTGCGGCCGAGCAGGGCAAGGCGGCCTACGAGGCGCACCTCGGCAAGCCCTTCGCGGCGCTGGCCGACCAGCCCACCGACGGCACCGCCGTGGGCGACGAGGTCTCGCCCTACGGGCCGGTCCTCGGCGTCACCTACCCGCACCTCGACGTCGACGCGGCGGTCGCCGCGGCCGAGGCGGCGATGCCCACGTGGCGCGACGCCGGAGCCCGGGTCCGTGCAGCGGTCTGCCTCGAGGTCGTCGACGCGATCAACAAGCGGTCCTTCGAGATGGCCAACGCGGTCATGCACACCAGTGGCCAGCCCTTCGTGATGTCCTTCCAGGCAGCGGGGCCGCACGCGCAGGACCGCGCCCTCGAGGCGATTGTCGCCGGGCTCGTCGAGCAGGAGCGGGTTCCAGCCTCCGTCGTCTGGGAGAAGCCGGGCAAGGACCGCCAGGGCAACCCCGCCCCGCTCCGGATGCAGAAGGACTACCGCGTCGTCCCCCGTGGGCTCGCGCTGGTCATCGGCTGCAACACGTTCCCGACGTGGAACAGCTACCCGGGCCTGTTCGCCTCGCTGGTGACCGGCAACCCCGTCATCGTGAAGCCGCACCCGCGAGCCGTGCTGCCGCTGGCGATCTCCGTCGACGCCGCCCGCACCGTGCTTCGCGAGGCCGGCTTCGACCCGGCCCTGGTGCAGCTCGCCGCCGAGGGCGACGGCGAGGGCCTGGCCAAGACACTGGCCGAGCGTGACGAGGTCACGATCATCGACTACACCGGCGGCCCCGGTTTCGGCGGCTGGCTCGAGGAGAACGGCGCCGCCCGCGGGCAGCTGGTCTACACGGAGAAGGCCGGCGTCAACACCGTCGTCGTCGACTCCACCGACAACCTGCGGGGTGTGCTCGGCAACCTCGCCTTCTCGCTGAGCCTGTACTCGGGCCAGATGTGCACCACCCCGCAGAACGTCTACGTCCCGCGTGACGGTGTCGACACCGACGAGGGCCACCTCTCGTTCGAGGAGTTCGGCCAGCGGCTCGGTGCCGCCATCGGCAAGCTGACCGGCGACGACGCCAAGGCCGTCGAGCTGCTCGGCGCGACCGTCAACGAGGGCGTGCGCACCAACGCCGCCAGCCTCGGCGACCTGGCACAGGAGGCCGGCGGCACGGTGGTGCTGGACTCGCGCGAGGTCAGCCACCCGGCATACCCGGACGCGGTGGTGCGCGCCCCCGGACTGGTCGCCATCGACGCGAGCCGCGAGGACGTCTACACCCGCGAGTGCTTCGGGCCGGTCACCTTCCTCATCGGCACCGCGTCGACGGAGCAGTCGCTGGCCCAGTTCCGCGACACCGTGCGCGAGCACGGTGCGATGACGGCCGCGGTGTACTCGACCTCCGAGGACGTGCTCGACGCCGCCCGCGAGGCAGCCGCCGACGCGGGCGTCGCGCTGTCGGAGAACCTCACCGGCCAGGTGTTCGTCAACCAGACCGCGGCGTTCTCCGACTACCACGGCACCGGCGCCAACCCGGCGGCCAACGCGGCGTACGTCGACGCCGCCTTCGTGGCCAACCGGTTCCGCGTGGTGACCGCCCGAAGGCACGTGTAGTCCCGGCATGTAGTCCCTCCCGGCCTGGCGCGGACCCCGTCCGGCGCGACACACCCCACCCGCGGCTCGTCGTCAGGGTGGGGTGAGTCGTTCTCTGGCACGATCTCGGCATGAGGTCCATCGCGATCAAGATCGCCGTCAACGGCGTCGCCCTGTGGGTGGCCGCCCTCGTCATCCCGGGCATCCACCTCGGTGAGAACGCCGACCAGCTGAGCACGCGGCTCATCACGATCCTGCTCGTGGCGATCCTGTTCGGCCTCATCAACGCCTTCGTGAAGCCGATCGCGACGTTCTTCTCGTTCCCGTTCATCCTCCTGACGCTCGGGCTGTTCACCCTCGTCGTGAACGCCCTCATGCTCGAGCTCACCTCGGGCCTGTCGCACGCGCTGGGCCTCGACTTCGACGTCGAGCACTTCTTCTGGGACTCCGTGGTCGGCGCTCTCGTCATCACTCTCGTCTCGATGGTCCTGAACCTGGTCCTGCCCGACGGCGACTGAGCACGCCGACCGCCCGCCCGGCCGGGCCGAGGGTTCCGACACGTGACTGCGCCACTGCTCCGCCTCGCGGAGCAGTGGCGCAGTCGTCTCTGGCGTGGGTGTCGGTGCCCGACGCCAGCATGGCGCCATGGGGGAACAGCAGTGGGACGAGCAGCAGTGGGATGAGAAGCAGTGGGACGACGTGGGTCTGGACATCGCTGGGTACGTGGCGCGTGTGCGCCGCATCGCCGACCTGAGCCAGCGCGAGCTCGCCCAGCGTCTCGGTGTGGGGCCGGCGACCGTGGGCAGGTGGGAGTCCGGCGGCTCGATGGCTGTCGATGTGCTGGAGCGGGTGCTCGGCCTGGCTGGGCTCCGGCTCCAGGTGGTGGACGAGAGTGGGCGGGTCGTGCCGCCCTTCGGGTCGGACGCGGTGCGGGACAACGCCGGCCGCCGGTTCCCGGCCCACCTCGACGTCGTCCCGCCGGACCGGTGGCCGCTGAACCGGGGCGCTGGCCCCCGTTACGACCGTGCCGATCCGCAAGGCTGGTACGCCCTGCGGTCGACGCGCGACGGGGCAGGAGCGACCGGAGCGCAGCGGCCGGTGGACCACCCGACGGTGGAACAGCTGGCCCAGCGCAGCGCCGCGCGAAGAGGCAGACGGGCACGGGTCCTCGAGCCACTGCCGGAGTGCGGCTGCCCGGACACCTGCTTCGAGCAGCCGGCCTGCGCGGCGGGGTGCCGCTGCCGGTGCGAGTCCCCGTGCAGCGGCCTCTCGGGAGGTCGGCCTCTAGAGTGACGCCATGAGCGAGCACAGCGACGTCCGCCTGCGCAGCGCCCTCACCCAGGTGCCTGCCTACGTCCCCGGCAAGCCGGCGGCGCCCCGCGAGGGCGTCATCGCCTACAAGGTGTCCTCCAACGAGAACCCCTACCCGCCGCTGCCGAGCGTGCTCGAGGTCGTCCGGGAGGCGGCCACCCAGATCAACCGCTACCCCGACATGGCGGTCACCGAGCTGAGCAACGCGCTTGCCGACCACCTCGGCGTGCCGGTCGAGCACATCGCCACCGGCACCGGGAGCGTCGGCGTGCTCGGGCAGATCATCCAGGCGACCTGCGACCCGGGTGACGAGGTCGTCTTCGCCTGGCGCTCGTTCGAGGCCTACCCCATCGTCACCGCGCTCGCCGGCGCCTCGGCCGTCAGGGTGGGGCTCGACGAGCACTGCCGCCACCGGCTCGACGCCATGCTCGCGGCCATCACCGAGCGCACCAAGGTCGTGCTCGTCTGCACGCCCAACAACCCCACCGGGCCGATCGTCCACCACGACGAGCTCGAGCGGTTCATCGACGCCGTGCCGAGCCGGGTGCTCGTGGTCATCGACGAGGCCTACCTCGAGTTCGTGCAGGACCCGGAGGCCCCCGACGCCCTGGCGCTCTACCGCGACCGCCCCAACGTCGTCGTGCTGCGCACCTTCTCCAAGGCCTACGGCCTGGCCGGCCTGCGGGTCGGGTATGCCGTGGCGCACGAGCCCATCGCCTCGGCCCTGCGCAAGACCGCCGTGCCCTTCGGCGTGAACTCGCTGGCCCAGGCGGCGGCCATCGCCTCCCTCGACGCCTTCGACGAGCTGAAGGAACGGGTCGACGCCATCGTCGCCGAGCGCAGCCGGGTGGTCGAGGCGCTGCGGACCCAGGGCTGGTTCATCCCCGACACCCAGGCCAACTTCGTGTGGTTCCCCCTCGGCGACCGCAGCACCGCCTTCACCCAGGCGGCCCAGGAGGCCGGCCTGACCCTGCGCCAGTACGGCGACGACGGCGTGCGAGCCACCATCGGCGAGCCCGAGGCCAACGACGTGCTCATCCGGGTCGCGGGCGCGTTCCTCGAGGCCACCGCCCCGACGACCCCGGCGGTCTGACCGGCAGGGGCTGCGCCGGCCTCGCCGTCGACCCGGCCCCGCTCTAGGGTGGCGGCCATGGTCGACACCTGGCTCCCGGCATACCAGCCCAACCCCGACCGCTACGGCCCGATGCCCTACCGCAAGGTGGGGCAGAGCGGCCTGCGGCTGCCCGCCATCTCCCTCGGGATGTGGCACAACTTCGGCGACGACAAGCCCTTCGACGTGCAGCGGGCCATTCTGCGCCGCGCGTTCGACATCGGCATCACGCACTTCGACCTCGCCAACAACTACGGCCCGCCCTACGGCAGCGCCGAGACCAACTTCGGTCGCCACTTCCAGGACGACTTCAGGCGCTACCGCGACGAGCTGGTCATCAGCTCCAAGGCGGGCTGGGACATGTGGCCGGGCCCGTACGGCGACGGTGGCTCCCGCAAGTACCTCGTCGCCAGCCTCGACCAGACCCTGAAGCGCACCGGCCTCGACTACGTCGACATCTTCTACAGCCACCGCCCCGACCCGGACACCCCGATCGAGGAGACGATGGGCGCGCTGGCGAGCATCGTCCACCAGGGCAAGGCGCTGTATGCCGGCATCTCCAGCTACGGCCCCGAGCTCACCGCCCGCGCGGCCGAGATCCTGACCGACCTGGGCGTCCCGCTGCTCATCCACCAGCCGAGCTACTCGATGCTGAACCGCTGGATCGAGGGCGGCCTGCTCGACACGCTAGGCGAGCGCGGCATCGGCTGCATCGCGTTCAGCCCCCTGGCGCAGGGCATGCTCACGAACAAGTACCTCGGTGGCATCCCCGAGGGCTCGCGCGCCAGCCAGGGCAAGTCGCTCTCGCCCGACCTGCTGACCGACGAGTCGCTCGAGCACGTCCGCCGGCTCAACGACCTCGCCCAGGAGCGCGGCCAGTCCCTCGCCCAGATGGCGCTCGCGTGGGCGCTGCGCGACGAGCGGGTCACCTCGGTGCTGATCGGCGCCTCCAGCGTCGAGCAGCTGGAGGACAGCGCGTCGGCGGTGTCGAACCTGCACTTCTCCGACGAGGAGCTCCAGCAGATCGACCAGCACGCCGTCGACGCCGGCATCGACCTCTGGCGCACCCAATCCGAGCTCTCCTGACCCGGGAAATCCCGGATTCTGAGATTCTCCGGGCTGCCGGTACATTCGGCGGTGCAAGGCCCATGTGAGCGCCGCCACACCTGAGGTGGCGTGGATCGACCCTTGCCGCAGTGTCCAGCAGCGGTGACCCCGCAGGGCCACCGCGGCCCGAGCCGAGGATCGCCGGGAACCCTCCGACGACCCGAGGGAACAGGAGTGCCTGTGAGCGACAACGCCGTCGCGAGTGCCAGCACCAGTGCCAGTGAGCACGATGCGTTGGCCGAGCTGACCGCGCCGGTCCCCGAAGTGGGAGACGGCGGCCCGGAGATGGTGCAGCTGCTGACCCCGGAGGGGCAGCGCGTCGAGAGCACCGAGTACGACCACTACGTCCAGGACCTGACCGACGACGACCTGCGCGGTTTCTACCGCGACCTGGTCCTCATCCGTCGCGTGGACGCCGAGGCCACCGCGCTCCAGCGCCAGGGCGAGCTGGGCATCTGGGCCAGCCTCCTGGGCCAGGAGGCCGCCCAGGTCGGCTCCGGCCGCGCGCTGCGCCCGCAGGACTACGCGTTCCCGACCTACCGCGAGCACGGCGTCGCCTGGTGTCGCGGGGTCAACCCGCTCAACCTGCTCGGCCTCTTCCGCGGGGTCAACCACGGTGGCTGGGACCCCAACGAGAAGAACTTCCACCTCTACACGATCGTCATCGGCGCCCAGACCCTGCACGCCACCGGCTACGCGATGGGCATCCAGCGCGACGGTGACGTCGGCACCGGCGACAAGGACCGCGACGCCGCCGTGATCGCCTACTTCGGTGACGGCGCGTCCGCGCAGGGCGACGTCAACGAGGCGTTCGTCTACGCCGCGGTCAACAACGCCCCGGTCGTGTTCTTCTGCCAGAACAACCAGTGGGCCATCTCCGAGCCCAACGAGCGCCAGACCCGCATCCCGCTCTACCAGCGCGCCCGCGGCTTCGGCTTCCCCGGCGTCCGGGTCGACGGCAACGACGTGCTCGCCGTGTATGCCGTGACCCAGCAGGCGCTCAACGCCGCCCGCAGCGGCAACGGCCCGACCTTCATCGAGGCCTACACCTATCGGATGGGCGCCCACACCACCTCGGACGACCCGACCAAGTACCGCGTCTCCGCCGAGGTCGAGGTGTGGAAGCACCGTGACCCGATCGAGCGCCTGAAGTCCTACCTGGTGCACCAGAAGAAGGCCGACCAGGACTTCTTCGACGCCCTCGACAAGGAGGCCGACGAGCTGGCCGCCACGGTCCGCGAGGGCTGCCTGTCGATGCCCGACCCGACCGGCGAGTCGATGTTCGACCACGTCTACGTCGAGCCGCACCCGCTCGTGGAGCAGGAGCGCCGCGAGTTCGTCGACTACCACGCCGGCTTCGCGACGGAGGGCGAGCACTGATGAGCACCATGACGATCGCCAAGGGCATCAACAACGGCCTGCGGGTGGCCATGGAGAAGGACTCCCGCGTCGTCCTCATGGGTGAGGACATCGGCAAGCTCGGTGGCGTCTTCCGCGTCACCGACGGCCTGCAGAAGGACTTCGGCGAGGACCGCGTCATCGACACCCCGCTCGCGGAGGCCGGCATCGTCGGCACCGCGATCGGCATGGCGCTGCGCGGCTACCGCCCCGTCGTCGAGATCCAGTTCGACGGGTTCATCTACCCGGCGTTCGACCACATCGTCAGCCAGGTCGCCAAGATGCGGGCCCGCTCGCTGGGCAAGGTCAAGCTGCCGATGGTCATCCGCATCCCGGTTGGTGGCGGCATCGGCGCGGTCGAGCACCACAGCGAGTCCAACGAGGCCTACTTCGCGCACACCGCGGGCCTGAAGGTCGTCTGCTGCTCCAACGCCGAGGACGCCTACTGGATGATCCAGCAGGCCATCGAGACCGACGACCCGGTGCTCTTCTACGAGCCCAAGCGCCGCTACTGGGACAAGGCCGAGGTCGACGAGACCGCCGCTCCCCGTGAGCTGTTCAAGGCGCAGGTGTGCCGCGAGGGCACCGACGCGACGCTCGTCGCCTACGGCCCCATGGTCAAGACCTGCCTGCAGGCCGCAGAGGCGGCTGCGGGCGAGGGCAAGAACCTCGAGGTCATCGACCTGCGCTCGCTGAGCCCGCTCGACATGGACGTGATCGCCGCGTCGGTGGAGAAGACCGGCCGCATGGTCGTCGTGCACGAGGCCTCGACCTTCCTCGGCCTCGGTGCCGAGGTCGCGGCGGAGGTCCAGCAGCGCTGCTTCTACCACCTCGAGGCGCCCGTGCTCCGGGTCGGCGGCTACAACCTGCCCTACCCGCCGAGCAAGCTCGAGGAGGAGTTCCTCCCAGACCTCGACCGGGTGCTCGACGCCGTCGACCGCTCGCTGGCCTACTGAGCCCGGCCCAGGAAGAGGACGCGAAAACTCATGTCCATCAAACAGTTCAACCTCCCCGACCCCGGTGAGGGCCTGACCGAGGCCGAGATCGTCACCTGGAAGGTCAAGGCCGGCGACACCGTCAAGGTCAACGACATCGTCGTCGAGATCGAGACCGCCAAGTCGCTCGTCGAGCTGCCGGTGCCCTTCGCCGGCACCGTGACCGAGCTGCTCGTGCCCGAGGGCGAGACGGTCGAGGTCGGCACCCCGATCATCGCCGTCGACACCGCTGGTGGCGCCGGCGAGGGTGCCCCGACCTCGGTGCAGCAGGCGCCGGCCGCCGGCGCGGTCGAGCCCGGCATCGAGGGCAGCCCCGCGCCCAAGATGGCGGCGGCAGCCGCAGCGGCCGAGGCCGAGGAGCAGATCGAGGAGGGCAAGATCGGCGGCACCACGTCGACCGGTCGCACCGCCGTCCTCGTCGGCTACGGCGTGAAGCAGACCGAGGCCAAGCGCCGCCCCCGCAAGCCGGGTGCCGGTGCCCCTGCCGGAGGTGAGGGTGGCGTGGCTGCCCGCTCGCAGTCGCCCTTCCCCGCCGAGCCCGCCGTGGCCGCGCCGGCGCCGGCTGCCCAGGCCGCCCCTGCCCAGCCCGCCCCTGCCCAGCCCGCTGCCTCCCAGGCCGCTGTTCCTGTCGTCGCCCGTGAGGGTGGCGCCCGGGCGCTGGCCAAGCCTCCGGTGCGCAAGTTCGCCAAGGACCTCGGGGTCGACCTCGCGCAGGTGCGGGGCTCCGGCGAGGGCGGCATCATCACCCGCGCCGACGTGGAGGCCCACGCGGCCGGCGGCCAGCAGCCGCAGGCCCCCGCCGCCGGTGAGCCGGCAGCGGTCGGCGAGGTCGCGGCATACCAGGCACCGGCCTTCGCCCCCTCGGGCGAGCGCGAGCAGCGGATCCCGATCAAGGGCGTGCGCAAGATGATGGCGCAGGCCATGGTCGGCTCCGCGTTCACGGCGCCGCACGTCACCGAGTGGATCACCGTCGACGCCACGGCGACGATGGAGCTCGTCGAGCGGCTGAGATCAGACCGCGAGTTCGCCGACGTCAAGGTCACGCCGCTGCTGGTGCTGGCCAAGGCGATGTGCGTGGCCCTGCGCCGCAACCCGGAGATCAACGCGACCTGGGACGACGCCGCCGGCGAGATCGTGGTCAAGAGCTACGTGAACCTCGGCATCGCCGCCGCCACCCCGCGCGGCCTGATCGTCCCGAACATCAAGGACGCCGACCAGATGTCGATGCGCCAGCTCGCCGAGGCCATCGGCGCGCTGACCGCCACCGCGCGTGAGGGCCGCACCCAGCCGGCCGACATGTCCGGCGGCACCATCACCATCACCAACGTCGGTGTCTTCGGCGTCGACCTCGGCACCCCGATCATCAACCCCGGCGAGTCGGCGATCATGGCGTTCGGCGCCATCCGCCGCGAGCCGTGGGTGGTCACCGCGGCCGACGGCACCGAGTCGATCGAGCCGCGCTGGGTGACCCGCCTGGCGCTGAGCTTCGACCACCGGCTCATCGACGGCGAGCTCGGCAGCAAGTTCCTCGCCGACGTCGCGAAGGTCATGGAGGACCCGGCCCGCGGCCTCGTCTGGGGCTGAGCGCTCCTCTCCTCCTCACTGGGTCGAGGTAAGAACGCCGGGGATCACCGGCGTTCTTACCTCGACCCGCTTCTTTGAGACGGGGTTGCGGTACCTCGCGGTAGGGCAGAACGTGACCCCATGTCCGATTCGCCCCCTTCGTCCCTCGACTGGACGACCCGCCTCGTCGAGCTCGACACCACCAGCCGCGACACCAACCTCCCGCTCATCGAGGTCGTCGAGGCCGAGCTGAAGCGGCTCGGCGTCGACTCGACCCGCCTGCCGAGTGCCGATGGCACCAAGGCGAACCTCGTCGCCACCCTCCCCGCGCACGACGGCGGCACCTCCGGGGGCGTGGTGCTCTCCGGCCACACCGACGTGGTGCCGGTTGACGGCCAGGAGTGGAGCTCGCCGCCGTTCACGCCGGAGGTGCGCGACGGCCGGCTCTACGGCCGCGGGACCGCCGACATGAAGTCCTTCATCGGCGTCGTGCTGGCGCTGCTGCCCCGGTATGCCGCGGCGCGGCTGAGCGAGCCGGTGCACCTCGCGCTCAGCTATGACGAGGAGGTCGGCTGCCTCGGCGCCGTCGACATCGCCGAGCACTTCAGGGCGCGAGCCGAGCAGGAGGGCGGGGCGCTGCCACGCGCTTGCATCGTCGGCGAGCCCACCAGCATGCGGGTCATCCCGGCGCACAAGTCGATCAACCTCATCAACCTCGTCTTCCACGGCAAGGCGGCCCACTCGTCGCTGACGCCGCAGGGCGTCAACGCGGTCGAGTACGCCGCGCGCGCCATCACCTTCATCCGCGGCATCGCCGACCAGCGCCGCGCCGAGGGCCCGTTCGACGAGGCCTACGTCGTGCCGCACACCACCGCGAGCGTCAACGTCGTGCAGGGCGGCATCGCCGGCAACACGGTGGCCGACCGGTGCCACGTGCAGTTCGAGTTCCGCACGGTCGGCGCCGACGATCCCCAGGAGATCCTCGGCCGCATCGAGGAGCACGTGCGCGGCCTGGAGCAGGAGATGCAGGCCGAGGACCCCAGCGCCCGGGTCGAGATGAAGCCCGTCGCGCTGGTCCCGGGGCTCGACACGCCTGCCGAATCACCGGCCATCGCGTTCGCGTCGGGACTCGGCGGCATCCCCTCGACCGACAAGGTCACCTACGGCACCGAGGCCGGGCTCTTCGACGCGGTCGGCATCCCGACCGTGGTCTGCGGCCCGGGCGACATCGCGCAGGCCCACTCACCCGACGAGTTCGTCGAGCTCGCGCAGGTCGAGGCCTGCGAGCAGTTCATGACCCAGCTGCTGGACCAGCTCACCACGCAGGACCCGACCACCGAGGAGACGCGATGAGCACCGACCGGACCCGCACCGTGGAGGCCCTGCCCTCCGCCGCACCGACCACCGAGGAGCAGCGCCGCGTCGCCACCCGTGCCGTCGTGGCCGCCTCGGTCGGCAACGCCCTCGAGTGGTTCGACATCATCGTCTACGCCTCGTTCGCGGTCGTCATCAGCAAGCTGTTCTTCCCCGAGACGAGCGGCGTCACCGCGCTGCTCTACACGTTCGGCGCGTTCGGCGTCTCCTACCTGATCCGGCCCCTCGGGGCGATGGTGCTCGGCTCCTACGGCGACCGCGCCGGTCGCAAGGCCGCCCTCACCCTGACCATCGCGATCATGACGGTCGGCACCGCGATCATGGGCCTGGCCCCGACGGCCGCGACCATCGGCACGGGCGCCGGCCTGCTCATCCTGCTCTCGCGGCTGCTCCAGGGCTTCTCCGCCGGCGGCGAGTTCGGCACGGCCACGGCGTTCCTCATCGAGCACGCCCCCGACCGCAAGGCGTTCTACGCCTCGTGGCAGGTGGCCACCCAGGGCGCGTCGATGTTCCTGGCGTCGCTGTTCGGCTTCGGCCTCAACAGCTGGCTGACCACCGAGCAGCTGGAGTCGTGGGGCTGGCGGGTGCCGTTCCTCTTCGGCATGCTCATCGGCCCGGTCGGGTTCTACATCCGCTCGCGGATGAGCGAGACCCCCGACTTCGTCGAGAGCGAGACCGTGAAGTCGCCGCTGTGGTCGACGATCGGCCACCACACCGGCCGTGTCGTCACCGGTGCGGCCTGCGTGGGCCTGGCCACCATCTCGGTCTACCTGATCCTCTACATGCCGACGTTCGCGGTGAAGAGCCTCGGCCTGCCGGCCTCGGCGGGCTACCTCGGTGGCATCATCAGCGGCCTCGTCACGCTCGTCGGGGTGCCCTACGTCGGGACGCTGGCCGACCGCGTGGGTCCGGTAGTCATCATGCGGGCGGCCACGGTCGCGGCCATCGTGCTGGCGTGGCCGATGTTCGCGCTGCTGGTCGCCAACCCCTCGATCTGGGGCCTGACGGTCGTCGAGGTGGTGCTCGGCATCATCATGGCGCTCTACTTCGGCCCGCTGCCGGCCCTGCTCTCCGAGCTGTTCCCGACCCAGATCCGCACCACCGGCCTGTCGGTCTCCTACAACCTCGGCGTGACGCTGTTCGGCGGCTTCGCTCCGCTGGTTCTGACCTGGCTCATCTCCCGCACCGGGTCGCTGATGTCGCCGAGCCTGTACTACATCGCGATCGCCCTGCTGTCGCTGGTGGGGCTGTTCGTGGCCCGCTCGAAGTACGTCATCCGCTGACGGCGAACAAAAGGCGAGGGGTATGCCGCGTGGTGACCACGCGGCATACCCCTCGCTTCTGTGTGGCGGGCCGTCAGTGCCCGGTCGCGGGCGGCGCCGCGGCAGCCGCCTCCACCTCGCTGCGGGCCTGCGCCTCGTCCTGACCCCGCTGGGCGTAGGACGAGCCGGACCGCAGCTCGACGTTGGGCAGGAACAGCATCACCACGAACCCGACGACCATGACCGCCGACCCCACGAGGAAGACGAGGTCCATCGAGTCCGAGAACCCCTGCAGGAACGGCTTGGCCAGCCGGGCGTCCAGGGTGTTGAGGAACGAGCTGTCCTTCAGCACCCCACCGGTGGCGCCGGACCCGCCGCCGGCCTTCTGGGCCTGCAGCTGCTTGGCGAACTCCGCGTTCTTGGGGTCGCGCAGCGCCTCCTGGAAGGCAGGCGTGGGAGCGATCTTCTGCAGTGCAGCAGCGATCTTGTCAGGCACAGTGGTGAACAGGATGGACAGGAACACCGCAGTGCCGAGCGTGCCGCCGATCTGACGGGTGAACGTCGCCGACGAGGTGGCGACACCGATCTGCTGCGGGGGCACGGCGTTCTGGACGGCGAGGGTCAGCGGCTGGAAGTTGAAGCCGAGTCCGATGCCGAAGAAGAACATCACGATCATCGTCTGCCACAGCGGGGTGTCCTCGTGGACGTAGTGGAAGACGAAGAGGGCGACGGCCAGCAGGCCCGAGCCGACGACGGGGAACGTCCGGTAGCGGCCGGTGCGGCTGATGATCTGGCCGGAGCTGATGGACCCGCTCATGATGCCGAGGGTCATCGGCAGCAGCAGCAGACCGGCCTCGGTGGGCGAGGCGCCCTTGACGATCTGCAGGTAGAGCGGGAGGCAGGCCAGTCCGCCGAACATGGCGATGCCGATGAGGACCGAGGCGCCGGAGGCCACCCCGACGGTGCGGATGCGGAAGAGCGCCAGCGGTAGCAGCGCCTCCTCGCCCATCGCCCGCTCGACGGCGAAGAAGGCGGCGGCACCGATGATGCCTATGCCGTAGCAGATCAGCGCCGAGGTCGATCCCCAACCCCACTGGCGACCCTGCTCGGCCACCAGCAGCAGCGGGACGAGGGAGACGCTGAGGGCGACCGCGCCCCACCAGTCGATGCGGTGGTCGAGCCGGGTGTGGTGCAGGTGCAGGGTCTTGGAGACGACGGCCAGGGCGGCGATGCCGATGGGCACGTTGACGAGGAAGACCCAGCGCCAGCCGTCGATGCCGAAGATCTGGTCCTGGCCGGCGAAGAACCCGCCGATGACCGGGCCCAGGACGCTGGAGGTGCCGAAGACGGCGAGGAAGTAGCCCTGGTACTTGGCGCGCTCCCGCGGCGGCACGATGTCGCCGATGATGGCGAGGGCGAGCGAGAAGAGGCCGCCCGCACCGATGCCCTGCACGGCGCGGTAGGCCGCGAGCTGGGGCATCGTCTGCGCGAGGGTGCACAGGACCGAGCCGACGACGAAGATGCTGATCGCGAAGATGAACAGCTTCTTGCGGCCGTAGATGTCGCCGAGCTTGCCGTAGAGCGGCGTGACGATGGTGGAGGTGATCAGGTACGCGGTCGTCGCCCAGGCCTGCTGGTCCAGGCCCTTGAGGTCGTCGGCGATGGTGCGGATCGCGGTCGCGACGATGGTCTGGTCGAGGGCGGCCAGGAACATCCCCATCATCAGGCCGATGAGGATCGTGACGATCTGCTTGTGGGTGAGCGGCCCTTCGGGGCGTACGGCGGCGGTTGCCATTCAGTTCTCCTGCGGGTCGGTGGAGGTGTGGGGGGCGCCCGGCGGGGCCGGGGTGCGGGTCAGCGCGCGCGCCCGGGAGGCCTCGAGGGCGTCGCCGAACCGGTCGAGGTATGCCGTGAACTCGGCGGCCTCCTCGGAGGTCCAGTCCGCGAGCAGCGACTGGAACCACTGCGAGCGCTGGCCCTTGACGGCCTCGAGGAGGGCCTGGCCCTCAGCGGTGAGGGTGATGAGCTGGACGCGGCCGTCGTCCGGGTCGGTGACCTTGGTGGCCACGCCCTGGTTGACCAGGTTGCTGGCCTGGCGGCTGACGGTGGAGACGTCGGAGTGGGTGCAGTCGGCCAGCTCGGAGACCCGCTTGGGGCCCGAGGCGATGGTGAACAGCACCGGGTAGGCGCTGGCGTCCACCTCGGGGTGCGGGGTGGGGGCGTGGTGCCGCATCCCCTTGATCAGCTTGATGACGCGCACCAGCGTGGTGCTCAAGGTGGAGGCGGCCTCGAGAGTGATGGGCACAGGGGTCCCTTCGAGACGGAACGTTTGTTTGCGGCATACAAGTATCACTCAATGCTTGCGCATTGCAAATAGTTCTTCGCGGCCAGTGAACCCGCGGATGGGTGACTGCGAGAAAACGGCGAGAAAGAAGACCCGCCGAGCGCTCCTCGAGGAAGCGCCCGGCGGGTGTCGGCTGGGGCGGCGACGCCCCGACGCCTCAGTGCAGGACGACGGGGGCGGCGGCCGCCTGGTCGTCGAGGAGGTGCGACTCCTCCTTCTTCCGCGGCAGGAACAGCGCCGGGATCATCGTCAGCGTCACGAGGATGGCAGCCACCAGGAACGTCTGGGCGAACGCGTCCGCCGCGTCGGCCAGGCCCTTGGCCACGACGGCCTGGCCGCCGATCTTGTCGACCAGCGAGGGGTCGCGCTGCGTCGCCATGGCGGGTCCGGCGAGCTTGGACTCCTTGAGGTTGTTGGTGAGGATCACCGACATCACCGCCACGCCGACCGAGCTCGCGATCTGCTGGGTGATGTTGAGCAGGGTCGACCCGCGGGCCACCTCGTGCGAGGTGAGCGTCTTCAGCGCGGTGGTCATGATCGGCATCATCGTGCCGCCCATGCCGAGGCCCATGACGAAGAGCACCGCGATGATCTGCGGGTAGGGCGTGGTCGAGGTGATCTGCGTCATCGCGAACATGCCGGCGATGATGCCGAGCAGGCCGAACGGCACGATCCGGCCCACGGGGAAGCGGTCGACCAGGGCCCCGGCGATCGGCATGGTCACCATCGCTCCGATGCCCTGGGGTGCCACGAGCAGCCCGGCGTCGAGGGTCGACTCGCCGCGCACCGACTGGAAGTACGTCGGAACGAGCAGCAGCCCGCCGAAGAAGGCGGCGCCGAACATGAACATCGTGATGAGGGAGACCGTCAGGTTGCGGTTCCGGAACAGGCGCAGGTCGAGCAGCGGGTGCTGCGGGCGGAACGAGTGCCAGACGAACGCCAGCATGAGCACGATGCCGATGCCCATGGTCACGTAGACCTCGGGGTTGTTCATGGTGCCGTGCTCGGGAATCGAGGAGATGCCGTAGAGGAACAGCGCCAGGCCGGGCGACATGAGCAGCACGCCGACCACGTCGAGCGACTCCGACGGCTCGGTGTGGTCCTTCGGCAGGGCGAAGAAGGCGTAGATGGCGGCGATCGCGCCGATCGGCACGTTGATGAGGAAGATCCAGTGCCAGCTGTAGTGCTCGATCAGCCAGCCGCCGAGGATCGGGCCCATGATCGGGCCGAGCAGCATCGGCACGCCGAGGATCGCCATGAGGCGACCCATCCGGTGCGGGCCGGCGGCCCGGGTCATGATCGTCATGCCCAGCGGCATGAGCATGCCGCCGCCGAGGCCCTGCAGCACGCGGAACCCGATGAGCATCTCGATCGAGGTCGCCGTCGCGCACAGCGCCGAGCCGGCGGTGAAGAGGACGATGGCCATGATGTAGAGCCGCTTGGTGCCGAACCGGTCGGCGGCCCAGCCGGTGAGCGGGATGACCGTCGCCAGCGCGAGCGTGTAGGCCGTGACCGTCCAGGCCACGGTCGAGTAGGCCAGGGGCTGGTCGGGGGTCTCGGCGAAGACGGTCTGGAAGACCGGCAGGGCGACGTTGACGACGGTGATGTCGAGGATCGACATGATGGCGCCGAGCACGACGACGCCGGCCACCTTCAGGACGGCGGCGTCGATGTTGTCGGGGTACTGCGGGGCGGGTGGTGCGGTTGCGGACACGACGGTGCTCTCTTCAGGAGGCAGGGTTGGCGGCGCCCAGTGGGCGGGGAGGCGCACGTCGCTGTGCGCGAGTCAACCAACGATGCTAGGCGAGCGACCCGGCCCCGGTCCTGCGAATTTCCTCAGTGCGTGATGGGGAGGGCCTGCAGCACCCGCACGGCGACCTCCTCGTCGCCCTGCACCGTGTAGTGGATGTCGCCGAGCGAGCCCCGCCCGGCGGCCCGGCGCGTGATGGCGTCGGTCGACAGCGTGATGCTGGTGACCTGCCCGTCCTCGGGGTGCTCGTGCACCGTGCCGGTGAAGAGTGGCGTGCCCAGGGGGCTGCCGTCCTCGGCGACCTCGACCCGGACCCCCGCGCGGCCCACGACCGGGCCCGTGATGTCGAAGATGACGATGTTGCCGGGGTCGATGCCGGCGTCCCGGGCGACCAGCCTCGGCAGCTCGGTGCAGAGGGTGTCCATGAAGATGGCCGCCCCGGGTGCGTCGAGGCCGCCCGGGCGGCCGAGCGCCTGGCGCATGTCCTGCTCGTGGGTCCAGACGTCCATGATCCGTTCGCGCAGCACCTCGCCGGCCGGTGCCGGGCCGCCCACGCCCTTGACCTCGGTCTCGAGGGTCAGCTCAGGGTCGTCGAGCTGCATCATCCGCTTGGCGAGCACACCCTCGAGCTCGTCGACCACCTTGGAGCCGATCATCCGGCGCCGCAGCTCGACCATGGACTCGCGGGCGCGGTCGCGCTCGGTGCGCACGTGCCGGTAGTCGGGGACGGGCACGCGGGGCAGAGGTGAGCCGCTCAGCCACTGCTCCACCCCCACCACGTGGGAGACCTGGTCCTTGACCGTCCACCCGTCGTAGACCGTCGGCTTGTCGAAGTCGCGGTCCGAGCAGGAGCGGCCGATGTCGATGACCGCCTGCACGGTCTGGCAGTAGGCCTGGACCAGCCCGGGAAGGTCGTGGGGTGCTGCCGGGTGGAGAGGCATGCCCCCACCCTACTTAGGCTGGGCACCATGTCCTCCCCGAGCAGTACGACCGCCCCGGCACGGGTGCCCGCCGCGGTGCTGGCTGGGTCCGCGTTCGCCGCGGTTCTCGTGGCCGCCGTGATCGGGGGCGCAGCCGCGCCCCTCGCCATCGGCGACCCGGGCGCGGTGGTCCGCTGGGGGACCCTGCTCGTGCGGGTGGTGCACGACCTGGCCGCCGCGGCGACGGTCGGGCTGCTCCTGCTCGCGGCCTTCCTCACCCCGGAGACCACGCGCACCAACCGTCGGCTGACGGCCACCCGGGCCGCGGCGGTGACGGCAGCCGTCTGGGCGGTGGCCGGGCTGGTCGGGATGCTGTTCACGTTCGCCTCACTGGCCGGCATACCGCTCTTCGGCCAGGGCTACCTCATGCAGCTGACCACCTTCGTCTGGGACCTCGAGGTCACCCGGGTGGCGGTCATCAGCGCCGCCCTGGCTGCCGTGGTCGCCGCCGGTGCCGCGGTGGCCCGCAGCCGCGCCGCGATGGCGTGGCTCTCGCTCCTCGCCGTGCTCGCGGTGCTCCCGCTGGCCCTCGCGGGCCACGCCGCAGGTGCTGCGGACCACGACGTCGCCGTCAACGCCCTGGCGGTCCACCTCGTCGGGGTCGTCGTGTGGGTCGGCGGCCTGCTCGCGCTCGCGGTGATGCGCCCGCGGCTCGGCGACGACCTCGGTGTCACGGTGCAGCGCTTCTCCGCCGTGGCTCTCTGGTGCTTCGTGGCGGTGGCCCTCTCGGGCGTGCAGAGCGCGTGGATCCGGCTGGGCTCGCTCGGTGGGCTGGCCACGGCATACGGGCTCCTGGTCATCGCCAAGGTGACGGCCCTGGTGCTGCTCGGGTATGCCGGTTGGCGCCACCGCCGCACGATGGCCCACCGCCTGCGTGCCGACGGCGGCGACGCCGCCGCGTTCCTGCGACTGGTGCTCGGCGAGCTGGTCGTGATGGGTTTCGCGGTCGGTGTGGCCGTCGCCCTGGCCCGCTCTGCCCCACCCGTGCCCGACACCGCGATGGCCGAACCGAGCCCGGCCGAGCTCCTGACCGGCTACCCGGCCCCGGGGCCGCTGACGCCGGCTGCCTGGTTCACCACCTGGCGGGTCGACTGGCTCTGGCTGACCGTGGCGCTCGTGATGGCCGGGGTCTACGTCGCCGGGTGGCTGCGGCTGCGCCGGCGAGGCGACGCGTGGCCGGTGTACCGGGTCGTGCTGTGGGTGCTGGGCTGGGCGGTCTTCGTCTACGCCACGTCCGGCGGACCGGGCGTCTACGGCCGGGTGCTCTTCTCCGCACACATGGTGATGCACATGGCCGTGGCCATGATCGTGCCCCTGCTGCTCGTGCCCGCGGCACCGATCACCCTGGCGCTGCGCGCACTGCCCTCGCGGCCCGACAAGACGTGGGGCCCGCGGGAGGTCATCCTCCAGCTGGTGCACTCGCGCTACCTCGGCCTGCTGGCCAACCCCGTCGTGGCGGCCGCGCTGTTCTTCTTCAGCCTGGCGATCTTCTACTACTCGCCGCTGTTCGACCTCGCGCTGCGCACCCACACCGGGCACGTCGCGATGATGGTGCACTTCCTGCTCTCGGGCTACCTGTTCGTCTGGGTGCTCGTCGGCATCGACCCCGGGCCGAAGCGGTGGTCACCGCTGCTGCTCGTCGTCATCCTCTTCGCCACCATGGCCTTCCACGCGTTCTTCGGCGTGGTCATGACGAGCGGCACGGAGCTGCTGGCGGCCGACTTCTTCACCCGGCTCCACCTGCCGTGGGCGCTGGACCCGCTCGCCGACCAGCAGCGGGCCGGAGCCATCGCGTGGGGTGTCGGTGAGGCGCCCACGCTCATCCTGGCCCTCATGGTGGCCGCCGCTTGGGTGCGCACCGACCGGGCCGAGGCCAAGCGTCGCGACCGCCAGGCGGACCGCGACAACGACGCCGAGCTCACGGCCTACAACGCACACCTCGCCGAGCTGGCCCAGCGGCACCGCCGTTCGGCGGAGGCGGAGGCGGACAGGAGGGAGAAGCCATGAGGGTCGCGGTCATCCAGGTCGGCTACGGCGACGCCGAGCCGGTGCAGGAGCGCGTCGAACGGGTCGCGGCGCTGGTGCGCGAGCAGGCGGGTCACGACCTCGCCGTGCTGCCCGAGCTGTGGGCGCCAGGCGGGTTCGCCTACCGGGAGTGGGACGCGCGGGCCGAGCCGGTCGACGGCCCCACCGCGCAGGCCATGGCGGCCGCCGCCCGCGACGCCGGGGTGATGCTGCACGCCGGCTCCATCGTGGAGCGGCCGACCACGGGCGAGCACGGGCCCGAGGGCCGCGGGCTGTGGAACACCTCGCTCGTGTTCTCGCCGGCCGGGGAGCTGGTCGCGACCTACCGCAAGATCCACCGGTTCGGCTTCGGCGCCGGCGAGCCGAAGCTCATGGACGCCGGCGAGGACGTCGTGCTGGTCGACCTGCCCGGCGGCCAGGGGCGAGCCGGCCTGTCCACCTGCTACGACCTGCGCTTCCCCGAGCTCTACCGCCGACAGCTCGACGCCGGCGCCACCGCGTTCGTCATCCCGGCCGCCTGGCCGATGGCCCGGGTGCGGCACTGGACGCTGCTCGCCCACGCCCGCGCCGTCGAGGACCAGTGCCTCGTCATCGCCTGCAACACCGCCGGCACCCACGCGGGCACCGAGATGGGTGGGCACAGCCAGGTGGTGCTGCCGACCGGCGAGGCGCTCGCCATGGCCGGAGCCGAGGAGCAGGTGCTCAGCGTCGACGTCGACCTGTCGGTGGTCTCCGACTACCGGGCCTCGTTCCCCGTGTTGGAGGACCGCCGCCTCTGACGGGGCTACCGGCCGGGCCCTCCGCCGAGCCCTCCGCCGGCCCCTCCGCCGGGCCCTCTCGGCCGGGCGCACGACCCCGGCGGGCGGGTGGGCAATAGCCTGTCGTCCCGTGGGTGTCGAACAGGAGCGCGCCGAGGCCGTGCAGCGGTATGCCGCGATGCAGCCGGAGCTGCGGGTCGCGGCCGACCAGTTCGTCGCCCTGGTGACGGCACTCCTCGACGACGCGGGCATCAACTACGTCAGCGTCACCGGTCGGGCCAAGAGCGTGGCGTCGTTCGCCGGCAAGGCCGAGCGCGTGGTCGACGGTGAGCCCGTCTACAGCGACCCGCTTACCCAGATCACCGACCAGCTCGGGGTCCGGGTCGTCACCTACCTGCAGGAGGACGTCACGGCCGTCGCAGGCCTCCTCGCCGAGCAGTTCAGCGTGCTCGACGACCGCGACATGGGCCAGGAGACCGCCCAGGAGGGGCGCTTCGGGTACGCGAGCCGCCACCTGCTGGTGGCGGTGGACCCGGTGAAGGGGGTGCCCGCGGCATACGAGACCCTGCGCGGGCGCAGCGCGTCCGTGCAGGTGCGCACGATCCTCCAGCACGCCTGGGCGGAGTTCGAGCACGACGTGCGCTACAAGGGCACCATCCCCGAGGAGCACGTGCCCGACCTGGACCGCCGTTTCACCCTCGCTGCCGGGCTCCTGGAGCTCGCCGACCGTGAGTTCTCCGCCATCCGCGACCGGTTGCAGGCGACCATGGGCCACCAGCGCCTCGTGGCCCACGCCGACGACCCCCGCATCAGCGCCTCGGACCTCGCGACCTTCCTCGCCGGCCAGTTCCAGGACTCCGGCTGGTCCCGCACCGACCACTACGAGTGGATCTCCGGCCTCCTGCTCGAGCTCGGCATCACCTCGCTCGGGGAGCTCAGGGGGCTGTTGTCCTCGATCGACACCCCGGGGATCAACGCCCGCATGGCCTACCGGTACCCCGCCGGCGCCGTCCGCAGGCTCGACGACGCGCTGCTGGCGGTCTTCGGCAGCCGGTACCTCGCGCTGCACGGCAACGCCCACCGCGAGGCCGCCCTGCGAGTGCGGCTCGAGAAGCTGCGCGGCACCCCGTCGGGATGAGCCCGCCATCTCCGTGGAGCGCCGAGCCCTCGACGGAACAGCCCCCGGCGGGAAGAGCAGCGGACCGGGCCGTGTTGGCACCCTCGTGACCGCCTCCCTCCGCTCCGTCTCCCGCCTGCGTGCCCCCGAGCTCACCGGCCGCGGCTGGCTCAACACCGGTGACAAGGACATCTCGCTCGAGGAGCTGCGCGGGCGCATCGTCGTCCTGGACTTCTGGACCTTCTGCTGCGTCAACTGCCTGCACGTGCTCGACGAGCTGCGGCCGCTGGAGGAGAAGTACGCCGACTCCCTCGTGCTCATCGGCGTGCACTCGCCGAAGTTCGAGCACGAGGCGGACCCGGACGCCCTCGCGGCCGCCGTGGAGCGGTATGCCGTGCACCACCCGGTGCTCGACGACCCTGAGCTCGCCACGTGGCAGGCCTACACCGCCCGCGCGTGGCCGACCCTCGTCGTCATCGACCCGGAGGGCTACATCGTCGCCTCCATGTCCGGTGAGGGGCACGCCCACGGGCTCTCCGTGCTGATCGAGGAGCTCATCGCCGAGCACACGGCCAAGGGCACCCTGCGGCAGGGCGACACCCCGTATGCCGCGCCGCCGGCTCCGGTGACCGCGCTGCGGTTCCCCGGCAAGGCGGCCACCCTGCCGGACGGCTCGTTCCTGGTGTCGGACACGACGCACCACGAGGTCGTGCAGCTCGAGGCCGACCTGGTCACCGAGCGTGCCCGGTTCGGCGGTCCCGGCGTCCTGAACGAGCCCCAGGGTGTCCTTGTGCTGCCGGTCGAGACGGCTTCGCGCGTCGGTTACGACGTCGTCGTCGCCGACTCGGTCAACCACCAGGTGAAGGGCCTGCGGCTCGCCGACGGCTCGTTCACGGTGCTTGCCGGCACCGGCCGCCAGCTGCGCGAGCGGTCCGGCAGCGGCCCTGCCCTGAAGCAGGACCTGTCGACCCCGTGGGACGTCGCGTGGTTCATCGACCGCGTCGTCGTCGCGATGGCCGGCACCCACCAGCTGTGGGCCCTGCACCTGGGCGCCGACCCGGCCGACAACACCGTGGCCGTGCTCGGCGGCACCTCGAACGAGGGCCTCCGCGACGGGGCTGCGGACGAGGCGTGGTTCGCCCAGCCGTCCGGCCTCGCCACCTCCGCCGACGGCTCGCGCCTGTGGGTGGCCGACTCGGAGACGTCCGCGCTGCGCTCACTCGACCTCACCGACGACGGCTTCGTCGTGGAGACCCACGTGGGACAGGGACTGTTCGACTTCGGGCACCGTGACGGTGCCGCCGACCACGCGCTGATGCAGCACCCCCTCGGCGTCACCGTGCTGCCGGACGGGTCGGTCGCGGTGAGCGACACCTACAACGGCGCCATCCGCCGCTTCGACGCGGTGGCCCGCGAGGTCTCGACCCTGGCCACCGGCCTGCGCGAGCCGAGCGACGCCGTGGTCGAGACCGACGGCGAGGGCACGCGTCTCGTGGTCGTCGAGTCGGCCGCGCACCAGCTGGTGCGGATCCCGCTGCCGGAGAAGGCCCAGCGCGTCGACGGCCTGGCCCGTCAGACCCAGCGCCCCCGGCAGGAGGTCGCTCCCGGTGCGGTGCACCTCCGGGTGAACTTCACCCCGCCCACGGGCCAGAAGCTCGACTACCGCTGGGGCGACCCCACCCGGCTGGTGGTCTCGGCAACGCCGGCCGCGCTGCTCACCGAGGGTGAGGGCAGCGCCGAGGGCCTGACCCGCGAGCTCGTGCTCGACCCGTCGGTCGGTGACGGGGTGCTGCACGTGTCGGTGCAGGCCGCGGCCTGCGACGGCGACCCCGACACCGGCGAGGTGCCTGAGCACGCCGCCTGCCACCTCTACCAGCAGGACTGGGGCATCCCGGTCGTGCTCGTGGAGGGCGCACCGGCCGAGGTCAGCCTCGACCTCCGCGGTGTCTGACGGCATACTCGCCACACCAGGCCGCCGCGGGGTGGCTGAACGGGGGACGTGGTCATGGGCATTGTCGAGGTCGTGCTGCCGATTCTGATCGTGTTTGCGGTGATCGCCGTGGTGGTCGTGCTCGTCGACCGGCGTCGCCGGACTCCCGGAGACACCGAGAGCTACGACCGGCTCACCGACTCCCCCCGACCGCCCGAGGCGCACCGGCCGTGGGGCGTGAACGACACGTACCACCACTGACGCCCGGCTTCGCGCACGGTTGTGGCCCCGTCGTGGCCGGCGAGGTGTGGGGCGGGGTCACGCTGGTTCGGTTGCGGTGTTGCTGGCGGCGCGTCGGGCGAGGAGGTCGTCGTAGGAGCCTCGGGTGAGGTCCCACTCGACCCGTTCCCCGAACGACCCCTGCACGACGCGGCCGGCCAGGCGGCGGGTGTGGACGATGTTGTGGTGCCGCTCGCAGAGCAGTGCCCCGTTGTCGAGGTCGGAGGGTCCGAGGTCGGCCCAGTGGACAAGATGATGGGCGTCGGTCCACTGCGGGGGTGCCCCGCAGCCGGGATACGTGCAGCCGCCGTCGCGGAGCCACAACCGTTTGGTCTGGGCGTCGGTGAAGAAGCGCTTCTCCAGGCCCCAGTCGAGGACCTCGCCGTCACCGCCGAGCACGACCGGGATGACGGACCCGTCGCAGCACAGCCGCCGAACGGTCTCGGGGGGCAGGTGGGTGCCGGCATCGAGCCCACCGAGGGTGGTGGCGGCCCCGAGCCGGTCCTTGAGGTCGTCGTAGCTCATGGTGAGCAGCAG